>NZ_CABFKI010000001.1 GCF_901764995.1 Actinobacillus porcinus
AACATCGGTGCATTATTACGTGGTACAAAACGTGAAGAAATCGAACGTGGTCAAGTATTAGCGAAACCGGGTTCAATCACTCCACACACAGACTTCGAATCAGAAGTATACGTATTATCAAAAGAAGAAGGTGGTCGTCATACTCCATTCTTCAAAGGTTACCGTCCACAATTCTATTTCCGTACAACTGACGTAACAGGTACAATCGAGTTACCGGAAGGCGTAGAAATGGTAATGCCGGGCGATAACATCAAAATGACAGTAAGCTTAATCCACCCAATCGCGATGGACCAAGGTTTACGTTTTGCGATTCGTGAAGGCGGCCGTACAGTAGGTGCAGGCGTAGTAGCACGTATCATCAAATAATCCGCTTTGAATTAAAAGCAGAAAAAGGCATATCTTCGGGTATGCCTTTTTTGTTTTGGAGCTATGATTTAACGCTGAAATGAGATTGGTAAGCTTGTTGAATCGTGGTTGATGAGCTTATCGAAGCACGGTTGGTGAGCCTGTCGAACCACAAGGCATTTCAACAACTACACAAGACTTACGTTTCGACAGGCTCAACGACCGTCTTGTGCAACTGCTACATAATATCGGAAAAAGAGCCGCAGAGCGGCTCAGATTAGGAACCCTATACACGGTCGTATAGGGTAGGTTCACAGATTAAGGATGGGATTAAGCGTTAATATTGGCTTTCAAGAAAGAAAGTAACTGCTCTTTAGCAATCATCTGTTTTTCGCCGGTGCGGCGGTTTTTATATTCAATCTCGCCGTTTTCAAGGTTTTTCTCGCCAATAACCACCATATGCGGTACGCCGATCAATTCCATATCCGCAAACATCACACCCGGGCGTTCTTTGCGGTCATCAAAAATCACATCCACACCTTGTGCTTTTAAGGTTTTGTATAGATCTTCGGCGAAAGCTTGAACTTTTTCAGATTTGTGCATATTCATTGGCACGATTGCCACGGTAAACGGTGCAATTTCATCTGAAGGCCAAATAATACCGCGTTCATCGTGGTGCTGTTCAATTGCTGCAGCCACAACACGTGTAACCCCGATACCATAACAACCCATTGTCATAATTAAAGGTTTGCCGTCTTCGCCTTGCACGGTTGCCTTCATCGCTTCGGAATATTTTGTGCCTAATTGGAAAATATGCCCTACTTCAATACCACGTTTAATTTGTAGCACACCTTTACCGTCCGGGCTTGGATCGCCCTCAACCACATTACGTAAATCAAAGATTTCAGGGATAGCCGCATCACGTTCCCAGTTTACGTTGAAGTAGTGTTTACCATCAATGTTTGCACCACAACCAAAATCTGACATCAATGCCACTGAGCGGTCGATAATCGCAGGAATCGGTAAATTTACCACACCCAATGAACCTACGCCTGCACCGATTTTGGCTTTGATTTCCGCTTCATCAGCGAATTCAAGCGGATCTGCCACTAACGGATGTTTTTGTGCTTTGATTTCATTTAACTCGTGATCGCCACGAATCACTAATGCCACAAGCGGTTGTTCTTCTGTTGCACCTTTCACAATCAAGGTTTTTACCGTTTTTTCAATCGGTAAATTGAATTGTTCTACTAACTCATTGATAGTTTTCGCATTTGGCGTATCCACTAATTGCATTTCAGCGGTTGGTGCTTGACGTTCGCCCACAGCGACCGCTTCGGCTAACTCAATGTTTGCAGCAAAATCGCTTTCTGTTGAAAATACCACATCATCTTCGCCACTTGAAGCCAATACTTGGAACTCGTGTGAAGCCGAACCACCGATAGAACCGGTATCTGCTTGCACCGCACGGAAATCTAAGCCTAAACGAGTGAAGATGTTGCTGTACACTTGATACATCACATCATAGGTTTCTTGTAAGCTGGCTTTATCCATATGGAAAGAATAAGCGTCTTTCATAATAAATTCACGTGAACGCATTACGCCAAAACGAGGGCGAACTTCATCACGGAATTTAGTTTGAATTTGGTATAAGTTAAGCGGAAGCTGTTTATATGAAGAAACTTCACGGCGCACTAAATCCGTAATCACTTCTTCGTGTGTTGGGCCAAGTACAAAATCACGGTTACCACGGTCATTAAAGCGTAATAATTCTGGACCATATTGTTCCCAACGCCCCGACTCTTGCCATAATTCCGCAGGCTGAACAACCGGCATTAGCACCTCAATTGCACCGCCTTTGTTCATCTCTTCACGAACGATATTTTCCACTTTTTTCAACACTTTGATCCCTGTCGGCAACCAGTTATATAAGCCTGACGCCATCGGGCGGATCATACCGGCTCGTAACATAAGTTGGTGACTGACTACTTGTGCATCATTCGGGGTTTCTTTAAGGGTAGAAAAGAGATATTGACTTGTACGCATATTGTATCCTGTTTAATGTCAAAAAATTGGCGGTATTTTAGCATTAATTCCCACAAAGTGCGGTGAAAAATAAGGAAAATTTTGTGGTATGTTGCTCGACTTGCATAACAATCTTTCAAAAAACAGAAAGTGCGGTTATACTTAACCCCTATTTTCACTATCATTCGAGAGAACTTCCATGGAAGAATTTTTATCTCAAGCCGTCCCTTTCGCTAAAAACCATACCTTATTGGTCGGCGCGTGGGTCGCAATTTTTATTGCTACTATTTACACCTTTATCAAATCGGCTTTAAGTAAAGTAAAATTCGTATCAAATGCTGAAGCAACAGCCTTAATTAATACAAAAGATGCGGTTGTGATTGATTTGCGTACGATTGATGAATTTAAGCGCGGTCATATTGTGAACAGCTTACAATTCTTACCTACAGATATTAAAAATCACAATCTTGGCAAATTAGAACAGCACAAAGAAACCCCGATTATCTTAGTGGATACAAACGGTGTTGTTGCACGTTCATCTGCTGAAATTTTAGTAAAACAAGGATTCAGCCAAGTATATGCCTTAAATGAAGGCATTGCTGGCTGGAATGCGGCTAATTTACCACTCGTTAAATAAGGATTAATTATGTCAGAAGAAAACCAAGTGGCTCAAGAACAACAAGAACCTGTATTACAAATTCAACGTATTTATGTGAAAGACGTGTCTTTTGAAGCACCGAATCTACCCCATATTTTCCAACAAGAGTGGAAACCGAACTTAGCATTTAATCTCAGCACAGAAGCGAAACAGCTTGGCGAAGATTTATACGAAGTGACGTTACATCTTAATGTTGAAACCACACTGGAAGAAACAGGCGATTTAGCCTTTATTTGTGAAGTGAAACAAGCAGGTGTTTTTGCCATTAGCGGCTTAGAAGATATTCACATGGCACATGCTTTAACATCACGTTGCCCTGAAATGTTATTCCCATACGCCCGTGAATTGGTAGCAAGCTTAGTTAACCGTGGCACATTCCCGGCGTTAAATCTTGCACCGGTCAACTTTGACGCCCTCTTCCTTGAGCATATGCGCCGTGTCGAAGAAGAACAAGCGCAAGAATCGGCAGAACAACCGACATTAAATTAAAATTGAGCTCACGTTCTGCGTGAGCTTTTCTTTAGGATTTTAGGATAAAACATGACTCAAGCTGCAATGACGCCAATTACCGTGCTCGGTGCAGGCTCTTACGGCACTGCGCTTGCCATTGCATTTTCGCGCAATGGCTATCCCACCTATTTATGGGGACACAACCCTGATGAATGTCATCGCTTGCAGGCGGAACGGCAAAATGCACGGTTTTTGCCTGATATTCCTTTTCCTAATTCCCTTGAAATGATTGCCGACTTAGAAAGTGCGGTCAAAAAATCGCGAGATTTACTCATTGTCGTGCCAAGCCATGTATTTGGCGATGTCATTAAACAAATCAAACCATTTTTACGTACAGATCAACGCATTGCATGGGCAACCAAAGGATTAGAGCGCGATAAAGGGCGGCTGTTGCAATCGGTGATAGAAGATGAGTTGGGTTCCAATTACCCCCTTGCGGTCTTATCCGGCCCAACCTTTGCCAAAGAACTTGCTGCAGGTATGCCAACCGCCATTACCCTTGCCGCCAACGATTTAGCGTTTGCTCACGAACTACAAGCGCGTATTCATTGCAGTAAGCATTTCCGCGTCTATTTAAACCAAGATATGATCGGCGTGCAACTGGGGGGCGCGATTAAAAATGTCATTGCCATTGCAGCGGGTATGTCGGATGGTTTGGGCTTTGGGGCAAATGCACGTACGGCGTTAATTACGCGTGGTTTAGCTGAAATCAGCCGTTTAGGGGAAGCTTTGGGGGCAAATCCCCAAACCTTTATGGGCATGTCCGGATTAGGGGATCTTGTGTTAACTTGCACGGATAACCAATCGCGCAACCGCCGATTTGGTGTGGCACTTGGGCAAGGAAAATCCGCTCAAGAAGCGATGGATGAAATCGGGCAGGTGGTTGAAGGTTATTACAATACCAAAGAAACCATGGTGTTAGCGCAACGTCATGACGTAGAAATGCCCATTACGGAACAAATTTACCAAGCGTTATTTCATGGAAAAAATCCCCAAGAAATGGCGACCGCACTTTTAGGGCGCGCGCGTAAAGGGGAATAATGAGCGTATTTTAGGAGAACTTATGGCGATTGAAGTATGGAAAAAAATTCGTGATGAAGCGCAATGCTTAGTAGATAAAGAGCCGATGCTGGCAAGTTTCTTCCATTCCACGATTTTAAAACACAAAAATTTAGGTGGCGCACTGAGTTATATTTTAGCCAACAAACTGGCTACCGCGACCATGCCGGCGATTTCCTTGCGTGAAATTATTGAAGACGCCTACCAAGCGAAACCCAGCATTATCGAAAGTGCGGCCTGCGATATTCGCGCGGTGCGTCAGCGTGACCCTGCCGTGGATTTATGGTCAACGCCGCTGTTATATTTGAAAGGCTTCCACGCTTTACAAAGCTATCGTATTACCCATTATTTATGGGAAGATGATCGCCGTTCGTTAGCGATTTATTTGCAAAACCAAATTTCCGTTGCCTTTGATGTGGATATTCATCCGGCGGCACGTATTGGTTGTGGCATTATGTTTGACCATGCCACAGGCATTGTGGTGGGGGAAACTGCGGTGATTGAAAATGACGTGTCTATTTTACAAGGCGTTACGCTTGGTGGGACAGGAAAAGAAACAGGCGATCGCCATCCGAAAATTCGCGAAGGCGTCATGATTGGCGCGGGCGCAAAAATTCTCGGCAATATTGAAGTGGGCAAATACGCTAAAATTGGTGCCAATTCGGTGGTGTTACAACCTATTCCGGAACACGCCACTGCCGCAGGCGTACCCGCTCGCATTATCAGCAAAGATCATTCATCAAAACCCGCCTTTGATATGAACCAATATTTTATTGATGATGCGGCAATGCTGAATATTTAAGTAAAAAAGCGCGGTGAATTTTACAGGAGTTTTATATGCCAATTAACAAAGATACCAAACTGTGCATTTCAATTTCAGCACGTCCGAGCAACTTTGGGACAACCTTTCATAATTATTTGTACCAAAAATTAGGTTTGGACTTTATTTATAAAGCCTTTCAAGTGGACGATATTGAACAGGCGGTAAAAGGCGTGCGTGCGCTAGGTATTCGCGGTTGCGCGGTGTCAATGCCGCACAAAGAAAGTTGTATGGCGTTTGTGGATGAAATTTCCGAGTCAGCGGCGGCAATTCAGTCGGTGAATACCATTGTCAATGACAACGGCTATCTCAAAGCCTACAACACAGACTATATTGCCATTTATAAATTAATCGAAAAATATCAATTAGATAAAACGAAATCTGTCATTGTTTACGGTAGTGGCGGAATGGCAAAAGCGGTGGTGGCAGCGTTCAAAAACTCAGGTTTTAGCCACTTGAAAGTCTATGCCCGTAATGCAGAAACAGGCAAAAATCTCGCCGCACTTTATGGCTTTGAGTACATTTCAAGTCTTGAAAATCAACAAGCTGATATTTTGGTCAACGTTACGCCAATCGGCATGAAAGGCGGCAAAGATGAGTTTGAGTTAGCCTTTCCCGAAGCGTTGATTAAGGCGGCAGAAACTGCGTTTGATGTAGTGGCAATGCCGGTGGAAACGCCTTTTATCAAATTGGCGGAACGTTTGAACAAACAAGTGATTTCAGGGGCGGAAGTGATTGTGTTACAAGCGGTGGAGCAGTTTGAACTTTATACCCATCAACGTCCAAGCGATGAGTTAGTGATTGAAGCAGGCGATGTTGCACGAGCGACAGTGCAGAAATAATTAAAGCTTGTTGATTCCCGGCATGGCAGAGCCATACCGGGTTACGCATAAATCAGCCCCTTTGGGGCTGAAAATTAGCGTGGCAAAGCCATACATCAACAAGCCTTAAAAAGCGCGGTCAAAAAATTTATTGATTTTTGACCGCGCTTTCATTTTATTTTGTGCTCTTAGCCATTAAGCTGCCAAGCAAATTTGGCGAGATTAAAGGCAATTGCCCACATAACTAAACCAATCATCCCATCTAAAATCCGCCAAGTCATTGGGCGTTTAAAGAGGGGAATAAGCAAACGTGCGCCATAGCCCAATGAGAAAAACCACAGCAAAGAAGTGCAAAGCGCACCAGCCAAGAAGAAAATTTTACTGTCTGCCGGAATGGTGCCGGCAATGCCACCGATAATGGCGAAGCAATCCAAATAAACGTGCGGATTGAGTAAGGTGATGGCAAGGGTTGTGGCAATGGCTTTCCACGTAGATTGCTGAACGCTGTTATCATCACTTAATTCTAAGGCGACATGACCTTGATAAGCAGAACGAAACGCGCGTGCGCCATAAACCGTTAAGAATAGTGTGCCGACAATAGCAAGTGCCACCGTTGCCACTTGGCTTTCGCTAATCATGGAACCCAGCCCTAAAACGCCAAGGGAAATCAAAATGAAATCACAGGCGAAACAGGTAAGAATAATGGGCAAAATATTGTTTTTTAATAACCCTTGTTTTAAGACAAAGGCATTTTGCGCGCCAATGGCGATAATTAAACCGCCACAAACAAGAAAGCCTTGAATAAAAAAATCCATTATTACCTCCATTTTGAAAAGTCGCCGAAATTATACCGCACTTTTTGTGTTTTTCCCTTTAAATCCGCTATGGTTCAGTAGTACACTAGGGGCAATTTTGATTAACCCAAAAAAGGGGGAACCATGAAACCTTATCTTATTGCGCCGTCAATTTTGTCTGCAGATTTAGCCCGTCTTGGCGAAGATGTGGCAAATGTGCTTGCGGCAGGGGCGGATGTCATTCATTTTGATGTGATGGATAATCATTACGTGCCTAATTTGACCTTTGGCGCGCCTGTGTGTAAAGCGTTACGCGACTACGGTATTACCGCGCCTATTGATGTGCATTTAATGGCAACGCCGGTGGATAGTTTGGTGGTGGATTTTGCCAAAGCTGGGGCAAGTTCAATTACCTTTCATGCGGAAGCCAGCCAACATATCGATCGCACATTGCAATTAATTCGTGCGCAAGGTTGCCAAGCGGGTTTAGTTTTTAACCCTGCCACGCCATTGAGTTATTTGGATTATGTGATGGATAAGGTGGATATAATTTTATTAATGTCCGTCAATCCTGGTTTTGGCGGACAATCTTTTATTCCTGCAACATTGGAAAAATTACGCCAAGTTCGTCAGCGTATTGACGCCGGCGGTTATGATATTCGCTTAGAAATTGATGGTGGCGTGAAAGTGAATAATATCGCAGAAATTGCCGCTGCCGGCGCGGATATGTTTGTGGCGGGTTCTGCCATTTTTGATGCGCCTGATTACAAAAAAGTGATCGATGAAATGCGCGCTGAATTAGCAAAAATAGAAAAATAGGAAGAAAAATGACCTCTCAATTTAAAGTAATTGGATTTGATTTAGACGGCACATTAGTCAACAGCTTACCCGATTTAGCCTTGTCCGTTAACTCTGCTTTAGCGGAATTTGATTTGCCTGCCGCGCCCGAAGAGTTAGTATTAACTTGGATTGGTAATGGCGCCGATGTGCTCATTAGCCGCGGTTTAGCTTGGGCGAGTGAACAAACGGGCAAAACCTTAAACGATGAGCAAATTGCGCAATTAAAAGCGCGTTTTAATCATTTTTATGGCGAAAATATTTGTAACGTCAGCCGTTTATATCCCAACGTGAAAGCCACCTTAGAAGCCTTAAAAGCCCAAGGTTTCAAATTAGCGGTTGTGACGAACAAGCCAACCCAACACGTTTTGCCTGTGTTAAAAGCCTTTGAAATTGATCATTTATTCGATGAAGCCTTAGGCGGACAGTCTTTGCCGGCCATTAAACCGCACCCGGGTCCGCTTTATTATTTATGCGGAAAATTTGGCGTATTGCCACATCAAATCTTGTTTGTGGGCGACTCACGCAATGACATTATTGCGGCCCATGCGGCTGGTTGCCCTGTGGTGGGGTTAACTTACGGTTATAACTACAATATTCCAATTAGCGAAAGCCATCCTGATTGGGTGTTTGATGATTTTGCAGAGATTCAAAAAATCCTGTAAAGTGCGGTCGGAAATTTAGCAATTTTAAAACAAAGAGAAAGAAATTATGACAAAACCAGTTGTTCTGAGCGGTGTTCAACCTAGTGGTGAGTTGACTATCGGTAACTACCTTGGCGCGCTTCGCCAATGGGTCAAAATGCAAGAAGATTACGAATGTTTATTTTGTATTGTAGATTTGCACGCAATTACGGTGCGCCAAGATCCGGCGGCATTGCGTAAAGCGACTTTAGATGTGCTGGCTTTATATTTGGCTTGTGGCATCGATCCTGAAAAAAGCACGATTTTTATTCAATCTCATGTGCCGGAACATACGCAGCTTTCATGGGTGCTAAATTGTTACACTTATTACGGCGAAATGGGACGAATGACCCAATTCAAAGATAAATCGAGCAAACACGCAGACAATATTAATGTGGGCTTGTTTACTTACCCTGTGTTGATGGCGGCGGATATTTTGCTTTACCAAGCTCATCAAGTGCCGGTAGGCGAAGATCAGCGTCAACATTTAGAAATTACCCGTGATATTGCGCAACGTTTTAACGCTATTTATGGTAACGAAGACGGCTCGAATCAACCCTTTGTTGTGCCTGAAGCCTTTATCCCGAAAGCGGGCGCGAAGATTATGGCATTGCAAGATCCAAGCAAGAAAATGTCAAAATCCGATGATAATCGCAATAATGTGATTACCTTATTGGAAGATCCAAAATCCGTAGAGAAAAAAATCAAACGCGCTTTAACGGATGGCGATGAACCGCCTGTGGTGCGTTATGACTTACAAAATAAAGCGGGCGTATCCAACTTGTTGGAAATGCTTTCTGTGATGACAGATAAGCCAATTGCGCAGTTAGAACAAGAGTTTGAAGGCAAAATGTACGGTCATTTAAAAGGCGCGGTGGCTGAAGAAACCGTGAAAATGTTAACCGCACTTCAAGAGCGTTTCTGGCAATATCGCAATGATGAAGCCTTGTTGCATCGTATTGCTGCAGAAGGGGCGAAAAAAGCCCGTGAGCGTGCGCAAGCAACCTTAAAAACCGTTTATGATGCGGTGGGATTCGTGGCAGCACAATAACGCGCTGCAGAAAAACAAAAATCTCGTTGATGTGTATTCAACGAGATTTTTTATTTATTTAAACATTAAAGATAACGTTTGCTGATCACTTTTAAGTTATCGTCTAATTCGTACACTAACGGCTGACCGGTTGGGATTTCTAAATCCATGATGTCTGCGTCAGAGATACCTTCAATGTGTTTTGCTAATGCACGTAATGAGTTACCGTGTGCAGTCACAAGAACACGTTTACCTGATAATAATGCCGGTGCGATTTGATCTTCCCAGAATGGTAAAACACGTTCTAAGGTAATTTTTAAGTTTTCTGCATTTGGTACAACGTCTGCCGGTAAGTGCGCATAACGGCGGTCGTTGTGTGCAGAGAATGGATCTTGTGGATCTAAATCCGGTGGTGAAATGTCGTAAGAACGGCGCCAGATGTGAACTTGTTCATCACCGTATTGTTCTGCCGTTGCTTTTTTGTCTAAACCTTGTAATGCACCGTAGTGACGTTCGTTTAAACGCCAGTTTTTCACTTGTGGAATCCACAATTGGTTAGATTCTTCTAACACGATGTTACAAGTTTTGATCGCACGTGTTAAAACAGAAGTGAAAGCGATGTCGAATTCAAAGCCTGCTTCTTTTAATTTTTGACCGGCAGATTTTGCTTCTTCGATGCCGCGCTCTGTTAAGTTAACATCGCGCCAACCTGTGAATAAGTTTTTTGCGTTCCATTCACTGAAACCGTGACGGATAAAGACTAATTGCATTGGAATACTCCTATGTTGATAAAATGAATTCAAAATTCACCGCACTTTATAGCAAAAAATAGGTAGCTTTGAAAGCAAAAAGCGAATGTTTCCTGATCTTGCGCAAAAATATGCTATATTTAGTGCTAAATTTTTAGGCGATATGAAAGGAATATTTCAATGCAGTTATCGAAAATGCGTAAATCTATGATGAAAGTCACCACCTTTTGTGGCGGGGCGATATTGGCATTTTCTGTGCAAGCTGGGGATTTAAACCAAATTCAAAAGCAAATTAAGCAGCAAGAGCAAAAAATTGCGGAACAAAAACGTGAACAAAATAAGCTGCAATCTACCTTGAAAAATCAAGAAAATAAAATTAATGACGTGGTAGGCAATTTGCGTGAGACGGAAACCAACTTAAAAGAAATAAAGAGAATTATCGCGGAAACCAATAAGCAAATTCAGCGTTTAGGGCAACAAGAAAAAGCGCAGAAAGCAAAATTAGCCAAACAGCTAGATGCTATTTATCGTTCGGGCAACCCGAATTCGGTGGTGGAGCATTTGCTTTCTGATGACGCGAGTAAAAATGATCGAATGATGGTTTATGCGAAACATATGAACCAAGCTCGTTTGAACTTATTGGCGGATTTAAAGGCAACCCGTGCGCAATTGGAAAATGAGAAAGCCGAATTAGCCAATCAGCAGAAATTACAGCAAACGCAACTTTCTGAGCATAAAAAACAACGTCAAGAATTACAAAAGGCCCAAAATGAGCGGCAAAGTACGTTAAATCAGATCAATAAAAATCTCGAGCGGGATCAGAATAAATTAAATACGCTGAAAGAAAATGAAAATGCCTTGCGTAATGAAATTGCTCGTGCGGCACAAGCGGCTGAGCAGCAAGAAAAACGCGAGCGCGAACAGTTGGCACAGAAAAAACAAGCAGAAGAAAAACGCACTAATCGCACTTATCAGCCAACGGAACAAGAGCAACAGCTTATTCGTTCAGGTGGCGGATTAGCAGGGAAATATCCGCGCCCTGTGAATGGTTCCATTTTAAATAGCTATGGTTCAACCCAAGTAGGGGAAGTGAAATGGAAAGGGATTGTGATTGCGGCACCGGCAGGGACAGCGGTTAAAGCTATTGCTGGTGGTCGCGTGATTTTAGCCAGTTGGCTAAGCGGTTATGGTCAAGTGGTGGTGATTGATCACGGTAAGGGCTATATGTCGCTTTATGGCTATAACCAAGCGGTTTTTGTGCGTTCGGGAGCGTTGGTCAATGCGGGGCAAAAAATCGCGGAAGTGGGCAATAGCGGCGGACAAGGTCGTTCCGCACTTTATTTTGAAATTCGCCGTCAAGGAAATGCGGTGAACCCGATGAATTGGTTACGTTAATGAAGATGAATAATTGTCAAAGTGCGGTGAAAATTTTCTTTGTTTTTTTGACCGCACTTTTTGCGGCGTCGGCTCAAGCACAAAGGGCGAAGCTTGCCATTGTAATTGATGATGTGGGGTATCATCCCAAAGAAGACGCCGCGATTTATGGGATGCCGAAAGAAATTTCGGTGGCGATTATTCCTTCCGCACCTTATGCACAACAACGCAATAATCAAGCAGTTGCTCAAGGGCGTGATATTTTGATCCATATGCCGATGCAACCTGTGAGCAATATTAAAATGGAAGAAGGTGGCTTGTCGGTGGGGATGTCCCCGCAGGAAGTGGCGCAACGGGTTCAGTTCGCTAAAAGTATTGTGAAAAACGCGATTGGCATGAACAATCACATGGGCAGTGCAGCTACCGCGGACGTGCCATTGATGACCGCTTTAATGCAAGAATTGCACCGTTATCATTTGTTCTTTTTAGATAGCCGAACCATCGGCAAAAGTGTGGCAGGCAAAATCGCGAAAGAGCACGGAGTACAATCTTTAGATCGACATATTTTTTTAGATGACAGCGATGTGTTAGCGGATGTTCAACGTCAATTTCAATTGGCGTTACAGTACGCGCAAAAGCACGGTGTGGCAATTGTCATTGGTCATCCGCGTAAAAATACCGTTGCGGTGTTACAAGCGGGGCTGGCACATTTGCCCGAGAATATTCAGCTGGTGAGTATGGGTAGTTTATGGCGTAATGAAAAAATTGTACCACCAAAACCGTTTATTTTGCTGTTTAGTGATTTAAGTGCACCCACTAATCGCGCGCCTTATGAAGCCGTGCCGTTATTGCGCGGTGTTCCACGATAAGTAAGAAAAAGAGGATAACTTATGGCAGATCCGCATATTCAATCGCCCATGGATTTTTTAGATAAACTCACCGTGGTGATTTATCGTTTGGGCTTCATGGTGGCTGCGGTGGGAATGGGATGTTTATTTGTGCCTTCTCAGCACGGCTATTTGATTTTATTAGTCGCGGCGACAATGTGCGCGTCTTCTTTGCATATTTATCTCAAACCTTTTCGTTTACTGCTTCAATTCGCGACCTGGATTGCTTTGTTGTGTCATTTGTTTGGCTTGCCTGAACTTGCCCTTGGTGGTGCATTGCTGACGCTAGGCGGTTTGTGCTTTAAAGAATATTTTTGTTTTCGAGTGCCAACCTTGAATTTTATGCCGATTTTTGTGGCGTTACTTTGGGTTAGTTTTGTGGCGGATATGGTGTTGCTACGGCAAGCGATGAGCATAATTTGCGCACTATTGCTGGTGGTGTTGTTTGTTCAAAAATGCCGTATGCCGTTGCATTTTGATATTGGCGATAAAATGAAGTATCAAATTTAAAACTCGTGTAAAATAGACCGCACTTTTCTTTCAAAGGATTTATTTATGAACAAACTAAGTGTTGTAATTTTAGCAGCCGGTAAAGGCACGCGTATGTATTCGGACTTGCCGAAAGTGTTGCACAAAGTGGCTGGTAAGCCGATGGTGAAACATGTGATTGATACCGCAAAACAATTAAGTGCGGATCAAATTCACTTAATTTATGGTCATGGTGCAGATTTATTGAAAGCACGTTTAGCGGATGAGCCTGTGAATTGGGTATTCCAAGCAGAACAGTTGGGAACAGGTCACGCGATGCAACAAGCCGCACCGTTCTTTAAAGATGATGAAAATATTCTGATGCTTTATGGTGATGCGCCATTAATTACCAAAGAAACCTTGGAAAAATTAATTGCCGCGAAACCTGAAAACGGTATTGCGTTGTTAACGGTTAACTTGGAAAACCCAACAGGTTATGGTCGCATTATTCGTGAAAATGGTTCGGTGGTGGCGATTGTGGAGCAAAAAGATGCGAACCCTGAACAGTTGAAAATCACGGAAGTGAACACGGGCGTTATGGTGTCAGACGGCGCGAGCTTTAAAAAATGGTTAGCGCGTTTGGATAATAACAATGCGCAAGGCGAATATTACATGACAGATGTGATTGGCTTGGCGAATCAGGATGGCTTCCAAGTGGCGGCGGTGACGGCAGAGGATATTATGGAAGTAGAAGGTGCGAATAACCGTTTGCAACTGAATGCACTGGAACGTTATTACCAACGTAAACAAGCAAAAGCCTTGTTATTGGCGGGCGTCAGCTTGGCGGATCCTGAACGCTTTGATTTGCGTGGCGAATTAGTACATGGCAAAGATTGCGAAATCGATATTAATGTGATTATCGAAGGCAAAGTGGTATTGGGCAATAATGTCAGAATTGGCGCAGGTGCGGTGCTGAAAAATGTGACGTTGCATGATAACGTAGAAATCAAACCTTATAGTGTATTAGAAGACAGCGTTATTGGTGAAGCAGCGGATGTGGGTCCATTTGCACGCTTACGTCCAGGCGCAGAATTAGCGGCAAAAGCCCATGTGGGTAACTTTGTGGAAATCAAAAAAGCGGTGATTGGTGAAGGCTCAAAAGTTGGGCATTTAACTTACATCGGCGATGCCGAAGTGGGCGCGAATGTCAACGTAGGCGCCGGGGTGATTACGTGCAACTACGATGGTGCAAACAAATTCAAAACCATTATTGGGGATGATGTGTTTGTGGGGTCAGACAGCCAGTTAGTGGCACCAGTGACCATTGAAAAAGGGGCAACCATTGGCGCAGGTTCCACCATTACCAAAAACGTGGCGGAAAATGAATTGGTGATTACCCGCGTACCACAACGCCATATTCAAGGCTGGCAACGTCCAACGAAGAAAAAATAAAAGGTCTCTAAAAGCAAACCGCACTGGAGTAGTGCGGTTATCAAATTTCTGATAAGGTAGAGTTTCTACTTATATCGTCAAATAGGCACTAATTCACTATAGATTACGTCTATTCTCTACTCATTTAAATTTAATTGTCTCAGTTATCTATTTCTCATTTGGGAATATTGCATTAAAATCTCTTCAAGCTACTTAAGGAGGCATAACATGCATAATAATTGCTCATTTCGCTATTCTCTGCTTGCCTTACTTGTCTCAGGCGTCATTTACAATCATGCCTATGCAAGCACTGTACCCAATCATATCAATTACCAAGACTATCGTGACTTTGCCGAAAATAAAGGCAAATTTACAGTAGGTGCTAAAAACATTGCAGTTCATAGCACATCAGGCGCTGTATTAGGCACAATTATGACTAAAACACCAATGCCTGATTTTAGTGCAGTCAGTAAAAATGGTATTGCAACCTTAGTTAATCCTCAATTTATCACTAGCGTTGCGCATAATACCGGCTATACCACAATAAATTTTGGCTATAACGATATTCAAAATCAAGACTATAACTACCTCGTGGTTGCACGCAATAATTTTGCCGAGACACATTCTACTAGCTATGATGATTATCACGCACCACGCTTAAATAAATTGGTCACTGAAGCTGAACCTTTACCTATTCATTACTATGGCGAAGATGCCACAGCTTATCGTAACCCTACTCATTTTTTAGATTATGTAAGGCTAGGTTCCGGCTCTCAATATCAAGGTACAACGCCTGATGATAAAACAAATTTATCGGGCGCTTACAAATATCTTACAGGGGGAACACTCCCCGCTTTTGCAGATACCGTTGGAAAAGGCGTTCTCTATTTTAAACGTAGCTTTAACAATGCTCAAGGAGCAATGCCTTCTATGATTGAAGCTGGAGATAGTGGTTCTCCTTTGCTAGCCTATGATGCGAAAAAGAAACAATGGGGATTTATTGGCGTAGCAAGAGGTATATCAAGCAGCAAGATGTGGTACACCCTTGCTAAACAAGATTTTACGGATCAAAAAGTTAAAGAAACATATGCCGGAACGCTAAATAATACCCAAACAGGTGCTTCATTTAGCTGGGTTCCAACAGGAAATACCAGCCAAATTAGTGGCGTCGGTAAACGCCTACAAGTGGATCTTAAAGATGATGATAGTGTTAATACATCTAAGGAATTTCTAGCACTTAATCACGGTAAATCTGTTATTTTTACAGGAAAATCAGGCGTTCTTACCGCAAGCCAAAATATCCACCAAGGTGCCGGTGCTTTAGAATTTGAAACAGATTATACCGTTAAAGGTGCAACTTCCAATACAACTTGGGTGGGGGCTGGTGTCGTTGTTGCTGAAAATAAAACCGTAAACTGGCAACTTAAAAACCCTGAAGGTGATCGTCTATCAAAATTAGGGAAAGGCACACTGAATGTGAGTGGTACCGGTGTAAACCAAGGCGACATCAGCGTTGGCGATGGAACCGTTATTCTTGCGATGAATAGCGATGCTAATGGTCAAAAACAAGCCTTTAACAAAGTTGAAATCGTCAGTGGACGCTCAACGGTTGTATTAGCGGATGATAGCCAAATCAAGCCTGAAAACATTGTTTTTGGCTATCATGGCGGTCGTTTAGATTTAAACGGTACAACCTTTAATACCACGGTGATTAGCAATCGAGATGAAGGTGCACAAATTGTAAATCATAACAATAATCAGACCGCTAACCTTATTATTCGAGGCAATGGAAATATTGATACAAATCTGACGTGGGGAGCTTTGGGGAAGGCTGGAGCGGATATTTATGAATATATCAACACCCATCATAATAACCGTAAAGATTATTTTGTGCTAAAAAACAACGGGAACCCAAATCACTATTACCCAACGAACCAAAGCAGTAATGCAAGTTGGGAGTATATTGGTAGCGATAAAGAAGCTGCTGTACGCCTAGTTCAAGCCAATAAACTGGCTGAAACATTAACTTGGGGGCAATGGGCAACATCAGGGGCGGATATCTATGAGTATATCAATACCCATGCTGGTAACCGTAAGGACTACTTTGTCTTAAAAACTAATGGTCGCGCGAACCAGTTTTTCCCAACAAATCAAACGAGTAACGAAAGTTGGGAATATATTGGCAGTGATAAAGTCAATGCCATTGAAACAGCGTTTGCTCAAAAAATGGCTAAAGAACTCACTTGGGGAACGTCAGGTTCTACAAGTGCGGATATTTATGAGCACAAAACAGCAAACCGCACCGATTATTTCACATTAAAAGAAAATGGTAATGCGAATAGTGCTTTCCCAACCACTCAAACCAGCAATACGCATTGGCAATATATTGGTAGTGATCTCTTTACAGCAGTAACAAAGGCACTATATCAAAAAGAAGTCGCTCATTTAACGTGGGGAAAGTGGGGCGAAAGTGGTGCAGATATCTATGAATATATCAATAACCACGCTAGAAATCGCACTGATTATTTTGTCCTCAAGGAAGGTGGGAACGCAAATAGCTTCTACCCAACAAACCAAACGAGTAATGCAAGTTGGGAGTTTTTAGGCAGTAACAAGGATGAAGCAATTAAAACCGTTTTATCTCGTCAATATGCCAATAGCCACATTGAAACATTTGCAGGAGTACTTGGTGAAACCAGCGGCACAAATGGCAAAATGAATGTTACCTTTGCACCAACAGATGCCAAAGATACACTGGTAATGACGGGTGGAATGAAGCTAAACGGCGAACTAAAAGTCAATAATGGAGCGGTTATTCTTTCGGGAAGACCTGTTCCACATGCTTACGACTTTATTAACAATCAAGAGATTGTTTATGATGATAAATGGCTCAATCGTGAATTTAGAGCCAATGCCTTTAGCGCAAACCATGATGGAAAACTGATCTTTGGGCGTAATGCGGAACTTGCGACAGGTAGTTTCTATGCAGCACAAAACGGTTTATTACAATTAGGTTTCGTACAGGGCAATACGCCTATTTGTCAAAGATCGGATTATACAGGTGCAACAATATGTCAAACGCCAACTGTGGGAAAAGAGGTTTACGATAGCATCCCGACGTTACAAGCTAAAGGTAATGTTCGCTTGTGGCACAATGCTCAACTGCATATTGGTAAATCTATTTTATCTGGTGCAATCACCGCTGATAAAGAAACCAAAACCACCATTGAACATGATGGCCAATGGTTAATGAGCGGTAACAGTAGTATTGGAAGCCTCGTTTTAAATGGTGGTGTTGTTGATCTCAATGCGGCTAATAACCATAATGCTTATCAGAAACTGACTATTAACGGTGATCTGACCGGTCAAGGGCAATTTATTTACCTAACAAATGTGACTGCCGGAAAAGGCGATCATGTTACGGTAAATGGCACAGCTACGGGTAGTTTCTCTCTTTCTATGACAAATACTGGGGCAGAACCTAATTCTGTTCTACCCATCAGTCTATTTACCGTAGATAACCGTAGCCAAAATGCAAAATCGCTCAAACTTTCATTGAATGAAAATGGTTATGTTGATCTTGGGACCTATCGTTACATACTCAAAAACCAAAATAATGACTATTTCTTATATAGTCCTTTACGAGATGCCCAAATCAATAATAACTACTCACAGATTCAGTCACTGCTCACTGAAGCGCAGCAATCTGCTAAAGATTATGCTGAAGAAGTAGTAGAATTAAGTAATAAAGTAAAACAAGTTCAGTCTGAGCAAAAAAGTGTTAAATTATCCAAGGATAAAGCACAAAAACAAGTAGATGAACAGCAAGCCAAAGTAAATAGCTTACCGTGGTTTCGTTTTATTGCAAAAGCTCAAGCACGTAAACAGCTCACTAACTTACAAAAACAGTTAGGTGGCTATACTAACTTATATAACCAGCTTCAAACCACCATTGAAGCACTTGATCGCTCAATTTTACATGCGCAAAATCAGAAAGCGAATGCGGAAGCTAAACTTGAAGCTGTTGATTTGATGGTTAAAGATATTCTGGTTAAAGCTGAGAAACTGTGTTTACAAACGGAGTCTGCAGGAATTTGTAATGCTGTGGTCAATTTGACTTCTGGAGAGCCAGAGACTGCAGATGAAGAATATGATGTAATGAAAACGCAAAAAAATGGGATCAGTCGTTATGCTAATGCCGCTTTATCTGAACTTTCAGCCCAAATTGGTGCTTTGCTACAAGTAGAACGCAATCTTCACCGAGAACTGGTTACGCCGAAATATGAACCTTTATCGGTATGGGTAAACTACGACTATCAACAAATTAAATCAGACTCTGATAATTATAGAGGATACCAGAAAGATAGCACCTTAACGCAATTAGGTGTGGAAGGAGAACTCTCTAAGCACTTCCGCTTAGGGTCGATACTTTCCTCCGTAAATTCATCGTTAGATTATGATCAAGCGCAAGGTAAAGGAAAGCTAAATATGGCAACGCTTTACTTAAAAGCACAATCTGAAAATGGTTGGCTTTCAACCCTTGAAGCAAGCTATGGTCAAACTAAAAATGAATTACAGCTAGATGGCGAACGCAAAAATATCAATAGAGATGTTTCTGCATTGGGTATTAACTTTGCCAAAGCGTGGCAGTTAGAATCATGGAAAATTCTACCGTCCTTTGGTATCAAGCGTTATCGTTTATCAGGGGAAAATTACACGCTTAATGGCGCAAATGTACAACTTAAACCACTCACATTTACAAGCTATCAAGCAGGTTTATCTCTTTCTCGTGATTTTATGCTCGATAACATGACCATTACACCACGCATAAGTACGATTTATGTGGATGCTCGTCATCATTCTAATATTGAAAATGCCGTGATAGTAAATGGAAATCCATTAATTCAGACATTAGATCGCCATCTTAATCATGAATTTGGCATCACCTTTAAAGGCAACAATTGGTCTGTTGATGCTAACTTAGGAGTAATTTCTAGTAAAGAAATACAAAGACGGCGTTATGCTGGATTGAAAGTGGGTTATTACTGGTAAAATGTAAAGAGACAAGAGTAACGCTGTGATATAACAGACAAAACAGTTGCTAATATTTAGTTAGTTTAAATGTTAGCAACTTTTTTATTTAAATAATTTGTAATAGACAATATCTCACGATTTGTCTATTACACCAAAAAATAACCGCACTTTGTGTTGTCAGAGTGCGGTTATTTTTTTATAAAATTTATTTATGAAATGAAGTGTGATTAACCACGCACAGCAATGGCTTCAATTTCCAAGCCCACGTCTTTCGGTAAACGTGCCACTTCCACGCAAGAACGCGCCGGGAAATTTGGATGGTTATTTTCTTTAAAGAAACGTTCGTATTCCGCATTAACGGTCGCGAAATCATTTAAATCTTTCACAAATACCGTAGTTTTTACAATATCGCCAACGGTTAAACCGGCTTGCTCAATAATAGCCTTCACATTTTCTAAAGATTGACGCGCTTGTGCCGTAATATCTGTTGGGATTTCGCCTGTCGCCGGGTTAACCGGAATTTGACCTGAAGTCAATACCATATTGCCTAAGTCAACAGCTTGAACATAAGGGCCGATTGCTGCCGGGGCTTTTTCTGTATGAATAATCTTTGTCATAAATTTTCCTTTATTTTCATGTTATTGATATTGTATAGCCGTTACACAAGAACAAGACGTTCGTTGAGCTTGTCGAAACGTTAGTCTTGTGCAGTCGCTGAAATGGCTTATGGTTCGACAAGCTCACCAATCGCCATTTCAGCTTTGAGCAATAATTACATCATATCGATAAAACTCGGTAACCATTCTTCCGCGGCTTGTTCGTGGTCGAAGATGTTTCTCACGTCAATGCGCAAAGAGTCGCAAATTTTGACCGCGCTTTGGGCGTTTAACGCCTTTTCCACTTCATCCACGGCAAAGCAGAACGTGTCATAATCGGAATTTCCCAACCCCACTACACCGTAGCGCAACGCAGATAAATCCGGTTTTTCCGCATTGATTTGTGCAAACAACGGTTTGAGATTATCGGGCAATTCCCCCGCGCCGTGGGTGGATGTCACGATTAACCACAAAGATTGATCGCACACATCCGCTAAATTTGCCTGATTTTCAACTTGAACTTGATGCCCTTGTTGTTCTAACAAATCCGCTAAATGATCGCCCACATATTCCGCTCCACCGAGCGTACTACCTGTGATAATACAAATATTCATAGTCTTTAGTATCTGTTTACTTTTTATTCAACCACGCCATATATTCCGCTACACCGGTTGCCACATCTTTAAATTGATAATCACAACCTGCGGCGCGAAGTTTGCCCAAATTTGCCTGCGTGTATTCTTGATAACGGGATTTTAAATGTTCCGGGAATGGAATGGTTTCAATGGAACCTTTGCCGTGGAATTTCACGACCGCATCCGCCACTTCTCTGAAGCTTTGCGCTTTGCCTGTGCCTAAGTTGAAAATCCCTGAAATGCCATTTTGCCACGCCCAAATATTGACCGCCGCCACATCGCCCACATAAATAAAATCACGCAAGAAATGTTCGCTACCGGCAAATAATTTTGGATTTTCGCCTTTGTTGATTTGGTTGTTCAAATGGAACGCCACACTTGCCATCGAGCCTTTGTGCTGTTCACGTGGGCCGTAAACATTGAAATATTTAAAGCCGCAAACCGGAGAATTGGCTTCAGGTAAAATATCGCGCACATATTGGTCAAATAGGAATTTGGAATAGCCGTAAGCATTTAGTGGGCCTTCAAATTGGCGTTCTTCCACAAATTCTGTTTTATCGCCATAGGTCGCGGCGCTGGATGCATAGAAGAACGGAATTTCGCGATCTAAGCAATAATGCAACAACTCTTTGGAATATTCGTAGTTATTGTGCATTAAATATTTGCCGTCCCATTCTGTGGTTGCCGAGCAAGCACCTTGATGGAAAACCGCATCAATATCGCCTAAATCATCGCCGGCAATAATGGACGCTAAGAAATCGTCTTTATCGCAATAATCCGCAATATCTAAATCCACTAAATTGATGAATTTTGTGCCGTCTTTGAGATTGTCCACCACCAAAATATCTTTACGCCCCATATCGTTTAAAGCTTTCACGATATTTGAGCCAATCATGCCCGCGCCGCCGGTTACAATAATCATAATCTTGTCCTTTTTGCTATTTGAATTACCGCTATTGTAATCGATCTTAACAAAGTGCGGTCATTTTTTTCGTTGAATATCGGTGTTTTGTTGCCAATCCTAAAAATAAATTCCTAGGACAACAAGGTTTTTAGCTGATACAAATACGCTAACGCTTGTTTTGGGGTTAAGTCATCGGGATCGAGTTTTTCCAGCATTTCTAATATCGCCTTTTTGCTGTCATCTTCTTCCAATAACGCCAATTCCCCTTGAGATTGGTGCAAGTTACGCAAATCTTGCACTTTTTTATCCGCACTTTGCGCGCTGACTTTTTCCAAATAGGCTAATTTTTGTTTTGCCAATTTGATCACATTTTGCGGAACCCCTGCCAACGCCGCTACCGCCAAACCATAGCTTTTGCTTGCCGCGCCTTCTTGCACGCTGTGCATAAAGGCAATGCTGTTGTTGTGTTCTAAGGCATCTAAGTGCACGTTTGCGGTGCCGGCGATTTGCTCCGGTAAGGTGGTTAACTCAAAATAATGGGTGGCAAAAAGCGTCAGCGAGCGGATTTTTTTTGCCAACCATTCTGCACAAGCCCACGCCAAGGATAAGCCGTCATAGGTAGAAGTGCCACGTCCGATTTCGTCAATTAAAACCAGACTTTTTTCCGTGGCTTGGTGAAGAATATTCGCCATTTCTGTCATTTCCACCATAAAGGTTGACCGCCCTGACGCTAAATCATCACTTGCACCAATTCGGGTAAAAATACGATCAATTTGCCCGATTACCGCCTTTTCCGCTGGAACAAAGCTGCCGATATGCGCCATGAGCGTAATTAAAGCCGTTTGGCGCATATAGGTGCTTTTACCGCCCATATTCGGGCCGGTGATGACCAATAAATGTCGTGCTGAATTCAACTGCACGGGGTTGGCGATAAAGGGCTCTTTGATCACTTGCTCAACCACAGGATGACGCCCATTTTCAATGTGCAAACCGATGTCTTGGCTGAACTCAGGTTGCACATAATTCAAGGTATCCGCGCGTTCCGCTAAGTTAGCAAGCACGTCTAATTCCGCTAAGGTCAAACTAGAAAGTTGCAGCGCGCCTAAGTGCGGTAAAATTTGGTCGAAAATTTCATCATAAAGCTGTTTTTCCAATGCCAAGCTCGCGCCTTTGGCTTTTAACACTTTATCTTCGTAGGTTTTGAGCTCAGGAATAATATAGCGTTCCGCATTTTTCAAGGTTTGACGGCGCACATAGTGCATCGGCGCTTTGTGTGCTTGCCCTTGGCTGATTTGAATATAATAGCCGTGTACGGCGTTAAAACCGACTTTTAGGGTGTCAATGCCTGTACTTTCCCGCTCGCGGCGTTCCAATTCTTCTAAATATTGAGTTGCGCCATCCGCAAGGGAACGCCATTCGTCTAATTCCGCGTTGTAGCCTTCTGCAATAACGCCCCCATCACGAATTAAGAGCGGTGGCGTGTCGATAATGGCTCGTTGAAGCAAGTCAAAAAGTTCGCTAAATTCGCCAATTATGCTAGAAAGTGCGGTTAAATTTGACGATGTTTTGAGAAGTTGGTTAATCCAAGGCAATTGTTCCAAGGCGGTGCGTAAACGGGTCAAATCCCGCGGTCTGGCGGTGCGTAAGGCAACGCGCGCCAGAATTCGTTCCATATCGCCCACTTGTTGCAAGTGCGGTTGTAATTCGCTGACTAAATCCTGTTCCAGCAAAGCTTTAATGGTATTTTGTCGTTGTTGTAATTTGGAAATTTGGCGAATGGGTTGATGAATCCAACGTTTAAGCAAACGGCTTCCCATTGGGGTCACACATTTATCTAATACCGCCGCAAGGGTATTTTCTGTGCCGCCTGCAAGATTTTGCGTCAATTCCAAATTACGGCGCGTAGCCGCATCCAGTTGGATATTTTCCGTGTTTTCAATCAAACTGATACTTTGAATATGGGGCAAGGCAGTGCGTTGGGTTTCTTTGGCGTAGTGCAATAAACAGCCTGCTGCGCAAAGCCCTAAAATCGCCTTTTCCACCCCAAAGGCTTTTAAGTCTTTGGTGCCAAATTGACGATTAAGCAATTGCACTGCCGTGCCCGGTTCAAATTCCCAAATAGGACGGCGGCGCAAGCCTTTGGCATGTTCAATTAATGTCATTGCCGCGAAATCTTCGCAATAGAGCAATTCCACCGGGGCAAGGCGTTGTAATTCCGCGCGCAAGGTTTCCGGATTTTCCGGCTCAGAAATTTGGAAACGCCCCGATGTCATATCCAAGGTGGCTAAGCCGAATTTTTCTTTTTCCTGATAAACAGCGGCTAAAAGATTATCTAACCGTTCCGGCAATAGGGCTTCATCACTGACGGTGCCGGGGGTCACAATGCGCACCACTTTGCGCTCAACAGGCTGCCCTTTCGCCAAAGCAGGATCGCCAACTTGTTCGCAAATCGCCACAGACTCGCCCAGTTGCACCAATTTCGCCAAATAGCCTTCCACCGCATGATAAGGCACTCCCGCCATAGGAATTGGCTCGCCCGCCGAAGCCCCACGTTTGGTCAAAGAAATATCCAATAACGCCGCCGCTTTTTTGGCATCGTCATAAAAAAGCTCATAAAAATCCCCCATACGATAAAACAGCAAAACATCGGGATTTTCTGCTTTAATGGTTAAATACTGACGCATCATTGGGGTATGTTGTGTTAAATTTTCATTTAAATTCATTATGTTGACTCGTTTAATAGGGCTATTATCGGACGATGGGTTTCTCGCTGTAAAACCAAGAAAGCTTGCCGAATATCGAATGGAAATTGTAAATGAAAGGGGAACTGATGTTCAAGTCGTAGGATGGGCTTTAGCCCATCATTCGCCTAATTCACAGCCCCAAAGGGGCTGATTTATGCGTAACCCGGTATGGCTTTGCCATGCCGGGATTTTTGGGGCGAACCGTACCAAAATAATCACTGAACATCAGGACGAAAGATGTTTCGCCCGTACAACTATCCCCAATCCCATAGCATTTCAATAAAATTTCCTATTTTTTCACCGCGCTTTTTCTTGCGTTAAACCTAAAAATCATTAAAATGAACGAACGTTCATTCAGTGGCATTTTTACCATTGAATGAATTTTCTTTAATCTACTATGAAATCTCAAATTATGTGTCGATCTGAACTGGATATGGCGGAGCAGATTTTCTTAGCCACAGAGCAATTAATTGCAGAAGGCGGGGTTCATAGCCTCTCTATGCATAAGATTGCCAAGGAAGCAAAGATTTCAGCCGGAACCATTTATCTTTACTTTAAAAGCAAAGATGAATTGCTTGAACAGCTGGCTCGCCGTGTATTGCAACTCTTTTCTCAAGAGTTGGAAAAAGACTATGACGAAACACGTTCTTATTTTGAGCAATATCGAACGATATGGTGGAATATTTGGCATTATTTTTCGGATAATCCCATTATGGTGAAGAATATTCACCAGTATTTTTCTCTGCCCTCTTTTGTTAACGTTTGCTCTGAAATGAAAAGTCAAAGTCATTGGGCTTTATTTTGCCAAAAGGCAGTGGCTGCCGGGGCAATGTGTGATTTGCCATTAGCAGCATTATCTTCTTTAGGTTTGGGAAGTATTATTCATTTAGCGAGCGATCGTATTTACTTTAACCTTCACTTAACGGAAGAATATTTGGAATGCGTCATTGAACGAACGTGGCGCGCACTTAAAAAATAAATTTTATTTTCTTTTAACGGAGTTTTTATGACCCAACTTCAAACAAATAAACCCAAACGTTCCCACGCTTTCTTTTTGAAAGTGGGCTTAACGGTAGCGGTATTGGTCTTTGCCCTTGTCATTGGTTTGAATAAATTCAAAGAAATTATGATTGGCAAAGCCATTGCGAATATGCCTGAAAAAGCCAATCCTGTAACGGCTGTGATTGTGAAGCCAAGCGAATGGACGCCGGTGATTAATACCACCGGTCTTGTACGCCCAAATCAAGGGGCAATGCTCAGCGCACAAGCCTCAGGAACGATTAAAAAAATCTTGGTTCAATCAGGCCAAACCGTGAAAAAAGGCGATGTGTTGGTTGAATTTGATAATGATGTGGAAGTGGCAAGTTTACGCGCGGCAGAAGCGCAAGTGCCGGCGGCACGTCTAACCTATCAACGCTATGCCAACTTAATTAAGTCACAAAGCATCTCACAAACGGAATTGGACAACGCCAAAGCCACCTTAGATCAGTTGGTTGCCAATGTAAACTCTCTTAAAGCCACCATTGAACGCCGTAAAATTGTGGCGCCTTATGATGGGGTAACCGGTATTGTTCAAGTGAATGAAGGGCAATATGTGGCAACAGGCACAGCCATTGTGCGTGTGGAAGATATTAGTGCTATGAAAGTGGATTTCTCGATTTCGCAAAATGAGCTTGAGAATTTGCAATTAGGTCAGAAAGTGACGGCAACATCCGATGCCCGTCAAGGGGAAACTTTTGCAGCCACCATCACGGCCATTGAACCGGCCATTAATAAAGCCACCGGTTTAATTGATGTTCAAGCAACATTTGCACCGGAAGATGGGGCAAAATTGCTTTCAGGTATGTTCACTCGTTTACGTGTCGCGTTGCCTACGGAAAGTAATCAAATTGTGATCCCTCAAGTGGCAATTACCTACAATATGTATGGTGAAACCGCTTATGTGTTAAAACCCTTATCTGATGAAGATAAAACCAAATTTGCAGATAACGAAAATCTAAGCAAAATGTATCGTGCGCAACAAATCACTGTCTTTACCAAAGACCGTCAAGGCATTTATTCACAGTTAAAAGGGGATGATGTCAAAGTCAACGATATTATCGTGACAGGCGGTCAACAACGTTTGAGCAATGGCAGTTTAGTTGTTGTATCAGACAAAGAAGGGGTTGGTACGGTACAACCCGCCGCAAAAACTAATCTTTAATTTCGGAATCATTCAATGAAATTTACAGATATTTTTATTAAACGCCCCATTATGGCAATTTCTATTAGCTTGCTGATCGTCATTCTTGGCTTGCAAGCGATTTCCAAATTGTCTGTGCGCGAATACCCGAAAATGACGACTACGGTGATTAACGTTAGCACAACCTATGCAGGGGCAGACGCAGGCTTAATTCAAGCCTTTGTAACGTCAAAGTTAGAAGAAGCTATTGCACAAGCCGATAATATTGATTATCTCTCATCCACCAGTGCACCAAGTTCTTCTAATATCACCGTAAAAATGAAGTTAAATACGGATCCGGCGGCAGCCTTGGCAGATGTGTTATCCAAAGTGCAATCTGTTCGCTCAGAACTGCCAAGCGGAATTGAAGACCCAACATTGACTTCATCAACCGGTGGTTCCGGTTTGATGTATATCAGCTTTGTGTCGGATAAATTACATCCAAGCCAAGTCACGGACTATATTGAACGCGTGGTAAAACCACAATTGTTTACCGTAGAAGGTGTGGCAAAAGTCAATGTTTATGGGGCAGCAGAATACGCCATGCGTATTTGGTTGGATCCACAAAAAATGGCGGCGCAAAACCTGTCTGCAAGTCAAGTTGCTTCTGCCTTAGCAAGTAATAACGTACAAGCGGCAGCCGGTAACGACAATGGCTATTTCACGGTTTACCGTAACAAAGTAGAAACCACCACAAATACCATCGAAGATTTAGGCAATTTAATTGTTTATTCCGATGGGGATAAATTAGTACGTTTACGCGATGTAGCGGATGTGGAATTAGATAAAGAAAGCGATTCCACGCGTGCGGCAGCGAACGGCTCTGATGCGGTGGTATTGGGGATTGAACCGACTTCAAGCGCGAACCCATTAGATGTAGCGGCAAAAATTCGTCCATTGTACGAACAAATTAAAAAGAACTTACCGAACAGTATTAAATCCGACATTCTTTATGACCGCACTATTGCCATTAACAGCTCAATCAATGACGTAATTCACACCATTGTGGAAGCGGTGGTGATCGTATTAGTGGTGATTATGATGTTTATCGGTTCCTTGCGTGCCATTTTAATCCCAATTATCACCATTCCAATTTCATTGATCGGGGTTATCTTTATGCTACAAGCATTGGATTTCTCCCTGAACTTAATGACCTTACTGGCGATGATTCTCGCCATCGGTTTGGTGGTGGATGACGCCATTGTGGTGCTGGAAAACGTTGACCGTCATATCAAAGAAGGGGAAACCCCGTTCCGTGCGGCAATTATTGGAACGCGCGAAATCGCGGTGCCGGTTATTTCTATGACCATTGCCCTTGTGGCGGTATATTCGCCAATGGCGTTAATGGGCGGAATTACCGGTACGCTGTTTAAAGAGTTTGCCTTAACCTTAGCCGGTTCCGTTTTCATTTCAGGGATCATTGCGTTAACCCTTTCGCCAATGATGTCGAGCAAAATGTTGAAACACGAAAGCTCGAATTTTGAAGAAAGAGTAAACCGCACTTTAACCAAAATGACCAACCTTTATACCTACGTGTTAGGTTTGGTGATGCAAACCCGTAAAACGGTATTGGTCTTTGCGGTGATTATTTTTGCCACCTTACCAACCTTGTTTATGTCGCTTTCTAGCGAATTAACGCCGGCGGAAGATAAAGGGGCGTTCTTAGGTATGGTGACGGCGCCGTCTAATGTGAACGTGGATTATGTTCAACAAGCGACCAAACCTTATGAAGCAATCTTAAATAACACCCCTGAGAAACAATATTCGCAGGTGATTGCCGGTGCGCCAAATACCAACCAAGCGTTGGTAATTACGACCTTAAAAAATTGGTCTGAACGTTCGCGCAGCCAAGCGCAAGTGATGGCAGATTTAACCAAACAGGCAGCCGCCATTCCTGAAGTGTCTATTTCAGCCTTCTCATTCCCTGAAATTGACACCGGGGAACAAGGTCCGCCCGTAGTTTTTGTGTTAACTTCACCAAGCAGCACCAAAGAACTGGCGCAAGTGGCGGGTTCTTTCTTAGATAAAATCCGCAAATCAGGGAAATTTGTGTACTCAAACTTAACCTTGAAATATGACGTGGCACAAATGCGCATTACCGTGGATAAAGAAAAAGCAGGAACCTATGGTATTTCTATGCAACAAATTGCCAATACCTTAGGCAGCTACTTATCCGAAGCCACCATTACACGTGTGGATATGGACGGACGTGCTTATAAAGTGATTGCCCAAGTGAAACGGGAAAATCGTTTATCCCCTGAAAGCTTGAAAAATTACTACATTAATGCGTCTAACGGCGAAAGCGTGCCATTAAGCAGCTTGCTTGAAATGACCCTTGAACCACAACCTTATTCACTCCCGCGTTTCAGCCAATTGAACTCGGCGGAAATTCAGTTAGTGCCATCGCCAACCACAACCACCGGTGATGCCATTGCGTGGTTGCAAGACGCAGCAAAAGAGTTACCGCAAGGTTATAACTACGACTGGAAAGGCGAAGCGCGTCAGTTAGTGCAAGAAGGGAATTCCCTTGCGACCACTTTCGTGTTGGCAGTATTGATTATCTTCTTGGTATTAGCGATCCAATTTGAGTCTATCCGCGATCCGTTGGTGATTTTAGTGTCCGTGCCATTGGCAATTTCAGGGGCATTATTGGTGTTGAACTTGCTCAGCTTCCTTGGTGTCACCGGCGTGACGCTCAATATTTACTCGGAAGTAGGTTTAATTACACTGGTGGGCTTAATTACCAAACACGGTATTTTGATGTGTGAAGTGGCAAAAGAAGAACAGCTCAATCACGGTAAAAACAAAATGGAAGCCATTATGACAGCGGCAAAATTACGTTTACGCCCAATCTTAATGACCACCGCCGCGATGATTGCCGGTCTTATCCCATTGCTTTACGCCTCAGGCGCAGGCGCGGTAATGCGCTTTAGTATGGGCGTAGTGGTGGTTGCCGGTCTTGCCATTGGTACCCTGTTCACCTTATTCGTTTTACCGGTGATTTACACCTACTTAGGTTCCAACCATGAACCTGAACCGGTATTTGATGAAAACGCACCGCGTATTAGCACAGGCGAACATCATTAATCATAAAATCCCTTAATTTTGACCGCACTTTAAAGTGCGGTCGTTTTTTCTGAGATTCCGAGGTTAGAAACGAGTAAACCCTATATTCACTCCTCCAACCAAACCTGTACGTTTTTATCCTGATAACGCTTAGCTGCATTTCGGCAGTGGGCTTGGGTTTGTGCCACCAACGGGCGGATTTGCGCTTGGTGGGGTTGGTGGTTCAGCCAGTTTTCGAGAATATCGATGGTCGCCCAAAAGCCTTTGATCATCTTATTGCGCCCGTTGATGGTTTGGTTCAACGAGCCATCACGCTCACGGTAATAATAGCAAAGCAAATCGCTTTCGATCACCTTGGCATTCGGATCGGATAAAAAGAGTTTGCAGCTAAACGCCACATCTTCCGCAAAAACGCCTTCTTCAAACATCAGCTGATGTTTTTCCAAAAAGCTACGTTTAATCAAATACTTCCACACCATTTGCGTATTGTGCGCCAACAAAAGCGGGTAAAAATCCGCCGCCCGATGGTTTACCTTTGGTAAACCATACTCACTAGTGAGTAGCGTCGATGTTCTGAGCAAACTACGATATTGCATATTGGCAATCTGTGCGTTATTTTCCACCGCTTGTTGCAGCAACTCGGCAAGATTTTGGTTAATCAAATAATCGTCAGCGTCCACAAAATGCACATAATTACCGCGCGCCAGCTTAATGCCTTTGTTGCGAGCCGCCGACAGCCCTTCGTTTTTACTGCGCACCAACACAATTTCCTCATTACGCACCGCATAATTTAAGGCGATAAGCAAACTGTTATCCGTTGAACCGTCATCAATCAAAATAATCTCTTTGCGCACCTTTTCCGCCAAAATGCTTTCCAAACAAGTGGGCAGCCACTTTTCCACATTGTAAATCGGCACAATAAAACTAATGTCAATCTCCGGCGGTTTGGGTAGCAAGGCTGAAAAAGTGCGGTCGTTTTTTTCTGCATTTGGGTTGAGATAATAGCCACGACCAACTTGCTGCTCCGCCAACGCCGCTTCTTTGGCTTGATAATCGGCAAATTGGGTCGAAGTGAGTAACCATTTAAAATAAGGCTGCTGTTCTAACAAGGCTTTATCCACGCCTTGCGAGCGCAACACCGAATGATTTTGGGTAATAATGCTACGCAATTTATCCCGCACATAATCGAAATGGCGAGTTGGTGGATAATGGACGCTGATCGCCTGCAAATAATCCAAAAAATAGGCTTTGCCGTTGGTTTTCTCAATGGAAATCGGCGCAGTAGAAAGGGAATTTTCACGCTTTTGATAGTGATAAAACACAAAAGGCACTTCCGCCATTTTGACATTGCTGCTGAGCAATTGATAAACAAACAGCATATCTTCACACATCGGCATTGGCGAAACAAAGGCTAAATTTAACCGCTTGAGCGTTGTGCGGCGGATAAAATAGCAGCCAATATGGGCAAAATAATGCGTGCCAAAGGCTTGCTCGGCAAAGTCAAGGCTTGAAATAATGGCTTTCTGCCCTTGCGCCACCGCCGCCAACACCGGCTGTTTCACCATCGGCGGCACATCGGGAATACTCAATAAATACAGCCCTTTCAGCAGATCCAATTGATTGCTTTCCGCATAATCCAACAACACATTCAAATCGCTGTCGTTAATCATCACATCATCGCCGTCCACAAACAGCAACCAATCGCCACTTGCCTGCGAAAGCCCCGCATTACGTGCGCCGGATAGCCTTGCATTATTTACCGATTGTGACTATTTGGGTGCTCCTTCTGAGTTTTTTAATTCTTCTTCTTGTGAAGATATAAAATATCTCGTGTTCCAAGACACCGACAACACGACTACAGTAAGTTCTAATAAGTCATTTTTAAAAGCAACGGGAACTACGGCAACGACTGAAAACAAAAATGCGCAAGGTATCGGTTTTAACACGGATTACCAATTAGATTTTGACTATGATGAGAATATCTTCAACGTTACTAAAGACGATAAATTCTCGCTTAAACTTAACGGCACAAGTTCGCCGTTAGATATCACACCTGCTGGTTTAAGGTTAAATTATGATCCGGCAACTTTAACCGTAACTGACGGCAAATTAACCGCACTTCCAAGTCAAGTTTACTTCCACACCAACGATGGCACAGGCACGCAAGGCGCAGGCGATCCAAATACCAACCTTGGCAAATTAACCGATTCAGCGGGCGCAACAGGCAAATTTTCGGTCACTGCCGGTGTGAATGTTACGGCTAAGGGCGAAGGTGCGTTTGCAGCGGGTTATAATGTAACCACAGTAGGGAATGGCGGTATTACCATTGGTGATAGCTCAAATGTCTCAACGACTATGGTCGAGTGGGTTGCTTCTGATACGAAAAATGATAGCAAGGGCGATAAAGGTGTCTACTACACCAAAATCACTACAACCAAAAATGGTAACCAAGTTACAGTAACGCGCGAGATATACAAAGATACTAACAATCTCGCTAAGGTGACAAGAGGCGATCGTTTTAACCCTGAAAAAATTACTGATGTAGATGTAACAGGTTTAACACCCGTTACTTTTGCTGAAGCAAGCCAAACGACCCCAACAGGTGCAAGCGGTACCGCGAGCATTGCAATGGGAGCGGATAAAATTCCGATGGATCTATCATTAGTAGAGTTTAACTTGGACGGGACAATTAAAAAGGATGGAAGAAGTGATGTCTCAAAAATAGCGATTATTAATCGCTCCCCAATTACCGTAGCAAGAGGTCAGGAAATTTCTAATAATGCCTATGCCGAACGTATTACAACTTCCATGCAAGACATCAATTGGGCACCTACTGCAAGCGGTGAAGCAGCAGTTGCCATTGGTGCGAAAACCACCGCACAAGGCGAAGGTTCTGTTGCGCTCGGTCCTGTAGCAACGGCATTATCCAATCACTCTATCTCTATTGGTGTGGGCGCAATCACCCGTTCATTCCTTGATCCTTATTCAAAAGGCGTGCAATCAGGTAAATCTGTAGCCATCGGTTATTTAGCTACCTCAGAAAACCAAGGCTCAGTCTCTTTGGGGCAACAAGCACAAGCCTTATACCGTTTTAAATAAAGATGAGTTTTCTGTTGAAGCACTAGCCCTAAAAATCTACGACCCTATCGGTTATGTCAGCGGAATGGTTGCCCAATATAAAGCGCAAGGCAAATCCGGGTGATACGGTTACAATGACCGCCGGTGATAATATGAAGATCACCAAAGAGGGCTTAAACTACACCATCGAAACGAAGAAAGATGTTAAGTTTGATAGTGTAACGGCAAATAGCGTCAATATCGGCCCTGTTACCTTAACCGGCTCAACGGTAACCAATCCGGACGGTAGCAAGACCAACGAGTTAAGCGTAGGTACAGCAGATGCACCAACACGCATTACCAATGTCGCACCGGGTGTGAAAGACGCCGATGCGGTTAATGTGAGCCAATTAAAAGGCGTACAAAATAACATTAACCAACGTTTTGGGGATGTGTACCAAAAAATGGATCGTGAGCATAAAAACCTTCGCGCAGGTATCGCGGGCGCAGCGGCTCTTGCAGGTATCCCGGAAGTACACGTAGCCGGTCGTTCAATGATTGCGGCAGCTGCAAGTGCGTATAAGAGCGAGAACGCCATTGCAGTGGGTTATTCACGTCTCTCTGATAACAGCAAAATTAAATTGAAGTTAACAGGTAGCGCGAACTCTCGTGGTGATGTAATGGGTACTGTGGGTGTAGGTTATATGTGGTAATCCACGCCATAACCTTAAGTTAAAACCGTAAAACAAAGAGCTGATTTTGAGATTTATCGAAATCAGCTCTTTTTGTTTTGGGTTGGTGGGGGTGACAAGCTCAACATTTCATTTCAGCAGGGGCAATTGGGTAAAAAGAGTAGATTTGTACGGCTGTTAGCCGTATATTGGTTATCCCAGCATGGCAGAGCTATACTGGGTTACGCATAAATCGGCCCCTTTGGGGCTGAGAATTAGTGTGGCAAAGCCACTCAAGTATGCGTAACTCAACTATGCGTAACCTAGTACGCATTTTGCGTTCTAGGTATAAGATAGTATATTTTATAAGCACAAAACATCAGCATGCCTTAATTCTATGACACGTCAATTTAGTGTAGTTCGACAGGCTCACCAACCCCATTTTAGCGTTGCTCAACTGTGACATCATAGCAACAAAAAAGCCTTGAACTGTGTTCAAGGCTTTGTGATTTGGTGGAGATAATCGGGATCGAACCGACGACCTCTTGAATGCCATTCAAGCGCTCTCCCAACTGAGCTATATCCCCGTGTGATGGGCGGTATAATAAATTGCACCGCCTATTATGTCAATACCTAATTACGCTTGCGCGCGGATAAATTCAATGGCTTTTTGCAAACGAGCTAAGGTTTTTTCTTTGCCGACTAACTTCGCGGTAATATCCATTGATGGCGATTGACCTGAACCGGTTACCGCTAAACGGAATGGCATCCCCACTTTGCCCATGCCGATTTCTAGCTCTGCCGCGGTGGCGTTCATAGCGTCATGAATATTTTCTACTGTCCAATCAGTAAGTGCGGTCAATTTTTCCGTTAATTTTGAAAGGGGTACAACGGCTTCAGGCTTGAAGTTTTTCGCCGCTGCTTTTTCATCATAAGAGTCGAAATCTTGATAAAAGTAACGGCTTTGGCCGGCTAATTCTTTCAAGGTTTTTGCACGTTCGCCTAATACAGGAATAATTTCTTCTAAGGCTACGCCATTTTCGAACGGGATGCCTTGCTCTTTCATATGCCACTCAAGATGTTTGGCAACATAGCTTGGATCAAGCGAACGAATATAATGTTGGTTCAACCATTGTAATTTTTCGGTATTAAACGCGCTTGCGGATTTGCTGACGGAATGAATATCGAACAATTCGATCATTTCTTCGCGCGAGAAAATTTCTTGGTCGCCGTGGCCCCAACCTAAACGTACGAGATAGTTGATCAAAGCTTCGGGTAAATAGCCGTCATCACGGTATTGCATCACACTGACTGCGCCGTGGCGTTTTGAGAGTTTTTGACCATCATCGCCGTTAATCATTGAAACGTGTGCGTAAGTTGGAATTGGCGCACCTAATGCTTTCAAGATATTGATTTGACGTGGCGTGTTATTGATATGATCTTCGCCACGCACAACGTGAGTAATGCCCATATCCCAATCGTCCACCACAACGCAGAAGTTGTAAGTCGGTGAACCGTCTGTACGGCGAATAATTAAATCATCTAATTCGCTGTTGCTAATTTCAATACGACCACGTACGGCGTCATCAAAAACGACGGATCCTTCTGTTGGGTTTTTGAAACGAACAACGTGTGGCTCATTAGGATTGTGAGTGTGATCGCCTAAACAATGGCGGTCATAACGGGGTTTTTCTTTATTGGCTTCTTGGCTGTGGCGCAATGCTTCTAAACGCTCTTTTGAGCAGTAGCAACGATAGGCTAAGCCTTGTTCGATCATTTGATCGATAACTTGGTTGTAGCGGTCAAAGCGTTTGGTTTGGAAATAAGGGCCGTGTTCCCAAGCTAAATTTAACCATTCCATTCCTTCAATAATGGCGGCGGTGGCTTCCGGTGTAGAACGCTCTAAGTCGGTGTCTTCAATGCGCAACACAAATTCGCCGTTATTGTGTTTGGCATATAACCAAGAATAAAGGGCGGTGCGTGCGCCGCCTACGTGTAAATAACCGGTTGGACTTGGCGCAAAACGGGTGCGCACTTTTACATTAGGATCTAAATCAAATAAGGCTTCTAGTTTCATTCTTATATTCCATATTCATGACAAAATTGTGGGCTATTGTACCTTTTTTTAAGGCAATGCTTAATAGAAATTTCGTTGCTGATGGTTATTTTTGAGCCATTTAATGTAAATTTTATAAAAAGAAGTTGACGAGCAAGGATAAATCCATATAATACGCCCCACAACAGCGGGCGATTAGCTCAGTTGGGAGAGCACCTCCCTTACAAGGAGGGGGCCACTGGTTCGAGACCGGTATCGCCCACCACTTCAACTTATGTGGTTCCGCTGTTTCCCTTGATTTTAAGGCTCTTTAAGTGGGCGATTAGCTCAGTTGGGAGAGCACCTCCCTTACAAGGAGGGGGTCACTGGTTCGAGACCGGTATCGCCCACCACTTAACGCCATAAAATCTAAATCCATAAAATTTGTAGCTAGTGTAAAGCTGAAAATTTTAAGGGCGATTAGCTCAGTTGGGAGAGCACCTCCCTTACAAGGAGGGGGTCACTGGTTCGAGACCGGTATCGCCCACCACTTCTTTCTTATCTTCCTTTGAACTTCAAATTCAATTTCGTTATACTGCGCATCTATTGATATTTACTCGCAGGAACGTTATTTTGTCTCTCATTGCTTTCATTTTTACCCTTTGGATTTTATTTGCTTATTTCCAAGGAATTCTGTTTTTACACCGTTGCCATATGGCAAAGGCATTTATTTCCACAGAAATTCGCCAAAATACACAATACCAATCCGCCTTAACGCGTATGAGACGCCGCGGTGCGCAATTTGATGCCAAAGTGATTGCCATTGTTCTTGCCCCTTTTTTCTTATTGGGTAGTGCAACCTTTTCATTTTTAAGCTTAAAAACCACCGCACTTTTTTGGGCAATTTACATCTTAATTTTTGCCATCGTGCTTATTGGCATTGTGGCGGGTAACTTTTATTACTACAAAACCTACAACAATTATTACGACATGTTTATGTTCGGCTTAGTGGAAGACGATACCAAAGCCGTGTTGAAAAATATCTATGACGATTATCCTGTGATTTCAGGCTCGCTTGCGGTGCTGGTATTGGCGGTATTGCCTGCGGGTTTTGTGTATCACGCCTTATACGGTTGGTTTTTAGGTTTGGATGCCCATTGGTCTGTTTCAACCTTACTTTTTATTGGTTCATTCCTTGCCTTAGCCTTTTTTGCGCGCGGCACCATCCGTTCCACTCCATTAAGCAAAAATCATGCGCAAGTGTCTTCTTTAGCCGTGATCAATAAATTAGTGCCAAATGGCGTGATTGCCATGGAATGGGCGTTCAAAGATCGTAAACGCAATATTCATTTTGACGCCGTCAATTTAGACGAAGGCAAGGCATTAATGCAGCAAGCCTTCGGCACAGATAGCCTGCTTGAACGCACGCCTGCTAATCCTGCATTGCAAGCAATCAAGCCCAATGTAGTGTTTGCTTTAATGGAAAGTTTTGGTACGAACTATCTGGTTTTAGATAACCCTGAAACCAATGATTTATTGGGCGAATTACGACCGCACTTTGAACGTGATTTTGTGTTTAAACGCTTTACGTCTGATTATGACGGTACCGCGCCCACCTTGGCTTCACTGTATTTTTACAGCCCTATTCAAAATATCAGCCAATCGGCGGCACAGCAAATCGCCTTGCCCTATAGCCCCTTTAAAACCTATAAACAACAAGGTTATCGCACGGTGTTTATCACATCAGGCGGTTTAATGTGGCGCAACTTAGGCAACTATTTGCCGTTGCAAGGTGTGGATGAATGTTATGACCAAAATGACATTATCGAAGCCTTTCCCGAAGCAAAATCGACAATGTCTTATTGGGGCATTGCGGATGAATATGCTTTTGCCTTGGCAGAAAAATTACTCAAAGAAAGCGATGAACCTTTGTTCATCAATATCTTAAGTATGACCAACCATCCGCCCTATGAAGTCCCGAAACATTACCAAGCGGCGCGTATTAATCCAAATGTGTTAGCGGGAAAATTTGGCAACGAAGAAGAAAATCGTAAATCCCTTTCCACTTACCAATATGCCAATAACGCCTTGGGGCAATTTATTACGCAAGTGGCGCAAAGTGCGGTGGGAAATCGAACTATTATTGCTGCCACTGGGGATCATCACGTGCGTTGTGTACGTTTTGACGCGCCAAAACAGAATTTTATGGCGAAAGGTGTACCGTTTTATGTTCATATTCCAACGGAATTACAACGCAAACTTGCCCTTAAATTTGATCCGAATCGCATTGGTTCGCACAAAGATATTATGCCAACCTTGTACCATTTGAGCTTATCGGATGCGGAATATTGGAACCTTGGCGGACGTAATTTGTTGGCGGAGCAAGACAATGAAAACTATGCTTTTGCTTATAACGAAGGGCTTTATGCGGATAGCGAAGGGGTGAGCGATGGTGAGCATCTTGAACAATATTCTTGGCAAAATCCCACCGCACTTTATCCCGACAATCTCTGGGTTGGCGAGTTGAAATCGGTGAGCGATAAAAAACGGGCACGAATTCAAGCCTATAAACAACTTTTAACCTGGCAAATTAATTACTTAGTAAAAGGCGCAAAAGAATAAATGGTCACGCAGTATTTTAATCTTGATATTCCAACGGAACCTAACGATCACAAAATCCTTGGCAATGTGTTGCAAGGCGCAGACAGCCTTGCCATTAGCCAAGTGGCGCAACATTACAAAGGATTAACCGTTGTTGTGACGCCTGATAACAAAAGTGCGGTGCGTTTAGAGCGCGTTTTAGCGGATTTTTATCCAGGTGAAATTCGTCTATTTCCAGACTGGGAAACTTTGCCCTATGATGCGTTTTCGCCTACCCAAGAAATTGTTTCAACGCGATTAAGCGCGCTTTTTTATTTGCAACAAGCCAATTCGGGCATTTTAATCCTACCGATAAACACGCTCATGCAACGCCTTTGTCCGCCTTCTTTTCTACAGAATAATGTGTTGTTGGTGAAAAATGGTGATCGTTTAAATATTGAACGTTTACGTTTGCAATTGGAAAATACGGGCTATCGCGCCGTTGAGCAAGTGCTTGAGCCTGGGGAATTTGCGGTACGCGGTTCTTTGCTTGACTTGTTCCCAATGGGAAGTGCGGTGCCTTTTCGCTTAGATTTTTTTGATGATGAAATTGATAGTATTCGTACCTTTGATGTGGATACACAACGAACCTTGGAAGCCATTCCAAGCATTAATTTATTGCCGGCCCACGAATTCCCAACGGATGAAAAAGGGATCGAATTGTTCCGCTCGCAATTTCGCGACACCTTTGGCGAAATTCGCCGCGATCCTGAACATATTTATCAACAAGTTTCCAAAGGCACATTGGCGTCAGGGATTGAATATTGGCAACCTTTGTTTTTCGCCGAAATGGCAACGTTGTTTGATTACTTGCCTAAAAATACCTTATTTATTGATTTTGAACGCAACCCAACGCAAGCGGAACGTTTTTATGCGGACGCAGAGCAACGCTTTGAAAGCCGCCGTGTGGATCCTATGCGTCCCTTGCTTGAGCCGGCGAAACTTTGGGTGAAAATCGATGAAATTAATCGTCATTTAAAACAGTATCCGAAATTAACGTTTAAAGAAGAGAAAGTTGCGCGCGCTTCGGTGCGACAAAAAAATCTCACGGTTTCAACCTTGCCTGACGTGCAACTGCAAGCGCAATCAAAAGAACCGTTACAACCTTTACGCCAATTTATCGAACAATTTGATGGCAAAATTCTGTTTTCCGTGGAAACGGAAGGTCGCCGCGAAACCTTGTTGGATTTATTAAAACCACTCAAACTGAAACCTAAACAAATCAAGACGTTGTCTCACGCCGAAGAACAGCATTTTAGTTTAATGGTGAGTCGTCTTGCCCATAGCTTTATTATTGAAGCAGAAAGTGCGGTGAAAATTGCGGTGATTTGCGAAACGGAATTGTTGGGCGAACGCGTTCAGCAACGAACTCGTGACAGACGCAAATCCGTGAACCCCGATACATTAATTCGCAACTTGGCTGAACTCAAAATAGGGCAAGCGGTGGTGCATTTAGAACACGGTGTAGGGCGTTACGGCGGTTTAGTGACCCTCGAAAATGGCGGTGTGAAAGCAGAATATTTGTTGTTGACCTACGCCAATGACGCCAAATTATATGTGCCGGTGGCGAGTTTGCATTTAATTAGCCGTTATGTGGGCGGCAACGATGAAACCGCGCCGTTACATAAATTAGGTTCAGACGCGTGGAGCAAAGCCCGCCAACGTGCGGCGGAAAAAATTCGTGATGTCGCCGCCGAGTTGCTGGATGTGTATGCCCAACGGGAAGCTCAAAAAGGCTTCGCCTTTCACTATGATCGCGATGAATTTATGCAATTTGCCGCCACTTTCCCATTTGAAGAAACCTTAGATCAAGAAATGGCGATCAACGCTGTAATTTCGGATATGTGCCAACCCAAAGCCATGGATCGTTTGGTTTGTGGTGATGTGGGTTTTGGCAAAACTGAAGTGGCAATGCGCGCCGCATTTTTAGCGGTAATGAACCATAAACAAGTGGCGGTTTTAGTGCCAACCACTTTATTAGCCCAACAGCATTATGAAAATTTCCGCGATCGTTTTGCCAATTTGCCGGTGAACGTGGAAGTGCTGTCGCGCTTTAAAACGGCGAAAGAACAGAAAAAAGTGTTGGAGGAGTTGGCGGAAGGCAAAGTGGATATTTTGATTGGAACCCATAAGCTCATTCAATCTGATGTGAAATTCCACGATTTAGGTTTGCTGGTCATTGACGAAGAACATCGTTTTGGCGTGCGTCAAAAAGAGAAAATCAAGCAACTTCGCGCTAATATTGATATTTTGACCTTAACTGCAACGCCGATTCCGCGCACCTTAAATATGGCGATGAACGGCATTCGTGATTTATCCATTATTTCCACACCGCCGGCGCGCCGTTTAACCATCAAAACCTTTGTGCGCGAAAAAGACGATTTGGTGGTACGCGAAGCGATTTTGCGTGAAATTTTGCGTGGTGGGCAGGTTTATTATTTGCACAATGATGTGGCGAGCATTGAAAATTGTGCAGAAAAATTGACCGCACTTGTGCCGGAAGCACGCGTCACCATTGGGCATGGGCAAATGCGTGAGCGCGAATTGGAACGTGTCATGAGCGATTTTTATCATCAACGTTTTAATGTGTTGGTGTGTTCAACTATTATCGAAACAGGTATTGACGTACCAACGGCGAATACCATTATTATTGAACGCGCGGATAATTTTGGTTTGGCACAGTTGCACCAATTACGCGGTCGGGTAGGGCGTTCTCATCATCAAGCCTATGCGTATTTACTGACCCCACACAAAAAATTAATGACCAAAGACGCGGTAAAACGCCTTGAAGCCTTGGAAAGTTTGGATAATCTTGGTGCGGGCTTTATTTTAGCAACTCACGATTTAGAAATTCGTGGTGCAGGCGAGCTGCTCGGTTCTGAGCAAAGCGGACAAATCGAAAGCATTGGTTTTAGTTTGTATATGGAATTGCTGGAAAGTGCGGTGAAAGCCATGAAAGAAGGACGCGAACCAAGTTTAGATGAACTGACACAACAGCAAGTGGAGATTGATCTCCGTGTGCCGGCCCTACTGCCTGATGATTATCTTGGCGATGTCAATATGCGTTTGTCCTTCTACAAGCGTATTGCCGGCGCAGAAGATAAAGCGGCGCTAGATGAGTTAAAAGTTGAACTCATTGACCGTTTCGGCTTATTGCCAGAAGCGACAAAAAATTTAATGCAAATTGCCGAATTGCGCTTACTGGCGAAACAACTCAAGGTGATTAAAATTGACGCAACAGCAAATGGCGGGTTTATTGAGTTCAACCCAACCGCCGATTTAGACCCAATGAAGTTCTTAACGCTCATCAAAGAAAAACCGGCGGTATATAAATTTGACGGACCAACTAAATTCCGATTTAGCTGTAATTTGGAGCAGGTGAAAGGGCGGTTGGAATTTATGTTGAATTTACTTAATTCTTTGCTCAGTTAAAAATCAGTTTCGCCCGATGGGCGACTTACTTTTACTTTGCTCGTGCAAAGAAAAGTAAGCAAAAGAAAGCACGCCCCGACTTCGTTGCTTTTCCTCGCTTATTTGAAATTTTTTTAACGCAAAATTCCAGAACTCGCTTCGCTCAGACATACTGAATTTTGCTAAAAATTTCAAAACGCTCGGGCAACTCAGACGGGGACCCATTGGCGCATTTATTCATATTCAGATTTATTCATTAATATCGGAAAAGCGCGGTCAATTTTTTCAAAGTTTTTGTTATACTAAAGAACTGTTAGTCCCCGTCTTTGACGCCCTTTTTTCCTGCTGATTTTTAGCTAAATTCAGTATGTCTGAGCGAAGCGAGTTTTGGAATTTAGCGTTAAAAAAATCAGCAAGAAAAAAGGAAAAAGCGGCAAAACCGGGGCGTGTTTCTTTTGCCTACTTTGCTTTGCACGAGCAAAGACAAAACCTTTAGGTTTTGAACGTTGCCAACAGCAACGGCACGTAGTGCAAGCGTAGCGCAGTAAAAGTAGGTCGCCAAAGGCGAAATTCGATCTCTATTAACGGAGAAATGAGAGAAAAAAATTCAATTCAAAAGGAGAACTTTATGTACCTAGATCAAGTAAAAGCCGAATTATTAGAAGCCCAAGACGTATTACAAAAATTTATTGCAGATGAAAATAACATCAAGCTCATTCAAGAAGCCGCATTGTTAATTTCAGACAGCTTTAAACAAGGCGGTAAAGTATTATCTTGTGGTAACGGTGGTTCCCATTGTGACGCTATGCACTTTGCGGAAGAATTAACGGGCCGTTACCGCGAAAACCGCCCAGGCTACCCAGCTATTGCGATTTCAGACGTGAGCCATTTAAGCTGCGTGAGTAACGATTTTGGTTATGACTACGTCTTCTCACGCTATGTCGAAGCGGTAGGTCAAAAAGGCGATGTCTTATTTGGTTTATCCACCTCAGGCAACTCAAAAAACGTACTTAACGCTATTGAAGCCGCAAAAGCAAAAGGCATGAAAGTCATTGCTATGACAGGGAAAGACGGTGGAAAAATGGCAGGCTTGGCTGATGTAGAAATCCGCGTTCCCCATTTCCGCTACGCTGATCGTATTCAAGAAATTCACATCAAAGTTATTCATATTTTGATGATGTTAATTGAATTTGAAATGGCGAAAGATGCGTAATAGGCAAATTTATTACTGAGTCTTGTGTTGTGTAGCCCTTACACAAAGATTTAACCAATTGAAAATATTAAAATCCCTATTGAGATTTTCTCTCAATAGGGATTTTGACGATATTATGTCGCAGTTGCACAAGACGGTCGTTGAGCTTGTCGAAACGTGAGTCTTGTGCGGTAAAAGCTGAAATGGCTTATAGTTCGACAAGCTCACTAACCGTGGTTCGACAGGCTCACCAATCACCATTTCAGTTTAATTTAAGGTGTCATCTTAAATTAAACTGATTTTTTATTGTTGCACGTTAAATTGGCGGCAAGTCTGTCATTGCCCAGCGCGGTTTGACATCAATGGCTAAGCCGCTGTATTCACCGTTTTGTAAGCGAAGTGCGCCGATATAGGCGATCATTGCGCCATTATCTGTACAAAATTGGGGGGCAGGATAGAATACGCGTCCGCCAAGTTCTGACATCAGTCCCGCTAAACCTTGGCGTAATTGTTTATTGGCGCTGACGCCGCCTGCAATCACTAAACGTTTATAACCCGTTTCTTTGAGTGCGCGTTTGCATTTTATGGCAAGGGTTTCTACGACTGCGGTTTGGAAAGCGTGCGCAATGTCGGCTTTGGTTTGTTCAGTCAGTTCACCTTCTGATTTTATGGCTTGATTAATAGTATTAGCCGCTGCGGTTTTTAATCCGGAGAAACTAAAATCTAAGCCGGGGCGATCGGTCATGGGTTTCGGAAAGACAAAACGTCCAGCGGTGCCTTTTTCTGCTAAGCGCGAAAGTGCTGCCCCCCCGGGGTAATCTAGCCCGAGCAATTTTGCTGTTTTATCAAAGGCTTCACCCGCTGCGTCATCAATACTTTCGCCCATCACTTCATATTTTCCTACGCCATCGACTTTTACTAATTGAGTATGCCCGCCTGAAACCAGTAAGGCAATAAAAGGAAAGTGCGGTCGATTTTCAGGTTGTTCTAACATCGGCGCAAGTAGATGCCCTTCCATGTGATGAACGCCAACCGCTGGGATATTCCAAGCATAAGCGAGCGAACGTGCAATAGTAGAACCCACTAATAATGCGCCCACAAGCCCGGGACCTGCAGTGTAAGCAATGCCGTCAATTTCATCCGCGGTCAGATTCGCTTCTTTGAGTGCCGCTTGAATTAACGGCGTTGTTTTACGGATATGATCACGGGATGCCAACTCGGGAACGACACCGCCGTAATCTGCATGCAATGCAATTTGGGTATAAAGTTGGTTTGCGATTAAGCCTTGTTCGGTGTCATAAATCGCGACACCGGTTTCATCGCAAGAAGTTTCAATGCCTAAGACTTTCATTCTATTCTCTACGTAGTCAAAATTAACGGAAATTTTACCGCACTTTTGTGTGATTGTCGCCCCATCAGAAAAGTTCAAGTAAATCTCGCGGTGTTAATGGGAAAAGTCGAGTAAATAGAGAAATTCTTATGAAAGATCCTTTAAGATCTAAATTTAAACTTTACTTTTGCTATCAAACTAGAGTAGAATTGCGACCCTTATTGAGTAAGTTGCTCAGTAATTTTGCAAAATTAACTTAAACTTATTATCAAATTTTATTAGAGGTGATGGCATATGCCAGTAATTAAAGTACGTGAAAACGAATCATTTGACGTTGCATTACGTCGTTTCAAACGCTCTTGCGAAAAAGCAGGTATTTTAGCAGAAGTTCGCGCTCGTGAATTCTATGAAAAACCAACAACAATTCGTAAACGTGAAAACGCAACCCGTGCAAAACGTCACGCTAAACGCGTAGCTCGTGAGAACGCACGTAATACACGTTTATACTAATTCGTCACGTTAACGAATTAAAACTCGAGTTAAACAAACCGTGATGCCAATGGGATCGCGGTTTTGTTTCTTTAGGTCGTTTTATTGTTTTTTCAATCAAATTGAGTACAGGGCAGTAATGTGCTATTAATTTGATTTGAGATAATTAGACGCAAGAGGGTTTACTATGGCAGGTCTTATTCCACGCGATTTTATTAATGATATTATTGCGAAAGCGGATATTGTTGATGTAGTAGGTTCTCGCGTTAAACTTAAAAAAGCAGGCTCGAATAATTATCAAGCTTGCTGTCCTTTCCATCACGAAAAGACCCCTTCTTTTACGGTTAGCAAAAATAAGCAGTTCTATCATTGTTTTGGCTGTGGTGCACACGGTAATGCCATTGGCTTTTTAATGGATTACGACAAATTAGAATTTGTGGAAGCGGTGGAAGAATTGGCGAGTATGCTGGGGTTGGACGTGCCGCGTGAGCAAAGTGCGGACAAAAAATCCTTTAAATCGCAAACCGGTTATAAAGCCAAAAAAGATTTGTATGCGTTGATGCAAGAGATTGCACAAACTTATCAAGCGGAATTGCCGAAACATGATAATGCCTTGGCTTATTTGCAACAACGCGGTTTGTCGGCTGATGTGATTCAACGTTTTGGTATTGGTTTTGTGCCGGATGTGTTTGATTTGATACTGAATAAGTTTGGGCGTTCAAAGGAAGAGCAAGATCGGTTATTCGATTTGGGGATGTTAAAGCGGAGTGAACGCGGTAAGGTTTATGATACTTTCCGTCATCGCGTGATGTTTCCTATTCGAGATCGCCGCGGTCGTACCATCGCATTTGGTGGGCGCGTGTTAGGCGATGAGCGTCCTAAATATTTGAATTCATCAGAAACGATTACTTATCACAAAGGCAATGAACTTTATGGTTTGTTTGAGGCGTTACAAGCTAATGATACCCCTGAAATGTTGCTGGTGGTGGAAGGTTATATGGATGTGGTGGCGTTGGCGCAATTTGGGGTCAATTATGCCGTTGCGTCTTTGGGAACGGCAACCACGCCGGAGCAAATCCAGTTGGCATTTCGTTCCACTGAGCAGATAGTCTGCTGTTATGATGGCGATCGTGCGGGGCGGGATGCGGCGTGGCGTGCGCTTGAAAATGCGTTGCCTTATTTGGAAGATGGACGTCAGTTGAAATTTATTTTCTTACCTGATGGGGAAGATCCTGATACCTATATTCGTCAATATGGCAAAGAAGGATTCGAGCAATATATTCAACAGGCGCAAAGTTTGGAGACATTTCTGTTTGAGCATTTGTTGCAACAACAGATTGATTTGGCTACTAAAGAAGGAAAGAGCAAGTTGGCGTCTTTGGCGGTGCCGTTAATTAATCGCGTATCCGGTGAAACCTTGCGGTTGTATTTGCAGAATGCGTTGGGGCAGAAATTAGGGATTATTAACCCGAGTCAACTAGAAAAACTTTTTGCTCGTCATCCTAAATCGGAGAATACGATATCTCAGGTGGCTAAAAGTGCGGTGAAAAAGCCGACAGAAATAAAACGAACACCCATGCGCGTGATGGTGGCGTTGTTGTTACAAAATCCACACTTGGCGCAATTGCCTTATGATTTGGTGCTTTTTAAAGCCTTAAAAGGGGATGTGGCAGGGTTAGATTTGCTGGAAAGTTTGACCGCACTTTGTCGCGATAATGTGGGCATTACCATGGGGCAAATTTTAGAGCATTATCGTGATACAAATTTTGCTAAGCCACTTGAAATGTTAGCGGTGTGGGATCATCTCATTGACGATGAACAAATCGAGACTACTTTCGTTGATACCTTAGCTTATTACGCCAATCAATTAACTGAACAACGCATTGAAGAATTAATTGCCAAGGATCGCAGTGGCGGTTTAGACGCCCAAGAAAAACAAGAGCTTGTGCAATTATTGAACAGTAGAAAATAAATTAGAGAAAGCATAGATTTAGTGGTAAAATTACCGCTATTTCTAAAGTCAACATCATAAATTAATCAAAGGCGGATTCTTATGGATCAAAATCCACAATCACAACTGAAATTGTTAATCGCCCAAGGGAAGGAGCAAGGTTATCTGACCTTTGCGGAAGTCAACGATCATCTTCCTGAAGAATTGGTCGATACCGATCAAATTGAAGACATTATTCAGATGATTAATGATATGGGTATTCAAGTGCTGGAAACGGCGCCTGATGCCGATGATTTAATTTTAAATGAAAATATCACGGATACCGATGATGATGCGGTAGAAGAAGCGACACAAGTGCTTTCCAGTGTAGAAGCCGAACTTGGTCGTACGACTGACCCGGTGCGTATGTATATGCGCGAAATGGGGAGTGTTGAATTGCTTGACCGTGAAGGCGAAATTGATATTGCCAAACGTATTGAAGATGGGATTAATGAAGTACAAAGTACGGTCGCTGAATACCCGGAATCTTTATCTTTCTTACTTGAGCAATATGCGTTAGTGGAAGAAGGAACCGTTCGTTTAGGTGATTTGATTACAGGTTTTGTTGATCCGAATGAATTGGCTGATGATGTTCCGCCTGTCTTAGATGATGAGATGACCGATGATGACAGTGAGAGCGATCTTGCTTCTTCAGCCTCAGAGGAAGATGAAGAAGATAATGATGATGGCGATAGCTCAAGTGATGATAGCGATAACTCAATTGACCCGGAAGTGGCGCGTGAGAAGTTTGTTGCGTTGAAAGAGCAACATGCAAAAACCCTTGAAATGATTGAAAAGCATGGTCGTTCGAGCAAAAAAGCCAAAGATGAAATGAAGCTATTATCCGATATCTTCACGCAATTCCGCTTGGTTCCACGTCAATTTGATAGTCTTGTCATTCCAATGCGCGATTTGATGAAACGTATTCGTGCTGAAGAGCGTCAAATTCAGCGTTGGGTTGTAGATTATGCCAAAATGCCGAAGGATGATTTTTCTAAAGCCTTTAATGCGGTGAAAGAAACCAATGATGATTGGTTAGTCAAAGCATTGGCAAGCAATAAACCTTATGCGGAAAAACTTGAGAAATACGCTGCGGATATTCGTGGTGCTATTGCTAAGTTACAACATATTGAAGCGGAAACCAATTTGACCATTGCCCAAATTCGAGATATTGGCGATCGTGTGGCACAAGGTGAATTAAAAGCACGCCGTGCGAAAAAAGAAATGGTGGAAGCGAACTTACGTCTTGTGATTTCGATTGCGAAAAAATACACCAACCGCGGTTTACAATTCCTTGATTTAATTCAAGAAGGGAATATTGGTTTGATGAAAGCGGTGGATAAATTTGAATATCGCCGTGGTTATAAATTCTCTACTTATGCAACTTGGTGGATTCGTCAAGCGATTACCCGTTCCATTGCAGACCAAGCGCGTACTATTCGTATTCCTGTGCATATGATTGAAACGATTAACAAATTAAATCGTATTTCTCGTCAATGCTTACAAGAAATGGGGCGCGAAGCGACACCGGAAGAATTGGCTGAACGCATGGGGATGCCAGAAGATAAAATTCGTAAAGTGTTGAAGATCGCGAAAGAGCCAATTTCAATGGAAACACCAATTGGTGATGACGATGATTCACATTTAGGGGATTTTATCGAAGATAATACGCTCGAATTACCATTGGATAGTGCAACCGCACAAAGCTTACGTGCTGCAACTCACGAAGTGCTTGAAGGCTTAACGCCAAGAGAAGCAAAAGTATTGCGTATGCGTTTTGGTATTGATATGAATACTGACCATACTCTTGAAGAAGTGGGTAAACAGTTTGATGTAACGCGTGAACGTATTCGTCAAATTGAAGCTAAAGCATTGCGTAAATTACGTCATCCAAGTCGTTCAGAAACATTGCGTAGTTTCTTAGATGAATAATTGAAACGAACAAATTATGTACGCATATACGAAAGGTCTAGCAAAAACTAGACCTTTTTTGTTGATATTAATACGCTGTTCTAGACTTTGAGCCAATATTCCCATATAATCGACCGCACTTCGCATTCGCGAATTTCTCTTGCCCCCATAGCTCAGCGGTCAGAGCAGGCGACTCATAATCGCTTGGTCACTGGTTCAATCCCAGTTGGGGGCACCAAACCAACTTTTTTCTTCTTTTGCCATATTCCGCCATTATTCAAAACCCCTTATAAAATCTAGCTTTATCGCCTTTCTTCTTTTCGTTTTCGTTCGTTATCGTTCGCTATTATACGTTTACAGCCTGAAATTTTAAGGGTACATTTAAGGGTACGTTTTAAATAGTGGTTTTTTGCGTACCCTTAAAAGTTGCAAAAATCCTTTTCTGTACAGGCTTGAGCGGTGACAAAATGGCAAGAATTATAAAAGCATTGACTAATACCGAAGTGAACAATGCGAAAGCGAAAGAGAAAGATTATAAACTTATGGACGGCAAAGGGCTTTTTCTGTTGGTGAAGAAGACAGGGGCTAAAGTATGGCGTTTTAGATATAAAAAACCATTTGCAAAAACTGAAACAGATATGAGTATAGGCTCTTTCCCTGATGTCTCTTTAGCGCAAGCGCGCGCTATGCGTGAAGATTATCGCGCATTATTGGCGCAAGATATTGACCCACAGGAGTACCGCCAACAGAAACAGGATGAAGAGCAAGCAAGGCGAGAAAATACATTTTTACACCTTGCGGAGCAGTGGAAAGCTAAAATGCTGATGGATGTTAAAAAAGGGGCGGTAAAGGATGAAACGCTTGCTAAAAATTGGCTGATAATTACTAAATACTTAATTCCTGATTTGGGTCAAATGCCGATTGAGAGCATAACCCCAAAGCGTGTTATTCAAGCAATTCAGCCGTTAGACGCAAGGGGAACCCCTTTAATGGAGAGACTAAAATGAACTTACAATATATTAACGATTTAAATAATAATCCGCTTTTTGTTGTTTTACCTGTTAGCGAATATCAAAGACTCAAAAAATACGAAGCGCAACAAACCGACAACGATGCGGAAGAGTGGGCAAGCTTACCCTATGAGCAAAGCGATAATGATGATGTACTAATTCCGCACAACGTTGTTATGGCAATGATTAAACATAACGTAAACCATTTAGGTGCGTGGAGAATTTACCGCAATCTATCGCAACAAGAAGTAGCAGAATTAACAGGATTATCACAATCTGCTATTTCACAAATGGAACGAAGCGACAGCAGACCCCAGAAAAAAACACTTGAACGCTTTTCTAAAATCTATGATTGTGATGTTAAGCAGATGTATTAAATAACAAGCCTTACATTTTTGAATGTAGGGCTTTTTTATTGGCAATTATCTCTAAAATCACATCAAATTTTGTGATCTCCATTCCAAAACCCACGTTTGCACATTTCTTTTTTTGCTATTCTCACTATAGTTAACGAAAAAACCGAGTAAGAAATGAATATTTTTGGATTTCGTTGTGTGCATTGCCAAGGTCAGTTAGCGGTTGCTTCTCACGGTCTTTGTTGTCGTTGCAATCGTCTTGTTCAATCTCGCGCATATTGTGGAAAGTGCGGTGCAGAATTGCCACAAAATGCGATGATGTGTGGGCAATGTTTGCGTCACGAGCCAAGTTGGGATCGTTTGGTGATGGCGGGGCGTTATAACGAACCTTTGTCAACTTTAATTCATCGTTTTAAATTTCAACAGGCTTTTTGGCTTGATCGCACCTTGGCGCGGTTGCTGTTGTTGGCAGTGATGAAAGCAAGACGGGAACATGGGTTAACCTTGCCCGATGTGCTTATTCCTGTGCCATTACATCATTTTCGTCAGTGGCGGCGGGGCTATAATCAGGCTGATTTAATTGCAGGTTGGTTGTCGAAATGGCTCAAAATGCCTTGTGAAAACAATTTGTTAGTACGTGCTAAGCATACCCCCACACAACGTGGGTTAACCGCAAAAGCGCGCCGTCAAAACTTGAAAAATGCTTTTCGGGTAAAAAGGAAAATCCCCCATCAACGAATCGCGTTAATTGATGATGTGATTACAACGGGTTCCACATTAAATGAAATCGCAAAATTATTACGAAAACAGGGCGTGCAGGAAATTCAAGTGTGGGGATTAGCAAAAACCTAGGGCTATTTTTGACGGAAAAAGGCTAATATCCGTTTAATCGCTTGCTCTCGAATGGCATCTCGCTCAAAAAGGATTTCGTGTTTAGCATGGGTGATGACGTCCATTTCGCCTTTTGGCAAAAGTGCGGTGAGTTTTTCGATATTTTTATTTGAGACGATACGATCGCGTTCTGACTGAAAAATCAGCACGGGAATTTCAATGCGCGGTAAAATTTTAGGCAATCCTTTAATGGCATTTAAACAAAGATGAACCCAGCGAAAGGTTGGGCCGCCGAGATGCAATTCGGGGAATTTACGATTTACACGGTTCATCCATTTCATCCGCGTTTTACAATGGCTCAGTTCGTTATTATCTAAATCCGCAGGTTTATAGGAAGTTTTGCCAAATACATAGCGAGAACCTTGCCCAAATAAATTCATGGCTGCCAGAACAAGCTGATCGCGGATGGGGCTTTTAAGTGGTGCACCAAAAAAGGGCGCAGAAAGTACTGCACGTTTAATGTGGTGATCATAATTGGCGAGATAATAACTCGAAATCAGCGCGCCAAGGGAATGGGCGACAATATATTGTGCTTTGTAATCATAAAGTGCGGTGGCGTGCGCGATAATTTTTGCCATATCATCCGTATAAAAACGAAATTCATCCAAATGACCTTTGTCGGGATCTTGCAATAATCGCTGCGAATAACCTTGTCCGCGGTGATCAAACAGCAGCACGTCATAACCGCTCAAGAAAAAATCATAAGCCAGCTCAGTCCATTTCAAAAGATTTTCCGCCCGACCATTAACTAACACCACCAATTGGCGTTGTTGGGGTTCTTCGTGTGTGATGTGTCGATAAGCCAGTCGGCAATTATTTTTGCCTTGCAAATGTTGAATCGGAAATTGTTCCACAAAGGGTTGCAGTTGGCTTAGGGCAAATCGATGAAAATGGGGTTCGCGAGTCATGGATTAGTCTTGTACAAAAATGAACGTAGAGAGAATAGAAAATGTGCAGCTGGAAGGGCGGTTGGTGAGCTTGTCGAACCACAAGCCATTTCAGCGCGTTACACAAGACTTACGTTTCGACAAGCTCAACGAACGTCTTGTGTGTCTGCTGCATAATACCAAAAAGTGCGGTCAATTTAACCGCACTTTCACCGGTTTAGCTTACACTAATTGTTTTAAAATACGGCGTACCGGTTCTGCCGCACCCCATAATAATTGGTCACCTACGGTGAAGGCTGCCAAATATTCAGGACCCATTGCTAATTTACGTAAACGACCCACCGGTACGCTTAATGTGCCCGTCACTTTCGCCGGGGTTAATTCACGTAATGTGGTTTCTTTGTCGTTTGGAATCACTTTTACCCATTCGTTGTGAGCCGCAATGATTTGTTCAATTTCCGCTAATGGAATGTCTTTTTTGAGTTTAATGGTGAACGCTTGGCTGTGGCAGCGTAATGCACCGATACGCACACATAAACCATCCACAGGAATTGGGTTGTCGCTTAAACCTAAAATCTTGTTGGTTTCTGCATAACCTTTCCATTCTTCTTTGGTTTGTCCTGTTTCCGGTAATAATTTGTCAATCCAAGGAATTAAGCTACCGCCTAATGCCGCACCAAAGTTTTCTGTTGGGAAATCTTCTGCACGCATTTTCGCTGTCACTTTACGTTCAATCTCTAGAATTGAAGACGCCGGATCCGCCAATTCTGCTTGCACCGCATTTTCTAATTGACCCATTTGGCTTAATAATTCACGCATATTTTTCGCGCCGGCACCTGAAGCCGCTTGGTAAGTGGCAACAGAAATCCATTCCACTAAATCTTTCTCGAAAAGACCACCAATCGCCATTAGCATTAAACTCACGGTACAGTTACCGCCCACGAAAGTTTTAATGCCGTTTTTTAAGCCTTCTGAAATAACGTGTTGGTTAACCGGGTCTAACACGATAATCGCGTCTTTTTCCATACGTAATGCAGAAGCTGCATCCACCCAATAGCCATCCCAACCTGTGGCTTTTAATTTTGGATAAACTTCGTTGGTGTAGTCGCCGCCTTGGCAGGTCACGATCACATCTAATTTCTTAAGTTCTTCAATGTCGAATGCGTTTTTTAATTCACCTGCGTCTTTACCACCAAATACAGGCGCTTTTTGACCTGCTTGTGAGGTGGTGAAGAAAATAGGGTTAATGTTCGCAAAATCGTTTTCCTGAACCATGCGATCCATTAAAACGGAACCCACCATACCGCGCCAACCGATAAAACCGACATTTTTCATATTTTATTCCTTTTGTTGTGTTTGAATTGAGATAGCTCTAATTAATTACAGAACAATCAAATAAAATCAAGTCCAATCTCATAAAAAAATAAAAAAAATGATGAAAACCTGAAATAACGCAAATTTTCATCATCCTTTTTTAAATTTTTTATTTTTCCAGCAAGCGAATATGTCGCGTTGCCGCAATCCACGCAGAAATATAGCCTGCAATGGCACAGAGAATAAATAGGAAGATTATCTCACCAAAATCTAATCCGCCCACATCAAAATTAACCGCAAAAATATCTGTTACATATTTGACCGCACTTGTGAAATAGCCCACCAGCAACGCACTAAAGAAGCAAGCAAAAAATGCGCCTAACACGCCATAAATCATCCCGGTCCACAAAAATGGGCGTAAAATAAATTGTTCTGTGGCGCCCAGTAATTTCATTACTTGAATGTTGGCTTGACTGCTGTAAACATCAGAACGGATACTGTTGCCAATCACCAAAAATACCGCGCACATCATTAACACCGTACAGAAAATCGCAATATGGGCAATTAACCAAGATAATGCCGCTAATTTTTCCAACCAGTCATTATCCATTCTCACTTCTTCTACGCCTTTAATTTTCATCAAACCTTGATAAAGCTCTTGGCGTTTTTCCGAAGGCTGGAAGGCTTTGGTTGGCGTAATCATCACCACCGCAGGCAACGGATTATCATCCAATACGTCCAATTCTTCACCAAAACCCGACCAGTTTTTAAATTCCTTGAGACTTTGTTGGCGAGAAACATAATTCAGGGTTTCAATCCCCTCTTGTTCCCGAATTTTATCCACTACGGTGTTGGCATCTTCTTCCGTGAGATTTTTATGCAAATAAACCGTCAATTCACTTTCAGGATAAAATTGCGTAGTGGCTTGATGAATATTTTTCCAAAGTAAAAAACTCACTGTAGGAATTGTTAAGGAAACTGCAATCACTAATACCGTTAATAAAGTCGCGTATTTCTTCTTAATTAAATCCGCCCACACATCTCGTAATACATATTGCATTTGCACCCAAAATGGCGCTTTTTGTAATGAACTCATAAATATCTTCCCCGATTTGCGCCGAATTAACGTAAATGCCCTTGCTCTAACACAAGACAAGGTTTGGGTTTCTGGTTAATCAATCCCACATCGTGAGTGGCAATTAACACCGTCATCCCCATACGGTTAAAATCTTCAAACAGATTAAAAATCTCTAAAGACAAGGCATTATCTAAGTTACCCGTAGGCTCATCAGCGAGCAATAATTGCGGTTTATGCACCACCGCACGTGCAATATCTACGCGTTGTTGCTCACCGCCTGAAAGATGAATCGGCGCATGATTGGCACGATCATATAAGCCCACGCGATCTAACGCAGAAAGCGCGCGCTCTCGTGCGGTTTTAGGATGCATCCCATTAATAATTAACGGCAACGCCACATTATCCACAATAGCGCGATCTGACAATAAACGATAATCTTGATGCACCATACCGATTTGACGGCGCAAAAATGGCAATTCATAGTGGGATAAACGCGTAATATCATGTCCGTTGAACCAAATACTCCCGCCATTGGCACGTTCCATCCCCATAATCAACTTCAACAGCGTGCTTTTACCGGCACCGGAATGTCCGGTCAAATAGGTCATACTGCCCACAGGCAAATGGAATGACAGCCCTTGTAACGCAGGTTTACCCCCTAAATAGGCTTTACTGACATTTTCAAAATGTATCATCTTCTTTTCTCTATTAGTCAAAAACTTTGCTCATTATACAGAAAAGCACCGTGCGATACAGGGCTTATCTGTTGATTTTGTTCAAACAAACCCTGTACCACTAGGCATTATTGCGCTGGGAAGAATGGGAAGAAAATCGGCAACAATACCATGCTGATCGCGATAATAATCAAAATCAACGGCAAACCTGCTTTAGCATAATCCGCAAAGCGATAACGCCCTACAGATAAAATCATGGTGTTAGCCGGCGTCCCAATGGGTGTCGCAAAGGCACAAGATGACCCCACTACGACCGCCATTAATACCGCGCGCGGATCGGCGCCCAAAGTATTAGCAATCGAAAGCCCGATAGGCGCAAGCAATGCCGCCGTTGCTGTGTTTGACATAAAGTTTGTCAACACACAGCTTAACAATAAAATGGTTAACAACAACACATAAGAATTCGGGTGCGCCCCTAACCAACCAATAATAGTATGAGCAATATCCGCCCCGGCACCTGTCACTTTCAAGGCTTCCGCAAGGGCAAGGGTTCCGGCAAATAAGAAAATTACTTGGCTATCAATGGCTTCATAGGCTTGTTTTTCCGTAATTACACGTAAAATCACCAAAATTAACGCCCCCACACAAGCCGAAAGGTAGAGCTTAATCCCTATCACATCTTCAAAGACCATCGCAAATAAGGTGGCTAATAACACGGCAAAAGAGGTCCACTGTTTCCATTTGGGAATATGGTTATGGTGATTATGGAATACGTGTACATCGTCTTCGTCAAAACCTACATTTTCCGTTTTTGGCAACAAGCGATAACCGATAAAGGTAAAAAATAAAACCCCGGCAATTAACATCGGTACACCGATTTTGGCATATTCAAAGAAACCAAATTTATGCCCTGCGCCTTCTAACACCCCTTGTACCACCAAGTTATTCGGTGAACCAATCAACGACAGGTTACCACCTAAAGTCGAAGCAAATGCCATTGGCATTAACAAACGAGAGCGCGCAAAACCGGATTTAACCGTAATCCCCAAAATCACAGGAATCAGAATCGCCGCCGTCCCCGTATTGGATAACACCCCGGACATCACCCCGGTAATGACCATCAGCACAATCATCAATTTTAATTCGCTGCTCGCAAATTTAGTGACCACCCCACCAATTTTATTTGCCATCCCCGTTTCAAATAAAGCACCGCCGATAATAAACATCGCCGCAAATAAAATCACGTTAGTATCCACAAAACCTAAAAACGCTTCCTTTTGTGGCAACACACCTGTAAGGGATAACCCCACACAAACAATCATCGCCGTCACAGCAAGGGGCAATTTTTCCCATGCAAACATAATCACAGCAAAAACGAGAAAGCACAGGGTAATAATACTTGGGGTCATAAATCCTCCGATAAATAAAAAACGGCGCATTATAGCCCATAACCCAGCAAAGGGGGAATGTTTGAATAAAAAAGATAACGTTAAAGGGTAAGAATAAAAGATTAGCCCGAACTGTGGGAACAGGGTTTATTCCAAACCAAATAAGTCCACAAGGATCCCCATTTGCCTTGCAGAGCCTACACAATATATTGGATTTAAAGGCGATATTCTTAATTATCCAACAGGGCAAATTAAGGTTGGTGAGCCTGTCGAACCGCACTAAACTGACGAGTTATAAAATCAGCAAAAAAACGACCGCGCTTTTGATAAAGTGCGGTCGTTTTGTTTGCTATATTGTACCGATTATTCAGCGGCTTTTTCTGGCTCTGAGTCACCAAATTTTAACCAAGACGGTAAACTTAAGAACGGCTCATCGGGTTTCTCAGCTTCTTTAAGCACCTTGCCTTCATTGGCTTTAACTAAAGCCGCGGCTTTTTGTTCTAATTGGGTTAAGCCCATTTCATGATAAGCTTCTTGCATTAATGGCAAGGCTTCTAATGTCGCGTAAGTATCCGGGTATAAACGCAACATATCTGTCACACGATTTGATACCGCAACCCATGCTTTGCGTTTCGCGTAGAATTTTGCAATTTCTAATTCATGGCGTGCCAAACGGTCTTTAATATAAGCCATTCGCGTTAAGGCATCAGGGGTATATTGGCTGTTTGGGAAATGTTGCACCAATGTTTGGAAGTTACTAAATGCCGTTTTCATGGAAGTCGTTTCTCGCGTTGAGCGATCGATACCAAATAAATCCTGAAGATAGTTATCGCCCATCGACATATTGGTTAATGCCGCCATGTAAAGCACATAATCCGTGTATGGGCTACCTGAATGTTGTTGTAAGAAACGATCTGCGGTAACAAGTGCGGTCGTATAATCTTGCGTTTTGTATGCAACGTAAATGAGATTTAACTGTGCTTGTTCGCTATAAGTGCCGCCCGGGAAACGCGTATCAACGGCTTGTAAATAACGCGTAGCATCAGAATATTCTGCATTTTGTAAATGCGCTTGACCAATCGTAAATAGCTCTTGTTCTGAAGCTTGTTCTACTTCTTTGCTGCTTGAACAAGCAGTCATAGCCAATGCCGTCAATGTCGCGAACGCAAGCGATTTTAATTTACGCATAACCTTATCCTTTTCTATCTTAAAATGTGCTATTGAGTTACAATATTTGCCGTATTTTATAGAACATTATTCATTAAATCACGGATTTTTTATTATTTATGGCTCAAATTACCCTTTCAACGGAAGTCCAATCCGAACAAATGGGACAACGCTTAGACCAAACGCTGGCGGAGTTGTTCCCGGAATATTCTCGTTCACGTTTGAAAACGTGGATTGAGCAAAATCTTGTGCTGGTTAACGGCAATGTCATCAATGTGCCGCGCACCAAAGTATTAGGCGGTGAACACATAGAAATTACGGTGGAAGTGGAAGATGAAACCCATTTTGAACCTGAAAATATTCCACTTAATATTGTTTACGAAGACGAACATATTTTAGTGATCAATAAACCTAAAGATTTTGTGGTTCACCCCGGTGCCGGTAATCCACGCGGTACGGTGCTTAACGCGTTGCTTTATCACTATCCACAAATCGCCGAAGTGCCACGCGCCGGAATTGTGCATCGTTTAGATAAAGATACCACGGGTTTAATGGTGGTCGCCAAAACCATTCCCGCACAAACCCAGTTAGTGCGTGATTTGCAAAAACGTAAAATTACGCGCGAATACGAAGCGGTAGCCTTTGGCGTGATGACCAAAGGGGGGAAAGTGGACGAACCGATGGCGCGCCATCCGACCAAACGTACCGCCATGGCAGTTCATCCTATGGGGAAACCTGCTGTAACCCATTATCGCATTATGGAACATTTCCGTAATTACACCCGTTTGCGTTTACGTTTAGAAACAGGGCGCACGCACCAAATTCGTGTCCATATGGCACATATTGCCCATCCTTTACTTGGCGATCAAACCTATGGCGGCCGTCCGCGCCCGCCCAAACATGCCACAGAACATTTCGCGGAAGTGTTGCGTAACTTCCAACGTCAAGCATTACACGCCATTATGTTACGTTTAGAACATCCTATTACGGGGGAATTGATGGAATGGCACGCACCATTACCGGATGATTTCCGAGAACTTATTGCGGCACTGAAAGAAGATTATCAGTTGCATAAGGATGAGTTAGATTATTAAAAATAATGACCGCACTTAAAAAGCCCTAGCACAACGGCTAGGGCTTAACTTTATCTCAAGATGAAGGTTTTTAGGTATTCTTAGAAACTTTATCACGCCCAACCTGGAAACCATACATATCTATGATTTTAGCTTTTGAATAAGGGTAATTTGTTCGTTTTCCATCAAAACTAACCACATAATGTGATTGGCTTAAGGCATCAATTTCTGCCTTATTGGCTTGGTAAAATTGCGCAATAATGTCTAAAGATGTTTCATTAGGTCTAGTGAAACCACATGCTTCTCCCGCTATTTCGCTAAAGGTTTCCTTAAAGAAACGATCATAAGCAGGAATAATGGCAAAAACGCCTAATAACACTTTCGTCACGAGAGTCACCGCTTGATGGCTTTTCTCACCGATAAGATATGATTTGACTTGAGTATATAAAGATAAGATTTCCTTTTTCTTATCCGTGTAATCGTCAACATCAATAAGCCAAGTCGCTTGGGGTTGTTCATAGATCCATTTAACAAGCTCCGTTAAATAAGCAGGATTTTTCTGCATTAAGAAACTAGAACCACGCAACATTCCCCAGCTTGCTAAATAACTCCACAATACAAAGCAACTTTTTTCGATATCAATATTTCCGGTTTCTTTAGAATGACGGAAATGGGAATAGCAGAAATCGAAGCTGTAGTAGCGATGTTTTGCATCTTTTATCTCATTATCAAATTTTTTGATAACTTCACTAATATGTCTTATCACTAATGTTTTCCTTCATATAAATCAACATTGTCATACTTAATTTAGAGAAGAAACTATAACCCTATTTGATAACTTAGAGTAAATCCTAGTTAATTCGCTGTGGCACTACTTTTTGCATCTCTAATAAGTTCAGCCTTAAATTCCTCAAAAGATTGTCCTTCGTCTTTGCAATCCTCCTTATCATCCTCTGATAAGTTAGGAGTAGAAATAACTAAATCACATAATTTTTTTGATTTTTCGACATATTCTGTAGCTAATTTTTTCACAAAACATTCACGTTCTAAAACTTGTTCAATAGTGCTTCCAGCTTCTATAAGATCATAATATGCTTTCATTATTTCGCGATTTTTCTTCATATCACTAGATATGTCTTGTTTTAATTCTGGTCTAAGACTCGGAGCAATTGCACACATTGTCTCCATTTGTTCTTTTTGTTGGGGATTTTGATTTATTGATTGTTTTAATAACCATAACTGTTCTGCAGATATAGTAGGTGGATAGTCACTAGGATTTTCATACATATCAAGTAAATACTTACTGAATATTACTCCTTTAGGCTCACCCCATACAGAACCAGAAAGAAGTAAAAAACCTGCTGTTAGCGATAAGAATCTTTTTAATTTCATAGGTAATCCTTTTTTGTTTAACAATACATTTAACTTATTCTGTCAAGAATAAGTTAAAGGAGTATACTCCTTTGAAAATTGGCTATTTTTTCTTTAGTTGAGAGAAAACAAAAAAGCCCTAGCATTTCTGCTAGGGCTTAAGGTTTTAGATTAAATGTAGCGATTAAGCGATAGTTGCTTTTTCTACTACACGAACTAAAGTCCAAGATTTAGTTTTTGAAACAGGACGACATTCCTTAATTTCAACTACATCACCTTGTTTAGCTTCGTTGTTCTCATCGTGAACGTGTAATTTCGTTGTACGGCGGATAAATTTACCTAAAAGTGGGTGTTTCACTTTACGCTCGATGGCGATTGTGAAAGATTTATCCATTTTGTCGCTAATTACACGACCTTGAACAGTACGAATTTTATCAGTCATTACTCACCCGCCTTTTGATTTAATACAGTTTTTACTCGTGCAATATTACGGCGCACTTGTTTTAACTGGTGGGTTTGTTGAAGCTGACCGGTGGCTGCTTGCATACGCAATTTGAATTGCTCACCTAAAAGGTTTGCTAACTCAGCATTCAGCTCTTCAACATTTTTGTTACGTAGTTCTTGAGCTTTCATTACATCACCGTCTTAGTTACGAACGTTGTTTTAATCGGAAGTTTCGCCGCCGCTAATGCGAATGCATTACGTGCGATTTCTTCTGAAACTCCGTCCATTTCATAAAGTACTTTACCTGGTTGGATAAGTGCTACCCAGTATTCCACGTTACCTTTACCTTTACCCATACGAACTTCTAATGGTTTTTCAGTAATTGGTTTGTCCGGGAATACACGAATCCAGATTTTACCTTGACGTTTAACTGCACGAGTCATCGCACGGCGAGCCGCTTCGATTTGGCGAGCTGTTAAACGACCGCGACCAACCGCTTTTAAGCCGAATGTACCGAAGCTAACTTCTGTACCACCGGCGATACCACGGTTACGTCCTTTGTGGACTTTACGGAATTTTGTACGTTTTGGTTGCAACATCTAGCAGTTCTCCTTACTTACGACCTTTGCCGCGTGGTGCCTTTTTAGGCGCAGCCGGTTGTTGTTCTGGTTGTTGTGCAATTGCAGCCATTCCACCGAGAATTTCACCTTTGAAGATCCATACTTTAATACCGATTACACCGTATGTTGTATGTGCTTCTGCAGTGTTATAGTCGATGTCCGCACGTAACGTATGTAATGGAACGCGACCTTCACGATACCATTCAGAACGTGCAATCTCTGCACCACCTAAACGACCGCTCACTTCAACTTTGATACCTTTCGCACCAAGTTTCATCGCGCTTTGTACTGCACGTTTCATTGCACGGCGGAACATCACACGACGTTCTAATTGTGAAGCGATGCTATCTGCAACTAATTTTGCATCTAATTCAGGTTTTTTCACTTCAGCGATATTGATTTGTGCCGGAACGCCTGCGATTTTCGCGACTGCGTTGCGTAATTTTTCAACATCTTCGCCTTTTTTACCGATAACGATACCCGGGCGCGCTGTGTGGATTGTAACGCGAATGCTTTTAGCCGGACGTTCAATAGTGATACGTGAAACTGAAGCGTTCGCTAATTCTTTATTCAAGAATTTACGTACTTTGAAATCGCCGTCAAGATTATCAGCGAAATCTTGTGTATTCGCAAACCATGTAGAGCTCCAAGGCTTAACAATACCAAGGCGAATACCATGTGGATGGACTTTTTGACCCATTTTCTGTTATTCCTCTACGATTAACGATCTGACACAACCACTGTGATGTGGCTTGTACGTTTTAAAATGCGATCTGCACGACCTTTAGCACGTGGCATAACACGTTTCATGCTAGGACCTTCATCAACGAAAATCTTAGCGACTTTAAGATCATCGATATCTGCACCGTCATTGTGCTCTGCGTTAGCAATAGCTGACTCTAATACTTTCTTAACTAAAGCTGCTGCTTTTTTGTTTGTAAACGTTAAGATTTCTAAAGCTGCCGCTACTTTTTTACCACGGATTAAATCCGCAACTAAGCGAGCTTTTTGAGCTGAAGTGCGAGCGTAACGATGTTTAGCGATTGTTTCCATCTATTTACCTCTTACTTCTTAGCTTTCTTATCCGCAGCGTGACCGCGGTATGTACGAGTCGGTGCAAATTCACCTAATTTATGTCCGATCATTTCGTCTGAAACATAAACTGGAACGTGCTGACGACCATTATGGACTGCGATGGTCAAACCAATCATTGATGGAATGATCATTGAACGACGGGACCAAGTTTTAATTGGCTTTTTATCCCCGCTTTCCACCGCCTTCTCTACCTTCTTCAACAAGTGTAGGTCAAGGAAAGGACCTTTCTTGAGAGAACGTGGCATGGCTAATCCTCTTAATTAAATCTATTATTTGCCACGACGACGTACGATGTATTTATCAGTACGTTTGTTGTGACGAGTTTTCTTACCTTTAGTTTGAACGCCCCAAGGAGTTACCGGGTGTTTACCAAAGTTACGACCTTCACCACCACCGTGCGGGTGATCAACCGGGTTCATTGCTGTACCACGAACTGTAGGACGGATACCTCTCCAACGGCTTGCACCGGCTTTACCCAGTACACGCAACATGTGTTCAGAGTTACCTACTTCACCGATAGTAGCAACACACTCAGCTAATACTTTACGCATTTCGCCTGAACGTAAACGTAAAGTTACATAGTTACCTTCACGAGCAATGATTTGTACATACGCACCGGCAGAACGCGCGATTTGACCGCCTTTACCTGGTTTTAATTCAACGTTATGTACAGTCGAACCAACTGGGATGTTACGCATTGGTAAAGAGTTACCAACTTTAATTGGCGAGTTTGCACCAGCTTGGATTTGATCGCCTACAGACAGACCTTTAGGTGCTAAGATATAACGGCGTTCACCATCTTTATAAAGCACTAAAGCGATATTTGCAGAACGATTTGGATCATATTCAAGACGCTCAACAACCGCTGGGATATCTAACTTGTTACGTTTGAAATCGATTAAACGGTAATGTTGTTTATGACCACCACCGATATGACGAGTAGTGATACGTCCTAAATTATTACGACCACCAGTTTTAGATTTAGTATCTAATAATGGTGCGTAAGGTTTGCCCTTGTGTAATTCAGGGTTCACGATTTTAACAACGTGACGACGACCAGCGGAGGTCGGCTTACATTTAACGATAGCCATAATTCTTTATTCCTCCGTAATTACTCTGCCGCACCTTCAACGAAGTCAAGTGATTGACCTTCTTGAAGAGTAACATAAGCTTTTTTCCAGTCACTGCGGCGACCCATTTTATTACCGCGGCGTTTGGTTTTACCTTTAACAACAACTGTACGAACTGAATCTACTTTCACTTCAAAAAGTTGTTCAACTGCGTTAGCAATTTCAACTTTATTTGCATCTAATGCAACTTTGAATACGATAGTATTTGAGCTCTCTGCGTTGTTAGTTGCTTTCTCAGAGATATGTGGTGCTTTAAGCACTTTTAGCAAACGTTCTTGTTGAATCACGCTAACATCTCCTCAATTTGTTTCACTGCATCAACAGTAACAACCACTTTATCGAAAGCGATTAAGCTTACCGGGTCGATACCTTGCACATCACGTACATCAACTTTGTATAAGTTACGTGCTGCTAAGAATAGATTTTCATCTAAGCTTGCAGTGATGATAAGAGCGTCATTTAACGCCATATCTTTTAATTTTTGTGCTAATACTTTAGTTTTTGGTGCGTCAATTTCGAATTTCTCAACAACCACTAAGCGGTCTTGACGAACTAATTCAGAAAGAATGCTTTTGATTGCACCACGGTACATTTTTTTGTTTACTTTTTGGCTGTGATCTTGTGGTTTCGCAGCAAAAGTAACACCACCCGAACGCCAGATTGGTGATTTGATATCACCGGAACGCGCGCGGCCTGTACCTTTTTGACGCCAAGGTTTTTTACCTGAACCAGACACTTCAGCACGAGTTTTTTGTGCGCGTGAACCTTGACGAGCACCTGCTGCGTATGCAACAACTACTTGGTGGATTAACGCTTCGTTAAACTCACGTCCGAAGGTAGTTTCAGAAACAGTTAGTGCGTTTGCACCTACAACTTGTAATTCCATCTCTATCTCCTAGACTTATGCTTTAACTGCTGGTTTCACGATAACATCACTATTAGTTGCGCCCGGAACGGCACCTTTAACTAATAATAATTTACGCTCAGCATCTACACGAACAACTTCAAGTGATTGAACAGTTACACGCTCAGCACCTAAGTGTCCAGCCATTTTTTTACCTTTAAACACACGACCCGGAGTTTGGTTTTGACCAATAGAACCAAGTACACGATGTGATAAAGAGTTACCATGTGTAGCATCTTGAGTACGGAAGTTCCAACGTTTAACACCACCTTGGAAACCTTTACCTTTAGACGTACCGGTAACATCAACTTTTTTAACATCTGTAAAGATGTCAACATTAATTTCTTGACCTAAAGTGAATTCTTCACCTTCAGTACGAAATTCCCATAAACCGCGACCAGCTTCAACACCTGCTTTCACGAAATGACCTGCTTCAGGCTTAGTTACACGACTTGCTTTTTTTGAGCCAGTTGTAACTTGAACTGCAGTATAGCCATCGTTTTCAAGAGTTTTAACTTGAGTTACGCGGTTGGCTTCGATTTCGATAACGGTAACTGGAATTGACACGCCGTCTTCAGTGAAAACGCGGGTCATACCAACTTTACGACCGACTAAACCAATCATTGTAATAACCTCTTAATTAACCTAGGCTGATCTGCACGTCAACGCCGGCAGCCAAATCTAAACGCATTAATGCATCAACAGTTTTTTCTGTTGGCTCAACGATATCAACTAAACGTTTGTGAGTACGAATTTCATATTGGTCACGCGCGTCTTTGTTAACGTGTGGTGAAATCAATACAGTAAAACGTTCTTTACGAGTTGGTAAAGGAATTGGGCCACGAACTTGTGCACCAGTACGTTTAGCTGTTTCTACGATCTCCGCAGTAGATTGATCGATCAAGCGATGATCAAATGCTTTTAAGCGGATACGGATTCTTTGGTTCTGCATTAGACCAGAGCTCCAATAAAAATTTAGCTATAAAAAAACTGACACCATCACCTTTAACTTCTTAAATAAAGGGAAGTGCAGCAGACCTATGTAGTTCCCAAATCGGGAACATTTTATCTATTACATATCGTAATAGTGCGTTTAATAAATGATTACATTAAACGGCTTTCGTATTGAAAGCTTGTGAATTATACTCATCTCGGCATAAATTGCAAGCTTTTATAATAAAAATTTAAAGATGAAATGGCGGTTGGTGAGCTTGTCGAACCACGGTTAGTGAGCCTGTCGAACTATAAGACATTTCAGCGTTTACTGCACAAGACTTACGTTTCGACAAGCTCAACGACCGTCTTGCACAACTGTTATATAATCAAAAACCGGCTAAAAATAACCGCACTTTTTGCTGTTTACAGCGGACTTTCAATCGCCAACTGACGATAAATCTCAGTAATCGTCAAAATTAAACAAGAACGCACTAAATTTTCTTTACGTTGCTGTTTCATTTTGCCCACTAATGTCGAAAGATCCTCCACCATTTCTTCTGTCGGCAACAATGCTTTATCTTTAAAAGATTGTAGCTCGTGCGTAAAACTCAAAATCAGTTCATCGGCAAAATAATGCTCATCCACATCATTGTTAAGCTGTTCTTTTAATTGCAAAAATGCCGTAATATCTTCAAAGATATCCTGAGAAATAACACCCAACCCCAGCAACACTTTTAACCGAATACTCAAGGCTGCCAAAGGGCCGGAGGTTTCAAACAAGCTGTCCACCACAGACTTCACCGCAAAATCATTTTTGCGAAACACTTTATTGATCAGGCAATCCACCGCTTCATCAAACAATGCCACCGCTGCGGTCACAAAACCACGGATTGACGCTGCATCGTTGAGTTTTTCGTAAATAAGATCATCTGATAGCACAATAAAATCCTTTGAAAAAATGAAGATAAAGCGCGGTCAAAATCTCTTATATTTTTAACCGCGCTTTTTATTAGTTACGCATTATATGCCGCGGCAATACGCTCAATCACCGCATTATCTTGTAATTCCGTGTATTTTTTCACCGTTTCTACCACACCATTATCCGCCAAGGATTGTGCCAGTTCAATCGCTTGCGGATCATTTTCGTTACGATATTTTAATGCTGTTGCGATGGCGCGCACTAAATTATCATTCGGTAAACCATATTCCAAGGTTCCACGTAATGGCTTGATCAAACGATCGTTATAGCTTAATTTGCGTAATGGTTCACGCCCCACACGATCCACATCATCCACCAAATACGGATTAGCAAAACGTTTTAAGATCTTCTCGATATAAGCGGCATGTGCTTGTGGATCAAAACCATAACGTTTGATCAAAACAGCACCGCTTTCTTGCATCACCGATTTCACAAAAGCTTTTACATCCGCATCTTCAATACTCTCTTTGACGAACTGATAACCTTTTGATTTTCCATAATAAGAAGTCACCGCATGACCTGTATTTAAGGTAAATAATTTACGCTCAACAAAAGCCATTAAGTTATCCGTTTGCTCCATCCCGTTAATAGCGGGAATGTCCCCTTTAAACTGGGTTTTATCCACAATCCATTCGCTAAATTCTTCCACTGTCACCAATAAAGGATCGTTCTCATCAGGTTGCACAGGCGGCACAATACGGTCAACGGCACTATCCACAAAGCCAATTAAAGCATCAACTTGCTCTTTGATAGCCGGGTTTAAATGGGTGAAAACCTGCTCTTTTAAGAAAGTCGTGCCGCGCACCATATTTTCACAGGCAATAATATTTAAGGGTTTGGTATTGCCACTTGCCAAACGTGCTTCTAAGGCTTTTGCAACGGTGCCGGCAATAATTTTTAATACGTTTGGACCAACCGCCGTTGTCACCAAATCCACTTCATTAAATAACGCAATAATCGCCGCTTCATCTTTAGAATTAACTCCCGTGACATTTTTTACTTGCTCAACGGTATTCACACTGTCGCCGACAATTTTCACGCCATAAGTGCGGTTCGTTTTGAGCAAGTTTATAACGCTTTCGTTCACATCGGCAAAAATGACTTCTACGTTACTGTCCGCTAATAATTTTCCAATAAAGCCACGACCGATATTACCCGCGCCGAAATGTAATGCTTTCATTTAAATCTTCTCCGAAATTATGCGTAGGGCAAATTACATTTGCCCTAGCATCTTATGCTTTTAACAACTCAAGTACTTTATTCACATCATTGGTTGAGGTGAGTAATTCAATCGCTTCTTCGCTGTCTAATGCGTTTGTAATCGCTGATACGACTTGGATATGCTCATTGTTACGTGCCGCAATACCAATCACCAATTTCGCTACGCCGTCTTCATCATCGGTAAAACGTACACCGGCCGGATATTGGCAAACGACTACACCGGTTTTAAGCACCGCATCTTTGGCTTCAATAGTACCGTGTGGCACAGCGACCCCTTCGCCAAGGTAAGTCGAAACCAATTTTTCGCGCTCAAACATGGCATCCACATAGCTTGGTTGCACAAAACCGGCTTTAACAAGTTGCTCACCGGCAAAGCGAATGGCATCAAATTTGTCCGTTGCTTCTAAGCCCAAGAAGATTTGCTCAGGTTTCAAACTAAAGGTTGTGCCATTAACCGAAATTTCATCCGCTTTGGCTTCTGTCGCAGGGGCTTTTTCATCAAAATTCGCTTTTAAATCATTCACTAAACTGTCATAGAATTTGTTATCTAAGAAGTTTGTTAATGATAAATGCATGGCGTTTGGTACTTGTTTTTTCGCACGTAAGGTTAAGTCTTGATGGGTAATCACTAAACGCGCATCTTCAGGTAAATCGTTGATCGCACAGTTTGCTACTTCAATTGGTAAACCTGCATCTTTCACTTTTTTACGCAACATACTTGCGCCCATTGCGCTTGAACCCATACCCGCATCACAAGAAACGAAGATTTTTTTCAAGCCGTTGTAATCGGTCACTTGTTGTTGGCTCGCACCGCCTTTCATCGCTTTTGATGCCGCTTGTGCTTCTTCTAATTTGCCGGCATCTTCTTCTTTTTGTAATTTCACAAAGAATGAAGCAATCACAAAAGACACCGCAGTTGCCGCAATAACAGAGAGAATCACCCCCATGAAAGACGCTTTTGGTGTCATCGCTAATACCGCAATGATTGAACCTGGTGAAGCGGGTGCCTGTAAACCGGCATTGAATAACACTAATGTGAATACGCCTGTCGCACCACCTGCAATCACTGCAAGGATTAAGCGCGGGTTCATTAACACATAAGGGAAATAAATTTCGTGGATACCACCGAAGAAGTGGATAATCGCTGCACCGCCTGATGTTTGTTTAGCTGAACCTTTACCGAATAACATATAGGCTAACAACACACCTAGACCCGGGCCTGGGTTCGCTTCAATTAAGAAGAAGACAGATTGACCAAATTCTTGTGCTTGTTGGATACCTAACGGCGAGAAAATACCGTGGTTAATGGCGTTATTTAAGAATAGGATTTTCGCAGGTTCCACGAAGATTGAGGTTAACGGCAATAAGCCTGCGTTAACTAAGACATCCACACCGGCCGCTAACCAGCTAGAGATCACTTTTACTGCCGGTCCCACAACCCAGAAGAACAAAATAGCTAAAATCATCCCAATGATACCTGATGAGAAGTTATTCACTAACATCTCAAAACCACTTTTGATTTTGCCATCTGCCCATTTGTCAAAATGTTTGATTGCCCAACCGCCAGTCGGACCTGCAATCATTGCGCCTAGGAACATTGGGATATCCGTTCCCACAATCACACCTGCAGTGGTAATCGCGCCCACAACCGCACCGCGATCGCCGCCCACTAATTTACCACCGGTATAACCAATTAAAAGGGGTAATAAATACGTAATCATCGGCCCAACGAGTTTTGCCAATTGCTCATTCGGCAACCAACCTGTTGGAATAAAAAGCGCGGTGATAAACCCCCACGCAATAAATGCACCGATATTCGGCATCACCATATTTGATAGGAAACGTCCAAAACTTTGGATTTTCACTTTAGCACTTGCTGATAACATTTGATTTCTCCAATAAATAAGAAAACGGATTTTTGATGTGCTGAAAATAGCATAAGGAAAATCAAAGCCGAAATTGTTTTGATGAGATCTGTGATCCTGATCACAAAATATTTTTTGGTCTCTTTTTTAAAAATGTGACGAAGATCACAGTTTTAAATGATTAGCGAAAATTTTGTGATCTACATCACAAAAAAGCGCGGTGAAAAAACATTATTTTTCTACCGCGCTTTAAATGGTTAATAATATTCATATTTAAGAAATCCCTAGCAGGAATCGTGCTAGGTTCATTAAGCCCAGCCTCGCTGAGGCCGAAAAAAACACTATTATGTGACATTTGCACAAAGCTTAAATGACGGTTGGTGAGCTTGTTGAACTATAAGCCATTTGCCTAGCTTTTCATTCATTGCGCCCTGAAATGCGTCTTTAAATGCGTTATCCTGTTCTCGGTGTTGAACTGGGTCTATATTTTGCGCCAGTAAGGCGCGCGCCTGTGCGTGTCGTTCTCTTGCTTGCTTTAGGGATATTTCCGGATAAGCCCCCAAAGTAATGTTATTTTTCTTTTTGGTGTAAGGTCTGTTGTAGTTAAAAACAAAGACCTTTGAACCAGTTAGAACGCACAATTAAACGCAACCCGCCACCATCAGTAAGGGGATAATCTTTATCCTTGCTCTTGGCTTGCTTGATTTTTGTATCTGTTAGCTTGTATTGCATTGTGTTTTCTCATTGAAAAAGTAACAAGGATTTCAATATCAGCTCGTAAAAATTAACGTACTCTGAAGCCTGTTTGTAAAAGGGTCTATCCAAAAATAAGTAACAAGGAATTTTGCTATTTTTGTTGATTTCTGTTTACGTTAGGAAAGGTTTAGTGGCGGAAGGGAATGGGAGTCGAACCCACCCGAGAACGCTGGCGTCCTCAACAGGATTTGAAGTCCTGCCACCTCACCGGAGATGACGCCCTTCCGAAAGGTGACGTTACTCTAACCGATTATTTAAGTGCGGTCAAATTTTGCGATATAATGACATCCATTTTCAACACAAGATCAAAAAACGAGAGCCATGATGACCGCACTTTTTCGCCAACTGCCTTCTGTGGATAAATTACTCAAACTGCCGCAAGGCGAACAACTTATTGCTGAATTTGGGCATAGTGCCGTGGTCAATGTGTGTCGAAAACTCATTGAACAAGGTCGCGAAGCCATTAAATCAACGCAGCAACTTCCACCCTATTTTGCTGAAATTGACCGCACTTTGGCGGAAATTCAACGCCAATTAACCCAACAAAGCCAAGTTCAAATTCAAGCGGTACATAATTTAACCGGTACTGTATTGCATACCAACCTTGGGCGTGCTTTATGGGCAGAAAGCGCACAGCAGGCGGCATTGCAGGCAATGGGCGGCAATGTGGCACTGGAATATGATTTAGAAGACGGTCGCCGCAGTCATCGGGATAATTATATTAGCGATTTGATTTTTGCGTTGACGGGAGCGGAAGCGGCTTGTGTGGTGAATAACAATGCGGCTGCGGTTTTGCTGATGTTAGCGACCTTTGCGAAAGGCAAGGAAGTGATTATTTCTCGTGGCGAGCTCATTGAAATCGGCGGTGCATTTCGTATTCCCGATATTATGGCACAAGCAGGTTGTACGCTGGTGGAAGTGGGAACAACCAATCGTACCCATTTAAAAGATTATCGCAACGCAATCAACGAAAATACTGCCTTTTTAATGAAAGTTCATAGCAGTAACTACCAAATTTGTGGTTTTACTTCTGCGGTAGAAGAGGCGGAACTTGTCGCTTTGGGGCAAGAATTCAATATTCCCGTCATCAGTGATTTAGGCAGTGGCGCATTGGTTGATTTAAGCCAATATCACCTTCCCAAAGAGCCAACCGTACAAGAAAAACTCGTACAAGGCGTGGATTTAATTTCGTTTTCGGGGGATAAATTATTGGGTGGCGTGCAAGCCGGTATTATTGTCGGTAAAAAAGCATTAATAGATCAACTCCAAGCACATCCGTTAAAACGCGTTTTGCGCTGTGATAAAGCAATTTTAGCGGGTTTAGAAGCGACTTTACGTTTATATCTTCAACCCGAAAAACTCGCGGAAAAATTGCCTACTTTGCGTTTACTCACACAATCTCTTGATACATTGCAATATAAAGCGGAACAGGTTAAAGCGCGGTTAGAAAAACAATTAAATTCGGCGTATTCCTTGCAAATCGAAGCTAGTTCGGCACAAATCGGTAGCGGTTCGCAACCTATGGCGCAAATTCCCTCTCTTGCGGTAACCATTGCCGAAAAGAGTGGAAAATTAACCGCACTTTTAGCTCGCTTTAAAACCTTAACTACGCCAATGATTGCGCGAGTTGAACAGGGTAAAATTTGGTTAGATATGCGTTCTGTTGCGGATACAGATGCTTTATTTAAAACGTTGGAAGAACTATGATTATTGTCACAAGCGGTCACGTTGACCACGGAAAAACAGCCTTATTGCAAGCCCTAACCGGCACAAACACCGCCCATTTGCCCGAAGAAAAAAAGCGGGGAATGACCATTGATTTAGGTTATGCCTACTTACCCGTGGGCGACAACGTGCTGGGCTTTATTGACGTTCCGGGGCATGAAAAATTCTTGGCAAATATGTTAGCGGGGCTTGGGGGAATTCATTATGCGATGTTAATTGTGGCTGCGGATGAAGGGATTCAAGCGCAAACCCAAGAGCATTTAGCCATTTTGCGCCAATTGCAATTAGCACAAATTCTCGTGGTGATCACTAAGTCAGATCGCGCTGATTCGCAACAAATCGAAGATCTTAAAGCAAAGATCACGACAAATTATCCTTTTTTAGCGCATTCACCGTTCTTTGTTACTTCTGCCACCACACAACAAGGCATTGCGGAATTACGTGAATTTTTGACCGCACTACCAAATTTAGCGGATAGTACCAAACCTTTCCGTTATGCCATTGATCGAATTTTTACGCTCAAAGGCGCAGGCACGGTGGTCACAGGCACGGCATTTAGTGGCAAGGTTTGCGTGAATGACGAACTTTATTTATCCACAGGCGAAAAAGTCCGCATCAAAGCCATTCACGCTCAAAATCAACCCAATGAGCAAGGCATAGCGGGTCAACGGTTAGCCTTAAATATTCACGGAGAATTGGAGCGGGCAAGCATTGAACGCGGTGATTGGTTATTGGCAGAACAGCCGCCCGAACCTACGGATCGCATTACCGTTCAGCTCACCGCAGAAACCCCATTAAGCGAAAATCAGTCTGTGCATATTTATCACGCGGCTTCACGCTGTGTAGGAAAATTAGGCTTGCTCAATGTGAAATCAGCCCAACCGAATGAACAGGTTTACGCCGAAATAATATTAGAAAAACCCTTCTTTTTGACGGTAGGCGATAAAGTCATTTTGCGCAGTGGCGACAATAAACATCTCATTGCCGGCGGTCGTGTGTTGGAAATCCATTCACCGAAACGCCATAAACGTAGCGAAGTGCGGTTAAATTTTGTAACGAATTTAGCCCAAACCAACAATGCGGCAGAACGGATTGCGTTGTATTTGCAAGATCAAGCGGTCAGCGCGACCTATTTGCGTTGGGTTGAACAATTAACGGATCAGCAATTAAGCGAAATTCTTACGCAGAACCAACAAATACGTTTCCAAGATTGGTGTTTTAATCAAGATTATCAAACCCAACAAAACCGGAAAATGTTGACCGCACTAGGCTTTTATCACGCGCAACATCCTGATCAAATCGGTGTGGCTAAAGCGCGTTTGTATCGCATGAGTGCGCTAAATCAACCCGAAAAATTAATTTACTATTTTGTGGATGAATTATTGGCAACAGGCAAATTAGCCCAAAGTCGCGGTTGGTTACATTTGCCCGAACATCAATTGGCGTTTTCTGCGGAAGAACGTGAACATTGGAAAGCGGTTTTACGGGAATTTATTCAAGCCAACGGACAGCCATTGTGGGTGCGCGATATTGCCACCGCCTTAGCAATGGACGAAACGCAAATGCGTAATTTCTTATACAAAGCGGGCAAGTTGGGCTATTTAATGCCCATTGTAAAAGATCGTTTCTTTTTAACGGAGACGGTTTATGCCTATGCTAAACGCGTGAAAGAAATGCTCAAGGCACAAGGTGAAATCAGCGTTAACCAATTACGTGATGAACTTCAATTTGGTCGAAAACTCACCGTTCAATTGATGGAATATTACGATCGATGTGGCTTTTTACGCCGCAAAGGCAATGCCCATATTTTGCGTGATGGCGATATTTTTGACTAATAACGCATCAATTAATCTACCCCTTTGGGGGATGTTTTTCTTGACTATTTTGCTCAAGAGCATAAAATCTGCCCACTTCACCCGATTTGGGTAAGGAAAGGTGCCGTGTTTTACAGGATTGACTTTGAAGCAATTGAAAAAGCGCGGTTAAATTTTTAAATATTTTTACTTCGGAGCCAAAAATGGCATTATTTACAGAAACATCTCGCCGCCGTTATGGTGTTGCAGTTTTCGTTGGTATCATCGCCGGTATCATTTCAGCTTTCGTAAAATGGGGTGCTGAACACCCATTTCCACCACGTAGCCCATTAGATTTATTCGTTGCGGCATGCCAAGATCCATCACAAGCATTAGAAGTGTGTTCTCGCGCGGTATTAAACCCACCGGCTGTTTTTTTACGTGATTACCTTGGTCTTGATCCTTACCAAACTATCGCATTCACTTTTGCCGATCATCCGTTTAACTCAATCGGTGTAACACACATGATTTTCTCATTAGTGTTTGCGATCGGTTACTGTATCGTGGCTGAAATCTTCCCGAAAATTAAATTTTGGCAAGGTATCGGCGCAGGTATTATCGCGAACATCTGTGTTCACTACATCACATTCCCAGCCTTAGGTTTAACCCCACCGGTTGCAGAATGGCCATTATACGAACACATTTCTGAATTAGTAGGTCACATCTTCTGGTTCTGGTCAATTGAAATGATCCGCCGTGACTTACGCAACCGCATCACAAAACAACCGGATGCGGAAATTCCTTTAGATCAACCATACCGTTAATTTTTTAATTAACACAAGATATAAAGAAAAATAAAAAAACTGAGCTTGAGTCATATCAGCTCAGTTTTTTGTTTTTGCCTACTTATCGCTTTGATTTGATCGATCAGCTAAAGGGTAATGGGGGTTACATCATTGCTGTCACATATTTCAACATTACCCCTGCCGCGATAGCAGAGCCAATTACGCCGGCCACATTTGGGCCCATGGCGTGCATGAGTAAGAAGTTTTGGTTATCGGCTTCTAAGCCCACTTTATTTGATACACGTGCTGCCATTGGGACGGCAGAGACACCTGCAGAACCGATAAGCGGGTTGATTTTGTTTTTGCTGAATTTGTTCATCAATTTCGCCATTAACACACCGCTACCTGTACCGATCCCAAAGGCAATCACACCAAGTAATAAAATCCCTAAGGTTTGCGGTTGTAGGAATTTATCTGCAATCAGTTTGGAGCCTACAGATAAGCCCAACACAATGGTGGTAATATTAATGAGCGCGTTTTGTGTGGTATCGCTTAAACGATCGACCACGCCGCTGACTTTCATTAAATTACCAAAACAGAACATCCCCAATAACGGCGCGGCGTCAGGCAATAATAAACCAACGAGTAAAAGCAAAATAATCGGGAAGCAGATTTTTTCTGTTTGGCTGACGTTACGTAATTGCGTCATCCGAATTTTGCGCTCTTCTTCTGTGGTCAAGGCTTTCATAATCGGCGGTTGGATTAACGGTACTAACGCCATATAAGAATAAGCCGCCACCGCAATCGCTCCTAATAACTCAGGGGCCAGTTTGCTGGTTAAATAAATTGCCGTTGGGCCGTCTGCGCCCCCGATAATCCCGATGGATGCCGCTTGCGGTAACGTAAATTCGATAATCCCGAAATAATTTAACGCTAACGCACCCAATACGGTGGCGAAAATCCCGAACTGTGCCGCTGCACCAAGTAATAAGGTTTTGGGATTGGCAAGCAAAGGACCAAAGTCGGTCATCGCGCCCACGCCCATAAAAATCACCAACGGAGCTACGCCATAACTAATGGCGACTTTATAGAACAAGGCTAAAATCCCTGCGTTATAACCCATATCCACAGACATGGTTTCCAATTGGTTCATCACCGAAGCAGGTACGCTGGTCAGTGCGGTCTTAATGGCCGCGGGATCTGCTGCTACCCCCAAATGCGCCGCAATCGCGCCAATTTGCTCAGGCGAACCTAAATGCAACAGGTTTTCCAAGGCGGTCATCGCCAATCCGGCTTCAGGAATATTGGACAGCAATCCGCCGAAACCGATAGGCAATAACAAAAGGGGCTCAAATTTTTTGGAAATGGCAAGCCACAGCAACAGCACACTGATGGCAAGCATTACGGCTTGCCCCCATTCTATGTGCATAATGCCCATCCCTTGAATTAAAGCAATAATACTCTCCATGCTTTACTCCTTAAGCCAGGGTCATCACAGTGTCGCCCACCGCAACCGCATCGCCTGCTTTCACTTGAATACCGCGTACCACACCTGCTTGTGCAGCTTTCACTTCCGTTTCCATTTTCATGGCTTCGAGAATAAATAACACATCGCCCGCTGCAACAGATTGCCCTTCTGTGGCCACCACTTTCCAAATGTTACCGGCCATCGGTGCCGTTACCGGCACACCACCTGCACTTGGTGCCGGTGCCGCCGTTGGTTGTGCAGCTGCTGTTGTAGCTGGTGCAGTAGTTGGCGCAATATGGGTAATATCACCGCCTTCCGTCACTTTCACCACAAAGGCTTTGCCTTCTAATTCCACGGTATAAACAGCCGAACCTGACGCTTGCGTTGGTTTAGAAACAGCTTTATTTTCCACCGCACTTTTCGCAGGTTCTTCTGCCGTAGGTGCAGGTTCAAAAGCGGCAGGGTTGTCGCGATTTTCTAAGAATTTCCACGCAATTTGTGGGAATAACGCCACAATTAAGGCATCATCCACGGTGTTTTCAGCTAATTTCACACCTTTTTCTTTTGCTTGCGCCACCACATCTGCTTCAATTTTTGCCATTTCAGGGGCAATATGATCCGCCGGGCGGTCAGTGATAGGTTGTGCACCTTCCAATACGCGCGCTTGTAATGCGGCATCAACAGGCGCAGGAGTTTTACCGTATTCGCCTTTTAAAATGCCTGCGGTTTCTTTGGCAATGGTTTTATAACGTTCGCCCATTAACACATTGATCACCGCTTGGGTTCCCACAATTTGTGATGTTGGCGTTACCAATGGAATATAGCCCAAATCTTTACGTACACGTGGAATTTCTTCTAACACCAAATCCAATTTGTCGGTTGCATTTTGTTGTTTGAGTTGGCTTTCCAAATTGGTTAACATACCACCCGGTACTTGCGCAACTAAAATGCGACTATCCACGCCACGTAATTGCCCCTCAAATTTCGCATATTTTTTACGCACATTACGGAAATACGCGGCAATTTTCTCTAAACGCGGAATATCTAAACCGGTATCAAATTCGGTGCCTTGCAAGGTTGCTACAATAGCTTCTGTAGCAGGGTGCCCATAGGTGCCGGACATCGAAGAAATCGCCGTATCCACACCGTCTACGCCGGCTTCAATGGCTTTCAATAATGCCATTTCAGACATCCCCGTAGTGGCGTGGCAATGTAAATGTAGTTGAACATCAAAACGTTTTTTGATTTCACCGACCAACTCAGCCGCCGCCATTGGGTTTAAAATCCCCGACATATCTTTAATCACAAGGCTATCTACGCCAATTTCCAATAACTGTTCTGTGGTATCCAACCAAGTTTGCAAGGTATGCACCGGGCTTGTGGTATAACTTAATGTCCCTTGCGCATGCCCACCGTGTTTTTTCACCGCTTGCAATGCCGCTTTCATATTGCGAGGGTCGTTTAAGGCATCAAACACACGGAACACATCCATCCCATTTGCCACGCAACGTTCCACAAAACGCTCCACCACGTCATCGGCATAATGGCGATAACCTAATAAATTTTGACCGCGCAACAGCATTTGCAAAGGCGTTTTCGGACAGGCTTTTTTCAACTCACGCAAACGCACCCAAGGGTCTTCCCCTAAAAAGCGAATACAGCTATCAAAGGTTGCACCGCCCCAAGCTTCTAACGACCAATACCCAATATCATCTAATTCCGCTGCAATGGGCAACATATCATCTAAACGCATACGTGTTGCAAAAAGAGATTGGTGGGCATCACGTAAAACCACATCAGTAATTTTAATTTTTTTAGTCATAATACAATCCTTTATTAATTTAAGCCTTGAGAACGGCGATGATGAGCAATAGCCGCCACAATCACAGGGCGAAGACGCTCTAAATCAGACACAGAATCCGCAGAAAGTGCGGTGGATTTTGGTTGTGTTTTTGGAGTGGGAAGCGGTTCGGGGAAAAAACGGTTAATCAGTTTTGAACTCGCGCGAATTGCCCAAATTAAAATCAACAAAAAGAGCAGTACAAAGCCCATCCCTGACAACATCAGATTAATCCCTTCGCCAAACAACGCTGCTGGGGTCATATTTCATTTCCTTTATTACAAAATAACGTCCTTATTCTACTGAATTCGTTTCAGCAAAACTGTGAGCAAGATCACAATAAACAATAAAAAACGCAGTCAAATTTGACCGCGCTTTAGGATGTTATTTTACTTTTTGAACTAACGCTGAAACATCAGGCGAAAATTGTCCTTTTTCTGCCATTTCAACAATTTGAGCATGTTGATATTGTTTGCCGTTGTAAACCACAACCATTGAGGTGTCGCCCACTTGCAAGAAGTTTTTTTCACCAAATTCAGTATAACGCGTAGCACCAATACTAATAATGGCTTTGCTTGGGTAATCGGCTTGTTTCAGTAAAGTGGCAATATCATTCATTGGGCCTTCGTCAGGTTGATGATTCATTCTATCCACAATCCAATTCAGCAATTTTTCGTGGAAATAGCTGTAACCTAACGCTTGGCTATCAATGCCGTATTCCTTTAATTGCCCCTGACGTTGATGGAAACAAGCAATATGATAATCATCGATATTGCCCCCCAGTGTAAAGCGATCTAATGCAATCCAATGGGCAGACAACCCTTTTGAATTTGCGCCCCAATTCTTTTTCTCTGAAATTTTACGGGCGTTCGGACGGCGAATGGAACAATCGTTATAAGCCGCAAAATGAGTCGGTAAAAGTGCGGTCACTTTTTTCGGGGTTTCTTCGCTATATTGAATATCACAAATTAATGCAATTTCAGGCTCAATCTGCAAATTATCCGCATTCTGCGGAAAATTTAAGGTATCGGATGAAATAGGAAATTCGCTTAAAAATTGAGTGAGTGGGTCTAATTTTTCACCGGGTACATAAAACGGAAAAATAGCCTTTGGCTGCACCGCTTCTTGCGTTTTGACATTCACGAAATCCGCCGCTTCGCCCGCTTGCTCTAAATGCCCGGCAAAATTGCCGGCCACGCCTAAACCAATAAAGTGTTTGTTTTGCATGTGTTTTTCCTATTTGAATGAGTGATATCAAGAGAGTGGAAAATCTTATACTTGTGAAATTCTCGGTATTCTGTAGTACTTGCACAAAGCTGAAATGGCGGTTGGTGAGCTTGTCGAACCATAAGGCATTTCAGCAATCGCACAAGACTGAGGTTTCGACAGGCTCAACGATCGTCTTGTGCAACTACTACATAATATCGGAAATTCTAGCATAATACCAACCTCGTCATGTGTATATGAATAAATACAGTAAAACTGATATTTTTATCACTATTTATATTGACAGTATTTAATTTTGGATAATATAATAACTGTATATAAAATCAATTAAATGAGGTGATATATGAAACAAATTGACATTCGTTTTACCCAAGAAAAAGATCGAAAAAAAGCAGAGTATCAAGCGGCAATGATCGCTGTTTTGCAAGACCGTTTGCCGAAGCGTATTGCAGAGAAATTTGCCGATGTACAGGTTCGGATTCGCTTTTCGAGTTCTGCCGGGGTGGAAGTGACGGGCTTTAAAGATAAAGACGAAAAAAGTAAATTTATGGAATATTTGGAAGAATTGTGGGCAGATGATTCCTTAGTTGAGATTTAAAAGAGTGCGGTCAAAACACTTGATTTTTTGACCGCACTAGCATCTTATTCGCTTAATAACTCATAAATCTCAGCATCTTTTCGATCTAAATAATGCATCGATTGAATACGTCTAATAGTGCGAGATTTACCGCGGATGAGTAAGGTTTCCGTGGTGGCCAAATTATCTTTGCGTTGAATACCTTTTAGTAAGTCTCCGTTGGTAATTCCCGTTGCAACGAATACGAGATTATCATCTTTCACTAAATGTTCTAATGGCAGAACCGTATTGACTTCCACGCCGTTCTCTTTGCAACGTTGGATTTCCTGTTCTGCAATTTGACGATTTTCAGGGGTATCGCCTTTTACTAAATGACGTGGCAATAAACGCGCTTGCATATCACCGCCCAAGGCTCGGATTGCCGCCGCAGCGACCACACCTTCCGGTGCGCCACCAATACCATATAACATATCTACATCACTATCGGGTAAACAACATAAAACAGATCCCGCTACATCACCGTCAGGGATACAAATAACGCGTGCACCCAGTTGTTGAATTTGTTTAATTACATCATCGTGGCGCGGTTTGGCAAGTACCATCACCGTTAATTGACTAATAGATTTCCCAAGTCGGGATGCCACACGGCGGCAGTTTTGTTCAATATCTAAATTGAGGTCAATCATGCCTTTTAATTCCGGGCCTACGACTAATTTTTCCATGTACATATCCGGCGCGCGTAAGAATGTTTCGGCACCACCGGCGGCGAGTACCGAAATCGCATTGGCTTGCCCCATGGCAGTCATTCGTGTGCCGTCAATAGGATCGACTGCAATCGACACTTTCTCACCTTTTCCCGTACCGAGTTTTTCACCAATATACAGCATAGGTGCTTCATCAATTTCACCTTCACCAATCACAATCTCCGCATCCATATTGATGTTATTTAGCATAAAACGCATGGCCGTGACGGCAGCATTATCTGCTGCATTTTTATCGCCACGTCCTAACCAAGTAAAGCCGGCGAGCGCAGCGGCTTCAGTGATACGAGAGAATTCAATTGCTAATGATCTATCCATTTGATTGTCCTTATTTGGCTAAAATTTTCCGCATTTTAGCACTAGCGAAAACGATTGCGAAAAAATATTTTGCCATCAAATAAAAAATCTTTTTTAGGATTTTAAATTCCATGCAATCTAGGGTAGAATGATCACACATTTTTATTAAAGGAAATTATTATGTCATTAGAAATTTTAGATCAATTAGAAGGCAAAATTCGCCAAGCTGTTGAAACTATTCAATTACTTCAATTAGAAGTGGAAGAATTAAAAGAGAAAAATACTCAGGTGAACGCGGCAAACGAAACCCTTCGTAATGAAAATGAACAATTAAAAGCAGAACACAATAACTGGCAAGATCGTTTACGTTCATTATTAGGTCAAATTGATAACGTGTAATTGGTGTAGTCATCAAATTTCACTTCCAAAAAAAGCGACTTCCAAGTCGCTTTTTTAGTATCTCTTAGCTTAATACAGCCAATGCCGCATCATAATTAGGTTCATCTTTTAATTCTGACACCAGCTCACTGTGTAAGACGTTATTGTGCTCATCTAAGACAATCACAGCGCGAGCGGTTAACCCCGCTAACACACCATAAGTAATATCTACGCCCAATTGACGATGTAATTCTTTATGGCGGAAAGTAGAAAGGGTTTTCACATTTTCAATCCCTTCTGCACCACAGAAACGGGCTTGTGCGAAAGGTAAATCTGCTGAAATGCAAAGCACAACGGTATTGGCTAAGTTGGCGGCTTTTTCATTAAATTTACGTACTGATGTGGCACAAGTGCCCGTATCAATGCTTGGGAAGATATTTAAAACCTTGCGAACGCCTGAAAATTCAACTAATGACACATCATTTAACTCTTTTCCGGTTAGAACGAAATCACCGATGATATCGCCGACTTTCGGGAAGGTTCCTGCTAATTCAATGGGGTTGCCCATCATGGTTATTTGGCTCATTTGATCTCCTTTTTTGAGTGACTAAAATATTTGATATGATGTCATCATTACATAAGATTTACCTTTCCACAAGCTCAAGGGGCATTTTATTCAAGGATTTCATGGCGATGGCTATTTTCTTTTGCCACAACAGACTTTGGTTCTTGATGAACAACAATTTTGGCAGTCGGGAATTGGCTTAAAATAGCCTGTTCCACCTTATCAGCAATATCGTGTGCGGTAATTAATGGAAGATCATCATCCAGCTCCAAATGCAACTGAATAAATTTAATGTTCCCCACTTGGCGGGTGCCAATATCATGTACGCCTAATACCTTTTCTTGTGCTTCTGCCAGTTGAATCATTTGCTGGATTTCTTCATCGGGTAAGGCGCGATCTAGTAAGGTTTGAACCGCTTCCCAACTCATTTTTAATGCACTTATGAAAATATAGAGCGCAATAAGAATAGCAAAAATCCCATCGGCATAAATCATCCCATACATGTTTAACAGCATGGCAACGAGAATGGCGCTGTTCATCAGTAAATCTGTTTGGTAATGCAATTTATCTGCTTCAATGGCAGGGCTTTGGGTCAATCTAATGACCTTTCGTTGATACATTAACAAAGCCAAGGTCAATAAGATAGAGACCAAACTGACCGCAACGCCTAGGCCGTTATTTTCGATGTTTTCAGGATTAGCAATACGTTGACTGCCTTGTAGTAACAGAAACAATGCGGAACCTGTAATAAAGGCACTTTGCGCGAGTGCGGCAAGCGATTCGGCTTTGCCATGGCCAAAGTAATGATTTTTATCCGCAGGTTGTAACGCATAGCGTAACACCAGCATATTGGTGCAAGAAGCGAATAAATCCACAAGGCTGTCTGTCATCGCCGCTAAAATCGCCACCGAATCCGTGTACCACCAAGCAATACCTTTGATGATAATCAGCAATGTTGAGACCACAATTGCCAACATTGCTGCACGTTTAACATATTTGGAATATTGTTGTTCCATTCGCAAAACCTAAAGCATTTTCACCGCACTTTAATAGATGCTTAACTCAAGAAGTACTGATAAGCCGGGCTATTTGTCACATCTTGATAGGCGTAACCCAACGCTTCTAAATGTTGATTAAAGGCAGGCAAATCTTTTTCTTCAATTTGGAAACCCGCCAGTACATCGCCATAGTCTGCGCCGTGTCCACGATAATGGAATAGCGAAATATTGGCTTGTGTTGTGCCAAGGGTTTCTAAGAATTTTAACAACGCGCCTTTTTGCTCAGGGAATTCAAAACTATACAAACGTTCGTTTAATTGACTGCTTGAACGCCCGCCAATCATATAGCGAATGTGAGTTTTCGCGATTTCATCATCGGACAAATCTTCCACATCATAGCCACCTTGTTTAAGCTGTGTCAAAATGGCTACCTTTTCTTCCGCACCTGTAATACGAACGCCCACGAAAATACGTGCTTGTTTTTCATCGGCATAGCGGTAATTAAATTCTGTCACCGCATTTTGTCCTAAGATTTGGCAGAACGTTAAGAAGCTGCCGCGTTGCTCTGGGATGGTTACCGCAAAGACCGCTTCATTTTGTTCACCAATTTCACAGCGTTCGGACACATAGCGTAGTGTATGGAAATTCAAGTTCGCCCCAGACAGAATGTTAACCAAGGTTTCCCCTTTGATATTGTGTTCTTTCACATATTTTTTCAAACCCGCCAAGGATAACGCACCCGATGGTTCCGAAACCGCACGCACGTTTTCAAACATATCTTTCATCGCAGCACAAATTTCATCACCATCTACGGTAATCACTTCATCAATATATTGTTGGCAAACGCGGAACGTTTCATCGCCGATACGCTTCACCGCCACACCATCTGCAAATAAGCCAACACGTGCTAAATCAACAGGTCCACCGGCTTTTAATGCGGCAAATAAACAGGCGCTGTCTTTGCTTTCCACCCCAATTACTTTGATTTCCGGCATTAATTGTTTAATTAAAACCGCAACGCCGGCGGCTAAACCGCCACCGCCCACAGGGACAAAAACGCGATCAATATGGGTATTTTGCTGCAATAATTCCAAACCAATAGAACCTTGCCCCGCGATGACTGCAGGATGATCAAAGGGCGGAATAAAGGTCATATTTTGGCTTTTTGATAACTCGATAGCTTTGGCTTTGGCTTCATCAAAATTAGCGCCGTGTAATAACACTTCGCCCCCAAAACCACGCACAGCATCCACTTTAATGCTCGGTGTATTTTGTGGCATCACGATTAAGGCACGAATGCCCGCATTTTTCGCGGATAAAGCAACGCCTTGGGCGTGGTTGCCTGCGGAAGCTGTAATAACGCCGGCGTCTTTTTGCGCTTGGGTTAAGCCTGCAATCATGGCGTAAGCACCACGCAATTTAAAACTATGTACAGGTTGGCGATCTTCGCGTTTTACAAAAATTTGATTGCCGAGTTTGTCTGAAAGCTTCGTCATTGGCTGCAATGGTGTCACCATCGCTAATTCGTAAACTTTAGAGCTTAATACGGCACGGAGATATTCCGCACCTGTTGGTTGAGTTGGAAGAGTATGTGTCATGTTATTTATCCTAAAGCCACATCTAAAATCATCATTACCACAAACCCAAGTAATAAACCAAGGGTTGCACTATCGCTGTTTCCACCGCTTTGTGATTCAGGAATTAATTCTTCAACCACAACGAAAATCATTGCACCGGCCGCAAAGGCAAGGGCGTAGGGCAAAATATTAGTCATAGACATAACAAAAGCCGCCCCCATTACCGCGCCGATAGGTTCCACAATGGCAGACATTGCACCGTAGGCAAAGGCTTTTGTGCGACTTTTTCCTTCTGCACGGATAGGCAAAGAAAGTGCTGCCCCTTCGGGAATATTCTGCAAACCAATACCGAGAGCTAAGCTAATTGCCGCCATGACTGAAATATCCACATTGGGAACTTGTGAAGCTAATGCGCCAAAAGTGACACCCACAGCAAGACCTTCGGGGAAATTATGAATCGTGATCGCTAAAAAAAGTAAGGTAGATTTGGACAGTTTCTTTTTGTTGTAAAGCGCGCCACCTTCTGCTTCTGTAATGGGTTTGCTTAAATGCAGATGCGGCACAATATGGTCAATAAAACGTAAGAAAAATCCGCCGAACAAGAAACCGATGGTGACAGGTGCCCACGCAAATTTGCCATAATCCGCTTCCGCATAATCCAGCGCAGGGGATAGCAACGACCAAAAGGACGCGGCAATCATCACACCTGCGGCGGCACCCATTAAGATATCGAGTAACTTACGGTTAACATTTTTAAAGAAAAAAACGAATGCGGCACCAAAGGCTGTTAATGCCCAAGTAAATAATCCTGCGGCAAAGGCTTGGCAAACAGGATTAAGAGATAAGAAATAATCTACCATACGCGATCCTTAATATGGAAAGCGCGGTCAAAAAAGACAATATTTTTAACCGCGCTTTATGGATTACAGTTTGGTTTTATCGCGCACCGCACCTTTATCTGCGGATGTGGCAAAGTGACCAAACACTTTTAACGCGAAGGAAACTTCACGTTCGCGGCTAACGGGTTGCCACGCTTTATCACCACGCGCTTCCATTTCCCCTTGGCGAGCTGCCATTTCTTCATCGGAAATCGCAAGATGAATAGAGCGGTTAGGAATGTCGATTTCAATGGTATCGCCGTCTTGTACTAAGGCAATGGCACCGCCTGATGCCGCTTCCGGTGAAGCATGACCGATGGATAAGCCTGAAGTACCGCCTGAGAAACGACCGTCTGTTAATAACGCACATTTTTTGCCCAAGCCCATGGATTTTAAGTAGCTGGTTGGGTAAAGCATTTCTTGCATACCCGGGCCGCCTTTCGGGCCTTCGTAACGGATAACCACCACGTGACCTTCTTTCACTTTACCACCTAAAATGCCGGCTACCGCGTCTTCTTGGCTTTCAAACACAATGGCTTTACCGGTAAATTTCCAAATGGATTCATCTACGCCTGCGGTTTTCACGATACAACCGTCTTTGGCAATATTGCCGAATAATACCGCTAAACCGCCTTCTTCGGTCACGGCGTGCGCGCGATCACGGATACAACCCGTTGCACGGTCATCATCTACCGAATCCCAACGGCAATCTTGTGAAAAGGCTTCTGTGGTGCGAATACCGGCAGGGCCTGCGCGGAAGAATTTATGTAAATCCGCGTCTTTGTTGCGCATAATATCGTATTGGTTTAACTGTTCTTCCATGGTTAAACCCAGAATGGTTTTCACATTGCGGTGGATTAAACCGGCGCGATCCAATTCCCCTAAAATGCCCATAATCCCACCTGCGCGGTGAACATCTTCCATATGGTATTTATTGGTGTTTGGCGCGATTTTGCTTAAGCAAGGCACAATGCGTGATAAACGGTCAATATCCGCCATTTTGAAATCCACGCCGGCTTCTTGTGCGGTGGCAAGTAAGTGTAAAACGGTGTTACTTGAGCCGCCCATGGCAATATCCAAGCTCATGGCATTTTCAAAGGCATCAAAGGTCGCGATTGAGCGTGGTAATACGCTGTAATCGTCTTCTTGATAATGACGTTTGCATAAATCCACAATGCGGCGACCTGCTTCTAAAAAGAGTTCTTTGCGGTCTGCATGCGTGGCAAGCATCGAACCGTTACCCGGCAAAGATAAGCCTAATGCTTCCGTTAAACAGTTCATTGAGTTGGCGGTAAACATTCCTGAGCAAGAGCCACAAGTTGGGCAAGCGGCTTTCTCAATAGCGTCCACGTCTGAATCGGACACATTGCAGTCCGCACTTTGAATCATCGCATCGATTAAGTCTAAACGGATTAATTGGTCAGATAATTTGGTTTTCCCCGCTTCCATTGGACCGCCTGAAACGAAAATGGTTGGAATGTTCAAACGCATTGCTGCCATTAACATCCCCGGGGTGATTTTGTCGCAGTTTGAAATACACACCATCGCATCTGCGCAATGGGCATTGACCATATATTCCACGCTGTCGGCAATTAAATCGCGGCTTGGTAAAGAATAAAGCATACCGCCGTGACCCATCGCGATCCCATCATCCACTGCAATGGTATTAAATTCTTTTGCCACGCCGCCTGCTTTTTCGATTTCTTCCGCGACTAATTTGCCCACATCACGTAAATGCACGTGACCCGGCACGAACTGGGTAAATGAGTTCACTACGGCAATAATCGGTTTGCCGAAGTCGTTTTCTTTCATTCCTGTTGCACGCCATAACGCACGTGCGCCTGCCATATTGCGACCTTGAGTTGATGTCGCTGAACGTAAAACTGGCATAAGATTCTCCAAGTCAAATAAGGTTGTGTTTGATGCGCGATATTCTAGCACAGCTCGCGCGAAATAATAAAAAACTGTCGTGAGAAATTACGGATTATTTCGTTTAATAAAAGACCGCACTGGTTTAAAAGTGCGGTCAGTTTTGATGTTATTTAGATGACAAGAAACTACACATCATACGTAGTCGATGCTGTATTCCCGCCACGTCCCGTCCAGTTTGTATGGAAGAATTCGCCACGAGGTTTGTCGGTACGCTCATAAGTATGCGCGCCGAAGTAGTCACGTTGTGCTTGCAGTAAGTTTGCAGGCACTCGCTCAGAGGTATAACCGTCTAAGAACGTGATCGCACTTGCCATACAAGGCATTGGGATACCGACTTCAATCGATTTCGCTACCACTTTACGCCAGTCGCTTAATGCGTTTTCTAAAATGCCTTTGAAGTACGCATCTGACCCTAAGAAGATTAAATCCGGGTTCGCTTCGTAAGCATCTCGAATGTTGCCTAAGAAACGGCTACGAATGATACAACCTTCACGCCATAATAACGCCGTTGCACCGTAGTTGATGTCCCAACCGAAGTTTTCAGACGCTTCACGAATCAGCATAAAGCCTTGTGCGTAAGAGATAATTTTTGATGCCAATAACGCTTTACGCACCGCTTCGATCCAAACTTGTTTGTCGCCTTCAACTTTACCGATAGTTTTGTTGAATAATTTAGAGGCAGCAACACGTTGATCTTTGAATGAAGATACGCAACGAGCAAACACTGACTCAGTGATTAAAGTTAATGGAATACCGAAATCTAATGCGTTGATCCCTGTCCATTTACCTGTACCTTTTTGACCTGCGGTATCAAGGATTTTTTCCACTAACGGTGTGCCGTCTGTGTCTTTGTAGCCTAAAATATCGGTCGTAATGTCGATTAAATAGCTATCTAATTCAGTGTTTTTCCATTCAGCAAAGATCGCCTGCATTTCATCATAGCTTAAACCTAAACCGTCTTTTAAGAACTGGTAGGCTTCACAGATTAACTGCATATCGCCGTATTCGATACCGTTGTGTACCATTTTCACGAAGTGGCCAGCACCTTCTTTGCCCACCCAGTCACAGCAAGGCTCGCCTTTGTCGGTTTTCGCTGAAATTGCTTGGAAAATCGGCTTCACATATTGCCACGCCTCTTCATTACCGCCCGGCATAATAGAAGGCCCGTGACGTGCGCCTTCTTCACCGCCCGATACACCCGAGCCGATAAAGCGAATGCCTTTTTCCGCTAATGCTTTCACACGGCGGTTGGTATCTGGGTAGTTTGAGTTACCGCCATCAATGATGATGTCGCCCTCTTCTAAGTGCGGTAATAGTGCATCAATAAATTGATCAACCACTTCACCTGCACGCACCATTAACATTACTTTGCGTGGTTTTTCTAATTTCGCAGCTAAATCTTCTAACGAATACGCCCCGATAATGTTCGTGCCTTTCGCCGCTCCTGCTAAAAACTCGTCCACTTTTGACGTAGTACGGTTATACGCCACGACTTTAAAGCCGTTGTCGTTCATATTTAAAATAAGGTTCTGACCCATTACCGCTAAACCGATAACGCCGATATCGCCTTTTACTGACATTTTTTGCTCCTGTTGGATTGTTAAACTTATTTGCGGAAAATTAACCGCACTTTAAATTAAATTTCTTTAATTAACGAAGAACCTTGCTCAAGGGTATCTAACCATTGCCAATGTTCTGTCCCTATTAATTTGCCATTCTCTACTTCAAATGTTGTGACACAACGTCCAAGTCGATTTTCTAGTTTTTGGTTTAAATGTTGGTAAGTAAACTCAATTTGTGAGGCATTTATCCATTTTCCGATTAAAAAACCTTTTAAAATTTCACCACCCGAATATTCAGCCCAAATCATTTTATCTTGTTGATAATAATGAAATTGGGTTTGGTTGCTCACTTCACCTGTTTCACAATTTTGAAGTGCTGTAAAAACTTTTTGGTTTAAGTTCATTATTACCTCTATGTGAGTAAATTTGCCACTAACGCCAACATCGCCGGCAATCCCTGTTTAATCAAAATCCCTTTATTCTTCGCACTGATTGCCCCATAAACCGCCGCCATAATCACGCAACTTAAAAAGAATATTGACATCATTTTTCCTAACTATGATTTTGCTCAAAAATCATTTTCTGATTTTCAATTTCTCGTACCAACTCTTCTTCTGATGGTAAATATGCCATATATTTGCTGGCAAAAAGCTGCGAGCTATCGTTCAATACCGAATATTTCGCCACCACGCTATCGGTTTCGGTGCAAAGTAACAAGCCGATAGTGGGGTTATCATCAGGGCGTTTTTGCAAATCATCGTACATTCGCACATACATATCCAGTTGCCCAATGTCTTGATGTGTGAGTTTTTCTGTTTTCAACTCAACGATCACAAAGCATTTTAAAATGTAATTGTAAAAGACCAAATCAATAAAGAAATCGGACGTTTCGGTACGGATACATTGTTGGCGAGCTACGAAAGCAAAGCCTTTGCCCAGTTCCAACATAAATTGTTGCAGATTATCAATTAACGCTTTTTCTAGCTCTGCTTCGGTGTATGCCAAGTTGGTAGGCAAATTTAAAAACTCCAAAACAGTGGGCGATTTAATCAAATCACTGGCTTGTAATGGCACAGATTTTTCCAACATCTCCGCTTTGACGATGCTTTGATCTTGGCTTGCCAACAAGCGGTCGTAATACAGCGTAGAAATGTTGCGATCAAGGGTTCTTACCGACCAATTATTTTCAGCCGCTTCTTTTAGATAATAAAGACGAGCTTTGTCGTTACTGATTTTTAAAGTGCGTTGAATATGTGTCCACGTCAATTTGGAAATCACTGATTTCCAAATCTCTAAATCTTGGAACATCAAATAAAACTGGCGGAAATTTCGGATATTACGTTCTCCAAAACCAGCTCCAAATTCATTCGTTAATTCAAGGGAAAGATTTTTAATAATCTCTTTCCCATAAGCCGCTCGATCAGCGCCATTTTGTTCTTCCAAAACAATGCGTTCGCCAATTTTCCAATAGGCTTCAACCATTGCTGAATTGACTGCGGTATAAGCCTTTTGGCGTGCATTGGCGAGAATTTGTTTAATTTCTAAAAGATAACTGCTGTTGATTAAATCCATAGTTTACCCTGACAGTCGTTTGTTAGTTAAAACTTAATGCTACCTTTAGCTTTCCAACCACATTTTTAATGTTTCTAATGATAAAATTCTGTCTTGATATTTCAGTACTTGTGGACTGAAGTAACGATGTAAATCATAGGTTCTTATACGTAGCATAACAGGCACAAAAAAAGCATCCACAGCAGTAAAACGTTCACCAGCTAAAAAGTTGCCGCCAAATTGTATTAATCCCTGCTGTAATAATTCATTTAATCTTTCCAACTCTAATTCTAGTACCCGTGGTACTTCAGTGAGTGGGGTATGCGCTAGCGGATCAAAATTACAAATATTCCGTAAATGCTCAAACCCCGAATGCATTTCTGCACATGCCGATCTCGACCATGCTCGTACTATTTTATCTTCTGCCCAAATTTGCGGATAACTTTCCGCTAAAAATTCCGTAATGGCAAGACTATCCCAAATGATGACGCCATTTGCATGTAAAACAGGAATTTTGGCTGTTGGCGAAAAATTTTTAAATTGCTTATGTTGTTCATTCAAATCATCTAAATAACGCACAATTTTAGGTTCAAAGGAAATATTTAATTCTTTAAGCAAAATCCATATGCGTAATGACCATGAGGATTTGGGTGGATTAAAATAGAGTTGATACATTTGATTTCCTTTTAAAAATTGCTGATAAATTTAATTGTTTGTTACAACAACTTCGCCGCATCCTTATCCAAATACCATTCCGTTACGCCATTTTTCGCTTTAATTCTTGCCGCCGGGTAAGGCAGGTTTTCTGCCGGGGTGGTTTGGATTTCTTTGAGAATTTCCGCTTTGCTTGCCCCGGTGACTAAATAAGTAATGCGTTTTGCTTGTTCAATCAATTTAGCGGTTTTGGAAATGCGGATTTGCCCTGTTTCAGGGTGTTTGGCAATCACAGCTAAATTCGGATCATTGAAATCCGTTTGTTGTGGGAATAAAGACGCCGTATGTCCGTCTGTGCCCATCCCTAAAATAATCCAATCAAAAACACCATTCGAAACGACCGCACTTAGCTCTTGCTCAAAACGTTTAAGCTCTGATTCAACAGGTTCTTCGCCACGAATACGGTGGATATTTTCCGCCGGGATTTGGATATGATCGAACAGTAATTTTTGCACTTCGCCGTAATTACTTTCAGGATCTTGTGGTGGAACCATACGATCATCGCCCCACCAAAAATGGAGATTTTGCCATTGAATTTGGCTTTTATACGGCTCTTGAGCAAGGGTTTTAAACAGCAGTTTTGGCGTACTTCCGCCTGATAAAGAAATATGCACAGGGCGGTTTAATTGACTATATAACGCAAATTCTTGTGCGATTTTTTCCACCGCACTTTGTGCTGTTGGGAATGTGATGTAGTTCATATTTTTTTCTCCTGCGCTTACACTTTTTTCTTCATCATGCCTGAAGGTTTGCGCCATACGCGACCTTCGCGCGCAATGAGTTTATCTGCTTCTTTTGGCCCCCATGTGCCAGCTTCGTATTCGTAAACGCGACCATTTGCCGCTTTGTAATCCAAAATGGGTTGTACAAATTTCCAACAAGCGTGAACCGCATCTGTACGAGAGAAGAGAGTCGCATCTCCTTTCATCGCATCTAACAATAAGCGTTCGTATGCGGTCATTAAGTTTGCCGCCGTGCTTAAGTCAGAATAACGGAAATCCATGGAGACCTCTTTTGCCTCAAAGCCTGCGCCAGGTTGTTTTAATCCAAAACGCATAGAAATACCTTCATCAGGCTGAATGCGGATAATTAATTTATTTTCAGGCGCATTTTGGCTAAATACAGGGTGTGGCGTAGTTTTAAAATGAATCACCACTTCTGTGACGCGCGTTGGTAAGCGTTTTCCTGTACGCACATAAAATGGTACGCCCGCCCAACGCCAGTTATCGATTTCACAACGTAATGCCATATAGGTTTCTGTATTAGAATCGGCTGGTACACCTGTTTCTTGCAAATAACCATTGACCTGTTTACCGTCAATTTCTGCACCAATATATTGTCCCAACACAAGGTTATGTTTTAAATCATCTTCGCTTAATGGGTGTAAACAATGCAACACTTTTGCGACCTCATCACGCATAGAGTCCGCATTGATAATCGCAGGTGGTTCCATGGCTACCATCGCTAGCACTTGCAATAAATGGTTTTGGAACATATCACGCATTGCCCCTGAGCCATCATAATAACCACCGCGTTGTTCCACGCCTAAGGATTCTGCCCCTGTGATTTCAATATAATCAATAAAATTACGGTTCCATAATGGTTCAAATAACCCGTTAGAAAAGCGCAAGACGAGTAAATTTTGAACGGTTTCTTTACCTAAATAATGGTCGATACGATAAATTTGATGTTCTTCAAAGAAACGGTGAATTTGTACATCGAGTGCTTTTGCGGTTTTGATATCATAACCAAAAGGTTTTTCCACAATTAGGCGTTTCCAACCATATTCTTCCGTATTTAAACCATGAGCGGCTAAACATTCAGGAATGACACCGTATAGGCTTGGTGGCGTTGAAAGGTAGTAAAGCGTGTTGCCTGCCGTGTGATATTTATCATGTAAATCATCTAAACGCGGTAATAATTTTACGTAATCGGCTGCATTGGATGTGTTTACTGATTGGTAATAAAGATGTGAACAGAAATTCTCAAGGGTTTCACCTTCCGCTTTTTCATGTTCAATTAATGCCGCTCGCATCTTCTCACGAAAAATCTCGTCCGTCATATCCGTACGTGCCACACCCAGCACAGAAAAATGTTCTGATAAACGACCGATTTTGTACAGGTTGTACAACGCAGGAATGAGTTTGCGGTGCGTTAAATCGCCTGAGGCACCGAAAATCACGATACAATTATTTTCTGTTTGCATTCTTATTATCTCTGTTGTTTTTAAAATTCCGAGTTTGCGTATAATGCCTGAGTTTTATGGCTTTTGAAAGATTTTTTGCCAATTGATGCTATCGTCAGCACACATCATAAAATCGGGGTTAGTAAACACTTCTCGTTGATTATAGGTTAAGGGTGAAAAGGTGCGGTCAAAAATAATACCATTTGTTTCGCTCAAAATAACTTGCGCCGCCGCAGTATCCCATTCTCCTGTTTTGCCTAAGCGCACATAACAATCGGCAACCCCTTCCGCAACCTGTGCCCCTTTTAATCCACTGGAACCAAACACTTGAAATTCATAGTCAAAATTCGGATTTAAAAATGACCGCACTTGCTCTATTTTTTTGGCACTACCCACGGTAATTTTGATTGTTTTTGTTAAATCCAGCACTCGTTTAGGCAACGCGCTGTGGATTTTTGCCGTTTGTTTAAACGCGCCAAAACCTTTCATTGCGTAATAGGTGCAATCTAACATTGGCGCACAAATCACACCTAATACCGGTTGATTATGCTCAACTAAGGCGATCATCACGGAAAATTGCCCTGTTCGGTCAATAAATTGTTGCGTGCCATCTAAGGGATCAATGAGCCAATATTGCGACCATTTCACTCGTTCCTCCAAAGGAATATCACAGTTTTCTTCGGAGAGAACAGGGGTGTTTGGTGTGAGCAAGGTGAGTTGTTCTGTCACAAATTGACTTACAAATAAATCTGCTTCTGTCACGGGTGTATTATCTGATTTTTGATGAATTTCCACGGAATTAGCGTAAAATCGGCGGATGTGTTCGCCGGCTTGTTGAGCAATGGCAAGCACGGATTTGAGTAAAGCTTCGGAAAGGATAATTTGGGGCATAAAAGATCCTAAAATGGCGCAAAAGTGCGGTCAAGTTTAGCAAAATTTCACTAAAAAGGCGAATATGGATTTTTGCGATAGATTTATAAAATCCCACTTGACGCAAACGTTTGCGTATTGCTATTTTAATAAAACAAAATGACAAGGAGGAGATTATGGCGATTTTAGTTACAGGTGCATCAGCAGGGTTTGGTAAGGCTATTTGCCGTGCTTTTGTACAAGCAGGTTTTTCCGTCATTGGCGCGGCACGCCGTTTAGACAAATTGGAGACATTGAAAACAGAACTGGGAGAAAATTTTTATCCCTTGCAAATGGATGTGTCGGATACGGCAAAGGTAGATGCGGCGCTGGCAACCTTACCCACGGATTGGGCGCAAATTGATTTGCTTGTCAATAATGCGGGCTTGGCATTGGGGTTGGAACCTGCCCATAAAGCGAATTTCGATGATTGGTTAACCATGATCCAAACTAACGTTATCGGCTTGGCTTATTTAACACGTCAAATTTTACCGCAAATGGTCGCGCGCAATCAGGGGCATATCATTAATTTAGGCTCTATTGCGGGCACCTATCCTTACCCGGGCGGCAATGTTTACGGTGCCACAAAAGCCTTTGTGGAACAATTTAGTTTGAACTTACGGGCAGATTTAGCCGGCACCGCCATTCGCGTCACCAATGTGGAACCGGGCTTATGTGGTGGCACAGAATTTTCCAATGTCCGTTTTAAAGGAGATGATGAAAAAGCCGCAAGTGTTTATGCGGGCACACAAGCAATTCAGCCGGAAGACATTGCCAATACGATTTTGTGGATCTATCAACAGCCTGCTCATGTGAATATCAACCGCATTGAAATCATGCCTGTGTCACAAAGTTTTTCTGCGTTGAATGTTGCGCGTCATAGTGCGTGAATTTGACCACTCTACAAAGCTGAAATGACGGTTGGTGAGCCTGTCGAACCATAAGGCATTTCAGCATGTTACATAAGTCAGACAAAATATTCCCCAAAGGGGAATTTCCCTTTAATGTTCAAAATAAACGATATTTTCACCGCACTTTCAGACTACTCAAATAATCTCTCAGCGCATATAACGCCACCAAATTGCGCGCTTCCATAAAATCACTGTCTGCAAGCAATTTATCAATGTCGCTCAGGGGAACACGCACCGGTTCCAATGGCTCAGGTTCATCGCCTTCCAGTTGAGAAGGATAAAAATCACGCGCCACTAAAATATGCATTTGAGCATTCATAAAGGTTAAATTGGAATTAACGGTACGTAAAAAGGTAAATTCTTTCGCGCCTAAGCCCAATTCTTCTTGCATTTCGCGGTTGGCACTTTGCGCCATACTTTCGCCTTGTTCCATTAAACCTTTGCAAAAGCCTAGTTCATACCGTTCTGTGCCAACGGCATATTCGCGTACCATTAGCAAATCATCGCCATCAATAGGCAAAACCATCACCGCCGCACGCGTGGCAGGTCGAAAACGTTCATAGGTTCGCAATGCACCATTGGAAAATTTAAGATCAACAGATTGAATTTCAAAAATACGGCTTTTTGCCGCCACCGAGATATTCAAAATTTCGGGTAATTGTTTGCTCATTGATGTTCTCTTATTTGACAAAATTAGGAATAACGATACCATAAGCGACATTCTGCGTTAAGGAAAAGTTATGGCGAAAAACTCGAAAAATCTACAGGACGAAAAAGACGATGACGTCCGTTTAGATAAATGGCTTTGGGCAGCACGTTTTTACAAAACCCGAACTCTTTGCAAAGAAATGATTGACGGCGGCAAGGTGCATTACAACGGACAACGCACTAAACCAAACAAAACCGTAGAAATTGGCGCTACCATTAAATTACGCCAAGGCAATGATGAAAAAGAAATAAAAGTCACCGCACTTTCAACCCAACGCCGCGGCGCGCCTGAAGCACAATTGCTTTATGAAGAAACCGCACAAAGTATCGAAAATCGAGAAAAACTTGCCTTAGCCAGAAAAATGAACACCATGCCACACCCGGACCGCCGCCCGAATAAAAAAGAAAGACGGGATTTATTGCGGTTTAAGGAGTGGGGAGAGTAGTTTTTATTGGGTTTTGCCCGATGAACAAAAAACAGATTTACATTAGGAACAAACAAAAATGACTTATAAACAAGACAACGACAAACTTTACCGTTACCTATTCCAAAACCGCGCGGTGCGTGGTGAATGGGTGCGTTTAAATCAAACTTTTACCGATACACTGAATACGCATCATTATCCAAAACCTGTGCAAAATTTATTGGGCGAGATGATGGTGGCGACAAATTTATTAACAGCGACTTTGAAATTCAACGGTCATATCACCGTACAAATTCAAGGGGATGGTCCGTTAAAGTTAGCCTTGGTTAATGGAACTGATAAGCAAGAAATTCGGGCTTTAGCACGTGTTGATGGTGAAATTACAGAAGCAATGACCTTGCACCAAATGATAGGCAAAGGTGTGCTTGTTATTACTATTGCACCAAATGAAGGCGAGCGTTATCAAGGTGTAGTGGCTTTAGATAAACCAACTATTACAGAATGTTTAGAAGAATATTTTGTTCGTTCTGAGCAACTTCAAACTCAGCTGATTATTCGTACGGGGGAATTTGAAGGACAGCCTGTTGCCGCAGGGATGTTGTTACAAATTATGCCAGATGGACAGGGAACGCCTGAAGATTTTGAACATTTAGCTACTTTAACTGCAACAGTAAAAGATGAGGAAATTTTTGGTTTAACCGCTGAAGAAATGCTTTATCGTTTATATCACGAAGAAACGGTTGAAATTTATCCACCACAAGAGGTGAAATTCCATTGTGGTTGTTCTGCTGAACGTTCGGGGGCCGCATTAATGTTGATTTCTGATGATGAACTTGATGAAATTCTTGCAGAACATAAAGGCAGTATTGATATGCAATGCGAATGTTGTGGAACGCATTATTTCTTTAATAAAGAGGCTATTAATAAGCTAAAAGCACAAACGGAAGCGTAGGATATTGTCATTTCCCAAAGTGCGGTGATTTCAACCGCACTTTTCTTTTTATTTGAACAGAATTTATTCAAATCCACTCAAAAATTTTTTATTTCTTTTCAAAAATGAGATCTAGTTAACATTTTTTAGGTAGAAAACTCTATAGAATAGCACCCAGTTTCACAATTTAAATTTCAAACTTTTTAACTATAGAGGTGATGTATGACTGACCTAAACAAATTAATTAAAGAACTTGGTGACTTGGGCATTTATGATGTGAAAGAAGTAGTACACAACCCATCGTACGAATTTCTTTTTGAAGAAGAAACAAAACCTGAATTAGAAGGCTTTGAGAAAGGTGTTGTGACTACTCAAGGTGCTGTTGCGGTGAATACAGGAATCTTCACCGGTCGTTCGCCAAAAGATAAATATATCGTGTTAGACGAAAAAACCAAAGATACTGTTTGGTGGACGAGCGATGCAGCGAAAAATGACAATAAACCAATGAATCAAGCAACATGGCAAAGCTTGAAAGAGTTAGTCACAAAACAACTTTCAAGCAAACGCTTGTTTGTGGTGGATGCGTTCTGTGGTGCTAATGAAGACACTCGTTTAGCGGTTCGTATCGTTACTGAAGTAGCGTGGCAAGCACATTTTGTAACCAATATGTTTATTCGTCCAACCGCAGCTGAATTAGAAAACTTTAAACCTGACTTTGTGGTAATGAACGGAGCGAAATGCACAAATCCGAATTGGAAAGAGCAAGGTCTAAACAGCGAAAACTTTGTGGCATTCAATATTACAGAAGGTATTCAATTAATCGGTGGTACTTGGTACGGTGGTGAGATGAAAAAAGGGATGTTCTCGATGATGAACTACTTCTTACCATTAAAAGGTATTGCGTCAATGCACTGTTCTGCAAACGTAGGTGAAGACGGTGATGTAGCAGTATTCTTCGGTTTATCAGGTACAGGTAAAACCACACTTTCAACGGATCCAAAACGTAAATTAATTGGTGACGATGAACACGGTTGGGACGATCACGGTGTGTTCAACTTTGAAGGGGGTTGCTACGCGAAAACCATTAAACTTTCAGCTGAAAATGAACCTGATATTTATGGTGCGATCAAACGTGATGCCTTATTAGAAAACGTAGTGGTTCGCCCAGATGGTAGCGTTGATTATGACGATGGTTCAAAAACTGAAAATACACGTGTTTCATACCCAATTAACCATATTCAAAATATCGTGGTTCCATCAAAAGCAGGTCATGCAACAAAAGTGATTTTCTTATCGGCTGACGCATTTGGGGTATTACCGCCTGTGTCTAAATTAACGCCGGAACAAACCAAATATTATTTCTTATCCGGTTTCACAGCGAAATTAGCAGGTACAGAACGTGGTATTACCGAACCAACACCAACTTTCTCAGCGTGTTTCGGTGCGGCATTCTTAAGCTTACACCCAACCCAATATGCGGAAGTGTTAGTGAAACGTATGCAAGCTGCCGGTGCGGAAGCCTACTTAGTGAACACAGGTTGGAACGGCACAGGTAAACGTATTTCAATCAAAGATACACGCGGTATTATTGATGCCATCTTAGACGGTTCAATTGACAAAGCTGAAATGGGTTCATTACCAATCTTTGACTTTGCAATTCCAAAAGCGTTACCAGGTGTTGACCCGGCAATTTTAGACCCACGCGATACTTATGCAGATAAAGCGCAATGGGAAGAAAAAGCGAAAGACTTAGCAGGACGTTTCGCGAAAAACTTCGAGAAATATACCGTTACTGATGAAGGTAAAGCATTAGTGGCTGCAGGTCCTAAAGCGTAAAGATTTATGCACTATCTTTTATAAAAAAAGATAATTAAGGTGAACCGCACTGTCAAAGGGATTTGAGAGTGCGGTTATTTTTTTGTGTGATTTGCGAAAAAGTTTCGCTGAGTTAGGGCGTACAGGTAACAACTTGATCGCGAGCCATTTTCGGAGTAAAGTTAAGCCCTTAATTGAAAATAGGGTAGGAAAAATATGAAAAACGAAACTCCAATTGAATGCGTAGGTTGCAACACTTTTGATGTAGGCTCAATTTTAGATAACAGCGAAGTGGTCGCACCTTTTGAGCGTGTTTTTGAAACTCAAGCTGAAGCGGAAGAAGCGTTAGCAAAATTAACGCAAAAAGCCCGCGATACAGAAAGTGAGCCTTGCCAAATTGAAAGCGAAATTAGCCCGGTTGATGGCGGCTTCTTATTGAAAGCTACTTTCACATTCAGCTGCCAAGCGGAAGTGGTGATTTTCCAATTGGGTACGCGTAGTATTTAAGTGGAAAGTTAAATTTTTAAAGTGCGGTGAGAAAATATCTCTTTTTCTCACCGCACTTTTTGTTTGATTTAAGCTATAATAATCCACATTTTTTATAGCCTTTAGAAGATAAGAAGATTATGAGTACAAAATTTAACGTTAAAACTTTCCAAGGTATGATTTTAGCCCTACAAGATTACTGGGCAAACCAAGGTTGCACTGTGGTTCAACCATTCGATATGGAAGTCGGTGCGGGGACATCTCACCCAATGACTTGTTTGCGTGCGCTTGGCCCTGAGCCGATGGCGTTTGCTTACGTTCAGCCTTCACGCCGTCCAACTGACGGTCGCTATGGCGAAAACCCGAACCGTTTACAACACTATTATCAATTCCAAGTGGTAATCAAACCGTCACCGGATAACATTCAAGAACTCTATTTAGACAGCCTGAAAATGTTAGGTTTCGACCCAACGCAAAACGACATTCGTTTTGTGGAAGACAACTGGGAAAACCCAACACTAGGTGCGTGGGGCTTAGGTTGGGAAGTGTGGCTAAACGGTATGGAAGTGACCCAATTTACCTACTTCCAACAAGTGGGTGGTTTAGAATGTAAACCAGTAACCGGCGAAATCACTTACGGCTTAGAGCGTTTAGCGATGTATATTCAAGGCGTGGACAGCGTGTACGATCTTGTTTGGTCGGACGGCCCGCTTGGCAAGACCACTTACGGCGATGTGTTCCATCAAAACGAAGTGGAACAATCTACTTACAACTTTGAATATGCCAACACAGATTTCTTATTCTACTGTTTCGATCAATACGAAAAAGAAGCCCAAGAATTATTGGCATTAGAAAAACCATTACCATTACCGGCTTACGAACGTATCTTAAAAGCGGCACACAGCTTCAACTTACTTGACGCTCGCAAAGCGATCTCTGTAACCGAACGCCAACGCTACATTTTACGTATTCGCACCTTAACCAAAGGCGTGGCGGAAGCGTACTATGCAAGCCGTGAAGCGTTGGGATTCCCAGGTTGTAAAAAATAAGGAAGGGGGGAGAAAATGAAACTTTGGTACTCAACAACCAGCTCGTTCGCACGAAAGGCGGTGGCGACATTGAAATATCATCAACTAAAAGTATTTCCATATTTGACCGCTCTTTTCTGCACATCTGTGTTTGCAAATAGTGTCGTAGCCGAACAGCTAAATGATTTATCATTAGATGAATATGAGCTGGATAAAGTGTTGATCTTTAGCCGACACGGATTGCGTTCTCCAGTAGAAAAAGATCCTAAAGAAATGGAGAAGTATTCTCCTTATTCCTGGGCTAAATGGGATGTACCTTCGGGCTATTTAACGGCTAAAGGAACCATTTTAGAAACTTACTTTGGGCAATATATTGGACAATGGCTAGCTCAACAAGCATTACTGACAACAGAACGCTGTGCAACGGGTAAAGGAATTTGGGCTTATGCTAATAGCGTGCAACGTACTGTTGCGACTGGGCAAGCTATTATTGCTGGAGCGTTTTCAGGTTGTTCTGTTAATTTACAACATCAAGGTGAAGTGGGGACAGAAAAAGATCCCATTTTTGATGCTGTGGCTCATCAACCAGATGAAATACTTATTGAACAAGCTAAGAGTAATATTGATTTAACAGCATTACAACAGCAACTGAAACCACATTATGCCTTATTAAGTGAACTGATTGATTACCGCCATTCAACGAATTGTCTCCAAAAAAATCAGTGTGATTTAGGCGAAAAATCCGGTGAATATAGTATCAAAGATAATAAATCGGTAAAAATTACAGGGTCAATTAGTACCGCAAAGAAAATTGTGAGTGCATTGCTTCTTGCTCATTATGTTGGTAAACCTAGCTCTGATATTGCCCATGGAAAGATCGATACTCAAGAGAAATGGCAAGCAATTAACGAAATCAAAAATGCTTATTATCGAACTTTATTTAAAGGAAATCAGGCTCTAGCACAAAATGTTTCTCAGCCACTTTTACAACTTATTCAGCAACAATTAAACAGCGAGAATAAAATTATTTTACTGGTGGGACATGACTCTAATATAGTGGCTTTGCTCGCAGCGCTAAATGTAAAACCCTATGAATTAGAAAACTCGTTAGAAAATATTCCAATCGGAGGAAAATTGTTCTTTGAAGTTTGGAAACATAAGAATAGTGGACAGAGACAATTTCGCTTAGAGTACGTTTATCAAACAACAGAACAGCTAATAAACCTTACTCCGTTAAGTTTATCTACACCTCCTTATCGAGCAAGATTAGAATTAACGGATTGTTCATTGGATAGTAAAGGATTATGTGAATATGACCGCTTCCAACAAATTTTGCAGAACAGTTTAAAGGCTAAAGTGGAAAAATAATGGAGTTCAAGATGACCAAACCCGTTTTATATTTCGCCCATTGGTGCCCAGACACAGCCCCGTTTGTCGCTGAATTACAACGTTTAGGCGTGGACTACGAAGCGGTGGATATTACCCAAAGCGGTGCAAATTTTAAACCGTTTCTCAGATTGCGTGACCGCCACCCTGCTTTTGATCACGCCAAAGCAAATGGCTATATCGGTATTCCTGCTTTGGTGTTGGAAGATGAGAGAGTGGTGTTGGAGTTGGGGGAGCTAGCCCTAGCACTGACGTACTAGGTTAAGCATAGTGTTGTCGTTCTGCGACAAACAAAATAGGTTGCGGAGCAACCGCACTATGCATAACCCCATACGTCAGTATGGGGAAAAGAACAAGCGGTATAGTTTCATAGATATTTTGCAAATATAAATAACAAAATGAACGATCTTCAACTGACAAATGATCATTTAATTAGCAATATTGCTCAAATTATTCATCAAGCCCGTAGCCAAGTTCGCCAGACGGTAAATAGTGTTATGGTGCAAAGTTATTGGGAAATTGGACGGTTATTGGTTGAAGATGAGCAACAAGGTGAAGAACGGGCAAAATATGGTAAGTATGTTCTGAAAGACATTTCGGAACGTTTAACGGCTATGTTTGGTAAAGGGGTTGATGAAAGCAATTTACGCCGTATGCGCTTGTTTTATAAGGCGTTTCCAATTCGTGACACACTGTGCCACGAATTGAGTTGGTCGCATTACAGACGTTTAATTCAAGTAGAAAATTCTCAAGCAAGAGCGTGGTATTTGCGTGAAACTGTTGAACAAAATTGGTCTGTACGAGCCTTAGATCGCCAAATTTCGGTATTATATTATGAGCGTTTACTGGCAAGTCAAAACAAGGCGGTGGTTGTTCAAGAAGCTCAAGAGAAAACAGAGCCATTAAAAGAGAGTATTCAAGATTATTTGCGTGATCCTTATATTTTAGATTTCCTCAACTTGCAGGATAAAACTTATCAAGAAAACAATGTTGAGCAAGCGATTATCGGCAATTTGCAACAATTTTTACTGGAATTAGGCAAAGGCTTTGCCTTTGTTGAGCGACAAAAACGTATTCGTTTTGATGATGAAGATTTTTATATCGACCTTGTGTTTTATAACTTTAAGCTGAAATGTTTTTTACTTATCGATCTCAAAATCGGTAAACTGAAACATCAGGATATCGGGCAAATGGACACTTATGTTCGCTTGTTTGACGAACAATTTAAGGAAGAGAACGATAACCCAACCATCGGTTTAGTGTTATGTAGTGAACAAAGCGAAGCGGTGGCAAAATATTCGGTACTTGCGGATAGAAAACAGATTTTTAGTGCGAAGTACCTGCCTTATTTGCCAACGGAGTTGGAGTTGAAAGAGCAGGTGGAAAGGGCGAGGGAAAGATTGACGTTAAGCTCTAGTAAGGAAACGATATGACAGAAAAGCAGTTAATTACACAAGCTGAACATTCAAAAGCATTTATCAGTGAAATCAGCCAGTTAATTCATTCGTCTAAACAACGAATGGCAGTGGCTGTAAATGCAGAATTGACGTTACTCTACTGGCATATTGGCAAGCGGATTAATGACTATATTTTGCAGGGTGAGCGTGCAAAATATGGGGAAGATATTATTCCTAAATTATCTACCCATTTAACCAAACAGTTTGGGAAAGGTTGGAGTAAAAGAAACTTGGCTCAAATGGTGAAGTTTTCATCAACTTTTTCTGATATTCAAATTTTGCAGACACTGTCTGCAAAATTGAGTTGGAGCCATTTTGTTCAACTTTCTTATATTGATGAACCAATTAAACGTGATTTCTACGCCACAATGGCAGCACAGGAAAGATGGTCGGTAAGAACACTTGATGATCGTATCGGCTCACTGTTATTTGAACGTACAGCAATTTCCAAAAAACCTGATGAAACTATTGTGCAAGAGCTAGCGTTATTAAGAGAAAAAGGCGAATATAATCAATCATTAGTGTTAAAAGATCCCTATATTTTGGATTTTCTTGACCTTAATGATCGTTATATGGAAAAAGATCTGGAAGATGCGATTTTACGAGAGATCGAACAGTTTTTATTAGAATTGGGAGCAGGCTTTACTTTCATCGCTCGTCAAAAGCGTATTCAGATCGACAATGATGATTTTTATATCGACTTGCTGTTTTATAATCGTAAACTCAAACGCTTGATTGCCATTGAACTGAAAACCGAAGCCTTTAAACACGCCCATAAAAGCCAAATGGAATTATATTTGGCGTGGTTAGCAAAATATGAGCAAGAAGCCGATGAAAATCCACCGCTTGGGATTATTCTTTGCACATCGAAAAAGCAAGAGCAAGTGGAGTTGTTGGATTTAAAACAGTCAGATATTCATATTGCCGAATACACCACCGTCTTGCCAAGTAAAGAAGTGCTGGAACAACGGTTACATTTGGCGGTGGAAAGGGCGAAGCAGAGATTTACGGTACAACCTAGCACTGACGTACTAGGTTAAGCATAATGTTGTCGCTCTGCGACAAACAAAATAGGTTGCGGAGCAACCACACTATGCGTAACCCCATACGTCAGTATGGGGAAATAGTGGAGAAAATAAAATGCAAATTTCTAAAAATAAGATTAATGCAACAGGTTTAATTTTAGTCGTTAAAATTAAAAATGCTTTAGAATTATCTAAAAATGATAGCCTTAATTTTACATTGCAGAATTTTGATGACACTAATTTAAAATCTAGAACATTAGGAAATTGGATTTTAGCGAAAGAAAAAGCAGATAAAATTCAATATATTATCGGTGTAAATACAGGTGGCGAGAATTTAGTCGTATCTGCCTACAAAGTTACCCGCTATGAAAGGTTTCAGACAAAGAATGGTAGATGGAGATATCGTTTCCATTCTACTTCTAATAGTGATTCATTATTAAAAGAGTTAGGAATATATCACAAGAAAATCTATGATTTGAATTTTGGTCACGGAGCCGAAAAGACTTACATTGAAAATTAGGTATTATAGATATCAAAATGGTCATTCATTCATACGGAAAACTTACTTTTAGTGCTGATGATACATATGAATATAGAATATGGAATCGTCATATATTTAATCCAGAGAATTATGGATTTATTCTATCTCAACACCGTAGTAGAACTGATAGTTTTTTCTGCTTTTATACTGTATTAAATGATCAACTTTATCTTAGACATTTGATTATTGATTCAGAGAATTATCCAACTCTTAATAATGTGGTAGCTAAAGAGTCTTTCTTAATATATCAATATGATTGGATAAACTTAGATATTGGTGCCCAATGTGGATATTTTAATTTGAATCTAAAACTAGATTTCACTGGAACAATAGATGTATCTGATGAATTATCTGTTGAACCGAAGTATGAATTATTCTTTAAAAATGGAATATTTCAAAAAAAGAAAAAGCATAAAATAAATTTATACCCCTTAAATTTAAATAAATTAAAAAATTTTTTAATAAGACAGCTTTAATGAGAAATTAACAATGACAACACAAAACTTCCTCGCCGAGATCGGCACAGAAGAGTTGCCACCGAAGGCACTCAAAAAATTAGCGACCGCATTTGCGGAGAATGTTGAAGCGGAATTAAACCAAGCTGGTTTGAGCTTTGACAAAGTGGAATGGTTTGCGGCACCACGCCGTTTAGCGGTGAAAGTATTGGGGCTTGCGACTAGTCAGCCAAGCAAAGAAGTGGAAAAACGTGGTCCGGCGGTGTCGGTAGCGTTTGATGCGGAAGGTAAGCCGACCAAAGCAGCGGAAGGCTGGGCGAAAGGCTGTGGCATTACCGTTGAGCAAGCGGAGCGTATTGCTACCGATAAAGGCGAATGGCTGGTTCATCGTGCGGTGATTGAAGGTCAGCCGACCAAAAACTTGTTAGTCGGTATGATTAGCAATGCGTTGGCGAAATTGCCTATCCCGAAAACAATGCGTTGGGGCGATAAAACCGAGCAGTTCGTGCGTCCGGTTCACACGGTGACCTTATTGTTGGGCGATGAGCTGATTGAAGGCGAAATTTTAGGTATTGCAAGTGGCACGACTATTCGTGGTCACCGTTTCTTAGGCGAGCGTGAGTTCCAAATCAGCCACGCCGATCAATACCCTGCTTTGTTGAAAGAAAAAGGCTCAGTGGTTGCGGACTTCAACGAGCGTAAAGCGTTAATTCTTGCAAAAGCACAGGAAAAAGCGACCGCTTTAGGTGGCGTGGCGGATATTGAAGAAGATTTGTTAGACGAAGTGACTTCTTTGGTGGAATATCCGAACGTGTTAGCGGCGAAGTTTGAAGAGCGTTTCCTTGCCGTGCCTGCGGAAGCCTTGGTTTACACAATGAAAGGCGACCAAAAATACTTCCCGATTTATGATAAAGACGGAAAACTTTTACCGCACTTTATCTTTGTGTCGAACATCAACCCTGAAGATCCAAGCAAAATCATTGAAGGGAATGAAAAAGTGGTGCGTCCACGTTTGACCGATGCGGAATTCTTCTTCAAAACCGACTTAAAACAACGTTTGGAAGATCAGTTACCACGTTTAGAAACCGTGTTGTTCCAACAACAACTTGGCACGTTGCGTGACAAAACCGCTCGCATTGAACAACTGGCAGGCGAAATTGCAAAACAAATCGGTGCTGATGAAACCAAAGCGAAACGTGCCGGCTTGTTGTCGAAATGTGATTTAATGACCAATATGGTGTTTGAATTTACCGATACGCAAGGCGTAATGGGTATGCACTATGCTCGTCACGATGGCGAAGATGAAGAAGTGGCGGTAGCGTTGAACGAACAATATATGCCACGCTTTGCAGGCGATGAATTACCGAAATCACTGGTGGCAAGTTCTGTTGCATTGGCGGATAAATTCGATACGCTCACGGGGATTTTTGGTATCGGTCAGCAACCAAAAGGCAGTGCCGACCCATTTGCTTTACGCCGTGCGGCACTCGGTGCGTTACGCATTATTGTTGAGAAAAACTTACCGCTTGATCTGAGCGATTTAGTGGCGACTTCTGCGAAATTATTTGGCGACAAGCTCACCAACACGAATGTTGTGGAAGAAGTGGTAGACTTTATGCTCGGTCGTTTCCGTGCGTGGTATCAAGATGAAGGCATTGCGGTGGACGTTATCCAAGCGGTACTCGCTCGCCGTCCAACTCGTCCTGCAGACTTTGATGCCCGTGTGCGTGCGGTGTCGCATTTCCGTACTTTAGACAGTGCAGAAGCATTGGCAGCAGCGAATAAGCGTGTGAGCAACATTTTAGCGAAAGTAGAAGGCGAAATCTCATCAGAAATCGACCGCACTTTATTAGTGGAAGCGGAAGAAAAAGCCCTTGCAGAACAAGTAATTGCATTACAAGCAGAGCTTGCGCCACTATTTGAAAAAGGCGAATATCAAACCGCACTTGACCGCTTAGCCGGTTTACGTGAAGTGGTGGATAACTTCTTTGATAAAGTGATGGTTAATGCCGAAGATCCAAAACTTCGTCAAAACCGTCAAGCAATTCTGAACAACTTACGTAACTTGTTCTTACAAGTGGCGGATATTTCGTTGTTGCAGTAATCGATTGATTATTCAAATTTAGCCCTGTTTTTGCAGGGCTTTTTTCTTGTAAAATCAACCTACGCAAACGTTTCCCTTTATTCCAAATTTCCTTTATAATACGCGCGATTAAAAGGCGATAAGCCTTCCCAGTTTCTTATGAATTCTCAATTAAACAAGGAAATTCCTATGTTCCAAATCTTTCGTGGCTCTGCCGCTTTGTCTGACTTCCGTTTAAACCAACTTGCAACGCGTTTTCAAAATGCCAATTTGCCGGTGAAATCTTGCTATGCAGAATATATGCATTTTGCGAATTTATCCGCAGCATTATCTGCAGAAGAAACCCAAGAACTTGAAGAATTATTACATTACGGCCCAACCTTGGCGCAACATGAACCGAAAGGGGAATGTTTTGTGGTGATTCCACGTGTTGGCACCATTTCATCTTGGTCATCAAAAGCAACGGATATTGCGCACAACTGTGGTTTGGAAAAAGTGATTCGCCTTGAGCGCGGTTTAGCATTCTACTTTGAATTTGACCGCACTTTGACTGCAGATGAAGAAGATAAACTACGTTCGCATATTCATGACCGCATGATGGAAAGCGTAGTGCGTAAAGCAGAAGACGCAGCGAAATTATTTGAACAGCAAGAGCCAAAACCATTTACTACTGTTGATGTGTTGAATGGTGGTCGCAAAGCATTAGAAACGGCGAATGTGAATTTAGGTTTGGCGTTGGCGGATGATGAAATTGATTATTTAGTGGAAAATTTCACCGCACTTGGTCGCAATCCTGTGGATATTGAACTTTATATGTTTGCCCAAGCCAACTCAGAACACTGCCGTCATAAAATCTTTAATGCAGACTGGGTAATTGACGGTGAAAAACAAGAAAAATCTTTGTTCAAAATGATCAAAAACACCTTCGAGAAAACGCCTGAATATGTATTGTCCGCTTATAAAGACAACGCTGCGGTTATGGAAGGTTCAAAAGTAGGGCGTTTCTTCCCTGATCAAGATGGTCAATATCGTTATCACAACGAAGACGCGCATATTTTAATGAAAGTGGAAACTCACAACCACCCAACAGCCATTTCGCCATTCCCAGGCGCGGCAACGGGGTCGGGCGGTGAAATTCGTGATGAAGGTGCAACAGGTCGTGGTGCAAAACCAAAAGCAGGTTTAGTCGGTTTCTCCGTGTCTAACTTAGTGATTCCAGGATTTGAGCAACCTTGGGAAGCACCGCTCTCTAAACCAAGTCGTATTGCCTCTGCATTAGATATTATGATCGAAGGTCCACTAGGCGGCGCCGCATTTAATAACGAATTTGGTCGCCCGGCATTATTAGGTTATTTCCGTACTTATGAAGAAAAAGTCAACAGTTTTGGTGGCGAGGAAGTTCGTGGTTACCATAAACCAATTATGTTGGCAGGCGGCATCGGTAATATTCGCGCAGAACATGTGCAAAAAGGCGAAATCCCGGTTGGTGCTAAATTGATCGTATTAGGCGGTCCTGCCATGAACATCGGTTTAGGCGGTGGTGCGGCGTCATCAATGACTTCAGGTAAATCAAAAGAAGATTTAGATTTTGCGTCTGTACAACGTGATAACCCGGAAATGGAACGCCGTTGTCAAGAGGTTATCGACCGTTGTTGGCAAATGGGCGCAGACAACCCGATTTTATTTATTCACGATGTTGGCGCAGGCGGTTTATCTAATGCAATGCCTGAGTTAGTTCATGATGGCGGTCGTGGCGGTAAATTTGAATTACGCAACATTTTAAGTGATGAGCGCGGTATGTCGCCATTGGAAATTTGGTGTAATGAATCACAAGAACGTTATGTCTTAGCGGTTTCACCGGAAAAATTGCCATTATTTGAAGAACTTTGCCAGCGTGAACGCGCGCCTTATGCAGTAATTGGCGAAGCCACACAAGAAGAGCATTTAACCCTAAGCGATGCGCATTTTGGTAACAATCCCATTGATTTACCGATGAACGTATTATTGGGTAAAACACCGAAAATGACCCGAAATGTGGCATCAAGTGCGGTGGAAAATGCGCCGGTTTCACAAGATGGCATTAGCATTAAAGACGCTTTACATCGCGTGTTGCGTTTGCCTGTGGTGGCAGAAAAAACTTTCTTAATTACCATTGGCGACCGTTCCGTCACAGGGATGGTGGCGCGTGATCAAATGGTGGGGCCATGGCAAATTCCGGTTTCGGATGTGGCAGTGACCACGGCGTCTTTGGATAGCTATCACGGTGAAGCCATGTCAATGGGCGAGCGTGCCCCTGTGGCGTTGTTAGATTTCGGTGCGTCAGCGCGTTTAGCGGTAGCCGAGTCAATTACCAATATTGCCGCAACCAATATTGGCGATATTAAACGCATTAAATTATCGGCGAACTGGATGTCTGCGGCAGGTCACAAAGGCGAAGATGCAGGACTTTATGAAGCGGTGAAAGCGGTGGGTGAAGAACTTTGCCCAGCCTTAGGTTTAACTATTCCTGTGGGCAAAGACTCGATGTCAATGAAAACCACGTGGAATGAAAATGGCGAACAAAAAACCGTAACTGCGCCGTTGTCATTGGTTATTTCCGCCTTTGCCCGCGTAGAAGATGTACGCAAAACCGTTACCCCACAATTGCGCACCGACAAAGGCGACAGCCGTTTATTGTTAATTGACTTGGGCGAAGGCAAAAATCGTCTTGGCGCGACCGCACTTGCACAAGTTTATAAACAACTAGGGGATAAACCGGCGGATGTAGTGAATGTGGTGAACTTAAAAGGTTTCTTTGACGCTATGCAAACCTTGGTTCAACAAGAAAAATTATTGGCTTACCACGACCGCTCAGACGGTGGTTTAATTGCCACATTGGCTGAAATGGCATTCGCGGGGCATTGCGGTGTTTCTGTAGACATTAGTGCGTTGGGCGATAATGATTTGGCCGTGTTGTTCAATGAAGAATTAGGTGCGGTTATCCAAGTTCGCGAAAGCGATCTCAATACTGTGCGTGCGGTATTGGAACAACATGGTTTACTTGGCTTAACCAAAGAATTAGGTTCGGTACAAGCGAATGATGCTTTCGAAATTAAACGTGGCACACAGGTATTACTCAGCGAAAAACGTTCTGAGTTGCGTGGAATTTGGGCAGAGTTAACTCACCAAATGCAACGTTTACGCGATAACCCGGCTTGTGCAGATCAAGAATTTGCCGCGAAAAAAGAACCGAATGACAAAGGGTTCAGCGCGCATTTAACTTACGATATCAACGAAGATATTGCGGCACCATATATCGCCAAAGGCGTTAAACCGCGCATTGCAATTTTACGTGAACAAGGTGTGAACAGCCATGTGGAAATGGCAGCTGCCTTTGACCGCGCAGGTTTTGAAGCGATTGACGTACATATGAGCGACTTACACGCCGCTCGCCGTAACTTAAAAGATTTCAATGCCTTAGTAGCTTGTGGCGGTTTTTCTTACGGTGACGTGCTTGGCGCAGGTGGCGGTTGGGCAAAATCGGTGTTATTTAACACCGCACTTCGCGATCAATTTGAAACCTTCTTCAATCGTGAAGATACGCTAGCGATTGGTATTTGTAACGGTTGCCAAATGTTATCGAACCTAGCGGAAATTATCCCGGGGACAGAAAACTGGCCGCGCTTTGTGCGTAATACGTCAGAACGCTTTGAAGCGCGAGCAGCCTTGGTGCGTATTAACGAGAGCAATTCTGTATGGTTCCAAGGGATGGCCGGATCCCATATGCCAATCGCAGTGTCTCACGGTGAAGGTCGTGTAGAATTTAAACATGATGCTCAACTTCAAGGCTTACGTGAGCAAGGTTTAATCGTGGCGCAATTTGTGGATAACAATATCCAACCGACAGAAATGTACCCGGCGAACCCGAACGGCTCGGTGGATGGTATCACTGCATTGAGTAACGCCAACGGACGTGTAGCCATTATGATGCCACACCCGGAACGCGTATTCCGTACGGTCAGCAACTCATGGCACCCTGAAGATTGGAATGAAGATGGTGCTTGGATGCGATTATTCCGCAATGCACGTGTTGCGTTGAAATAATCAATATCGCTAATAAAAACACCGCACTTTAATTCGAAGTGCGGTGTTTTTTTACATCGTTTTTAAGCTTGTTTGGTAGAGGCTTTTAAAAGAATATAACCCAAGACTGCAGAGACGCAAGACCCCATTAAAATGCCAAGTCTTGATAATGTCGTCATGGTGCTATCTGATTCACCACCAAATGCCAGTCCTGAAAGGAACATAGACATGGTAAATCCAATTCCGCACAAGACTGCAATGGCAAAAATTTGTTTGAAATTAATACCATCCGGCAGTTTGGCAATACCGAGTTTTACCGCAAGATAGCAGAAACTAAATACCCCAAGTGGTTTGCCTAAGAATAAACCTAAGGCAATACCTAAAGGTAAGGCGGACATTATGGTGTCTGCGTTAATATTGCCTAGAGACACCCCCGCATTTCCGAAAGCAAATAATGGCAAAATAAAGAAGGCACTCCAAGGGGCAAGAGCGTGTTCAAATTGATGCAATGGACTTTCGCCGGTGCGATCTTTGAGCGGAATACTAAAGCCGATGATCACGCCCGCAAGGGTGGCGTGAACGCCTGATTTTAATACGGATGCCCATAAAATCGACCCTACAACAAAATAAGGGGCAATATGTCCGATTTTGAAACGATTTAGAGTGAATAAGCCGACAATGGCGATGGCGGCAAACATCAGCGCTTGCAGACTCAATTCTTCGGAAAAGAATAGCGCAATCACCACGATAGCCCCCAAGTCATCAATAATCGCTAATGCCAACAAAAAAACTTTCAGCGCCGTAGGAACTTGCTTGCTTAATAAGGCCACAATCCCTAAGGCAAAGGCGATATCCGTTGCCATCGGAATTGCCCAACCATTGTGCAGTTCAGGGTTGTTTTGTGTCATTAACCAATAAACGCCTGCAGGGATTAACATTCCTCCTAGAGCAGCAATGGCGGGGAAAACCGCTTTTTGTACGCTGGAAAGAGAACCTTCAAAGATCTCACGTTTTACTTCCATGCCCACCAGAACAAAGAACACCGCCATAAAGCCATCGTTGATCCAGTGGATTAAGGTTTTATGAATAATGAATGAGCCAAATTGAATGGCAACAGGAATATCGAGAAAATTAAAGTAAGTGGTTTGCAATCCTGAGTTGGCGAACACCATTGCCAATAGGGCAAAAGCAAGCAGTAAAATACCGCTAGCGGATTCCATTTTGAAAAAATCTTGGATGAACTTCAGCATAAAAATAACTCTCCTAAAAATATCATGTAAAAGGATACTATCACAAGTAGGGGGGGATTTGTTAAAAGTTTGTGATAGCCATTGTTGATAGCCATTAGTTGAATGGCAGGCGGAAATGGTCCATGGTTCGACAAGCTCACCAACCGTGGTTCGACAAGCTCACCAACCGTGGTTCGACAAGCTCACCCAATGCCATTTCTGCTTTATGGAATGATGAAATACGCAAGGTTACAGCAATAATTTACCCTGATTTTCTTGTAAGATTTTCACCGCACGTTCTTTATCTAAATTCCCCAAAATCATCATGATGGCTAATTTAGCGTTACCCTCTGCCGTTTGTAGCATTTTTTCCGCGGTTTCTTTTGAACATTCTGTGGCTTGCATAACAATTCGAATGGCGCGCGCGCGTAGCTTTTCATTGCTGGCTTGTACATCGACCATTAAATTTTGGTAGCATTTTCCCATTAGTATCATGCTGGCTGTTGTGAGCATATTGAGTACTAATTTTTGCGCTGTGCCTGATTTCATGCGGCTTGAGCCGGTTAGCACTTCCGCGCCCACTAGGGTTTCAATGGCAATATCGGCGATATTTGCCATAGCAGAATTCGGGTTGCTGGCAATGGAAATTGTGACTGCGCCCAATTCTTTCGCATAGTCCAAACCGCTCAAAACATAAGGCGTGCGTCCGCTGGCGGCAATGCCCACTAATACGTCTTTAGCACTAAATTCAATGGCTTGTAAATCTAGCTTGCCTTGTTCGCGGTTGTCTTCTGCGCCTTCAATGGGATGGCGCAAGGCACGTTCACCGCCTGCAATTAAGCCAACGACCATTTCCGGCGACACGCCATAGGTGGGTGGGCATTCAGAGGCATCAAGCACCCCCAAGCGACCACTGGTACCGGCACCCATATAAACCAAGCGTCCCCCTTGTTGAAAGGCAGCGACAATTTTCTCTACCGCTTGAGCAATCTGTGGTAAGCATTTTTCAATCGCGAGCGGAACTAATTTGTCTTCATTATTAATGAGTTGCACAATTTCTAAGGCGGAAGCGCGGTCAATCTGCATTGAGTTTGGATTGCGTTGTTCCGTGATCATTTGCCCTAGTGCTTGCAATAAATTCTGTTCTGTCATGATTTATTCCTTTGGATAAATTACCCCTAAACTCACCGCACTTTTTGCCCCTGTTACCGTTGGGGCGTTGCTAGGCAGATTGTGCATACGCTGATAAGCAAGCCAAGCAAAAGCCGCGGCTTCCACAAAATCCACATGCAAACCGAATTCTGTGGTGGTTGAAACTTGCCACGAAGGCAACAGCGCGCGTAGGCGTTCCATTAAAAGTGCATTATGTGCACCGCCACCACAAACTAATAATCGGCAAGGTAACGGCTGAGTGTGAAAGCTATGCAATTCATTGGCAATGCTGACTGCCGTAAATTCAAGCAAGGTCCGTTGGACATCTTGCGCTAAAAGTGCGGTGTGTTTTGCTAATTTTTTTGTTAACCAAGTTAAATTAAAGAGTTCTCGCCCGGTGCTTTTCGGTGCGGACTGTTGGAAAAAAGGCTCATCTAATAAGTCTGCCAATAATGACGTATTCACATTGCCCGAACGCGCCCAATCGCCATTTTTGTCGTAACGCTGACCTTGATGTTGCTCAATCCAGCTGTCCATTAGTGTATTTCCCGCCCCCACATCATAACCAATAAGCGGCTGATTGGGACTGAGAACGGAAATATTGCTGATCCCCCCAATATTTAACACCACGGTAAAATGCTGATGATCCGCCAAAATGGCTTGATGAAAAGCCGGAACAAGCGGCGCGCCTTGCCCACCCATTGCCATATCCTTGCGGCGAAAATCCCCAATAGTCGTAATACCTGTTTTAGCCGCCACCAAATTCATATCGCCGATTTGCATGGTGAACGGAAAAGTGGAATTGGGGGAATGCCAAATGGTTTGTCCGTGGCAACCAACGGCTTGAATTTGCTGTGCGGAAAGGGACTGAGTAGCAAGAAAACGATTGATGGCATCCGCATAAAGTAGCCCTAACTGATGATCAATTTCCCCTAAATGCTGTAAACGGGTTTCCCCGGAATGTAAAAGTGCGGTCAATTTTTGGCGTAAATTTTCAGGCATTGGGGTAAAATCGCTCGCCACAATTTTAGCGGGCGAACAATCAAAATCCACCAGTGCCAAATCTACGCCGTCCAGACTGGTGCCGGACATAATGCCGATATATAAATTCGTCATTTGTTATTCCGCCTGTTCACTCAAAAAGCCGCCGCTTTGATGTTGCCATAATTTCGCGTATAACCCATTGCGAGCCAGCAATTCTGCATGCGTCCCTTGTTCCACAATTTGCCCTTTATCCAGCACAATTAAGCGATCCATCGCGGCAATAGTGGACAGTCGATGGGCGATGGCAATCACCGTTTTATTTTCCATCATTTTATCGAGACTTTCTTGAATTGCCGCTTCCACTTCGCTATCTAATGCACTGGTCGCTTCATCAAGTAGCAAAATCGGTGCATCTTTTAACATCACGCGTGCAATCGCGATACGTTGACGCTGACCGCCCGATAATTTCACCCCACGTTCTCCCACGTGCGCATCATAGCCACGGCGACCTGCCGCATCGCTTAAAAGCGGAATAAAATCTGCCGCTTCCGCGCGTTTGGCGGCGTTAATCATTTCTTCTTCGGTAGCATTGGGACGACCGTAAATAATATTGTCGCGAACGGAACGATGCAGTAATGAAGTATCTTGAGTCACTAACCCAATTTGGCTGCGCAAACTTTCTTGTTGCACATCAAGCACGTTTTGCCCATCAATGGTAATGGTTCCTGCTTGGGCTTCATAAAAACGCAAAAGTAGGTTTACAATCGTGGATTTGCCCGCCCCTGAACGACCGATTAAGCCGACTTTTTCCCCTGCTTTAATGGTCAAATTAAAATCATTCAACAAGGTTTTTTCAGGGGAATAAGCGAAATGAATATGTTCAAATTTAATTTCTCCTTTGCTGACGCGCATGGGAACCGCATTGGGTTTATCCACAATGGTGTGCGGTTTGGATAGGGTTTGCATCCCGTCATTGACCGTACCGATATTTTCAAATAAACGCGCGGATTCCCACATAATCCAATGGGAAAGCCCGTTTACCCGCAACGCCATGGCGGTTGCCGTAGCAATTGCCCCAACACCAATGGCACCTTGATGCCATAAATAAATGCCCAGCCCCGCGGTAGATAAAGTCAGGAAAATATTGCTCGCATAGGTCAGTACATCCAATCCTGTGGCTAAACGCATTTGAGCGTGAACCGTGATCATAAATTCTTCCATGGAGCGTTTGGCATAGGCGGCTTCACGTTCACCGTGAGAGAATAATTTTACGGTGGTAATATTAGAATAAGCATCTGTTACGCGCCCCGTCATTAAAGAGCGCGCGTCTGCTTGGCGTTCTGCGGTTTTGGCTAATTTAGGAATTAACACATAGAGAATGCCGGCAAAAACAAACATCCACAAAATAAACGGCACCAGCAACCAGCCATCAAAGGCGACTAAGACCATGCCCGAAGTGATAAAGTAAACGCTAACATAAACAACCATATTGGCAACGGTTAATACCGTATCCCGCACGGCAAGTGCTGTTTGCATCACTTTTGCCGATACGCGCCCTGCAAATTCGTCTTGGTAAAAACTCAGGCTTTGCCCTAACATCAAGCGATGGAAATTCCAACGTAAACGCATAGGGAATATCCCTTGCAAGGTTTGTAAGCGCACGGCAGAGGTTAAAAATGTCCAGCCGATACTTAGCAAAAGGACAATAACCATACCGATCAAGTAATGCCCTTTTTCCGCCCAAAGTGTGGCAGGGGAATACGCCCCTAACCAATCAACGATTTTTCCCATAAACTGGAATAACATTGCTTCGATAACACCGACACCAATGGTTAAAAAAGCAAAAAATGCAATCCAAGCTTTAAGCCCATCTAAACTAGACCAAATAAAGCCCCAAAGTCCTTTTGATGGTGTTTGAGGTTCATCATCAGGATAGGCATCAATACGCGCTTCAAACCAAGAAAAAATTTTATTTAACATATGTCTCACATCTCAAGAAATAAAAAAGGCAACGTAAGCAATCTCTCTTAGTTGCCTAAAAGTGCGGTCATTATATCGTTTATTTTCGATATTATGTAGCAGTTGCATAAGACGGTCGTTGAGCCTGTCGAAACGTAAGTCTTGTGCAGTAAACGCTGAAATAGCTTATGGTTCGACAAGCTCACCAACCGCCATTTCAGCTTTGTGTAGGTGTAACATAATACTGTTTATTTTCTATCTAAAAATCATTCCCCGCACCAACAAAATCCGCAAAATCATCAGTATGAAACCCATGAGACATCATATAACGCCAGATTTTTTGTTTGGATTTGGGATCTTGTTTTTGCTGATAGTCAGGGAATTTTTTTCGCAAGACGGACAGCGCAATTTCTGACCAATCTATCTCACTTTCCAACAGCACATCTTCAATCACTTCCGATTGAATACCTTTTAATTGGCGTAATTCTTGTTTAATACGCGCCAAGCCATAGCCACGTTGTGCACGAAAATTAAGATAATTTTCCGTAAAACGATGATCATTTTGCCAATTTTTTTGTTGGCAATGAAGAATGGTTTTTTCTATATCTTCTTCACAAAAGGCTTTTTCTTGCATTTTGCAACGTATTTCAAATTCGCTGTACTCACGGCGTGCCAGTAGGTTGACCACATAACCGAGCGCGAGCGATGAATTTGCATTTTCGGACATCATAAGGTTGTTTAATCAAAGGGATGGATGAATAAAAGTGGTGTTAAGTTGTTGTGTAAAGCAAAAGTGCGGTGAAAAATTACCGCACTTTGGTTTGTTTATTCAAAATCTTCGCCGGCAAAATCATCTTCGGCATCGTCTTTCGCGCCTTCTAAATCGGCGATTAATGCTTTTTCCGGATTGGCTTGGAATTCAGCACGAATACGCGCTTCAAGTTCAGCGGCTTTGGCTGGATTTTCAGATAACCATTTCATAGCATTCGCTTTACCTTGACCGATTTTCTCACCTTCGTAAGAGAACCATGCGCCGGCTTTTTGAACCAATTTTTGTTTTACACCCAGCTCAATGAGTTCACCATTTTTTGAAATCCCTTCACCGTACATAATTTGGAAATCAACGGTACGGAATGGTGCAGCAAGTTTATTTTTCACCACTTTAACGCGCGTTTCGTTACCAATGATTTCATCACCATTTTTCACTGCGCCAACACGGCGGATATCTAAACGAACGGAAGAATAGAATTTTAATGCGTTACCACCTGTTGTGGTTTCAGGGTTACCGAACATCACACCGATCTTCATACGAATTTGGTTGATAAATACCACTAAGCAATTTGATGATTTGATTTGACCTGTCAATTTACGTAATGCCTGTGACATTAAACGCGCTTGTAAACCTACGTGAGAGTCACCCATGTCACCTTCAATTTCTGCTTTTGGCGTCAACGCTGCCACAGAGTCCACGATAATGACATCAATAGCCCCTGAACGAACTAAGGCATCACAGATTTCTAATGCTTGTTCGCCGTTATCGGGTTGCGAAATAAATAATTCTTTAACATCTACACCTAATTTAGCGGCATAAATAGGATCCAGTGCATGTTCCGCATCGATAAAGGCACAGACTTTTCCAGCTTTTTGAGCTTGTGCAATAACGGATAAGGTTAACGTTGTTTTACCTGATGATTCAGGACCGTAGATTTCCACAATACGCCCCATTGGTAAACCGCCGATACCTAAGGCAACGTCTAACCCGATAGATCCTGTTGAAATAGATTCCACATCCAAAGTTTGGGTATCACCCAATTTCATAATTGCGCCTTTACCAAATTGTTTTTCGATTTGACCTAATGCTGCGGCAAGTGCTTTTGCTTTATCGTCTTGAGATGCCATAATAAATTCCTTTATAAATGTCAGAGAGTTGAATGACTGTAAATTTGCGCATATATTATCTGTTATAAAAAACAGTATCAAGTATTTTTTGATCTTTTTTGTTAAATCGTGATCTCAGTTCCAAATTTAGGGAATTGATTGAGAAAATTCTGCAAAATTTGCTCACCATATTCAGAAATATAAGATTCAGGGTGGAATTGCACACCGTAAATAGGCAAGGTACGATGTTGAAACGCCATGATAATCTCATCTTCACAGGTTGCGGTAATTTGCAGCTCTGCGGGGAAATTCACCTCTGAAACCGCCCAAGAATGATATAAACCGATGCGGAATGTGGTGGGTAGCTGCGAAAATAACGGTGACATTGACCGCACTTTCAATTGACGCGCATAACCGTGGCGCACGTCCGTGAGATTGTACAGCGTGGCACCAAAAAATTCGCATAGGGTTTGATGACCAAGACATACCCCTAAAATGCATTTTGTACAGTGATATTGTTCCAGCATGGCAAAGAGTTGCGGGTACGCACGGGGGACATCAGGCCCAGGGGAAATTAAAAGGTGGCTAAAGTTTTCGACCTTATGAAGATTCAGTTGTTCCACATCCACCACATCAAATTCCACATTCAGGCGGCGAATTAAATCCACTAAATTGTAGGTAAAGGAATCGTGGTTATTAATAATAAGTAGGCGTTTCATGGCTTTTCCTAGAAGAACTTTGCGCTCAATTATAAATGATCTTTCCCGAAATTTCGGCTACACTGTGGCATTATTTTGTCCATTTTTCAGTTTAGTATGCGGTTACAACAATTCATTGAACAAGCCAATGCGTGGGGAAAGTCGCGCACGCCCTTTTTCTTTTTAATTGATTTTGAACAACAAAACCCGGTGATTTGCGCTTTTGCACAGGCAGCGGCATCAGGCATTTATTTTGATATCCAAGGAGAGAAAAATGCTTCGCTTTCTGTGGCAAAAAATACCGCACTTTTTCAGCTAAATCCGCAGCCTTTGCCCTTTGCTATTTATAAAAAAGGCTTTGAGTTAGTGCAAACGGCGTTACAAAAAGGGAATTCTTATTTACTGAATTTAACCTATTCTACCCCTATTTCTATCAATTATAATTTGGCGCAAATATATCAATCTTGCCAAGCAAAATATAAATTATTGTATGACAACAAATTTGTCTGTTTTTCCCCGGAATCCTTTGTGCAAATTCGCCATAATCAGATATTGACTTACCCGATGAAAGGAACCATTCGCGCGAATATCACCAATGCCGAACAGTCATTGCTGAATTCAGAAAAAGAGCAATGTGAGCATTATACAATTGTGGATTTAATGCGGAATGATTTAGCCATGGTGGCGCAAAATATTCAGGTTCACCGTTTTCGTTATGTGGAAAAAGTGGGCAATGATGAAAAAGCTGTTTTACAGACAAGTTCGGAAATTGTCGGTGATCTTACAGAAAATTGGCAGGAAAATATTGGATCGATGCTGATTAAGTTATTACCCGCAGGATCGATTAGTGGCGCGCCCAAAGAGAAAACCGTTGAAACTATTCAACAAGCAGAAGGGCAGCCACGTGGCTATTATACGGGGATCTTCGGTATTTTTACGGGCGATAGCTTAGATAGCGCAGTGGCCATTCGTTTTATTGAGCAGCAAGGGGCGCAATTTTATTTTCGTAGTGGCGGCGGTATTACGCGCCATAGTGTGTTGGAAGATGAGTACTTGGAACTACAACAAAAAATCTATGTTCCGATGGAGACACCATGACGAATTTCCCTTTTTTTGAAACCCTTTGCATTGAACAGCAGCAAATAAAAAATTGTGCGTATCATCAACAGCGTTATGAACAGACGTTGCGTCAATTTTACGGTGAAAGTGCGGTTAAAATTCACGATCTTTTTGACATTATTCATCATCAAGCCGATTTCTCAACGCTCTTGGAATTAACACGTTGCCGTGTTGATTACAATGCAACGACCTTTCAAATTCAATTTTTCCCTTATCAACGCCGTAAAATCGCTCGGTTTCAACCGGTGATTTGTGATGAAATTGATTATTCCTTGAAATATTCTGACCGCACTTTGTTAAACCAACTTTTGGCTCAACGGGGCGATTGCGATGAAATTATGATTATCAAGCAAGGCAAAGTGACGGATTGTAGCATTGGTAATTTGGCTTTTCGCTTGGGGGAGCATTGGTTTACCCCGGATAGCCCTTTATTGGCAGGCACACAACGCTGCGCTCTTTTGGAACAGGGTATTTTGCAAGAAATCCCTATTTTTGCCGAAGATGTGCTTAAGTTTGATGAAATTCGCGTGATTAACGCGATGAATGGGTTGGTTTAAAAACCGCAATCAATTCGCTGACTTTATGACGTTTTTTCGGGCTATGACTAATCGAACGTTGCACGCGAATTTTGCGGCATTTTGCGCCACGATAAATTTCACGGGTGAATTTCGTGTCGTGATTTGATATGAGTACCGTTTCGCAGCAATTTTTCGCCAATTCTGCTAACGCCTTTTGATCTTCCGCCGAAAATTCATTGCCTGCGTAGCTGGTAAAATTGCTGTCTTGAATTAATGGCGCGTAAGGCGGATCGCAATAGACCACGCAATCTTGTTCCACTTGTTCAAAAGTGCGGTGAAAATCTTGGCAAATAAAGACCGCACTTTGCGCTTTTTCTGCAAAGAAACGCAGTTCATCTTCAGGGAAATAATGGGTTTTGTATGAACCAAAAGGCACGTTAAATTCTCTTTTGGCATTGTAACGGCATAGTCCGTTGAAGCCAAAACGGTTGAGATAAACAAACAAAACAGAACGCTCAAAAATATCTTGCGACTGATTGAATTCATCGCGGCGTGCATAATAATAAGCGGCACTGTTGGCTTCAGGATGAAAGAAAATGGGTTTTAAGGCGGCAATATAAGCCTCAACATCCTGTTTGACGGTGTTGAATAAATTAATCAAATCCGGGTTGATGTCCGCCAAAATATAACGTTTAAACCGGGTGTTTAAAAAAACGGAACCCGCACCGACAAAGGGTTCAATAAGACAGGACTTGCGTTTGGGCAATAAACGGTTAATTTCGTCCACCACACGTAGCTTACCGCCCGCCCATTTCAAAAATGAGCGGTGTTTTTCAGTTTTCGTTTGGGGACGCTTTGCCATTGAGATTAGTCAAATTGCGTACAAGCGCGGATTGCATCAAGTACGAGGGATTTATCCGTATCGGTTGCCACATAGGCTTGACCGAGGGATTTGAGAAGGACTAAACGTAATTTACCTGCCAATACTTTTTTATCACGCATCATATGTGGCAAATAATCTTCAGGTTGCATCGTATCTGGGCTGACAGTCGGCAAATTCGCACGCGCCAATAATTTTTCTAAACGACCCACATCATTTTTGGATAAATCACCGAGCATTTCTGACAGTGCGGCAGCCATCATGGAACCAGCCGCCACCGCTTCGCCGTGCAACCAGTTGCCGTAACCAAGATGGGTTTCAATGGCGTGACCAAAAGTGTGTCCTAAATTCAGCAATGCGCGGTCGCCTTTTTCTGTTTCATCACGCGCCACCACATCCGCCTTGATTTGGCAACAACGCGCAATGCAATATTGCAATGGGGATTGTTCCAACGCAACCAGTTCATCAATATGTTGTTCCAGCCATTCAAAGAACGGTAAATCTAAAATAGCACCATATTTGATCACTTCTGCCAAACCTGCATTAACTTCGCGTTTTGGCAGGGTATTTAAGGTGGTGGTATCAATAATGACGGTAATTGGTTGATAAAATGCGCCAATCATATTTTTACCCAATTCGTGATTCACGGCGGTTTTGCCCCCTACCGAAGAATCGACTTGTGACAGCAAGGTTGTTGGGATTTGGATAAATTTGATACCGCGTTGGTAACTGGCGGCAGCGTAACCCGCGACATCACCAATTACACCGCCACCGAGCGCAATGAGCGTTGTATCACGTCCGTGATTTTCGCGTAAAAGTGCGGTGAAAATGTCGTTTAAAGAATCGAGGGTTTTATATTTTTCACCATCTTTGAGTTGAACGCTGCTAACTTGGCACCCTAGAGATTCAAGGGTTGCAGTGACAGTGGATAAATACAAGGGAGCAATGGTTTCATTTGTCACGATCATCACTTTATCGCCCGATTTCAGCGGATAAACAGCAGGATTTTTGAGCAAATTTTCACCGATATAAATTGGGTAACGGCGTTCTTTTAATTCCACATTTACACACAACATATTTTGCTCCTTGCTTTATGTTAGATTTGCGTATTATCAATTAAATCAATAATTTGATTTGCCATTACCTTGGCGCTTTGTTCATCTGTCGGCAAAGTAATGTCTGCCACTTCTTCATAAAGTGGATTGCGAATTTTAGCCAATTCTTCTAACACTTGACGCGGATCTTCCACATCTTGTAATAAAGGACGTTTTTTATCGCGTTGCGTACGTTCAAATTGTTTATCCACAGTGGTTTCTAAGTAAATAACAATACCACGTGCGGATAAATGATTGCGGTTATCCTTTGATAAGACCGCACCACCACCCGTTGAAAGAACAATGCCTTGTTTTTGTGTTAATTCATTGATGATACGTTCTTCACGCTTACGGAAACCTTCTTCACCTTCGATATCAAAAATCCAGCCAATATCTGCGCCCGCACGTTCTTCGATAACGCTATCGGAATCCACGAATTCCATTCCTAATTGTTGCGCCAATTGACGGCCAATTGTGCTTTTACCTGCCCCCATTGGACCGACTAAGAAAATATTACGTTTTTCTGCCATTGTTATTTTTCTGCTTTCACAATCATTAAAAATAGATCCTAATTTGCCAAAATCAGGTAGCAAAATAGAGATCACCTAAACTGAAGAATTATCGGCTAAAAGCCCCTTTTTTTCAAGTTTATTCGGGATTTTATCTGTAGATAAAATAAAAAATGCACGGTGGTCGTGCATTTTTAAACTTTATTTCAATTTATTTGATACTAACAATTTTTCTTTTCTTCTCTAGGCGTAATACACCCAAATGAGTCATATAACAACAGAAAATACAGCCACATACGGCGAATAATAGAAGATAGAAACCAGCATCCCAACCAAATTTTTCTGCTAAAATACCGAATAATGCTGTACCGGAAAAACTACCTAAAATATAACTTAATAAGCCACGCAAACCTGTAGCTGAACCGGCTGCAAACGATGGAACTAATTCAATGGTTTGTAGTGAAGATAGAAACATTGGTACATAAATCAAACAACCGATAATCCCTGCGCCGATAGTAACGGTTAACAGATCGTTACCTCCCCAATACACAAACATTGCGATACCGACCCCCGTTAACGTAATAATAGCTAACGGCATGCGTCGCCCTTTAAAGTAAGTGTCAGTCAACCAGCCAGCCAATAATGTGGATGGAATCGCAGCCCACTCGAAAATAGCAAATGCCGTTGCCATTTGTCCTTTAGAAAAACCTTTGGTTTCTAATAAGTAAAGTGGTAACCAAGTCAATACGCCGAAACGAATCATGTAGGTGAATACATCGATAAAAGAAACAAACCATACATTAATGTCTTTCACAATGTAATCGCGAAAAATTTCCCATGTGGTTAATTTTACTTCTTCAGATTTGGTTACAACTAATTCATCTTGTTCTGTACCAAGAATTTGAGCTGTTGGTGGTAAACCTTCATTATAAGTACGACCCGCACCATAAATATAAAAGATAAGCGCAATCACAGTAGCAATAGCTGTTGGTACAATAAAGTGTGCGGCTTGCCAATGTTCACTACCTAACCACGCAATACTTGCTCCAGCAATTGGTGCTACTAGACCACCGCCCACATTATGAGAAACATTAAATATCGCTGTGATTACCCCTCGGGATTTACGCGGAAACCAGTTTGCTAACACTACATAAGCAGGCCCTGCCCCCATTCCTTGGAAAATTCCGTTCAAAATACATAAAAACAAGAATACCCAAAAAGATGCACTGAAGCCCATCATTAGGTTAACCAATCCTGACATAACCAGACCAAAAATCATGAAATGTTTTGGGTTGGAGTTATCTGCAAAGGCTGACATAAAACCTTTACTTAAACCGTAAACCACCAGCATTGTTCCGGAAATAAATCCAATATCTTTTTTGGTAAATCCGAAATCGCTGATTAATTCAGGAGATGAGAGTAAAAAGTTATTGCGTAGAATATAATACGCAGTATAACCAATAAAAATACCAAATAGTGCCTGCCAACGTAATCGGTTATAACGTTGACGAATTTCTTCATTTGGCACAGGTTGGCCTGGCTTCGAGGCTAAAAAGGAAATCATAATATTACTCCATAAATAAATTATTGATTAAAGATTTGTATTTCTAATGTTAGAAATTAGATGGTATGTTAATATGGGTTAGAGCAAAGTCAATATATTGATTTTTAAGTCAAAATTGTCTCATTTATTAAGATTGCGTGTCAAAAATGACACAAGTTAGAATATTTTAAATCCATAAGTATTAATTCTTAATTAATTGGGGCAAAATTGGGGTAATAATAGATTTGTAAATTTTTAGAAAATTTTTATTTTGTGATCGGAATCACATAAAAAGGCGACAAAAATGAAGAAATTTTGTTTAATACTTATTTTTCTTTTAAATATATTCTTTCCAGTCAAGGCAAAAGAGTTAGTCATTGCAACTTCATTTTCCCCTGATACCAGTGAATACTTAGCTCAACAATGGCAAGCTATCTATCCTGATAAAAAGATTAGATTAATAAATCGAACGGTGAATTCATTAACACAGTTATTAACGCGATCCAATGTGGAAGATGTAGATCTTATTATGAGTTCTTCACCTTTCCTATTTCAGCGATTACAGGATTCTCAACGTTTATTGATTTTACCGGAAAAATTACAGAAAAATCATCACTGGGTGCCTAAAAGCCTGGCAACCACCACGACCACTGTCGCCTTTTCCGGTTATGGCATTTTTTACCACAAAGAACTCTTAAAAACACTGAATTTACCCGCACCGACGGACTGGGACAGCCTGATGAATTCAAACTATTTCAATAAGTTATTAATCAGCTCGCCCTCTCGTTCAGGAACTAATCACATCATGTTGGAAATGTTGCTACAACAACGCGGTTGGCAGCAGGGATGGCAGGATTTTCTCACGCTGGCAAGTAATGTTTCTTTAATTTCATCCCGGAGTTTTAACGTGGCGGAAAAAATTCAAATGGGATTAGCCGCGGCAGGATTAAGTATCGACACCTATACGACTTATACTCACGACGATCCCCAGGTCGGATTTGTTTATTTTCCGCGTTCCGTTATTTCGCCGACATTTATTGCTATCCATAAAAACAGCCGAAATATTGAAGATGCACAAAACTTCATTAGCTATCTGCTTTCGGACAAAGGACAAAAAATCGTGGCCGAACACCGTTTCGCCAAATTTCCCGTTGTGGATTTACCGAAAAATGACCGTTTATATGCGCAACAACAGAAATTATTGGCGGAACCTTTATTGGATTATGATTTATTACTGGCCCGCCAATATTTAGTCGAAAAATTATTCGATATCGCCATTACTTTCCGCTTAACTCAATTAAAAGAAGCCTGGGCGGTAATTTATGCAAAAGAGAAAAAAACAAACAAAAAACTGACCGCACTTCGTCAAATTTTAACAGCGATTCCCGTTGACGAAAAACAAGCCAATGACGAAATTTACTTATCCCGATTAAAAAATGATCGCAGTTTTGCCGTTCAACAGGAAAAGCAATGGGCAATATTCTTTCAGCAACAAATTAATCGGGTATTAAGCCAAATTGAGGAAGAATAACAGTGAATAAATCCGGTATTATTAAAACTCTAAAAAATGCTTTAAATATGGGGTTATTATTTACCTGCATTATCGGCACCGTCAGTTTAATTTCATGGTATCAGCAGCATAAACAGGTGAATTACATTTTAAATGATTATTTTCCTAAAACGAACCTAGCATTAAAGTTAGATGACAATGTCAATTCTTTTATCAACGAATTGGATCGTTTTTCCGCCGTGAAAAATAATCCGGTTCGTCAGACTATGTTTAAACAACTTAATCTGCAATTAATCGAAATTGAAAAAAACGCTTTAGCGTTAACAGAACCTGATAACCAAACAATACTTTCCCAAAACATATCCGATTTGAAATCATTAATCGGTCAAATAGACAATAATATTTCGCAATATTTTTATATTGAACAAAAGAAACAGGAATTATTTACTAAAATTCAATGGCTGCATGACGATTTTAATAATGAAATTGTGGCGTTAGGGCAAGAATTAAACTGGCAGCAAATCAACTTTACCGAGCCGGGCGAACGCGCACGAAAGACCTTAATGCTGAATCTACAAGATGAATTACAAAGCATGACCAAATTAAAAAATATGGAAGAACAAATAAAAAATGAAATCACACAATTTATTTATTCATTGGAACAACAAAATATTAGTGAAGGATATCAAAATCTAAAAAACATCATTCTGAATATTTATTTAAACGAACAAAAGAAACCGAATAAAGCCAGTCTGGCGACTTTACAACAAATGGTAGAAACGCTGGTTAATATTACTAAACCGGGAGAAGAATTAGATCTGTTAATTACCAATATAAATAACCATCAGCAATCTCTGAATAATATTGCTTCGCATCAGGAAAAAATATTGTATGCTATCCGTAATTTGACCGATAAAATCTTATCGAAAACAAAAGATAAATTCAGCATGCTGAATGGTCAGCTGAAAACTCAAACGGAAATCAGCGGAATGATTATTTTGATGTCCTTAATGATTATTTTATTATTTATTTGGCTGTTTAATCGTTTTTATTTACAAAAACATTTAACCAAACGTTTTGAAGAATTAATTGAATCCGTCAAATTATTAAACCAAGGAAAAGAAGATCCGCCTATTCAAATCATCGGTAACGACGAAATTTCAGAAATTAATCGACTATTAAAGAAACATACCGAAATTTTGCAGGAACGACGGATTATTCAACAAAATTTACAGGATACGCAAAACGAATTAATTCAAACGGCAAAACTCGCGGTGGTCGGGCAAACCATGACCATGCTGGCGCATGAAATTAATCAGCCGTTAAATGCGATGTCTATTTATCTGTTCAATCTGAAAAAAATGCTGCAACAACAAGATTACCACCAAGTGGCGGATTATACGGCAAAAATTACCGGACTAACGGAACGAATAGGACGCATTGTAAAAGGCCTGCGCCAATTTACCAAGCGGACTAATCAAATGGAACCTTTGCAACCCATCGATCTGCATACGGTGATTAACGAAGCCTGGTCATTACTTGAATTGCGTCATCAACCGCTGCACGCGATCTTATCCGTTCAGGGAAATGCGACGATATTGGGTAATAACCTGCTGTTGGAACAGATTTTTGTCAATTTATTCAACAATGCGTTGGAAGCGTGTAAAAGCCGACCGCATATTTCGGTGAAAATCACCTCCGAGCGACAAAAAACTTATGTTTATGTGGAAGATAACGGTATCGGTTGGCAAACCGATAATATCAATAAATTGTTACAACCTTTTTACAGCAGTAAAGAAGTCGGTTTGGGCTTAGGATTAACAATCTGTCGCCATATTATGAACCAATTCAACGGAAACCTTTATATCGCTTCCAGTTTTCAACAAAGTGCGGTCATTATTTTAGAATTTCCGCAACTATATCAAAAAATTACGGGTAACCATCATGAAAAATAAAAGCCAAGTGTTGTTAATCGACGACGATCCGGATGTATTGCAGGCTTATCAGGCATTGCTGGCTTTAGAGAGCGACGAAAAAGGCTATGAAATTATCGCACTGAATAATCCGTTAGACGCTGAATCCATCATTACGGAAGACTGGCAAGGCGTGGTGGTGAGCGATATTTATATGCCGCAATTGTCCGGCTGGCAGTTGCTTGAACGGTTGCACGAAAAGGATAAAAATCTCCCCGTCATTTTAATTACCGGACACGGCGACGTACCAATGGCGATCGACGCCATGCAAAAAGGCGCGTTTTATTTTATCGAAAAACCGGTGGATCCCGAACGTTTGCTGCAACAAATCGATCTGGCGTTAACCCAGCGTCAGGCGCAATTGGCGTTAAAACATTGGCAACAACAAGAGCTGGAAACTCATCTTATCGGGCAAAGTAAATGGATAAAAAATTTACGCCGGCGTTTACAGCAATTATCGCAAACGGATTTACCCATTTTTATTTTCGGCGAAATCGGCACGGGAAAAACCTTGACCGCACATTATCTGCACGAATTGGCTAAAACGCGTTTTCCGCAAAAACAAAGTCTCGAACTTCTCGGCGAATGCGATACCGAAGAATTGCAATCTCAATTAAACGCCGCGCAAAATACGACGTTCATTATCAAAAATATTGAATATTTGACCAATGCAGCGCAAAAATTACTGGCTCAGTTTATTTTACGCAACCCCAATGCCAGAATTATTGCCCTCAGCCAATATTCCCCGCAACAATTATTGGCGCAGGCCAAATTGTTGCCCGAATTGTTTTATTCGTTTTCCCTGACCCAAATCGAATGCCTGCCGTTATCTCATCGCACGTCGGACATTGAGCCCTTGTTCCGTCATTATCTCGCCGTCACCTGCGATAAACTGAATAAGAAAAAGCCCGCCATAACGGAAGCATTCATCAAGCAATTATTGTCCCAACAATGGCTGGGAAATATCAGCCAACTGATTCATACGGCGGAACTTTACGCGGTGGGCATCACCGTACAGAACGATAATTTGCATTTCACGCAAGATAAGAAAGCGAATTATCGCTCGACAGTTTAATTGAAGAGTATGAAAAAAATATTATCGCCGACGTGTTAGACCGCTTTCAGGGCAAAATTAACGATGCCGCCGCTTATTTGCAGATTCCCCGCAAAAAACTCTATTTGCGCATGAAAAAATACGATCTCAACAAAGAAGATTATAAAGAATAGAGATTACCTATCTTTAATGGTTTTTACTGCTTGTCAGATAAACTTTTCTTGTTATAACGGTAGAAAATACCCCAGTATCTTATGATTAGCTAAAATACTGGGGCATTACGAGAGAATATAGAGAATTAAGCTTGTGCTTTTAATCTTTTTTCGCGGCGGATTTTTTTCTCTTCTGCGATGGCGACAAAGCCCAATAAAATTAAACAGGCAATCACAGAAATATCTAATGCCGCAAAGGTGCCCGCCCATCCTGTTAAACCGAAAATTGGTGTACCGTCAGCGATCATGCCTAAACCTAATTTTGCGAAGCTATCGCCGATTAAGTAAGCGAACGTGCCTTTAACGCCATCAGCGACAGCGATACCACGTTTTGGTACGAAGCCTACCGCGGCTACGCCGATAAGTAATTGAGGGCCGAACACTAAGAAACCTAAGATGAATAATGCACCTAAATACATATATTCATTGGTCGCGTGTTGGTAGAACTCAAGCATAAAAATGATTAATCCTAAGGCGATACAAGCCGTTAAGCCACGGCGACCATTCGCTAAATCTGACAAATAACCCCATAAGAATGTGCCTACTAAGGCGCCCACTTCAAATAAGGCGAAGCCTGAGATGGCTGCTTCTTTGGTGAAACCCAGTTGTTCGTAAGCATAAACAGGTGACCATTGGTCGATACCGATACGCACGATATAAAGGAAAACGTTGGCAAAACAAAGTAACCAAATGACTTTATTTTTTAATACGTAATTCACAAAGATTTGCCATTTGGTGAGCTGTTCTTTTTCCGCATGAAGATCTTCTTCAGAAATTTCTTCGCCGAATAATTCTTCTGCTTTACCTAAGCCGTAGGCTTCTGGTGAATCGCTTCCGTAACGTAAGCCAATAAAGCCGATAATCAATGCCACAATCGATGGGAAGATGAACATACCGATAACATGACCATTAAAGACCACATTCGCACCAAATAACGCCACACCTGCCGCTGCCGCACCACCTACGTTGTGCGATAAGTTCCAGAAACCAAGGAAGGTTCCGCGTTTTTTGCGTGGTGTCCATTTGGTAATGGTCGAGTAGCTTGATGAGCCGCCTGTGGATTGGAAGAAACCACTTAACGCATAGAACGCCACCATTAAGAATAATGATACGCTGCCATGCCCCATGCTCGCGCTAAAGCCAAGCATACAAAGTGCGGATAAAATGAGCATAAACGGCACAAATTGTTTCGTATTTTTACCGTCTGCATAGTAAGAAACAACGGTTTTACCCACACCGTAAGTAATTGAAAAACCTAAACCAATTAAACCTAAGTCGGTTTTTGTTAACCCGTAGGTTTCAATCATATCATTTTGTGCAATGTTGAAATTTTTACGAATTAAATACATTGCCATATAACCGAAAAATACCACCAAATAAGATTGCATAAACGGTTTAAACCACATTTTACGGCGTTCTTCCACAGGAAGATCCAGCGTTGGTTTTCTTACTTCTTCAAGAAATTTAAGCATAAGAGAATCCTAAAATAATAGTTGTTTTATTGTCTTATATAAAGCCATCTATAAAGGATAGATAGACCCTAAAAGAGCGCGAATGATCTACTAATTTTGTTTGCTTTGCAATAGGGGCGGTTTATATTTATCAAAAATCTGAATGTCTTTTTTGATTTAGCGCAAGGAAAGTTTTAATGATTTCCGAAATACCTAAAACAGGGTAATAAAAACTAACCATTCCTATTTTATAATTTAAGTCAGTAAAAAAGCCTTTCAGCAGGAGCTAATTTGACGGAGAAACACCTACCGCGCCGCCGGTTTTTACGTGGGGAATTTTTCACTGCGTTGCAATCAGACAGCGTTAAAACCCAGGGTTTTCAAGGTATTCGCCCCCCTTGGTCGAAATCGGAAGAAGACTTTGTGGCAGGTTGTACACGCTGTGGTGATTGCATTGCTGTTTGTGAAACACAAATTTTGGTTAAAGGCGATGGGGGTTTTCCTGAAGTTAAATTTGCGCTGGGTGAATGTACTTTTTGTCAGAAATGCGTAGAAGTTTGTAAACAACCTATTTTTCGACCGCACTTTTCTCAACCAAACTTGGGCGAGCAAGCAGAGCAACCTTGGTCACATAAAATTGAGATACAAAGTCGCTGTTTGGCATTTCATGCGGTGGAATGTCGGGCTTGTGAAGATAACTGTGAAAGCCGCGCGATTCGATTTAAGCGTGAAATAGGTGGGGTAGCCAAACCGCAGGTCGATTTAGACCGTTGCAACGGCTGTGGTGCCTGTATAGGTGTTTGCCCTGTCAGTGCGGTGAGAATATTGAGAGAATGATGAGTAATTTTGATTTAAACAAAAGCTGGTATGTGTGCAGCCTTGTGGTGCAAGCTAAACCTGCAAAACTTGAGCAAGTTCAAGCAGATATTTTGAACATTCCGCACAGTGAAATTCACGGTGTGAAAGAAGAGGAAGGCAAGATTATCGTGACCATTGAAAGCGATAGACAACTTGCGCTAGCAGATAGAATTGATGAAGTAAAAGAAATTGATGGAGTGATTGTCGTTTCGTTAATTTCGAACTATCTCGATGAGAAATAATTGTGGGGATTTCGATCCTCCACTGCTATCAAAACGGACACACGCAGTGTGTCCCTACAAGCGGTTTAATTTTTAACTTAAGTGGGAAACATTATGGAACTTAATCGTAGAGATTTTATGAAAGCTAATGCGGCGATTGCAGCTGCTGCGGCTGCTGGTATGACGATCCCTGTGAAAAACGTCTATGCGGCTGATGATATGGGGATTAAGTGGGATAAAGCACCGTGCCGTTTCTGTGGTACGGGCTGTAGCGTATTAGTGGGTACAAAAGATGGGCGTGTTGTGGCAACCCAAGGCGACCCGGATGCAGAAGTAAACCGTGGTTTAAACTGTATTAAAGGCTATTTCTTATCCAAAATTATGTATGGTGCTGACCGTGTTCAAACGCCATTACTACGTATGAAAGACGGTAAATTCCACAAAGAAGGGGACTTTACGCCGGTTTCGTGGGATCAAGCCTTTAGCATTATGGCAGATAAAATCAAAACGATTTTAAAAGAGAAAAAAGATCCAAATGCAATCGGTATGTTCTCTTCTGGTCAAACAACGATTTTTGAAGGCTATGCCAAAGTGAAACTTTGGAAAGGTGGTTTACGTTCAAATACCATTGACCCGAATGCGCGTCACTGTATGGCTTCGGCAGCGGTTGCCTTTATGCGTACTTTTGGTATGGACGAGCCAATGGGCTGTTATAACGACATTGAAAAAACCAATGCTTTCGTGCTTTGGGGTTCAAATATGGCGGAAATGCACCCAATTTTATGGAGCCGTATTTCTGACCGCCGTTTATCTGATGACAAAGTGAAAGTTGTGGTAATGTCCACTTTTGAGCATCGTTCTTTTGAACTTGCGGATACACCAATTATTTTTAAACCGCACTCAGATTTAGCGATTCTCAACTATATCGCCAACTACATTATCCAAAACGATAAAGTGAATTGGGATTTTGTGAATAAGCACACCAAATTCAAACGTGGCGAAACCGATATTGGCTACGGCTTACGTCCGGAACATCCGTTACAAAAAGCGGCGAAAAATGTGAAAACAGCGGGCAAAATGCACGATTCTGATTTTGAAGAATTCAAGAAAATCGTTGCACCTTATACCTTAGAAAAAGCCCACGAAATTTCAGGCGTGCCAAAAGATCAGCTTGAAGCGTTAGCAAAAATGTATGCGGATCCAAACCAAACAATGGTTTCTTTCTGGACAATGGGCTTTAACCAGCACACTCGTGGCGTATGGGTAAACCATATGATTTACAACGTGCATTTATTAACCGGTAAAATCTCAACCCCGGGTTGTGGCCCGTTCTCATTGACCGGTCAGCCGTCCGCTTGTGGTACTGCACGTGAGGTGGGGACTTTCGTACACCGTTTACCGGCGGATATGGTGGTAACTAATCCGAAACACGTAGAAATCGTAGAAAAAGCGTGGAAATTACCGAAAGGTGCGATCCCAACCGTACCAGGTTACCCTGCGGTGATGCAAAGCCGTATGTTAAAAGACAGTAAGATGAATTTCTTATGGCAACTTTGTACTAACAATATGCAAGGCGGCCCGAATATCAATGAAGAAATTTTCCCGGGCTGGCGTAATCCGGACAACTTTATTGTGGTATCAGACCCTTATCCGTCTGTAAGTGCGGTCGCTGCGGACTTAATTTTACCAACCTGTATGTGGGTGGAAAAAGAAGGGGCTTATGGTAACGCAGAACGCCGTACTCAATTCTGGCGTCAGCAAGTGAAAGGCCCGGGCGACTCTCGTTCAGATTTATGGCAAATTGTCGAATTTTCAAAATACTTCAAAACAGAAGACGTTTGGAGCGAAGAGCTATTAGCACAAATGCCTGAATATCGCGGCAAAACCCTTTACCAAGTGCTGTATGAAAATGGCGAAGTGAATAAATTTGAAACGCCGAAAAATGTTCCAGGCTATTTAAATGATGAAGCAGAGCACTTCGGTTATTACCTACAAAAAGGCTTGTTTGAAGAATACGCACAATTTGGGCGTGGACACGGACACGACTTAGCGTCATTTGATACTTATCATCAAGTGCGTGGTTTACGTTGGCCGGTGGTAAAAGATGAAAAAACGGGCGAGTTCAAAGAGACACTTTGGCGTTACCGTGAAGGTTTCGACCCTTATGTAAAAGAAGGGGAAGGCGTGGCATTCTACGGTTATCCGGATAAGAAAGCGATTATTTTAGGCGTGCCTTATGAAGGTCCGGCAGAAAGTCCTGATGAAGAATATCCGTTATGGTTATGTACCGGTCGTGTGCTTGAACATTGGCATACAGGGACAATGACACGCCGTGTACCTGAATTACACCGTGCATTCCCAAATAACCTCTGCTGGATGCACCCTGCGGATGCGAAGAAATACGGCTTACGACACGGCGATAAAGTGAAATTAATTACCCGCCGTGGTGAAATGATTACTCACTTAGACACCCGTGGTCGTAATAAATGTCCGGAAGGTTTAATTTACACCACCTTCTTTGATGCAGGGCAGTTAGCTAATAAATTAACGCTAGATGCAACGGATCCAATTTCAGGCGAAACCGATTTCAAAAAATGTGCGGTTAAAGTGGTGAAGGCGTAATAAAGTGCGGTCAAAATTGGCAAAATTTTTTGAAAATTTGACCGCTTGTAGGGGCAAATTACATTTGCCCCAATAAGGAAAGGGCGAAAAATATTTCGCCCCTACAAAAATTACGCAGGATATGACTATGAAATTAGATCCAAATCGCCGTCAGTTTCTCAAAAATGCCACCAGAACGGCGGCGGGTGTTTGTGGTGTTGGAGTGATCTTAGGGTTACAACAACACCAAGCGAATGCCAAAGAGGGCGTGGCACTTCGTCCACCGGGGGCGTTGCCTGAAAGTGAGTTTTTAGCCGCTTGTACCCGTTGTGGGCAATGCGTGCAGGCTTGTCCTTACGATATGTTGCATTTGGCGAGTTTGCTTTCGCCAATGGAAGCGGGCACACCTTATTTTGTGGCACGGGATAAACCTTGTGAAATGTGTCCGGATATTCCTTGTATGAAGGCTTGTCCAAGCGGTGCGTTAAGCGAAGAGTTGAAAAACATTAATGACGCAAGAATGGGGCTGGCTGTATTGCTCGACCACGAAACTTGCTTGAACTGGCAAGGCTTGCGTTGTGATGTGTGCTATCGTGTTTGTCCGTTGGTGGATAAGGCGATTACCCTTGAGCGTATTCATAATGATCGCACCGGTATCCACGCCAAATTAATTCCAACCGTACATTCCGATGCTTGTACAGGTTGTGGAAAATGTGAGCAGGCTTGTGTGTTGGAAGAAGCTGCCATTAAGGTGCTTCCAATGGATTTAGCTAAAGGCTTACTCGGTCGTCATTACCGATTGGGTTGGAAAGAAAAACAAAATGCTGGCAAAGCGTTGTTGGAAGACCAACACCCTGACGGCTTACGCCCAGCCTTTGAAGCACGTATGCCGGAAGGTATGAATGAGCCGGTTTATCAGCCGATGCAAGTTCAGCCAAATCTTAAAGTGGCGACACCGAGCCGAGCAACGCAAGATTATGTGCCGAAATCGACAACGGTACCTGATGCCGAGCATTTCCCTAATTTAGACTTAAATATCAAAGGGGTGAAATAAATGGTTGAAGTCAAAACAACACCGAATCGCCCACAAGATGCAGGCTTAGAAGCCCGTCAGAAATTAGGTTGGTGGAGAGCTTATCGCTTTCTTATTTTACGCCGTTTAAGCCAACTGGCGATTATTGCAATGTTTTTAAGCGGTCCATTTTGGAATGTTTGGGTTTTGAAAGGGAATTACAGTGCAAGTTTATTATTTGACGTTATTCCCTTAACGGATCCGCTCATTACCGCCGAAAGCCTTGCAACAGGCTATTTGCCGGAATGGAGCACGATTTTAGGGGCGTTAATTATCATCGCTTTTTATGCGCTGGTGGCGACCAAAGCCTTTTGTAGCTGGGTTTGCCCAATGAATATGGTAACCGATGCAGCGGCGTGGTTACGCCGAAAATTGGGTATTCGTCAGAGTGCAAAATTACCAAGAGGGCTACGTTATGCCATTCTTGCGATGATTTTGGTGGGAAGTGCTATTTCCGGCACGCTTTTGTGGGAATGGATCAATCCTGTTGCAGCACTCGGTCGGGTCTTTGTATTCGGTTTAGGTGCAACGTTATGGTTGGTGGCAATCGTGTTCTTCTTTGATCTTTTAGTGGTCGAACACGGCTGGTGTGGACATCTTTGCCCAATCGGGGCAACTTATGCCTTAATTGGTCGTAAAGCACTGATTAAAGTAAATGTGGTTGATCGCAATCGCTGCGACCGTTGTATGGATTGCTACAATGTGTGCCCTGAACCACAAGTGTTACGCTTACCATTGCACGGCAAACCCGAAGATAGCCAAATTGTGTTATCCCAAGATTGCATCAGTTGCGGACGTTGCATTGACGTCTGCCCTGAAAAGGTTTTTGCCTTTGGGAGCCGATTTGAGAAAGGGATTGATGTGAAAAATATATAAACCGTAATAATATTTGCGTAGGGGCGGGTCCTGTGCCCGCCCGAATATACAGGACCCACCCCTACAAAAAATTTTATAAATTAACCGCACTTTATGTTCATTTTTATGGTGCGTTAGCAAACGCACCCTACTAAAATTAAAAACGGAGTGAATTCCAATGAGAAAAATTTTAACCCTAATTTTGACCGCACTTGCAGGTGTTGCGGTGGCAAATACGCAAGTTGCAACGGATATAAACAACACGGCAGAAAGTGTTGCGCCGGCATTTACGAACCCTTATAAAGATGCAGGGAACATCCCGATTACCTTCCCTCATCAACCACCGCTTGTGCCTCATAGCATTCGTGGTTTGCAAGTCACCAAAAATACCAACCAATGTTTAGGTTGCCATTCTCCAGAAGTGGCGCAAACGACAGGTGCAACACGTATTCCTGAAAGTCATTTTATGGATCGTGATGGCAAACGCACAGAGGGCGCATCGCCTCGCCGTTACTTCTGTTTACAATGCCACGTGCAACAAACAGATGTAAACCCGATTATTCAAAACAAATTTGACACAATTCGCCAAACGCAAGGTAAATAAGGAGCAAAACAATGTTTAAAAAATTTTGGAATTGGTTTCGTACACCAAGCAAAATGGCGGCAGGAACAATTATTTTAATTTCAGCCATCGGCGGTATTTTAGCCTGGGGTGGTTTCAACAAAGGCTTAGAATATACCAACACGGAACAGTTCTGTTCTGATTGTCATATGAATGATGTGGTACCTGAATATCAAGCTTCTGTTCACTTCAGCAACCGTTCTGGTGTGAAAGCGATCTGTTCCGATTGCCACGTGCCACACGAATTTTTACCAAAATGGAAACGTAAAATTCAAGCATCAACAGAAGTTTACGCACATTTCACCGGCAAAGTGGATACCAAAGAGAAGTTTGAAGCGCACCGTTTAGAAATGGCAGAACGTGAATGGGCGCGTATGAAAGCCAATAATTCACAAGAATGCCGTAACTGTCATAACTTCGATGATATGGACTTTACCCAACAAAAAACCGTGGCACAGCAAATGCACGCCATGGCTCAAGAGCAAAACAAAACCTGTATTGACTGCCACAAAGGGATTGCTCACAATCTTCCGCATATGGAGAAAGTTCAGAAATCGTTTATTCCTGAGGATATGATTGAGAAAAAAGAACCTGCTTCAAAATAAGATTTAGTGAGAAAAGTTAAGCGGTTGAATTTAACAGATTTTTTGCAAAATGTTTGTTAAATTCAACCGCTTGTTTATTTAAGATTAGTTATATTTTTTCTTTTCAAGAGCGATAGTTTCTTCGCTTGTGATATGAATATCCATCTGATTATATGGAATAGCAATGCCCGCTTCATCAAAGGCTAATTTCACCTTTTCCATAATGCCCCAATAAGTTGCCCAATAATTTGGCGTGTTTACCCACGGGCGTACAACAAGTTGCACGCTGTTTGCCGCCAAAGCGCTCACGGCAATAACCGGTGCAGGATCTTTTAAAACGTTCTGCTCGTTCGCCAAGATATCAGCAACAATGCTTTTTGCCTGCGCAATATCGGCATCGTAAGAGATGTCAAAAATAAAGTCGATTCGGCGTGTTTCGTTGGCAGAGTAGTTCACAATGCTATCAGAGAATACTTTGCCGTTAGGAATAAGTACCGTTTTATTATCGCCGGTACGAAGTTCTAGCACTAATAAACCCATTTCTTCAACCGTACCACTCATACCTCCGGTTTCGATCAAATCTCCTTTCTTGAAAGGTTTAAAGATCAATAACATAACACCAGCTGCAAAGTTTTGTAACGAGTTTTGTAGTGATAAACCGATAGCTAAACCGGCAGCACCGATAAGCGCAACAAGGGAGCTGGTGTTGATTCCTAGTTGCGATAGTGCTGCAATGACAACAATTAAAAGCAATAAGAAGTAGCTTATTGAGCGAACGAAGCTTTGTAGCATTTCGTCTTTGGTTGAAGCTAGCACCGCTTTTGCTAATAATCTGCTGATAAATTTTGCTAAGGATTTGCCGATCACAAAGATCGCAATGGCAAGTAGAATTTTTGTGCCGTAGGGAATAAGCCAATCATGGAGTATTGTTTCAAAGTTCATTGAGCTGACTTTAGTGATCACTTTTTCTGTTTCTGCAATGACATTAACATTTTTAACCGCTTGTTCGGTGGTTTGTCCTGACATTTGATTTCCTCATTAAATGAATAATTACCCCGAAGCCGAGGCGTTTGTGTTAAAATTTGGGATAATATTTTCCCAAAGCAGCAGAATATGACAACAGAAAAAGTAATTAGTGCCCAAGTTCAATTCTTTTCTATTTCAGAAGATGAAGCTGGACAGCGTTTAGATAATTTTTTATTGGCAAAACTCAAAGGCGTGCCAAAAAGCCTGATTTACCGTATTGTGCGTAAAGGCGAAGTACGAGTGAACAAAGGGCGAATTAAACCCGAATATAAGTTACAAGCGGACGATATTGTGCGAATTCCGCCTGTGCGAGTGGCAGAAAAACATGAAGCCCCGATTTCGACCAAACTCAACAAAGTCGCCGAACTCGAACATCAAATTCTCTATGAAGATGATGTGATGTTAGTGATTAACAAACCGTCCGGCATTGCTGTTCACGGCGGTAGCGGTTTAAGTTTTGGTGTGATTGAAGCCTTACGAGCGTTACGCCCACAAGCCCGTTTTTTAGAGCTAGTTTATTGTATTGCCCGAGATACATCGGGGTTGTTGTTAGTGGCAAAAAAACATTCCGCATTGCGTAATTTGCACGAACAGTTGCGTGAAAAAGTGGTGCAGAAAGATTATCTCGCACTCGTGCGTGGGCAGTGGCAATCACACGTTAAAGTGATTAAAGCCCCGCTATTGAAAAACGAATTAGCCAGTGGCGAATGGGATGGGGGAGATTTACAGACGAAAAAAAGGAGTGAGAGAATGATGAGCCACACAAGGTAAAATATATGAAAAATCAAATTATTTCACTCGCCCAAGCCCTTATTCAACGTAAATCTATCAGCCCAAACGATGAAGGTTGCAATGGCACAAGAGCAAAATAAAACCTGCATTGACTGCCATAAAGGGATTGCTCACAATCTCCCGCATATGGAGAAAGTTCAGAAATCATTTATTCCTGAGAATATGATTAAAAAAGGAGACGATAAAAAATAATTAATCTGAAGACCGCACTTTTTAGCTTGCGGTCTTTTTTTGCCTGCTATTTTCCCCTAAACTATAGGGAATTTTTTTCACCGGTATAAATACCGCACTCTATATATTTCAGGTCAATTATGCGTTTACTTATTTTTGTTTTGGCGTTAGTGCTGTTACTGTTTCAATATGACTTATGGTTTGGTAAAAACGGCTATGTGGATTACAAAGAAACTCAAGAACAAATTGAAATTCATAAAGCAGAAAACACGAAATTATCGCAACGAAATCAAGTGATTGCTGCCGAAATTAAGGACTTGAGAGACGGCGTGAATGCGATTCAAGAACGTGCGCGCTTGCAATATGAGATGATCAAGCCGAATGAAACTTTCTATCGTATTACAAAAGAGCATAAATAATGACCGCACTTTGTTATGAAATTGTGGCAGTCGTACCCGCTGCCGGTGTTGGCGCGCGTATGAAAGCCGATAAGCCCAAACAATATTTAACTATTCAAGGCAAAAGCATTTTAGAGCATACCTTGAATGTGCTTTTAACCCATCCAGCGGTGAGCCGAGTGATTTTGGCGGTGGCAAAAGAGGATCCTTATTTGCCAACCTTGCCCATTACACAACATCCGAAAATTCAAATTGTGGAAGGGGGGGAGACGCGCGCAGAGAGTGTGTTAAATGGTCTCAGAGCGATTTCTCATCCAAGTCGAACACGTGTGTTAGTGCATGATGCGGCGCGCCCTTGTTTAAGACATACTGAATTGGATCAGTTGCTGAATATTGACGATGAAAATGGGGCAATTTTAGCGTTGCCTGCGATTGATACCATTAAGCGAGCGGATTCCTTCAAACAAATTGCAGAAACCCAAGATCGAAACTTTATTTGGCTTGCTCAAACGCCACAATATTTCCGTGCGGATTTGCTCATTCAGGCATTAGAACGTGCTGAACAGCAAGGGTTTGTTGTGACGGACGAAGCATCGGCGATGGAATTAGCCGGATTTCGACCGCACTTAGTGGAAGGTGTGAGCAGCAATATTAAGGTTACGCGCCCTGAAGATTTAGCATTGGCAGAATTTTACTTAGGAAAACAGAAAAAATGATCAGAATTGGACATGGCTTTGACGTTCACGCTTTCGGCGAAAATCGCCCTTTGATTATTGGTGGCGTTGAAGTGCCTTATCACACCGGATTTATTGCGCATAGTGATGGCGATGTTGCATTACACGCGTTGACAGATGCCTTACTGGGGGCGGTGGCACTTGGCGATATTGGCAAATTATTTCCTGATACGGATATGCAATTTAAAAATATCGATAGTCGTATTTTACTGCGTGAAGCGTTTCGTCTTGTGCAAGAAAAAGGCTACAAGATTGGCAATGTGGATGTTACTATTATTGCGCAAGCACCTAAAATGCGCCCATACATTGACGCGATGCGCGCTGTGATTGCGGAAGATTTGCAATGTAGTATTGAGCAAGTCAATGTTAAAGCCACCACCACGGAAAAACTTGGTTTCACAGGGCGTGGCGAAGGGATTGCTACAGAAGCGGTCGCGTTGTTGCTTAAAGCATAATTGGCATCATTCAGACCATAAAAAAAGTGCGGTTGAATTAACCGCACTTTAACCTCGCATGAGAAGCTTAGAGAATAAAACGACTCAAATCTTCGTTTTCCACCACATCGCTTAATGCGTCAGAAACGTATTTTTCGTCAATCGTAATTTTCTCGCCCGCACGTTCGCTGGCATCAAAAGAAATACCATCCATTAGGCGTTCAAGCACCGTATGCAAACGGCGAGCACCGATATTCTCGGTTTTCTCGTTTACACGGAACGCGGATTCAGCAATTTTGCTAATACCGTCTTGGGTAAATTCAATGTCAACGCCTTCTGTTTTCATTAACTCTTTGTATTGCAAAGTTAATGAGGCATTTGGTTCGGTTAAAATACGCTCAAAGTCTTCTTTAGTGAGTGATTTCAATTCAACGCGAATTGGCAAACGCCCTTGTAATTCGGGTAATAAATCTGACGGACGAGCCACTTGGAATGCGCCTGAACAGATGAAGAGAATATGATCCGTTTTGATCATACCGTGCTTGGTGTTCACCGTTGAGCCTTCAATAATTGGTAACAAGTCGCGTTGAACGCCTTCGCGCGAAACATCACCACCGCTATGTTCACCTTTTTTACAGATCTTGTCGATTTCATCAATAAACACGATCCCATTTTGTTCAACAGCTTCGATCGCTTGTTGTTTTAATTCTTCAGGATTGACCAACTTCGAGGCTTCTTCATCAATCATCACTTTTAACGCATCTTTGACTTTCATTTTGCGCTTTTTCGTTCTGTTTGGCGACATTCCCTCAAAGAGCGATTGCAACTGCGAAGTCATTTCTTCCATGCCCGGCGGTGTCATAATTTCGACGCTGACTTGAGCGGTGACATCAATTTCAATTTCTTTATCATCAAGTGAACCTTCGCGTAGTTTTTTACGGAACACCTGACGGGTTGATGCATTATCGCTTTCTTGCACATTGCCCCACTGATCTTTAGCTGGTGGCAATAATACATCTAAAATACGATCTTCCGCGGCATCCTGCGCTTTCATACGGTTTTTCTCTACCGCTTGAGAGCGCACGAGTTTCATCGAAACATCCGCCAAATCGCGGATAATAGAATCTACTTCTTTACCCACATAGCCCACTTCGGTGAACTTAGTGGCTTCTACTTTAATGAACGGCGCATTGGCTAATTTCGCTAAACGGCGAGCGATTTCGGTTTTACCCACGCCGGTCGGTCCGATCATTAAAATATTTTTAGGTGTGACTTCTTGGCGTAATTCTTCAGGTAATTGCATACGGCGCCAACGGTTACGCAAGGCAATAGCCACCGCACGTTTTGCTTCATTTTGTCCAATAATATGCGCATCTAATTCAGATACAATTTCTCTTGGGGTCATTGACATAATGTATTCCTAATTATCAAAATTCTTTAATTTTTAACCGCACTTCAGAAATTTAGTCTTAGATTTCTTCGATGACGTGATTATGGTTTGTGTAAATATCAATATCACCGGCAATTGTTAATGCTTGTTTCACAATGTCTGCTGCCGTTAAATTATTTTCGGTGCGTAACAAAGCTAGTGCCGCGGATTTCGCATAATTACCACCCGAACCAATAGCCAATACATCAAATTCAGGTTCAATCACATCGCCGCTACCCGAAACTAATAAAAATTCGCTTTCGTTTGCCACGATCATCATCGCTTCCAAACGGCGCAAAGAACGCTCTGTACGCCATTCTTTTGCTAGTTCTACTGCCGCTTTGACCAAATGCCCTTGGTGCAATTCTAATTTTTTCTCGAATAGATCGCGCAAAATAAACGCGTCCGCCGTTGAACCGGCGAACCCGGTGACCACTTTATCTTTATATAAACGGCGCACTTTACGTACTGTGCCTTTCTCTACGCAATTTCCTAAGGTGGCCTGACCATCACCACCAATCGCCACTTTGCCATTCTTACGAACGCATACAATCGTTGTCATTATTCTGTCCTTTTTCAAGTGAAAGTTGTAAAGAAGATTGGGATAGAAAGGCTGCATTTCAAGGTCAGGTTGTGAGAAATTCTTTGGTGGCCCGTAGAATGAAAAAGGGCAGATATAAAACCTGCCCTTAAAATTACAACCACGATAAATTATTCTTCATCCGTAAATTTCGCCGCTTTGTAAGTCGGTTTCATTAAGTTTTCTACTGAAAGAATATCGTCTAATTGTGCTTCGGTGAGTAAGCCTTTTTCTAACACAACTTCACGTACGCTACGACCTGTGGTTGCACAGATTTTGCCAACGATGTCGCCGTTGTGGTGACCAATAAATGGATTTAAGTAAGTCACAATACCGATTGAGTTAAATACGAAGTTTTCGCAAATTTCTTTGTTTACGGTAATACCGTTGACACATTTATCTTGTAAGTTAATGCACGCATTGCCTAAAATTTCGATTGACTCAAACATGGCTTGACCGATAACAGGTTCCATTACGTTCAATTGTAATTGACCAGCTTCTGCAGCAAATGTTACGGTTGTGTCATTACCGATTACTTTGAAACATACTTGGTTAACCACTTCAGGTACCACCGGGTTAACTTTTGCTGGCATAATTGATGAACCTGCTTGTAATTCCGGTAAGTTGATTTCATTTAAACCTGCACGTGGACCTGAGGATAATAAACGTAAGTCATTACAAACTTTAGATAATTTCACTGCAGTACGTTTTAATGCACCGTGAACCATTACGTAAGCACCACAGTCTGAAGTAGCTTCAATGAGGTTATCTGCAGGAACGCAAGGTAAACCTGTGACTTCTGCAAGATATTTCACGGCAAGTTGTTGATAACCTTCCGGAGTATTTAATGCAGTACCAATTGCGGTTGCCCCTAAGTTGACTTCAAGTAATAAATCCGCTGTACGTTTTAAGTTTTTCACTTCTTCTTCAAGCAATACGGCGAATGCTTTGAATTCTTGACCAACCGTCATTGGCACGGCATCTTGTAATTGGGTACGACCCATTTTTAGGATATTGGCAAATTCTTTTGCTTTGCTATCAAATCCATCGTGTAAATATTGGATTTGGTCAATGAGTTTTAAAATGCTGTTATAAACCGCAATACGGAAACCTGTAGGGTAAGCATCGTTAGTTGATTGGCTGGCATTAACATGGTCCATTGGGTTGATCACGTTGTATTCACCTTTTTGATGACCTAAAATTTCTAATGCAAGGTTTGCCACCACTTCGTTGGTATTCATATTTACAGATGTGCCGGCACCGCCTTGATAAACATCAGACGGGAATTGATCCATGCAACGACCGTTCACCAAGATTTCATCACAAGCTTGAACGATAGCTTTTGCGATTTTTTTCGGAATGGCACCTAGTTCACCGTTAGCCAGTGCGGTGGCTTTTTTTACCATTACCATACCGCGTACAAATTCCGGTACGTCAGAAATGGTGACGTTAGAAATATTGAAATTTTCCACCGCTCTTAAAGTGTGAATACCCCAATAAACATCATTTGAAACTTCGCGTTCGCCTAATAAATCAACTTCAATACGAGTGTTGCTCATTGTTTTCTCCAAAAAATAGGGATTAAATTCGTGGCGGATCATACCCCGATTTAGGGATAATAAATTTGATCTCTGTCAAGTTTTTAAGATTGAATTCAAGATATAAATTTATTCTTCGCATTATAAAATTTAGGTTGTAATTTATTCAAATAAGCCTACTCTAAACTACCTTTTTAGGGTTATCTGCATGGTGTATATAAAAAACCTTGCAAAACACGGGATTTTTACTAAAATTCACCTTCGAAAAAGTGACGCAAACGGTTAAATGTAAAAGCAGTATCACTTTTTGAACCGATTTTTTTATTATTATGGAGAAATAGAACATGTCAGCAATGTTCCTTATTCAATTTGCCATCGTACTTTTATGTATCTTGGTAGGGGCTCGAGTTGGTGGTATCGGCTTGGGTGTGTTTGGTGGTTTAGGCTTAGCCATTTTATCCTTTGGCTTTGATTTAAAACCGGCGGGTCTTCCTATTGACGTTATGTTTATGATTATGGCAGTGGTTTCAGCGGCAGCAGCGATGCAAGCGGCTGGCGGTTTAGATTATATGATCAAAATCGCAACTAACATCTTACGCCGTAATCCAAAATACATTACCTTTATGGCACCTGCAGTAACTTGGACTTTCACTGTGTTAGCAGGTACAGGCCACGTAGCTTATTCTGTATTACCTGTGATTGCAGAAGTAAGTCGTCATAACGGTGTGCGCCCTGAACGTCCACTTTCAATGGCGGTAATTGCATCACAATTTGCGATTGTTGCAAGCCCGATTGCGGCAGCGGTAGTTGCTGTGGTGAACTATCTTGAACCACAAGGCATTACGCTAGGTTCAGTGCTTTCTGTTACAGTCCCTGCAACAATTTTAGGTATTGCGTTAGCTTGTGTATTTGTAAACAAAATGGGTAAAGAATTAAAAGATGACCCGGAATATCAACGCCGTTTACAAGATCCAGAGTACATCAGAGAAAACCACACTGATGTAAAAGTAGATGAAATCAAACTCAAACCAACCGCGAAATTATCTGTCGGTTTATTCTTATTTGGTGCATTATTAGTGGTATTAATGGGTGCGATGCCTTCATTACGTCCGGCATTTGATGGTAAACCAATGGGTATGGCGCACACGATCGAAATCGTGATGTTAACCATTGGTGCATTAATTATCTTATTCTGTAAACCGGATGGTAATGAAATCACTAAAGGTTCTGTATTCCATGCAGGTATGCGTGCGGTAATCGCTATCTTTGGTATTGCATGGTTAGGCGATACCTTAATGCAAGGTCATATGGATGAAGTAAAAGGCATGGTAACAGGTTTAGTAGAAACTGCACCATGGACATTCGCTTTCGCCTTATTCGTGTTATCTGTATTAGTTAATAGCCAAGGTGCGACAGTGGCAACTTTATTCCCATTAGCGATTGCTTTAGGTATTCCTGCACCAGTCTTAATCGGGGTATTCGTTGCTGTTAACGGTTACTTCTTTATCCCGAACTACGGCCCAATCATTGCGTCAATCGACTTTGACACAACGGGTACAACGAAAATCGGTAAATTCATTTTCAACCACAGCTTTATGCTTCCGGGCTTATTAAGCATGGTATTCAGTATTGCTTTTGGTTTGTTATTTGCGAATATGTTCCTGTAATATCGCAAGTATTCTATATTGATTGAGGGCGGGTTTATTACTCGCCCTTATTATTTAGGACTTGGCTATTATTAGCGCGTGCGAAACCTAAGCTAAAAATCAATGTGGTTGATATTGGTAATGCAAAAGCGGCAAACTACGCGGCTCGTGTGACGGGAGGCAAAGTATTCACTACCAATAATCCATCACAAGTAACCAAAATGATTAATCAAGCGATCAAACCAATGGAAGTCGAAGAAGAGTGTAAATAGGCATTTTGTTAGGAACTGAAAGGTGTAATAGACAAATTTGTTCATTACACCTTTCCGAAAGCAAAACAATTAACCTTTAGTCGGATAGTCCCACCAAATATCGAATAATTCGCTGATTTCGATTTGTTGTAAACCGTTATTTTCTAGCCAAGTTTTCACTAAAGTGCGGTGAGATTCGTCACATTTTCCTAATTTTTCAAGGCAAACCAAACCTTCCCAATGTAAGTAACCACTGCCTTCATAGGCTAAACCATTAGGTTGGATGACTTCCGCAATAAAACGATCAACTGTAGCATCGATTTGGTCGATAGCCGTTCCTTCAGCAAATTGCCAGTTCACTAAAAAGCCCAATTCTTGGAATTCTGCCAAGTGCATTTTTTTGCGTTGGCGTGCATTACGTTTAATAGCCATAATATTCTCCTATTATGTGTTGGTTAATCTTTTATAAAATATAAATCCCAAACGCCATGCCCGAGTCGGTGACCGCGAGCTTCAAACTTCGTTAATGGACGAAAGTCAGGGCGGGGAATATAGTCATTGGTTGCTGATGTATTACGAATTCCCACCGTATTTTGCATTGCTTGTAATACTTCCAACATATGCTCAGCATAATTTTCCCAGTCCGTTGCAAAATGAATAAAACCACCAGCGGATAATTTTTGGGCTACGGTTTCTATAAAGTGCGGTTGAACAATGCGGCGTTTATGGTGTTTTGCTTTATGCCAAGGATCAGGAAAGAAAAGTTGCAACCCGCCAAGCGATTCGTCAGCAATACAATCACGTAAAATTTCCGTTGCATCGTGGCAAATAACTCGTAAATTCTTTACCCCTTTTTCAATGGCATAGGCGAGACAAGCTCCAACGCCAGGCGTATGCACTTCAATACCAAGATAGTTTTTATCTGGGTTTTGTTCTGCCATTTCAACCAAGGATTTGCCCATACCAAATCCGATTTCTAACACAACAGGGTTGGTATTACCATAAATCTTTTCAAAATCAAAAGGTTCCGTTTGATGATCTAAGCCGTATTCAGCCCAATTTTCATTCATCATATTGCGTTGGAATTCGCTTAAACGCCCTGTTCGTAGCACGAAACTCCGAATTTTACGCTTATAACGTCCGTCTTCAGTAAACTCAGCAGTTTCTACGGTTTTACGTTTTTGATCGGCAAAAGTTTGTTTTTGTTCTGTCATATTTTCGATAGCTCAAATTAAATCGCAGTGAATTATAAGCGGTTATTATGCTAAAATCTATGCTCATTTTTAACCGCACTTAAGTTCTTTATGCAAGCAACATCTTCCGCTACAGCCCCTTTTGCTCACAGCGTTTTAACTTGGTTTGAGCAGTTTGGACGCAAACATTTACCTTGGCAACAAAATAAAACCCTTTACGGTGTTTGGTTGTCGGAAGTGATGTTGCAACAAACACAAGTGGCAACGGTGATTCCTTATTTTGAACGATTTATCAAAACCTTTCCAACTATCACCGCACTTGCCAATGCGAAACAAGACGAAGTGTTGCATTTATGGACAGGCTTGGGCTATTACGCCCGCGCGCGCAATTTGCACAAAGCTGCCCAACAAATTCGCGATCAATTTCATGGTGAATTTCCCCAAGATTTTGATCAGGTTTTGGCATTATCTGGCATAGGACGTAGCACCGCTGGTGCGATTCTCTCTTCGGTTTTGGGGCAGCCTTATCCCATTTTGGATGGCAATGTAAAGCGTGTACTTTCTCGTTATTTTTGTGTGGAAGGTTGGGCTGGAGAGAAAGCGGTGGAAAATCAACTTTGGGCGTTAAGTGCAGAAGTGACACCACGTGATCGTGTGGCTGATTTTAACCAAGCTATGATGGATATTGGCGCTTTAGTTTGTACTCGTACAAAACCCAAATGCGATCTTTGCCCGTTGAAGCAAAAGTGCGGTGCAAATTTAACGAATTCTTGGGCGGAGTTTCCGGCTAAAAAGCCGAAAAAAACGTTACCTGAACGTAAAAGCTATTTTTTGATTTTGGCTCAACATAACAAAGTGGCGTTGGAACAACGCCCTAGTTCAGGACTGTGGGGCGGATTGTATTGCTTCCCGCAATTTGAGACAAAATCAGCGTTACTCACTGAGTTGCAGCGACAAGGTATCCGGCAATATCAGGAATGGACTATATTTCGTCATACCTTTAGTCATTTTCATTTAGACATTTATCCTATTTATGCGGAACTTGATGGTGATAATTTTGACCAAGATCGTTGTAACTGGAAAAAAATCGAAGAAATTCAGGCGGAATATCAATCTTCAGTACAAAGTGCGGTTAAATATTGGTATGATCCGCAAAATCCTGAGCCAATTGGGTTGGCTACGCCAGTAAAAAATTTATTATTAGAATTTCAGAAAGGACGTAAGAATGGCTAGAACTGTATTTTGCTCTTATTTAAAACAAGAAGCTGAAGGGTTGGATTTTCAGCTTTATCCCGGGGATTTAGGGAAGCGTATTTTTGAGAATATCAGCAAACAAGCGTGGGGCGAGTGGCTGAAAAAACAAACCATGCTGGTGAATGAAAAAAAATTGAATATGATGAATGTGGAACATCGCCAATTATTAGAAACAGAAATGGTGAATTTTCTTTTTGAAGGAAAAGAGGTCAAAATTGACGGTTATACGCCTCCTGCAAACTAATGAGTAAAAATAATGAAGCTTACTTTAAGAAAATTATTGGTTTTAGCGATTGTGCCATTTTTGTATGCTTGTTCTTCAAGCAATACCGAACTGGATGATGTCTTTTCAAAAGATACCCATGGTTTAGATATATTAACGGGGCAGTTTTCGCAAAATATTGACCAAATTTGGGGGGTTAATGAACTGCTTGTGGCGAGTCGCCAAGACTATGTGAAATATACGGACAGTTATTATACGCGTAGCCATATCAGCTTTGATGATGGTCGAATTATCATCGAAACCTTAGCTGATGCGAATCGTTTGCATAGTGCTATTGTGCACACTTTGTTGATGGGTTCTGATGCCAAAGGCATTGACTTATTTGCTTCAGGTGATACACCGATTAGTAGCCGTCCTTTCTTAGTTGGGCAAGTGGTAAATAATTTCGGTCAGTCCATTACAGATGTGAATATTGCCAATAATTTTGCAACCTATTTGATTCAAAATAAATTACAGCAACGCCGTTTGTCTAATGGGCGTACTGTGCAGTTTGTGGCAATTCAAATGATTGCAAACCATGTCAATGTCCGTGCGCGTAAATATTTGCCTTATGTGCGTAAATCCTCGCGTCAATATGGTATTGATGAAAGTTTGATTTTAGGTATTATGCAAACCGAATCGAGTTTTAACCCTTATGCGATTAGCTATGCTAATGCCATGGGATTGATGCAAGTTGTACCGCATACCGCAGGTCGTGATGTGTTTAAAATGAAAGGTCGCAGTGGTCAGCCAAATAAATCATATTTATTTGATCCGGAGAAAAATATTGACGCAGGCGTCTCTTATTTGTGGCTGTTGAAAAATGAATATTTGGCCGGTATTGAAAATCCAACATCTATGCGTTATGCCATGATTTCTGCTTATAACAGTGGTGCAGGTGCGGTATTGCGTGTATTTAGTAATGATTTAGATGAAGCGGTTGAGATCATTAACAGAATGCAACCAGAGCAAGTTTATCGCATCTTAACGACAAGCCACCCATCAGCGCAAGCGCGTAATTATTTGGTGAAGGTAGATAAAGCTCAACGTGGTTATCGTAGAGCGCAGTAATTCCTAGTAAAAATCCTTATGGTGAAAATCATAAGGATTTTTTGTCGCTTAAATTGGCGTAGAGAATGAAAAACGATACGTTCTTTGAGTGTTTTGTATTCATTCTGAATATTAAACAAGCAAACAATTAAAAAATTGAATTTTTTTGAAAATAACAGTTGACCCGCAAGTCGAAATCCTTATAATACGCCACGTGTTAACGCGATAGCGTAACGCCTCGATAGCTCAGTCGGTAGAGCAGGGGATTGAAAATCCCCGTGTCGGTGGTTCGATTCCGCCTCGAGGCACCACTCTTCCTCCTTAGTTCAGTCGGTAGAACGGTGGACTGTTAATCCATATGTCGCAGGTTCGAGTCCCGCAGGAGGAGCCATATTAAGAAGCCCTGATAACGAAAGTTATCAGGGTTTTGCTTTTTTGTCTATTACACCTATGAAATTAAAAAAGGATGCATAAACATCCTTTTAGTCATACTTATATTTATTTTGCCAACCCTAGTTGCCCAATCTTGACGCCTAAATTGCCTAATGAAACAGGATCTAAATAATCCGCCAAGAAAATAAAGAGTTCATTTAAATCAGTAAAAGTGCGGTGAATTTTCACTTCGTTTTCCACTTTACGCGTAAATTCATATTGCACATTGTCGCCATGAATATGCGCTTCCAGAGTGATGTAAATAGTTTCAAAAAAGTGGCTGGTTGCCCCTTCTTCACCTGGGTCACTAATGCGCACATTCCAGTTATTACTATATAAAAGTTCTGTTTTTACTGACATAATTACCTCTAATGTATTGTTGTATTCACTGTTAAAAACCCGATTATAAAATCTCTCAAAACAGATATTTTATGATCGGGCTTTTCATAATAACGATGGCTATGCTTAGCTTTACGCTGATAACTTCCTTTTCCTTTTAATTTTTTCTCAACGCGATGACGAAATAATCGATCATGCAATAATGCTTGAATAGCATTATCTCTAATTTCACCACGAGTATGTTGATAAGAGATGTTACCTTGAATATAGGAATGTTCAAGGCATATGTTTTTTTGTTTTGCCATAGTTTCCTCCAAATAAACGGGGCTCATTATATATGTAATTCCCTGGAATTTTAACTTATAATCAATAAAAATTTTGATTGAGAGAAAATTAAGATGATTGATTTATTTAAAAGTTGGTATAAACGTCGATTTAGTGATCCTCAAGCGATGAGTCTTGCGGCAATTTTGTTATTTGGATTTTTTTCTATTTATTTTTTCAGTGATTTGATTGCACCATTGCTCATTGCCATTGTTCTTGCTTATTTGCTTGAAATGCCTATTAAGTTTTTAAACCAAAAACTCAAAGTACCACGAATGCTTGCCATCACCTTCATGCTTGGTGGTTTTATTGCATTAGTGTTGACGATTGTATTGGGTTTGATGCCGAGTTTAGTTAATCAAACGATAAAATTACTTAGCGACTTACCTAATATGTTTAACCGTTTTCATGCTTGGATGGCAACCTTGCCTGAAAGTTATCCCGAATTAGTGGATTATCAAATGGTGGAAAGTATTTTTAGTTCAACTCGCGAAAAAATCTTACTATTTGGGGAAAGTGCGGTGAAATTTTCCTTAAGTTCGATTATAAATTTAGTTTCTATCGGGATTTATGCTTTTTTAGTTCCGTTAATGATGTTTTTTATGTTGAAAGATAAAGAGTTATTAATCGGTTCATTAGTGCGTTTTTTACCTAAAAATCGCATGTTAGCGTTTAATGTTTGGGAAGAAATGCAACAACAAATTGCAAATTATATTCGTGGTAAATTGCTTGAAATCGCGATTGTGACCGTAGTGACGTATATCATTTTCTTATTCTTTGGCTTGAATTATGCGCTCTTATTAGCGGTGGCAGTAGGGCTATCCGTCCTGATTCCTTACGTAGGCGCGGTGCTCGTTACCATTCCTGTTGTTGCCCTTGCTCTTGCTCAATTTGGTGATCATTCCACATTTTGGTATTTGCTCATTGCCTATGTGGTGTCCCAATTGCTGGACGGTAACTTACTCGTTCCCTTCTTATTTTCCGAAGCGGTTAACTTACACCCCTTAACTATCATTGTTGCCGTCCTGATTTTTGGCGGATTATGGGGCTTCTGGGGCGTATTTTTTGCTATTCCTTTGGCAACGTTAGTGAAAGCGGTGGTGAATGCGTGGCCTGATAGTATGGAAAATAGAACAGTTTAGTTTTATTTTAGGCTGATTTTTGAAGTGCGGTTGAAATTAACCGCACTTTTTTTATGAGCATTTGTAAGAGAATTATTTGGCAAGTTGATTGATATGGAGAGTATAATGAGATGACCGTTTTGACCGAATTGACGTGAGGTTTTTATGCAAAAACGTGAAGAAATGATTTTGCAACGAATTAATACACTGGGCAATGTTTCGGTAGCGGCATTAGCCGCAGACTTTTCTGTTTCAGTGGAAACTATTCGCCGAGATTTGAATTCGTTGGCACAACGTGGGTTGATTTATCGTACCCATGGCGGCGCAGCGGGTGTAAAAGCACGAGATATTGGACGCTCTTTTCAAACTCGCCAACGAACCAATGCAGAGATCAAACGTATGATTACGTTAAACGCCATAGATTATGTTTTTGAAGGCTCTGTAATTGGTTTAGATGCCAGTTCAACCAGCTGGCATTTCGCGCAACAAATACCCGATATTCCTTGTACCGTTGTCACGAATTCTATGCACAACATCACGGCATTAGTGAATAAACCTAATATTAGAACCATTGCAACTGGTGGTGTCTATTCCAGTAAATATGATGCTTTTTATGGGCCATTATCTGAAAAATTATTAGAACGTTTGCATATTGATATTGGGATTTTTTCTTGTACCGGCATAGATAGCCAAGGCAAAATTTGGGAGAGTAATGAAGTAAATGCCTCTTTAAAACGAAAAATGCTGGATGCTTCAGGGCAGAAAATTCTGATTGCGGATAGTTCTAAATTTGAAAAGAAAAATTTGATTTTATTAGGGGAGCTTTCACAAATGGATGTGATTTCAACAGATAAACCCCTTCCTTATGAGTTAGAAAAGTATTGTCATGAATACGATATTTTAGTTTTAACAGCATAATGAGATTGTACTAAATGCCCGATTTGTTTTATTTCTTGAACAAATCGGGCATTTCATATGTGTGTTTTTGACCGAAATATGTGATCTTTGTCACAAAAATCATGCAAAATTGAAAAAATATTAGGTTCTTTCTTTGTTGACGGTTAACAATATTCTCAAGCAGTACAGAGTACTAACAATCTTGTTAGCTGAGTAATCAATCATTAAGAAGGAATAAGTCTATGATTAAATCAACTCCGATTAGAATTGGTATCCGCCCAACCATTGATGGTCGCCGTATGGGAGTTCGTGAATCTTTAGAAGAGCAAACCATGAATATGGCGAAGTCTGTTGCAGAATTATTACAAACGCATATTCGTCATACAGATGGCTCTTTTGTGGAATGTGTGATTGCTGATACTTGTATCGGTGGTGTCGCAGAAGCGGCTGCCTGTGCTGAAAAATTTAAATTAGCCAATGTGGGGGCGGTCATTACAGTGACGCCTTGTTGGTGCTATGGTTCTGAAACCATCGATATGGATCCCCATATGCCGAAAGCCATTTGGGGATTTAACGGTACCGAACGCCCAGGCGCCGTTTATTTAGCGGCAGCATTGGCAGGCCATTCACAACTTGGTTTACCTGCATTCTCTATTTATGGTACAGAAGTGCAAGAAGCAGACGACACAAGTATTCCTGCGGATGTACAAGAAAAATTATTGCGCTTTGCCCGTGCCGCACTCACGGTAGCAACCATTCGCGGTAAATCTTATCTTTCTATCGGTTCGGTTTCCATGGGGATTGCGGGATCTATTGTAAATCAACCGTTCTTCCAAGACTATCTTGGCATGCGTAATGAATATGTGGATATGACGGAAATTAAACGCCGTTTGGATCGCCATATTTATGATGAAGAAGAATTCAAATTAGCCTTTGACTGGGTGAAAGCACATTGCCCTGAAGGCGTTGATGTGAATACACCGGAACATCAACGTACACCGGCAGAACGTGAAGAACTTTGGGCAAATGTGGTGAAAATGACCATGATTGCCCGGGATTTAATGGTGGGTAATCCACGTCTTGCCGAGTTAGGTTTTGGGGAAGAAGCATTAGGTCATAATGCCATTGCGGCGGGTTTCCAAGGTCAACGTCATTGGACAGATCATTTACCAAATGGCGATTTTATGGAAGCCATGCTTAACTCAACTTATGACTGGAATGGTGTACGTCCGCCTTATATTCTCGCCACCGAAAATGACTCACTCAACGGCGTATGTATGCTATTAGGTCATCAACTCACCGGACAAGCGCAAGTCTTTGCGGATGTGCGTACTTATTGGAGCCAAGATTCTGTTGAACGCGTCACCGGATTCCGTCCTGAAAGCGGGTTCATCCATTTAATCAACTCAGGATCCGCCGCATTAGACGGTAGCGGTCAGCATCATTATGCGGATGGTAAACCAACCATCAAACCGGCATGGGATGTGACACCGGAAGATGGCGAACGTTGTTTAGAAAATACCAAATGGTGTCCTGCGGTACATGAATATTTCCGTGGTGGTGGCTATTCTTCTCAATTTGTCACCAAAGGCGGTATGCCGTTTACGATGCACCGTTTAAATATCATCAAAGGTTTAGGCCCTGTTTTACAAATTGCAGAAGGGTGGTCCATTGAATTACCTGAAGACGTCCATGAAACCTTAATGAAACGGACGAATGAAACCTGGCCTTGCACTTGGTTTGTACCACGTTTAACAGGCAAAGGCGCCTTTACCGATGTGTATTCTGTGATGGCGAACTGGGGCGCAAATCACTGTGTGGCGACTTATGGTCATATTGGTGCAGATCTCATTACCTTAGCGTCTATGTTGCGGATTCCGGTTTGTATGCACAATGTGGATGATCAACAAGTATTCCGCCCAAGTGCATGGAGTGGTTTTGGTCAAGATAAAGAAGGTCAAGATTACCGTGCTTGCGAGAATTTTGGGCCACTTTATAAATAACTTAACAACATAAGACGGTGGGCGAAGCTGCCCACCTATAAATCAAAAAAATCATCCATTTTTGACCGCACTTTCAAGGAGTCTAATATGAAATTAGCCCTAATTTTTGATTGTGGTGCCACCAATTTACGCACCATTGCCATGAATGAGAAAGGCGAAATTATCGCAGCACATCACCTTGCGAATAATACGCAAACAGGTACAGAAAGCCCGGATTACCATATTTGGGATTTTGATGAAATTTGGTCAAAACTCACCTTGTGTGCGGAACAAACCTTAAGCGCCTTAAAAGCAAAAGAGATTGATCTTGCCAATATTGTGGGTATCGGAGTGACCACCTTTGGTGTGGACGGTGCGCCTTTTGATCAACAGGGCAATCAGCTTTATCCCATTATTTCGTGGAAATGCCCGCGTACATTGCCAGTTATGCAAAAGCTCGACCATTATTTTGATGTAAAAGCCTTATATGAACGCAATGGCATTGGGCAATACAGTTTCAATACCTTATTTAAACTTATTTGGCTCAAAGAAAATCAGCCGGAGATTTTTGCGCAAATGGATAAATGGGTATTTATTTCTTCCATGCTCACTTACCGTTTAACAGGGGAATTGACCACGGATCGCACCATGGCGGGGACATCGATGATGACCCATTTGCAAGCCAATGATTGGGATGTGGAGGTGCTTTCTAAATTAGGATTAACCCATTCTCATTTTCCACCAATGAAAAGCGCGGGCGAAAAAATTGGTGTTTTACAGACCGCACTTTGTGAACTATTTGGGTTAAATCCTATTCCCGTAATTTCCTGTGGCCATGATACCCAATTTGCCGTTTTTGGTTCAGGCGCGGCGTTAAATCAACCGGTGTTAAGTTCGGGTACATGGGAAATTCTGATGGCTCGCACACAACAAGCAGAACCACATTTTGAATTTGTGCCACAAGGTTTAACCACCGAATTTGACGCACAAGCAAAAACCTATAATCCGGCGGTGCAATGGGTGGGGTCAGGCATTATGGAATGGATCGGTAAATTGTTGTTTGCCGATGTGGCAGGAACGGATCGTTATTATTCCACCATGATTGCGGAAGGTGAAGCACAGCCGGCAGGCGCAGGCGGTATTTCCTTACAAGGCGTGTTTAATTCTGATCACCATTGCGGAGTAGGGCAAATTGTCGGGCTTTCTATGCACAGCCAACGGGGGCAAATTTACCGTGCCGCATTGGAATATATGGCTTACCAATTAAAACAAGGATTGGATGTGCTTGAGCAAGTTAGTCATTTCAAAGCGAAAAGCCTAATTTGTGTCGGTGGCGGTTCAAAAAATCGGTTATGGAATCAAATTCGCGCGGATGTTTTAGGCTTGCCGATTGATGTGGTCGATGTGGCAGAAAGTACGGTGTTAGGTGCCGCGATGTTCGTGTTTGCAGGCGTTGGCGTGTATGCCAATGCAGAACAAGCACAGCAAGCCATGCAAGCGGCTAAAAAACGCATAATGCCATCAGAAAATACCGCAATTTACACCGCACTTTTACAACAAAATTAACAAGGAGCGAAAAATGTTAAAAGGTATTCATCCGGCGATTTCGCCTGAATTATTAAAAGTGCTCGCCGAAATGGGACATGGCGATGAACTTGTCTTATCGGACGCTCATTTCCCTGCACATCAACTTCATCATCGCGTCATTCGCGCAGACGGAATTGGTGTTGCCACTTTGTTGGAAGGGATTAGTCCATTGTTTGAATATGACGCTTATGTGGACGCGCCACTGATTATGATGCAAGCCGTAGAAGGCGACAGCTTGGATCCTACCGTAGAAGAACGCTATCTTGCCGCCATTAAAAGTGCGGTGGGAAATGTACCAAATTTACAACGTATTGAACGTTTCGCTTTTTATGATCGCGCTAAAACGGCTTATGCCGTGGTGATTACAGGCGAATTGGCGAAATACGGCAATATTATTATTAAAAAAGGTGTGACACCTGTGAAATAAGGAATCTACTATGAATCGTAAAGAACTCTCTCGTCAAATTATTTCTACTTGTTTAGAAATGACTAAGCTCGGTTTAAATCAAGGAACTGCAGGAAATGTGAGCGTGCGTTATCAAGACGGTATGCTTATTACACCAACGGGGACACCTTATGAAGAAATGACCGAAGATTCTATTGTTTATGTTGATAAAAACGGGCAACACGAAGATGGCAAATTGCCGTCCAGTGAATGGCAATTTCATTTAGCTGTGTATGAAGCTCGTCCCGAAATGGACGCTGTTGTACATAATCATTCACGTAATTGTGCCGCGGTTTCGATTCTTGGCGAAGCAATTCCAGCTATTCATTATATGATTGCTTGTACGGGAACCGATCATATTCCATGTGTCCCTTATGCCACCTTTGGTACCCATCAATTAGCAGATTATGTGCGTGATGGTATCAAGCAAAGTAAAGCTATTCTATTGGCTCACCACGGCTTAATTACAACCGATAAAACCTTAGACAAAGCGTTGCATATCGCGCATGAAGTGGAAGTGATTTCAGAATGGTATTTGAAATTATTAGCTACAGGTAAGCCGATTCCGGTGTTATCCCAAGATGAAATGCGTTTTGTGTTAGAGAAATTCAAGTCTTACGGGTCTTGGGTCGAAGAAAAATGAGAATGTGTTGCAAATGACAGGTTAAACGTTTAGAAGGAATATTCTATGAGTGCTAAAGTGCTTGAGAAAAAATTTATCGTCCCCTTTATTTTAATTACATCGTTGTTTGCGTTGTGGGGATTTGCGAATGATATTACTAATCCGATGGTGGCGGTGTTCCAAACGGTCATGGAAATTCCAGCCTCTGAAGCGGCATTAGTGCAATTTGCTTTCTATGGTGGCTACGGAACAATGGCGATTCCTGCGGCATTATTTGCTAGTCGTTATAGTTATAAAGCGGGTGTTTTATTAGGTTTGGCGTTGTATGCGGTAGGGGCATTCTTATTTATTCCTGCTGCAATGTTTGAGCAATTTTCGTTCTTCCTATGGTCGCTTTATATTCTTACTTTTGGCCTTGCGTTTCTTGAAACAACTGCAAATCCTTATATTTTGTCTATGGGTGATCCAAGTACCGCCACGCGTAGATTGAATTTTGCGCAATCCTTTAACCCATTAGGATCGATTACGGGAATGTTTGTAGCATCACAAATTGTCTTAACTAACCTTGATTCAGAAAAACGTGATGCGGCAGGTAATCTTATTTTTAATACCTTGTCAGCGGCTGAGAAAGCAGTGGTGAAAACCCACGACTTGGCGATGATTCGAAACCCTTATGTGGTCATTGGATTAATTGTATTGGCGGTGTTTATCATTATTGCACTTTATAAAATGCCGACAACGAAAGCGGATGAATCTGCACATATTTCACCTAAAGAGGCATTTAAACGCTTAATTGTTAATGAAAAATATCGCGAAGGTGTAGTTGCACAAGTATTCTATGTCGGTGTACAAATTATGTGTTGGACATTTATTATTCAGTATGCTGAACGCATTGGTCTTACCAAAGCAGAAGCACAAAACTGGAATATTGTTGCGATGGCATTATTTATTTGTAGCCGTTTTATTAGCACAGCTGTGATGAAGTTTTTAAAAGCAGAAGTGATGTTATTCTTGTTTGCTGTTGGGGGATTTTTCAGTATATTGGGCGTTATGTTCATTGATGGGATCGTAGGACTCTACTGCTTAGTATTAACATCCGTATTTATGTCACTGATGTTTCCAACGATTTATGGTATTGCCTTGGATGGACAGCGAGAAGAATCTGCTTTAGGTGCGGCTGGTTTAGTTATGGCGATCGTGGGCGGTGCATTAATGCCACCATTGCAAGGTATGATTATTGACCAAGGTGTTGTGGCAGGCATGCCGGCAGTGAACTTCTCATTTGTTCTTCCACTCATCTGTTTCATTGTTATCGCTATCTATGGATTCAGATGCTGGAAAGTGTTGAAATAATTATCTTAAAAGTGCGGTCGTTTGGCGGCACTTTTTATTTGTTCATTATATGAAGTAAGGAGAATATATTATGGCAAATCGAATGATCCTTAATGAAACCAGTTACCACGGTTCTGGTGCCGTGCAGAATGTGGTTACCGAGGCGCAACGTCGTGGGTTTAAAAAAGCACTTGTCGTCACTGACAAGGATTTAGTGAAATTTAAAGTAGCGGAAAAAGTTACCACACTTTTGGAACAAGCTAATTTGGATTATGTGCTTTTTGATGAAGTTAAAGCGAATCCTAGTGTGGATATTATTAAACAAGGTGTGGAAACCTTTAAACAAGTTGGCGCAGACTATTTAATCGCCATTGGTGGTGGTTCACCAATTGATAGTGCGAAAGCCATTGGGATTATTATTAATAACCCCGAATTTTCCGATGTACTTTCTCTTGAAGGTGTGGCGCCAACTAAAAATAAATGTGTGCCTATTATTGCGGTGACGACAACGGCAGGTACTGCAGCAGAAGTGACCATTAATTATGTGATTACCGATGAAGCCAAAAAACGTAAATTTGTTTGTGTGGATGTGAATGATATTCCTGTTGTCGCTATTGTTGATCCCGATATGATGTCATCGATGCCAAAAGGATTAACGGCAGCAACGGGAATGGATGCTTTGACCCATGCTATCGAAGGCTATATCACAAAAGGTGCTTGGGAGTTAACGGATGCATTACATTTGAAAGCGATCGAAATGATTTCTCGTAGCCTACGTGGGGCAGTAGAAAATACGCCGGAAGGACGTGCAGGTATGGCATTGGGGCAATATATTGCAGGCATGGGATTTTCTAATGTCGGGCTTGGTGTTGTGCATAGTATGGCTCATCCGCTTTCCGCCTATTACGATACGCCACATGGTATTGCGAATGCGGTGTTATTGCCTTATGTGATGGATTTTAATAAAGATTTTACCGGTGAAAAATATCGTGAAATCGCACGAGCTATGGGCGTTCAGGGGGTTGATCAAATGTCACCGGAAGAATATCGCAATGCGGCGGTGAATGCGGTAAAACAGCTTGCCAAAGATGTGGGTATTCCGGAAAAACTTTCTGCGATTGGTGTCCAAGAAGCGGATCTTCCGGCGTTATCTGTGGATGCTTTTAATGATGTGTGCACTGGTGGAAACCCTAGAGATTGTACTGCTGAAGAAATTCTGGATGTATATAAAATCGCATTTTAACTGTTATTATGTAAGTCATATTCAAGCATTATGCAACCAATAAAGTAAGGGCTTGATTGCGTATCAAGCCCTTGTTCTTATAAATTCAACCACTTCTTAACTAAATCTTCGTTGATTTCTTCTCTTGACCACATACTACCAAATTCCGGTGTTGGGAATTTACTGTGGTTGTAACCCACTAAGCGTGTAAAATCAAAGGATGCGTGAGGATAGCCGTTAATCAGCAGGAAAGCTTGATTGCCATCTTCGCTCCAACAAATTTGTAATTGGCGCGCTTCGTGTTTGTTTTCGATGTCATTGCTGCTGTAAACAAATAAGCTATCAACAACAGGGCTTTCTTGGTTGCGTAGATCTAACGCGTAAAAATAACCTGTTTCGCCATCATCTTCAAACATCACCACAAAATGCTCGTGAACCGTAGAATGCGCCCCTTGGCGTTTCGCTTGACCAAGCAAATGTTTATCTTCTAAAACTAAATGTAACATAAGGTTTCCTCTTTTAAATTTTGCGATATTTTAACATATTCTAGTCGAGGAATGCTTGGGCTATCTGTGGACGTTAAAAAGTCTTTTCAAAAGCGAGTGTAACGTTATGCATTTTGTAGGAATAAAGCGTATCCAAATTGCTTTTCTGTTTCCGCCATTCCAAATTTAATTTAGGTGTAATGCCCCATAAATGCCAATCTCGTTTCCACACTTGTGCAAAAACTGAATAAATATGATCTTGACGAATTTTGCCGAGTGGCAAGATACCACCCAGTATCGCTTGATCTTTAAATTGGCGATGGGTAAAAGAGAGATTTAATTTTGTTGAAATCCCAAAAGCGTATTCTTGCAACCAACCTAAACGTAAATTCTGAATATCAGAGCTGTATTGTCGCTCTTGTAAGCGTTGCTGAGAAAAAGCTGCTCCGAGATAAAAAATTTGTTCGGGGTTTCGATACCAAATCAACGTTGTTGAAGCTGTTCGAATATTCCCAGCCTGCGGGTTATCTTTGAAAAAACGGCGTTTTTCATATTCAAGTGCGGTTTGGCTTTGCCAATTTTGTGAAAGCCAAAAACTGTAACTGATTTCTGCGCCATTTGACCAATGAAATGAATTGCCTCCATACCAGCGTTTTTCATAAAAGGGTTGTAATCGCAAAGTCGTATCATTCTTTTTGTAAGCATAACCGATAAAAGTGCGACTAAAAAGATCGTCATATTGGTGGTTATCCCAATAGGTTTTGCCGTAGGTTTCATTACTCACGCCGAGATAATGTGAACCTATTAGATTAAAATCACGATTAATGCCCAAATTATAGGCAACCCCCTGTGCTTTTTGCGGCAACATTCCCGCACCTTTTACAAATCCCGTATTTTCAATGACTGAAGATGATGAAACATTTTCGACATTATCCGTTTTAAGATAGGAAATGCTCGCATCAAATTGCCAACTATTTCTTGAATTGAGAGCATCAATATAACGTTCAATAAGTTGGTATGCCGAAGATGGTAGATTTTTGACACTTTTCACTTTATCAAACTGCACTCTTGCTGCGCTATCTTGTCGATCGGCAAAGAGTACTTTTGCCAATTCCATTCGAATTGAATTGAGTTCAGGTCGTTCGCTCAATATTTTTCGGTAAATACGAATAGCAACGTCATAGTTATGCTGTAAAGCGGCTAGCTTAGCTTCTGCATAAGACTTTAATGTCAAATCTTGCTGAGGCTGCTGTTGATATTGGTAAAGTAAAGATTGAATTTGACCGCTATTATTTTGGTAAATAGCTTGTTTTAATTGCTCTTCAAGTGTTGTTACGGAAGCAAAAACAATATTAGAACAACATAAGGCGAGTAAAAAGAAAGAACGCATAAGAATGGTAAAAGTTATATTCAAACCTAGCACGCAAATGCGAACTAGGTTTAACTGCTCAAAGAATTAGTAACGAATACCACCGAATGAAGTATCGTAGCTGTTATCGCCACTGAAAGTTGCAATACCTGCTGCTTCTTTTGCTCCATTACCGAACAAGCCACCTTCATAAGTGCCTTCCTGTAATAGAGTGGTTGCTTTGCCGCTGAAAGTGGTACCGTTTAATTGGGTTTTGTGCAAGGTAATATCTTGTGCACGACCATCGGTTAATAGGCTAAATTCAACTTTTCCATCTACCGTTTTCTGATCAAAATCTACATTTAATGTAGTTTTACCACCTTTGGATGGCTGCCCTGTTGCACCACTTACCCAATAAGCATCGCCTAAGTAAGTTGCGCTACCAGAAGGTAAATTTGTTGCTGCTGTTCCTTGATAACGAACTTCTTTTAAGGTTTTGCTATCGTTTAACCAAATACCATAGAAAGAGTCATTGCTGTTTTGACCATACAGTTCTCCATCAGTAGTTTTAGCACCAACATCCCCTTTCGGGCTGTTGGTTAAATCAACGTTAGAATTATCCAGTGTTGTTGCTGTACCGCTACCGCCACCGCCGCCACTACAAGCGGTTAATAATCCAGCCAAAATTGCAGAAAGAAGTAATTTTCTCATAAGCACATCCTTTGATAAGTAGAAATAATCAGAATCTTCTGATTCTTAGTTAATAAATAAGTAAACAAAGGCAATTTTACTCATTTATAACTCTGTTTTCAAGTGGAAAAATGCTCAAAATGTGAATAGATGAGTATGAATAGATAAAAGGATTAAAATGGCACAACTTCCTGCAGAAATGACAGATAAACTAATTGGGCAGCGTATTCAACAAAAGAGAAAGGAATTTGGCTATTCAGCGGAAAAGTTGTCAGAATGTATTAATTTATCTCAGCAACAACTTTCACGCTATGAGAGAGGGGCAAGTAAAATCAATGTTAATCACTTGATTGATATAGCTATTTTCTTTAAAACACCGATTAATTGGTTTTTCCAAGATTGTATTCCGGCCAACTTTACAGAGAAGGAATTAAAAGAGATAGAAATAAACCAAAAATGGGATAGTCTATCTTCTATTCAAAAAGAGGCATTTATCACTTTTCTTGAAACATTAAAATAATATTCAGAAAATCAAAAAATTAGGTGTAAAAAAACACCGCACTTTTCAAAAGTGCGGTGCAATTTTATCGTGCTTTAGGAAGCAGATTACGCTTGACCTTTAACTTCTTTTAAACCGTTAAATGGTGCTGGTGTACCTGCAGCTGCTAATGCTTCTTCGATACGGATTAATTGGTTGTATTTCGCAACGCGGTCTGAACGGCTCATTGAACCCGTTTTGATTTGACCTGCTGCTGTACCAACTGCTAAATCAGCAATTGTTGCATCTTCAGTTTCACCAGAACGGTGTGAGATAACCGCTGTGTAACCTGCATCTTTAGCCATTTTGATTGCTGCTAAAGTTTCAGTTAATGAACCGATTTGGTTGAATTTGATTAAGATTGAGTTTGCGATACCTTTTTCGATACCTTCTTTTAAGATTTTGGTATTGGTTACGAATAAGTCATCACCTACTAATTGTACTTTGTCGCCAAGTACTTTAGTTTGGTATGCAAAACCTTCCCAGTCAGACTCATCTTGACCATCTTCGATAGACACGATTGGGTACTCTTTGCATAAGCCTTCTAAGTAGTGAGTAAATTCTTGAGAAGTGAATGATTTACCTTCACCTTTCATTTCATATAAACCGTTGTCTTTGTTGTAGAACTCAGAAGACGCACAGTCCATTGCTAAAGTGACATCTTTACCTAAAACATAACCAGCTTTTTCTACTGCTTCTTTGATACATGCTAAAGCGTCTGCGTTAGATGCAAGATTTGGTGCGAAACCACCTTCATCACCCACAGCAGTATTTAAGCCTTTCGCTTTTAATACTTTAGCAAGATTGTGGAATACTTCAGCACCGATACGTAATGCTTCTTTTAATGTTTTAGCGCCAACCGGTTGAATCATGAATTCTTGGATATCAACGTTGTTGTCTGCGTGCTCACCACCGTTGATGATGTTCATCATTGGTAATGGCATAGAATATACGCCCGGAGTACCGTTTAATTCTGCGATGTAAGCATATAATGGTAAACCTTTAGATGCTGCTGCTGCTTTAGCTGTTGCTAAAGATACCGCTAAGATTGCGTTTGCACCGAATTTAGATTTGTTTTCTGTACCGTCTAAATCGATCATGATTTGGTCGATTTCAGCTTGTGCAGTACCTTCTTTACCAACAAGTGCGTTTGCAATTTCGTTATTTACTGCTGAAACTGCTTTTAATACGCCTTTACCTAAGAAACGAGATTTGTCGCCATCACGTAATTCTAACGCTTCACGAGAACCTGTTGATGCACCAGATGGAGCTGCTGCTAAACCTACGAAGCCACCTTCTAAATGAACTTCAGCTTCAACAGTTGGGTTACCACGAGAGTCGATGATTTCACGACCAATTACTTTAACGATTTTTGCCATTTTATTTTCCTTCTATGGTTAATCTAAAATAGGTTTTTAAACGTGCGATATAGTAAAGCTATTTGGCGCGTTTGTCTTGTAAAAAATGACTTTTTTTTGATTTTAGTCTAAATCTTGATGAAAATAAGGTTTCTTTAAGCTATATCCTGTCTCTATTTCACTTCAGCTTTTTCTGTTTTCAAATAAAACAAGAAAACCCAGTATTTTATGGCAAGTATGACTAAAATAGCGATTTTGGCGTGATAACTTGTCGTGTAATAGCATGCAATGCCAAGCATTATTGTGACTAAACATAAAATATTACATTTGCTTTTCGCCGGCAGACTTCGTTTTTCTTTTATTGGTTTTAAATGTTGATTATAGATTTTGGTATGAATAAACCAATGATGTAATCGCGTTGAACCTTTCGTGAAAAAGAGCAAGGATAGAAATAGAAAAGGGGTTCCTGGCATCATCGGCAAAATAATGCCTACAACGCCAAGTCCTAGAAAGAAAAATCCCAGTAAAACATAGATAATTTTCATATTGTATTTCCTTAACCGTACCTACGACATTCTTCCATTCTCAATTTTAACTACCTGATCACAAATTGCCATGGTGGAGGCTCGGTGGCTGACGAGAATAATTAATTTATCGCTTTTCACCTTTAACAACGATTGCAATACGATAGATTCATTCAGGCTGTCTAAATTACTGGTAGGCTCATCTAATAAAATAATAGGGGCGTTATGTAGAAACGCTCGAGCAATGCCAATACGTTGTTTTTCCCCATCCGATAAGCTGCTACCCAATTCAGCAACTTTGGTGTCATAGCCTTGGGGTAAACTCATAATAAACTCATGAATCGCTGCTTTTTTACTTGCCGCAATGACTTCTTCATCACTGGCTTCACGTCTTGCCATTCGTATATTTTCGTAAATACTTTCGTTAAAAATATAGGTTTGCTGCGTAATATAAGCCATATTGTTACGCAAACTTTGCGTATTAATTTGCCGTAAATCCTGTCCGTTGAGTTCAATATGACCCGCTTGCGGATCATAAAAACGCATCAGTAATTTTAATAATGTGCTTTTTCCGCTACCGCTCCGCCCATAAATTCCCAAGATTTCTCCTTTTTTCAGACTTAGGGTCAAATGGGATAAGATTTGTTCATTAGCATAAGCAAAACTCACATTTTTGACTTCAATTTGTTCAATATCTGTCAAATCCTCACCATTTTCTACGTCTTTTAAGGTCGGCTCTTCCTCTAACAAGGCTAAAACACGTTCACCGCTGGCGAGAGTTTGCAATAAATTATTAGATAAATTACTTAATGCAATCACGGGCCCATAACTGGACATCAACAAAATCACAGCGATAAGCAAACCGGCAAAGGTGATTTGATGATAAGCATAAAGCCCCAATCCTATAAATAAAATCAATATGTTAAATATTGAAACTGCCCATTCGGTATAAACACGAATTTGGCCTTCTTGTTGTTTTATCCGTAAAAATGCCTGATCGATAGCTTGGCTGCGTAAATGAATTTGTGCTAAACGAATTTTTTCGTGATTGAATAATTGGATTTCTTTCATGCCTCGGACGCTATCTAAGAAATAATCATTCATTTCTCCGACTAATTCACGGTATTTTCTGCCCTCTTCCCGTGCAAGTTTGGTGGTGAAAATCGGTAATGCAACACCGATAGTCAAATAGGCAAAAAATGCGATTAACATTAACCAAGGGGAAATATGTCCGAATACAATCAACAAAATCCCCGATGTAAGAAAAGCGATGACAATCGGGGCAATGGTATGCGCATAAAATACTTCTAATAATTCAATGTCATTGGTGACTAAAGATAATAATTGCCCTGCTTGCTTATCCTGTAATTTCACAAACGCCAATTTTCTTAAGGCGGTAAAGACCTTATCTCGTAACAATGCCAATAGTTTGAAGGCGATATAATGCCCCGACATTTGTTCTAAATAACGCAATATGCCGCGTGCGACGGCTAGCACAATAAGTGCGGTCAAAATTTGTGGCAAAGTGAGATGAATCGGGAAGTCCAAGAGGCTCATTAATCCCATTGCCCCTAATACCATAATGAAAATTGCCGCAAGAAAACCGAGTACGCCCATGATAATGGTAAAGCTCATTATATGTGCCAATGGGGTGACTAACTTAAATAGTTGCCACATAATAACAAAACCATTTTTACGCATATTCCCCTCCAATCGCCGCAGTTTCATTGTGATTTCTAATATTTTCTAACTGTTTCTGCTGATTAAACATGTGGCAATAAATATCCTGTTTTGCCATCAGTTCGGCATGGGTGCCTTGTTCTGCCAATTGCCCTTGTTGCAACACATAAATACAATCAGCCTGTACCGCATTGGCTAAGCGATGAGAAATCATCACAATGGTTTTTTCCTGTTTTAAGCGTTGGATCAGTTGCAAAATAATCTCTTCACTTTCTACATCAATATTACTGGTCGCCTCATCAAAAATGTATAACGCCGCATTATGCAATAAGGCTCGTGCTAAGGCTAAACGTTGAATTTGACCGCCGGACAAATTGCTGCCACGACTAAGTAAATTCATCTCCAATCCCCCATTTTCACGCACAAAATTAGCCAAATTCACTTGCGCTAAACAAGCATAAATTTCGTTGTCCGTTGCATTGGGATTGGCCATTTGCATATTCTCGCGCAAGGTGCCTTTGAAAATATAACTACTATGGCTTACCAATGACACATGACGATAAAAGGAAGTGCGGTCAATTTCTCTTTGATTTTGTTGATTAAATAGAATGTTTCCTTGTTGCGGTGAATAAAAGCCCATCAGCAAAGAAACTAAGGTAGATTTTCCACAGCCGCTTTTTCCCACAAAAACCGTCAGCCGGCGAGGTTCAATTTTCAAATTTAATCCCTTGATTGCGGCTTTTTCCGGGCTATAAGCAAAATGCAGGTTCTGAATATCCACTTGAATGGGATTTTCTGCCACAAAACCCACCACACTTTGGGGCTGTTCAATCGGCGTATCCAATAGGGTAAAAATCTTATCGGAGGCCGCTTTGCCATTCATCGCAACATGAAAGAAAGATCCCAATAATCGTAAAGGAATAAAGAATTCAGAGGACAACAAAATAAATAAAATCACAGCACAAATACTTAAATGACCGGCTTGATATTGTAAAAGTGCGGTTAAAATACCGACTGCCGCACCGCCATAAGCTAACAAATCCATAATAGACACAGAATTAAGCTGCATCGTCAGCACTTTCATCGTAATTGAACGGAAATTTTCTGCCTCAATATCCATTTGTTTGGCTTTGTAAGCATCGTCTTGATAGATTTTTAACGTGACTAAGCCTTGTAAATTATCTAAGAAACTGCTCCCTAACCCCACATAAATCGACCAATATTTATGCAATAATTTTTTCGCAATTTTGTTGACGGCAATAATAGAAAGCGGAATTAACGGCACGCACACCAATAAAATTAATGCGGTTGGGGCGTTGAAAAATACTAGAAAAGCAAACAAGGTTAGCGGCGCGAGCAAGCTGTAAAAAAGTTGGGGCAAATAGCGACCGAAATAAATTTCCAATTGCTCCACGCCTTCTGATGCCACCTGAATAATCGATGAAGTGGATTGCTGTTGAATTTGATTTAACGGCATGGCTGATAATTTTTGGTAAATCAGGGTTCGCAATTGATGCTTAACCTTGGTACTGGCTCGATAAGAGGCATTAACCGCCATTTTCCCTGCCCAAGCACGCAAGACAAGTGCGGTCAATAAAATCAATAAAAAAATCACCGCACTTATCAGGGTTAGTTCCCGTTCAAAGGCTTGTTGCAAAACCCAAGCAAATACCACCGCACTTACTATACCGGCAAATAACGCCACCCAATTCCATAACACATTGACCGCAATCCATTTTTTGCTGTCTTCCACGGTGTTGATTAGTCGTTTGTCGATCATCATAAAATTATCCTGACTATTTAATAAAACAAACTTGAGTGATTCAACGACCCACTCAAGTTTGTCACAAGCTGATTTTTTATTAAAAACGTATTTCTACTGAGGCACTATAATTTCTACCCGGTGCATAATATCGCTCTAAACCTAGCCCATCACGATCGACAGAATTGGTTGAGCTATGAGCATTAATACCACGTAATGCATCCCAAGTATGGTATTTTTTATTAAATAAATTATATACCCCAGCACGCAGGGTAATATCGTTGTTCAGTTTATAGAATCCAAATAAATCAAAGACATAAGCAGATTTATTAAGGTATTTATAGGTTTCTACAGTTTGATAAAGTTCATCTTTCATACAAATATCTTGACCAAACCAAGGATCAAATACCCATAAAGCACAACGTTTTTTGTTCTCAAAGGTTTGTGCATCTTTTGCTTTTTTACCGCCTAAATAGGTTAATCGGCTAAAAATCCCCCATTTTCCATTAGGATCTTCGTAGTCTAAACCGATAACGGCTTTTATTGGTTGAATAGAGAGTAAGCTAGCGGCATTAGATAATTTCCCTTTGCTATAACCTAATGCACCATATAGCTTAAGACCTTGCGGTGTTGGCAATATCTGAGCTAGATTGAGCAGCCCTTTGACTTCAATACCATTAATTCGTGCGTTGTCGATATTTACCATTTGCTGCATAGGTGTTTGGTATGTACGGCCATATTCGGTTTGCTCAATAATACTTTCTTGCTCAAAAAGAAAATCTTTATAACGGCTTTGGTATAAATTGAGATCGAAATAACCTGTATTATTTTCAGCTTTAACAAAAATGGTATGCGTTTGACTGCGCTCTGATTGCAAATTTGGATTGGATTTCCACGTACCATAAACATTTTTAAAACTAAAATACATTTCTGTTGCAGTTGGAATACGATAGCCTGTGCTTGCTTGATAACCGATTTTCCAAACGTCATTCACTTGCGCATCTAGCCCAATAAATCCGTTCCAATTATCAAAATGGCTTTGAGCGGGTTCGCCTTCAGCAAGACAAGCAGGACTACATTCCGCATTTAATGCTTGTGGTTTTAGTTTGGCATAATCATAACTTAGCCCTAAATGTGCAGAAAAAGTAGGTCGCCAACCATTTTCAAATATAGGATGCCACACAATGTCATCTTTTATGCCAATACTATATTGTGTGGTTTTAACTGGACGCTGAATCGTGTACCAACTATCCAACCCCCATCGATTGGTATCATGATTGATATTTTTGAATTCACGATCGCTCATATAGGTTTTAAGAGAAAGGGTATGTTCCCCGCCGGTGAGTAAAAAAGGCATCGTTTCTAATTTTAAGGTCGCTCGCTTAAATTCTGTTTTCATTCTGCGATCAAAAATTTCATCGAGCTGCTTTTCATCCGTTTGCCAATGTCTGCCACCTTTATAATTTACCGCGGCTAAATCTGTTTTTTGATAATCTAAATCTATTTGGGCAAGAGCTAAATAATCCGATTTAGGGGTGTAAACATAATGTAAATTGGCGTTAATTCGTTTATTTTCATCATCTGCAACGCGCCATTGACTGCCGAAAGTCGTATAGCTACGTTCATCAGTATATCGATTACCCCATTGCCCATTCACGCTTACACCTAATTGATGGGATTCATTAAATTGATAATTTAGTTTGGCTAAATAACTATGAAAACGATGAGATGAGGGATCGGGGTGTTGGCTACTCGAAAATTGAGTTTCTGGACCATCTCCGTTACTTTTCATTTCATGCCCTGTTCGTTGAGAATATAGTACAATCGCTTCTGTTTTTTCGCCAATATATCCCAAACCTACCGTTCTTACCCATTCGCTATTTTTACTTGTATACCCCCCGCGTAATATACCTCCAAAGCGATTACCTGATTTCACCAAATCTATAGCTTCCAGTGTACGATAATCAACGGTTCCGCCCAATGCGCCACTTCCGGCATTAAAAGAGTCAGCACCGCGCACAATATCGATATTTCGCACTAATTCTGTATCAATACTTAAACGTGATGCATTGAAATTCCCATATCTGGCATAAAGAGTGTTTTCTTCACTATCCGGTAAATTGACGCCATCAATACTGATTCCCACCCGATTTCCTTCCACACCACGAATGGAAAAGCCCTTTAAAAATCGACCATTATCGGAAATCCCAACGTCTGTGGTATAACGAACAAGATCTCTAGTGTCTCGAATCATTTCATTTTGGATACTGGTGTTATTTTTTTGAACTGTGGTGACCGATTTTATTTTGTCATTGTTTAATTCTTCATTGACAACAACAGTCTCTAATTCTGTGGTGGTTTCTTGCGCATTTTCAGCCCAAGCCAACTGAGAAAAACAGAGTAATGCGTATGTGATGGCGGAATATTTAAATGGTTTTTGTGCAAAATTTATGTTCATGTGTTTTTCCCCTATCAATGTCATGTTCGGGAAAATATACAAAACCACCTATAGGATTGCAAATAATAATTATTATCAATAACTGGATTTGTGAGAGAGATCACAAAATGAATTTGATTGATGAATGGGATACAACAAAAAAGGCCGTCCAGTCACGCGACTGACAGCCTTTTTATCGTTGATTTTAGGATAAATTAATTTTTACCTTGATTTTCCTTTGCGGCTTTCACAAAACCTGCAAATAACGGATGTCCGTCACGTGGGGTTGAGGTGAATTCCGGGTGGAATTGTGCAGCGACAAACCATGGGTGGTTTGGAATTTCGATAATTTCCACTAATTTTTTATCCGCACTTAAGCCAGAAACGCGTAAACCTGCCGCTTCGATTTGCGGTAGTAATTTATTGTTCACTTCGTAGCGGTGGCGGTGGCGTTCTTCGATGGTGTCTGAACCATAGACTTCGCGCGCTAAAGAGCCTTCCACTAAGTGACATAATTGTGCGCCTAAACGCATTGTACCGCCTAAGTCAGAATCTTCGCTACGTTGTTCTACATTACCATCAGCATCTTGCCATTCGGTGATCAAACCAACTACAGGTTCAGGGCAATCTTTATCAAACTCTGATGAGTTCGCTTGTTTTAAACCTGCCACATTGCGTGCGTATTCGATTAAGGCAATTTGCATGCCTAAGCAAATGCCTAAGTAAGGGATATTGTTTTCGCGAGCATATTGTGCGGTTAAAATTTTGCCTTCCACACCGCGATAGCCAAATCCGCCCGGAACCAAAATCCCGTCTAAACCTTTTAAGATTTCTGTTCCTTTGGTTTCTACATCTTGTGAATCAATATATTTAATATTGACGTTCAAACGGTTGGTTAAACCTGCGTGTTTTAAGGCTTCGTTTACCGATTTGTACGCGTCCGGCAATTCAACATATTTGCCCACCATACCAATGGTGACATCGCCTGTTGGGTTTGCTTGACGATACAATACTTGTTCCCATTCACTTAAATCCGCCGGTTTCGCGTTTAAGTGGAAACGTTGGCAAACGAAATCATCTAATCCTTGTGATTGTAACAGCGCAGGGATGCGGTAAATGCTGTCCACGTCTTTAAGGGAAATTACCGCTTTTTCCGGTACGTTACAGAACAACGCAATTTTTGAACGTTCATTAGCAGGGATCATGCGATCTGAACGGCAAACTAATACATCCGGTTGAATACCGATTGAAAGCAATTCTTTCACGGAATGCTGTGTCGGTTTGGTTTTCACTTCGCCTGCGGTTGGGATATATGGCACTAAGGTTAAGTGCATGAAAATAGTTTTTTCACGACCCACTTGCACCGCCAATTGACGCAATGCTTCTAAGAATGGCAATGACTCGATATCGCCCACAGTGCCGCCCACTTCAATAATCGCCACATCGTGTCCCGCTGCGCCGTCAATTACGCGCGCTTTGATTTCATTGGTAATGTGTGGGATAACTTGAATGGTTGCGCCTAAATAATCGCCACGGCGTTCTTTACGTAATACTTCCGAGTAAATTTTGCCTGTGGTGAAGTTGTTGCGCTTGGTCATTTTGGTACGAATAAAACGCTCATAGTGACCTAAGTCTAAGTCCGTTTCAGCGCCATCTTGGGTCACGAATACTTCGCCGTGTTGCGTAGGGCTCATTGTGCCCGGGTCAACGTTGATATAGGGGTCGAGTTTCATAATGGTCACATTCAAACCGCGCGCTTCCAATAGCGCAGCCAGTGACGCCGCTGCAATACCTTTCCCTAAAGAAGAAACTACACCGCCTGTAACAAAAATATAATTGGTAGCCATAATTTATAACCTAAATAATGTTGGGGGATAAAAAGAGTTGATATGTATCAAGACGGGACACTAGTTTACAGGAAATACGGGATTAACTCAAAGAATTTCTATTCAGAGTGCGGTCTGTTTTGATAGAATTTAGGCAAAAATTTCTAGGGTAAAAACAATGTTAGATCTTGCTTATTTACAAACGGCACCAAAACAAACCGCACTTTTAAAAGCCGAATGTGCCGATTTTATCGTGAAAGAACATCTCGGCTATGACATGTCGGGTGATGGCGAATTTGTGGCATTAAAGGTCAGAAAAACCGATAACAACACCCTTTATGTGGGCGAAAAATTAGCGGCGTTTTGTGGTGTGCCTGCTCGAAATATGAGTTACGCAGGCTTAAAAGATCGCAAAGCCATCACAGAACAATGGTTTTGTATTCAAATGCCGGGCAAACCCACTCCCGATTTCAGCCAATTTCAACCGGACGGCGTAGAAATCCTTGAAGTTACCCGCCACAATCGCAAAATCCGCACGGGCAGTTTAGACGGTAATTATTTTGACATCCTATTACGCCACGCCACAGAAACCGATGAGCTAAAAGCGCGGTTAGAAATTGTCAAGAAAATCGGTTTTCCCAATTATTTCACCGAGCAACGTTTTGGGCGAGATGGGCATAATTTAACCGAAGCAATGCGCTGGGCAACGGGCGAGATCAAGGTGAAAGATCGCAAAAAACGCAGTTTTTATTTATCAGCTGCACGAAGCGAAGTGTTCAATTTAGTGGTGTCTGAACGCGTTAAATTAGGTTTAGCCACCCAAGTTTTACCCAATGATATTCTACAATTAAGCGGTACACACAGTTGGTTTAAAGCCGACCAAAATGAAGATTTAAACGCACTACAAGTGCGGTTAGAAACGCGTGACATTTTGCTCACCGCCCCACTTATTGGCGAAACAGAACAACACGCCAACGACATCGAAAACCAAATCGTGGCACAACACCAAGCCTTGCGCGACTTGATGAAACAAGAACGCCTAAAACCCGCCCGCCGCCCATTATTAATGCAAGCGGAAAACTTCAGCTGGCAATTTGAACCTGAGGGTTTACGCTTAAAATTCTATTTACCCGCAGGCAGCTATGCTACGGCGTTGGTGAGAGAGTTGGTGAATGTTGGGGATTGAATATCCCTAATTTTTCCCATCTCGATATTCTTTGGGCGTTCTTCCACATTCTTTCTTGAATACGGTGTAAAAATATTGCAAGGACGGATAACCGCAAATATCCGCCACTTCTTGCAACGGAATATCGGTATTTTGTAACATATGTCTTGCTCGCGCTAACTTCACTTCATGAATAACTTGGTGAATGGTCTTATTCATCTCCGTTTTAAAGCGTTGTTCCAAATTAGAGCGCGAAATTTTGAGATGATCCAAAACCTGATCCGCCTTAATACCTTGCGTGGCGTAATGGCGAATATAATGCATTGCCTGAATAACTAAGGGATCCGTTAAGGATAAATAATCGGTAGAACGGCGTTGTTCCACCCGCAACGGCGGAATTAACATAGGCTTATGATTAACAGGCAAGCCGTTTAACAAACGATGCAATAATTTTGCGGCTTGATAACCGATACGCTTTGTTCCTTGCACCACGGAAGATAAAGAGACACGTGATAAATATTGGATCAGTTCTTCGTTATCAATCCCAATAATACAAAGTTGATCCGGCACCGCCATATTGAGATATTCACAAGCTTGTAGCAAATGCCTTGCGCGCGCGTCCGTCACCGCAATAATCCCGGTGTGTTCAGGCAATTGGCTCAGCCATTCACACAATTGAGATTGCGCTTTAAGCCAGTTATCCGAATTGGCTTGCTCACCCAAATAAAGCTCGAAAGGGTAACCTTCCTTTTGCATAATTTGTACAAAGGCATTTTTACGCTCATTTGACCAATGTCTTTCCATGTCACTTTGCAACCCATAAAACGCAAATTTATGGATGCCTTTTTGTTTTAAATGAAGAAAAGCCGCTTCAACTAACGCGAAATTATCCGTTGCTACATAGGGATGATTCGGGTAAAAGGCAGGGTTTTGATAAGAACCACCCACCGCAATAATGGGAATCGTGGTATTTTCAAGCAGCTTCGCCGTTTCAGGATCATCGAAATCAGCAATAATGCCATCAATATCAAGTTCATGAATACTTTCTTTACGATAAGTAAAGTCATCTTCAATAAAGATATTCCACAAGCATTGAGACGCCTGAATATATTGCCCAACGCCTTCAATCACACTACGGTCATAAACCTTATTTGCATTAAATAAGAGAGCAATACGCGCATATTTCGATTCCATGATTTCTCATCCATTATTACCACTTTCCGCTTACTATACCGCAAAATGGCCATAAAAATAACCGCACTTGGGAATGAAGTGCGGTTGTTTTAGAGAGGGTTATGCTTTTTTCTTCGTCATCGTATCCATCCAAACAGCAAGCAACAAGATCGAACCTTTGACAATATATTGCCAGAATGTTGGTACATCAAGCATGCTCATTCCATTGTCTAATAAGGCAATTATTAATGCGCCAATGACCACACCATAAACACTACCAATACCACCAGCCAAACTTGCGCCACCAATAACACAAGCCGCAATGGCATCAAGCTCGGCATTTTGCCCTGCGGATGGCGCGCCGGCACCTAAGCGAGAACTTAGGATTAATCCTGCAATTGCCACCATAAAGCCATTGATAGAGAAAATCATTAATTTAATTTTTTCCACATTAATGCCGGATAATCTTGCGGCGTCAATATTGCCACCGATCGCGTAAATATGGCGACCAAAAGCGGTTTTACGGGCGATAAACATACCTGCAACAGCAAGGACCGCAAGCAGTAAAACCGGGAATGGAATACCGCGATAATCATTTAAAAGGTAAATCGCACCTAATACCCCAATGGCAAATAAGCCATATTTCATGGTTTCTTTACCCACATTTGGCACAGGTAAGTTTAAATTTTTACGTGCGTTACGTTGATATGTTCCCCATAAGAAAAAGCAAATAATGGCAACCGTACCTAAAATAAACCCTGTTGTATCAGAGAGATAACCTTGTCCTATTACGGTCATTTCTTTACTAATCGGCGATACGGTTGTCCCATTTGTTGCGCCGACTAACATGCCGCGGAAAATGAGCATACCTGCAAGGGTAACAATAAACGAAGGCACTTTGCGGTAAGCCACCCACCAGCCGGTACAGGTACCAAAAATGATCCCAATAGCCAAGGTGACAATAATGGTTAACGGCAATGGCCATCCCCACCATACATCAGCAATGGCGGCAAATCCACCAAGTAAGCCCATCATTGAGCCAACGGAAAGATCAATTTCAGCGGAAATAATGACAAAAATCATCCCGATAGCCAAAATGCCCGTAATGGATGTTTGCCGCAATAAATTAGAAATATTGCGTGCACTTAAATAAGCGCCATCAGTCGCAACAAAGAAAAATGCGAGAATAGCGATAATGGCAATAAACATCACATACACTTGTAGATTTATTGATTTTAATTTAGACATAGGTTACTCCTTAAGTGCCGCTTCCATTACTTGCTCTTGTGTTAGATTATGATTAATTAAATCTGCTTTAATCTGTCCTTGGTGCATAACCAGTACGCGATCACTAATTCCTAAAACTTCAGGTAATTCTGAAGAAATAACAATGACCGCCATTCCTTCTTTCGCTAATTGGTTGATTAATTTATAAATTTCATATTTAGCGCCTACATCGATTCCACGTGTTGGTTCATCTAAAATGAGAATTTTAGGATGCAATAATAAACATTTTGCAAGAATTGCCTTTTGTTGATTACCGCCACTTAAGCGTCCAATGGCTAATTCAGGTGAAGAGGTTTTCACCTTGAGCTGTTCAATGGATTGATTAATGATGGTTTCTTCTAAGGCATCATTAATGATTTTTCGACCAAAGCAGCAATCACGTAGGGATGATAGTGTGATATTTTTACCTACGCCCATAATAGGAATAATGCCGTGTTTTTTTCTGTCTTCAGGCACCATAACAATATTGTTTTGAATGGCTTCGCTACAATTTTTGATTTTAACTTTCTGATTGTTAACAAAAATATCGCATTGGTATTTTCCTTGGTAAGAACCAAAGATACATTGAGCCATTTCTGTTCGTCCTGAGCCAACCAAACCCGCCACACCCAAAATTTCGCCTGAATGAAGTGTGAAGTTCGCATTATTAACGCGTTTAATATGTGTATTAATGGGATGCCAAGCCGTGAGATTTTCTATGCGTAAAACTTCTTCACCAATAGTGTGTTCTTCATGGGGATAAAGAGAGGTAATTTCACGCCCTACCATCATGGTAATGATGTCATCTTCTGACATCCCTTCAGCTGAGCGGGTACCAATATGTTCACCATCGCGAATGACACAAATTTTGTCCGAAATCGCTTTAACTTCATTCAGTTTATGGGAAATATAGATACAAGCGATATTATGGGCGCTTAAATCTTTTACTAATGCTAATAAAATGCCAGTTTCTTTTTCTGTCAGTGAAGCGGTTGGTTCATCTAAAATTAATAAACGAACTTGTTTATTTAAGGCTTTAGCAATTTCGACTAATTGTTGTTGTCCAAGCCCTAATTCGCCCACTTTTGTGTTTGGGTCTATATCCAATTGCACTTGTTGCAACATTGTTTTGCAACGTAGATACATTTCATTATCATCAGTAATCCCCGCTTTCACCATTTCGTTACCTAAAAACATATTTTCAAGTACGGTCATATTTTTGACTAAGGTTAATTCTTGGTGAATGATGGAAATGCCTTTTTCTTCCGTATCTTTAATGCCTTTGGCGATGAGTGGTTCGCCTGAAAAATAAATTTCGCCTGTAAAATCGCCATGTGGATAAATTCCACATAACACTTTCATTAAAGTTGATTTACCCGAACCATTTTCACCACATAAAGAGAGAATTTCGCCCATTTCTAGGGTAATGGAAATATTGTTTAATGCTGTGACATCACCAAATTTTTTGGTGATATTTCTCATTTCTAATAATTGAGCCATAACAATATCCTTTTATTACTTTGAAAGTGCGGTCAAAACTGAGTCCGTTTAAACCGCACTTTGAGACGTTAATTAGCGAGATTATTTATAAATCGCCTCTTTTTTATGGAAACCATCTTTAACAACGGTTTCATTAATATTTTCTTTGGTAACCACAATGGGTTCGAGCAAGTAGGCATCAACGTCTTTCAATCCATTGTTTAATTTAGCATTAGGTTCAGGTTTTTCATCTTTACCTAATGCAACGGCAATCTCTGCAGCTTTATCTGCAAGGTTATTGATTGGTTTATACACGGTCATTGTTTGTGTACCATCAACGATACGCTTAATTGCAGCTAAGTCCGCATCTTGCCCCGAAATAGCGACTTTACCTGATAAACCTTGAGCGCTTAATGCTTGGATTGCACCACCAGCCGTAGCGTCATTCGAAGCAACGACCGCGTCAATATTATTTTTATTGGCAGTTAATGCATTTTCCATGATTTGCAATGCTTTCTCAGCAAGCCAGCTGTCTACCCATTGATCGCCAACGACTTTAATTTTTCCACTGTCAATTAAAGGTTGTAATACTTTCATCTGACCTTTACGGAATAATTTCGCGTTATTGTCCACCGGTGAACCGCCCATTAAGAAATAATTTCCTTCAGGTTTTTTCTCAATAATGGCTTGAGCTTGTAATTCACCCACTTTTTCATTATCAAATGAAACATAGTAATCAATTTCGGCATTATTGATTAAGCGGTCGTAAGCTAAGACTTTAACACCCTCTTTTTTCGCTTCTGCAATAACGTTGCTTAACACGTCACCATTGTGCGGAATAATCACTAACACATCGACATTTTTATTTAACATATTCTCAATTTGTGATATTTGAGCCGCATCATCGCCATTTGCCGATTGAACTAAAACTTTTGCGCCTAATGCTTCTGCTTTTTTGGTGAAAATATCACGATCTTTTTGCCATCTTTCTAAACGTAAGTCATCAATAGACATACCAATGGTTAACTCTTTAGCTGCAACGGGATTTAAGCTGATTGCAATAGCGGCAGCAAGAGATAATAAAGCAGTTTTTATTTTCATATAGCACCTCAAATGTTGGGTTAATAATCAGTAGAGCAACACTAACAACTTCGCTCAACCTGAAGTTTGAGCGTCTTGTTTTCTGAATTCAATTATTAGATTTCACAACGTCTTTACGTTTTTTCACTTTTGTGATCGTTCGCACAATAACCAATTATCGCAATACAAAAACAAAATAACGTAATTGCGCGAAGCAATGTTTTTGTCGATTATGCTCACGAAAAGCAAATCCACCTAGGAGAAATACTATGAGTAATTACTTCAATAAAATCGAAAAAGTGCAATATGAAGGCGTGAATTCCGGCAATCCATTTGCCTATAAACATTACAATGCCAATGAAGTTATTTTAGGTAAAACCATGGCAGAACACTTACGTTTAGCGGTGTGTTATTGGCATACATTTTGTTGGAATGGGAATGATATGTTTGGTGTGGGATCGCTGGATCGGAGCTGGCAGAAAGTGTCTGATCCGCTAGAAGCGGCGAAACAGAAAGCCGACATTGCTTTTGAATTTATTCAAAAATTGGGTGTACCTTATTATTGTTTCCACGATGTGGATGTCGCGCCTGAAGGCAATTCTTACACGGAATATGTGAAAAATTTTAATACCATTGTAGATATTTTAGAGAAAAAACAAGCAGAGACAGGTATTAAATTACTGTGGGGGACAGCAAATTGTTTTAGTCATCCACGTTATATGTCGGGCGCGGCAACCAATCCGAATCCTGATATTTTTGCTCGCGCAGCGGCACAGGTTTTTAATGCCATGAATGCCACAAAACGTTTAGGCGGTGAAAACTATGTATTATGGGGTGGACGTGAAGGCTATGAAACCTTGCTAAATACGGATTTACGCCGTGAACGTGAACAAATTGGTCGTTTTATGCAAATGGTGGTGGAACATAAACATAAAATTGGTTTTAACGGCACCTTATTAATTGAACCTAAACCACAAGAGCCGACTAAACATCAATATGATTACGATGTGGCAACGGTTTATGGGTTCTTGAAACAATTTGGGTTGGAAAAAGAAATCAAGGTGAATATTGAAGCCAATCACGCAACATTGGCAGGCCATACCTTCCAACATGAAATTGCTACCGCGGCGGCGTTAGATATTTTAGGTTCTATTGATGCTAATCGTGGTGATCCACAATTAGGTTGGGATACGGATCAATTCCCTAACAGCGTGGAAGAAAATACCCTTGCGCTTTATGAAATTTTGAAAGCGGGCGGTTTAACAACAGGTGGCTTTAATTTTGATGCCAAAATTCGCCGTCAAAGCACGGATCCTTACGATCTTTTCCACGGTCATATTGGCGCCATTGATGTTTTAGCGTTGTCATTGAAACGTGCGGCAAAATTATTGGAAGATAAGGTGCTGGAAAATGTGGTGGAACAACGTTATGCCGGTTGGAATGGCGCATTAGGTCAACAAATTCTAAATGGTCAATCATCATTAGAAGCCTTGGCAACTGCGGCTTCAAGCCTTGATCCACAACCTGTTTCAGGACAACAAGAGTATCTTGAAAACTTAGTGAATAATTATATCTATCGTTAATTTTGAAGTGCGGTCAGAAATGAGAAAAATTTTGACCGCACTTTAATTAAGGAGCTTTTATGTATATTGGTATTGATTTAGGCACTTCGGGTGTAAAAGTAGTGTTACTTGATGAAAATCAGCAAATTATTGCCACTACTCAGCAAGCTCTTCCTATCTCTCGCCCACAACCACTTTGGTCGGAACAAAATCCTGAAGATTGGTGGTATGCGGTTAATCTGGCGATGCTCGCCCTTGCTCAACAGCAGGATTTATCTGCCGTTAAAGCCATTGGGCTCACAGGGCAAATGCATGGTGCTACTTTATTAGATAATCATGATCATATTCTTCGCCCTGCCATTTTATGGAATGATGGGCGAAGTGCGGCTGAATGTGCGGAATTAGAAACACAGGTGCCGAATTCTCGTGAAATTACGGGTAATTTAATGATGCCGGGTTTTACGGCGCCCAAATTAAAATGGGTAAAAAACAACGAGCCGGCTATTGCAGAAAAAGTGCATAAGGTATTGTTACCGAAAGATTATTTGCGTTTGGTAATGACGGGGGAATATGCTTCCGATATGTCCGATGCTTCAGGGACCATGTGGCTTGATGTGGGGAAACGGAGTTGGGATACGTCCTTGCTTCATGCTTGTGGTTTAGATGAAAGCGCCATGCCGAAGTTGTTTGAAGGTAATCAAATTACCGGTTATCTTCGCGCGGAATTAGCGAAAACTTGGAAAATGAATTGTGTGCCTGTCGTGGCAGGGGGCGGCGATAATGCCGCCGGTGCAATAGGGATTGGTTTATATCAAGCAGGACAGGCAATGCTTTCCCTTGGCACTTCAGGTGTGTATTTTGTGGTAACGGATAAATTTACGGCGAATCCACAAAAAGCGGTGCATAGTTTTTGTCACACGTTACCCTATCGTTGGCATTTAATGTCCGTTATTTTGAGCGCAGCTTCTGCGGTAGATTGGGTTAAAAAAGTGACGGGCATGGCAGATGTTCAAACCTTATTTAAACAAATCGAACAAAGTGCGGTGAATTCTGAAGCGATTTTCTTGCCGTATTTATCAGGCGAACGCACGCCCCATAATGATGCCTACGCCAAAGGCGTATTTTGGGGATTAACCCATAATGATAACGCGGTCACTCTCGCCAAAGCGGTCGTTGAAGGTGTGAGTTTTGCCATGGCAGATGGCATTGATGTGTTACACGAAACGGGCGTTGTAGCGGAGAATATTGCACTGATTGGCGGCGGCGCAAAAAGTGCGTATTGGCGGCAATTGTTGGCAGATATTACTGGACGAACCATGGAATATCGCACAGGCGGAGATGTTGGCCCTGCCCTTGGTGCCGCCAAATTAGCCCAAATCGCATTACATCCAAATGAAGACCTTGCCAATTTCTGCCAACCATTACCCTTAGAAGCGGTTTATCAACCTAACTTAGCCAAAACGGAATTTTATGCAGAAAAACGCGCAAAATATGGTGAAATTTATCAGCGGTTAAAAGGTGGATTTTAGAATTAGTAGCGTTGAACGGGGCGATAATGTATCGCCCCTATTACCGTCTCTATGGTCGATTTAACAGACATTTCTTAATTTCTAGCGTGGCAACGCCACGCAATTATACCTAACCGATTACGCCGTAGGCGTTGTCGGGTAATAAGCCCCTATTTCTTCAACCAAATGCGCTCTTGGTAATCGCGGATTGAGCGGTCGGAGCTGAAGATGCCTAGGCGTGCGGTGTTTAAAATTGCGCTGCGCACCCATTGGGCCTGGTCGAGATAAGCTTTACCAATGGTGTCTTGGGTTTGGCGATAGCTGTCGAAATCCGCAAAGACTAAGAATGGGTCGCGTTCAATGAGACTGTCTAACATAAGTTTGAACTCATCTTTATTGCCGGCAGAAGCATGACCATGTGCTAAGAAATCTACTGCATTTTTCAATACAGGGTTGTTCAAATAATAGTCTTTTGCCACATAGCCGTTGGCTAATAATTCGCGTACGCTTTCTACGGTATGCCCGAAAATAAAGATATTTTCATCGCCTACCATTTCTGCAATTTCAACGTTGGCGCCGTCAAGTGTGCCTAAGGTTAATGCGCCGTTTAGGGCGAATTTCATGTTACCTGTGCCTGAGGCTTCTTTGCCTGCCATAGAAATTTGTTCGGACACATCTGCCGCAGGGATGATTTTTTCGGCCAAGCTGACGCGATAATCAGGTAAGAACGCCACTTGTAGACGGTCGTTCACTTGTTTATCGTTGTTGATAATGTCTGCCACGTTGTTAATGGCGTGAATGATATTTTTCGCCAAATAATAACCCGGCGCCGCTTTACCGGCAAAGACGAACACGCGTGGTGTGTAGTCTTGGTTTGGGTTTTCTTTCAATGATTGATAAGTGGCAATAATGTTCAATAAGTTCAAATGTTGACGTTTGTATTCGTGGAAACGCTTGACCTGAACATCAAAAATGGCATTGGGATTGACATTTAAGCCTAAAGTTTTGTGGATTTCATTGGCTAACACAATTTTGTTGTCGTGTTTAATTTGGGCGTATTCTTGGCGGAAGTTGGTGTCGTCCGCAAATTTTTCTACGCCGGCAATTAAATCCAAATGTCTCGTCCAATCGCCTTCAACTGAACGGTCAATTAAATTGGCCAATTTCGGGTTAGCTTGGCGGATCCAGCGGCGTGGTGTGATGCCGTTGGTGACGTTGCAGAACTTGGTTGGGAATAAGCGGTGGTATTCCGGGAATAAGTCAGATACCAATAAGTCAGAATGTAATTGTGCTACGCCGTTTACCGCAAAACAGGTCACAACGCAAAGGTTCGCCATGCGGACGCGGTGGTTGAATAAAATAGCGACTTTTTCCCAAACCTGTGGATTCTCGCCAAATTCTGACCGCACTTTTTGCGCAAAAAGGGTGTGAATTTTTTCCACGATTTGGAAATGGCGTGGTAATAATTCTTTGAATAATTTTTGATCCCATTGTTCTAAGGCTTCCGGTAACACTGTGTGGTTCGTGTAAGCAAAGGTTTGTGAACAAATTGCCCAAGCGTCATCCCAGCTGTAATCGTATTCATCTAATAAAACACGCATTAATTCAGGGATGGCTAAAGTTGGGTGGGTGTCGTTTAATTGAATGACTTGATATTTCGCGAAGTCTTTTAAGGCACGACCTTGCGCCAAATGGCGATCTAAAATGTCTGCCACGGAACAAGCGCAGTGGAAATATTGTTGCATTAGGCGTAATTGTTGCCCTGCATGGTGGTTGTCGTTAGGGTAAAGCACCTGCGTTAATGCCGCGGCGTTCACGATTTGTTTGTCGGCATTTAAGAAATGACCGTCATTAAAGGCGCTGAGATCGAAGCATTGATCGTTGTCAGCGTGCCATAAACGTAAGGGTTGGATGACGTCATTTTGATAGCCTACAATGGGCAAATCAAAGGCTTTGCCTTGAATGGTTTGTGCCGGTGTCCATTGATATTTATCGCCTGACAGGCATGTGCTTTTACCGCCAAAACCGATGATTTTGGTTTTTGACGGATTAAAACGTTGCCAAGGGTAACTGTCTCTTGACCAAGTGTCCGCACTTTCTTTTTGTTTGCCATCTTCAAAAGATTGTTTGAATAAGCCATATTGATAATGTAAGCCGTAACCTGTGGCGTTTTGTCCTAAGGTTGCCATGGAATCCACAAAGCATGCCGCTAAACGACCTAAACCGCCGTTACCTAATGCCGGGTCGCGTTCTTCTTCTAAGACGTCCACTAATTCAACGTCATATTGTGCCAAATAGTTTTTTACGTCATCGTAATAGCCTAAGTTCATTAAGTTATTACCGGTTAAACGCCCCACTAAAAACTCTAATGATAAATAGTTAACGTGGCGGGTTTCTGTGGTTGGCGCAACAGGTTTGCTGTAAGCCAAGGCTAACGCGCCGTTGGAAACAATGTGATACCATTGTTGTGTGGTTAATTGTTTCGGCGAAGCCACATCATAGTTGTGGCAGTATTGTTCAACGATTTTTGAAAACGCTGATGTTGAGAAAGACATAGATAACTCCTTGATATGATTAATTTGGTCAATTCCGTAATAAATTTGTGGTTTATTATGTTTTATGCATTTCAAATAAAATCATCTTTGTTATAATTTCATGAGTATGAGATCTAAGACGTAATTACGCCCTAGGGGGCGTAGAAGTGTAGTTTTAAGGAAATTCATCATATGCTCATCCCATCGAAGTTCAATGTTGCACCACATTCGCCCAAAAATGTATTGCGTTCAAAACTATTGTCTCTATTAAAGCAAGCCAAAAATTATTCACTTACCTTAGTTCAAGCGCCGGCAGGTTATGGCAAAACCACCGCGCTCTCGCAATGGGCGGCGCAACAACCCCATTTATGTTGGCTTTCCTTAGATAAAATGGATAACGATCCGGACACCTTTTTTCAGTATTTTCATGCCGCCATTCTTCGCGCTTGCGGCAAAACGGATCTTCCGTTATTGCACGAAAAAGGCGATCTTTTTCAGCGCATGAATGAGTTCCTCATTCATGTTTCTACTGTAGAAACAGCGTTTTCGGTGGTGTTAGATAATTTTCATTGCATTACGCAACCTGAGATCCTGCGGGCATTAAAATATTGGCTGGAACATCAGCCTGACAGCATGTCCTTAGTGATTTTAACGCGCCAAGGTCCGGCTTTAGGTATTGCCTCATTGCGTGTCAAAGAAAGGGTATTAGAAGTGGGGATGAGCGAGTTGGCATTTTCGCCAAATGAAAGTGTGGAATTTATTCATCAGCGTTTATCTCAAGCGATTCCCGATAAAACCATTACCGCTTATCACCAAATTGTCTCAGGCTGGCCGACCGCACTTTGTTTAACGGAAGTGGTTTCGACCGCGGCGCAGACGAAAGCATTGCAGCTGAATGTCAATTATTTGAGCGATTATTTGCAAGATGAAGTTTGGGCGGATTTGAGTGAAAATGAACAACAGTTTCTTTTACATTGCGGTTTGTTGCGTCAATTAGATGAAAGCGTGCTTTCTATTTTACTCGGCGATATGACGATTCATCAAAAGCTGTCTCAATGTGAAAAAAAAGGCGTTTTTTTGCAGCAATCCCCGTCAGGACAGTGGCAATTCCATGCGCTTTTTCATGATTTTCTGCGCCAACAAAGTGCGGTGAATTTGGGTGAACAATTTGATCTGTTGCATTATCAATTAGCGGAAATTTGGTTGCAACGCAATGAACTCACTGAAGCCGCTTATCACGCAATGCAACTGAAAAATAACGAAACCTTATTGAAAATCTTGGAAACCCACGGTTGGAATTTATTTCATCAAGGGGAATTAGCCTTATTGGAACAAGGGCTGAATAAGCTCAACGATGTGGTGTTAAAAGAAAAAATTGATTTAGTGTTATTACAAGCTTGGGTGATTCAAAGTCAACATCGTCACGGGGAAGTGATGTCGATTTTAAATAATATTTCCACCGCACTTTCCACGAAAACCCTTTCCTTATCCGTTGAACAGCAAGCCGAATTAGACGTGCTACGCGCGCAAGTAGTGATGAATGACGGCGATGACAAACAAGCTTTTACCTTAGCCGATAATGCCATCAAACATCTTTCGCCGAAAAGCTATTACGCCCAAATTGTCGCCATGTCGCTGTTAGCGGAAGCCTTGCATTGTCAAGGGCAGTTAGCCGATGCTTTAGTGCGTTTCCAGCAAACGGAAAAAATGGCACGCCAATATCATACCTATCAGCATATTTTATGGCCGTTGTTACAACAATCGGAAATTTTACTGGCTCAAGGTTTTCTGCAAGCCGCTTACGATAATTTAGAGAAAGCGGAGATTTTCGTGCATGAAAATCACTTGGAGAAATTCCCTATGTATGAGTTTGTGCTGCGCTTAAAAGGGAAGATTGCTTGGGAATGGTATGATCTTGAAACCGTAGAACGGGTGGCAAATGCAGGGATGGCGGTGTTAACGAAACCCTCAGAACGTCTTCAATGTTTGGCGTTGTTGTGCAAAAACTCGTTGGTTCGTGGCGATTTGGATAACGCACAGCGTCAGTTAAAAGATATTGTCGCATTGCAAAGTATGCATAATTATCACCCCGATTGGTTAGGCGCGGCAAACGAAGCGCAACTGTTGATGTGGCAAATGCACGATAATAAAGAAGTGGCGCAAAACTGGGTTATTCAAGTGAATCCACCGAGTTCGGATAAAAACCATTTTAGCCAACTACAATGGCGCAATTTAGCGCGTGCTTATATTCTCATCAATGATTTTGAGAAAGCCAAAGCCATTCTTGATCGGTTGATTGACACTGCGCGAGCCATTAGTTTAACGAGTGATTTAAATCGCGCCTTAATCTTGCGCAATCGGCTTTATTTTTTACAAAATGAGAAAATCTTGGCGCAAAATGATTTGCTTGAAGCCTTAAAGCTCACGAGACAAACGAATTTTATCAGTGCCTTTGTGGTGGAAGGGGAAATGATGGCGCAACAAATTCGCCATTTATTGCAATTGAATGTGCTAGATGAAATTGTGTTACATAAAGCCCAATTTATCTTGAAGCATATCAACCAATTCTACCGCCATAAGTTTGCTCATTTTGATGAAGAATTTGTGTCTAAATTATTAAATGATTCAAAAGTCCCTGAATTGCTGAAAATCAGCCCATTGACCCAGCGCGAATGGCAAGTTTTGGGTTTGATTTATTCGGGTTACAGCAATGATCAAATTGCAGACGAATTACAAGTCGCACCGACCACCATTAAAACCCATATTCGTAACTTATATCAAAAAATTGGCGTCCCAACGCGCCAAGAAGCGATTAATTATACGAGAGAGTTGTTGAGTTTGATGGGGTATCATTAGTGAAATACGATGTTAGATAGTCACTGCACAAGGCTTACGTTTCGACAGGCTCAACGACCGTCTTGTGCAACAGCCATATAATAGCGAATTTTTCAGCCCCAGCGGGGCTGGGTTTAAGGAACCTGGCACGGCGCGTGCTAGGTGATTTTTATTGCAGCTTATTTCCCACCCCAAACCACAAACACTTTATCATCGCCTAAAGTGCGGCTAAAAGCGTAATAGTTTTGGGTTGAGCGATCTTGGTGTTCGCCGGCGCCGATGGCTTGATGACGTTGGCGGAATTGTGCCACTTTTTGCCAATGCTGTTGCAAGGCTTGTTTGTCTGCATTGGTTTGCAACTCATTCCAGTTCATATCAGAACGCGTGCCTTGTACCGCATCGGATCCTGTGGCACCAAATTCACGTCCGCTTTCATCGCCATAATAAATTTGAACCGCCCCTGACGCCAACAGCAATAAATCAGCCGCGGTTTTTTGTTTGGTTAAATTTTGTTGGCTGTCAGAATGGAAAAATAACCGCGTATCATGGGATGAAAGATAGCTTAACACATTGGAATCTTTTAATTTATGATTCATTTCACCATAAACAGGTTCGATATTGGCAAAGCAGTCTAAGGCGTTTTTCGCTTGATCTTGGAAATCAAAATTAATCATGGCGTCAAAACCATTTTGGTAATAATCGCTTTTGAATACGCCATGTCCCCAAGCTTCGCCCGTCATCCAAAATTTATCACCAAAACTTTCTTTCGGATTGGCTTGTTGCCATTGGGTTAGGGCTTGTTGTGCTGCTTGTTTTAACGCCAACCAAGTGGATTTTTCCACGTGTTTTGCGGTATCTACGCGAAAACCATCTACGCCATATTTACGTACCCAATCTGACAACCATGTAATCAAGTAATCGCGTACGTTGGCGTTTGGTAAGTCTTTGGCGTGAGTATCCTTATGTTGGAAAAATACAGGTAATTTCACCGCACTTTCGCTCTCGGTTTTCAAGTCAGGCAAGGCAGAAAGGGACATTTGTAAGTCATCAAATTTTGGGCTGTCGTAATCCCCCATATCGGCACGCACCCAATCTTTGCCCCACCAATGTTGCCATGCTTTCGCGTCGCCAAATTTGATGAAATCATTAAAACTATGCCAGTTTTGTCCTGATTTGGGTTTCCAATTTGTCCATTTTTCCCCAAGCTCGGCTTTCATTTCTTCAGGTTTGAGATAAAAATCGCCGAACTTAAACTCTTGCATATCTGCTAGCGTTGCGTAGCCTGTATGATTCATGACGATATCAAATAAAACCCGCATACCACGTTTGTGTGCCTGTTGAATAAAGTTTTTCAGATCCGTTTCGGTACCCATATTGGCATCTACTTTGGTCCAATCTAAATGATAGTAACCGTGGTAACCATAATGCGGAAAATCCCCCTTATTGCCGCCACCAACCCAGCCGTGGATTTGTTCCAATGGCGAGCTAATCCAAAGCACATTAACGCCCAATTGTTGCAAGTAATCTAATTTTGCCGTTAAGCCTTTTAAATCACCACCGTGGAATGTACCGATTTCTTGCATACCGTCTTTGTGACGACCATAGCTATTGTCATTGCTTGGATCGCCGTTGTTAAAACGGTCGGTTAACACAAAATACACCGTGGCATTTTTCCAATCAAAAACCGCATTATTTTTCACCGCACTTTTCTCTAATAACAACAAACCGTTGGCATTTTTCTCAGGCATAAAGGTCACTTTGCCATTTTTCACTGTGGCGGTTTTTCCCGAGTAAAAATCACGTACTATTTCGCCATCCGCAAAGGTGGACGACACATCAATTTCAATCGGTTGTTGATTCCAAACAGGGCATTGTTTCACCGTGGTTTTATTTTCTTCTTTGACCTGCTCAACGCTAATTCTCAACGTTGGAGTGCCACTACGCATATCAATTTGCGCGCTGTAATTTCCCTTACGGAATAAACGTAGTTGTGGCGTATCAGAGGTGCAAGGAATAAGAGAGGTAGTTTGATTGAGTTTAATAGCGTTTTGCGGTTGGTAACATTGATTGTTGAAAGTGAATTTTAAGGGGTAGCTCCCTTTTTCTAATTGACTTTGGGCTTGGAATAGGTTGCTTTCAATTTCGTTAAAATGCGTAAATTCATTATGTTGCCAAGATTGACCAAAGGCATGAGTTGCACAAAATAAGCTGAGATAGAGAATGGATTTCTTCATGGAATGGAACCTGTGTGATTAATACTGGTAGATATATGAGAACTGTGTACTGGAATGTTGACCACCCTATACGAGCCGTATAGGGTTCATTAATCTGAGCCGCTCTGCGGCTCTTCCTTTCAGCCCCAGAGGGGCTGGGTTTAACGAACCTAGCACGGCGCGTGCTAGGTTTATTTTTCTGATATTATGCCATTACCCCATTACCCCTTCACACCACCTGCAGTTAATCCACCGATTAACCAACGTTGTGCTAATAAGAACACAAGGGTAATAGGAATGGCAGATAACACGGCAGCCGCCGCAAAGTCGCCCCAGAGATAGTTTTGTGGGTAAAGATATTGTTGCATACCTACCGCAAGGGTGTAGCTTTCCACATCACGCAATAATAAAGACGCCACAGGGACTTCAGTGATTGCAGCGATAAAGGAAAGAATGAACACTACCGCTAAAATTGGCACAGACAGTGGTAATAAAATTAAGCGGAATGCTTGCCATGGTGTTGCACCGTCAAGTGCAGCCGCTTCTTCCAATGAACCATCGATGGTTTCAAAGTAGCCTTTAATGGTCCAAACATGTAACGCGATTCCGCCTAAATAGGCGAAGATTACGCCGCCGTGGGTATTTAAACCTAAGAACGGAATGTATTGACCTAAACGATCAAATAAGGCGTACAAGGCAACTAATGAAAGTACGGCAGGGAACATTTGGAAAATTAACATGCCTTGTAGGATGGTTTTTTTACCTTTGAATTTCATGCGCGCGAAAGCGTAAGCACAGGTTGTGGATAAGGTCACAATGCCTATAGATGTCACTGTGGCAACTTTAATTGAGTTCCATAACCAGGTTAATACAGGGAATGGCGGCGGTGTGACTGTACCGTCCGGATGAGTCACATCAAATCCCAATGCGGCTTGCCAATGTTCCCAAGAAATTTGAGTAGGAATAATATCACCGATAGCTAGGTTACCGGGGCGCAAAGAAATACCGATAACCATAAGTAACGGAAAAATAATTAATGAGAGAAATGCGATTAAAACTAAATGGGTTGCCCATACTTTATAACGCATTGATTTAGATTGAACAATCGCCATATAAACTCCTTAAAACGCAAGGTTTAATTCAATAATGCTTATAATTCCATTTTGGTGGCTTTGATATTTAACAAGGCTAAACCACCCACCAATAAGAAGATAATCGTTGCAATGGCTGCGGCTAAACCAAAGTCTTGTGAGCCACCCCCTTCAAAGGCGATACGGTAAGTGTAGCTGACTAACAAGTCGGTATAACCTGCCGGTGTGGTTGTGCCGATCATATCCGGGCGACCATTGGTTAATAATTGAATTAACACGAAGTTGTTAAAGTTAAATGCAAAAGAGGCAATCATTAATGGTGTTAATGGTTTCAACAATAATGGGAATGTAATTTTGCTGAAGTTTTGCCATGTTGATGCGCCATCCATGGCAGAGGCTTCATAAAGATCTGCCGGAATTGCTTTAAGTAAGCCCATACATAAAATCATCATATAAGGATAACCCAACCAAGTATTGACGATTAAAATCATCACTTTGGCTAGGAATGGATCGTTAAACCACTCAGGGCTAATACCGAAGAGATGATTTAAGATCATATTGATTTCACCAAAGCTCTGGTTAAATAATCCTTTGAAAATCAAAATAGAAATAAAGGATGGTACGGCGTAAGGTAAGATTAATAATAAACGATAAACGGCACGACCTTTTAAGGCTTCCCATTGAACTAAACAGGCTAAAATCATCCCTAAAATTACCGTGAATACAACGGTTAATAATGAGAAAATCACTGTCCAAATAAAGATTTGAATAAAGGGTTTTTGAATGCCTTCATCGGTAAAGATTTTGACGAAATTATGGAAACCTGTCGTCACCGTATAACCCGGTTCTAAGGTTTCAGATAACCATTCGCCTGAGGCATTAACCGCTTGGAAGAAACCAATATCATCATTGGCGCGATAGGTTTTGCCGTTTTCGTTATTGGTTAATAGTTTGCTTTCCGCATCAAAACTATAACGGGCTTTTTGTTCAGAGAATTGACGTAAAGAACTCATGGTCAATTCATTGTTATTTGGCAGAATCACTTTCATCGCCTGAAGTGCGGCGCGATTTTGTGTAATAACTTTAAGTGGCGCGACTTCGCTTTCCGGTGCCGCTTGTTCCGTGACTGTCACCTCTTTAGCATTTAAAGCGATATTCTCTGAAACAAAGGTTTGTGCTGTGGCGGAATTCGTTAAGGCAATTTTATATTGACCATCCGCTTGCGGATAAAGTTTAAAGTCATATTTATCGCCCGCAAAATAGCGTTGTTCTGTAAGCACAGAAACCGCACGGTCAAAGGCTAATTGGTTTGAACCGCTGTAATTGGTAAAGGCGATAGCAATGGTTGCCACTAAGGGGAACAGAATGAAAATCGTCATCCCCATAATACCCGGGTAAACATAACGCCAAGCATACACTTTTTTGCTGCTAAAAATGTAGATACCCGAAGTTAAAATGATTAAGGTTAGAAGGGCAAAAAGGTATTCGCCTTGAGAGTAGATTAAAAAGACAAAATAGAAGTCAATAAATAGAATCAGACTGACTAATGCTTTTTTGAGCCAACTGAGTTGATGTGATTGTGCAGACATAAAAACACCTCGAATTTAAACCGCGCTTTAGGGGTGATTTTGTATTTGTAGGATGAGCAAAAGTACCCATCCTACGAATTTATATTTTATTGTTTTTGGATACGCGCACGTGCGTCATCTAAGGCTTCTTTCACCGTTTGACGACCGGTTACCGCATTGTTAATCGCTGATTTTTCAGCATACCAGAATGCAGTCATTTGAGGGATGTTCGGCATAATTTCCCCTTTTTGTGCATTTTCCATGGTTGCCGCAATGCGAGAGTCTTTCGCTAACACTTCTTGATAAGATTTTAATGCCACCGCGCCCAAAGGTTTATCTTTGTTGACAGCATCTAAACCTTCGTTAGTTAATAGATAGTTTTCTAAGAACTCTTTGGCTAAGTCTTTATTTGGGCTGGCTGAGTTAATCCCTGCGCTTAATACGCCTACAAACGGTTTAGATGCTTGACCGTTCAAAGTTGGTAATACCGCTACGCCGTAATCGATACCGCTTTTCTCAATATTGCCCCAAGACCAAGGACCATTAATGGTTAATGCGGTTTGACCTTTATTGAATGAGGCTTCCGCAATCGCGTAGTCCATATCCGCGCTGATATTTTTGTTTTTCACCATATCAACAACGAATTGAAGTGCTTTGATAGAACCTTCATTGTTCACACCAATATCGTTAACGTCATATTTACCGTTGGCAAATTTAAAGGCGTAACCACCGTTAGAAGCCACCACCGGCCATGTGAAGTAAGGTTCAGAAAGGTTCCACATAATGGCGTTTTTGCCTTCTTTTTTGAGTTTTTTATCTAACTCAAGAATTTCTTCCCATGTTTTTGGTGGGGTTGGAGTGAGTTTTTTGTTGTAAATTAATGAAATTGCTTCAATCGCTACCGGGTAACCAATCACTTTGCCGTTATAGGTTTCCGCATCCCAAGCGAAATCCACGAATTTATCTTTAAATTCTTTGCTCGGAGTCACTTCCGTTAATAAACCTGATTGTGCATAGCCACCAAAACGGTCGTGCGCCCAGAAAATTACATCAGGGCCGTCACCTGTTGACGCCACTTGCGCAAATTTTTCTTCTAAACGATCCGGGTGTTCCACTAAAACTTGAACACCGGTGTCTTTCTCAAATTTTTTACCCACTTCCGCTAAGCCGTTATAGCCTTTGTCGCCGTTAATCCAAATAACCAGTTTACCTTCTGTCATTTTTGCCATTACAGAAGTAGATAAAACAGCGGCTGCCACTGCAGTTAATGTTAAAGTAAGAATTTTCTTTTTCATAATTGACTCCTAGTCAGACAGAATAAAATTGGGTTCATTATGATGAATAATAAACCATTGTTATCATCCCCCTTTCTACGCCCCCACGCCAATAAATTTGAATTAGATCGCATTTTTGCGAGTATGACGGAAAAAGTGTGATCTGTGTCACAAAATTTAGCGATTAAAATGTGACCTAGATCACAAAAATGCCGATTAAAAATAGAAAATATTTTTTTGGAGCGAAAAAAGCTTCAATTTGTTTCAGCCTAAGATTTTTTTGTAGAGGATGATTTTTTCCTGTCTCAAAAGGGTCATCATTCAGCAAAAATTGTGTTCCAGTAATTAGAGGTTCAATTATGGCAGATGTCGTTTTACGTAATGTTGGTAAGTCTTACGGTGATGTGCATATTACAAAAGGCGTTAACCTTGATATTAAAGAAGGCGAATTCGTGGTTTTTGTCGGCCCGTCCGGCTGTGGTAAATCAACCTTGTTAAGAATGATTGCAGGGCTTGAAGATATTACCGCAGGTGAGCTTCATATCGGTGAAAAATTAATGAATGACATCGAGCCGTCTAAACGTGGTATCGGTATGGTGTTCCAATCCTACGCCCTTTATCCGCATTTAGACGTAGCAGAAAACATGTCTTTTGGACTTAAATTAGCCGGCGTAAGCAAAGCAGAGCGCGATCAACGTGTAAACGAAGTGGCGGAAATTTTACAACTTGCCCACTTATTAGACCGCAAACCAAAAGCCTTATCAGGCGGTCAACGTCAACGTGTTGCCATTGGTCGTACGCTGGTTTCTCAACCCGAAGTTTTCTTACTTGACGAACCCCTTTCAAACCTTGATGCCGCCTTACGTGTGCAAATGCGTGTGGAAATCTCAAAATTACACAAAAAATTAGGTCGTACTATGATTTACGTGACCCACGACCAAATTGAAGCCATGACTTTGGCGGATAAAATCGTGGTGCTTCAACCGCTTGGCAACGACCCAACTATTACGACCAACGTAGCACAAGTGGGCAAACCATTAGAGCTTTACCACTACCCGGCAAATCGTTTCGTTGCGGGCTTTATCGGTTCGCCAAAAATGAATTTCTTACCGGTCAAAGTGGTGGCGGTAGAAAAAGAAAGAGTGAAAATCGAATTACCCGATGCAAATCATCATAATTTCTGGATCCCTGTGGTGGGGGATGGCGTGCATGTGGGGCAAATTTTATCCTTAGGGATTCGCCCAGAGCATTTGGTTCCTGCAGATCAAGCGCCGGTTTCCTTACACGGTATTGTGAAAATTGTGGAAGTGTTAGGGAACGAAACCCAAATTCACTTAGAAATTCCGGAAATCAAAAAACCGTCTCTCGTTTATCGTTGTAGCGACATTATGTTAGCGCAAGAAAATGACGAAATGGACATCGGTATCGTGCCGGAACGTTGCCACCTATTTAAAGAAGATGGAACGGCTTGTCAACGCTTACACAAGGAAAAAGGCGTTTAATTTCAAAGGCGTTAAATCTTTTTGATATAACCTAAGAAAATTGAATACTCAAAGTGAGGTCTATTATGAACAGCAAAAAAACTCTTCTAGCACTTGCTATCGGTTCAGCAATGTTTGCTACAAGCGCAGCAGCGGTTGATTTCCACGGTTACGCCCGTTCAGGTATTGGCTGGACATCAGGTGGTGGTGAGCAAATGGCTCTTCAAGCAAATGGTGCACCTAAAAAATACCGTTTAGGTAACGAAACTGAAACCTATGCAGAATTTAAATTAGGTCAAGAGCTTTACAAAGATGGTAACCAATCTATTTATTTAGATACCAACTTAGCTTACTCGGTTGATCAACAAGTTGACTGGGAATCAACAAGCCCGGCATTACGTGAAATTAACGTTCAATTTAAAAACTTTGCCGAAGGTGTATTACCGGGGGCTACATTATGGGCAGGTAAACGTTTCTACCAACGTCATGACGCACATATGCTTGACTACTACTACTGGGATATTTCAGGTCCTGGTGCAGGGGTTGAAGGTATTGATTTAGGCTTTGGTAAATTATCTCTTGCAGTAACACGTAATACTGAAGCTGGTGGTACCGTAAACTACGGTAAAGATAAAGTTTACTACATTGATCCAAAAGACGGTCAAATCAAAGACAAAATCGAAGAACGTAAAGCTAATGTTTATAACGATGTATTCGATATTCGTTTAGCTGAATTAAATGTCAATCCAAATGGTAAATTAGAAATTGGTTTTGACTACGGTAACGCACACACTCAAAACGGTTATGAATTTGAACCAAATGCAAGTAAAAACGGTTATATGATTACATTGGAACACACTCAAGGCGAGTTCTTCGGTGGTTTCAATAAATTTGTAGCACAATATGCAACTGACTCAATGACTTCATGGAATTCAGGTCACTCTCAAGGTTCAAAAGTGGATAACAATGGTCATATGTTGCGTTTTATTGACCATGGTGTTGTTCAATTTAGTCCAAAAGTAGAGATGATGTACACATTACTCTATGAAAAAACAGATTTAGATAACAAACAAGGTAAAACTTGGTACTCAGCAGGTATCCGCCCAATGTATAAATGGAATAAAACCATGAGCACATTGTTTGAAGTGGGCTACGACCGCGTTAAAGACCAAGCAACAGGTAAGAAAAACGACCTAGCGAAAGTGACCCTTGCACAACAATGGCAAGCCGGCGACAGCATTTGGGCGCGCCCTGCTATCCGTGTATTCGGTACTTACGGACACTGGAACGACAAATTTAACATCACAGACCGCACAAATGCAGGTTACAAAGCAAAAGATGCTGAATTTGTAGCTGGTGTACAATTTGAAGCTTGGTGGTAATCATCAACAGATGATCTCACCAAAGGGACAGGGATTATCCCTGTCCTTATTCCCATATAACCCAAATAAAACCCTTTAATCCCCGAGGTTAATATGAAAAAAGCATTATTTTCGACCGCACTTTTGTTAACTAATATGTTTGTTGTTTTACCGAGTATGGCAAATAGTTCTGTCGGTACACCCGTTCATATTAACTCAACAGAATTAGCGCAAGTTCAATGGCAAGATATCGCCTTTGACCAAACCTTAAAAACTACGTTAACAGAGCAACAAAAACAAGCCTTTACTAATTCATTTGCCGGCGTTGCCAGCCCAGTGGCAGCCTATCGTATCCCGGCAAACCAAGGCACCGTGGAAATTGAAATCGAAAGCCCGGTATTAGAAGACCACGTTTTTGTCCCAACGGCAGTGGTTTTAGATAGCCAATTTAATGTGGCAGCCACGTACCCTTCTAGCGAATTCAAATTTAAAGAAGAAGGCGGCTTTAAAGGCAACCGCTTTGTTGCCGACTTAAATCTCACCCCGGCGGCAGGACAAGATTATTTATATTTATTGGTTTACACCACACAACAAGATTTAGCCAAAACTACCATGGTGCCGCACCCTGCGAAAGTGTATGCGAAAGCCACAGGCAAACAACCGCCCGCCATTAACGATATTGAAGTAAAACATAGCTTAAACGGTGAAATTAGCTTAAATGTAAGCAATTCTAACGGCACCAAATTTATCGGTTTACCGACCGCGGTTTTCACCGGCAATAAACCAAGCAAACAAGTGGGCGCCACACAACCTGTTGCCCCACAAGCAACTCAAGCCCAAGCGGTTACCACTGCCGTGGACAAAGACACGGAAGCGTATTTCAATCAAGCTGTGACCAAAGCGTTAAAAGCGAACGATGTCAATAAAGCATTAAATTTAGTGAACGAAGCAGAAAAATTAGGCTTAAAATCCCCACGCCAAATTTTCTTAAAACAGGTTTCATCTAAATAAACATTCATAATCGCTACTTATTGTTTTTTTCGATGTGATTTTGCCACTAGGAAACTAGTGGCTTTTTTATCGCGGGCAGTCAAGGATTATGGTTGTAGGGGCAAAACATTTTTTGCCCCAAAATCATCGGCAATATCGGGGCGAAAAATATTTCGCCCGTACAGCCACATCAAAAAATCCCATGTAAAAAATAGCACAACCCAATAAAATCCTTTACACTTAAACGCAAGCAAATCCAAAAAAGGTCTTAAAGATGAATATATTACTTTCTAATGATGACGGTTATCATGCCGAAGGCATTCAAATTCTGGCGCGCGAATTGCGGAAATTTGCGGATGTGATTATTGTTGCGCCCGATCGCAATCGCAGTGCCGCATCTAATTCTTTAACGTTGATTGAACCCTTGCGCCCACGCCAATTGGACAATGGGGATTATTGTATCAATGGTACGCCGGCGGATTGTGTGCATTTGGCATTGAACGGTTTTTTAACGGGTAAAATTGATTTGGTGGTGTCGGGGATTAATGCCGGCGCCAATTTGGGCGATGATACCCTTTATTCAGGCACGGTGGCAGCCGCGTTTGAAGGGCGTTATTTAGGATTGCCTGCGGTGGCGGTGTCCCTTGATGGTCGTCAACATTATGAAAGTGCGGCGAAAATTGTGTGTGATTTAATTCCACGCTTGCACGGCGAGCTGTTAAATTCACGGGAAATTATCAATATTAATGTGCCTGATTTGCCTTATGAAGACATTAAAGGGATCAAAATTTGCCGTTTGGGAAACCGCACTTCTGCTGCAGAAATTATTAAACAGCAGGATCCACGTGGTGAAAATATTTATTGGATTGGACCACCGGGATTGCCTGAAGATGCCGGCGCGGGAACGGACTTTGATGCCGTAAAAAACGGCTATGTTTCCATTACCCCGATTCAAGCGGATTTAACGGCACACCGTTCAATTCAATCTTTACAAAATTGGTTAGAAAGTGAATAATAATGCGTTTTTTCGGTATTATGTAACCCTTGCACAAAGCTGAAATGGCGGTTGGTGAGCTTGTCGAACCACGGTTAGTGAGCCTGTCGAACTATAAGCTATTTCAGCGTTTGTTGCACAAGACTTACGTTTCGACAGGCTCAACGACCGTCTTGTGCTACTGCTACGTAATATCGCGTTTGTTTTTACTTGATAAAGAGATTTCTAATGAAAATTTTTGGTGCGATGTACGATAAAACCATGGAATGGTCAAAACACCGTTTAGCGGCGTTTTGGTTGAGTTTTGTGAGTTTTATTGAAGCCATTTTCTTCCCGATTCCGCCTGATGTGATGTTAATTCCAATGTCGATGTCAAAGCCACAAAGTGCGGTGAAATTTGCTTTATTTACCACGGTAGCTTCTGTGTTGGGTGGTATGATTGGTTATGCTATCGGTTATTATGCGTTTGATTTTGTGCAAGAATATATTATTAAGTTAGGTTATCAAGCCCATTGGGATACGGCGATTTCTTGGTTTAAGCAATGGGGCGTGTTAGTGGTATTTGTGGCAGGCTTCTCGCCGATTCCTTATAAGGTTTTCACCATTGCGGCGGGGGTGATGCAAATGGCGTTTCTTCCGTTTGTGGCAACCGCCTTTGTTTCGCGTGCTGCGCGCTTTTTGTTGGTGGCAAAATTAGCCGCTTGGGGTGGCGAAAAATTTGCGGCAAAACTTCGCCGTTCTATCGAAGTGATTGGTTGGTCAGTGGTTGTGCTAGCCGTGATTGCTTATTTAATTTTACGTTAAAGGATATAAGATGAAAAAATTTGCTTTTTTGTTGTCTATAACGGCTGTGTTGGCAGCTTGTTCTTCGCCAAAACCTGTTGATCCGGATGCGTTGCCGGATGGCATTATGCAACCGGTGGATGGTACCGGCGCGGTGGAAGGCGGTGGTTTTATGCCTGAAGTGGAACAAAGCAGTATGCCTGCAAATATGAAATAAATGAGAGAGCGCAGAATGAAAAAGACATTTTTATTATTACCTATTGCAGCAGCGATATTAGCCGGCTGTACATCATCATCGCCGGCCCCTGTTGATAGCGTGGATGGAACTTTATCACCACAACCGATCCAACCTATTGAGAGCACAGGTGGAAGTGCTTGGGAGCCACAGGTTCAGCAAAGTGCTATGCCGGCGGGCATGAATGCCCCGGTGGTGAATCAGCCTATTGCCAATCAAGTAGGCACCATGGCACCGGCGGTCAATCCACAACCGCAGTTTAACCAACAAATTAATACTCAACCGACCACGACTACAAAAACCGTATGTAAAACCGTTCAAAAAACCAAACCGGCGGCGGGAAATCAAAGTCAAAATGTGAACATTCCACGTAATGCACAAACCAACGCGCCGGATTACAGCAAAATTGACAAGGGCTTTTATAAAGGGAATGAATATACGGTGAAAAAAGGCGATACCATGTTCTTAATCGCCTATATTGCGGGTATTGATGTAAAAGAATTGGCTACCTTAAACGGTATGAAAGAGCCTTATAACTTAAAAGTGGGTCAGACTTTGAAAGTGTCCAATGGGGCGGCATCAAGCACCACGACAACGGAACAAGTGTGTAATGAAGTGACGGTGCCGGTTGAGCCACAAGTAACCTATACGCAAGCCGCAAATGGCACGCAATATGGTTCGGATGGCACGGTAACGGGCCCTGTTAAAGCGGCGGCAGGCTCTGCCTCTGCGGTAACCAATACCGTTTCAACCGGTGTGAAAGCAGGCGTTGGTACAGCAGCGACAACCGCCGGTGTTGTGGCGGCAGCGGGTTCGCCAAGCTATTCAAGTTCCACAAGCCAAACGACTGCGCCGGCATCCGGCATTAATTGGCAATGGCCAACAACAGGTAAAGTGGTACAAGGCTTCTCAAATTCAGACGGCGGTAATAAAGGGATTGATATCGCAGGGTCAAAAGGTCAAGCGGTTTACGCTGCGGCACCCGGTCGTGTGGTTTATGCCGGTAACGCCTTACGCGGTTATGGTAATTTAATCATCATTAAACATGATGATGATTTCTTGAGTGCTTATGCGCACAACGACAGCATTTCTGTCAGCGATCAGCAACAGGTTAGCGCAGGTCAACAAATTGCGAAATTAGGTAGCTCGGGCACAACCAGCAATAAACTCCACTTTGAGATTCGCTACAAAGGGAAATCGGTGGATCCAACGCGTTATTTACCACGCCGTTAATGTGAAGAGATTGTCATAGCTAGAAATAAAGTGGTGTAATAGACAAATTTGTTGCTAAAAACTGGCTTAAGGCCTTATAGTACAAGGCTTTAAGCCCTATTTTTGAAATATAAACAAAAAATTGCCCATTTTGCCAAAATCCGAAAATAAAGAAACATGGTGTAATAGCAACAAATTTGTCTATTACACCTAAACATAACCTAATAAAAAACCACAAGTCAGGATATCTTGTGGTTTTTGTGTTTATAGATTATGAAATAGCTCGCTTAGCCAGTTACCAACTATAACGATAAACCGCTTGGACTTTATACGGCTGATCTAAGTATTTACCGTTAGTAATTTCACCTTCTAAGCCAAATCTATGATTGCCTACGGCAGCGTTCACCCCTAAAGCCGTTTGGAATCTTCCTTTGCCTTCCTCTACATCAGAAACTTCAAAGCGATGTTGGTTTACACGAACCTGATTGTTATTCGTCTGTGTAGTAATGCCATTCACTTCCGCATAAGGTTGAAGTTTCCAGCCATCGAACTCAATCGCTTTCGCCACACGCACACCGGCACGGGCGGTTAAGGCAGATAAGCGTTCTTCATCGCTTTGGCTGGATAATTTTGTCCACGCTGCTTGAATTTGTGGGGTAACCGTCCAGCCTTGACCTAGCTGATGAATGCGACCGATTTCAGTAGAAAGGGTGTAGGCATTGTATTTGCGTTTACCTGTGCTTGCTGATTCGGATTTCACATATTCATATTTTGCCACGTTATCCCAGTAGAAGCCGTTGTTGGCAAGGTAAGTGCCGTAAAGACCGAGGGATTGAGTTTTTACTTTGCCTGAACCGTATTTTCCATCAAAATCCACATCAGAACGTGCGTTACCTACAAAGCCACCTAAGCGGATATTGTCGGTTAAAGCGGCATCTGCACCCAGTTGAACGCTGTGAACATCTTGCTCAAAGCCTGATGAGTGCGAATCGCTTGCGGTACGGGTCGAGTCAAATTTATTGCGTGAGTTTACATTACGCACCCACACATTGCCTTTTTCGCCATTTTTCAACTCACCTAAACGTTGGTGCAAGCCTTCCAGATTGCTTTCCACTAAAGCAAGTTGTGCTTGGCGAAGGGAAACAAGGGCGTTGGATTTTTCGCTGAGAGCGACTTGAGGTGTCGCTGTTGAGCCTGATCCTGAGCTTGTACCAGTACCAGCATTTGAACCAGTATTTGTACTTGATTGACTATTCCCTTGATTGTTAGATGAAGAAGATTGGGAATTTCCACCAGCTTGGTTATTTTCTTGGTTGGTTGATGAGGAAGATTGCGAATTTCCTCCCGTTTGGCTACTTCCTTGATTTGCTGATGTAGAAGGTGAGGCTTGTTCACCTGCTTTATTAGAAAGCACCCAATTATTCCCTTCTTGATTTAAATGATAGCGATACGCACCGGCATCGACATAATCTTTGCCTAACAAGGCAAATTTTGCGGTACCTGTTGCGGTTTCAACAAGCGTTACTCGACCTTTTGCAGCATTAGGTTCATTGCCTGAATCCTTAATGTTTAAACCAAATGAACCGCTATCCGATCCGGTTACCACAATTTTGTCGGATTGTTGGCTGGCAAGATCGGTATTCAATGTAAAGTTTGCGTTACCGATGAGATCAGTAATTGCTAATGTTTTAAAAGCAGAGCTAGATGGCTCAAATGTAATGTTAGATTTAGATACAGCAAGAAGATCAACTTCGCTATCGTTGTTGATTGTCCACTGGCTGTTTTTCAGAGTCATTGATACATTATTTTTAAACCATTCTGGTGTTTGAATATCATCGGAATAGGTATTTGTTTTGACTGCACCGTAAAGGTTACTATTTTCAGCATTTAATGTCGTGCTATGCGCCATAAACTGATCTACATCAGGGTTTTCATCCGTATCTGGATTAACTGAAAGTAGCGCGTCTCGCCCAGTAAATGTACTGTTTGTAATGTTAATAACATTATGATTACCTGTTATAGAGCGATCTTGTCCTGTATAACCAAAAGCATCGGCAGTAATTGCATATTGTGCTTCAATTTGACTATTATTTACTTCAGCTTTACCGCTATATAAGTTGATGCCTGAAGTTAAAGTGTCGTTAGTTAAGGAAATTGAGCTATTATTTACTTGAACGTAAGAGTTTGGGTAGCCTATACCAATACCTGATTGATTATAATTGCTGCCAGAGATACTAACATTATTAATGATTGCTTGTGCACCACTATTAATTTCAATACCCCAAGCTTCAGCACTATTGAGTGTAATTGTGTGATCTTTTGCAGTTAATTTTGCTTCGTTGTCTATATCAATACCCGTTGCTTCGGTTGCATTAACAATAATATCAGCAGAAGTAGTTACGTTCGCATGTTTACCGGTGGCATGAATAGCATTTGAAAAATAACTATCGTCTAAATCATATTTTTCTTCAAAGTTTGGCTCTAAAGTAAATTTTACCCCTTTTTCTATGACGGCATTCACATTAGCAAGATTCAAAATATCTCCATTTCCTGATAATTCTGATAATGTTGCTGTTGTGCCGGTTGGAATAGTAATATATGCGTTATTTAGGGTTTCTTCCCTTTTGTCAGTGATAGGATTAAAGTCTGCATAATTTGAAACAGAAATTAAATAGGTAGAATAACTAGGAGTAGTAGTGGACTCTGTTGCCGCTGTATTTTGATAGTGCTGTGGAACAACTCTAGCTTTTAAGTTATCTTCATAGACACCTAATGGGGCTTCTGTATTACTATTTAAAATCCAATATCTGTCAGTTTTACGTTCATTTGTAGATAGGTTTGTATATCCCTTATAGAACAACCCATAATTACACTGCGTTTGATCATTACAAGTATGATTAATATCTGCCGCATAAGCATTTGAAAAAGCAAACATTAAACTTGCTGTAATTGCACTAAGTTGAAATTTTTTCATATCAAAATATCCTTAAAGAAAAAACATAAAAAGCCCACTATTTCCATAGCAGGCTTTTCAATCACTAAAAATTAGTCGCCAACAGCGATGCGTTTCATATCTGTCATATAACCACGCAATTCTTGACCGATTAACTCAACCGGGTGGTTGCGGATTGCATCGTTAATATCACGTAAGTACACATTGTCGATTTCAACGGTTGGTGTTGGTTCGCCTAAATCGCCTTTTTGTAACATCGGGATTAATTTCTCTGCAAGAATTGGCGTTGCAACGTGTGAGAATAAGTAGTTACCGTATTCCGCTGTATCTGAAATGACCACGTTCATTTCGTATAAACGTTTACGAGCGATAGTGTTTGCGATTAACGGAAGCTCGTGTAATGATTCATAGTATGCAGACTCTTCGTAGATACCGCTTGCCACCATTGCATCGAATGCCATTTCAACACCCGCTTTCACCATTGCAACCATTACTACGCCGTTATCGAAGTATTCTTGTTCAGAAATTTTGATACCGTCTGCTTTTGGTGAATTTTCGAACGCTGTTTTGCCTGTTTCTTCACGCCATTTTAATAAGTTTGCATCGCCGTTTGCCCAGTCAGCCATCATTGTTGATGAGAACTCACCGCTGATGATGTCATCCATATGTTTTAAATATAAGAAGTTTAACTGTGCTTTGATTTCTTCCGCTAATTCAAAGGCACGGATTTTCGCTGAGTTAGAAAGACGATCCATCATTAATGTGATACCGCCTTGTTTTAACGCTTCGGTAATGGTTTCCCAGCCGTATTGAATTAATTTGCTTGCATATGCCGGATCTTTACCATCTGCCACTAATTTGTCGTAGCACACGATAGAACCTGCTTGTAACATACCGCAAAGGATAGTTTGCTCACCCATTAAGTCAGATTTTACTTCTGCCACGAATGAAGACACTAACACGCCCGCACGGTCGCCACCTGTCGCACTTGCCCACGCTTTCGCAATCGCCATACCTTCGCCTTTCGGGTCGTTTTCAGGGTGAACAGCGATTAATGTCGGCACACCAAAACCACGTTTATATTCTTCACGCACTTCTGTACCCGGGCATTTTGGTGCTGTCATCACAACAGTGATGTCTTTACGAATTTGCTCGCCTTCTTCAACAATGTTGAAACCGTGTGAATAACCAAATGCAGCGCCTTGTTTCATTAATGGCATAACATCTGCAACGACTTTTGAGTGTTGTTTATCCGGCGTTAAGTTAATCACTAAATCTGCAGTTGGGATTAACTCTTGATATGTGCCAACTTTAAAACCATTTTCTGTTGCACGTGTGAATGAAGCACGTTTTTCTGCAATCGCTTCTGCACGTAATGCGTAAGCAATATCTAAACCGGAATCACGCATATTTAAACCTTGGTTTAAACCTTGCGCACCACAACCTACGATCACGATTTTTTTGCCTTTTAAGAAGTTGCAACCGTCAGCAAATTCGCTGCGATCCATAAAACGACAACGACCTAATTGGTCAAGTTTTTCACGTAAGTTTAATGTGTTGAAATAGTTAGCCATTTTGTTTTCCTTATGAATAAATGGTTTGTTGAAATCGCGGTTATTATACGCTTTTTTTATATTGCGTAAATTGATATTATTGAAATTGTATATTGCGTATATTGCAAGAATAAAAAATGGAAGTGCGGTGGAAATGTTATGAATTTTGATGACCTAAAAATATTTCTTCATTTATCTCAAACTCAATCTTTTACCAAAACAGCGACACAGAATCATATGTCCCTTTCTACGCTTTCGCGCCAAATTCAGCGAATGGAAGAAGAAATTGGACAGGCCTTGTTTATTCGTGACAATCGCAAGGTTTTGCTCACTGAAATCGGGACGCATTTTTTACAGTTCGCCCAACAAAACTGGGCAAATTGGCAACAGTTTAAGCAACAAGTGCGGACAAATTCGGAAGAGTTATCGGGGGAATTGAGATTATTTTGTTCCGTGACCGCAGCTTACAGCCATTTACCGCAAATCTTGGAAAAATTCCGCGTGCGTTATCCCAAAGTGGAAATTCAACTGACCACGGGAAATGCAGCGATGGCGGTGCAACAGGTGCAAAGCCAACAAGCAGATTTGGCGTTAGCAGGTCGCCCTGTTAATTTTCCTAATACGTTGGCTTTTCACCATATCGATAATATTTCGCTGTCATTTATTGCCCCAAGGGTTGCTTGTACCGCCACACAATTGTTGCAGCAAGATCCTATAGATTGGCAACAAATGCCCTTTATTTTGCCGGCAGATGGCATGGCGCGTCAGCGGATTGAGCAATGGTTGCGCGAAAAGAAAATCAAGCATCCCAAAATTTACGCTACAGTATCGGGACACGAAGGTATCATGCCTTTAGTGGCATCAGGTTGTGGGCTTGCCTTGCTGCCTGATGTGGTGATTAAAAACAGCCCGTTACATTCGCGAGTTTCCGCCTTGCATTTAGATTTGCCTATTGAGCCTTTTGAACTCGGTATTTGTACGCAAAAACGTAGTTTGGATTTGCCTATTATTAAGGCATTTTGGGACACCTTGCAACATTAGTTTTGTGATCGCCATTCCAAAATGAACATAAAAGACTCGCTAAATTTCACCGCGCTTTTATAGTGATAGGATGTTATGCAGTTGCGCAAAAGTGCGGTGAAATTTATGACAGATTACACAGAAATTTTTCTTCGGTTACAACAAATTCCACGGTTAGGATCCAATGCCATTAATGAGTTATTAACACAAGTCAATGTTACGGATTTGTTGGATTATGACCAAGATGCCTTTCGGGCAATGGGGTGGAAACCGGCACAAATTCAGCGTTGGTTTCAACCTGAACAGAAATTTATTCAACCTGCTTTAGAATGGGCAACACAGCCACAAAATCATATTCTGCATTTTTTACACCCGGATTATCCTTATTTGCTCAAGCAAACTGTGGATGCGCCTGTTGTGTTATATGTTCAAGGGGATGTTTCCATTTTATCTGAGCCACAAATTGCGATGGTGGGCAGTCGCTATTGCAGCAATTATGGCGAATATTGGGCGAAATATTTTGCCGCTGAACTTTGGGCGGCTGGGCTCATTGTAACCAGTGGGTTAGCGTTAGGAATTGATGGGTTTAGTCATCAAGCGGTGGTGGACGTTAAAGGCAAAACGATTGGCGTGTTGGGCAATGGTTTACAGACTATTTACCCGAACAAACACCGCAAATTAGCGCAACAAATACTGGAATATGGCGGTGCTTTAGTGTCGGAACTTGCTCCAAATCAACCGCCCATTCCTGCCAATTTCCCGCGGCGAAATCGCATTATTAGCGGTTTGTCTTTGGCGACTCTAGTGGTGGAAGCTACGGAACGAAGCGGCTCGCTGATTACCGCACGTCTCGCCTTAGAGCAAAATCGCGATGTATTTGCGATCCCGGGCAGTTTACAAAATAGCTTTAGCCAAGGTTGCCATAAATTAATTAAGCAAGGGGCGATGTTGGTGGAAAATGTAAAAGATATTTTGGAAAATTTGCCGACTTATTCCTTTATCTCTAGTCATTTCTCTGTTTCGCCAAATTCGCTCACACCACAAAGTGCGGTAAAAAACCCCGAACTTTCTGCGCCAAAGGCTCGCCCGTCCCTGGTTGAGCCTGACCATCCTGCGTTATTTGAAATGATTAACCACGAGTTGATTAGCGTGGATGAGTTGGTGGTCAAAAGTGGGTTAGATGTGAATGAATTACTGACCCAATTATTGGATTTAGAATTGCAAGGCTTAGTGGTTTGCGAGAACGGTTGCTATCGTAGGAATTGGTAATCTCATCAAAAAAGCACATAAATTTTCTGAAAAAAGTTTAAATATTTGTTACAATCATGCCAATTTTTTTAGATATTTAGGACGTAATTTATGGCACTTTTAGGAAGATATCATTCCTTTGAATCATGTGGTACGGTGGATGGCCCCGGCATCCGTTTTATTATGTTTTTCCAAGGTTGTTTGATGAGATGTTTATATTGTCACAACCGTGATACTTGGGATTTGGAAGGCGGAAAAGAAATTTCCGTGGAAGAACTGATGAAAGAAGTGGTGACCTATCGTCACTTTATGAATGCCACAGGTGGCGGTGTGACGGCCTCAGGTGGTGAAGCGGTGTTACAAGCTGAATTCGTGCGTGATTGGTTCCGTGCGTGTAAAGCGGAAGGTATTCACACTTGTTTAGATACCAATGGTTTTGTGCGTCATTATGATCATATTATTGATGAATTACTGGATGTCACCGATTTGGTGATGCTTGATTTGAAACAAATGAACGACCGTGTGCATCAAAGTTTAATCGGCGTGCCGAATAAACGTGTGATTGAGTTTGCGAAATATTTGGAAAAACGCAATCAACGCACGTGGATCCGTCACGTAGTGGTGCCGGGTTACACGGACAATGATGAAGATCTTCATTTATTGGGGCAATTTACTCAAAATATGAAAAATATCGAGAAAATTGAGCTGCTTCCTTATCACCGTTTAGGCGCGCATAAATGGGCGGTTTTAGGTGATGAATACAAATTGGAAGATGTAAAACCACCAACAAAAGAATCTATGGAACATATCAAAGCTTTGCTTGAAAGTTATGGGCATGAAGTGAAGTATTAAAATACAAAGGGTGTGTTGCGCACCCTTTTAAATTTTCTCATTAATTCCTTTTCTTTATATTTCCCTTTCTCTATAATAAGTCCGTTCTCAGGGCAGGGTGTAATTCCCTACTGGCGGTCAAGCCCGCGAGCGTTTGTGTATAACCCATACACAAAGTCAGCAGATTTGGTGAAATTCCAAAGCCAACAGTGAAAGTCTGGATGAAAGAGAATAAACAAGTTTAGAGTGATGACAAACCCTATACGAGCCGTATAGGGTTGCATAATCTGAGCCACTCTGCGGCTCTTCTATTCAGCCCCGGCGGGGCTGGGTTTAACGAACCTAGCACGGCTCGTGCTAGGTGGCTTCTCAAAGATGAACTTTGTCAGCAATCTGACAAGTTTTGTCCAAAACTTGTTTTTTGTCATTTCTTACGCCCTGATTCTGGTATTTCATAACATTAAAAAAGGTATTTACTATGAATCAGTCTTTATTAGCTCAATTTGGCACAGCAGAAGAGCGTGTCATCAATGCAATCAATGCTTTCAAACAAGGCAACGGTGTTCTTGTTTTAGACGATGAAAATCGCGAAAACGAAGGCGATCTTATTTTCCCCGCGGAAACTATCACCGCTGAACAAATGGCAAAATTGATTCGCTATGGTAGCGGTATTGTCTGTTTATGTATTACGGATGAATTATGCCAACAGCTAGATTTGCCACCGATGGTTTCTGATAACACCAGCGTAAACAAAACCGCGTTTACGGTTACCATTGAAGCGGCGACAGGAGTGTCAACCGGGGTTTCCGCTGCCGATCGTGTGATGACCATTAAAGCGGCGATTAAAGACGGTGCCAAACCGCAAGACTTACATCGCCCAGGTCATATTTTCCCGTTACGTGCAGCAAAAGGGGGCGTATTTACCCGTCAAGGACACACGGAAGCCGCAGTGGATTTAGCGCGTTTAGCAGGGTTTAAAGAAGCGGGGGTGATTTGTGAAATTACAAATGATGACGGCACTATGGCAAGAACGCCTGAATTGGTGAAATTTGCTCAAGAATTTGGTTACGCCATAATGACTATCGAAGATTTAATTGCTTACCGTCAACAACATCATTGCTAGGCTTTATATCTCTTAAACAAAAGCCCCTATATGCAGACTTCATATAGGGGGCGAATTTTTTGTAATGTCATGTTGCACTAGTACAAGGCGGTCGTTGAGTTTGCCGAAAAATAAGTCCTGTGCAGTCAACGCTGAATAAGAAAATAATATCTCACTATATTCTAGGCTTGTAATATTTCATCGCTTCTGGCAATAAGCGCTGTAAGTTTTCTTGGCGAGATTCATCGCTTGGGTGAGTAGAGAAAATACCACCGCCGCCAGAACCTGACGCTGCTTGCATTTTTTTCCATAAGTTTGGCGCGGCTTGAGGGTTGTAGCCTGATTTTGCCATTAAAATTAAGCCCACTTCATCGGCTTCTGTTTCATTGCTACGGCTGTAAGGCATATCTACGCCTAATTGAACGCCTGTGCTGATTAATCCGCCTGTGTCCGCTCCGATGGCGACAGAAACAGCAGCATCCGCAACTGTGCCGAGAATGCTGGTGGCGATACCTAAATTTTGCGCAGATTTACTATGTTCTTGCAACGCATGCGCCATTTCGTGCCCCATCACGACCGCAATTTCATCATCTGTTAACTTTAATTTTTCCACTAATCCTGTGTAGAACATCATTTTTCCACCCGCCATTGCCCAAGCGTTCAATTCATCGCTTTTGACCACGGTCATACGCCAATTGAATTTTTCCCCGGTTTTGTTTTCTTGGTCGGCATAAGGCACCATGGTACGGAAGATGGTTTGGATGCGTTTGGCTGTTGGTGAGTTGTAATCTACAAGGTTTTTATCTTGCGCTTGTTTGACGACAGAAGCGTAATCGCCTTCGGCTTGTTGATTCATTTGTGCGCTTGATATACAAGCTGCCAGCAAAGCTACCGCGCAAAGTGCGGTCAGTTTTTTCATTGTTTTCATAACATTACCTTTAATGAGAATGATTTGGCGATTATAAAGGTTATTGGTTGGTTTTGCTATAAAGTGCGGTTAAAATAGCGAGCATATTAACCGCACTTTATAGAGAATACTATGAGCAAAATCCCTGTTTCTGTCACGATGTTAGTGAAAAATGCTGAGAAGTATTTGCCGGCTGTGTTAACGGCGTTGGCAGATTTTGATGAAATTATTTTATTGGATAACGGGTCAACCGATAAAACCTTAACTATCGCTGAGCAGTTTGATAATGTGAGCATTCATTTTCACGAGTTCAACGGTTTTGGGCCGATGAAAAATTTAGCGGCTGGTTTTGCGCGTAATGATTGGATTATTAATATTGACAGCGATGAGATTTTCCCGGCGGAGTTGGTGAATGAAATTCGTCTGTTGAATTTTGCGGATGTGAATAAGGTGTATTCCATTTTACGTATTAATCATTATCGTGGCAAACCGATTAAAACCTGTGGTTGGTATCCTGATTATGTGAAACGTTTATACAATCGCACTGTGGTGACGTTTAATAATAAACAGGTTCACGAATGCTTAGAGATTCCGCCGAATGTGGAATTGGTGAGATTGCAGCATAGTTTTAATCATTATTCCTTTGATAGTGCGGTGGGATTAATCAATAAAATGCAGCAATACACATCGCTGTTTGCGGAACAACAAAAATTCCGCAAACGCGCGTCAGTACTTTCTGCCATTGGACATGGGCTGTCGGGATTTGTTAAAAATTATTTGTTAAAACGCGGGTTTATGTCGGGGGCTGACGGTTTTGTGATTAGCTTTGCGAACGCCAGCGGTGCCTATTATAAATACGTGAAATTAGCGGAAGCCAATCAGGCGTTAACCACATCATTAATTATTACCACTTATAATCGCCCTGACGCGTTGCAATTGGTGCTGAATTCTGTGCTGGCGCAGCGTGTTTTGCCTGATGAAGTGATTGTGGCAGATGATGGTTCGAGAGAAGAGACCAAAGCGGTGATTGATGCGTTTGCGGCGCGTTGTCCTGTGCCGGTGAAGCACGCTTGGCAACCTGATGACGGTTTTCGTTTGGCAGAATCGCGCAATCGTGCATTGGCAATGGCGAGCTGTGATTATGTGGTGATTATTGATGGCGATATGGTGATGCATCCTGAGTTTATTGCCGATCATAAAAATGCGGCGAAAAAAGGTGTTTATGTGCAAGGTGGACGTATTGTTTTACCTGAAGCAAAAACAGCAGAATTATTGTCCGCACTTGATTGCTATCGCCCGTTGAAATGGTATGAAAAAGGCTTGGAAAAACGATTTGAAAAACGCTTTTCCGCAATTCATAGTCCTTTGTTAGCCAATGTTTTGTTGAAAAAAGAAAAGCGTCATTATTATAAAAATATCCGTGGTTGTAATATGGGCTTTTTCCGTGAAGATGCTTTGGCAATTAATGGATTTAATAATGACTTTGTGGGTTGGGGGCGTGAAGATAGTGAATTTGTGGCGCGTTTCTTTAATAACGGCGGCAAAATTGCCACGATTAAATTTGCCGCCATTGCTTATCATTTGTGGCACAACGAAGCCCCGCGCGCATCATTGCCTGAAAATGATCGTTTGCTGGAAAATGCTATGAAAAATGGCGTGATTCGCGCGGAAAATGGGGTGGCGGAAATTCGTTAAAATTTAACCGCACTTTTGTCATAAAAGCAGAACAAACACCACATAAATCTTGATTTTTAGCCCGAAAAATGTATAATTCTCGGGCTTTTTGTCTATATATACAGAGAAAAAAGTAAGCATTCCTGCTCCTTCGATGCAGGTTTTCTTTTATTATTAAATACTTAGAGGAAGGTTATGGTAACCATTCGTTTAACTCGTGGCGGAGCTAAAAAACGCCCATTTTATCAAATCGTTGTAGCAGATAGCCGTTCACCACGTGACGGTCGTTTTATCGAACGTATTGGCTTTTTCAACCCATTAGCAGCAGGTCAAGCTGAACGTTTACGTATCGATTTAGATCGCGTTAACCACTGGGTTGGTCAAGGCGCATCTTTATCAGATCGCGTTTCTGCATTAGTAAAAGAAGCGAAAAAAGCTTAATTTCTAATCTAAACGATAATAGGTGAAAACATGGAACAACAACGCATTGAAGTAGTCGGCAAATTAGGCTCAACTTACGGTATTCGTGGTTGGTTGCGTGTTTATTCATCAACAGAATATGAAGAAAGCATTTTTGATTATCAGCCTTGGTTTTTAAAAATTAAAGGTCAATGGCAGCAAACTGAGATCGAAAGCTGGAAACATCATAATCACGAGTTGATCGTAAAGTTGAAAAATGTCAACGAACGTGAAACCGCACAAACGCTCGCCAATGTTGAAATTGGTGTAGATTTGTCTGTTTTCCCGGAATTGGAAGAGGGCGATTTCTATTGGCACGATTTAATCGGTTGCCAAGTCGTGAATTTGCAAGGCTACCAAATGGGCACGGTGCGTGAAATGATGGAAACAGGCTCAAATGATGTCTTGGTTGTGCGCGCTAATGCAAAAGATGCTTTCGGTAAACAAGAGCGTTTAATTCCGTTCTTGTATGAACAAGTAGTTAAAAGAGTCGATCTCACCACAAAGACGATTGAAGTGGATTGGGACGCTGGTTTCTAATCTCAGGTATGCGGTTGCGCTTTAGTATTAGCATTTTGGAATGAACAATATGAAGTTAGGGATCGTCACCCTGTTTCCCGAAATGTTTAAAGCAATCACCGAATTTGGGGTAACAGGACGAGCTGTAAAACAACATCTCTTAGATGTGCGTTGCTATAATCCCCGTGATTATACGCATGATAAGCACAAAACTGTGGACGATCGCCCTTATGGTGGTGGGCCGGGTATGTTGATGATGGTACAACCATTGCGTGATGCCATTTTACATGCTAAAGCAGAGATAGGGGATGAGGCGAAAGTCATTTATCTTTCGCCGCAAGGACGTAAACTTGAGCAATCCGGCGTAAAAGAGCTCTCACTAAATGAAAAAATGATTTTAGTGTGTGGACGTTACGAAGGAATTGATGAGCGATTGATTCAAACTGAAATTGATGAAGAATGGTCAATCGGGGATTACGTTCTAACAGGTGGGGAATTACCTGCGATGACGTTAATTGACGCGGTCGCAAGATTTATCCCCGGGGTATTAGGCAAACAGGCATCCGCAGAAGAAGATTCCTTTGCTGACGGCTTATTAGATTGCCCACATTATACCCGACCTGAAGTGTTAGACGGTTTGACTGTGCCTCCTGTGCTGATGTCGGGCAATCATGAAGAAATTCGCAAATGGCGATTAAAACAATCTCTTGAGCGAACATGGTTACGGCGCCCTGAGCTACTGGAAGAACTAGCTCTGACTGACGAACAAAAGAAACTGTTAAAAGAAATTAAATCCGCTAACAGTTAATTCAGTTTAATCTAGTTAATTATTAAAGGTTTAAAAATGAGCAACATCATTAAACAACTTGAAGACGAACAATTAAAACAAAACGTACCTAGCTTCCGTCCAGGTGACACATTAGAAGTTAAAGTATGGGTAGTTGAAGGTTCTAAAAAACGTTTGCAAGCATTCGAAGGCGTGGTTATCGCAATTCGTAACCGCGGTTTGCACTCTGCATTCACTTTACGTAAAGTATCAAACGGTACTGGCGTTGAGCGTGTTTTCCAAACTCACTCACCGGCAATCGACAGCATTTCTGTGAAACGTAAAGGTGCAGTACGTAAAGCGAAACTTTACTACTTACGTGAGCGTTCAGGTAAATCTGCACGTATCAAAGAACGTCTTGGCGCGTAATCTTCGGATTAGCGTACAAAAGGCTCGGCGTGATCCGAGCCTTTTGTTTTTCCCCTTTTTATTTCATATTGTGATCCACTTCTAATTTTTCTTTTTTCAGCTTTGGTAATATGCATCTAAATTCACATTAAAAAGGAGTTTAGTATGAGTGGTATTGCTTTAATCATTAGCTTTGTCATCGCCATTGCTATTATGATTTGGATGATTTCAAAACTCAAAGTCCATCCTTTCCTTGCCTTAATGACCATTTCTCTTGCGCTTGCTTTGGTTGCGGGTATTGATCTTGCCAAAATCCCCGCGATGATCGGTGATGGTTTTAGTGGAACATTTAAAAGCATTGGTATCGTTATTATCTTTGGTGCCATTATCGGTACGGTGCTGGAGAAAACAGGGGCGGCGCTCAAATTAGCGGATATGGTTGTCAATGTGGTGGGCAAAAAACGTCCTGAATTGGCAATGCTGATTATGGGTTGGGTTGTGGGGATTCCCGTATTTTGTGATAGCGGATTTGTGGTGCTTAACCCCATTCGGGAAGCGTTGCGCCGTAAAATTGCCGCCAACCCCGTTGGTATGGCGGTGGCATTGAGTGGTGGTTTATATGCATCACATGTATTTATTCCACCAACTCCCGGCCCGATTGCTGCTGCCGGTGCTGTCGGTGTTGGTAATAACTTACTGCTTGTTATTTTAATGGGTGCCGTGGTGTCTATTCCTGTGTTAAGTGCGGTCTATATTTTTGCCAAATATATCGGAAAACGCGTGCAACTAGATGAAGCCAATGCCGATGCTGTGATTTCACAAAGTTATGAAGAACTCATTCAACATTACGGCAAATTGCCAAGTGGTTTCTTAAGCCTTGCACCGATTTTAATGCCGATTATTTTTATGGCATTGGGTTCTATTGGTAAAATCATCGGGGTGGGCGGTTCAATCGGCACCTTAGTTCAATTCCTTGGTAATCCCATTATTGCTTTAGCGGTAGGTGTGGTTTTTGCCGTCTTCTTATTGGTTAATACGAATAAAATAAGTGAATTCAATGAGTTAACCAATGAAACCTTAAAAATTGTTGGCCCAATCTTATTTATTACTGCAGCAGGCGGTGTGTTAGGTAAAGTGATTACCGTGGCGGGTTTTGTGGAATTTATCAAACAAAATGCGCAAGTAATTAGTATGGCAGGTATTTTCTTCCCATTCTTAATTTCCGCTATTTTGAAAACTGCGCAAGGTAGCTCAACGGTAGCAATTATTACAACAGCGTCTATTATGGGCATGTACACCAGTGGCGATAGTATTATGGCAGTGCTTGGTTTTACCACAGAAATGGCAGCGGCTCTTGTGGTCATGGCGATTGCGGCAGGTGCCATGTGTGTGTCTCACGCGAACGACAGTTACTTCTGGGTGGTGACTAACTTCGGTAAAATGACGCCACAACAAGGTTATCGCACACAAACAGCCATGACATTTATCATGGGCGCTGTGGGAATGATGACGGTGTATGTGTTGTCGTTGATTTTATTGTAACCAGATAGGGTTGATAGGCTCTTATTAGCATAAAGCGCGGTTAAACTTGACCGCGCTTTGATGTGATTATATTGAATTATTCTTCATTTAATTCGTTTAAGTCCAATTCTTCTTGTGAAAGAATGATCCCAGTTAGATCGGCATAAACATAATCTTCAGGGAAGAAAGTCACACCACCAAAATTCACAGGGACATCACTTTCCCCTTGAGTTGATTCATCGGCGCCAACAGGAATTGGTGCGAGAGCTTGGATACCGATATCAATATGCTCTAAGTCTGCGATTTGGCGTACTGCACCAAAAACCACGATGCCTTCCCAATGATTATCTGCGGCAAGCTGTGCTAAATCTGCATCAATTAATGCACGGCGTACGGCACCACCACCGTCCACCACTAAAACTCGACCCGCACCATCTTCGCTCAGGATTTCTTCAATTAATCCATTATTTTCAAAACATTTTACCGTAGTAACTTTGCCACAAAAGCTATTATTACCGCCAAAGCTGGAAAAGATCGGTTCAACCACATCAACTTGGTCGAGATAAATATCACAGAGTTCAGAAGTATCAATACGCATAGGAATATCCTTTTGAAATTATTTCTATTTCACCGAACTTCGTAGGGACAGGGTTTATCCCTGTCCAAGAGAATACATTCCATCAAAATTCAGCGATTTAAAATGCCTTATTATTTACCTAGTATATGCCTGTTACGGCAGAATTAGCAAGCCTAAACTAAATAGAACCGTGCTAATTAATGCTAACATAGACATTTTTCCCAGCATTGGGCGTAATGCTATTGGCTCTTTATTGATATAAACAAAACGTGCGTGTTTTGCGAGTAATAGTGCAATCAGAGCAATGATAGCCAGCAGCAAAGGTTTGTGCTGTAAGGCAAAAATACCATAACAAATCACCGCACTTGCTAATAAAACACAATGATATTTGCGTCCATTCTCCGCACCAATGCGCACGATTAAGGTGTTTTTTCCGGCTTTTTTATCTTGTTCAATATCTCGTAGGTTATTGATATTTAAAACTGCGGTGGAAAGAAAACCACAGGCTGCCGCCGGTAGAAAAATATCGGCACTCAGGCTATGAGCTTGTAAATAATACGTGCCACATACGGCTAATAAGCCGAAAAAAAGAAAAACAGAAATATCGCCTAAGCCTAAATAGCCATAAGGTTTTTTGCCTACGGTATAGGTAATTGCTGCCACAATGGCAAGAATGCCAAGCACAGCAAAAGCGATTAAATCATTGATGCTTTCATACGACAAGGCAATGAGTGAGGCACCAGAAATAAAGCTAGCAACAATGACGGCAATAAGCCCATTACGAAGTTGAGTGGCAGTAAGCTTACCTTGTTGAATACCGCGCAAAGGCCCGATACGTTCTGAGGTGTCTGAACCTTTTTGATGATCACCGTAATCATTAGCAAAGTTAGAGACGATTTGTAGCAAGGTCGCGGTTAACAAGCAAAGAACCGTAATGCCTAAATGGAATTGCCCACGCCATTGAGCAAGAGCTGAACCCGTAAGAATAATTGCCACAGCAAGGGGTAAGGTTTTTGGTCGAGCCGTTTCGAACCAGGTTTTTAATGTTGGATTTGCCATAAATTTCTTCAAAAATTGACCGCACTTGTCTGCGGTTTCAGGTATGATAAGGTCACGAATTTTAACATAGAACGAAAACAATGTCTGATCTGACTTTAACGCCTGTGGCAATTATTCATACTCCGTACAAGGAAAAATTCTCTGTGCCGCGTCAAGCGAATTTAGTGCAAGATGGTACTGGTATAGTGGAATTATTGCCGCCATACAATACCCCTGAAGCAGTGCGCGGTTTGGAACAATTTTCCCATATTTGGCTGATTTTCCAGTTTGATAAAATCCTCACCGGGAAATGGCAACCAACGGTGCGTCCACCACGTTTAGGGGGCAATCAGCGTATTGGTGTTTTTGCCTCGCGCGCAACTCATCGCCCCAATCCTTTGGGATTATCCAAAGTCGCACTAAAACAAATTGAATGTCGTGATGGCAAGGTGTTACTGCATTTAGGCTCCGTCGATTTAGTGGATGGCACGCCGATTTTTGATATTAAGCCTTATATTGCTTATGCCGATAGTGAACCCCATGCACAATCAGGCTTTGCACAAGAAAAACCACAGACCCATTTGAACGTGATTTTTTCTGAGGCGGCGCAAAGTGCGGTGCAAAAACAGGTAAAATTGCGACCGCACTTTCAGCGGTTTATCACGGAAGTCTTACAACAGGATCCTCGCCCGGCGTATCAGCAAGGGCAATATAATGAGAGGATTTATGGTGTGAATTTGTACGAATTTAATGTGCGTTTTCAATTTGTCGATGAAAACACGGTTTGCGTGATCGATATTGAACGAGTTTAAGTGCCAATTTTGCTAAAACTATGCTAAAATCCACCGCACTTTGAAACCAGATAAATAGAATATGGCAAACGATTACCATAACATTGCATTATCACTTGCAGGCGTATGTCAAGCTGCTCATTTAGTGCAGCAATTCGCCCATAGCGGTCAAGCAGACAAAAATGCTTTTGACACATCAATGAATAGTTTATTAAAAACATCGCCAACTAGCGTGTTAGATGTTTATGGTAATGATACGGCAAATTTAAAGTTAGGGTTAAAAAGCTTATTAGAACAGCTAAATGGCGAAAATGTTGAGTTGGCTCGTTATTGGTTAGGCTTATTAGCTTTATCAGGTAAATTAGCTAAAAATGCTGATGCCAAAGCAGAATTAGCGCGTCGTATTCAATATTTACCTACGCAATTAGAATTTCATCAGTTATTTGATGATGAAATGCTCAATATTATTGCCACCATTTACACTGACATTATTAGCCCTTTAGGTAAGCGGCTTTTAGTGCAAGGTAAGCCCTTATATTTGAGCCAAGAGAAAATTCAAAATCGTATTCGCGCGTGTTTACTTGCCGGCATTCGTTCTGCTCTGTTATGGCAACAAGTGGGCGGTTCAAAATGGCAAATTCTTTTCTCGCGCCGTAAGATTTTCAATGCGGCACAAGCTATCTACAATTCACTTTAATCGGAGTAAATTCCTATGCAACTCAATGCGTTAACAGCAATTTCCCCAATCGATGGACGTTATCAAGATAAAGCGACCGCACTTCGTGGTATTTTTAGCGAATTCGGGTTATTAAAATTCCGCGTCACGGTGGAAGTGCGTTGGTTACAAAAATTAGCGGCTACGGCAGAAATCAAAGAAGTGCCTGTATTATCGGCACAAGCGAACGATTATTTAAATCAAATTGTCGCCAATTTCAGCATTGAAGATGCTCAACGCATTAAAGAAATTGAACGTACTACAAACCACGATGTAAAAGCGGTGGAATACTTTTTAAAAGAAAAATCCACCGCACTTCCAGAGCTCGAAGCGGTATCAGAATTTATCCACTTCGCTTGTACATCGGAAGATATTAACAACCTTTCCCATGCGTTGATGTTAAAAACGGCACGTGAAGAAGTGCTTACACCGGAATGGCAAAGTTTGATTGATGAAATCACACGTCTTGCCAATGAATATAAAGACATTCCATTATTGTCGCGTACTCATGGTCAGCCGGCGTCGCCTTCTACCGTAGGGAAAGAAATGGCGAATGTGGTGTATCGCTTACGCCGTCAGTTCAAACAACTACAAAATATTGAGGTGTTAGGCAAAATTAACGGCGCAGTGGGGAACTACAATGCCCATTTAAGTGCTTATCCTGATATTGACTGGCATAAATTTAGCGAAGAATTTGTGACTTCATTAGGCATTACCTGGAACCCGTACACCACTCAAATTGAACCGCACGATTACATTGCAGAGTTCTTCGATTGCGTGGTACGTTTCAACACCATTATTATCGACTTTGACCGCGATTTATGGGGCTATATCGCATTAAATCACTTCAAACAACGCACTATCGCCGGTGAAATCGGTTCATCTACCATGCCGCATAAAGTGAACCCAATCGATTTTGAAAACTCAGAGGGTAACTTAGGCGTGGCAAACGCAGTAATGACACACTTAGGTCAAAAATTACCAATTTCACGTTGGCAACGCGACTTAACTGATTCAACAGTATTGCGTAACTTAGGTGTCGGTTTAGGTTATTGCTTAATTGCTTATGCGGCAACACGCAAAGGTATCAGCAAATTAGAAGTGAACGAACAACACTTACGCGATGAATTAAACCAAAACTGGGAAGTGTTAGCCGAACCAATCCAAACGGTTATGCGCCGTTATGGTATTGAAAAACCATACGAAAAACTGAAAGAGTTAACGCGCGGCAAACGTGTGGACGAACAAGCAATGCGCGAATTTGTGGAAAAATTAGAGATTCCAGCGGAAGAAAAAGCGCGTTTACAACAATTAACCCCAGCAACCTATATTGGTGATGCGGTGAAATTGGTGGAAAAACTGTAGATAAAAAATAAGGGGCATACTGCTGTATGTCCCTTTTAAATTAACGCTTCTAATTGCGTAATCACTGCTTTAGGATCTAATTCTAAGGCGTGGCAATATTCAATAAATTCAAATACATCCAAACGGCGATCGCCCGTTTCAATTTTCCCGATCACAGAGTAAACCACCCCCATTCTCTCCGCCAATGCGCGTTGAGATAAGCCTAACTGTTGTCGTTGCGTAATAAATAAATGACGCAATGCCTGCTGTTCTGCAGAATGAATGGATGCTCTTAATGTTTTCATTGTACCTATGCTTCAGGTCTGTAATAAATTAATCCAAAGAAAGCCCCATGACTTGCATGGGGCTTGTTATATCAAGCAAATTAACTGTTTTCCAGTTCCGCTTTCGGTTTGCGGCGTTTGCCGATATTTTTGGTGTCTTTGTGGCGCAATTTGATTTTTTTCTTTTGTTCCGCTTTTTTCTTTTCCGCCAATTTTTCTTTTTTGCGTGCTTTAGCTTTTTTCGACACGGTTTTGATTTCGCCGTCTTTTGGTGGGCTGGTGCGTGGTTCTAAGCCTTCAATAATGCGCGGTTTGAGTGCTTCTTCGGTGTAACGTTTGATTTTGCCGAGTAAGCGATAATCGTGACCTTCAACAAAAGAAACAGCTGTCCCTTTTTTACCTGCACGCGCAGTGCGCCCAATGCGGTGCAAATAAGTGTCCGCACTGTAAGGCAAATCGAAATTCATTACGTGGCTCACATCATCAATATCAATACCGCGCGCTGCCACATCCGTTGCCACCAAAATGGTCACCACGCCATTTTTCAGCTTATCGATGGCATTATTACGTTGTGTTTGTGCCATTTCCCCTTCTAAATAGGTAGAACGAATACCGCGCTTGCGCAAGGTTTCTGAAATTTCGCGCACGTCTTCACGGCGGCGCGCAAATAAAATCCCTTTGCTGACGTTTTCTTGGGCAACAAAACGCGCGACCAGCTTAATTTTGTGTTCTACGCTGTCTGCATGATAGTACCATTGATTAATTTTTTTGCGCTCACGGCGACTAGGTTCGGCGTCCACTTTCACGGGGTCATTTAAAATACGTTCCGCAAAATCCGTTAACAATTCGCCTTCAAGGGTGGCAGAAAATAGTAGGGTTTGCTTGCGCCAACGGGTTTCCGCTGAAATTTTTTCCGCATCTTGCCCAAATCCCATTTGTAACATTCTGTCCGCTTCGTCAAAAATCAGCATTTCTACCGCGCGGCAGTCAAAGTTTTCTTCTTTGATGTATTGCAAGAGACGCCCTGGGGTCGCCACGACAATATCTTGATTTTTATTAAACACTTCACCGTGGTTTTGATAGGCAACACCGCCTGTAATGGTGGCGATACTGAGTTTGGTAAATTGCGCCAATTCTTCAGCTTGTTCCGCCACTTGCATGGCTAATTCACGGGTTGGGGTTAAGATCAAAATGCGTGGTGCGCCAGGTTTGCGGCGTGGGTAATCCAATAAATGTTGAATGGCCGGAATTAAAAATGCCGCGGTTTTCCCAGTGCCGGTAGGCGCAGAGCCTAACACATCTTGCTCTTCCATTGCTGCGGGAATAGCTTCTAATTGAATTGCCGTTGGACGGGTATAGCCTTTTTGGGCTAAGGCTTTGAGTAATTCGGGTGATAAGTCAAAATCGTCAAAGATAGGTTGTGACATAAAGTTCTCGATATAAATAGACTGTGTAAAATTGGGCGAAATTATACCGCACTTTCCGCCTGTCGTGGGCGAAAAAGTGCGGTTGATTTTGGGAAGGTTTTGTGCACGTTTTTCGATGTTATGTAGCCGTTGCCCAAGACGGTCGTTGAGCTTGTCGAAACGTAAGTCTTGGGCAGTCACTGAAATGTCTTATGGTTCGACAAGCTCACCAACCGTGGTTCGACAAGCTCACCAACCGCCATTTCAGTTTTGTGCAAGTACTACATAATACCGTCTGTCTAAATCACGCCATTGTCCACAGTAAAATAGCCAGCAACTGTGGCGAAATGATCCGCAAGAACATCACTAAAGGATAAACGGTGGCGTAGGAAAGTGCTGACGCGCCGCTTTCTTCTTTAATCGCATTAGCGAAAGCAAGGGCTGGCGGATCCGTCATGGAACCCGCGAGTAAACCGCAGATGCTGAGATAATTCATATTGGCATATAAGCGCGCCAAAATGCCGACTGCCATCAGTGGCACAAAGGTAATTAAGGCACCATAGCCCATCCATTCTAAACCGCTGCCGTTCATCAATGTATCCACAAAGTTACCGCCTGATTTTAAGCCGACTACGGATAAGAACAAAACAATGCCGATTTCGCGTAAGGCAAGGTTAGCACTTGGTGGCATGAACCAGTAGAGTTTTCCGATAGAGCCAATACGCGCCAAAATTAAGGCAACCACTAACGGCCCACCTGCCAAACCTAATTTTAATGCCACAGGGAAGCCAGGAATATGAATCGGTAAAGAGCCTAATAACACCCCTAAACCAATACCGATAAAGACCGGTAGCATTTGCACTTGTTGCAATTTAGATTGCGCGTTACCCAAAACGGCGATGGCACTATCCATCATATCCGCATTGCCCACAATATGTAGTACGTCACCAAATTGTAGGGTGGAATTTGCCGTTGGTACCAGTTCAACCCCTGCACGGTTTAGGCGCGAAATCATAATGCCGTATTTTTGGTGAATGGCTAAAGTGCGGATTTTTTTGCCTAACACATTTTCATTGGTCACCACCACGCGTTCCGAGCGAATGGTACCGGTGTGGAATTGGCTTTTTTCCACTTCGATTTCTGTCCCCACAATGAGTTGCATTTTGCGCAAACTTTTTGGATCGCCCACTAAATGCAACAAGTCATTAAGATGAATTTCTGTGTCAGCTTGTGGTACACAAATTTCTTCTTCGCGTTTCAATCGCGTACAAACTACGTCTTTGGCGCCGTCAAAGCCTAAAATTTCTTTTAGTGCCAACCCGTCTAAGTTCGGGTTGTTCACTTTAAGGTTCATTTTTTTCAAGCTCTCTTTATCTTTGCCGGTTTCGCGATCAAATTGAGCTGCTTCTTCGTCAACTTTGACACGGAAGAATAAACGGACAAGCCACATGGAAAGCAAAATACCGCAAATCCCGAAAGGATAGGCGATAGCATAAGACATCCCCATGGTTTCGGTGATATTGGTCATTCCTAATTCAGCTAAAATTTGTTGCCCTGCACCAAGAGACGGCGTATTGGTTACCGCCCCCGAATAAATCCCTAAAATGACATCCAATGGGACATCGGCAAACTTATGTAGCAAGGCGACAATCACTGAGCCGAGTAACACGACCAATACCGCAAAGCCATTAAATTTTAGCCCTGATTTTCGCAGCGATGAGAAGAACCCCGGCCCCACCTGAATACCAATGGTATAAACAAAGAGAATTAAACCAAATTCTTGAATAAAATGAAGGGTGTGTGTATCTAATTTTAATCCATATTGATTGGTAAAATGAGACACCAAAATCCCACCGAATAACACACCGCCAATACCAAGACCTACGCCTTTAATTTTCCAATGGCCCATCCACAACCCGACAACCGCGACGAGTGCGAGTAAGCTCATTGTTATTGCCACATCTGACATAACTACCTACCTTGGGTGATAAAAATTCATTCAAACATTATAGCTATCTGATTGAAACAGCCAATAAGCAAGATCAAAAAGTGTAATCTTCGTCACATTTTTCTTGCACTTGATTAGGTTTTGCTGAAAAATAATCGCTTATTTTTTAACGGATTTGCAAATTTTATGAATTATTCTCAAGAATTATTAACGTCCCTATTTTGGATTGTAAAAGCGATGAGCATTACCGCGCTATTTTTCTCTTTTACGGTATGGGCGTTGGTTAAAACCACCCGTTGGGGGCATCAATTTTGGTTGTTAGCGCGCGGCTATCTTTTGCCGAAACGCAGCTTAAAACCCCTAACCTATTTTGTGGTGATCGTCTTTTTTAATTTGGTTTCAGTACGTTTGGATATTCTTTTTTCCGAATGGTACAAAGCCATGTACGATGCCTTGCAAAAAATGGATGCCAATGTCTTTTGGATCCAAATGGCGGTGTTCTCAGTTTTAGCGGCAGTGCATATTGGGAATATTTTGCTCACCTATTACTTAACCCAACGTTTTACGATTCAATGGCGCACTTGGTTAAATGAACAAATGGTGGAAAAATGGACACAAAACCAAGCCTATTACAAGTCGCAATATGTTTATAATCAATTAGATAATCCCGATCAACGTATTCAGCAAGATGTGCAATCTTTCGTCTCATCCTCTTTAAGTTTTGCTACAGGCGTGATTTCTTCTGCGGTTTCCATTGTGGCATTTACCCAAATTTTGTGGAATTTATCCGGGCCGATGACCATTTCAGGCGTCACCATTCCCCATGCGATGGTTTATTTAGTGTTTATTTATGTGCTCGTGACCAGTGTTATCGCCTTTAAAATCGGTCGCCCATTAATTCATTTAAATTTTGCTAACGAACGTTTAAACGCGAACTATCGTTATTCTTTAATCCGTGTGAAAGAATATGCGGAAAGCATTGCGTTTTTCCGCGGCGAGAAAATGGAAAAATCTGTGCTATTTAAACAATTTAATCAGGTTATCGATAACGTGTGGAAAATGGTGTATATGACCTTAAAACTCTCGGGTTTTAACGTAATGATGACCCAAATTTCCGTGATTTTTCCCTTTATTATTCAAGCCGGCCGTTATTTCAGTAACCAAATTCAGCTAGGGGATTTAATTCAAACTGCGCAATCTTTTGGTCGCGTTCAGTCGGCGCTTTCTTACTTCCGTAATGCTTACGATGATTTTACAGGCTATCGTGCGGTGCTTGATCGTTTAACCGGCTTTCATACGGCAATTACCCAAGCCACAGCCGAAAGCTGCGTTGTCATCAAAGACAGCGAAAGTGCGGTGATTTTTGATCAACTTTTTGTGAAAAAGCCAACGGGTGAGGTATTAATCAAAAATTTAAGTTTAACCTTACCGCAAGGCGCGTCTGTATTAATTAAAGGCCCATCAGGGGCAGGAAAAACCACATTATTGCGCACCCTTGCCGGCTTGTGGTCCTTCTCTGAAGGCACAGTGTCTTACCCTTTACATCAGGCGTTATTTTTATCGCAAAAACCGTATTTACCCCAAGGTCGTTTAATTGACGCCCTTTATTATCCGGCAGTTGCCCCTGACAATGTGAACTTAAATCAAGCGGCTGAAATTATGCGTGATGTGCAACTTGGACATTTAGCGGATAAATTGAAACAAGAAAATGACTGGACGCGCGTGCTATCTTTAGGCGAACAACAACGTTTATCTTTCGCGCGTATATTAATACACCAACCCGCCGTTGCCTTTTTAGATGAAGCAACTGCAAGTATGGACGAAGGCTTGGAAGATGCCATGTACCGCTTAGTGCGTGAACGCTTACCAAACACCAGCATAATCAGTGTCGGCCATCGTTCAACCTTACAAATACATCATCAACAACAGCTAGTGATTAATCCTGATAATCAGAGTTGGGCGTTGGTGTAAATATAGCGTAGTTATTTATCTGGTATAGCTCTAAATTTGTGATCTGTATTCCAAGATAACGATAAAATATTTGGCAAGTTCTTTAATAATGGAAAAATTCCATTTATTTCATTATTGGAGAACTTTCTATGTTATGGTTAAAACGTAAATTACTCCCTAATTTAAATCCATTTCGTCGCCCAATTAAAAAGGAAACTTTAGATGGTTGGGCTAAGGCATTTGAAGATGGCGCGAAGGTGTCATTGTTTACAATTCCAGTTGTATTTTATTCATCACCCGAGCCAATTTGGGTAAAAGCATTTACAGTAATAGGCTTGATTTTTTGCATATATTGGTGTCTAATTTTGACAAGATTTATACGTGAAAAACAAGAGATTTTTATGAAAGTTAAAGGAGAAGAAAGATGATTGGTGCAGTTTTATTTGTCGCTTTTTTTCCATTAGTTTTTTTGGCACTTTTGGTTTTATCTAATTGGGATTTGTTTTTTACAACAACCAACAATAAGCAATAAACATGTTAAAGCACGAGATTTTTTCTCGTGCTTTTTTATTTCAGAACTCATCACATCGCAGTAAAAAATGCCGTCAGTCCCAGTATCACCCCAGGTGGATTGGCAAGTGCAACAGGATAGTCTCGTTTTTCTTTCATTAAACCGTAGGTTACCCATAAGAAACAGTTAATGGCGGTGGCGATAGGTTGAATTAATCCCCCTTTCATTCCAGCCAAATTGAGATTAATTTGTTCTAAATAAGACACGTACATGCATACGGCGGTGAAGGTGGCGATCCAGCCTAAAATAGATAAATAACGTTCGTTCATTTGCTCTCCTAAAATTTAAAAAAATGTAGCATTCAATAATTTAATCTATATTATTATGCTACATAAATATTTTTTTTGGGTGTCAAATTCAAAGGGTTTTTAATGATTTTTTTGTAGCTTGATTATATGATTTTGTTGGCATCGATATACAATTTGGGTTGTACCGAACAACTGATTTTAGCGAGAAATACGTTGTTTTTTGTTTACACTCAAAATTACGTTATAATCCACCGCACTTTGTATTGATTAACCGAGAAATATTATGGCTCAGATCGCACCTAACCCCCTTGTTCTTGTTGACGGTTCCTCTTATTTGTACCGCGCGTTTCACGCATTTCCGCCTTTGACCAATTCCCAAGGTGAACCCACTGGGGCGATGTATGGCGTGTTGAATATGCTTAAAAGTTTGATTGCGCAGGTGCAACCGAGCCATATTGCGGTGGTTTTTGATGCCAAAGGTAAAACATTCCGTGATGAAATGTTTGAGCAATATAAATCGCACCGCCCACCGATGCCCGATGATTTACGCGCGCAAATTCAGCCGTTGCACAATATTATCCGTGCTTTGGGTATTCCATTGCTTTCAGTGGAAGGGGTGGAAGCGGATGATGTCATTGGGACATTAGCGGTTCAAGCGTCAAAACAAGGAAAGAAAGTGTTGATTTCTACGGGCGACAAAGATATGGCGCAGCTGGTGGATGACAATATTATGTTGATCAACACCATGAATAACACCTTGTTGGATCGTGATGGTGTGGTGGAAAAATACGGTATTCCCCCTGAGTTGATCATTGATTATCTCGCCTTGATGGGCGATAGCGCGGATAACATCCCGGGCGTGGCGGGCGTGGGCGAGAAGACCGCGTTAGGCTTGTTGCAGGGGATTGGATCGATGGCAGAGATTTATGGGAATTTGGATAAAGTGGCTGATTTGCCTATTCGTGGTGCGAAAAAATTAGGCGAAAAATTAGCCGCGGCGAAAGCGGATGCGGATTTATCTTATGTGTTGGCGACCATTAAAACCGATGTTGAGCTCGAAGTGCAACCTGATGATTTAACCCTTGGCACGGCGAATAATGACGAGCTTGCGGTGCAGTTTGGACGTTATGAATTTAAGCGTTGGTTAAATGAAGTGTTAACCGGTGAAAGTTCCGTCACTAAGCCGGCGGAACAAGCCATTAAGGTCAATCCTTATCAAGCAACGCCGTCCCAACCGATTGAAAGTGCGGTGAAAAAAACGGTTAGAATTGACCGCACTTTATATGAAACCGTTACCACGGACGAGCAACTAGAACGTTGGATTAACGCCATTGAGCAAGCCAAGCTAGTAGCTGTGGATACGGAAACCAACGCCCTTGACCCAATGCAAGCGGAATTGGTGGGCATTTCTTTTGCCTTAGAAAACGGCAAGGCTTGTTATATTCCGTTGGCACATCTGCACGAAGTGGCGGTTTCATCAGTTGCTGAGCAAGGCGATCTTTTCGCCGAACAAGAGCCAGAAAAAGGCGATCTGCGCTGGGAATTGTGTCCAAATCAATTGAATAAAACGGAAACCTTGGCGCGTTTAAAACCTTTATTGGAAAATGCAGACATTCAGAAAATCGGCCAAAACCTTAAATACGATTTAACGATTTTTGCCAATAACGGCATTGCAGTGCAAGGTGTGGCTTTTGATACCATGCTGGAAAGCTACGTATTAAACAGCACAGGGCGTCATAATATGGATGATTTGTCCGAGCGTTATCTTGGGCATAAAACCATCGAGTTTGAAGAATTGGCGGGCAAAGGCAAAAATCAGTTGACCTTCGATAAAATTGCATTGGCGCAAGCAGCGGAATATGCTGCAGAAGACGCAGATGTCACCATGAAGTTACACCAAACATTATGGTCGGAATTAGAAAAAACGCCTGAATTGGTGGCATTATTCCGTGACATTGAATTGCCATTGGTGAATGTATTGTCGCGTGTGGAACGCAATGGTGTATTGATTGATGCTAAAGCATTATTAGCGCAGTCAGAAGAAATTAGCCAAAGATTAACCGCACTTGAAACGCAAGCTTATGAATTGGCAGGGGAAAAATTTAACTTGGCTTCACCAAAACAGCTGCAAGAAATTTTGTTCAACAAGTTAAATTTACCTGTATTACAAAAAACACCCAAAGGCGATCCTTCAACCAAAGAAGAAGTGTTGGAAGAATTGGCGTTAGATCATGAATTGCCGAAATTGTTGGTGGAACACCGTGGGTTGGCGAAATTAAAATCTACTTACACCGATAAGCTGCCGCAAATGATAAATCCAAAAACAGGGCGCGTACACACGTCTTATCATCAAGCGGTCACCGCCACAGGGCGATTGTCTTCCAGCGATCCGAATTTACAGAATATTCCTATCCGCAATGAAGCCGGTCGCCGTATTCGCCAAGCCTTTGTGGCGCGCGAAGGTTATCAAATCCTTGCCGCGGACTATTCGCAAATCGAACTGCGCATTATGGCACATTTGTCAGGCGACAAAGGCTTAACCACCGCCTTTGCCGAAGGCAAAGATATTCATCGCGCTACCGCAGCAGAAATTTTTGGTTTGCCTTTGGATGAAGTGACGAGCGAACAACGCCGCAGTGCCAAAGCCATTAACTTTGGTTTAATTTACGGTATGTCGGCCTTTGGTTTGTCGCGTCAATTGGGAATTTCCCGCGCCGATGCGACCAAATATATGAACTTATATTTTGAGCGTTATCCCAATGTGCAAACCTTTATGACAGATATTCAAGCCAAAGCCAAAGCGCAAGGCTATGTGGAAACCCTGTTCGGACGCCGTTTGTATTTGCCTGAAATCAACTCAAGCAATGCGATGCGCCGTAAAGGGGCTGAGCGTGTGGCGATTAACGCGCCAATGCAAGGCACCGCAGCGGATATTATTAAATTAGCCATGCTTGCCATTGACCAAGAAATTGGCGATAGCGATGACATTAAAATGATTATGCAGGTTCACGATGAATTGGTGTTTGAAGTGCGGTCAGAAAAAATCGAGTTTTATCGCCGGCTGATCAAAGAAAAAATGGAAAACGCCGCCCAATTAGCCGTGCCATTGATTGTGGATGTCGGCGTGGGGCAAAATTGGGATGAGGCGCATTAATCTAGGATAAGATCTATTCATATTGTAGGGACAGGCCTTATGCCTGTCCTGGTTCTAAAAATCCAAATCCAACCCGATTTCAATCAGTATTTTTTGTTCAGCGCGTAATTCATTGAGTACCAATGGATTATGGGCAAGATATTGATTGTCGAAGTGCAGTTGCCATAAAGTGCGGTCGGTTTTGAGTGTGATTTGTTCGCACACTTCTGTAGCTTGGCGGGATTTATTGAGCAGCACCGCAAGGCGTAATAAGCGAATTAAGGTTTGTACATCTTGTGGTGTATAGCGCGCGAATTGACCAATTTCGTCCATATTGAATGGATTAATATGATGACGCACTAAGGTGGCGAGTAGTCGTTGTTGTTCTTTGTCAAAACCGGGCAATTCCATATTGGCGAGAATATAGGCTGAATGGCGTTGAACATTTTTATGATTAATCACAATGCCCACTTCGTGCAATAAGGCTGCCCAAAGGAGAATTTCTTCCATTTCTTCTTCAAATTCATCCGCTTGCCAATCGTGAATTTGTTGCGCTAAACGCACCGCACTTTTGCATACACGTTCCGCTTGCGCGCGGTCAATATTAAATTGTTCCGCCAAAGCTTCCGCCGTACGCTGGCGAATGTTCATCACTTGGAAGTTTTGATCTAACCCATACATGACGCCTTCGCGCAATGCACCGTCAGAATAGCGCATTTGTGCAATGCCAAAGGTTTCAAATACGGCGCTTAAAATGGCAAGCCCGGGAACAAACACATCTGCACGTTCTTCATTTAAGCCTGCAATTTTCAATTCATCAAAACGGCTGAATTTTAGGGTGCGTTCAATGAGAAAATCTAAACGACCTGCAGTAATAATACCGTCAGGATCAAGGGTAGCCGCAATCACTTGATGCACGGTTTTAATGGTGCCGGAAGAACCGAGTACATATTCCCAACCTAACTGTTTATATTGTGGCGCAAGATCCGCAATACGGCTTAATGCGGTTTGGTAGGCGTCTTCAAAATGTTGTGGTGAAATTTCGCCTTTGGGAAAAAATTGTTTGGCAAAGCTCACGCAACCCATGTTGCGGCTGTTGGCGATGATCGGTTCGAAATTATCGCCAATAATCATTTCCGTTGAACCACCACCAATATCGATAACTAATTTGCGTCCGCTTTCAGGTTGAGTGTGGGAAACGCCGGCGTAGATCATTTTCGCTTCGGTTTCGCCAGCGATAATATTGATTGGGTAAGGGAAAACTGCCTGTGCTTGACGTAAAAATTCGTCATTATTCACCGCACTTCGTAACGTATAAGTGCCGACTACGCTGACATTTTCCGCTTTAAATCCCTGCAAACGCTCGCCAAATAAGGCGAGACAGTTAACGCCGCGTGTAATAGCGTCTTGATCCAGTACATTGTTTTCATCCAAGCCCTTTGCCAGTTGTACCTTTTGCTTCAAACGAGACAAAATTTGAATGGAGCCGTTAACAATGCGTGCCACAATCATATGGAAGCTGTTAGAGCCTAAATCAATTGCCGCAATTTCGCGCACCGTGGGTTCATTTTGAATCGAAAGTGCGGTGGCTTTTTGAATTAAATTTTCGTTATTCATAATCATCAAAATCCTAAAATTCAAATTGATAAATGACATCAAATGTTTGGTTGGTGCTTGATACGGATTGCAAGAATAGCTGTGGTAACAAGCGATAGCGTAGGGTAATTTCGGCTAAACCATCAAATAATCCTACGCCGTATTTAATTTGTAAATCTTTGGTGAGATTGCCGCTGACAACCACTTTTGAGCTGTCCCCAACGCCTGCGGTGCCAAGGTTTAAATTGGATATTCCAAAGACTTCACCAATTTTGCCCACGGCTTTACCGCTTTTGGCTAATCCCATGCCCAGTAAGGCAGCCCCCACTGAACCGCCAGATCCTGCTTCACCGCTGTTTTCAAGGGAACGCCCTGTTAACAGATAAGATAAGGCTTGATCCTGCGGCAAGCTAGGCTCTGAAAAAACGGTAACATCAGGGCTTTCCGCTAAGCCAATCACTTTCACCCCAGCCAGCACCTTGCTATCTTCCATGGCTTCAGGATTACGAATGGCTTCAATGTTCAGCATTGGCTGTGACGGAATACCGGAAAACGTCACTTGCCCTTTACGAATTAAGAGATCCTGTCCAAAAGAGGCGTAGCGTCCCTGTTTTAAGTCAATGCCGCCATATAAGCCGAGTTTGCCTTTTTCCTGTTTGACCATTAAACGCCCTTGTAAATGGCTGTTAAGTCCATAGGCATTGACGCTAACATCGTCCCCGATAGTAATCGTTAAATCCGATTTAATCGCCAAACCGTCTTTGCTTTCTGCGGGCAAAGGCAACATCGTCCGTTTGGTTTTTTTATCTAAAATCACTTCATCACTGCTCACAGAAACCGCACTTTCAGGCAAACTTTCGATAGCAATGCGTCCCCAAGGAATATCGACCGTTCCGGTTAAATCCAGCAATGTTGGCGTTGCTTTTATTTCAACATTCGGGCTGATTTTGAGTTTGGCAATGGAGGGCACATTTAAATAAAACGCTTTTGCTCTGGCGCGGACGCGCGTTCGCCAATGTTCAAGCTGTTGCCAATTGGCGTCACCATCTAAATCAAGGCGGCTTTCAGCGGTTTGAATATAGCCTGTCATGGTGGAACTTGAGCCATGAAAACCTAGCATTAATTCCCCCTGATTAATATCAAACGGCATGGCATTTAAAATGGCTTTTGTATTATTGAGATTCAACGAACCATTTAATAACGGTGCGTTGAGATTGCCCGCAAAGTTTAAATGCCCATTGATGTCCCCTGAGATCTTTTCACCGCCGGCTAATAATTGATTGAGTATATTGAGATTAATGCCTGTGATTTTTAATGATCCGCCTAGTTTTCTTGTTTGTAGCAGATCGCTCACTTTTAATTCGCTTTCAATACGCCCTTGGTTTTGCAAATAAATATTGGCATTGGCGGTTAGGTTGTTGTCATTAATTTGGGTATTTACACTAAGTTTGTTGATTCCGAGTTTAAAGGTTCGGTAATCTATTTTTTGTGCAAAATCAATGGTATCCCCATTTACTTTTACGTCTAATTTAAACGGCTTATCTTTAAACCAAGAGAATTTCCCTTGGCTGTTTAAATGACCTTTAAATGTCTCATTTTCCGTCAGTTTATTCACTAACTTAAGATCTAATTTTTTGAGATCAAAAGGAATTTCTCCACTGTTACCGACATTAAAGGCTTGGGGAAAACAGAGTTCAATGTCGGGATGTGTCCAACAATGTGCCGAAATTTGGGCATTAATGTTGTGATTGTCATAAGCAATATTAAATTGATTATTTTTCAGCTCACCCATTGGGGATTTTATGGCGGTGCGATTAAAGCTACCTTTCCATTGTTGCAAAGTGCGGTCAAAATTCCCTGAAAAATCTAAATCCAGTGTAAGGGGGGCCCCTTGTGAATGTAACTGAATTTGGTGATTTTTTTCATTCCCTTTCGCCATTAAGGTGACGGAATCCAATTTGATTTTTTCGCCATAGCGGAAGCCATTTAAGGTTAGGTCAATATTGCCTTGTAGTTGTTCATTTGAGATCAGCTTGCTTTTGGCACTGATTTTATTGAGATGCAAATCCTTGAATTGGATATGATTGCCCGCTAAATCTAAATCAAGATTCGGCGCGGAAATATCCCCCGAAAGATTGATATTGCCGTTCAATGATGCGGTGAAATTAGGCAATAATCCACGTAAATTAGGTGCCTGAATCGCTAATTTAAAATCAGAATGGGTATCTAAGATCCCATTAGCGGTGAGCTTGTTTTCACCATAGATGAACAGCAGATCAGAAACTTTTAAAGGCGTTTCTGCACCGGTTAATATATGACCTTTTAAGCTCAATGGGCGTTGATGAATTGAGCCGGTAAGATCCACATTTGTGGTTTCAGATAACCAGCCCTTTGAGCCGCCGGCAAAGCCTGATGAGCTCGCCGTTCCTGAGAGAATGGCTGGAAAATCTTTGAGTAAATTGACGTATCTTGCGTAATCGCTCACTTTGACCTTGTCAAATTTAACTTGGCTTTCCCAAGCCGCACCGTCTTTCCAATCGACTTTGCCTTGTATTTCCGCCGCACCATTGAGGGCTTTAATATTGAGCTTTTCAACATCTGCTTCATAGAGCTTGCCCGAACCCGTTAACTCTACATGGCTGTTAGTCGGTACCCAAAAGCCATCGGCTTGTCCTGTTAAGGTGACACGATAATCTAATAAATTGCCGCTCACATTGAGATTGATATCTTTGAGCTTTAAGGGATCCCCGGCTACAAAAGCGTATTGCGCACTTTTACCGGTTAGGTTTAGCTGCAACGGTAATTTTTCTTTGTTAAGTTCCACTTGCCCGGTTAATTCAGCATTGATCTCACCTTGCATTTTTACTGAAAGTGCGGTGATATTTTTCAATGCCCCCGACAGTTGAACTTCGGCATGGGTTTGAGGCCAAATGAGTTCGTTTTCTGATTTGACTTCGGCAATATCCGTGTTGAGCTTAAGATTAAGTGGCATTTCGCCGGTGAGATTTATGCTTCCCACGGCATCAATACTGCCTAATGAGCTTTCGACAACAAAGTTTTTTATGTCTAGTTGACCTTCTTTGAGCTGCGCTTGAATTTGCCCTTTGGGTAGGCTAATTTCTTGCTGAATATGGTTTTCAACGCTGACTTTATAATCGCTGTTTTTGATTTGTAGATCTTCGATCTGTATATCAAAAGGCATGTTGATTTCTTGAACATTTCCCAATATGGCAGGGGTTAAGCCTTGTTCAATAGCCGCCCAATCAATAGGAGTTGTGTCTTGGGCTTCTTTGAGCGCTTGTTGCGCTTCTTCTTTTTGTTGTTGCTCAAATTGCGCTTGGGTTAAAAGGGTTTGCACATGAAATCCGTCAATCAGGGTTGGCGCAAGGGTGAAACCTGAATGAGAATTTAAACTGAGCGCAGTTTGGAATTTTTTGAGCGAGATCTGATGGTGATCGATTTGTAGCTGAGTATTGTCAATGCGGATATTTTTGATTTTTACAGCAAGGGGCAAGGAAATCGCACCTGTGCTAGAAGATGCCGTTTGTGTGTCTTCAGAAGCAGGGGATGACATTGTCGTCATCTTGACCTTTGTATTTTGAATATCAATATCTTCCACACAGATTTCGCTTTGAAGTAAGCAACTGAAGTCAAGGTGTAAATAGGCATTATCCACATTGACATCTACGCCATTGTTGACGAATTTGACCTTTTTAAGGGTTAACCCGTTTTGCAATTTTCCTTGCACTTCACCGATGCTAAAACCGTTGATGACATTTTCAGCCAGCGAAAACGCCCAACGCGTGCCTTTTTCTGTACCGATAATCCCTGCTATCGCGCTGATAATGATTACGAAAAATGCCGCAATGCTCATGAAAGTGCGGTAAAAAAAACGCGATTTTTTCTTCTCTTGAACGTTGTTAGGCGTAGATGACCCCGTGGTTGGATCTGCCATTGACGGCGTTTGCTTTTCTTGTTTTATCGTCATGATGTCATCCTAAAGTTCAGTGCCTAAGCCAATGTAAAATTGAATGTTTTTGCTATCATCTTTGTCGCGTACAGGGGTGGCAATATCAAATTTTATGGCACCAATGGGTGATGCCCAGCGTAATCCGGTTCCTGCCCCATAGCGTAATTCTTCTTTTTTAAACTGATTTGCCGCCATACCTGCATCAAAAAAAGTCGCGAGCCACCAATCGTCCATAGCCTGATATTGGTATTCTAATGTGGCGGTGGCTAAACGTGAAGCACCGAGTAATTGCCCTTGTCCATCCTTAGGGGAGATTTTTTTGTAACCATAACCGCGCACACTGCGATCACCGCCGGCAAAGAAGCGTAAAGTTGGCGGCATTTTATTAAATTCCTTTGTGTGTAAATAGCCGATTTCACCGCGCGTTAAGATACGGTGATTGTGTGTAAAACGTTTGATCCAACCTGCCGTTGCACGTATGCGGTAAAAATCCGCATCGGATGTCCAAAGTTTACGCCCAAGATCTACCGTAAGACTGAGAATATCTGCGCGATCGGGAAATGAACCACCACTTATTCGCGAACGGCTGATCGTTGTCGTTGGATAAAGCAACCAAGTATTTTCGCTAAAATTGGCTTGGGTAAATTTATCTAAACGCGCTCGAATACCGAGAGAATATTGCCACCCTGTTGGGTTATTCCAATAACGCAATGCAGCCGCGGTTGCTGCTGTGGATTGGGTATCGGTTTGGCTATCATTTTCTTTTTCAAAACCGAGAGCGTATTCGTAATAATAATTGAGTGGGTTCTTCAATAATGGCATTTTATAGGTGGCTTCAAAGGTTTGTTTCGGTGACGAAAGATAGAGATTTGAGCGCACGCTATGCCCACGGCTGTTAATCCAAGGACGAGTCCAGCCGATTTGACCATGTATGCCCGAATCGGTGGCATAACCAATCCCCAATTCCATGCTATTTTTCTTTTTCGGGTACATTAAGACATCCAAATCAACAGATTTGGTTTTTTCGTTTAAGTTAGGTTTGACTAAAACCGACTGAAACCAGTTAGAAGAAGAATAGTCACTTGTCATGGTTGAAATATCGTTAATCAGGTAATGTTCCCCTGATTTGATTTTCAAAATATTTTGTAAATAGTCTTCACGAATTTGTGAATTTTTAAAGGAAATCGTGCCATAGCGATAGCGTTCGCCACTATTAAATACCAGATTCCACCAACCTTGGTGAGTGGATGGCATAACTTGTAACTGGTGAACAGGAAAATCCGCATCAAAATAACCGCGCTGTTGGGCGAGTTTTTCTAATGATGTTTTATAGTTTTCATAAGCCTCATGCTGAAGAATATCTCCTTTTTCAGGAATATATTTTTTGAGTTGCTGAAAGGCAGGATCGTCAACGGCTTCACCGGTGATTTCAATATTCGTGCCTTCGATTTTGACAGGTTCACCTATATTCACCGTGACAACCAATGTAGGTTTGGGATTCGTTTGTTGTAATTCAAAATTAATCTGACTGTTGTAATAGCCAAAAACGCGAAGGGCTTTGTGAATAGTTTCGGCTAAAATATGTTGATGATATTCAGAACCGTCAAACTCTGTTTTATCCATGGACGCCAAATAAAGATTCACATTATTTTGCAACTGAGCTTGTTGAATCCCTTGAATTTTGACATTCACTTTGGCTTCAGGTTTCGGATCCTGTTGGTTGTCATCGACAGAATGAATCACATTATTGACCGCACTTTCCACGGCATCCGTGGTTTTCTCTGCCATGCCATCTAGTTTTTGTACCACCGTATTGGCTTTTTTCATTACCTTTTCTTTTAAAGACGCACTCTCAGCTGAATCCATTTCAGCAGCAAAGGTTATATTTAATGTGGTTAATAAAATAAAGAAAGTAAAAAAGCGCGTTAATAATTTCATTGAGATGGCTCAGCAATAAATAAAATCGCCGTTATTTTATCATAGATATGACGCAACAAAAAAGCACGCGAGCCGGCGTGCTTTTATGGAAAGATAAATAGACCCTAACCTTTTTGTTCCAAATATAATACCGTTGCCGCTACGCGAGAATGGACGTTAAGTTTGCGCAATAAATTGCGGATATGGACTTTGACGGTTTCTTCAGAAATGAACAATTTCCCGGCAATTTGTTTATTGGATAAACCGGTGGCAATTAATTGTAATACACCCATTTCGCGATCGGTTAAAGAATCTAATGGGCTCTGTGCAGAATGGCGTTCAAGCAATAGATTTTTGATGCTTTCGCTTAAAACCACTTCTCCGTTGGCAATGAGTTTGAGTTGAGAAAGCAAGACTTCAGGTTCGGTATCTTTTAATAAATAGCCGTCTGCACCGGCATCAATGAGTGCAAAAATATCATTTTTCGCATCAGATACGGTTAAGATCACAATGCGTGCGTCAACGCCTTCTGCCCGTAAGGCTTTTAAGGTATCCAAACCTGATAAGCCTTTCATATTGAGATCAAGAATAATCAGATCAGGCTCTTCTTTTAACGCTAAGGTAATACCGTCATTGCCATTTCCTACATCACCGATCACCTCAAAGTTGGTGTCTAATTCCACTAATTGTTTGATCCCACGGCGCATTAGTGGGTGATCATCGATAAGCAATACTTTTTTCTTTTCGGTCATAATTACGTTACCTTTGGCGGTTATTTTTGCTAATTATAGAGTAGCAGTGATGATTTTCAATAGTTAGGCAGGGGTATTTAAGTTACCCCTAGTTAAGTTAAATGCTGGAACGGGATAATTTTTGTATGATCCGCATATTGTTTTAAGCGATAAAACTGTGGATAGTTAAAATTCCGCTGAACGATACCATAGGGATTTTCGCCATCTTTGCCCGCATCGGCATAAATCTGATTAATTTCACGGATTTTTTGCTCTTGAGAACCATCGCAATGGCGATAAACTTCAATGCGATTTTGTTCATCTAAAATATAAACGTTGAAGAAGCCGTGATCGCTGTCTTCAAAGAAAAATTGTAAAAAACCTTCTGTGGCAAAAGCATCCAATTCCGGGGGATAAAGGAGTTTATTGGCTTTAATCGGTTTTTTATGGGCGCGATTAAAGTGCGGTTCATTTGAGGCGACTTTTTGGTGTAGCTCATTATCCAACTCCAATTCTGTTGACGGGATAGCTTGCGGCATTTCTTGTAAGCTAATACCGCGTTCTTCAAAGAAAAATTTCCAGTTTTTCCCCGCAACACGCAGTAAATTATGGACTTTAGGTGCTGTCTCTGACCCCACTTGAATGTTAATACATTTATTAACTAAGGATGAAACCGCATGACCTAATGCATGACGATATTTTTCACTATAGCTAAAAATATGCACGGTTTCAGGCGTTGGCGCACCACGATGGATTTTATTGGACAAGACTTTGAGCGCGAGCAAAATGGCATTTGCCCCTTCAAAATGCAAGGTGCGGATTTCGTTCCAAACATTGCGGTAAATTAAATCAATACTGCCCACTAAACTTTGCTCATTGATACCATAGCTAAATAAATCGCTTTGCTGTATTTCCATGCGCGTTGATGACAAATCCACCGTGGGGTCTGCGACCAAATTAACCGCTACCATTAATTGACGAATTTCACAGGAATGATGTAATTCTTCGCTGGTCGGCGCAGGGACTTGCACAGGGAAAGTATTGGCTAAATCCGCAATAAATTCTTTTAGCACAGACAACCCAATATGTTCGCTATAAATATGCACGGCGGTATCCGGCGTGAGCAATCCATTGAAATAAGCCCAAGCGATTAATTTATGTAAATGCGCGTTGTATTCCACATGTCGTGCTTGGGCAAACCCTGAGATGTCAGGCGATTGATTAACTAAATACCAACCGGCTTTATGTACTTTTGTGTTTTTGGGAATTTCAATAAAGGTAATATGCGCTTCCGCCAAGTTTACCGAGAGTTGTGGGTTAATCAGCATCACTTTGCCCGGTAATTCTTCAAACACCGTATAGATCTTGCGGGTTAAGATGCCCACATCCTGTGGCATGATCATGGCATCAACATTATTTTTACGGGCAAAATTAATGAGATTGCGATAACTCAGCATCAAGGTTTTCACAATTTCATTATAAGATTGCGTCACGCGGCGAATTTTCCAGAATGGACGTAAATTCAAATCATCGATTTTATTTTGATCCCAACCCCATTGCCGTGTTAAGTCTTTCAATAAATCAAAACGCCAATTGGAACCTCGGGAATACCATAAATCTTCCGTTGCTTTGACATAAAAGCAACGTCTTACAAAGTCAAGTCGCTTAAATTCTTTGCGGTAGTTTAGATAGGCGGTTACCCGATCCAACATTTCTAAATAAGGATCGAAATGATGATCTTCGGTGTGATCCATCAATAGATGAAATTTAAAATCAGAAGAAATCAGACGCGTATTCGGGTATTCCCAAGAATAAGCTTCTAAGAGCAGAATTTTAATAATGGATTTATAAGGAGCATCAATCCCTTTGTAAAGTTGCCATAAACTGGCACCAAAATATTCATTGGCAGAGAATTTGCCTAGACCGCCAAAATCAACCCAGTCTTGCGGATTGATTTCTTTATTTCTAATCAGTTCTTCCACTTCGCTTTCGTAGTTTTTTTCGTTTTCTACCAATAAATGTAACCATAGCAATGGTTTACCGGCTAAACGAATGGCAGAACGATAAAACTCATCGAGCAATAACATATATTGCGCTGAACCACTGTTTTCCGCCGTCATGGATTCTGAATAACGGAAATCACGAAAACGCATTTCATCCATTAAGAACAAGTTGAGTTCGATTTCTTGTTGTTTTGCCCAAGCTTGAAGTGCGGTGGTTTTTTGTTGCAATTTTGCGAGTTCGTCTGTATTCAGATCTTCACGATGACAAACCCAAATATCCAAGTCAGATGATGTTGTTTGAGCAATGGACGCAATACTTCCCATAATATACACGCCATTAATTGACAAAAACGGCTGTTCAGAATGGGGAAGGTAATCTGGAATCGAGCGATTGCTATCGATTTGTTGAAGATAATTCTGTTGGTAATCGTTTAATTTGAAGTCAGCAATGCCATAGGGGGCATCTTCGATGAACCCTGGCAAATGGGGATGGTTGCAGTGTAGTAACAATGAAATCAGCTGGAACACATGCTGAAATTCTTTTGTTGTTCCCGATAACGCTCGCACTGTGCGGTAGTGTTCGAGATCAGACACTTGTTTTCGCGCAAATTCAATATCGTACTTCAATGGATTACCTATTTAGGTCATTCATTTAAATTTCGTGGGTAATCTATCATTTTGAAATCAGGAAAGCAATTGACCAAAGTCAATGAAAGTGCGGTTTATTTTTGGCAGTTTTCGTTAAATTTGTGATAGGATAGTTAAATCTATCAATAGCTATATCAATTGTTTATGCAAAATGTTCTCAAAATCGCCACACGTCAAAGCCCCTTAGCATTATGGCAAGCTAATTTCGTTAAAGCACGTTTACAAGCCCTTTATCCTGAATTGCGCATTGAACTGGTTACTCTGGTGACAAAAGGCGATGTGATTTTAGATACGCCATTGGCTAAAATCGGTGGAAAAGGCTTATTCGTGAAGGAATTAGAAACCGCATTGTTAAATGGCGAAGCGGATATCGCGGTACATTCGATGAAAGATGTGCCGATGCAATTTCCGGCAGGGTTGGGATTAAGTGTGATTTGTAAACGCGAAGATCCACGCGATGCTTTTGTTTCCAATAAATTTTCTTGTTTGGATGAATTGCCGTCTGGGGCAACGGTGGGAACTTCAAGTTTACGCCGTCAATGTCAATTGAAGGCGTTACGCCCTGATTTAATGATTCAATCTTTACGTGGCAATGTGGGAACGCGTTTAAGCAAATTAGATAACGGCGACTATGATGCGATTATTTTAGCCTCAGCCGGTTTAATTCGTTTAGGTTTGCCGGAGCGTATCGCTTCTTTTATTGAAACCGATGTGTCATTACCCGCAGCGGGTCAAGGCGCGGTGGGGATTGAGTGCCGCTTAAATGATACGCGTGTCCAACAGCTTTTAGCCCCACTTGCGGATACAGAAACTACCGCTTGTGTCTTGGCAGAACGCGCGATGAATCATCGCTTGCAAGGCGGATGCCAAGTGCCGATTGGTGGTTTTGCCGAGTTAAACGGGGATAAATTGTTTTTACGTGCCTTAGTCGGCGCGTTAGACGGTTCGCAGATTATCCGCGCGGAAGGGGAAAGTGCGGTGGAAAATGCGGAAGTTTTAGGTGTGCAAATTGCCGAGCAGTTATTAGCGCAGGGTGCCGATAAGATCTTAGCTGAAATATATCACGGATAGCCTATGGCAGTGTTAGTGACCCGCCCTGATGCACAGGGTAGTGAATTAGTGGATACCTTGAATAAAGCAGGGATTGCAGCGATTCATTTGCCTTTATTCAATATTGTGGCAGGACGCGAATTAAACGAACTCCCGAATAAAGTCAATCAACTCAAAGCGGGGGATGTTATTTTTGCGGTATCTAAAAATGCGGTGAAATTTTCCGCGGAAACCTTGAAAAGTATCGGTTTTCATTGGCGAAATGATGTACAATATTTTGCTGTAGGACAAAGTAGTGCTGAGTATTTTGCCGGCAAAGCAGAGCAAGCGGTGATTTATCCTTTTGGTCAGGAAAATAGCGAAGGTTTATTAAATTTACCTGAATTGCAACAATTGAATGGTAAAACGGTCTTAATTTTACGTGGTAATGGTGGCCGTGAGTTATTTCCTGAGCAGGCGGTTCTACGTGGTGCAAATGTGGAAATTATCGAATGTTATCAACGTGTTCCTATCGAATATGCGCGCGTTGAACAAACTGATTTATGTAAACGGGCAGGTGTTTCGACAATGGTAGTAACGAGTGCTGAAATATTGAAAGCACTCATTGACTTTGTACCAAGAGAAGAACATGATTGGTTAAAAAGTTGCCGGCTTGTCACGGTGAGTCGCCGAATTGCGAATTTGGCGATAAAGTGCGGTTGGAAATTAGAGCAAATTGTAATTTCACCGCGGGCGGATAATGCAAGCTTAGTGCAGACATTGGTTCAAACTAGACCTTAAAAAGGACAAGATAATGAGCAAGAAAAAGGATATTCAAACTGACGCAGTAGAAGCTGTTGTGAGTGATGAAAAAATTGAAAAATCAGTGGATACGCCAACAGAAGCGGTGAAAGCGGAATCGGTAAAAACGGAAACCGTAAAAACCGAAACTGTTGTAGTGAAGAAAGGCGGATCGGGATTCGCATTTTTGGCCTTATTGGTCGCTTTAGGTGTGGGCGGAGCAGGCTATTATTTTGGTCAACAAGAAGTGGCTAAAATCAACCGGAAATTCACTGAGTTGGAAGGCAAAATAGGCAATTTGCCTGTGGCAACGTCAATTGCACCCACATCAACTTCACCTATGGCAGTGGAACAAGATACTCAGCAGATTTCAACCTTGGTTTCTCGTTTAGATGAGACGGACAAAAAGCTTTCTGCGCTTGAAGTTACCTTGTTAGATAAAGAAAAAAACTTAAACGCGTTACAAACTGAAATCGCGAAAATGGGGCAAGGTGCCGCGGCACAACCCAATGATTGGTTATTGTCAGAAGCAGATTTTTTATTAACCAATGCGTTACGTAAATTAGTGTTGGATAATGACGTTGAAACGGCAATTTCATTGTTAAAAATTTCAGATGAAGTGTTAACGAAAGTTTCTGATCCGGCGGCGAAAACCGTTCGTGCAGCCATTAATAATGATTTGAAGCAATTGTTATCTTTAAATCGCGTTGACCAAAATGCCTTAATGCAGAATTTATCGCAATTAGCGAATAGTGTTGATGAACTGGTGGCATTAAATGTGAATTTTGGCGAACAAACGGAACAGGAAAGCGATAAAGTTTCTGATAATGTATCCGATTGGAAAGCAAATTTAGAGAAAACCGCGACATCCTTTATGAACCATTTTATCCGCATTACGCCACGCACCGATAATGCTTCCCAAGCATTGCTTGCGCCAAATCAAGATATTTACTTGCGTGAAAATATTCGTTTGCGCTTACAAATTGCCATTATGGCGGTGCCGCGTCAACAAAATGAATTGTATAAGCAATCTCTTGAAACCGTAGCTGCTTGGGTTCGTAGCTATTTTGATACCAATACCGAAGTGGCAGTCAATTTCTTAAAAACGGTTGATGAGTTAGCGGAACAATCTATTTATATTGATGTGCCCACTCAGCTATCCGGTTTAACGGTATTGGATAAAATCTTGAACAAGCCTGTATCTGAAGTTCAAAAGGTGGAGATTTCCGCAGATAAAGGGTTAACGGAAGCCAATGCTGTGGCGGAAAAAGAAATAAAAGCGGAAGAAAAGGCGGCGGATGGCTCTGATGCATCTAAAGCGGAAACACCTAATACTGATGCGCCGAATTCAGTAGAGACGAACACAGAGCAACAATAAGGACGGCAACATGTTTAGAGCTTTATTTTTAATGCTTATACTGCTTGCGGGCTTGATTGCAGGTCCTTATCTTGTAGGTAAGCAAGGTTATGTTTTAATTCAAACTCAAGCCAATAACTACGAACTGTCGATTGTTAGTTTGGTAGTGCTGTTTGTCATTGGTATGGCCATTGTTTATGGTATTGAGTGGTTGGTGACGCGTTTCTTGCGTTTAAGCAATAATACGTACAGTTGGTTTAGTCGCCGTAAACGTTTAAAAGCGCAAAAACAAACCCTTGAAGGGCTAATGCGCATGAACGAAGGGGATTATTCCAAAGCGGAAAAATTGATTGGGAAAAATGCCAAACATTCTGATGAGCCGATTTTGAATTTTATTAAAGCCGCTGAAGCCGCTCAGCAACGTGGCGATGAATTTGCCGCCAATAAATATTTAATGGAAGCCACCGAGTTAGCCGGTTCGGATAATTTGTTAGTGGAATTAGCACGTACACGTATTTTATTGCAACAAAATAAATTGCCGGCTGCGCGAAGTTCTGTGGATAGTTTATTAGAACTTGCACCGAAAAACGCGGAAGTCTTGAAATTGGCGGTGGAGATTTATAAAAAATCGAAAGCCTTTGCCGCACTCGATAATATTATCGAACAAGTGGAAGGATTGTATCCGGATGCGGAATACACCGCGCTGGTGCAGGAGATGGAAGACGGCTTGTTAGATGAGAAAATGAATGAAGAAGGGGCGGATGGATTATTAGCGTGGTGGCATGAACAATCCCGAAAACGCCGTAATGATAACTATGTCCGTATTGGCTTAATTCAGCGTTTAATTGATTGTAATGACCATGAAAATGCCTATGAACTAACCCTAGAAACCTTCAAAAAAGTAGAAGGCAACAAAGCGTTAAGCGGGGCATTGTACGCGCAAATCACGCGCCTACAACCGATGGATAGCACGAAATTAATTAAGTTACTTGAGAAACGTGCAAACTCATCTGCAGAAGAAGCGGAATGTTGTATCAACCGCGCTTTGGGGTATTTACATGTTCGCCAGGGCGATTTTGTCAAAGCCAGTGATGCATTTAAGAAAGTGTTAGCCAATAAATCAGAGATGAAACAATATGATGCAACGATGGCAGCTTATGTGTTTGAACAAATTGGCGATCTGGTTACCGCGAAACAGGTTCGTGATGAAATGCTGAAATCTGCGATGGCGATTAAAGAAGCGGATGAAACGGTCGAACAAACCACCGCACTTTAGCCGTGAGAAAATAGGGCAACTTAAGGGGGAATGAATATTTCCCCTTTTTTTTATATCACTATAAATTATTCAATTTGCCCAATTAAAAATAGCGGTCAATTTGATTTTTTTTATCAAAACAAACAGATAAATGAAAATAATTTAATCAATCTGTTATTTTATAAAATATTCGCTAAAAACACTTGTGTTTTATTGATGTTTTGTTGCATATTGTAGTGGAACTTAATAATAACAATTTGTAAACATTAACATAGAAGGAACACATTATGTCTCAAGTCTCATCTTTAGAAGAATTCTTAGCTTTAGTTGCACAACGTGATGGTAACCAACCTGAGTTTTTACAAGCGGTGCGTGAAGTTTTCACTTCCATTTGGCCGTTCTTAGAAAAAAATCCACAATATCGCTCGCAAGCTTTATTAGAGCGTTTAGTGGAACCGGAACGCGCTATCCAATTCCGTGTGGCTTGGACAGATGATAAAGGTCAAACACAGGTTAACCGCGCGTTCCGCGTACAATTTAATAGCGCGATTGGCCCTTACAAAGGCGGTATGCGTTTCCACCCTTCAGTCAACCTTTCGATCTTAAAATTCTTAGGATTTGAGCAAATCTTTAAAAATTCCTTAACTACATTGCCTATGGGCGGCGGTAAAGGCGGTTCTGACTTCGATCCTAAAGGTAAATCTGACGGTGAAGTGATGCGCTTCTGCCAAGCGTTAATGGCGGAACTTTATCGTCATGTAGGCCCGGATACAGACGTTCCGGCCGGTGATATTGGTGTTGGCGGTCGTGAAGTAGGTTATTTAGCGGGCTATATGAAAAAACTCTCTAACCAAGCGGCTTGTGTATTTACAGGACGTGGATTGTCCTTTGGTGGTAGCTTAATTCGCCCTGAAGCAACAGGTTATGGTTTAGTGTATTTCACCCAAGCGATGTTGGCAGAAAAAGGTCAAACCTTAGCCGGTAAAACCGTTTCTGTGTCCGGTTCAGGCAACGTGGCTCAATATGCTATTGAAAAAGCGTTACAACTCGGTGCAAAAGTGGTGACTTGTTCAGACAGCTCAGGTTATGTGTATGACGAAGCGGGCTTTACCCCTGAAAAATTAGCGGCGTTATTAGAAATCAAAAATGTAAAACGTGGTCGCGTGAAAGATTACGCTGAGCAGTTTGGTTTGCAATATGTAGAAGGTCAAAAACCTTGGGGCGTGAAAGTGGATATCGCCTTACCTTGTGCAACACAAAATGAATTAGATTTAGACGCCGCGAAAACCTTGATCGCTAACGGTGTTCAATTAGTGGCAGAGGGCGCGAATATGCCAACCACCATTGAAGCAACGGATGCATTCTTGGCCGCCAATGTGTTATTCGGACCAGGCAAAGCCGCGAATGCAGGCGGTGTAGCGACTTCAGGTCTTGAAATGGCACAAGGTTCACAACGTGAATACTGGACAGCAGAAGTGGTGGATCAAAAACTTCACGATATTATGTTGAACATTCACGCCAACTGTAAAAAATACGGTCAAGTGGAAGGTCAAGAAAACATCAACTACGTGGTTGGTGCAAACATTGCAGGCTTCGTGAAAGTGGCAGATGCGATGTTAGCGCAAGGTGTTTACTAATCCCTAAAACAAGATAAAATGAAGCCGCACTTTGTCTATATCACGCAAAGTGCGGTTTTTTATTTGTACGTTTAACAAAAATATTATGGCGAAATCTCAAGGCTTTACCTTTAAACAATTTCACATCAATCATCATCGCTGTGCAATGAAAGTGGGCACTGACGGGATCTTATTGGGCGCGTGGGCAGATATCAAACAAGCTCAACACATCTTAGATCTTGGTACGGGAACCGGGTTGATTGCCTTAATGTTGACACAACGTAGTCATCACAGCACGCAAATTGTTGGTGTAGAAATTGACCCCGAAACCGCAGCCCAAGCACAAGAAAATGCTGCTAATTCCCCTTGGGCAACGCGTATTCAAATTGTGCAACAGGATATCGCTGATTTTGCGACAAAGTGCGGTGAAAATTCATGGCGTTTTGACGTAATTGTAGCAAATCCACCTTATTTTGAATCAGGTGTAAATTGCCGAACGGAACAACGTAATGCCGCACGTTATACTACGTTACAAAGCCATGTAGATTGGTTGAATCTTGCTGAAAAATGTTTAGCCGAAAATGGGCAAATTCACTTTGTTTTACCCACTGACGAAGGCGAAACATTGATAAAATCTACCGCACTTTATTGCGTTAAGCGTTGTGATGTGGTGACAAAAATGGGCAAACGACCACAACGTGTGCTATTAACCTTTCAACGGAATGCTCAAAAATGTGAACATTCCGAATTGGTCATTTATGATGAACAAAATCAATATACCGCTGAATTTAAAACATTGACGAAGGATTTTTATCTTAAATTTTAAGAAGATGAAGAGATATTCTTTATAAACAAAATGTTTTATCGTCATCCTTGAATTAATTATTCATTTTTTCCCATTTATTCGAATTTTATTCGAAACTTTTTTATACATTCCTGAAATACGCAACCAAATTCTATTGCCACTCTTTTATGATATTGACAACTTAATACAGCGTTATTAAGTCGCACCAATAACAAAATAAAGGAGAAATTATTATGGCTTTCAATATCAAAAATAGACATTTATTAAGTCTAGTTAATCATTCTCAACGTGAAATCAACTATCTACTTGATTTATCTCGTGATCTCAAACGTGCCAAATATGCCGGCAATGAAGTACAAACCTTAAAAGGTAAAAATATTGCGCTCATTTTTGAAAAAACATCCACCCGCACCCGTTGTGCCTTTGAAGTTGCTGCTTATGATCAAGGCGCTCATGTTACTTATATCGACCCAACGTCATCTCAAATTGGGCATAAAGAAAGCATGAAAGATACAGCTCGTGTGTTAGGTCGTATGTATGACGCCATTGAATATCGTGGTTTCAAACAATCTGTGGTGAATGAATTAGCGGAATACGCGGGAGTTCCTGTTTTCAATGGCTTAACCGATGAATTCCATCCAACACAAATGCTCGCTGATGTATTAACCATGATTGAAAATTGCGAAAAACCATTAACACAAATCAGTTATGTCTATATTGGCGATGCACGCAACAATATGGGTAATTCCTTATTATTGATTGGAGCCAAACTCGGTATGGATGTACGTATTTGCGCGCCGAAAGCGTTATTACCTGATGCGGAATTAGTGGCTATGTGTCAAAAATTTGCGGATGAAAGTGGCGCTCGGATTACCGTGACCGAAGACATTGATACCGCAGTCAAAGGCGTTGATTTCGTTCATACAGATGTGTGGGTTTCTATGGGGGAACCGTTAGAAACATGGGGTGAACGTATTGATTTATTAATGCCTTATCAAGTCACACCTGAATTAATGAAACGCACAGGTAATCCAAAAGTGAAATTCATGCACTGCTTGCCTGCGTTCCATAACAGTGAAACTAAAGTGGGCAAACAAATCGCTGAAAAATATCCTGCTTTGAAAAACGGGATTGAAGTCACCGAAGATGTGTTCGAGTCACCAATGAATGTTGCCTTTGAACAAGCAGAAAATCGTATGCATACCATTAAAGCCGTGATGGTTGCAAGTTTAGCCTAGGGGGAAATATGAGAATCGTTATTGCATTAGGGGGAAATGCGTTACTTCGCCGTGGTGAACCACTATCGGCAGAGAACCAACGTCAAAATGTCCGCATTGCCTGTGAGCAAATTGCCAAAATTTACCCGAGTAATGAATTAGTCATTACACATGGAAATGGCCCACAAGTCGGGTTGCTTGCATTGCAAGGGGCTGCTTATAAAGAAGTTTCAACTTATCCTTTAGATGTATTAGGCGCAGAATCAGTGGGGATGATTGGCTATATGATCCAACAAGAATTGGGCAATCTTGTTCCATTTGAAGTGCCATTTGCAACTCTACTTTCTCAAGTCGAAGTCGATCCAAAAGATCCAGCATTCCAGAAACCAACAAAACCAATTGGTCCTGTTTATAGTAAAGAAGAAGCAGAAAGATTGGCAAAAGAAAAAGATTGGACTATTGCACAAGATGGTGACAAATACCGCCGAGTTGTACCAAGTCCATTACCTAAACGAATTTTTGAAATTCGTCCAGTCAAATGGTTACTTGAAAAAGGTAGTATCGTTATTTGTGCAGGTGGTGGCGGTATTCCGACTTATTATGACGAACAAGGTAATTTGCAGGGCGTAGAAGCGGTGATTGATAAAGATCTCTGTTCTGCACTTTTGGCAGAAAATCTTGACGCTGATCTTTTTATTATTGCCACAGATGTTGCTGCAACCTATGTTGATTGGGGAAAACCAACGCAAAAAGCGATAGCCAAAGCTTCGCCAGAGGCTATTAGCCAAATGGGATTTGCTGCAGGTTCAATGGGGCCAAAAGTACAAGCTGCCGTAAACTTCGTCAAACAATCCGGTAAAGACGCCGTTATTGGCTCGCTTTCAGATATTGTTGAAATCGTAGAAGGAAAAGCCGGTACAAGAATTACAACGAAGGTATCCGATATTGAATATTATGAATAATTAAATAGGGCGTATCTTGTTTTCAGAGATACGCCTATTCGCCAAGATGGCAAAGGAGTTTCTTATGAGCGAGAAAAAACTATTCCGATTTCCTACAGCATTTTCCATTTTATTTATTATTTTAATTATTGCTGTAGCTCTCACTTGGATTATTCCGGCCGGCTCTTATTCCAAGTTAATTTACAACGCGGCAAATAATCATTTTGTCGTCAAAACCTATCAACAACCCGATAAAATATTACCCGCAACCAAAGAATCCCTTGATAGCTTAAACATCAAAATCGATCTCAATAACTTTACCGAGGGAACTATTCGTAAACCTATTGCGGTTCCCGGGTCTTATCAACGAGTAGAACAAAATCCGAAAAATGTCCAAGATATTGCCATTAGCATGGTTGAAGGGACGATTGAAGCGGCAGATGTCATGGTATTTATCTTCGTACTGGGCGGGATGATTGGGGTTATCAATCGAACAGGATCATTTAACGCAGGATTGACCGCACTTGCTAAACGAACGAAAGGGAATGAATTTTTCATTGTATTTAGTGTGTGCGTACTGATGGCAATAGGCGGTACGACGTGCGGAATTGAAGAAGAAGCCGTGGCGTTTTATCCAATACTTGTGCCGGTATTTTTAGCCTTAGGGTATGATGCCATCGTTTGTGTTGGTGCCATTTTCCTTGCCTCTTCAATGGGAACTGCATTCTCAACGGTTAACCCATTCTCTGTGGTAATCGCCTCCAATGCCGCAGGTATCCAGTTCACCGAAGGCATTATGTTCCGTACTATCGGTTTAATTCTTGGTTCTGCCTGTGTTATCTGCTATATGTATTGGTACTGCAACAAGATCAAAGCGGATGCTAGTTTTTCCTATACCTATGAAATTCGGGAAGAATTTTATAACCGTTATATGAAAAACTATGACCCAAATACAGAATTAGAATTTAATGTTCGCCGTAAAATTATTCTCGCTATATTCTGTATTGCATTCCCAATTATGATTTGGGGGGTAATGGCGGGGGGCTGGTGGTTCCCTGAAATGGCAGCGTCCTTCTTAACCCTAACCATTCTTATCATGTTCATTTCAAAACTCAAAGAACAAGAAATTATCGATGCCTTTACACATGGAGCATCTGAATTAGTTGGGGTTTCCTTAATTATTGGTTTAGCACGTGGTGTCAACCTTGTGCTTGATGAAGGTATGATTTCAGACACAATTTTAGCCTACATGTCTGATATTGTTGCAGGAATGCCAATCACTGCGTTTATCTTAGCGCAATTAGGTATTTTCATTATATTAGGTTTATTTGTACCGTCATCTTCAGGTCTAGCTGTACTCTCCATGCCGATTATGGCGCCGCTTGCTGATGCTGTAGGTATTCCAAGACATATGGTTGTTTCTGCTTATAACTGGGGCCAATATGCCATGTTATTCCTAGCACCGACAGGATTAGTCTTAGTAACCTTACAAATGCTACATATACCGTTTGATAAATGGGTTAAATTTGTTATGCCAATGATTGGTGCCTTGCTTCTTATCGGCGCGACATTACTGATTATCCAAGTACAAATTTACACCTAAAAATAGCCAATACAACCTGTAGGGATGCTAACAAGTATCCCTACCCAATGACCAAAAAAGACAATAAAAGTCTGCATAAGATCACATTTTTGAACATATAGACTTTACAAGTGCCTGACTTTACTTATTATAATTGATTAAAAATTGCTCACGGATAAGAGAATCTTATTATGGTTAATAAAATTTTAGACAACATTGATACCAGAATTCTAAGAGCATTACAACGAAATGGGAAATTACAAAATAATGAATTAGCTAATGAGGTTGGTTTGTCTAATTCTGCTTGTTTAAGGCGAGTAAAATTATTAGAAGACTCTGGAATCATTCAAAAATACACCGCACTTCTGAACCCGAAGAAGCTCAATTGTAATTTTACCGTTTATATTTTAGGTTCATTTATGGACGAAAATATCACAATGAGAGAACATTTTATTTTTGAAATGAAGCTCATTCCCCAAGTCACAGAATGCCATTTAATGGCTGGAGATTATGACTTTATATTAAAATTACAAGTGGCCGATTTAGATGAATTTTATGCTTGTAAAAATAAATATTTAACCAAAGAATTGGGAATTAAAAATTTAAAATCAGAAATCATATTAAAAACAGTAAAAAATACAACTGAGCTCCCTTTGTAAGAAGTTTAGAATATAAACCTTGCCTTATTCTGAAGAACGTTTTGAATAACAAAGCCCACAATATTGAGTATTGTGGGTTTTGTTTCTAGTGAGGTCTATTTTGTCATTAAATTAAGCAAGGCTTGATAAACCGCCTGAGCTTGTTCGCCTGAAAGGGCTTCTTTGTCTTCGTTTGAAATAACCACTGCACTTTGGTTGCCGTATGCGCTTAATTGCATGCTGTATTCCCCATTTTCCAATTCAGGTTGGTTTGTACCGAAGCGTGCCCATTCTGTAGCGTCAATGGCTTTATATTTTAATAGGCGATAACCTCGACCTACGGTTTCTTCTTTAATTTCAAAGCCGAGTTGCGGTAATGCGTCAGCTAATTTTGCCCAAGATTGGTTGAAATTAGAGGATAATCCTAAGGCGAGATGACCGTTGGCGTCATTGACTATTGCCCCTTGGATTGGGCCTGTGGTTTCAGGTAATGCCGTTTCTTGTTGTTGTGTGCGGTAAGCGGTATTGAGCTCACCAACTAAACGGTTAAGTAAATCTGAAGCATAAAGCTCTTTTGCTTTGGTGCTTGGGATGGTCACAATATCATCACGTTTCATGTCTGTGACGGCGACAACTAATGCGTTGGCGTCTCTGGCATGAACTTCTTCGATAATGTAGCGAATTTGAGTATTTGCGCCGTCATCGTTACGTTCCGTGTTTGTCCATTCTGTTTGAATTTGGTTGCCATTGGCGGTAAAGGCAATATTTTTTTCCGTTAACAAACGTTGAACTTGCTGAATGTTGTAAACATCTTGGCGAGTGCTTGGATACACTATAGATGCACGCTCACCATCAAATTGGGCAATGGAATTGGTGATGATTGCCATCGGGGCTGATGGTGGGCGAATGTCTAAGGCTTCGCCTTTTTTGATGTCTTTGGTGGGTAATTGGTAAGTGTTATCCGCGCCAATAATGGTTAAACCCGCCGTGTCTAACGTGGTGAATTCGGTGGTGTCCGCGGCGTGTTTGGCGTAGCTGTCATTGGCTAAACGGCGGCTTTCTGGACTTGAACAAGCAGTTAATGTTGCTAATACGGTAATGGCAATGGCCAATTTTTTCATAATTTATCCCTTTGAACTAAATTTTTGTATATTGTCAGACAATAAATTGATAGCAAAGTTTACGTGATAAATACAACAAAGTCCACGCATGGACGTGGACTTCTCATAGATTAAATAAACTTAAATTAAACCGGCTACTTTTAATGCTGCTTCGACTTTAGGTTGTGCGCTTTCGCTTAATGTGGTTAATGGTAAACGCAATACCGGTGCTTTAATTAAGCCTAAGCGATAAGCCGCCCATTTCACCGGAATTGGGTTGGCTTCAACGAATAAATCGTGGTGTAAGGCATTTAAGCGTTCATTAATTTTGTCCGCTTCCGCAAAGTTGCCTTCTAGTGCAAATTTACACATTTTTGCCATATCTGCGGCAGCAAGGTTGTTTGTCACGGAAATCACGCCTTGACCGCCTAATTTCATGCTTTCTAAACCTGTTGCATCGTCACCGCTTAAGAAAATAAAGTCTTCACCGGCTAATTCTTTAATGGCTTTAACGCGACTTACATCGCCTGTTGCTTCTTTGATACCCACAATATTTTTGATTTTCGCCAAACGACCTACGGTTTCAGGTTTCATATCTGAGCCTGTACGACCCGGTACGTTATAAAGGATTTGAGGTAAATCCGTACATTCTGCAATTGCTTTGAAATGTTGGTACATCCCTTCTTGGGTCGGTTTGTTGTAATAAGGCACAACGCTTAAACAGCCTGCTACGCCGCTGCCTTGCAATTGTTTTGTCATGGTAATCGCTTCGCTGGTGGCGTTGGCACCTGTTCCGGCGATAACAGGAATTCTGCCGGCGGCAAATTCTACGGTTTTTAAAATCACCTTCACATTTTCATCAATACTTAAGGTCGCAGATTCTCCGGTGGTTCCTACGGCAACAATAGCATTGGTGCCTGCGGCAATGTGAAATTCCACTAATTTGCGTAATTCTTCGTAATCAACTTCACCGTGGATATCCATCGGTGTAATCATTGCGGTAATACTTCCGTAGAATAAAGGTTGTGTTGCTGACATAAAAAACTCCTAGTGTCTTTTTATTATATGAATTAGCGTTAAGGATTGCTAAAATATGAACGCTTTGCAAGTCTTTTTTTCGCTTTTTGCGATTTAAGTCAAAAAATAGGAAATTTTTATGATCAATCCATTAAAACAAGGTGAAAAAGCACCGCACTTTTCATTATTAAACCAACACAACGAAACAGTTTCGTTAGCGGATTTTAGCGGGAAAAAAGTGTTAGTTTACTTTTATCCTAAAGCGTTGACCCCAGGTTGTACCACGCAGGCATGCGGTTTGCGTGACATTAAAGCAGAATTGGATGCATTAAATACGGTTGTACTTGGTATTAGCCCTGACGCACCGAAAAAGTTAGCCAATTTTGAAGAGAAAAAAGCGCTGAATTTCACGTTGCTTTCCGATGAAGATCATCAGGTGGCTGAACAATTTGGTGTATGGGGTGAAAAGAAATTTATGGGACGCGTGTACGATGGCGTTCATCGCATTAGCTTTTTAGTGGATGAAAACGGTGTCATTGAACGAGTTTTTGATAAGTTCAAAACGGGCGAACACGCGGATGTGGTGTTGGATTATTTGAAGAATAAGTAGTGAATCAGGAAGTTGGCGATAAGCTCACCAACTTCCTTTTTTATTTGATGTTATGTCACACTTATACAAAGCTGAAATGGCGGTTGGTGAGCTTGTCGAACCATAAGACATTTCAGCGACTGCACAAGACTTACGTTTCGACAGGCTCAACGACCGTCTTATGCGACTGCGACATCATATCTTTTAGCCTTAACCTTGCGCTTTCACGGCGGCTAACGCCACCATATTGATAATACGGCGGACAGAAGACGCAGAAGTGATAATGTGTGCAGGTTTGTTCATTCCCATTAAGATTGGCCCAATGGTAATCGGCTCAGCCGTACCTTGAAGAATGTTTAAGCTAATGCGTGCAGTTTCCATATTTGGCATAACCAATAAGTTGGCAACACCTTTTAATGGGCTGTCAGGCATTAATTCTTCGCGTACTTTTGGCAATAACGCCGTATTAGCGTGCATTTCACCATCAATAGAAAGCGTTGGATCCTGTGCGCGAACGAGATCTAAAACTTGGCGCATTTTGACCGCACTTGGGGTGTTTAATGTGCCGTAGTTTGAGTGTGAAATTAACGCCACTTGTGGTTCAATCCCGAAACGGCGCACTTCTTCTGCCGCCATGAGCGTAATTTCCGCTAATTCTTCAGCGGTTGGATCTTGGTTAACGAACGTATCCGTAATAAAGAGATTGCCGCTTTGCATCACTAAACCATTCACCGCAGCAGGGACTTTGACATTATCTTGAACGCCAATAATTTCTTTGACGACCGCAAGATTTGCCGCATAAGTGCCTACAAGACCACCCACCATGGCGTCAGCATAGCCCAATTCCAACAACGCTGAACCGATAGCGATAGAGTTAGTTAACATACGGCGTTTTGCCATGGCTTCCGTCACGCCGTGGCGTTTTTGTTTGGCGTGATAAAGCGACCAACATTCATCATAGATTTTTTCATTGTCGGTATTGAGAATTTCAAAATCTTTACCGTTTTTGAGTTTTAAGCCTAATTTTTTGATTTGCTCTTCAATGACTGCAACACGTCCCACTAACACAGGGAAGGCAATGCCTTGGGTGACGATTTCTTGCACGGCATACAATACACGAGATTCTTCGCCGTCTGTGAGTAATACGCGTTTTTTGTTTGCTTTAGCTTGATCGAAAACCGGTTTCATAAACAAGCTGGTTTTGTACACGAATTGCGTTAATTTTTCGATATAGGCATTCCAATCAGTAATTGGACGTGTAGCCACACCGCTATCCATTGCCGCTTTGGCAACTGCTGGTGCAATGCGGACGATTAAACGTGGGTCAAATGGTTTTGGGATAATGTATTCAGGACCAAATGACACTTCGCTGCCACCATAAGCGGAAGTCACCACTTCATTTTGTTCTTCAAGCGCCAAGTCCGCAATAGCGCGCACTGCCGCCATTTTCATTTCTTCGTTAATGCTGGTTGCGCCAACGTCTAAGGCACCGCGGAAAATGAATGGGAAGCAAAGTACGTTATTTACTTGGTTCGGGAAGTCAGAACGGCCTGTACAAACAATGGCGTCAGGGCGTACGGCTTTCGCTTCAGGTGGCGTAATTTCCGGATTTGGGTTTGCCAATGCCAAAATTAATGGGTTTGGCCCCATGGTTTTCACCATTTCTTGGGTTAATGCACCTGCTGCAGAACAACCTAAGAAAATATCCGCATTTGGAATGGCATCAGCTAAAGAACGTGCGCCCGTGTCTTTTTGTGCATACAATTTTTTTGTCGCATCCATTTTGTCATCACGACCTTCATAAATGACACCTTTAGAGTCACAAACCGTGATATTTTCACGTTTCATTCCCAATGACACTAACAAATTTAAGCAAGCAATAGAGGCTGCACCTGCGCCTGAAGCCACTAATTTCACGTCTTCGATTTTTTTGCCAATAATGCGTAAACCGTTTAACACGGCTGCTGAGCTGATAATGGCTGTACCGTGTTGATCATCGTGGAACACAGGAATGTTCATACGTTCACGTAATTTTTGTTCGATGTAGAAACATTCCGGTGCTTTAATATCTTCTAAGTTAATACCGCCAAAAGTGGGTTCTAAGGCAGCCACAATTTCAACAAATTTTTCAGGATCTTTTTCATCGATTTCGATATCGAAAACATCCACGCCAGCGAATTTTTTAAATAAAACCCCTTTTCCTTCCATCACAGGCTTACCAGCTAAGGCACCGATATTGCCTAACCCTAATACTGCAGAACCATTTGAAATGACGGCTACTAAGTTGCCGCGTGCTGTATAACGATAGGCTTTGGCAGGATCTGCTTGAATTTCTAAACAAGGCTCGGCAACGCCCGGTGAGTAAGCCAGCGCAAGGTCGCGCTGTGTTGCGAGTGATTTGGTTGGGGTGACTTCAATTTTTCCCGGTTTTGGAAATTCGTGAAAATCTAAAGCGGCTTGACGTAAATCTGACATAATGTTGCATCTCCTGTTGCAGTTGTTGTGAATGTGCTTTTCATGTTGAATTCGTCCATTATACGCTTAAAAATCTTGAAATCTCTGATCTAGTTCAAATTTTCACAAAAAATTTACAAATGTGACACAAAATAAATTTTTTCCTGACCGCACTTATGTTTCCCTTGAAATAGGGTAAAATGAACGCTCATTCATTAGACAGTAAGCAAGAGTAACATGCGTTTAGATAAATTTTTAGCGGAACAAACAGGATTGACGCGTTCGCAAGCGGCGAAAGTATTGCGTCAAGGTGCGGTGGAAATTAATGGCGAAATTGAAAAATCAGGGGCGGTAAAGGTTTCGCCTGCGGATGAGATTATTTTTGATGGCGAACGCCTTGAGTGGGTGGTGGGCAATCAATATTTTATGCTGAATAAACCACAAAATTGTGTTTGCTCGCACGATGACGGCGATTATCCTACGGTTTATCACTTCTTTGATTACCCCTTAGCCGGCCGACTCCATACCGCTGGGCGTTTAGATGCGGATACCACAGGTTTAGTGTTATTAACGGATGATGGCCAATGGTCACACTGTATCACTTCACCCAAACATCATTGCGAAAAGACCTATTTAGTGACGCTGGCAGATCCTGTGGAAAGCCATTATCAAACAGCTTGCGAACAAGGGATTTTATTGCGTGGTGAAAAAGCGCCGACCAAACCGGCTAAATTAGAGATTTTAGATGATTACAACGTGAATTTAACCATTAGCGAAGGGCGTTATCATCAAGTGAAGCGGATGTTTGCGGCGTTGGGAAATAAAGTGGTGGCGTTACACCGTTGGCGCGTGGGCAATGTGGTATTGGATGAACAATTGGAAGAAGGCGAATTTCGCCCATTAACGGAAGAAGAAATAGCGAGTTTTCTATGAGTAGTGATGTAAATATTAAACCCGAATATAAAGCAAGTGCGATCTTTGTGGCAACGCTGGGTATTTTGTCTATGTTGCCACCTTTAGGGATTGATATGTATTTGCCGTCCTTTTTATATATTGCGCAAGATTTAGGCATTACCCCTGAGCAAGTGCAATTCACCTTGACCTTTTTCAGCTACGGTATGGCGGCAGGGCAGTTATTTTGGGGGCCGGTTGGCGATAGTTTTGGGCGAAAACCTATTATTTTGCTCGGCGTGAGCGTGGGGGCAACGGTGGCGTTAATTTTGACGCAGATTAATTCTATTGAAAATTTCACCGCACTTCGTTTTATACAAGGTTTCTTTGGGGCTGCCCCTGTGGTGTTGGTGGGGGCGTTGTTGCGAGATTTGTTTGATAAAAATGAACTGTCGCGGATGATGTCAATGATTACCTTGGTCTTTATGGTGGCACCGTTGCTTGCGCCGATTATCGGTGGACAGATTATTAAATACTGGCATTGGCATATGATTTTTTATGTGATTGGTTTTATGGGGTTATTGAGCTTATCTCTAGTGTCCTTCATTATTCCTGAAACTCATCAAAAAGAGCATCGAATTCCTTTACGTTTGAGCGTGATCATTCGTAACTTCGCGACCCTATGGAAACAAAAAGAAGTGTTGGGTTATATGTTTTCATCGGGCTTAGGCTTTGGCGGTTTGTTTGCCTTTATTACCTCAGGCTCTATTGTGTATATTGGGCTTTATGGCGTTGCGCCTGAAAATTTCGGTTTCTTCTTTATGTTGAACATCGGCATTATGACCTTCGGTTCCATAATGAATGGGCGTTTTGTGCGTAAAATCGGCGCAGAACGAATGATGCAAATTGGCTTATCTATTCAGTTTATTTCTGCAATTTGGCTCATTTTAACCGCACTTTTGGATCTCGGTTTTTGGAGCATGGCAATCGGTGTGGCGTTTTTTGTCGGTCAAAACTCGTTGATTTCATCTAACGCCATGGCATCGATTTTGGAAAAATTCCCGACTATGGCAGGTACAGCCAATTCTGTGGCAGGTAGCGTACGCTTTGCCCTTGGTGCAACGGTAGGATCCCTTGTGGCACTAATGAAAATGGATAGCGCGGCACCAATGCTTTATACCATGAGCGCTTGTTCGCTAGGTGCGGTATGTTGTTATTATTTCTTGACTTATCGGACGATTAATAAATAGAAAAGATTGGATGGTGTAAGGACAAAATATTTGCCCCTGATTACCACCCTATACGAGCCGTATAGGATTATTGAATCTGAGCCGCATTGCGGCTCTTTTTTCAGTCCCGGCGGGGCTGGGATTAATGAACCTAGCACGGCTCGTGCTAGGTTATTTATCAGTAGTTGGGGCAAAAATATTTTGCCCCAATATATCTTTGTTATCTAACTTTTCGGGATTTCTACACCGGATGAAAGTAGATCTTGAATATCAGATTTCAATACATCGGCTTTTGGCCCGTAGATAGCTTGGATACCTGTGCCTTTGATGATTAAGCCCATGGCTCCGGCTTGTTTCCAACCGGCTTCATCGCCCACGAGTTCCGCATTGTGAACAGTGATACGCAAACGTGTCATACAGGCATCCACATCGGCGATATTGTTACGTCCGCCCAGTAAATTCACGATTTGTATCACTTGTGCGCTTGCGTTAGCAACGGTTGGCTCGTTGCTTGAGCTGTTATCATCGGCATTTTTCGCATCGTAGTTACCGTTACGACCGGCTGTGGCGAGATTGAATTTCTTAATCATAAAGTTAGCGATAAAGAACATCACTACGGCGAAAAGGATAGAGACCCAAATAAAGTTGATCACATCCATGCCAATTCCCGCTTTTATCGACATTGGTGTACGGGTTAAAAACTCGATATTACCGAATGAATGTACACGTAAATCCACAATATCCGCCATCGCAAATGCAGCACCTTGCATTAAGGCATAAACAATGTAAAGCGGAAGTGCCACGAACATAAACATATATTCAATTGGCTCGGTTACGCCGGTTAAGAACACCGCAAGAGCAGAAGAAAGGAAGATCCCTTTGTAGATATTTTTCTTATCTGCATCTACGTTGATATACATGGCTAAGGTTAAGCCCATTAAGATACCGCTTGAGCCAATCATTTGACCCACTTTGAAGCGCGCCGGCGTTACCGTTGAAAGCAAGTTGTTGTATTGGTCTAGGCTTCCCGCATCTTTAAGGTTAATTAAGTCACTGATCCAAGCCAGCCATAATGGGTCTTGACCAAATACTTGCGTACCTTGATGTGCGCCTGTTAAGAAAGTGTAAGTACCGCCCAATGAGGTGTAGTTCATTGGAATGGTGAGCATATGGTGTAAGCCAAAAGGTAACAATAAACGCTCTAATGTACCGTAAATAAATGGCGCAAGAATTGGCGCGGTATTTTGTGAATTTGCAATCCATTGACCAAAGTGGTTAATCCCTGTTTGTACCAACGGCCAGAAAATAGACAAAATTAACGCCACAATTACAGAACGATAAATCACCACGAAAGGCACGAAACGTTTACCGTTAAAGAACGTGAGTACTTCAGGTAATTTGCGGAAATTGTAGTATTTGTTGAACGTTGTTGCGCCCACAAAACCGGCAATAATCCCCACAAACACCCCCATATTTAAGGCAGGTTGTCCGAGTACATTAACGAAATAGTTTGCTACAGGAATATCGCCCGCTAACAGTGTGCTAACGTGTGCATTTGGATCGCTAAGCATATCAAGCTTCACGCCAAAGAAGTTACCGGTAATTAAGTTGATTAAGATAAACGCAAGACCTGCTGCAAAAGCACCGCCGGCACGTTCATTCGCCCAGCTACCGCCAATAGCAAGCGCAAATAAAAGATGAAGATTACCGATAATCCCCCAACCGATTTGGGCGATAATATTGCCGAGACGTAGCACCCATTCGGCATCACTGAGTAACGGCAATGAATTACCGATACTTACCATTAAACCCGCGGCAGGCATTACGGCAATAACCACCATCAGGCATTTACCAAATTTTTGCCAGAATTCAAAACTCAGTAGTTTTTTCATGTTTGTACTCCTAGAAAATGAGATCGACTTCCACACCAAAATGGTCGGAAACCACCGCTTTATTTTTGCCATTGAAAATCACTTGGCTTGATAAAACGCGTTTTGCTTGATTTAAAAAAATGTAATCTAATCGCTTCTCTTCGCTATGGTCACGCCAACCATCAATGGCTTTTTCTACCGTAATCCCCGAATCTTTTTGTTCCGCAAGATCGTAAGTATCAATTAATCCAAGGGATTTAATATTTTCATAGGCTTGCGGATTGGTGATGGCGTCCGTATTAAAATCACCCATTAGAATTTTGAGATGATGGTTTGATGTGCGCTCAACAATATTGCGAATATTTTCAAGCTGATTTTCTTCTTTGCAATCAGGAAGATTAATATGGCAGGAATAACATTCCACCAACTGTCCTTGATATTCCACCGTTAACCCTAAGATTTTACGGGAAAGAATGGAATCTAAACGTTGGTGTTGGCTGCAATAAAACGGATCCACATCGTATACAGGTAAGCGCGTTAAAAAGGCGATTCCTTCATCATATTTATCGTAGCCAATGTGTGAGTTGCTCCAAAACAGCGAATATTTTTGCTCAACCTGTTGGTTAATTTGGCGTAATAAAATTACGCCATAATTATCTTCTTTTAAGCTAGCGGAAAGAGCAGGGGCTGACATTAGTTGATTGACTTCTTGCAAAGCAATCACATCGTAGCCCTTTTCCACAATGGTTTGAGCCAGTGTTTGGATTTTATCCGCTTGGTTGTCCTCCAACCAAGCGTGTACATTGAGGGTGAGTAATTTCATTTTTCCCCCTTAGCCCTCACAATGCCAAATATCTGCATTATATTGCGCGATAGTGCGGTCTGAAGAGAAGAAACCTGCTTTCGCAATGTTGCAAATCACTTTTTGGTTCCAACTATCTTGGTCTTCGTAATCTGCCAAGATTTGCTCTTTTGTCTCTACATAATCATTGAAATCAATCAAGGTCATAAACCAGTCTTTATTCAATAACTCATTGTAAAGACGCTCTAAGCGCGTTTGATTACCCAATTTGACCAACGCAGGATCTAGGATAAAATCCACCGCTCTTTTGATGTTGTTGTCGTTGGTGTAGTAGTCTTTTGACACATAACCTGCGGTTTCGTAAAGTTTGATGATGTGATCAGCATCTTTACCGAAAGTATAAATATTTTCCGCACCGGCAAGCTCGGCAATTTCTACGTTCGCGCCATCCATTGTGCCAAGCGTTAAGGCACCGTTGAGCATAAATTTCATATTACCGGTACCCGAAGCTTCTTTTGAAGCAAGTGAAATTTGCTCAGAAATATCCGTTGCAGGAATAAGTTTTTCTGCCACGCTCACATTATAGTTTTCCACTAAATGCACATTTAAATATTGATTGACTTCAGGATCATTGTTAATCAATTCAGATAAACAAAGAATTAAGTGGATAATATCTTGTGCAATAATATAAGCCGGTGCTGCTTTACCACCAAAAATGACCGTAATTTTACGTTTTGGTAATTTACCCGCTTTAATTTCAAGGTATTTATGAATCACATAAAGTGCATTCATTTGTTGACGTTTATATTCGTGGAAACGTTTAATTTGCGTATCAATAATTGAATTTTCGTCTAACTCAATACCTTTATTTTCTTTCAGGTATGTTTTTAACGCCAATTTATTTTGGGATTTAATTTCCGCTAATTTTTGATGGACTTTTTTGTCATCTTTAAATGCTAACAATTTTTCTAATTGCGTTGCATCTTGCAAATAACCATTACCGATTAATTCTTTAATGTAAGCGGCTAATGGTTGGTTAGCGAATTCTAACCAACGGCGGAATGTAATCCCATTGGTTTTATTATTAAATTTCTCAGGATAAATTTCGTAAAAAGCTTTTAATTCTGAGTTTTTCAAAATTTCAGTATGTAATGCCGCTACGCCATTCACCGCATTTGAGAAGTGAATATCCATATGCGCCATATGTACGCGATCTTGCTCATCAATGATTTGTACTGCCGGATTGCTGTATTTAGCACGCACTAATTGATCTAATTGTTTAATGACAACCACTAAGTGCGGTACAACTTCATCTAAATAAGCAAGTGGCCATTTTTCAAGGGCTTCCGCAAGAATGGTGTGGTTGGTGTAACCGACCATATTGCGAACGATATCTACCGCTTCTTCAAATTTAATACCGTGTTTTTCCGTTAATAAACGGATTAACTCAGGGATGACCATTGATGGATGGGTATCGTTAATTTGAACGTACGCGTAATCCGCCAAATCATGTAAATTACTACCGCGCTCAATCGCTTCATCAATCAATAATTGTGCCGCATTCGACACCATGAAGTATTGTTGATAAATACGTAATAATTCACCGTTTTTAGTTGAATCATCCGGGTAAAGGAATAGAGTTAAGTTCTCTTCGATTTTAGTTTCATCGAACTCAATCCCTTCTTTGATTAAATTATAATTTAACCCTTTAATATCAAATAAATTTAAATAATTTTTAGTGTCTTTTTGATAACCTAAAATATCAATGCGATCTAATTTTGATTTTAAGGTGAAGTTTTTAAACGGCACTTCATAGCTAATCTCTGTTGGAATTAACCAAGCATCTTGTTCAATCCAGAAGTTTGCTTCTGTGTGTTGTTCATTGCGTTTGAATACTTGTTTGAATAAACCACAGTGATAATTTAACCCCACACCTTCTGCGTTTAAACCAAGGGTTGACATTGAATCAATAAAACAAGAAGCTAAACGACCTAACCCGCCATTACCTAAAGAAGGTTCAGGTTCAATATCTTCAATATGGCTTAATGATTTGCCCGCTTCCGCTAATTCATTTTTAATTTCTTCATATAAGCCTAAATTGATTAAGTTATTCGATAATAATTTACCAATCAAAAACTCGGCAGAAATATAATAAACTTTACGTTTACCGTTATTTTTTGCTTTGTTTGCGGCAATTTCTTTTACGAAATTTAATAATTGAACATAAATTTCTTTATCGCTTAATTCTGCTAAGGTTTTGTTCGTGTTATTTTTTACAAAAGAATTAAATTGTGTCATTTTGAGTTCCTTGTTTATTTTTTCGTTGATATAACGAAGTCATTTGAGTTAAGAAATCTTTTTTATCTTGGGTTAAATCGCTTTCCAGCATACGCCATTCCCAATTACCGCCAATGGTAGACGGCATGTTCATTCTTGAGCTCTTTGGCAAATCCAAGAGATCTTGCATGGTGACAATTGCCGTATTGCTCACGGTGGCAAACAGTTGGCGAATCATTGCTTGGCTGAGTGATTCCTTTTCACCACGATGGGTATAATCGTTGATGTATTGCTGTTGCTCCGCATTTAAATCCGCATACCAACCATTCAACACATCGTTATCATGTGTGCCGATGTAAGTAATGGAATGTGGAATGTTGTAATGTGGGCTATCGAAGCTTTCGCCTGTCACATCTTCAAAACCAAACTGCAGAATTTTCATACCGGGATAGCCACAGTCAGATAAGAGTTTTCTCGCTTTATCATCAATATTGCCTAAATCTTCCGCAATAATCGGTAAATCGCCTAATTGCTGTTTCACCGCTTCAAACAACGCATAGCCCGGACCCGGTTGCCAGCTTCCGTCTTTTGCCACAATCGCATCACCGTCCACTTGCCAGTAATCAGAGAAACCTTTGAAATGGTCGATTCGCAATACATCATAAATTTTAAAGCTCTCTTCAATACGATGAATCCACCAGCTATAACCTTGTTTTTTATGCTCCGCCCAATCATAAAGCGGGTTGCCCCAAAGTTGTCCTGTTTCGCTAAATTGATCCGCCGGTACGCCTGCTACAAAAAGCGGTTTACGTGTTGCGTCTAATTGGAAAAGTTCCGGTTTTGTCCAAACTTCTACGCTATCCGCCGCCACATAAATCGGCATATCGCCAATAATTTGAATCTTGCGTTGGTTCGCATAAGCCTTTAATGCCAACCATTGTTGGAAGAAAAAGTATTGGGTGACTTTGAAGTATTGGATGGTATCTGCCAGCATTGCACGATATTTTTCAAGGGTTTTCTCATCGCGAGCAACGGCTTTTTTATCATCCCATTCTTGAATGGCTTTATTGTCAAAATGCTCTTTAATCGCCATAAATTCCGCATAATCATCTAACCAAGTGCGGTTATTTTTCTCGAAGTTTTTATAATCCGCTTGGTATGCCGCATTTTTAACGAAATTTTTAACCGCACTTTCTAATATAGGACGGCGAGCATAAAAGATACGTTCATAATCAATTTTGGCAGGGTCATCACCAAAATTAACATTCACGTAATCTTCCGCTTTCAACAGACCTTGTTTGGCTAATAAATCAAAATCAATTAAGTGCGTGTTGCCGGCAACGGCAGAAAAAGATTGGTAAGGGGAATCCCCATAGCTTGTGGTGGTTAATGGCAAGATTTGCCAATAAGTTTGCTTTGTTTCCACTAAAAAATCCACGAAATCGTACGCAGATTGCCCGAAAGAACCAATACCATAAGGGTTTGGTAATGAAGTGATGTGCATTAAAACACCGCTTGACCGAGTGAACATAACATTGCCTTTATAAAGTAAAAAACGCGGCTAATTTAAACCTAAATTTTCCTTTCTGCAACAACTTTTACGTAAAAGATGAAATTTAATCGTAAAAATATGACGTAGATCACAAAAATTTACGTATAAGTTGTGAAATTTATGTTATTCTATGCGTCAAGGAATTAAAAAATGAGCAAAGGGAATGGGTAGGAAATGAGCAAATATAAGAAAGTTTATAACGATATCAAAAATAAAATTCGCAGCGGTATTTTAGGCGCAAATCAAGAATTAGCCAGCGAAGGCGAATTGATGCAAGAATATGGTTTTTCCAAAGATACCATCCGCAAGGCATTGTTTTTATTGGAAATGGATGGTTATATTCAAAAGCAACAAGGTCGAAATTCCATTGTGTTAGCGAGAGATCTAACCAAACCGCAAATGCTTTCGGAAATCAAAACCGTAGGGGAATTAAACCGCGGTTTAACCCATCAAGTAAAAACGACACTCACGAGCTTGTATATTGTGCAAGGTGAGCCGGAATTGATGCGCATCTTTAACGTAAATGATCAGATTGATTTTTATCGTATAGGTCGTACGCGTGCCATTAACGGCGAAAATGTGGAATACGAAATTTCTTATTTCGACCGCCGCATCGTGCCTTTTATCAGCCGCGATATTGCCGAACATTCAATTTATCATTATTTAGAAAGTGAATTAGGCTTGAAAATCAGCCATTCACAGCGTGAAATCAGCTTCCGCTATGCCAATGACGAAGAGAAAAACACTATGGATTTAGGGGAATATGAGATGGTGGTCAATGTCACCAGCACCACCTATTTATCCGATGGAAGCCTGTTCCAATACGGCAGCATCAGCTACCGCCCCGATAAAATCACCTTTGCGTCAACGGCAAAACGGCACGTAGAGTAGGGTTGATATGAACTTATCCGTATAAGTTTACAAAAGATTATTAAGGGTGGCATCGCTCATTTATTAGAGCGATAAATCTCATAGAATTGGAAGCCAATTTCCATTTTTATGAATTATTTAAACAATTGGAAGTTTATTTCCAATTTATGTATAATTTATAAAAACAGGAGCTTTACTTCCAATTAGGTGATCTTATGATTTTGCGTGAAAACTATCTACAAGAACTCATTCAATTTAAAGATACAGACTTTATCAAAGTGATTACAGGCGTTCGCCGCTCTGGAAAATCGGTATTGCTGATGCAGTATCGTGATTATCTACAAAATCAAGGCATTGCCCCTGAAAATATTATTTATCTCAATCTTGAAGGTTTTGAATATCAAGGGGTCAAAAATGCTGACGATTTCCAATTGTTGATTCAAGAAAAACTGCCTGATTCTCAAAATAAAATTTACTTTCTGATTGATGAAATCCAATTTGTGGAAGGCTGGCAGAAAATCATCAATGCAATTCGAGTGAGTTTTAATGCGGATATTGTAATTACGGGTTCAAACGCTAATTTACTTTCGGGAGAGTTGGCTACCTTGCTCAGTGGGCGATATGTTGAAATTAAGCTTTATCCACTCTCTTTCAAAGAGTTTTTGCTTGCTAAAAATGTGGAGAGTCATTCTCGAATGGTAGATAAGTTATATCAGGAATATGAACAATACGGCGGTTTCCCAAGCATTGTGATGTCAGCGGAACCGCTAAAAGACACCATTCTTTCAGGCATTTTTGATTCCATTGTATTGAATGACATTGCACATCGAGCAGGGGTAAAAGATACGCATATATTAAAAAGTGTCATTTTATTTTTAGCCGATAATGTGGGGCAATTGGTCAATCCGACAAAAATCAGTAATACACTCACATCCGAACGAGTGCCCACTTCTAACCATACTATCAGTAAGTATTTGGATTTATTAGAAAATGCCTTCTTATTTTATAAAGCGAAACAATATGATATTCGTGGCAAAGGCTATTTAAAAACCAATGCGAAATATTTTATTGTAGATAATGGTTTAAGACGGCACGCCATTGGTAAAAAAGGGGCAAATTACGCTAACCGCTTAGAAAATATTGTGTCTATCGAACTGCTACGCCGTGGCTATACGGTTGATGTGGGTAAATTAGACAGCAAAGAAATTGACTTTATTGCTCGCAAAGCCGATGAAATTTTGTATGTGCAAGTGGCATATGAAATCCCAGATAATACCCACGAAACGGATAATTTGTTACATATTAAAGATAACTACAAAAAAATTCTGATCACAGGCAGATATTACGATCAAAACGAAATTGATGGCGTGCAAGTGAAATATATTGTGGATTGGTTGTTGGAATAGGGGATAAATGGCTATTCAATCCTACCTAGCACGGTTTGACCCTATCCCCACTTTGCAACTCATTGATAGAAATTTGCACCTTAACTAGTTGGTTGTTTAGTTTAACTTTTAAGGTGCAGCACCACTCACCCTAGGTTATTTTTTCTCACCAAAATCAAAAATCGCAGATCATAGGCGTTGTTTTCATCGGCGGGGCGATATGCTTCGTATTCGATTTGCCATTCATCCCAATTTAAGGTAGGAAAAAAGGTGTCGCCTTCGATTTCGGCTTGAATTTGGGTGAGATATAATTTATCTGCTTGTGGCAAATATTGTTTGAATAATTCGCCGCCGCCGATAAGTAAAATTTCTTCTGAATCTTTCACCAAATCCACCGCACTTTCAAGGCTGTCTTTCCAAATCACACCATTGTGTTCAAAAGGTTTGCGTGATAGCACAATGTTAATGCGTTTTGGTAACGGGCGACCAATGCTTTCAAAGGTTTTTCGTCCCATAATGACCGGTTTTCCGGTGGTGTTTTGGCGAAACCAAGCTAAATCGGCAGGCAAATGCCAAGGCATTTGGTTGTCTTTGCCAATGACGTTGTTGAGGGTTGTGGCGACAATTAAGCTGAATGTCATAAGAATCCTTTTTTATGTGGTTATACGACCGGTTTTTGGCGATAGAATAACAGACGCGGCAACGCAAGTCCAAATACTAATGCCCCCAGTAAAAAAGCGGTTTTGACAAAATTATCCATCATTTGCTGGAATAATTCATGAGATGAACCGTAATAGTTAATTTGTACGACCGCAATCATTGCTTTATAGGCGTAAATCCCCGGGATCATTGGAATAATGGCGGCAACGGTAAAGACTTTGGGATGAGCCAAATAACGTTGCGCAATTTGAACACCGATAAAGCCCACCAAGGCGGAGGCTAAGAATGTGGCGAGAACAAGGGATGTGCCGAAGTGTAGCAAAGCGGTGCGAAAACTATGCCCAACTGCCCCGAGAATTGCGCAGTAAATTAAGGCGCGTGGGGGGACGTTAAAAATTAAGGCGAAGCCTACGGCTGGGATTGCGGCGAAAAACATATCGTCCAACAGAATGAGAAATAGCTCCATTTTAGTTTCCCCATTGTGAAATATTCAGTAGATTGAGAGCGAATACAATGCCCATACAAGCCCCAAAGGTAAGAATGGTGGCAAGCGTCCAGCGCGCGATGCCCATATTGAGATAACCTTTCAGCATATCCGCTAAGGAATTGACCAGTGGAAATCCCGGTACCAGCAATAATACACTGGAAGCGAGCGCGATTTGTGGTTGGTTGCCTAAATTGAATTTGAGCGCAAGCCCTGAAATTAACGTGGCAACAAAGGCGGTAATGGCGAAGACAATTAATGGATTAAAATGGCGATGGATAAATTCTTGACGGATAAACATCCCAATGGCGGAAGCGATAAAGGTCATGGCAAAAATGATCCAATCGCCACCGGATAAATGAGCAAAGCACGCGCAGGATAACCCAATCATAAAGACCACAAGCCAGCGATTATATTTAAAGGGTTTAATATTTTCTAACTTTTGGCGTACCAATTGCGTGTCATAAATATGATGTTCCGCCGCAATGATAATATGTTGCACTTCCGTGATCACGTGCATATTTAACCCTTTGTCGGACACATTGCGGGATGTGGTTAGGCAATGCCCTTTAATGCGTGTGGTGACAATAACCGCATTTGGCGTTAGCGCACATTCTACGCTGTCCATGCCCAAGGCAATCCCGAGTCGTATGGTCATTTGCGCTACCTGCGCGCTTTCTAAACCATGTTGCAGTTGTAATGTAGCAACCTGTACACACAGGCGCGTGACTTCCCGTTGTTCGGGGCTGGCGACCAATAAACTTTCTGTCATTTTGTCTCTCCCAAATTTGTACTGTTTGGCATTATATGCCTATTTAGTGGCAGTACAAAGTGCGGTCAGATTTTTCGTGATTTTTGCTGAGTTTAGTGCTAATTTATTCAAAATTTTTTAATTTAGGTCAATATTTTATGAAAAATATGCAAAAAACGATTGTAGTGAAATTTGGCACCAGCACCTTAACGCAAGGAACGCCAAAATTAAACCGTGCTCATATGGTTTCTATCGTGAAGCAAATCACAGAGTTACACAATGCGGGTTTTCGTGTAGTAATCGTGACTTCAGGGGCAATGGCAGCGGGGCGCGATTATTTAGGACATCCACAATTACCGCCAACCATCGCGTCTAAACAAATGCTCGCCGCTGTGGGACAAAGCCAGCTAATTCAAACGTGGGAAAGTTTATTTGATATTTATGATATTCGCATTGGGCAAATTTTGTTAACGCGCGCGGATATTGAAGATCGCGAGCGTTTTCTTAATGCCAGAGATACCTTGCACGCGTTGTTGGATAACCGTATTATTCCGGTGATTAACGAAAATGACGCGGTAGCAACGGCGGAAATTAAAGTGGGCGATAACGATAATTTGTCTGCGTTAGCGGCTATTTTAGTGCAAGCGGATCAACTTTATTTGCTCACGGATCAACAGGGCTTATTTGATAGCGATCCACGTAAAAATCCTGATGCCAAACTGATTCCCGTGGTTGAACAAATTACCGATCATATTCGTTCTATTGCGGGCGGTAGCGGAACCACGTTAGGAACAGGCGGCATGTTCACAAAAATTACCGCAGCCGATGTCGCAACCCGTTCGGGGGTGGAAACCATTATTGCCCCGGGAAATCAGCCGAATGTGATTGTGGATTTGGCCTATGGTCAAGCCATTGGCACCAAATTCACCGCGCAAACGGATCCCTTAGAAAGCCGTAAGCAATGGTTATTTGCCGCTCCAGCTGCCGGTGTTGTAGTGATTGATGACGGCGCAGAAAGTGCGGTGTTAATTCAGCACAAATCTTTATTACCGGCAGGGATTGTGGCGGTTGAAGGGCGTTTTTCTCGTGGCGAAGTGGTTAAAATTCGCACCCAAAGTGGAAAAGACATTGCGCTAGGGATGCCGCGTTATAATAGCGATGCCTTAGCGCAAATCAAAGGCAAAAAATCCACGGAAATTGAGCGTATATTAGGGTACGAATACGGCTCGGTGGCGGTGCATCGGGACGATATGATCGTAAGATAATCGCTAAAAGTGACATCAGATGAGTGGATGCCTAAATTTAAAATAGTCGCCGGCATCGATATAATGCCGGCACTTAATATTGAGAAAGGAAAGTTTTATGACGCACTATCATTTGCACTTAAAGGCAAAAGAAGAACTAACGCCCCATGCTACGGTGCAATATTGGCGAAAATGCCAAGTTGAAGAATTATTTAATATGCCTTTTATGGATTTAGTTTTTAAGGCAGCACAGGTACATCGTGAGAATTTTAATCCCAATGAAATCCAACTTTCCACCTTGCTTTCGATAAAAACAGGCGGCTGTCCGGAAGAATGTGATTATTGCCCACAATCGGCGCGCCATGATACCGGTGTGCAAAAGCAAGCGATTTTGGATGTGGATTATATTGTAGAAAAAGCCAAAATCGCGAAAGCGCGCGGCGCAAGTCGTTTTTGTATGGGCGCGGCATGGCGTGGGCCAAAACCAAAGGATATGGTATTGCTTTCTAACATTATTAAAGCCGTCAAAGAGCAAGGGCTTGAGACTTGCGGTACCTTTGGCATGTTGGAAGAAGGCATGGCTGAGGATTTAAAAGAAGCCGGGTTGGATTATTATAACCATAATTTAGACACCGCCCCTGAACGTTACAATCAAATCATTCACACGCGTTCCCATGATGATCGTATGGACACTTTAGGCAAAGTGCGCGATGCGGGGCTTAAAATTTGTTGTGGTGGTATTGTGGGGATGAATGAAACACGAGCCGAGCGCGCGGCGTTTATTGCGAGCTTGGCAAATCTTAGCCCACAACCTGAAAGTGTGCCGATTAATCAATTGGTCAAAGTGGAACATACCCCGTTAGCGGAAGCAGAAGAGCTGGATTGGACCGAATTTGTTCGCACCATCGCGGTAGCGCGTATTACGATGCCGCAAAGTTATGTGCGTCTTTCTGCAGGGCGCACGGATATGCCTGAAGCTATGCAAGCCTTGTGTTTTATGGCGGGCGCAAATTCTATTTTCTATGGGGACAAATTACTGACCACAGAAAACCCTGAACAAGATCATGATCGCGCTTTAATGGAAAAATTAAATTTATATCCATTGGCAGTGACGGAAGCGCAGGGATAACGGTTTATTATTTGGCAGGAGTTGTACAAGACGGTCGTTGAGCCTATTGAAACGAAAGTCTTGTGCGGAAAACGCTGAAATTCCTTATGGTTCGACAAGCTCACCAACCGTCATTTCAGCTTTGTGCAGTTACTACATTATACTGCTTACATGAAAAAGCGCGGTCAAATTAACCGCGCTTTGTTGTTTCTTGAAATTAAAGAATATCTAATAATTCCACTTCAAACACTAATACGCTGAACGGTGGGATTGATGCGCCCGCACCACGTTCGCCGTAAGCCAAGTTGTGTGGAATGGTTAAACGCCATTTTGAACCTACCGGCATTAATTGTAAGGCTTCTGTCCAACCCGCGATAACGCCGCTTACAGGGAATTCCGCAGGTACGCCACGAGCCACTGAGCTATCAAATGTTGTGCCGTTGGTTAAGGTTCCTGTGTAATGTACACGAACGCTGTCTGAACGCGTTGGTTTTGCACCGTTGCCTTCCACTAACACTTCATATTGAAGACCCGATTCGGTGACATTGACGCCATCTTTTTTCGCATTTTCTACTAAGAAAGCACGACCTTCTTCTTCAATGGCTTTGAATTGTGCTTGTGCCGCTTCTTGTGCTTCTTGTTGTAACTGTTGTAACGCTGCGCTCACTTCGCTTAATTCAAGCGCAGGCGGATTTTGATTTAAAACATCATAAATCCCTTTAGCAACAGCTTCCGCAGAGACTTTTAAACCGCTGTCGGCAAGCTGTTGACCAATTTGCAGACCAACACCGTAGCCGCCTTTTTCACCTGTGGTTTCTAATTTTACTGAATCAAAAATTGACATGTTTTTTCCTTTTTTGTGAGTTATTTTTTATGCGCTAACACTTCGCCAACACGGGTGACGGTGTCAACATCAAGATTGTCGGCAAGTTTCACTTGATTCGCTTGGAACAAGTTAATCACTGTGGATCCCAATAAAAACGCGCCCATTTCTTGACCTTTGGTCAGCGTTACTGCGTTGTCATTGTAATCCCACGTTTTGATTTCATTCGGACGCGGTGGGTTAATCACGCCGGCCCAAACAGTGCTAATACTTGCGGTAATAGTTGCGCCCACTAAAATTTGGATCATTTTTCCAAATTCCGTCTCAAATACGCAAATTACACGTTCGTTACGCGCTAAGAGATTCGGTACGTGTTCGTTTAAAAACGGATTGACCGAAAATAAATCCCCAGGCACGTAAATCATTTTGCGTAATGTTGCATCGCAAGGCATATGCACGCGATGATAATCGCGCGGTGATAAATAAGTGGTGGCAAAGGTGCCATTTTTAAAGTCCGCAGTTAATGCTTCATCACCGGCTAATAAATCGCGTAAGCTAAAACTATGACCTTTCGCTTGCAACATAGTCTCGTCTGAAATGTCGCCGCATTGGCTAATTTTTCCATCCGCCGGCAAGCAAAGTGCGGTGGGATTTTCATCAATTTTACGCGCCCCTTCTTTTAATTGGCGGATAAAAAATTCGTTAAAGGTCGCGTAGTCGCTGAAATTTTCTTTTGCAGCTTCGGACATATTAATGCCATATTTTTTAGCGAAAAGTTTGATGATGAAATGAGTGACGATACCCCATTTTTGTTTGGCTAACCAACCTGCACCTTGGGTCAGGTATTTTTGTGGCATCACATATTGAAAGGCGATTTTTACGCGCTGCCAATAGGTTAAATTAAGCGTTTTTTCTAATAGATTCATCGAAAAGAGCCCTAGTCTTTATGTTAGAATGAAAGGCGATTATAACGATTTATTTACGTAGTGCAATTATTATGAATGAACAACAACTTTTGACCTTTGATCATCAGCATCTCTGGCATCCTTATTCAGCGATTTATTCCACTATGCCGATGTATGCTGTTGAACGTGCAGGTGGGGTGATGATTACCTTAAAAAACGGTCAACGTTTAATTGATGGCATGTCATCTTGGTGGGCCGCGTTGCATGGCTATAATCATCCACGGTTAAATGCGGCAGCCACGGAACAATTAGCGAAAATGAGCCATATTATGTTTGGTGGCTTTACTCATGAACCGGCGGTGAAATTAGGCAAAAAATTGACCGCGCTTTTACCGCCGGAACTCAATAAAATTTTCTTCGCAGATAGCGGCTCTGTGGCAGTGGAAGTGGCCATGAAAATGGCCGTGCAATATCAATATGCTTCGGGTAAACCGACACGCGCTAAATTTGCCACGATTCGTTCCGGGTATCATGGTGATACTTGGCATGCGATGTCCGTTTGTGATCCTGAAACAGGGATGCATAATTTATTTAACCGCAGTTTGCCGGTGCAATATTTCTTGCCACAACCCTCGGTCAAGTTTGATCAACCTTGGGATGATGAAGCGATTAAACCACTAGAAGATTTGTTGGCGGAAAAACATCAGGAAATCGCGGCCTTGATTTTAGAACCCATTGTCCAAGGGGCAGGGGGCATGTATTTTTATTCGCCGCATTATTTAGTCAAAGCACAGCAATTGTGCAAACAATATGGTATTTTGTTGATTTTTGATGAAATTGCCACAGGTTTTGGGCGAACCGGCAAGATGTTTGCCTTTGAGCACGCCGGCGTGATTCCCGATATTATTTGTTTAGGAAAAGCATTAACGGGGGGATACTTGACTTTATCTGCCACCGTTACTCAACATCATATTGCGGAAACCATTTGCAACAGCGAAGCAAAATGTTTTATGCACGGTCCAACCTTTATGGCGAATCCACTGGCTTGTGCGATTGCAGCAGAAAGTTTAACATTGCTATTGGAAAGCCCTTGGCAGACTCGTGTAGCTCAAATTGAACAACAACTCAAACAGGAATTACAAGAAGCAATACATTTAAGTGCGGTGAAAGAAGTCCGTGTTTTGGGGGCGATTGGGGTGATTGAAATGCATGAACCTGTCAATCTTGCCACATTACAACCGCGTTTTGTAAAACAAGGGATTTGGGTCAGACCATTTGGACGATTGGTTTATATTATGCCACCATTCATCATTGAACCGGCACAATTACATCAGCTCACACAAGGGTTGATTAATGGCATTAAGGAAGAATATGGCACTTAATTTTTTTACGCAAACCTTAGAACAGCTTAAACAAGCAGGGCAGTTACGGCAATTACCACAATTAGAACATCAAGGTAAATGGATTGTTCGTGCGGGTAGAAAAATGCTGAATATGTCATCGAATGATTATTTAGGCTTGGCAAGTGATGAGAGATTGCGTGGGCAATTTTTACAAAAATATCAAGAAAATTTACCGCACTTTACTTCTTCCTCTTCTCGTTTATTAACCGGCTCTTTTCCTATTTATGATGAGTTTGAGCAATTACTTGCGCAGCGGTTTCAGCGACAAGCCGCTTTGCTTTTTAATAGTGGTTATCACGCCAATATTGGGATTTTACCGGCGATAACAGATAAAAAAACGCTGATTATTGCGGATAAACTCGTTCATGCCAGTTTGATTGATGGTATTCGTTTAAGCGAGGCAAAATATATCCGCTATCGTCATAATGATATGGCACATTTAGCTGATCTTTTGACTAAAAATCATCAGGATTTTGATCGAATCATCATTGTAACCGAAAGCATTTTTAGTATGGATGGTGATTATGCGGACTTAGTTCAGTTGGTGGCATTTAAGCAAGAATTTGAAAATGTCTTGTTGTATGTAGATGAAGCGCATGCCATTGGTGCTTGTGGTAAAACAGGATTGGGTTTAGCAGAAGAATTAGGTTGTATTCAACATATTGATTTTTTAGTGGGAACCTTTGGCAAGGCGTTAGCTTCTCAAGGGGCTTACGTGGTTTGCGACCAAGTGGTGCGTGATTATTTAGTGAATAAAATGCGTCCACTGATTTTTTCCACGGCACTGGCACCATTTAATGTGGCTTGGACGCATTTCCTTTTTGAACAATTGCCGTCTTTTGCTGCGCGCCGCCAACATCTTAATCAATTAAGTGAGCAATTACGTGAGCAATTAGCTCAAATGATGCCATCAACTATGCCGAGCCAAAGCTATATTGTGCCTTATATTTTAGGGGATAATCATCGTACGCTCAGTGTGGCGCAACATCTACAACAGCAAGGCTATTACTGTTTACCAATTCGTCCCCCTACAGTACCGAAAGGAACATCACGCATTCGTTTATCACTCACTGCTGATATGAAGGAAACTGAATTGGCCCAATTTTTGGATTGCCTACGCAAGGGAATAAAATGAAAACACATTTAATCATGCCTCAGTCAACACCGGCAACACATTTGCTTGTTTATTTTGCAGGTTGGGGAACACCAATCTCTGCGGTGTCGCATTTGACCTTGCCTGAAGATTATGATTTATTGATTTGTTATGATTACCAAGATCTTCAGTTGGATTTTGATTTTTCAACCTATGATCAAATCCGCTTGGTGGCTTGGTCAATGGGCGTTTGGGTAGCGAATCAAGTGATGTCAGCGATTCCATTGGTTTCCGCCGTGGCGATTAATGGCACAGGCTTACCTTGCCACGATCAATTTGGTATTCCTTGCGACATCTTTGAAGGCACATTAGCGGGTTTAAATGAAGAAAATAGAATCAAATTTGAACGCCGAATGTGTGGCGATAAGCAAACCTTTGCCTATTACCAATCCTTGCCCGAGCAACGTGATTTGCAGGAAATTCACGCAGAATTGACCGCACTTTATGACATGATTAAGGTCAAATCTTCTCAATCTATTCAATGGACAAGGGCTTGGATTGCCGAACAAGATCGCATTTTTCCGATGACAAATCAACTTGCTTATTGGCAGTCAATTTCTGTGAATACGCAATTGGTTAAGGGCGCGCATTATTGGTTTTTATCATGCTCTCATTGGGCGGATTTATGGGAGTGTGACGCGAAATGATGAGTAAAACGCAAATACAAAAGTGTTTTACGCAGGCACACGCCGTTTACGATCAGCAAGCGTTGGCGCAGCAAGAAATTATTCGCCGGCTCACCGCACTTTTGGCAACACAGGGACGACACTTTGATTATTGCCTTGAAATTGGGTGCGGGAGCGGTCAATTGACGCGAGCGTTGGCGCAGCATTTTTCTATTCAGCGTTGGGATTTGAATGATTTATGTGAGCCACATCAGGCATTATCCCAAATTTTACAGCACAAACCCTTTCGATTTATGCAAGGGGACGCGGAACAACTTTGTTTACCGCAACAATATGATTTAATTGCTACGGCTTCTACGATGCAATGGTTTGAACATAAGCCGCAATTTTTAGCGCGTTGTGCGGCGCATTTATTGCCGAATGGGTTGCTGTTATTCAGCACTTTTGCACCAGAGAATTTATTTGAAATTAAGCAGTTAACCCAAATTGGGTTAGATTATCCTGAATTGTGGCAATGGCGGCAATGGTTGGAAGATGACTTTGAAATATTGCATCTATCAAGCGATAAGATCATATTGGAATTTGATAGCCCGAAAGCGGTTTTGTTACACCTTAAGCAAACAGGCGTAACCGCCACCCATCAAAGCATGTGGACGAAGAAGAAATTACAAGATTTTTATCAAAATTATGAAAAAAATTACCGCACTTCATCGGGCAAAGTGCGGTTAACTTATGCGCCGATTTTAGGTTTAGCCAAGAGAAAATAACCATGGGACAAGTGATTTTTGTATCAGGCATTGATACGGATGTTGGGAAAACAGTGGCAACAGGTTGGTATGCGAAAAAACTGATGCAACAAGGTTTTTCTGTGATCACGCAAAAGATGATTCAAACAGGTTGTGAAGGCATTGCCACAGATTTATTGGTACATCGCCAAATGCAGGGAATGGCAATTTTGCCTGAAGATCAGCAAGGAACGACTTGCCCTTATGTTTTTCGTTATCCTTGCTCGCCACATTTGGCGGCAAAGCTAGAACAGCGCGAAATTGATCCGCAAAAAATTCAGGCGGCAACGGCGTATTTGGCGCAAAAATATGATTATGTGTTGCTGGAAGGAGCAGGTGGGTTACTCGTTCCCTATAATGAGTGCCAAACCAGTTTGGATTATGTACAACAACAGGGCTATCCGGTGATTTTAGTCACATCGGGGAAATTGGGGAGCATTAATCATACGCTATTAAGTTTGGAAGTCTGTCAATCTCGCCAAATTGCCGTACATTCAGTGATTTATAATCAATATCCTGAAGTGGATGAGATAATTGAAAAAGAAACCCAGCGATATTTGCAGCAATATTTGGCTCGTCAATTTCCCACAACGTCATTTGAATTATTGGGGGTATTGGGAAAATAATTTTTGCGTATTATGGATTTTTTCCGGGGAAAATGATAATTTTCCTTTGACTAATTCTTTCTCAAAAGGTAATATGCACGCCCTATGCAAAAGGTAAAACTACCCCTAACTGTTGACCCGGTTAAAGACGCACAACGCCGATTGGATTATGATGGCTATTATGCTATTAATCAGCTTGAGCGTTTATCTGAGTCAGTAGTCAAAGTGCTCAGCGATGCACAGGTAACAGTATCGTTTTTCGTTGATCCGCAGAAATTAGTGGTGTTTAAAGGCAAAGCAAGTATTGATGTTGAAGTTGAATGTCAACGTTGCAATCAACCTTTTAAACAAACCTTGGAATGTGAATTTACTTACAGTCCAATTTCTAATTTAGATAAGATCGATGAATTGCCAGAGATTTATGAACCCATTGAATTCAATGAATTCGGGGAAATAGATTTGATTGGTACGATTGAAGACGAACTGATTTTATGTCTGCCGATTGTGCCGATGCATTCATCTGAACACTGTGAAGTGTCCACGCAGGAACAGGTCTTCGGGCAATTGCCTGAAGAATTGGCTAAAAAACCAAACCCGTTCGCTGTATTAGCTAATTTAAAAAAGAACTAACTTAGGAGTATAGCCAATGGCTGTTCAACAAAACAAAAAATCTCGTTCACGTCGTGATATGCGCCGTTCACATGATGCGTTAACCACTGCTGCAGTATCAGTAGATAAAGCAAGTGGTGAAACTCACTTACGTCACCATGTAACTGCTGATGGTTACTATCGTGGTCGTAAAGTAATCAACAAGTAATTCCTTTTATAAGGTATTCACTTGAGTCGTCTAACCCTTGCGTTAGATGTGATGGGCGGGGACATTGGTCCCCGTATTACTATCCCCGCATCTCTAAAAGCGTTGGAAGCTGATCCAGCGTTATCCTTATTATTATTTGGCGACAGCCAAAAAATCCAATCTGAATTAGATATTTCCTTAAAAAACTTCCCGTCAAATTTACGTGATCGTTTGGAAATTCATCATTGCTCTCGCGTGATTGGCAACAATCAACATCTTACCGATGCTTTGCGTCATAGCAAAGGAACTTCTATGCGCTTAGCGATTGAAGCGGTTCAAAATGGTGATGCGCAAGGTTGTGTCAGCGCGGGGAATACAGGTGCATTAATGGGATTGGCGAAAGTGATTTTGCAGCCACTAAAAGGTATTCAACGTCCTGCTCTTATTTCATTGTTACCCACGATGGATGGGGGTCATTCTGTGATGTTGGATTTAGGGGCGAATTTAGAATGTAGCGCAGAAAATCTCTATCAATTTGCGCTTATGGGTGCAATTTTCGCAGAAAATCGGCTAAACTTAGTCTTTCCACGGGTTGCTTTGTTGAATATTGGCGTAGAAGAAATTAAGGGGCATAAGTCTATTCGTGAAGCGGCAGAAATGCTGTCAAAAGACACCGCACTTAATTATATCGGTTTTATTGAAGGGGATTTATTGCTCAACGGTAAAGCAGATGTTATCGTCAGTGAAGGATTTGCAGGCAATGTGGCGTTAAAAACCTTGGAAGGTGCGGCGAAAAATGTAATTGGATTGCTAAAAGGGAAATCGCGCAATTATTTACTCAAACCTTTATTTGGCAGTTTAATGAAAGTCTTGTTTAAAGACAGTTATCAGCGTTTAAAGGACATTAACCCCGATCAATATAATGGGGCATCTTTAATTGGATTAACAGCCGTTGTGGTCAAAAGCCACGGCAGTGCCAATGTTGAGGCCTTTGCTAATGCAATTAAAGATGCGGCATTTCAAGCCCGTCAAAACATTCCACAAAAAATTTTAGACGGCTTAAAGAAATATTAAAAATAACGAGATAAGTATGAATAGCAAAATTTTAGCAACAGGAAGTTATTTACCTGCTCAGATTCGTACCAATGCGGATTTGGAAAAAATGGTAGATACTTCAGATGAATGGATTTATACCCGCTCAGGCATGAAAGAGCGCCGCATTGCTGCGGCAGATGAAACCGTGGCAACAATGGGAACACAAGCTGCGCTTAAAGCATTAGAAATGGCGAATTTGGATCCGCAAGAGATCGATTTAATTGTGGTGGGAACGACCACAAATTCCCATGCTTATCCAAGTGCCGCTTGTCAAATTCAAGGTGCATTAGGGATTAAAGATGCCATTTCATTTGATGTGGCAGCAGCATGTACAGGGTTTGTGTATGCGCTTTCTGTTGCGGATCAATTTGTACGCACAGGACAAGTTAAAAAAGCCTTAGTCATCGGTTCAGATTTAAATTCTCGCCACCTTGATGAAACGGATCGTGGAACGGTGGTGTTATTTGGCGATGGTGCAGGCGCGGTGATTCTTGAAGCAAGCGATGAAGCGGGCATTATTTCCACGCATTTGCACGCTTCGGCAGATACAGAAAATATGCTGGCGTTACCACAATCTGAACGTGGCAATGCACAATCAGGTTATATTTCGATGCAAGGCAATGCGACCTTTAAATTAGCGGTGGGTCAGCTTTCAAGTGTCGTTGAAGAAACTCTTGAAAAAAATAATTTGCAAAAGTCAGATTTAGATTGGCTTGTGCCACACCAAGCGAATATTCGTATTATTGCGGCAACCGCGAAGAAACTCGATATGGATATGTCGCAAGTGGTGTTGACAGTTGAAAAATACGGCAATAACAGCGCGGCAACCGTGCCTGTGGCATTGGATGAAGCTGTGCGTGATGGACGTATTAAACGTGGTCAGCTTTTATTATTAGAAGCGTTTGGTGGTGGTTGGACTTGGGGTTCAGCTCTCGTGCGTTTTTAGTATAATAAGTGCGGTGAAATTTAAGAAAGTTTTAAAAGGTGCGTTTTAACGCGCCCTTTTCATCATTAAGAAGGACGAAAAATGAAAAAATTTGCAATGGTTTTCCCCGGTCAAGGTTCTCAAGCGGTGGGAATGTTAGCGGAGTTAGCAGAACAATTTCCTGTTGTTACCGAAACGTTTAAACAAGCATCGGATGTTCTAGGTTACGATTTATGGGCATTAACGCAACAAGGTCCGGCAGAAGAACTTAATAAAACATGGCAAACTCAGCCCGCACTTTTAGCCGCATCAGTGGCGATTTATCGTGTATGGCAACAACAATATCCGGCGTTAAAACCTGAGGTTATGGCCGGTCATAGCTTGGGTGAGTATTCTGCTTTAGTTTGTGCAGGTGCAATGGATTTCCAAGATGCCATTAAATTAGTGGAATTACGCGGTAAATTAATGCAACAAGCGGTGCCGGAAGGTACGGGTGCAATGTATGCTATTATTGGGTTGGATAATGAAAGCATTATTAAAGCATGCAAAGAAGCAGAACAAGGCGAAGTGGTTTCAGCTGTAAACTTTAACTCACCGGGTCAAGTGGTGATTGCGGGAGCAAAAGCGGCGGTAGAACGTGCGGCGGCGGCTTGTAAAGAAGCGGGGGCGAAACGTGCATTACCATTAGCCGTTAGCGTGCCATCACATTGTGCCTTAATGAAACCGGCAGCGGATCAATTAGCCGTGTCATTAGAAAGCATTGCCGTGAAAACACCGGAAACGGCAGTGATTAACAATGTTGATGTTAAAACTGAAAACGAAGCGGACGCAATCCGTAACGCCCTTGTGCGTCAACTTTACAGCCCTGTTCGTTGGACGGAAACGGTGGAAAAAATGGCGACAAACGGCATCGAAGTTCTCGTGGAAATTGGCCCGGGCAAAGTATTAACCGGTTTAACAAGCCGTATTGTTAAAGAGCTTGCTGCCGGTGCAGTAAATGATGTGAAATCATTGGACGCAGTAAAAGAGTTATTCGCTTAATTTTAATAGGGTAGGGGCGTTCGAAAACGCCTTCTACACAGAAAACACAATAGGAAGGATAAAATGCAAGGCAAAATCGCATTAGTGACAGGCGCAACGCGTGGTATTGGTAAAGCAATCGCGGAAGAATTAATGTCTAAAGGTGCAACCGTTATTGGTACTGCAACTTCAGAAAAAGGTGCAGAAGCTATTTCGGCTTATTTGGGTGAAAAGGGTAAAGGTTTTGTACTCAATGTCACAGACGAAAATTCTATTGATGAATTATTAAAGCAAATTAAAGCTGAATTTGGTGATGTTGATATTTTAGTCAATAACGCAGGTATCACCCGCGATGGTTTATTAATGCGCATGAAAGACAGTGATTGGTTTGATATTATCCAAACAAACTTAACATCCGTTTATCGTTTATCTAAAGCGGTACTTCGCCCAATGATGAAAAAAGGCGGTCGTATTATTACTATCGGTTCTGTGGTGGGTTCAATGGGCAATCCGGGTCAAACAAACTATTGTGCCGCAAAAGCAGGTTTAATCGGCTTTTCTAAATCACTGGCTAAAGAAGTAGCTTCACGTGGTATTACGGTTAATGTGGTTGCGCCGGGTTTTATTGCCACAGATATGACAGATGAACTTAACGAAGATCAAAAAAATGCCATTTTGAGCCAAATTCCGGCAGGTGAATTAGGTTTACCGAAAGATATTGCAAAAGCAGTGGCATTTTTAGCATCAGATGACGCACGTTACATCAATGGCGAAACATTGCATGTTAACGGTGGGTTGTATATGAACTAATCTGCTAACCAGCCCTAGCCAAACTCAATAGGATTTGTTAGAATTTTGCTCGTTTGCATAATTCGAGTATGTACTTAGTTTGGCGAAATATGCTTTTTCGAATATGCTATGTTGTTTTGTGGTTAGACCAGTAAAAAAAATGGCTTGCAACTTCGGAAAAAATACATACACTATTACCCCAATCGCATTGTGCGAGAACTACAAGGAAACAAAAATGAGCATTGAAGAACGCGTAAAAAAAATCATTGTTGAACAATTAGGTGTTAAAGAAGAAGAAGTAAAATCTGAAGCTTCATTCATCGAAGATTTAGGTGCAGACTCTTTAGACACAGTTGAATTAGTAATGGCTTTAGAAGAAGAATTCGATATCGAAATTCCAGATGAAGAAGCTGAAAAAATTACAACAGTTCAATCAGCGATTGATTACGTACAAAACAATCAATAATTCTTAGTTAGGCGGTTTTGAAACCGCCTAATTTTTTTCCTGCAACAAAGCAAATTCCTTTAATTTTTACCGCACTTTATTAACCCCATTATTTTTCCCCCCTTTGGGTGCGAACTGATTTTGATCCAAAATAAACTTTTATCAAATTTTTTTATAAATTTTCATAAAAAAGATTGTGCATTTTCATAGTTCCAGTATGATCGCCACGGTTTTTTTTATTAACTCTTTATGGTGATAGCTTATGCTTTATTTAGAATTTTTATTTCTATTATTAATGCTCTATACCGGTAGCCGTTTTGGTGGTATCGGTTTAGGGGTTATTTCAGGTATCGGTCTTGCGATCGAGGTTTTTGTGTTGCGTATGCCTTTAGGTAAAGCGCCGATTGACGTAATGCTTGTTATTTTAGCCGTAGTAACCTGTGCGTCTGTGCTTGAAGCAGCAGGTGGTTTAAAATACATGTTACAAATTGCAGAACGTATTTTACGTAGCAATCCAAAACGCGTAACCATCCTTGGTCCAATCGTCACCTATGTTATGACCTTTATGTTAGGTACGGGTCACTCAGTGTATTCTGTGATGCCAATTATCGGTGATATTGCACTGAAAAATAAAATCCGTCCTGAACGCCCAATGGCGGTATCTTCAGTGGCATCACAATTAGCCATTACTTCAAGCCCATTATCAGCGGCAATTGCGTACTATTTAACGCAAATCACAAAAATCCCGGGTTATGAACACATCACCTTATTAAATATCATTTCGGTGACTGTGCCGGCGACTTTCTTAGGTACCATGGCAATGGCAATTTATAGCTTACGCCGCGGTAAAGAATTGGAAGATGATCCGGAATATCAACGCCGTTTACAAGATCCTGTATGGCGTGAGCGTATTCTAAATACAACCGCAACTTCATTAGATGCAGAATTACCACAATCCGCAAAACTCTCTGTTTGGTTATTCGTGCTTTCATTAATTACAGTGGTTGTCATTGCGATGTTACCGGAAATCCGTACCGTTGGTGTGCCGGTGGATGGTAAAGCAGTTAAACCGATTTCAATGTCTTACATCATTCAAATGATGATGTTATGTTTCGGTGGTATTATCTTAATTGCCACTAAAACCAACCCACAAACTGTACCGAATGGCGTGGTATTTAAATCCGGAATGGTGGCGTGTATTGCGATTTTTGGGATTGCATGGATGAGTGATACTTACTTCTCTTATGCAATGCCTGAATTTAAAGCGGCTGTAACCAGCATGGTAGAACATTACCCTTGGACATTTGCATTTGCGCTCTTTGCCGTATCTGTGGTAATCAATAGCCAAGCGGCAACGGCGGTAATGATGTTACCGGTAGGTATTCAATTAGGTTTACCGGCCCCTGTATTAATCGGTTTAATTCCGGCAACCTATGCTTACTTCTTTATTCCTAACTATCCGTCAGATATTGCAACCGTAAACTTTGACGTAACAGGAACAACCAAAATCGGCAAATACTATTTCAACCACAGCTTTATGGTGCCGGGTTTAATCGGTGTGGTAGTCGCTTGTTTAGTGGGTTACACTATCGCGCATATGATTATTGTGTAATCGCCCATTTTTTCAAAACAGCCAAGAGTTTTCTTTTGGCTGTTTTTTTTATTTTAGGCTGAATAGATTTTGCCAAGTGCGGTGTATAATAGCTACGTTTTTTTATTTTTGAGATATGACTATGTCCGATTATACCTTGTGGGTGATTGCCTTTGGTTTATCAATGGATGCCTTTGCGGTGTCTGTGACCAAAGGTTTATGTTTAATTGAATTTTCGTGGAAATTTGCCTTACGTATTGCGCTTTGTTTCGGTATTTTCCAAGCTTTAATGCCCGTGATTGGCTATTATATTGGTTTGAATTTCAGCGAATACATTACCGAATTTGATCATTGGATCGCCTTTATCCTACTTTGCTTAATCGGCATTAATATGATACGAGAATCCTTGAGCGAAGATGATGAAGATGATGATCCCACTGATTTCAGCGTCAAACATCTCATCACGTTAGGCATTGCCACCAGTATCGATGCTCTTGCTATGGGCGTTTCTTTTGCTTTCTTACAAGTGAATATCGGCATTACGACCGCTATGATTGGTGTGACAACGGCTGTTTTATGTTTAATCGGCGTTAAAGCCGGGCATTGGCTGGGCGGAAAAATCCGTAAACATGCGGAATTATTGGGAGGCATTGCCCTGATCGGCATTGGTATTCATATTTTGTATGAGCACCAAGTGTTTGGTTAGGAAAAATGGGGCGAAAAATCTTTCGCCCCTGTAATGTATTCTTTTCTTACACTAAACCGTTTTCTTCGCTAATTTCGTCCAGTTGTAATAACCATAAACGGAATTCAATAAATAAGCACCATACATTAAATACATCGCGGGGGTTTCCGCCCAAAGCCAGATGGAAAGAATGTTGATGATAATCCAGAGAATCCATTGTTCGCTATAACGCAAAATCATTAAAAGTTGCGCCGCAACAACCAGCACCGTGGTGACACCATCAAGACTGACGGATTGCCCATCGGTGGTTTTCAAGATGCTGATAAAGGCAAGAGAGCCAATTAAAACGGCACTAATTAAGGTGAGCCAGCCTTTTACGGTAAGAAATTTGGCTTCAACCACTTCCACTTTATCTTGGCTTTGCATGTTTTGTTTCCAAAGGAAATAGCCAATAAATTGCGCAGGGATGTAAACATAAAGCGTGGTGGTCATTTCACCATAGAATTTGTTGTCCAACGCTACATAAAAATAGGTGTAAGCAAAAATAAGCCCAAATAAGTAGTTACTGATTTTCCCTTTCCCGACAAAGACCACGCACAAAATCCCGGCAATCCCTGAAATCATTGCTAATAATGAATCGGGCGCTTGAACGTAAGCAAAGATTTGCGCTGCCAAAAAGAGAAACAACCAAGCTAATTCAAAGGGTTTCCAACCGCCGAAAAATTCGTCTTTGAGTTTGTTTACAAGAGTCATAGTACATCCTTCTATTAAAAAATTTGTTTGATTTTTACACCGCACTTTTTTTAAGTCAAGAATAAATTACATTTAACCCTAAAAAATGTGATTTAGATCTCATATTTGTAAAATATTTGATACATAGCATTATGCGCCGGAAATCGGTAGAATAGCGCGCTTTTGAGTAGGTTAGCGGAGAGAAAATAACGTGGAATATGCAGTTGGGCAACGTTGGATTAGCCATAGTGAAAATGAATTAGGATTGGGGATAATTACTGAAGTGAACGCGCGCGTGGTGCAAATTTATTTCCCCGCCGCCGATGAAACACGGATGTATTCAATGAGCGAAGCACCATTAACTCGCGTGCTGTTTTCAGTGCAAGATACGGTAACGCATGTGGAAGGCTGGAAAGCGCAAGTGGTTGACAAAATGATGAATAATTTAACCGCACTTTATTTGGTTAAACGTTTGGATAATGGCGAAGAGTGCGTGATGAAAGAAATTGAGCTTGCCCATCAAATTACCTTCAGCAAGCCACAAGATCGTTTGTTTACCGCTCAAATTGATCGTAGCGATCGCTTTGCGCTGCGTTATCGTGCGTTACAACATCAACAGGCACAATTTCAATCGCCGTTACGTGGGTTGCGCGGTATTCGTGCGGGACTAATTCCACACCAATTGCATATTGCTAACGAAGCCGGTCGCCGTATTCATCCGCGCGTTTTGTTAGCAGATGAAGTGGGGCTTGGGAAAACCATTGAAGCCGGTATGATTTTGCAACAGCAAATTTTTGCCGGACGCGCGGATCGAGTGCTGATTATTGTGCCGGAAACCTTGCAACATCAATGGTTAGTTGAAATGCTGCGCCGTTTCAATTTGCATTTTTCGCTGTTTGACGAAGAACGTGCGGCAGATTTTGCACCTACGGAAGACAGCGAAGCGCGCAATCCTTTTGAAAGCGAAAATTTGATTATTTGTTCGCTCAATTGGTTGGTGGACAATCCGCAGCGTGGCGAACAAGCGTTGGCGGCGCAATTTGATATGCTGATTGTGGATGAAGCCCATCATTTGGCTTGGTCGCCAACTGAAGCGAGCGTGGAATACACCTTAGTGGCGCGCTTAAGTGCGCAAATTCCATCCGTGTTGTTATTGACCGCCACACCAGAGCAACTGGGGCAAGAAAGCCATTTCGCACGCTTAAAATTATTGGATGCGGATCGTTTTTATGATTATGACGCCTTTGTAGCGGAGCAAAAAAACTATCAGCCTGTCGCGAATGCGGTGCAAACCTTGCTGTCCCATAAGGCGTTAAGTGCGGTGGAAAAAAACGCGATTTCTGATTTGTTGGAAGAGCAAGATGTAGAGCCGTTGCTGAAAGTGTTGGATAGCCAAAATGAAGAAGAAAAAGCCGCGGTGCGTCAAGAATTGATCAGTAGCTTAATTGACCGCCACGGCACAAGCCGCGTGCTATTTAGAAATACGCGCCAAGGGGTGAAAGGTTTTCCGCATCGCGTTTATCATCAGGTGAATGTTGCCTTGCCGAAGCAATATCAGAATGCCATCAATGTGTTGTCGATGTTGGGCGAGTTAAAAACGCAGGATCTTTTCTATCCTGAACAAATTTTCCAGCAACTCAACCCTGAAGCAAAATGGTGGGAATTTGATCCGCGCGTGGAATGGCTGGCGGATTTCTTAAAACTGCATCGCCAAGAAAAAGTGTTGGTGATTTGTCGTTACGCCACAACAGCCATCCAGTTAGAACAGGCATTACGCGAAAAAGAAGGGATTCGTGCTGCGGTTTTCCACGAAAAGATGTCCATTGTGGAACGAGATCGCGCCGCGGCTTATTTTGCGGACAGCGAACAAGGGGCACAGGTGCTGTTAAGCTCAAGCATCGGTTCTGAAGGGCGAAATTTCCAATTTGCGGCGAATTTGGTGCTGTTTAATTTGCCTGATAACCCGGATTTATTGGAACAATGCATCGGGCGTTTAGACCGTATTGGACAGGCACGCGATATTCAAATTTATGTGCCAAGTTTTAGCCAAACGGCGCAAGCGGTACTGGCAGATTGGTATCATCAAGGGTTAAATGCCTTTGAAGAAACTTGCCCAATGGGGATGGCGTTGTTTGAAAAGTGCGGTGAAAAATTGCAAGAATTTTTACAAAAACCGACCGCACTTGAGGATTTTGAGCTTTTTGTCAAAGAGACGGTGAAGCAACGTCAGCAACTGAAAACGGCGCTTGAAAAAGGACGAGATCGTTTATTAGAGTTAAATTCCAACGGTGGCGAAGTGGCAGAAGCCTTGGCAAATGCCATTGCGAAAGAAGACGGAAATCCGGAATTAGTGAATTTCACCTTGAATTTATTGGATATTATTGGGGTGGAACAGGATGATTTAGGGGAAAAATCCATCGTGATCACGCCAACAGGAACGATGTTAGTGCCTGATTTTCCGGGGTTAAAAGAAGAAGGGGTGACCATTACTTTTGATCGCGCCCTTGCCCTTGCGCGCGAAGATGTGGAATTTTTAACCTGGGATCATCCGATGTTAAACAACGGTATTGATTTGGTGTTATCCGGCGATATTGGCAAAACCGCTGTGTGTATGCTGATGAATAAAAATTTGCCGGCAGGCACCTTATTGCTTGAGTTGATTTATGTGGTGGAAACCCAATCGCCAAAAGCGTTGCAACTTAATCGTTTCTTGCCACCAACGCCTGTGCGCTTATTGTTGGATGTTAAAGGCAATAATTTAGCGGAAAAAGTCGCCTTTAATGTGGTGGAAAAACAGCTTAAACCGCTGGGTAAAACCTTGGCAACGCAGGTGGTGAAAAAAGTGCGGTCAAATATTGAAGCATTATTGAAACAAGCAGAAAGCCAAATGGCAGAACAGGCGCGTGAGATCATTGCACAAGCCAAACGCCAAGCAAGCTTTGTGTTAGATAATGAATTGGCGCGGTTAAATGCCTTGAAAAGTGTGAATAAAAATATTCGTCAGGATGAAATTGAAACACTTGAAGTTATTGCTGAGCAGTCGCAAGTGGAATTAAATAAAGCAACGTGGCGTTTAGATAGTTTGCGGGTGTTGGTGACAAATAACCCTTGATGTATTTTCCTATTGCAAACGGTTGCATAATCTTGTATATGTAAAGCACTCGTTTAATCGAGTGCACAACATAAAAAAATCCGAATTATGCACAAGGAGAAAATACCATGAAAAAGATGCTTAAACTTTCCGTGATTGCAGGCGTGGCGTTAAGCGCGTTCAGTGCACAAGCCGCAGAAGATAAATTCATCACCATTGGGACAGGCGGTCAAACCGGCGTGTATTATGTGGTTGGGCAGTCTATTTGCCAATTGGTGAATCGCGATACACCGAAAACCCACATTAAATGTAACGCGCCATCTACAGGTGCTTCGGTGGCGAACTTAAATGCTATCGCCGCCAAAGAGCAAGATATGGGGATTGCGCAGTCTGACTGGCAATATCATGCCTATAATGGTTCCAGTTCATTTGAAAATAAGAAAAATGACAAAATTCGTGCGGTGTTCTCTTTGCATCCGGAGCCGTTTACTGTGATGGCGCGTGATGATTCCGGTATTAATTCCTTTGATGATTTAAAAGGCAAACGTGTGAATGTTGGCGATCCCGGTTCCGGTACGCGTGCGACAATGAATGTGATTTTAGCCGCTAAAAAATGGACAGATAAAGACTTTAAAGTCGCGTCTGAATTGAAGCCGGCAGAAATGGCGTCTGTCATGTGTGATAACAATTTAGACGCAATTACATACAACGTAGGGCATCCAAATGGCGCGTTAAAAGAAGCAGCCGCATCTTGTAATGCTCATTTAGTACCGGTTACAGGCCCTGAAATTGATAAGTTAGTGGCTGATCATAGTTATTATGCTAAAGCGACTATTCCAGGTGGTTTATACAAAGGCTCTGATAAACCGGTGGAAACCTTTGGTGTTTATGCAACGCTTGTGACTTCAGCCGATGTTGACGCGGATAAAGTTTATGCTGTGGTTAAAGCCGTGTTTGATAATTTCGATCGTTTTAAACGTTTGCACCCTGCTTTTGCAAACTTAAAAGAAGAAGAGATGATCAAAAACGCACTTTCAGCACCATTGCACGAAGGGGCAGTTCGTTATTACAAAGAACGCGGTTGGATTAAATAAATACCGTTAAATTTCACCGCACTTTTGGGGCAGATTTCTCAAAGTGCGGTGGTTTTTCTTGTTATTTTGAAGAACTCGGGAGCCTTATGTCAGCACAATCAAAAACGATGGATTATGACGATCTGCAAGATATGGTGGCGTCTAATGATGCCGGTGGACGAACACCAAGCGGCTTTGCGAAGAAGCTGATTGTCGTCACTGCGATCTTGTGGTCTGTTTTTCAACTTTATTACACTTCGCCGCTATCCTTTTGGTTACAAGAAGTCTTGACGCGCGCCAATATTGATCTCAATGTGGTCGTTGATGATACCAAAGCGCGGTCAATTCATTTAGCGTTTGCTTTATTTTTAGCCTATCTTTCCTTTCCGGCTTTCGCCTTTTCACCCAAACACCGTATTCCTTTACAAGATTGGATTTTTGCTTTTTTAGGGGCATTTCTCGGTGCGTATTATCTGTTCTTTTATGAAGGATTAGTCACGCGATTTGGCGCGCCGAATTTGCAAGATATTATTGCCGGTTGCGTGGGCATTTTGCTGTTACTGGAAGCTACGCGTCGTAGCCTAGGTCTACCTTTGGTTATTATTGCACTGGTGTTCTTGCTCTATAATTACTTTGGGCAATTTTTACCGGCCGATTGGATCATCAGCCATCGTTCCGGTTCTTTGGCACAAATTGTTAATCAGCAATGGATTACCACAGAAGGCGTCTTTGGTGTTGCTTTAGGCGTTTCCACAAAATATGTTTTCCTTTTTGTATTATTTGGCGCATTACTAGACAAAGCCGGCGCAGGTAACTACTTTATCAAAACCGCGTTTGCCTATTTAGGGCATTTAAAAGGCGGGCCGGGCAAAGCGGCTGTGGTTTCTTCCGCATTAACAGGATTGGTGTCAGGCTCTTCCATTGCCAATGTCGTGACCACCGGCACGTTTACTATTCCAATGATGAAACGCGTGGGATTAAGTCCGGAAAAAGCCGGTGCGATTGAAGTTGCTTCTTCGGTTAACGGGCAAATTATGCCACCGGTTATGGGGGCTGCGGCATTTTTGATGATTGAATATGTCAATATGCCTTATAGCCAATTAATTACTCACGCTTTTTTACCGGCGTTCATTTCCTACATTGCATTGGTGTATATTGTTCACCTTGAAGCCTGCAAAATGGGGTTAAAAGGCTTACCGAGAACGGATCCGGCTAACCCGATTTTGGTGACGTTAATGCGCGCTTTGGCTACTTTCTTGGCGATTTGTTTATTATATTTTGCCTTGGAATTAAGCTTGGGCTGGATTAAAAACGTTGCGCCGAATTATGCCTTTTTTATTGTGTTAGCACTATTAAGTGCGGTGTATTTGCTCTTAATTCGCCGTGTAGCCACATTTCCCGATCTCGAACCCGATGATCCTGAAAAAGAAATTGCCACGCTGCCTTCAGTGAAACCAACAGTCAATGCGGGCTTACATTATTTATTACCGGTTGTGGTGTTAATGTGGTGCTTGATGATTGAACGTATGTCGCCGGGGCTTTCTGCTTTTTGGGGAACCCTTGTGTTAGGGGCAATTTTAATTACCCAACGTCCATTATTGAGTTTTTTCCGCGCTGAATCCACCAGTAAATTATCCCTTGCTAAACAAGGTTTGCACGAGTTAGTGGAAGGGTTAGAAACCGGTGCGCGCAATATGATTGGGATCGGTATTGCAACCGCTACCGCCGGTATTATTGTGGGCTCTGTGTCTTTAACAGGGTTTGGCGTACAACTTGCCAGCATCATTGAAATGCTTTCGATGGGCAATATTTTATTAATGCTCATTTTAGTGGCAATCTTCAGCCTTATTCTTGGTATGGGATTGCCGACCACCGCAAACTATATTGTGGTTTCCTCATTAATGGCGTTAGTCATTATCGAAGTGGGTAAACAAAACGGTTTAATCGTTCCGCTTATCGCTGTGCATTTATTTGTTTTCTATTTCGGTATTATGGCTGATGTCACGCCGCCGGTTGGGCTGGCTTCTTTTGCGGCGGCGGCTATTTCAGGCGGAAGTCCGATTCGTACAGGTGTTGATGCCTTCTATTACAGCCTAAGAACGGCGATTTTACCGTTTTTGTTCATTTTCAATACAGATTTATTGCTGATTGATGTGGGTTGGGCAAAAGGTATTTTAGTCTTCATTACGGCGATTATTGGTATATTCGCGTTTACTGCCGCCACAATGGGTTGGTTCTTTGCTAAGAATAAATGGTGGGAAAGTGCGGTGCTTATTTTGGCTGCTTTCTTATTATTCCGCCCGGGTTTTGTGATGGATCGTATTTCACCGACGGCCTATAGCATTGAGCCGGTTCATTTTGCTCAAGAAATTGCTCATACACCTGTTGGGCAAAAATTAATGCTTAAAGTTGCAGGCATCAATCCTTACGGCAAACCGGTTGAATTTTATTCACAACTTGAAGTGCCGGAAGGCGAAAGCAGCGAAGCACGTTTAAATGCGCTTGGCTTAACCTTATTGGATACCGGTGACAAAATTGAGATCAACGGCAAGGAAACCGCCAAAATTATCATTGATAACGTTGAGTTGGATTCACCGGCAGCAAAAGCGGGCTTAAACTGGGATCAAACCTTGTTAGACGTTTCTTTGCCAAAAGTGTCTTTACCAAAAGAGTTAATGTTTATTCCGGCATTATTAATGATTTTTGGTATTGCTTGGAACCAACGTCGCCGTCATAAATAAGAGATCATCCTAGGTCTAGGCTAAACCTATTCCTAGGTTGATAAAATGGAGTTTAGTATGTACAACAAATTGTTAATTGCGATTGATTTAAGCAACTTAGAAAGTGCGAAATATGTGGTGGATACTTGTTTGAAGCTAACAGCGAATAATCCTGACGCTGTTTATCGTGTGGTCACGATTTTAGAGCCGATGGATGACAGTTTTATTTCTGCATTTTTGCCGAAAAATTTTGATAAATCGTTGATTGAAGAGGCTAATCGAACCTTGCACGAATTTACAAAAGCGACTTTTCCTGAAAACGCAAAAGTTCAACATATCGTTGCACACGGTACGATTTATGAAGAAATTAATCGTTTAGCGGAAGAAAAAGCGGTAGATTTAATTGTTATGCTTGCCAGCAGTCAGCCGCACGCCAAAGGCTTAAGCTCAAACACCGTAAAAGTTGCACGTAACTGTAATAAGCCGATTTTGGTATTACGTTAAGAGAAAATAATGCAAAAGAACTGGGCTTCGTATAAACTACGCCCCGGTTTTTTTATTCTAGATCATTCTTATTATGGCACTCATTGAATACCATCCCCCTTTAGAACCCTATCTTGATGTGGTTTATCACGATAATCATATTCTCGTGGTAAATAAACCCAGCGGTTTGTTGTCTGTTCCGGGCAATCAACCGCAATATTACGACAGTGCCATGAGCCGCGTGAAAGAAAAATACGGCTTTTGTGAACCTGCTCATCGTTTAGATATGGCAACCAGTGGGATTTTGTTATTTGCCATGAGCAAAGCCGCAGACAGCGAGCTAAAACGTCAATTTCGCGAACGTGAAACGGAAAAACATTATCAAGCCATTGTGTGGGGTTGGTTACAACAGGATCGCGGCGTGGTGAATATGCCTTTGATTTGTGATTGGGAAAACCGCCCACGCCAGCGGATTGATTACATTGTTGGCAAACGTGCTGTCACGGAATATGACGTGTTAGAACGCCTACCGAATAATAGCACTCGCGTGAAATTAACCCCGATTACAGGGCGTTCGCACCAATTGCGTTTGCATATGCTAGCACTGGGGAGCCCTATTCTCGGAGACAAGTTTTACGCTCATCCCCAAGCCAAAGCCATGTCGCCACGATTATGTTTACATGCGGAAAGTTTAACCATTAAACACCCGATAACAGGGGAAAAAATGACCTTTGAATGTCCGCCGGAGTTTTAAAATATTGACCGTTCAACACGGCACAAAAAATGCAGTCAACTAAGTGCGGTCAAAATTTTAGGAATTTAATGCTGAACAATGGCGTGATAATGTAATTTATCAATGGCGTTGATCAGCATTTCATCGCTCACCTTTTCATCAGCAACGACTTTCACTAATCGCGTATTGAAGTTGGCTTTAGTCGAAAGGACACCATCAATAGCTCGCAATTCTTTATTCACCAAATAAACACAAAGTTGGCAATACATTTCATCAATGCGTAATGTCACATTACGTTCCGCGCTGAATGTGGTCACAGAGAATAAAAGCGCGGTCAAAAAAATTAGGAGTTTTTTCATTCTGGCAATTCCAATAAATAAGGTAAAACATAGGGATAGGTTAAGAAAAATAGCATGACGATTGCCATTAACCAATACAAAATTTGTAATGTTCGGCGAGAAAAATATCGGGTGCAGATAATTTTATTGGAGAAATTTAACAACCAAAAACCATAGCCAAATGCTCCCAAAGAAATGATCAGCATAGGGATTTGCAAAAACGCCAGCTCATTTAAACTCACCAGCCAAGAGCTGGAAACGCCAAAAGTAAGATAAATTAAAGGAGCAATGCAGCATAATGTGGAAGCCACGGCAGCGCTGACTGCCGTGGTACACATTGCCCAAAAGGTACGATTACTGTTCTTTTGAGATGAACTCATAGCCGAATTCTTTTGCATCATAAGAGTTTAATGGATCGCCGCCTATTTCCGCGTATGGATAGCCAAAGTTATTGATTGGGGCGAGTTCAGGCATTGGGTATAGGTTAAAATCGCGTGCGTGGTTAAAGCCCATCCAGTTGCCTTCCCAGTTACCAAATAGATAATCGGAAACCGCTTTCGTTCCTTCATCATTTACCGTTTTTTTCTCGGTTAAACGATATTTTGCCACATCCGCAGAATCCACAGGAACCCAGCCGAAGCCTGCTAAATAAAATTCAGCGCGGCAATGTTGTCCGCCATTTTCATTCGCAATCTTATCTTTTGCGCCACCAAAGGCGGATTTTGAATATTCCCCCATTTTAATGGCTTGACCTAAACGAATACCGAAAACTTCGCGTGCAGGAATACCTGATGCCCGTGCCAATGCCACAAAGACAGAGTTAATATCTGTGCATTTTCCTTTTAATACACCAGTGGTTAAGATTTTTTCCACATCACCATCACCGCAACCCAACACTGAATTATCGCGTTCCATATTATTTACAATCCAGTGATGAATACGTTCGGCTTTTTTCAGTGGATTTTTTTCATCACCCACGATTTTGTCCGCATATTGTTTCACGATACCGTCAATTTTTATATGTTGTGAGGGTTTTAAATATTGCTCAACATCAACGCTGTATTCAATTTTTTCGGGAGCTTGATAGTTGTTCAATAACCCTTGTTTCATCGGTTCACGATCTTTTGTTTCCACAACAAGTTTGATTTTTAAATCACGTTTTGACGCATCTTTATCCCAAGTGGCATATAACGTGCTTGCGCCATATTGATTATTTTCTGTGATATAGGCTTGTTGGTAATTGCCTTCAAATTCAACAGATTTAACCGTTTGGTAGTCGTTGCTAAAGGGTAATGGGGCCCATAATTTCGTTTCCCCCACTGAGCCTTTTGGCACTTGAATATCATAAGTTTGGGTAAATTCGTAAGTATGTGTGGTGGTATTAGGATTTGGTACGATTTGCCCTTGAGCAAAAGCGGCGACAGCAGAAAGTGCGGTCGCTAAGAAAAGTTTTTTCATAAGTTGTCCTCTAAATAAGCAAACTTGCCATATTTAAACTCAGAGCTGCAAGCAGGGTAAGCCGACTAAGGATAACGCAAATTGAGAGAAATGGGAATTACTTAATGGATGGCAAAATAAGCGAAATTTGTGCTAATACCGCTTTGACTTCAATTTGCGCCATTAAATTTTTGCCTTTGAGTTTCGTTGCCCAAGGCAATGCCGAAGACGGTTTGCCAAACTCTTTTAACGCATTTTGTTCATACACGGAAACCACGTTGTTGAGATTGTGGTAAGGGCCTGTGCGCCAAGGGTTGTGATAGGCGTAAAGTCCGATAACAGGCGTGCCGACCATGGTGGCAATGTGCGCCGGGCCGCTATCTGGCGCGATGACTAAGTTTGCGTTTTTGATTACTGCACAAAGCTCGTCTAAACGGGTTTTGCCGCATAAGTTGATCACTTCAAACGGACAAAGTGCGGTGATTTTTTGGCAAATTTCCATTTCTCGTGGCGCAGGGGAACCACAAAGCACCACATTATGCCCTTGTGCATTTAACCGGGTTGCCACTTCGGCGTAGCGTTCTAACACCCAATCTTTTTCCGCTTTGCTTGAACAAGGGGAAATCACCACATATTGATTTGGTAAATTTAATTTTTGTTGAATATTTTCAGGTAACTTGAGCGACCATTTAGGGATAAACGCAGGGACCCCAATTTTTTCCGCAAAAGCCATAAAACCGTCCATTACGTGGGGATTTTCGGGATCTTGAACTCGTTGATTGACAAAAAAAGCTTGCCCTTCGCGAGCGCGTTTTTCGCCAAAACCAATTTTATATTTCGCTTTAATCCCCAAAGAAAGCAAAGAGGCGCGCACGGCAGTTTGCATATTTAACAACGCATCAAAATGTTGATTGGAAAGCTGTTTCCATAACGCCAACATGCCTTTCAATCCTGCTTTTTTATCGTAAGGCACCAAATTCAACTCTGTGACCGCCGATAAAAGCCCAAATTCTGCTTTGCCTACAATCCACGTAATCTGACATTCAGGGTAAAAACGCTGAATTTCCTGCACCACAGCCAAGGCATGGGTCACATCACCAATGGCAGATAGGCGCAGGATACAAAGGGATTTCGGGGGATTTTGGGGAGTAAATAAAGCTGTCATTTTGAATTCCTAATTTTGCGGATTGGCGGTATTTTAGAGTAGAATGCCGTTGTACGCTAGAAAGGATAGAAAAAATGCTACAAATCCAAGAGAAAAATTGTTTTTACTTATTTAATTTTGACGAACCTAACGCTGATCAAGTGCGGTTCTTTTCGCCGGACTTTTGGCAAGCACAACATCGTATTTTAGGCTCAGCAAAAGGGCGAGGCACCACGTGGTTTATTCAATCGCAAGATCTGTTTGGGGTCAATACCGCATTGCGCCATTATTATCGTGGCGGTTTATACGGCAAATTAAATCGGGATCGTTATTATTTTTCTACCCTTGAACAAACACGAAGTTTTGCCGAATTTCGTTTGCTTGAACGCTTGTATCAAGCGGGGTTAAATGTGCCTAAACCCATTGCGGCAAAAGTAGAAAAAACAGGGTTTTGTGGCTATCGTGCGGATATTTTAACGGAAAAAGTGGAAAATGCCCGCGATTTAACCGCGCTTTTGCAACAGGAAACCTTACCTAAAGCGAGCTGGCAAGCCATTGGCAATATGATCCGAAAAATGCACGATTTAGGCATCTGCCACACGGATTTAAACGCCCATAATATTTTGGTGCAACAGCATAATAACGAGCAAAAAGTTTGGCTCTTGGATTTCGACAAGTGCGGTGAAAAATCGGGCAATTCTTGGAAACAGGGCAATCTTGAACGTTTAAAACGCTCATTTTTAAAAGAAGTGGAACGTATGGGGATTAGCTTTACAGATGAAAATTGGGGTTGGTTAATGGCAGGGTATGGTTTCCCCATCACTATGTAGGAAAAGCCGGTATTATGTAGCACTTGCACAAAAGTTAATTTTAGGAAAATTTATGTACGGGCGAAATATCTTTCGCCCCAGATTGCTGACAAAGGTTATATTTGAGCAATAACCTAGCACGAGCCGTGCTAGGTTCATTAAGCCCAGCCCCGCTGGGGCTGAAAAAAGAGCCGCAGAGCGGCTCAGATTAAGTAACCCTATACGGCTCGTATAGGGTTTGTCAACGGTTTGGGGCGAAAGATATTTCGCCCCAAAACATTCGCGATAATGTGCTTTTGTTACATAGTTATGTGGGCGCATGTGAACGAAATGACGTTCCGTTTGGATCATTGCGGAATGTTCACGGAACTCATTCAACAGGGTAATGACTTACCCTGTTTCATAAGGTAGGTTACCACATATAACCTACACCCACTGTACCCATGACATCGCCACGAGAGTTCGCGCTACCTGTTAACTTCAATTTAATTTTGCTGTTATCAGAGAGACGTGAATAACCCACCGCGACAGCGTTCTCGCTCTTATACGCACTTGCCGCAGCAGCAATCATCGAACGACCTGCTACGTGTACTTCCGGAATACCTGCAAGTGCGGCTGCACCGGCGATACCCGCACGAAGATCTTTATGCTCACGGTCCATTTTTTGGTACACATCCCCAAAACGTTGGTTAATGTTATTTTGTACGCCTTTTAATTGGCTCACATTAACCGCGTCCGTATCGTTCACACCCGGTGCCACGTTCGTGATACGTGTTGGTGAACTTGGGCTACCGACACTTAACTCGTTTGTCGTACTGCCATCTGGATTATGGGCAACACGACCAGTTAAGGTGGCAGGACCGATATTAACGGTATCCGCCGTTACACTATTGAAAGCCACATCTTTCTGCGTTTCGATAGTGTAATTCAAGCCATCTTTAGTGATCTGCATATTGTTGCCGGCTGTCATGGTGACAGTATCGCCCGGATTAACTAAGGCATCGCCACCTTTATCCACAGACACACCGGAACCGACATTAGCAACCGCTGCATTCCAACCGGATTGATTGATCGCATCGGCCACATTTTGTACCGTTGCAACTTTATTCAAGCCAGCTTTCTCGATTGCTTTCTCAGCATCGTAAACAGCTGCTTTCGCCGCATCTTTCACATTTTGTGGAGCATTTTCACCCAATTTTTCAATCGCAGCTAAAGCATCTTGAGCTTTTGCTAGATCATCATTTAATTTCTTAGCATCAGCCGCAGACACAATGCCTTTTAGCGAACCATTTGCATTGTTCGTGATCACGCCAGTATCAACATCTACTTTCACGACAGTTTTCGTTGAAACTTCACCGTTTGGATCGATGGTTTTCACCGTACCTGTGCTAACTGTTGTGCCTTTACCGTCTGCAAAACGAAGCTCATCGTTCGGGTTCACTTTCTCATCTGAGTTATTGAAATCAACACCTGATGTATCGGTTTCTTTACCCACAGTGAAGCCGGATTCTTGGATCGCTTTCGCAACGGTATGACCATCAACTAACTTGTTACCGTTATTGACAACGTTCTCACCATTGTTACCCACAACGTCATTGCCAAGTGCGGTTGTACCCTCTTTCGGTTTACCTGTTGTCGGATCAATATCTTCTTTCTTGAAGTATTCGTCCCCAACTTTAACCACATCAGTGTCTTTACCGTCAATCTTAACAGTACCTTCGTTAGCACCAATTACCTCACCTTTTTCAAGAGAAACGGTAATCTCACGAACGCCGTCTGCTGTTGTTTTACCGGTTACAGAAATACCGTTTTCACCTTTGAAATCTACTTTATTCGCATTTTTCACTGTATCAACGTATTCGTTACCGCTTGCAGAAACAATCCAGCCCATATTAGCCGCATCTTTCACCGTTAAAGCACTGCTTGCCAATTTCTCAGCTGCGGCTTTTTCTTCTGGTGTTGCAGTATCAGCTAAAGGCTTATTAACGTTGCTTAAATCAACCAAAGTATCTTTACCTGTTTGTTTATTCGCAACAGGGTTGCCGTCTGCATCTACTGTCAATGGTTTCGTTGCCACTTCTTTCGTGTCTAACGCTGACGCAATGCCGTTGATTTGTGAGTTCTCGCCTAAGCTGTCTTTCACATTTAACGCACTTGGTGCATCTTTATCAGATTTGTCACCAGCAATATCAGTATGACTTGTACCTACACCTTTGTCTGATGTTAATTTAACAGGTACAGTATCTGATTTTTCTCTGTCTACTGTTGCTGTTGGTACGTTATCTAGGTTCTTAGTACCATCAGCTTTTTCAGGTGCATTATCATACGCGCCTTTCTTATAGAAGTTGTCGCCAACTTTTACTAACTCATTACCGTCTTTATCTTTATAAGTCGGTTCTGCTTTACCTACTTCAACACTGTTAAAGTTCACGTCATCTTTTGTTGCGTAAGTCACTTTACCGTTCGCTTCTTGTTTCACGGTTAAGTTTTTACCTGCCACCATTTCAACAGTTTCACCCGGGTTGATTAACTCTTCCCCTGTGCTTGCTGTATCTTTCTCACCACCAGTCGTAGCTGATGTTTTTAAGGTAAAGCCTGTGTTATTAATCGCATTCGCAATATCCTGAGCTGTTGCAACTTTATTTTCCAACTTCGCTAAATCTTCAACCTTAACCGGTGAATTTTCACCACCAAGTGCGGTCGTTAATTCGTTTGTTTTTGCTGTAACTGCAGCTTCTAACTCAGCTTTCTTCGCATCATCCTTATTGTTCGCTAATGCCTCTTTCGCAGCATTCAAGGCAGCGAGTTTGTCTGTGATCTCTTTGATCTGATCATCAGTCTTATTCGCTGCTTTTAAGGCTGTTTCAATCGGTCCAGCAACCTTACCGGTATTAATAGCAGGTTTCGGAGCATCTGCCGTTGAGGTTGGATCTTCTTTGGTCACTGTCGTTACCTTACCAGTATCCACATTCACCTTCACATTTGATACTTGTCCGTCTGTTGTTACTTCAACTTTCGTACCTGCACCATCTACAAAGTTCACGGTGTCATAAGGTTTCACAAAATCAACCGCACTTCCGTTGCCTTGTAAGTTCCAGCCTGCATTCAATACATCGCCTACTGTCGCTGCATTGTTGTTGATTTTCGCTGCGTTAGTTGGGGCTTTCTCTGCTTTAGTCGGTGTTTGACCTGCGGTCGTTGTGCCGTCTTTGTTAATCAACGTATCGCCTGAAGTGGTTGGCGTTAAGTTGCTGCCCACGTTGCTAAGCGTAGTCGGTTTGGTTGCGTTATCACCGTTGTTCATTGACGCAATAATGTCGCCTTTTGCAATCGGTTGAACTTCTGCGACCGCTTGTCCGTTTGCATCAACAATGCTGCCGTCCGCTTGTTTCACAGAACCTTTCGGATAACGTTTACCGTCAATCACCACACTGTCCGCCGGATAGAAGTTACCATCGTCTGCTTTCGTAACCTTGTTACCATTCGCATCGGTATACACCACCGGATTTTGTGCGCTTTCAACCGTATTTTGAGCGTTCACATCTACTGTGATTGTACGAATGCCATCTTTGGTTTCACCTTTCACCGTTGCTAAACCTGTGCCGACAAAGTCCACTTGGTTCGCATTTTTCACTGCGTCTTTATAGCCGTTGCCCGTTGCTGACACAATCCAGCCCATATTGGCTAAGTCGCCTACCGTTGCTGCGGCATTTTTGTTAATCGGTGCAGTATTTGTGCCGACTAAATCAACCAAGTCGATATTTTCTGTCGTGCCGCCGCTGCCTGTCGGTGAAGTCGGAACTGCTTTCGTGTTCAAGCTCGAACCGACGCCGGTAATTTGCGTTGGTTTGCCGTCTGCCGACGTGATATTTAATGCCGTGCTTGGTTGGTTGTTACTGTTATTAGTTGCCGGTTTCGCCGCCTCCGCTGTCATATTCACTGCCGGTTTAGTCGCTTTCACAACATCGCCTGCTGCAACTTCTTGACCGTCTGCTGTGTAGTATTTGTCGCCCACTTTGTTCACCGGTGTGCCGTCTGCTTTTTGGTACGCCGGTTCTCCAACGGTTACGCTGTTAAATTCAGGGGTCGCCGAAGTTCTGAACGTGAAGTTTTGACCATCTTGCGCAATCTCAATGTTTTTACCTGCTTTTAAGCTCACGGTTTCGCTTGGTTTCACTAACTCTTTATTTGAGCCACTTACCACGCCGCCGTTGGCTTCGGCAATCACATTCCAGCCACTGTTGTTAATCGCATTTGCCACGTCTTGCGCTGTCGCAATTTGGTTATTTGCTTTATCCAACGCTTTTTGAGCCGCTTGTACATTTTTCGTCGCTGCTTCTTTCGCTGCTTCGTCTGTGCCGGCGTTCGCTTCGTCTAACGCTTTTTGCGCTGCCGCTAACGCTTCTTGTGCCGCTTTTGTCGGATTTTCCACGCCGCCGTTTGCGTTATTGGTTAAACCTACGGTATCCACATTCACTTTAACAGTTGATACTTTTCCGTCCGCATCTGTACTTACATCCACTTTCGTACCTGCACCATCTGCAAAGTTCACTGTGTCATACGGTTTCACAAAATCTTTCGCTTCGCCGTTGCCTTGTAAGTTCCAACCTGCATTCAATACATCGCCCACTGTCGCTGCATTGTTGTACATTTTCTTCACATCATCTGCTGTTGGTGCAGTTTGTGATTTCGTTGGTGCGTCAGCTGTTGTGTCGCCTAACTTACCATTGGTTTCTGTTGCGTCATCTTTGTTGTAAGTCGGTGCTAAGTTGCCATCTACATTCGATAATACCATCGGTGTAGTTGTACGGTTGTTTCCATCGTTCATTGACGCAATCACAGTTGTTGCAGGAGCAACATCTGCATTGTCTTTGGTGTATTTATTAGCAGTTTTATCGTAAGTTGCACCTTCAAGGTCAGCTGGTTTATAGAATTTACCATCTTCCCCCTTAACAAGTTTTTCACCATTTTCATTGGTGTAAACCACTGGCGTTTGTGCCGCTTCAACTGTTTTTTGTGCATCCACATTAACGGTAATTGTACGAACACCGTCTTTCGTTTCACCTGTTACAGTCGCTAAACCTTTGCCCACAAAGTCTACTTTGTTTGCATTTTTCACTGTGTCGGTATATTCATTACCGCTTGCAGACACAATCCAGCCCATGTTAGCAATATCGCCTACAGTAACCGCAGAAGATTCCCATTTCGCTTTTGTATCTGGGTCTGTCGGTGCGGTTAAATCAACTAACTTATCTGTAGCTGTAGTTCCTGTTGTGCCAGTCGGTTTGGTTGCTACTTCTTTCGTGTCTAACGCTGACGCAATGCCGTTAATTTGTGAATTATTACCGTTGCTGTCTTTCACTGATAATGCACTATCTACATTGGTTGTCGTCGGCTGAGCATTTTCTCCTGCTGGTGTATGCGTTGTATCACGACCGTCCACTCTCTCGAAGTTCACTGTCGGATCTTTCAGTTTCACATTGTCAGCAGCAATTTCTGATGCTTGTGGAGTAGCATCATTAACCTGAGTCAGATCTGTATCCGCTGGATAAACTTTTCCGTCTTTCTCCACAACACCTTTTTCATAATATTTGTCACCGATTTTCACCACTTCTTTAGTAGGGTCATCTTTCTTAACAAATGTCTCTTTACCGATTGATGCTGTAGTAAAGTTCACATTCTCTTTCGTTGCATAAGTCACTTTACCGTTCGCTTCTTGTTTCACGGTTAAGTTCTTACCTGCAATCATTTCAACTTTATCACCCGGATTGATTAACTCATCATCACCCGAAATCTTCTCGCCGCCATTTGCACTGGTTTTGAGTGTAAAGCCTGATTTGTTAATTGCCTCTGCTACATTTTGAGCGGTTACAACTTTATTTAAGCCAGCATCGTTTGCATTCTTTTCAGCTTCTGCAAGTTTTCGATTAGCCTCTGCTCGTGCATCATCAGTTTGGGCTTCTGCTAATTCTTTCTTCGCATCTTCAATAGCTTTAGTTAAAGTTTCAACATTTTCTACAGGATTATTAACTTTGCCATCTGTATTGGTTAAAGTAGTTGTATCAATATTAACCTTAACATCTGAGCTTTCGCCGCCATCAGCAGTGGTTACAGAAACGGTTGTACCAGCACCATTAACAAAATTCACTTTATCACCTGCTTTGACTAAGTCTTTTGTGGTGCCATTTTCTTGAACTCGCCAACCTGCGGTGTTAATCATATCCTTAACGTTGCCTGCGGTTGCGAAGCCACCAGCATTGTTATTTGGAGCAATAGTAATCTTACCTGATGGTTCACCTGTTCCAGTGCCACCAGTGTTATTAACCAATTCTGCTTCCAATGTAGTTAATACTTGAGCCAACGGTTTGATGGTAATGACACGTTTACCGTTTTCATCCGTTTTACCATTTACCTCAATACCTTCACCTTTAAACTCAACTTCATTAGCGTTTTTCACCACATCAGAATAGCCGTTACCCTGAGCACGAACCACCCAACCCATATTTTGCAAATCGCCAACTGTTGCGGCTGCATTTTTATTAACAGGTGCATCTGTTGTGCCTTCTAAATTCAGCAACTCTTTGTTTTCTGAAGGAACTGGATTAGCTGTTGAACCTGTTGGATTGGTTGATACTTGCTTCATATTTAAAGACGAAGCAACATTACCCAATTTAGTTGGGTTGCTTGTGGTGTTATCTGCAGGATTAACCACTTTAACAGAAGTTGGAGCATTCTGTACGGTTGCAGCATTATTCGGCACGCCATTGGTTACCTCACTTGCTTTGTACCAGTTATTGTCGTTGCCTTTAACTAAAACATCGCCATTTAGGTTAGTTGGAGCTAACAAAGTATTTACTTTAACATTCGACACTTTGCCGTTTTCATCGGTAGTCACATCAACAGTCGTACCCGTACCGTTTACAAAGTTCACCGTGTCATAAGGTTTCACAAAGTCTTTCGCTACGCCATTGCCTTGTAAGTTCCAGCCAGCGTTGAGTACATCACCGACAGTTGCGGCATTGTTGTACACTTTGCTTGCATCAACTGGTGCTAAAGTTGCTGATTTTGTTGGTGTATCAACAATTTCAGTTGTTGGTTTACCATTAACGGTGCTGTTTGTACCATCGCCAATTTTGTTGTCACCTTTGTTGTAAGTCGGTGCTAAATTACCTTTTACATTAGACAATTGTTTTGGATTGTTAGCGATATTGTCGCCGTCATTCATTGACGCAATCACAGTTGTTGCAGGAGCAACATCTGCATTGTTTTTGGTGTATTTATTAGCAGTTTTATCGTAAGTTGCACCTTCAAGGTCAGCTGGTTTGTAGAACTTACCATCTTCACCTTTCACCAACTTATTGCCGTCTGCATCGGTATAAACCACAGGCGTATCTGCTGCTTCAACGGTTTTTTGTGCGTTTACATCAACAGTAATGGTACGAATACCCTCTTTAGTTTCACCTGTCACTTTCGCTAAATTTGTGCCAACAAAGTTAACTTCGTTTGCATTCTTCACAACATCAGAATATGCGTTGCCAGTCGCTTTAACCACCCAACCCATATTTTGCAAGTCGCCAACTGTTGCGGCTGCATTTTTGTTTACAGGGGCTTGTTCAGTACCGTTTAGATTAACCAATTTCTCACTGCCAGCAGGCGTACCATTCTCTTTATTACCGTCCTTGTCAACATTAATATCTTGCGTATTCAACACTGAACCCACGCCTGTGATTTGCGTTGGTTTGCCGTCGGTAGATTTAATATCTAGCGCCGTTGTTGGTTTGTTGGTGTCAGGATTATTTGTTGCTGGTTTTGCATTTTCAGTTTTTAACTCAACTGTTTTTTTAGTGTCTGTTCCTGTTCCAGTTCCAGTTGTTCCAACTTTAACTGTGTTAAATTCAACATTATCTTTAGTCGCATAAGTAATCTTACCGTTCTGATCTTGTTTAACGGCCATATTTTTACCTGCAACCATTTCGATTACATCACCCGGATTAATCACTTCGTCACCGGTTTGTGTACCAGTGAGTTTTTCGCCTTGATTTTCTACCGCACTTGACTTCAACGTAAAGCCAGAATTATTGATTGCATTGGCAATATTTTCTGCGGTAACCAATTTGTTTTTGTCGCCTTCAGCTGGAGCATCAACTTTGCCGTCTTTACCATCTACTAACGTATTGTTGTCACCCACTTTTTTCTCATCTTTAAGCGTTGTGGTTTCAACAGAAATGGTTACGGTAGAAGTTGCACCATCGGTATTTTCTCCTGCAACCTTAACCGCACCATCACCTTTAATATTTACGGTGTCATAAGGTTTCACGAAATCAACCGCTTGATCTTGTGTTTTTAAGTTCCAACCAGCATTTAACACATCACCCACGGTTGCGGCGTTGTTGTTCGCTAAATTATTTGGTTTAGACGCTTCTGTTGTCGGTGCATTTGTATCCTTTTTAGCACCATCTAAGTTGCCGTCTAAATTGCTAATCGTACCGCCGTTTGTACCGCTTGTAATGGTTACCGGTTTATCGGCATCACCTGCTTTATCGCCCACGGTAATGCTGTTCGGTGCGATTGTGGTTGTGCTGGTACCATCTGTAGTCGTGATGTTAGTTGGCGAAAGTTTGCTGACGTTATCACCATCTTTAGCGGTCACTTCTTTAAACTCAGGTTTTTCTGCGAATTGGATTTGTACGCCATCGTTATCTACAACAGTTTGGATATTTTGGGCAGAGTAAGTGCCGTCCGTTGCAGTATTGCTGCTATCACGAGTTAAGTTTTTGCTTGTTTTTGAACCTGCGATATTTAAAGTTTCGCCAAGCTGAACTTGTTTACCGTCGCCGCCAGCATATTGTTTATCCAAGTTTTTCGCATCAGTGTCTTTGTTGCTGTTTGCGGTAACTGTGAATGGCGTTGCTGCTTGTTTTGCCACATAGTAAAGTTGTGAGCCGTTGATCGCATCGGTTGAAGTGTTGGAAATTTCGCCTGCAGCCACGTTCATTATACGGCGTTCTTCGCCGGCTGAACCCACAGTTACGGCACCTTTCGCTGTCGCACCGGCAAAGTCGCCATAAGTTACGCCAAATAGTTCTGCATTAGTAACGGTGCCTTTTGAACCTGCTGTGCTTGTGCTACCCGCAACATTTCCTTTAGTGAGGTTTTTCACTGTACCAACATTATTTTTGGTAATCGCTACATCACTGTCTTTAACGGTGCTGTCATTACCCAAATACACTGAATTTTCTACGGTTCCAAAGTGATCTGCGCCTTCAACGCCCACACCACTACCCAACACATAAGTGTTGTTCGTGTTGATGTAGTTGTTGTTACCCACAACGCGTGAATTTTCCACCGCACTTTCGTTAGTTAAGTCGTCTGCAGTTTGGAGTTTGCCGTCTACGTAAGTCGCCGTTGCGCCGATTTGGTTGTTGTTACCAAATGCGCCTACGTTTTTCGCTTGTGAACCGACTGCGTTGCCGTAGCCCACAGCGATAGATTGGTTACCTCTGACTTTAACATCTTTACCAATCGCAACAGATTTTTCACCGCTTGCTTCAATGTTTGAACCCAACGCCACAGCGAAACTTGTTGCATTCGCTGCTAAGAAAGCTGCCAATTGCGTTTTGGCGTCACTAATTTTGCCATCAAGCGTGGCAATCTCTGCTTCGCTAGTTTGTTTATCTGTGGTCGCTTTCGCTTGGTCTTTCGCTAATTTGTCGCGTTGTTCTTGAACAAGCTGTTTCGATGCCACCATTTTCGTGCGTTGCTCATTCAAACGCGCCAATTCGTCAAGGTTACCGGTCGCTTCCTTAATTTTGCGCTCCAAGTCTGCCAAGCTTAGCGTGTAGTTAGCTAACTCTGTTCGTAAGATTGGCAAGCGACTTTCCGCCAATGATATGGTTTTCTTTGCGGCTTCTAACTTATCTTGAGCTTTTTGGCGATCTTCTTTGTGTTTCGCTAATGCTTTATCGATAACCACCATTTCAGCGTATTGCTTTTCCGTTAAGCCGGTGAGGGTGTTATGACCCACGGCTACTGCCGCTTCGCCAACCGCACGTGCGGCTACACCGGCTGTTGTGGCATATTTGCTTCTTGCCCCTGCGGTTTCCGCTAATTTACCTTTGTTGGTTACGGTGTTGCCCTCTTCTTGTGTGCCGGTGCCATCGTTCGTATGGAAATGGCTAGACTCTATTTGATAGCCTAATTCATAGGTTGCGATATAAAGCTGTGAACCGTTGATTGCATCGGTTGAGGTTGGTGAAATTTCCCCTGCTGCCACGTTTTGAATACGTTTTTCAGCACCGGCATACCCCACAGAAACCGCCCCCACAGCTGTCGCCCCGGCGAAGTCACGATAAATAAGACGACCAACATAGGCTTTATCCACCGTACCGGTTGAACCGCCGGTTGTGGTGTTACCACGCGTAAATTGCTTATCGGTTTCGCCATCCGCATTTACCCCTGGGGTTTTATTTGGATCGTAGCTTTTATAGTTGCGTAATGTCCCCTCCCATGCGCCTGTAGTGAGGTTTTCTTTTAAGTCGCCATAACTTGTGGTAACAATAGAACCGGCACCTAATGCAACCGATTTCGTGCCAAGCACATCCACACCCACATAAGCACCCGCACCAATTGCTACGGCATCATCGCCTAAAGCACGTGGTGCATCATAACGGGTTTCGCCTAGCGTAGAGTCTGGGCGGTTGGTGTAAGTACCAATCGCAACAGAGCGGTCGCCCGAAGCAACTGCCAAAGACCCCACACCAATCGCACGTTCACCCGTGGTTACCGTTGCCACCCCTAAAGCCAACGACTCTTTAGACATCGCGGAGGCTGCCGTACCGATTGCCACCGCACCATCCTCCATCGCAATCGCTTTTGCCCCCTGCGCAATCGCACCTACACCAGCAGTGGTAGTTTTTTGATAAGGGTTATAAAACGCGTTGATATACGCATCCACACTACTCTGACCCATTTTGCTGGCTAACGCATCTAGGCTAGATTGTGCAGCAGCGTTTAGATCTGCCTCAGATAAATTCGGATTTGCTGCCAAGGCTTCTGCTTTAAATTTGGCTAATAAACGCGCTCTATAATTTAATGGATCGCCCTTTGCAAATGCCACTGCAGCGCGAATCTCATCATCGCTACTATCCGCATTAATAAGAATGACATCTTTATTCTCTTTTAATCGTTCATATACGTTAGCACTGATAGGTGCTCCAGTGAGTGACAATCCCAAGAGTCTTATTAGACTCTGTTGCTCTGTGGTTAATGCTTTACTTGAATTCACCCCACTAATAGCTCGTGCAAACACCACGGTTTTCGTTGTCTCGCCTGTCGCGTTAGGATCCGCTGAGGTTAATGTTGCAGTATAAGAGAGAGCTGCCGGTGCCCCTGTCGTTCCTGCATTTTTAGTCTCTACTTTGACATAAGGGTTAGAAACCATTTCTTCCTGTGCGGCATCATAAACAAAGGTCGAATATTCGGTATTCGCCCCATTTCTCTTATTGGTAGAAATAGTTTTTATCCCGGTATCATCGCTACCTATCGCAATCGATGAGTAACCTTTTGCCTCCACCTCATTACCGATTGCGGTAGCTTGTTGCATCGTTGCTTTAGATTGAGAACCAAAAACAGTTGTTTGTGTTCCATTTGCTGTGTTACCTGACCCAACTGCTACAGCATTTTTACCATTTGCATATGTACCCGATCCTATTGCTACTGTTCCTAAACTACCTGTTCCAACTGTAGCACCTCCTATTGCAACGGTGTCGTCTTTGGTTTCTATTTTGACATTTTCTCCACCAGATACAACGTTAACCCCAATTACTGTTGCAACTTCCGCTGCTTCCGCCACAGGCACAGCCAACACTGCCGCTGTTGCCACCGCCGCCACAAATGATTTCATTTTCCCTTTTGAACGCGTTAATTCTGAACACACCGCGATTTCGCCATCGTGTCTGCGTTTTGTCATAAAGATTTTGTTCATAAAAGCCTTACCTTAAAAAATTATTCGTATTCCTAAAGAATTTTGTTCACACCCATTGCGCGAGGTCTTGGTATATAGCAGTACACTACATCACACCGCGCAAAATCAGGTTGATTCACCATGTTATTGCTCGTCTAATTTTTCCCACAAAAAAAATGTTATCCATATTTTATTCCATGAAAAATAACAAGTAAATCAACAGGTACAAATTAGCACTCTAATTCACCGCACTTATGGACATAAGGCGACTTTCTAAGCAAAAATTTACATAACTTTACATATCAAACCCGTTTGCAATCCTTAAAATTCTTTTTTCCGGGGATTTTTTTGGGGATATATTGGGGAATAGTGGGGGATTTTGGGGGAAATATTTTTGTCCCCAATCAATCACAGGAACATCAGGGCGAAAAATATTTCGCCCCTACGATGTATGGCGATGACACCGACAACACCATGACGTAATTGATTAGACGTGAACCGTAGGGGCGAAATATCTTTCGCCCCAAAACATTCGCGATAAATCAGGGCGAAAAATATTTCGCCCCTACCATGTTGTTTTTTCATCCATCCTACGCCGTTTTTACGTTCTCGGACAGGGATAAACCCTGTCCCTACGACACAGAGGGTGGTGAAAGCCGTTCTTTGTATTGTTGGAAAGTATTTTTTAGAAATAGGTGCTCTAAGCTTTCTTCTTTAACCCTTCCAACACCGCCTGTGGCACAAACTGGCTCACATCGCCGCCGTGTAAGAAAATTTCGCGCACAATGGTGGAGGATACGTAAGACCATTGTTCGGTGGTGGGCAAAAATAAGCTTTCAACGCCTTGGGTAAGGGTGCGGTTTAAATGGGCTAGTTGAAGTTCATATTCAAAATCCATTGTGGTGCGCATTCCGCGGATAATGGCGGTAATTTCTAATTTATTGACCACATTGGCGAGTAAATCAGAAAAACCAATGACGCGGACATTGGCTAAGTGGGCGCAGGATTTTTCCACTAATTGCACGCGTTCTTCCAAATCGAATAGCGGCTTTTTGCTTGGGCTGGCAGCAACGGCAACAATCAGGTTGTCGAATAATTTTGCGCTGCGTTCAATAATATCTAAATGCCCGTTGGTAATAGGGTCGAATGTGCCGGGGTAGATGACTGTGGTCATAATGCTTTCTCTAAATAAGGTGTTAATAAGTCCATTAAACGTTGTAATGCACCGCGGTTTTCCATTAATACGCTGAAACCGGCATTGCCAAGTTGTTCGCGTAAGGTTTTGTTATCTAAACAAGTTTGAACAGCTTGGGAAAGTGCGGTTGGGTTTGCGTCAATTTCAATCATTCCATTCACTTGTTTTAATTTAGCAAACACTTCAGGGAAGTTAAAGGTGTGTTTGCCGCTAATAACAGGGCATTTGAACGCCAGCGGTTCAAGGGGATTGTGTCCGCCGCGCTTGATTAGACTTCCGCCCACAAATGCCACATCAGATACGCCATACATGAGCATCAATTCGCCCATGGTATCACCGAGTAAGATTTGAGTTTGCTGATCGGGCAGAATACCTGTGGAACGGCGGATCGAGCTGAAATTGCCTTGTTCAATCAGTTCAGCCACCGTATTGAAATGTTCAGGATGGCGCGGCACTAAAATCAGCAGTAAATCAGGGTAGATTGCCAATAAAGTGCGGTGGGATTTTAGGATAATTTCTTCTTCGCCGGCGTGCGTACTGGCGGCAATCCAAATGGGGCGATTGCCGAGCGCAGCTTTGAATTCGCTAATTTTTTGCGTTAATTCATGGCTAATATGCAAATCGTATTTGATATTGCCTGTCAGGCTTAATTTGCCTTGGTAGCCGATCTGCTGATAACGTGCACCGCTAAAGTCATCTTGTGGGGCAATGAGCTCAATTTCATGCAACATTTCGCGCAGGCAGTTTTTCACTTTGCCATAACGGCGCGCTGAGCGTTCGGATAAGCGAGCGTTGGCGATAATAAAGGGGATTTGCTGTTGATGTAAGCCGTGAATTAAGTTTGCCCAAAGTTCGGTTTCTATCACAATACAAACCTTTGGTTGCACAAAACGAATAAAACGACGCACGGCGCCGGGTAAATCATAGGGCAGAAAAACGTGTGTGACATGATGACCAAAAGCAGATTTTACCCGTTCGGAACCGGTGGGGGTCATGGTTGTGACCGTAATGGCAAGTTTCGGGTATTTTGTTTGGATGGCTTTAATCAATGGTGTGGCGGCGATGACTTCCCCAACCGAAGCCGCGTGAATCATTACGCCCTGCGGTTTTGGTGCCAACATTGTGCCATAAAAGCCATAGCGTTCTTTTAACCGTGAGCGATATTTCGGGGCTTTTAGGCTACGAAATAGCATAAACAGTAAAATAAACGGCTGTAAAATGTACATTAACAGGGTATAAATTAAACGCCACATAAATTTATCATTGTTAGTAATAACAGAGTTATGCTGTTGTACATGATAATTTGTAGGGGCAAATCACATTTGCCCCAAATCCATTGTGGGATTGGGGCGAAAGATATTTCGCCCCTACAGTCATCATCAATGGATTTTGTACAACAAGATCATCTCGTCATAATAAAAAAGTGCGGTCAATTTTAACCGCACTTTCGATGTCTTTAATATTCTGTAGCACCAGCACAAGACGGTCGTTGAGCTTGTCGAAACGTAAGTCTTGTGCAAAGTCGCTGAAATTCCTTATGGTTCGACAAGCTCACCAACCGTGGTTCGACAAGTTCACCAACCGTCATTTCAGCTTTGTGCGATTGCTACGTAATATAGGATCTCCAACAAAACCTACGCTTTTGCGGCTGCCGCTGCTTTCACAATTACTGCAAATGCAGGGGCTTTTAATGATGCGCCGCCTACTAATGCACCATCGATATCCGGTTGTGTGAATAATTCTGCTGCGTTAGCATCATTCACAGAACCACCGTATTGGATGATGACTTGATCCGCGACTGCTTGTGATTTTGCCGCGATATGACCACGGATGAATGCGTGAACGGCTTGCGCTTGTGCAGGAGTTGCTGATTTGCCTGTACCGATTGCCCAAATTGGTTCGTACGCGATCACCGCGCCGTTAAATGCTTCAACGCCTAATGCATTGATCACGGCGTCAATTTGACGTGCGCAAACTTCTTCGGTTTTGCCCGCTTCGTTTTCCGCTTCAGATTCACCGATACATAAGACAGGCACTAAACCGGCTTCTTTTAACGCACCGAATTTTTTCGCGATAAATTCATCGCTTTCTTTGTGGTAAGTACGGCGTTCTGAGTGACCGATGATGATATATTTTGCACCGAAATCTTTTAACATCGCCGTTGAAATATCACCAGTAAATGCACCTTGTACATTGACATCCACGTTTTGTGAACCTAAGGCAATTTGACTACCGGCAAGGGCGGCTTCTGCTTCTGCAAGATACATAACAGGTGGTGCAATTGCAACATCACAACCGTTAACGCCTGCTAATTCTGCTTTTAAACCTTCGATTAACTCTTTAGTAAACGCTTTGCTACCGTTTAATTTCCAGTTACCCATGACTAATGGTTTACGAGCTGCCATTTTATTTTCTCCATATTTAGTAAAAAACAGACGCGCTTAATATACCAAAAAATTAGGGGTAATTTTGGCTTTTTTCACTATTTTTTGATCTAAGTAGTGCTAAATTTAGTTTTAGCGGTTACAATCTACTGGATAGTTTTGTTATTTTTTAATCAATTTTAACTAAGTGAACCGAATTATGCGTATTTTCAAAGCCGAACAATGGAATGTGCCCGCCCTTTTGCCGCTTTTTGAAGAATATCGTTTAGCCCACGGAATGTTAGAAAATCCTGACCGCACTTTAACGTTTTTAAGCAATCGTATTCGTTTTGGTGAAAGTATTTTTTTCATTGTGATGGATGAAAATGAAAAAGCAGTCGGTTTTATTCAATTGTATCCCTGTCTTTCTTCTCTTCAATTACAACGCTATTGGCAGCTGACAGATATTTTTGTGCAAGCAGGAAAATATCAGAATGAAATTTATAAGGCATTGATTGAAAAAGCCAAAGAGTTTGTCGCCTTTACGCAATCTACACGTTTAACGGTGGAGCAAGATATGCAACAACGCGGGATTTTGGAATCGGAAGGGTTTCGTTTAAACCCGAAAAAAGCGATGTTTGAATTAAGTTTATAATAAGTGTTGTATTTCATCAGGCACTAATTTTGGCGCTGGAATAAACACTTGTTTATGTCGATTGAGTTCTCCTTTCTCTAAAATAATTGCACTTTTAGGTACTTTAAACGCCTTACTAAGGTATTTCAATAAATGCGCATTTGCCGCGCCATCAATGGGTGGTGCGGTGATGCTGATTTTGAGTTCATCATCATGCAAGCCAACAAAGGCATCTTTGCTGGCTTTGGGTTGTAAGAATATCCGTAAGCGAATGCCTTCGGGGGTTTTTTCTACGGCAGCCATAAAATCTCTCGCTATTTTCACCGCACTTATGCCCAAGACCAAAGGGTTGGGAATAAATCATACATTACGCGATTGAGCCAAAATAAGGCAAAGGCTAAGATCATTGGTGAGAAATCGATCATGCCTGTTTGAGGTAAAAAGCGGCGAATTGGGCGAAGCACCGGTTCGCTGAGTTGGTAAAGTAAATAGCTTAGTGCATCATTTCCACGGCGGAACCAGCTTAAAATGGCACCGATAAAAATGACGTATAAAATCATTTGCCCAAAATTGCTGAGAATACTCAATACGCCAATCAGCGCAATTTCAATCAGGTTAGTGACGATGCTTTCAAAGGATCCCACACCACCTAGAAACCACATTGCAGGAACTTTGGCGCAACCTAAAATAAAAACCAACGTCAGCGCGGCAAGATCTACACCTTTAATCGGTTTGAGGGCTTTGCGTAAAGGCTTTAATGCCGGATCGGTGGCGCGTACAACCGCTTGGGAAATGGGATTATAAAAGTCCGCTTTGCTATATTGCAACCACATACGCAACATCAAAATTAAGCTATAGACATTGATAATGGTGAAAGCGAGATATTGAATCGAGTTAAAGCTCATTAGATTGTTCCTTGATAAGAAAAAGTTGGTTTTAAGATAAGGGTAATGCGGGAAAAATTCAAGGGAAGGGCGCAAAAGGTTCGTTGTATTGTTAGAAACCTTTTGCGCCATTATTTATTGTTACAACCAACCTTTACGTTTGAAGTAAATATAAGGCGTCAGCGCGGCGGCGATCATCAAACCGATTGCCATTGGGTAGCCATATTTAAAATGAAGTTCCGGCATAAATTCAAAGTTCATACCGTAGGTGGATGCCACTAAGGTTGCCGGTAGGAACATCACCGATACCACCGAGAAGAATTTCATAATTTTATTCTGCTCAATGTTGATATAACCCATTGCCGCTTGCATTAAAAAGTTTACTTTTTGGAACAAGGATTCATTGTGCGGTTGCAAGGACTCAATATCTCGCAAAATTTCGCGTGCCTGTTCTAACTGGTTGGCGGGCAAGCGGGTTTTGCGCACTAAAAAACTTAAGGCGCGTTGCGTATCCATCAAACACATCCGCACTTTGGAGCTGTTATCTTCTTGTTCGGTTAAGGTGCTTAAGGCGTCATTAAAGGCTTCCCCTTGTTTGCCGTCCAAAATAACCCGGCTTAATTTTTCCAGCTCAGAATAGCCTGTTTCAATCACATCCGCTAATTGCTCGATTTTAGTTTCAAATAAGTCAAGCAACACTTCATAGGCATTACATTCTTCTAAACGTTGATAGCGTGAACGCATACGATATAAACGAAACGCCGGTAATTCACGATCGCGCAAGGTAAATAGGCGACCGTCACGGATGGTAAACGCCACAGAAGCCAAATCCGCGTAGTCATCTTCGTCTTCGCAATAAAAGAATGAGTGTAAGTGCAAACCGTCTTCGTCTTCAAAGAAACGGGCGGATGCTTCGATGTCTTCCAATTCCAAGAACGAGGCGAGACTTTGCCCTAACCCTTCTTGTAATTCCGTACGTTCTTCTTCCGTAGGTTCAATGAGATCAAGCCAAATTGCGGTATCGAGTTCGGCTTGTTCTTCGTCCAAACGTGTAAGACGAGCGTTTTCTAGTGCAAATGCGTTAATCATTGTTTCATACTCCGTTAGTATGAACAAACAAGATGAACATTACGCAAACCATGGCAAAAGTGCGGTCAAAATTGCGTGTATTTTTGATACCAATTAAGGCGGAGATAACTTATCCGCGAACGTGTCGCCGATAAGTCAAAAGACAGGCGACAGTTTAAAGTGAAAGTCGGTATCGACTATGACTGTCCAAAGTGTGTGTCCTCAAGTAAAAAAATCGAGCGCATAATACGCTCGAAATGGGGTTTCGTCAAGAATATCGAATGAGTCTTGAATTGTCAAACCAAGTGCAACGATTTTTTGAAGTAAACTTCATAAGGTGTTTTCCAACCTAAACATTT
>NZ_CABFKI010000002.1 GCF_901764995.1 Actinobacillus porcinus
GAAACAAAATTATATTCTAGTTGATGAGTACTTCTTTTTTTGTTGCACTTGGATTGTAAATTCAGCTCGTTTTTAACAGCAGGAAAATAAAATATACGCCACCCACAAAATTGATAATAATGCTTAATGTGGTATTAAAAGCAAAAACTTGGGTGACAAGGGTTTGTCCGATAATTAGGGTGATTATCGATAAACACATTGCCGCAGGAATGAGCCATTTGTGTTTATAGGTTGGCATAAATTCAAAGGTTAAATTCATAATCAGCAAGCCTAAGAACGTCATGGGGCCCACAAGTGCGGTGGAAACGGACATCAAAATTGCCACAATAATTAATAAATGTTTAGTGACTTTGGCATAATCCACGCCCAAATTAATCGCCTGTTCACGCCCTAACGCGAGAACATCAAAGTATCGCCAATAGCGTACACTGAGAATAATCGTCAGCAATAAAATCCCCAAGGCGAACCATAAAATCCCTAAATTCATTCGGTTAAAGCTGGCAAAGCCAATGTCTTGCGCAATTTGGAATTCGTTGGGATCGATTAGCACTTCCATAAAGGTTGTCAGGCTTTGGAACAAGGTGCCAAACACAATGCCCACTAAAAGCAAGAAAAAGAGATTTTGTTGCTCTTGTTTAAACATCACTTGATACAAACCCAGGGCAAATAATACCATCACGCCTGTACTGCCAAAGAACATGACAACGGGATCAATGGAATTGAGCGTTGTTGATCCAAAGAGAAAAAGGATGATGATTTGAATAAACAAATACAGGCTATCTAAGCCTAAAATGCTTGGCGTTAAAATTCGATTGTTCGCGATAGTTTGGAAAATCATCGTGGCAAGCGCAATGGCTGAACCGGTCACCATCATTGCGGTTAAGCTTAAAGCGCGATGATGTAAGGCGTATTGCCAGCGATTAGGCAAGTTATAAGCGAGATAAAATGCCATTGCCATAAGGCTAATAATCACTAACAGTGCTAATTTTTGTTTGTGGTTAAAGGCTATTTTATGCATAACGGTACCTTCTCAATAACAAAGCTAAGAAGATTGCGCTACCAAAAACGCCAACAACAACATTAATGGCAATTTCGTAAGGATAAATCACCAAACGTCCTAAAATATCACAACACAATACAAATATTGCGCCTAAAAGTGCGGTGTGTGATAAGACCTTTTTTAAGTTGTCGCCTAAGTAAAGGGTTACTAAATTAGGAATAATCAGTCCTAAAAAGGGAATGACGCCCACGGAAATAATGATAATACTAGAGACCACGGACACAATCACTAAGCCTAAATAGAGTACGTGTTTATAATTTAAGCCTAGATTCGTGGCAAAATCTTGCCCCATTCCCACAATGGAAAAACGTTGGGCAAATAAATAGGCAATGACTAACATCGGTAAACTCACATAGAGCAATTCATAACGTCCTGCCATAATGAGCGAAAAATCCCCTTGTAACCAACCTGAAAGGTTTTGCAACAGATCTTCTTTGTAAGCAATAAAAGCGGTAATTGAGCTGATGATATTGCCGAACATAATGCCAACCAAGGGGACGAAAATACTGTCTTTCACCTTGAGTTTTCCCAAAATTGTCATAAAGATCAGCGTACCGATGAAAGAAACGACAATAGCGATGCCGGTTTTTAACAGCATATTGGTGGAAGGGAAGAGTAAAATCGCGATTAAAATCCCCAATTTTGCGCTGTCCATCGTGCCTGCGGTCGTTGGCGAAACAAATCGATTACGGCTTAATTGTTGCATCACCAACCCGCAAATGCTTAACGCCGATCCTGCAATTAAAATGCTGATTAACCGCGGTAAGCGGCTTATGGTCAGCATTTCCCATTGTTGACTGTCTAACGCCAGAAGTCCCTGAATATTGACCGCACTTACCCCGATAAATAAGGAAATCAGGGAAAGCAACAGCAATAAAAGAAGCAAATAACAGCGTTGAAATAGCATTAAAAACCTTGTAAATGATTTTGAGAATAATTCTTATATTCAGACTAACACAGAAATTTTATTGAAACAAATAAAAATTGAGGGGATTTTTTTTCAGAAAAATTTTTTAGAAAACGGTTGACAGAAAGGTATTTTTACAAATAATAACAATTCTCAATTGCACTGAGTTCAAAAAGAAGGAACCTAATGATGAAAAAAATCAAGAAAATGCCACTGGCGTTGTTACCATTGAGTGTTTTTGTGGCACTCAATACACAGGCGGCGGAACAATTGGATACCATTGATGTGGTTAGTGACAATATTGCACCACAAGCGGCAAATATTGATGCCAAAGGGGTAACCAAAGTTCGTCAAGCCACCAAAATGTCTGATGTTATTCGCGGTATTCCGGGGGTAAACGTGAATGGCGCACGTTCAAATGTGGAACGTTATAACATTCGTGGTGTGAGTGAAGAATATTTGACTGTTACCGTTGATGGTGCGCGCCAAAATGGTTATGCTTTCCATCATAACGGCAACTATGGGATCGATCCTGAAATTCTTAAACGTGTCGATATTGACGTTGGCTCAAACTCGGTGGTGGCCGGTGCTGGTTCATTGGGTGGTTCTATCAAATTTGAAACGGTCGATGCTTCGGATATGCTAGAAGAAGGACAAAATTTTGGCGGTAAAGTCAAATATGCTTATGGCTCAAATGGCGACTCAAACCAAGGAATGGGGATGTTATATGGGCGTGCCAATGATTTAGAATTATTAGGTTATTTCAACTATCGTCATCAGGAAAATGGCAAAGATGGCAATGGCTTAGAAAATGAAAACAAAGGTCATCTGCAAAATTATCTTTTCAAAGCCAAATACAATATTGGCAAAGATCATTGGGTTAAAGCTTCCGCGGAACGTTATCGCAATATTGCTTATAACTGTTTCCGTGCCAATATGGCAATGTGTTTAGGCGATGTGCCGGCACCAGGGGAGCGCGGTTACAATCAAGCCAGTCATGGCAAAGCCTATGCAGGGTTGACCCGTAAAACTTATACCTTAAGCTATGGTTATAATCCTGAAGAAAATCAATGGGTTGATATCAAAGCTAATGTGTACAATACAGAAACTGTTTCAGAATCGATGAATTCTGAACAAACCAAAGTGCGCACTGTAGGCGGAACTTTATCCAATACATCACGCTTTGAATTAGGCAAAACAAACCACGAAATTTTATTCGGTGGTGAATATTACAATACCAAATCACAAGCGCTTAATGCGCCGGCAAATGCTTATGTGGCGAATTTAACCAGTACTTCTGTTTATTTGGAAGATCGAATTGCCCTTGGTAATTTAATGATTACACCCGGGCTTCGCTATGACCATTACAATGCGGATTTAGCCGCTAACTTTGATAAAACCTATCGCCGCGTTTCTAAAGCCTTAGGGTTAAAATATTCAGTGACGGATAATTTAATGCTCTTTGCCAACTACACTGAATTATTCAAAGGCCCTGATGCAGGCGAAATTTATTTACGTGGTACGCGAGCTTATTCTGCTAACTTAGACGCAACGCGTGGCGATAATAAAGAAATCGGATTTAGCTATGCACAAGACGGTGTATTTGCGGATGTTGATGGGTTATCACTCACGGCTAAATATTTCCACACCAATTATGACAACATCAGTCGTTCGGTAAGTGCAGGTCGTGGTCGCGGTAGTGTTTACCAAAATATTGGTGAAGTGGTGTTAAAAGGGGGTGAAGCCTCGGCTAAATACCGTTATGACAATTTTGCCGCTTCAGTAACTTATGCTCGCGCACGTAGTGAACAAAAAGCCACAGGTTATTATGCCTTCCCTGATACAGGCGATCGTTATACTTTCGCCTTAAACTACTACATTCCTGATACCCAATTGGATTTAGGCTGGAAAACCATGTATGTACGAGAAGTTAATTTACCTGCGGTAGAACAAACTATTCGTGAAAGTTATGCAGTTAGTGATGTTTATGTATCTTGGTCACCTAAACAAATCAAAGGCTTAGAGTTAACTGCCGGTGTGGATAACATTTTCAACAAAGCTTATATGGATCACAGTACGCAATATTATGGTTCTGTTGATTTAGATCCAGGTCGTAACTACAAATTAAGCGTTGCTTATAAATTCTAGTTTAATGAGAGTGGGCAATGGGGAGATTGTTGACCTATTGCCCACTTTTTCATTATTTTCCACCGCACTTTTGCTCTATATCGTAAAACCCTTATTTTGTTTGTTTACCTCATTTCTTGAGTTTGATACAATTCAAAACCTAATTGAAAGTAATTCTCAATTATATTCGGAAGCGATTTTTACTTATATAAAAGGTGTCCTATGCCAGCATTATTTCAATTTCTCAAAGACTATAGCGATTACATTATCATCGGCTTATTAGGTATTATGAGCTTTATTATGGTGTGTTTTGTGATTGAACGTTTCATTTTTCTCAGCCGTATTAAAGTGCAAACCTATAGCAATATTCACGAATTAGACATCGATCTCAATCGCCATCTCACCATTATTTCAACCATTGGTGCCAATGCGCCTTATGTCGGCTTATTAGGCACGGTCGTTGGGATTTTATTAACCTTCTTCGATTTAGGCAATTCCGCAGGTGACATTGACGCTGCGGCAATTATGTTGCATTTATCCCTTGCGTTAAAAGCCACTGCGGTGGGGATTTTAGTGGCAATTCCATCTATGGTGTTTTACAGCGCGCTAGGGCGAAAAGTTGAAGTGCAACGCTTAAAATGGAAAGCATTAAATAGCAGCAAAAATATTGGCGCATAGAGGTAGGGTATGAAAAAGTTTGATGAAATTAACATCATTCCTTTTATCGACATTATGCTGGTTTTGCTCGCGATCGTGTTGATTACGGCATCTTTTATTTCGCAAGGTAAAATTCAGGTGAATGTCCCAAAAGCATCACAAACGGTCGCCTTTAAATCTGATGACTTAGCTAAATTGTTGACGGTCACCCATGACGGGAAATATTTCTTCAACGATAAACCCATTGAAAAGGCGGCGTTAGAGCAAGAAATTGCCACTTGGAATAAAGATCAGAAAGTGACCTTAAAAGTCGATGCGGAAGCCTCTTTTCAGGATTTTGTGTCGATTACAGATTTAATGGCAAAAAATGAGATTAAAAATGTTGCCATTGTGGCAATGAAAGAGAAAGGCAAATAGCATGAAAAGTCATTTGCGTTTGGGTTTTTTGGGATCGCTTTTCTTTCATGTTGGCTTAATTGCCTTGTTGTGGTTTGCTTTCAAAGAAGACAAATCAGCGAATGGCATTACCGCAGATGAAATTTCCACGAATATTTCTATGGAAATGTTAATGGCAACGCGGGTTGAAGCTGAGCCAACCCCTGAGCCAGCGAAAGCCGTGGAACCTGAGAAAAAAGAGACGGTGGCGGATCCGACAAAACCGGTAGAAAAATTGAAAGAAAAGGAAAAAGAAAAGCTTAAGCCAAAAGAGAAACCGAAAGAACCGCCGAAAGAAAAGGCAAAACCGAAAGTACCGGAAAATAAAATAATGGCTAAAACCGAGCCTAATCCCAATGCGGTCGTTGCGGCTAAAGCTCAAGCGGGAAATGCCAATGTTAATTCACAAGCAACGGCATTATCCAAATCCGCGAACACCAATGCCAATATGGCAGGTAGCGGCACGAATACGTCCGAAATTGCGGCTTATAAAGCGAAATTACACCGCGAAATTGAGCGTCATAAAAAATATTCTCAGCGGGCAAGGATGATGAGGCTGCAAGGTGTGGTGACGATTGCGTTTAATCTGGGGGCGGATGGTTCATTGAACAATGCGCGTGTATTGAAATCATCGGGAAAAGAAGAATTGGATAATTCAGCACTTAATGCGGTGAATTCCGCGCAATCTGTTGGCGCAAGACCGGCAGGAATGAGCGATACCTTGAGTGTGCCTATCAGTTTTGTGATTCGTTAGTTTTATCTTGAGAAAAAGCGCGGTCAAAATTCAGTGAGTTTTGACCGCGCTTTTGTCTATTACACCTTTTGTGTTGGTGAATTAAATATTAATCCCTAACTGACGTTGGATGCGGCGTAGCAGTAAGAATAGCCAAGGCCATAATGCCCCACTGATGATTGCACCCAAAATCTCTTGTCCGTTGAAGGTGGCGGTATGAATACAGAGTTCAACGATAAAAATGACAATGCGCAATATAAATACCATGACGATCATTAAGAGACTTTGCGTCCACAGAGACAAATTGGCAAAAATTTGGTTATAACGCGCGAGTGTGTAAGCGAAAAGGGATAACACTAAAGCATGTACACCCAAAATCGAACCGATGGCGACATCCCATAACATCCCTAGTATAAATGCAGTGCCGACATTAATTTGTGTCGGTAAGGCAAGAATCCAAGTGGCTAATATAAGTGCTAACCAAGCGGGTTTTAAGGCTTGCAATCCTGCCGGCCAAGGTGCAATTTCAAGCACGAGGGCAATAATAAACGTGGTGCATAATCCTAAAAATTGGATAAAAAATCGTCCGTTCATTAGTCTTCTTCTCTATGTTCTTTGAGTTCAGGATCAACCTGATTATCGTTGTTATTCATTTCAGGTAAATTGTCCGGCGATGGGGTGTCATCCGTGCCGGGCGGATTTTGATTTTCTTCATTCATGATTAACGCCTTTTTGGTATCAATCCCTTTTTCCTGATTGGCTAAACGTTGTTGCACAGTGGAACGCACTTCTTCAGGGGAACTCGCTTTGGCGCGGTGCATATCTTCATTTGCCCAAATTAAGAGTACATAACGTAAACGTTCCAAGGATGCCAGCGGTTTTGCGGTGATAGTGGCAAAATAATTTGCGCCGTCTCGAGAGACATTTTCAACAACGGCAACAGGGTAGCCTTCGGGAAAGCGACCGCCTAGCCCTGAAGTGACCAGTAAATCGCCTTTTTCAATATCCACTGAACGAGGCACGTTGTCTAAGGAAAGTTCATCAGGACGACCCGTACCGCTCGCAATCATACGCACATCATTGCGCAATACTTGCACAGGAATGGCGTGGGTGACATCGGTAAGCAATAATACACGGCTGGTTTGCTCGCCAACGGAAATGATTTGCCCGATAACCCCTTTTTCATCAATCACAGGTTGTCCTACATAGGCACCATCATTCACACCTTGATTAATCACGACTTGCTGGCGATAACGATCGGTTTCTGCGGTGAGAATTTCAGCGATTTTTTTATATTCATCGGTGCGTAATGGCGAATTGAGTAGCAAACGCAAACGTTGATTTTCGACTTTTAATTGATCAAGCAATAAGAGATCGGCGTTCTTTTCACGTAACTGATCTTTTAATACCTTATTTTCAATCTGTAATTTATTGGTATCTACAAGATTTTCCGAGACATTATCTAACACAGAACGCGGTGAATTGGCGAGATAATAGAGACTGCCAATTGCAGTTTCCATGACACTACGTACACGGATCATGGCATTGGTTTGTCCATCAGAGAGAATTAGCGCAATGGATGCGATAATCGCAAGAAATAAACGTAAACCTAACGGGGGAACTTTACTAAAAATCGGTTTCATTGAGTGAAAAATATCGAAATAAATAAACGAAAAGTGCGGTCAGATTTTACCGCACTTTGATTATGTTTGCTTAAAATTAGTCGTCACTAAAAATATCTGAACCGTACTTGTCAATCATCTCAAGGGTTTCACCACCACCACGAGCAACACAAGTTAATGGATCTTCAGCAATCACGACAGGCACACCGGATTCTTTGGCAAGTAAAATATCGATATTGCGTAATAATGCACCGCCACCGGTTAATACCATACCGTGTTCATAAATATCTGCTGCATGTTCAGGTTTACATTCTTCCAGTGCGGTACGCATTGCGGTGATAATACCTTCCAACGGCTGTTGAATAGCTTCTAAAATATCACGAGACGTGAGTTTAAATGCACGTGGCACACCTTCCGCTAAATTAGAACCATACACTTCCATTTCACGCACTTCACCTTCATCTTGGATGTAAGCGGTACCAATTTCTTGCTTAATATGTTCTGCGGTGGCTTCACCAATTAAGGAACCAAAGGTACGGCGAACATAGGCGATAATCGCTTCGTCAAATTTGTCACCACCGATACGAACCGATGAAGAATAAGCTACCCCATTGAGTGCGATAACCGCGATTTCTGTTGTACCGCCACCAATATCAATAACCATGGAACCTGTTGGAGTTGAAACAGGCAATTTCGCACCAATGGCTGCGGCCATCGGTTCAACAATTAAATGCACTTCGCGTGCGCCTGCGCCAAATGCCGACTCTTTAATAGCACGGCGTTCAACTTGTGTTGCACCGGCCGGTACGCAGATAACCACACGTGGGCTAGGACGCAAAAAGTTTCCGCTATGTACTTGCTTGATGAAGTGTTGCAACATTTTTTCAGTGACAGAGAAATCTGCAATCACGCCATCTTTCATTGGGCGAATGGCTGTGATGTTGTTGGATGTACGACCCAGCATCAATTTTGCGTCTTTACCGACTGCCGCAATACTTTTATTGCCATTACGACCTTGACGAATTGCCACCACAGAGGGTTCATCAAGCACAATACCTTGACCTTTCACGTAAATCAGCGTATTCGCTGTACCTAAGTCGATAGAAAGATCGTTAGAAAATAATCCACGAATTTTTTTAAATAACATAAGTGTTCCGTTCTCAAAATTTGCCCAAATTAGACAGTCAAAAAATCGTGCATAATGTATCAAAAAATGTGCTTGCTTTACAGTGATTTTTGAATGTTCAATCTAAAAATTGAAAAAAATAACCGCACTTTAGCTTAAGTGCGGTCAAAAATGAGCCTATTTTATGCCGACTGTTTAGGTTGTTCAAACACAGTCACGCGTGGCGCGTTACCCTGGAATTTTTCCACTTGCACAATACAAGTATTCGGTGAATTCCCTTGCGCCAGTTTTGAAGTGCCTTCATCGCGGGTTAATACATTCGGGCAACCGTTTTTACACAATGGCTTTTCCGATTCACCAAGATCTAACGGATCGTACCAAGCCCCTTCGTGTAAAGCGATAGTGCCTTTGATAATGCCATCTGTAACCACGGCACCCGCTAAAACCTGACCGCGTGGGCTTTCAATACGCACAATATCCCCATTCTCAATACCGCGAGCGTTAGCATCTTCGGGATGAATTAACACAGGTTCACGATCATTGACAGCGTATTTTTGGCGTAATGAAGTGTGTGCTAGTTGGCTGTGAAGGCGATAATATGGATGTGGTGTAACCAAAGCAAGTGGATATTCTGCCGTCACGTTACCCGCAAATTCTTCAGGTTCCATCCAACTTGGATAGCCTTTACAGTCATCATAATTCATTTTGGCTACAACATCTGAATAAATCTCGATTTTACCCGATGGTGTACCTAGTGGATTAAGCAATGGGTCATTGCGGAATTGCTCATAACGCACCCATTTTTTTGCCGGTTCTGTCGCTTCAAAAGTCAGAGGTTTATTTTCTGCCCAGAATTGTTCAAATTTAGGCATCACGATGCGATTGTTACGTGCTGCAGTAAATGCAACTTGATAAAACTCTTTAAGCCACAGCATTTCTGTTTTACCTTCGGTGAATTGGTCTTCTACACCGGCACGTTTGGCAAGTTCTGCAAAAATATCATAATCGTTACGGGCTTCAAATTGTGGCGGCACGACTTGTTTCATCGGATAGATATTCATCATTGAATAATCGCCTGACATGGTTAAGTCGTTACGCTCGTAGCTCGTTGTGGCAGGAAGTACAATATCTGCCATACGAGCTGTTGCAGTCCAGTTTACTTCATTAACGATAATGGTATCAGGTTTTTGCCATGCTTTTACCATTTGGTTTGTGTCTTGGTGATGGCTATATGGGTTTCCTCCCGCCCAATAAATGACTTTAATGTCAGGATAAGTGATTTCTGTACCATTGTATTGAATCGTTTTTCCAGGATTGAGTAAGGCGTCTGTTAAACGCGCGACAGGGAATGAGAATTTTGATGTCTCATCAAGCCATGTTTTTTCACCGGCAGCAACAGATGGGTTTGCTGTAATTGAACCTAACACACCACCTTTCACAGTTGGAACACCACCATTTGAATAATGATAACTTAAACCAAAACCACCACCAGGTAAGCCAATTTGTCCTAACATTGAAGCTAACGTAACGAGCATCCAATGAGTTTGTTCACCATGGCGTTGGCGTTGCATACCCCAACCGCCCATGAGCATTGTGCGTTTATTAGAAAAATCGTTTGCTAATGTTTGAATGATCTCAACCGGTACACCACAAATTTTACTTGCCCATTCCGCCGTTTTAGGTTGACCATCGGTTTTACCGAGCAAATAGTCTTCAAATTTTGCATAACCTGACGTATATTTTTTCAAGAATGCTTTGTCGTGTTTGTCTTGACGAACCAACTCATGGGCAATACCAAGCATTAACGGTACATCAGTTGCCGTATTGATAGGTACCCATTCAGCCCCTAAGAATTCGCATGTTTCACTACGAACGGGGTCAATACAAATAATGCGTTTACCTGTGTCTTTGAATTTTTTGAAATACTCAATGCCTTTTTGGTCTGTAGATGTCCAAGCTATACGCATAGTTGTAATTGGGTTTGCGCCCCATAATACAATGGTATCGGTACTTTCAAGAATCACTTCCCAGCTTGTTTGTTGTTCGTACACTTCAATTGTACCCAACACATGTGGCATGATAACTTGTGCAGCACCTGTTGAATAGTCGCCTTTTGTACCAACAAAACCACCTGTCACATTTAAATATCTATGCAATAGAGTACGTGCTGCGTGCAAAGCACCCGAGCTATACCAACCATAAGAGCCAGCGAAAATACCGCTAGCACCATGTTTTTCACGGACGCGTTTCATTTCATTGGCAACCAGATCCAGTGCTTGCTCCCAAGATACACGAACCCATTCATCACGTCCGCGTAAAGTACGGTCAGAATTTCCTGCTAAATAACCTTTGCGTACCATAGGGTATTTAATACGCGTTTCGCTGTAAAGTTGGTCTGCCACCACACTTTGTAATTCATTAACAACAGAAGGTTCAATAGCGGGTCCTGATTTCACAACCTTACCATTCTCAACAACAACACCAAGAGGTCCCCAGTGTGCTGCAGTGACAATAGTCTTAGAGTCCACCGCACTTTCAGCCTTTGCAAAGGCTGCTGTTAGTGAGCCACCAGTTAATGTTACACCCGCTACGCCTAGTGATGAATTCTTTAGAAATTCACGGCGTTTTGCATTAATTTTTTCACTCATAGCTCGCTCCTTATTTCATATCTTTTGCATTGCGTTGAAGATAAATTGTCAACGCACGAACTTGTTCATCTGTCATTGATGTGCGATCTTTCATTGAATTAACAACACCAATCCATTGATTTGCGGTGTAATGATCCGCACTAATTGGTGCGTGACAGCCACTACAGTGGGTTTGATTTAGATTTTGTCCGAACACATTTAATGCGTTTAAATCTGCGCTAATATCCGCTTTAGCTAGGTTGATATCAAAGGCGACTTGTTTCCAGTCAGAATCTGTCACTTCATCATGCACCGTTTTAACCGTCGTTACATTGGCTTTCGCATCTTCATCTAATACTGCAACAGTAATACGTTTGCCAAGATCCATATAGACTAAGCTTTCTGCACCAACTTGTTGCCAGCCTTGAATCGTGGCATTAATTTTATCGCTGTTTTCTTTCCAATTATTGAGTTCAGCAAATGGCATTAATCGTGCTTCGCCACCTTTAATAACTTGCGCAGTACTGATTGCCAATGTATAGAGTGTTTTATCTGTGGTTGCAAATTGACCGCTGTGTTTTGCTAACTCGTTTGCACCGGCTGCGTTGTCCGTAGTTTCAGGTAAAAAATGGACAAGCCCTTTATGACAGTCAATACAGGTTTGTCCGTTTGCTTTCGCATTTGTATGGGATTGCTGAGCTAACTCTGTTTGTTCAGAGAGTTCCATGGCATCAAGGCTATGACAAGAACGACAGGTCATTGAATCATTTTCTTTCATTTCATCCCAAACACGCTGTGCCATTTCGGCGCGATGCGCTTCATAAGCAGCTTTGTCGGGTAATTTATTTGTCATGGTGTACCATAGGTCTTTCAGTGCGGTCACTTTTGCTTTCAAATAGTGCGTACCATCTTGTGGAACATGGCAATCCGCACATTCTGCACGAATACCTTTTGCGTTAGAAAAATGGCTGGAACCTTCCCATTCGGCACGTGGATGTTCCATGGAATGGCAACTAACACAGAATTCAGGACTGTTAGTTGCTTTAAGAATTTGTTGTCCGCCCCATAGCGCGACTGCACCTAAAACAACAAGTACTAAGCTACCAACGATAGGCAGTTTACGTTTTGACATAATTTTCTCCCACAACACCAATGGTGTATAAAAACATAATAGAAAAGTGTTAACTCATTATAGTTAAACTCTGCGTATAACAACATGAAAATTGTAAGAATAAAACAAGTAAGTTCATATATTTTGATTTCGATCATATTTTTTTATTAGCACAAATTACTTTGCGGAACCTTGTTAAGAGAGTATAATCAGCACGTTTTTTTGAACTTATTTTAATTACAAAGGATTTATAGCGAATGGCTAAAGAAGATTGCATTGAAATGCAAGGCACAATTTTGGAAACCTTGCCAAATACTATGTTCCGTGTTGAGCTGGAAAATGGTCACGTATTGACCGCACATATTTCAGGTAAAATGCGTAAAAACTATATTCGTATTTTAACCGGCGATAAAGTGACAGTTGAAATGACCCCTTATGATTTAAGCAAAGGTCGTATCGTGTTCCGCGCGCGTTAATGGTATTTTGACTAAATGCAGAAAATCCCGAAGTAAATTCAATGTTTCGGGATTTTTCTTTTATGGGAAGGATAACAGCTTTTCACGTAATTCATCGGCATCATGACAAGCCTTAATATGGGCAAAAAGTGCGGTGGCATTATCGTATTCTTTTTTGAGATAATGTAGCCATTGCTTGATCCGTGCCACATGATAAAAACCGCTATCATGGCTATTTTCCATTTGTGCGTATTGGCGTAGCATGACCATCACTGCGTCCCAGGGCATTTTGTCCGCATTGTCTTTAATGACATAGCTTAAATTCGGAATATTTAACGCACCGCGCCCTATCATTAAATCATCACAGCCGGTCATTTCACGGCATTTTTGCCCATCTTGCCAATGCCAAATTTCACCATTTGCAATCACAGGAATGTGTAAGGTTGAGCGTACTTTGCCAATTTGTTCCCAATTAATTCGATCAGCACGATAACCGTCCATTTTGGTACGACCATGAATAGTGATTTCAGTGGCACCGCCTTGTTGCACTGCGTCCGCAATTTCAAAGGCTTGAGAAATATCATCCCAACCTAACCGCACTTTTACGCTGACAGGTTGCTCTTTAGGAACGGCTTGACGTAAAGCACAAGTTGCGTGGTAAATTAATTCAGGATCTTTTAATAAGCTGGCACCACCGTTACTGCCATTCACGGTTTTGGAGGGACAACCGCAATTCAGATCAATACCATGGGAGCCTAATTCAATGGCGCGAACAGCATTTTCCGCGAGCCATTGGGGATATTGCCCCAATAATTGAACGCGCACAGGCGTACCTGATGAAGTTAAGCCACCTTGTTGTAATTCAGGGGCTAAACGGTAGAACACTTTTGTGGGAAGCAATTGATCCACGACACGAACAAATTCTGAAATACAGAGATCGTAGTGGTTGATTTCGGTGAGAAGTTGGCGCACTAAGGGATCCAGTACGCCTTGCATCGGAGCGAGAATAACGCGCATTACCAACCTTTCGCTTTACAAATTAAATCATAAGCCGCTTGAATTTGTTGCGCTTTCTCTTTTGCCATTTCCATCATTTCAGGCGGCAGGCCTTTTGAAACCAATTTATCAGGGTGATTTTCATTCATTAAGCGGCGATAAGCGCGTTTAACCGTTTGTTTGTCATCACTGGCAGAAACCCCCAGCACTTTGTAAGCATCTTCCACCGTTGGTCCCGAAGCCTGACGGTAACCGCCATAGTTATTTTGTTGTTGATAACCATGGTGTTGGTAATTGCCTTGCTGATATTGTTGATACTGCTGATAGGCTTGTTGGTAAAAGTTGCCACTTGAAAACTGGCGGCGAGCCACTTCCATTGCGATCATTTGTTCAAATTGGAAAGCCGAAATACCCAATTCTTCCGCCACAACACGTAAGATTTCTAATTCCGCATTGTGTAAATGATCGTCTGAAAAAGCGGCTTGGAATTGAACGCTTAGGAACATACGCAATAAATCTGCCCGCTGCCCACAGCCTAAACGAAATTCGCGAATCACCTGGCGAATAGGGAAATCCGCTTCTTTACCGCGCGTAAAGGCTTCTTGCGCTAATTTACGGTTCGCAGTGTCAAGATGAAGTTGTTCCATTAAATTGTTGGCAAGGGCAATATCATCTTCGGTAATACGCCCTTTGGCTTTGCTTAAATGCCCTAGCACCGCAAAGGTGGTTTGCATAAAGAGCGATTGACGTGTGAGTTTTCTGTGGAAAAAAGACGAGTTAACACTGCCTAACTCATAGAGTTTTTTATCAACCCAATGCCCGGCAATGGCGCCGATAATCGCACCAAATAAACCGCCCCAGCGGAAACCGAGAAAGAAACCAAAAAGCTTACCAATAAAATTCATGCTGTCCCCCAGCCATATGTCGGAAAATGGAAATAGTTTAGCGCATTAGATTGGGATGAAAAAGGGAAGTTCAAGAAAAGTGCGGTGAAAAATTTGGGATTTTTAACCGCATTTCAGATTAATTAGGCGTTATCGCCAAGTAATACGCTTTCCAGCGCAATTTCAATCATATCATTAAAGGTTAATTGGCGTTCTTCCGCGGTGGTTTGTTCACCGGTGCGGATATGGTCTGAAACGGTGCAGATTGTCAACGCTTGTGCGCCAAATTCAGCGGCAACGCCGTAAATTCCGGCCGCTTCCATTTCCACACCAAGAATTCCATATTTTTCCATCACATCAAACATTTCTACATCCGGCGTATAGAATAAATCGGCGGAGAATAAATTACCTACGCGAACGGCAACGCCTTTATTTTTAGCCGCTTGAACAGCCGCTTGTGTAAGCTCAAAATCCGCGATCGCCGCGAAATCGTTATCTTTAAAACGTGTACGGTTAACTTTGCTGTCGGTACAAGCACCTAAGCCAATGATTACATCGCGTACGTGAACATCTTGACGAACCGCACCACAAGAACCTACGCGGATAATTTTTTTCACGCCATATTCTGTAATCAATTCTTTGGCATAGATTGAGCAAGATGGAATACCCATACCGTGTCCCATGACTGAAATACGGCGACCTTTGTAAGTTCCCGTATAACCAAACATGTTGCGAACGTTGGTGACTTGTTCCGCATTTTCTAAAAAGGTTTCAGCAATATATTTTGCACGAAGGGGATCGCCCGGCATAAGAACCGCATCGGCAAATGCACCTGCCGGTGCGTTAATATGTGGAGTCATAATATGTTCCTTTTAGTGAGAGAAGCGGTGGAAGAACCGCTTCAGATTGAGATTAAATAATGGATTTTCCGTATTCCATCGGCGAAAGACCAAAATGGCCGGCAATGGTTTGACCAATATCGGCAAAGGTTTCGCGCGCGCCTAGAAATTGGGTTGGTACTTGTTTACCGTACATTAAAACAGGGATATTTTCGCGGGTATGATCTGAACCCGCCCAAGTTGGATCACAACCGTGGTCAGCGGTAAAGAAAAGCAAATCCCCATCTTGCATTAGCGCAAATAATTCAGGCAAACGGCTATCGAAATACTCTAAACCTTTGGCATAACCTGCCACATCGCGGCGATGTCCAAAGTCGGCATCAAAGTTTACAAAGTTGGTGAAAACAATGCTATTTTCGCCCGCACTTTTTACTTCTTCAAGGGTTTTATCGAATAATTCTTCTAAGCCTGTGGCTTTGACTTTTTTGCTGATGCCGGTATGGGCATAAATATCGGCAATTTTGCCCACGGAAATCACCGTACCATTTTTTTCTTCAATCAGTTTTTGTAATATGGTTTGTGCTGGTGGCTCAACCGAATAATCGCGGCGGTTGCCGGTTCGCTTGAATTCACCGGCTTTGGTTCCCACAAAAGGACGCGCGATAACTCGACCAATGTTGTAATCTTCCAATTCAGCACGCACCAATTCGCAAAGTGCGTAAAGTTTGTCTAAACCAAAGGTTTCTTCGTGGGCGGCAATTTGGAATACGGAGTCGGCTGAGGTATAGAAAATCGGTAAACCTGTTCTCATATGTTCTTCGCCGAGTTCATCCAAAATGACGGTGCCAGAGGAATGGCAGTTGCCAAGATAACCTTTGATGCCTGATTTTTCTACGATGCGATCTAAAAGATCTTGTGGAAAGCTATTTTGTTTCTCAGGAAATAATCCCCAATCAAATAAAACCGGTACGCCAGCGATTTCCCAGTGTCCTGATGTAGTGTCTTTGCCCGATGAAATTTCTTTGGCAAAGGCATAGCCACCGATTAAGTGCGGTTGATTTTGGAAGGATTTTGGTAGTTCGCCACAAGATTGTTGTGCCGCTAAACCGAGGCCAAGGCTTTCAAGATGAGGGAGTTTAAGTGGAGATTGATGTTCAGCAATATGCCCAAGGGTGTTTGCCCCTTCGTCACCAAATTTTGCTGCGTCTTTGGCACCACCGATACCGAAAGAGTCGAGCATCATAATAAATACACGTTTCATGGTTATTCCTTACGTTGCAATACGCAAACGTTTAACATGTTCAAATACGACAAAACCACGGACGAACCGTGGTTTTGAATGTCGCGAGTATAGCACAAATTTAGGCCAAAGCGATACCGCTTAATCCAATAAATAAGCCTGCAATGGTTGCGCTCATTAGGTTCGCAAGCGAACCGGCAATCACGGCTTTAATGCCTAAGCGCGCAATATCGCCACGGCGGTTCGGTGCCATACCGCCTAAACCACCGATTAATACCGCAATTGAGCTGAAGTTTGCGAAACCACATAGGGCGAAAGTGATAATGGCTTTAGTTTTATCTGTTAATTGCACCGCACTTTCAGGGCCTAAATATTTTGAGAATTCAAAGTAGCCGACAAATTCATTGATGGCAAGTTTTGTTCCGATCATTTGACCGGCAATATGCGCTTCTTCCCAAGGCACACCAATTACCCAAGCCAGTGGTTTGAAAATCCAACCGAAAATCATACCAAGCGAAAGTTCAGGCATATCAAACCAACCGCCGATACCGCCTAAAATACCGTTTAGTAAGGCAATTAATGCCACGAATGCAATCATCATCGCGCCCACATTTAAGGCAAGTTGTAAACCTGATGACGCACCGGCTGCTGCCGCATCAAGCATATTAGAGGGTTGTTCAAATTCGACTTTAGTAAAATCATCATTAAATTGTTCTGTTTGTGGAACCAAAATTTTAGCGAAAAGTAAACCAGCCGGCGCGGCCATAAATGAAGCGGCGATTAAATAGGTTAACGGTACACCCATTCCGGCATAACCAGCTAAAACTGAGCCGGCGATAGAGGCTAAACCGCCCGCCATTACCGCAAATAGTTCAGATTCCGTCATTTTGCTGATATAAGGCTTAACGACCAACGGTGCTTCTGTTTGACCAACGAAAATATTTGCTGCCGCAGACATGGATTCCGCTTTTGAAGTACCGAGTAATTTTTGTAAACCACCGCCGATAATACGGATAACCCATTGCATTACGCCGATGTAGTAAAGAAGAGAAATAAGAGCAGAAAAGAAAACAATAGCAGGTAAAACACGAACAGCGAAAATAAAACCATCACCCCCCATGACTTCAAAAATTTTGTCGCCGGCTAACCCGCCGAACACAAATTTTGTCCCTTCTGCGCCATAATTTAAAATGCTTTGCACCCCTTCAGCGAGCCATTTCAACGCATCGCGTCCCATTGGCACATATAAAATAAGCGCGCCAAAAATAAGTTGGATGGCAAAGGCACCAATGACCGTGCGGTAGTTAATGGCTTTGCGGTTAGTGGATAATAAAAAGGCGATTGCTAATAAAACCACAATCCCCAAGATACTGATTAATGTTTCCATAAGATGTCCTCTAGGTTTTGACGGCGCGAATTTTACCTTTTTTTAGCTGATTTGGCTATAAGTTATAGCAAGACGATCGTTTTGTTTTGAAAAATATTTGGGTATTATTATCTCGAAGTAATACAAAAGGATAGTTATGTCAAAATACGCCGTTTTACCTAAAACCCCTTGGACTGCTACATCGCTTTGGTCTTTTGAACCCCGTTCGTTGATGGTGCTTCTTTTGACCTTTATCGGCGTTGGATTAGGGGAAGGGTTGCTTTTATTATCGGATTTAGGCTCTGCCCCTTGGACGATTTTATCTCAAGGTTTAGCCCTTCAAATGGGGGTAAGTGTCGGCTGGACGTCCTTTATTATCAGTTTAGTGGTGATGTTATTTTGGCTTCCTTTACGCTTGCGCCCGGGTATTGGAACCCTGCTCAACGTTGCTGTTATCGCCTTTTTTCTTGGGCTTACCGTTAAAATGATTCCCGTTCCCACCGCACTTTTTACTCGTTGGCTGTATGCCTTGGTGGGGATTCTTTTTTTGGGTATTGGAACCGCGTTTTATCTTACTTGTCATCAAGGCGCAGGGCCGCGTGACGGTTTAATGGTGGGGCTTTGCCAACGATTTCATTGGAAAATCGGTATTGTACGTACCAGCATTGAAGTGTTGGTTTGCTTGCTAGGCTTCTTACTTGGCGGTACTTTGGGGTTAGGCACGCTGGTTTTTGCCCTTTCTATCGGTTGGGTTGTTCAACTTACCTTGATTTTTATCCGCACTTTCGCTTGATATTTGTCTGCTTGTACTACTATAATAGTACAAAACTTCAAGCGGAGATTTCTCTATGAACAAAAAACATCCATCTTTATTGGGCGGTATTATGATTATCGCAGGTGGCACCATTGGTGCCGGGATGCTGGCTAACCCGATTTCAACCTCAGGCGTCTGGTTTATTGGCTCTATTCTTATCCTAATCTATACTTGGTTTTGTATGATGTCTTCAGGGCTAATGCTATTGGAAGCCAATTTGCATTATCCGACAGGTGCGAGTTTTGACACCATCGTAAAAGATTTATTAGGTAAAGGTTGGAACGCCTTAAATGGCTTGTCCTTGGCATTTGTGCTTTACATCTTAACCTATGCCTACATTACGTCAGGTGGCGGAATTACGGAAGGTTTTATCAATCAATTACTGAGTTCCCCTGAAAGTGTGGTAGAAATCGGGCGTACTTCAGGTTCCTTGATCTTCGCCATTCTTTTAGCCGCCTTTGTTTGGTTTTCCACCAAAGCCGTGGATCGTTTTAGTACTGTATTAATCGCTGGAATGGTGATTTCTTTCGTATTATCCATTAGCGGGCTGGTTTCATCCGTTAAATCGGAGATTTTGTTTGATTCCCTAGCGCAAGAAAATACCGAATATTTACCTTATGCTTTAGCCGCCTTACCCGTTTGCTTGGTTTCCTTTGGCTTTCATCAAAACGTACCGAGCTTGGTAAAATATTACCATCGTGATGCGTCCAAAGTAGTGAAATCGGTCTTTATTGGTACAGCCATTGCCCTTGGCATTTATATGTTGTGGCAATTGGCGATTCAAGGAAATTTACCGCGTGCGGCATTCGGTCCTGTGATTGAAAAAGGGGGCGATATTGCAGCATTACTTAATACCTTAAGTGCTACGCTAGAAACGGATTATATCGCGGTTGCCCTAAAATTCTTCGCTTATATGGCCATCGCCAGCTCATTTTTAGGCGTAACGCTGGGGTTATTTGATTACATCGCAGATTTATTTAACTTTGATGACAGCAAATTAGGACGCACCAAAACGGCGCTTGTGGTCTTTTTGCCACCGCTCATTTTAAGCCTAGAATATCCTTATGGCTTTGTGCTCGCCATTGGCTATGCAGGACTTGCGGCAACCATTTGGGCGGCAATCGTCCCCGCTTTGCTTGCCAAAGCCTGTCGTCAAAAATTTCCGGAACGTCAATACACCGCTTTCGGTGGCAATGGGATGGTGTATTTTGTGATTTTATTTGGTGTATTAAACATCCTTGCTCAATTAGCGGCACAATTCGGTTGGTTACCTGAATTTAAAGGTTAAGATGAAAAAATCAGTTTACGATTCGGAAAACTTTTTTGAACTTTATCAAAAGTTACGCGCGAACCCGATTAGCCTGAATAACATTGTGGAAAAGCCCACAATGTTATCCTTATTGCCTGATTTAAAAGGAAAAAAACTGTTGGACTTAGGCTGTGGAACGGGCGAACACTTGGCTTTATATCTTGAGCATGGGGCAGATTTTGTGGTGGGGATGGATTTGTCGGAAGCGATGTTAACGCAAGCCGCGCAAAATCTTTCCCAAAAACGACCGCGCTTTTCGTTGTATCAGTCGTCAATGGAACAGCTAAATGCATTGCCCGAAAATGATTTTGATATCATCACGAGTTCCTTTGCGTTTCATTACGTACAAGATTTTCCCAAGTTGCTCGCGGATATTAAAGCAAAATTAAAACCCAATGGAACCTTAGTTTTTTCGCAAGAACATCCTATTGTGACCGCTTACAAGGGCGGTGAACGTTGGGAGAAAAACACGCAAAAAGAACAAGTTGCTTATCGGTTGAATTTTTATCGTGACGAAGGAGAGCGAGATAGAACGTGGTTTAAACAACCCTTTAAAACCTATCACCGCACGACCGCTACGATTATCAATCAGTTAATTGAAGCCGGTTTTCAGATTGAAAAAATGGCAGAACCCATGTTAGCGGAACAACCTGAATGGCATGCTGAATTTAAAGATTTGCAACATCGCCCGGTGTTATTGTTTATCCGTGCAATCTTATATAAAAATTGATATAGCGCAAAAATTTTAATAATTTTAAAAAATATATAAAAAACTGCTTGCAAGAGAGAATAAATTTCCGTATTTTAAAAGCACGCAATCGTTTATATAAATAAATGACATTAAGGAAATACCATGATTTTTAACCGCACTTTTAACCATCATCACCATTTCCCTGAATAATCTTTCGGGCGCGTGGTGCTGTTCGGAAGATAACTTCCGAGAAAGTGCAGGTAATCAAACATCAATCTCTCGGAAGACCACTTTCGAGAGATTTTTTTATATTGAGAATTCAAAAAATTAGAAGGAAAACATTATGACAGATACAAACCGTTTACGCATCGCACTCCAAAAAAAAGGCCGCCTAAGCAAAGACTGTGCCGAGCTACTCAAACAATGTGGGGTAAAAATCAACTGGAATGAGCAACGTTTAATCGCCTATTCTGAAAACTTACCCATCGAAATTTTACGTGTGCGTGATGACGACATTCCGGGTTTGATTTTTGACGGTGTGGTCGATCTCGGCATCATTGGCGAAAACGTGTTGGAGGAAGAAGAACTCGGGCGTTTAGCCACCGGCGAAAGCGTGGAATACAAAAAACTTCGCACCCTTGATTTCGGCGGCTGCCGCTTATCCCTTGCCATTGATCGCGACCGTACTTACAACGGCGTACAAGACTTCAACAACGCCCGTATTGCAACAAGCTACCCGAATTTACTCAAACGCTATATGGCGGAACAAGGCGTGCCATTTAAAAGCACCTTATTAAACGGATCGGTAGAAGTTGCGCCTTCCGCAGGGCTTGCCGATGCTATCTGCGATTTGGTTTCATCAGGCGCAACCCTTGAGGCAAACGGCTTAAAAGAAGTGGAAGTGATCTACAAATCGAAAGCCTGCTTAATTCAACGCCAAGAACCGCTTTCCGCCGAGAAACAAGCCTTAGTGGACAAATTACTTACCCGTATTCAAGGCGTGCAACAAGCTACCGAAAGTAAATACATTATGCTACACGCACCAAAAGAAAAACTCGAAGAAATCACCGCACTTTTACCGGGCGTTGAAAACCCAACCATTTTGCCACTCGCCCACGACAACTCAAAAGTCGCAATGCACGTGGTCAGCCAAGAAAATTTATTCTGGGAAACAATGGAAAAACTCAAAGACATCGGCGCAAGTTCGATTTTGGTGCTGCCGATTGAGAAGATGATGGAGTAGTCTGTTACTTTTCTTTGCGTTGCCAAAGAAAAGTAACCAAAAGAAAGGCAACCCTACTTCGCCTCTGATCTTCGCTTTATTTGAATTTGCTTAACGGAAAAATTTAAAACTCGCTTGCTACGCAAGCTCAAACACTAAATTTTTCCTACAAATTCAAAATCGCTCAGGAGGCTCAGAAGGGAAAACAGAGCCGCAAAGCGGCTCAATTATACGTAACCTAGTACGGCTTTGCCGTGCTAGGCAGAAAAGGAACGATACTATGCAAACCCTCATTTGGAACAACTTAACTGAAACCGAAAAACAAGCAGCTCTTTCTCGTCCTGCGCAATTAGTGGGCGAGAGTGTTACGCAAGCGGTTGAAAAAATTAAACAAAATGTCAAAACCAACGGCGATAAAGCCCTGTTTGAATTAGCGGAGCAGTTTGACCGCATTAAACTCGATAGCCTTGTGATTTCTGCCGAACAGATCGCACAGGCAGCAAGCCGTATTCCTGACGAACTCAAGCAAGCCATTCAAAATGCCAAACGCAACATTGAGCGTTTTCACAACGCTCAACTTCCGCAAGGTGTGGATATTGAAACTCAAGCAGGTGTGCGTTGCCAAGTGCTGACACGCCCTATTCAGCGTGTGGGTTTGTATATCCCAGGCGGTTCAGCGCCACTATTTTCAACAGTGTTGATGCTTGCTATTCCTGCCAAAATTGCCGGCTGTAAGAAAATCGTTCTTTGCTCACCGCCGCCGATTGCCGATGAAATCCTTTACACCGCCAACCTATGCGGCGTGGAAACCATTTATGCCGTAGGTGGTGCGCAAGCGGTGTTTGCTATGGCAAACGGTACAGAAACAGTGGCGAAAGTGGATAAAATCTTCGGGCCGGGCAACGCTTTTGTCACCGAGGCAAAACGTCAAGTGGTGCAAGAAGGCACAGCAATTGATATGCCGGCAGGGCCTTCGGAAGTATTAGTCATTGCCGATGAAAATGCCGATCCTGATTTTGTTGCCAGCGACTTACTTTCTCAAGCAGAACACGGTGCCGACAGCCAAGTAATTTTGGTCACACCAAGCGAAACATTGGCAAAACAGACCGCACTTTCTATCGAAAATCAACTGGCACAATTACCACGTGCAGAAACCGCACGCAAAGCCCTTTCACACAGCCGCACCTTTATTGCCGACAGCATCGAACAAGCGGTGGAAATTAGCAACGAATATGCGCCTGAACATTTGGTGGTGCAAGTGGAAAATGCCCGAGACTTGCTCGACAGCCTAGACAATGCCGGCTCGATTTTCTTAGGCGCATATAGCCCCGAAAGTATGGGCGACTACGCCAGCGGCACCAACCACGTGCTGCCGACCTACGGTTACACTCGTACAACATCCAGTTTGGGTCTGGCTGATTTCAGCAAACGAATGACTGTGCAAGAACTCACGCCACAGGGTTTTAAAGATCTCGCAAAAACCGTAGAACTGATGGCAGCAGCGGAGCAGTTGGATGCGCATAAGCAGGCGGTGTCGATTAGATTGGCGAAGATAAAATAATCCGTAGGGGCGAAATATTTTTCGCCCTGAATTCCCCACGATGTTTTGGGGCAAAAAATATTTTGCCCCTACAAATAAAAATGCAAATACAGGAAAGAAATATGACAATCTCACAACTCTCCAGAAAAAACATCCAAGCTCTTACCCCATACCAATCTGCACGCCGTTTGGGTGGTTCGGGCGATGTGTGGCTGAATGCCAATGAATACCCGACTTCGCCGGCTATTGACGTGCAATTATCGGCGTTTAACCGCTATCCCGAGGCGCAACCTGAAGGCGTGGTTAAGGGCTATGCGGCTTATGCAGGTGTGAAACCTGAGCAAGTCATTACCACCCGTGGCGGCGATGAAAGTATTGAATTGATTATCCGCGCTTTTTGTGAACCGACCGATAGCGTGTTGTACTGTCCGCCGACTTATGGAATGTACAGCGTGTCGGCGGAGACCTGTGGCATTGCGCTCAAAACCGTCCCTTTAACTGCGGATTTCCAACTTAATTTACCTGAAATTGAACGCAATTTGGACGGGGTGAAAGTGGTGTTTGTGTGTAGCCCTAACAACCCAACAGGTACGTTGGTCAAGCGGTCGGATTTGCTCAAACTTTTGCAAATCACCGCAGGCAAAGCGATTGTGGTGGTGGACGAGGCTTATATCGAATTCTGCCCGCAAGCAACAATGGTCAATGAGCTGCCAAATTATCCGCACTTAGCCATTATCCGCACGCTCTCCAAAGCCTTTGCTCTTGCCGGCTTGCGTTGCGGCTTTACCCTTGCTAATGAAGAATTGATCGGCGTGCTACAAAAAGTCATCGCCCCTTACCCACAACCTACCCCTGTAACCGACATCGCTACCCAAGCCTTAACTGCTCAAGGCTTGAGCGAAATGCAACAACGTGTTGCCGATGTGCTAGAAAACCGCACCTGGTTAATTGAGCAACTCAAAAAAACCCCAAACGTGGTTGAGATTTTTGACACTGAGGCTAACTATGTACTGGTAAAATTCCAAGACGGACAAAAGGTGTTCAAAGCCTTGTGGGAAAAAGGGATTATCTTACGTGACCAACACAAAGCGTTGGGGTTACAGAATTGTATTCGGATTTCTATTGGCACGAGAGAAGAGTTGGAAAGAACGGTGGAGGCGATTGGGGGCGTAAGAGTAATATAGGCAACTCCCCCGTACTACGTACGGGGTTAATCTAGTTGCATTGCTCTGCAATGCAGGATTGGAGATACATCTTGAGTTATACCAAAGCAATATACCATATTATTTTTCGTACAAAATTCGGTGATCCAACAATTTGTGAAGAAAATGAAAAGCAGCTATATAACTACATTTGGGGCATAATCAAAGAGTTAAAATGTGATTTATACCAAATAAATGGAATGCCTGATCATCTTCATTTATTAGTTGATTTACATCCGATGATTTCAATCGGTGAATTTGTGCAAAAAATTAAGATCAGTTCACATAACTGGATTGATCAAAATAAGACGTTATTTCCTGATTTTTATGCTTGGTCGATAGGCTACTGTGCCTTGACATATAGTGAGTTAGAAAAAGAAAAAATCAAGAATTACATCAAAAAACAAAAAGAACACCATAAATCACAAAATTTTATGGATGAAACTAAATTTCTACTGACATCGGCAGGAATTGAAATTAACGAAAAATATTTCGAAAGAGACATATAATTTATGTAACAAAAGAGTGCAGAGCACTCTCACTAGATTAACCCCGTATGTAATACGGGGAAAAACAACAGCAAAAAAGGAAAAAATTATGCAACCAACCCTTTTCATCGACCGTGACGGCACCTTAATTGACGAACCAAAAACCGATTTTCAAATCGACAGTTTAGAAAAACTCAAATTTGAGCCGAATGTGATCCCTGCCTTGCTCAAGCTCAAACACAAATACCGCTTTGTAATGGTCAGCAATCAGGACGGCTTAGGCACGAGTTCATTTCCACAAGAGACTTTCGACAAACCGCACAATGCAATGATGGAACTATTCCGCTCGCAAGGTATTGAGTTTGATGACGTGTTAATTTGTCCACACAAACCGGAAGACAACTGCGATTGCCGCAAACCGAAAACCAAGCTGTTACAAAAATATATTGACCGTGAACTGTTCGACCCTGCCACCAGTTTTGTCATCGGCGACCGTGCTACAGACGTTCAGTTGGCGGAAAATCTTGGTATTCGTGCCTTACAATATCATCCTGAAAAATTAAATTGGGATTTGATTGCGGAAAAATTACTTGGCGAGCCAGTGACTAACATCGGCGACCGCCAACCACGCTATGTAGAAGTGGTGCGTAAAACCAAAGAGACTGACATCAAAGTGCAAGTGTGGCTAGACGAAACGGGTGTGAACGACATTAAAACGGGCGTGGGCTTTTTTGACCATATGCTCGACCAAATCGCCACCCACGGCGGTTTCCGTATGAACATCTCGTGCAAAGGCGACCTCTGGATTGACGAACACCACACCGTTGAAGACACCGCCCTTGCCCTTGGCACTGCCTTAAAACAAGCCATCGGCGACAAACGCGGTATCGCCCGTTTCGGTTTTGTGTTGCCAATGGACGAATGTCAAGCTCAATGCGCAATGGATTTATCCGGCAGACCGTTTATTAAATTCAAAGCAGATTTCAAGCGTGAAAAAGTGGGCGATTTCAGCACCGAATTGACAGAGCATTTCTTCCAATCTATCGCCTTCACGATGCTTGCCACTTTGCATATCAAAGCCAAAGGCGACAATGATCATCACAAAATCGAAAGCCTGTTTAAAGTATTCGGCAGAACCTTACGCCAAGCTATTCGCATTGAAGGGAATGAGTTGCCGAGTAGTAAAGGCGTATTGTAATGTTGTAAGGGAGAATTATATTCGCCCTAAAGTGCGGTTGGAATTTGCAAAGTTTTTGGGAAGTTTTAACCATTTTTATTCTATATTCTTAAGGAAAATAATATGAAAAAATTAGCTTTATCTTTCATTGCTTTAATTATGACAGGTTGTGCTTCAACTGAATTATCAACTCAAGATGCAACTTATGATTCAGCAACACAATCACGGATTCGTTTGTATGGCCAAAATGGAAGACCTACGATTATGACAGTAGAAATTAATGGAAAAACAGAAGAGGTAAATGTTGGTGGTGGCGTTGGACAAGCCTTTGCATCATTGGCTGGAGTCAAAGGAAATGAAAGTATCGGCATGCCAGAAACTGAATTTAGTAAAAATCCAGGTCAATTCTCAACGATTGGTTCAAAGGCATTTTTTAAAGAATTTATTGTACCCGCAAATAGCAAAATTATGGTACGTAATACAATCCAAACTCCACCACATATTAAGTCTATTTCTACTGATGGTACTCAAACATATGTGATTTATAACTGCTCAGGTAATGAAATTACATTGAGTACTAAAGCAGGTAAGGATTATGAAGTTTTACCAAGCGCATCAACAGCAGAATGTGGTGTAACAATATCCGAAATTAACTAAAAGGTTGAGTAATGCCAAATATCACTATCATCGACACAGGCTGTGCAAACCTGTCTTCTGTAAAATTTGCATTCGATCGCTTGGGGATTCAAGCGGAAATTAGCCGTGATTTAGCGAAAATCAAATCGGCGGATAAATTGCTGTTACCGGGCGTGGGCACGGCGATGGCAGCGATGAAAAATCTGCAGGATCGTCAGCTGATTGACACTATTCAAAACGCTACTCAACCGATGCTTGGCATCTGTTTGGGGATGCAGTTGATGACGGAGTTTTCCACCGAAGGTAATGTGGAAACTTTGCACCTGATGAGTGGCAAAACGGAGTTAATTCCGAATACAGGCTTGCCGTTGCCGCATATGGGTTGGAACCGTGTGCGTTATGCGGCGGATCATCCGTTGTTTGCCGGCATTGAACAAGACAGCCACTTCTATTTTGTGCATAGTTATGCGGTGCTACCGAATGAAAACACCATTGCGACCAGCAACTATGGCGTGGATTTTTCAGCGGCGATTGCGAGCAAAAACTTTTATGGTGTGCAGTTCCACCCTGAGCGTTCGGGTAAAAACGGGGCGCAGTTGTTGAAAAATTTTGTGGAGAATATCTAATGGCGGAAGTGTTAGCCTTAAAAGTCGGTTTGGTAGAAAACATCACTTTTGCAGACGGTACAACCTTAGAAAGTGCTATTCGCAAGCAACCAGTGGACAAAATCACCGTTCACGAATTAGGGGCAGAAGGCAATGATGTAGGCTTGAAAGCTCACCACGGCGGTGTGGATAAAGCGTTGTTTTTTATGGCGGAAAAAACCTTTGAAAAATTGACCGCACTTATCGGTAAAGATTTCGATTGGAAAAATACAGCGATTTACGGCGAGAATTTTATCGTTTCCGAATTGGATGAAACCAACGTTTGTGTGGGCGACCGTTATCAAATCGGCGATGTGATTTTAGAAGTCTCGCAACCACGCAAACCTTGTGAGCGGTTGTCGCTTAATTCTGAGTGTGCGGAGACGCAAAAAATCGTGCGAGAGCAAGGTTTAACAGGTTGGTATGTGCGTGTGGTTCAAACCGGCGTTTGCAAAAAAGGCGACAAAATCCACCGCTTGCAACGCCCGTATCCAGATTTAAACATTATGCATCTAAACCAACTTGCCGCACAAAAAACAACAGAGGTAATGCGTGCGGAGTTAGAAAAAGCCTTAGCTTGTGAAGTGCTGGCAGAGGCGTTTAAGCGGACGTTGAGAACACAATTATCAAGAATTTAACTACCCTTCCCCTCGCCCGCTTGCGGGAGAGGGGAAGGATTGATACAAGGAACAAACACAATGAAAAAATCCATTATTATTCCCGCCCTTGATTTGATTGATGGGCAGGTGGTGCGGTTGCACCAAGGCGATTATGCCAAACAGACGACTTATAGCGATAATCCGATTGAGCAATTTGCCGGCTACCTTGCACAAGGGGCGGAGCAGTTGCATTTGGTGGATTTGACGGGGGCGAAAGATCCTGCCAAAAGACAGACCGCACTTATCGGTGAGATTATTGCGGCGACCAAATGTAAAATCCAAGTGGGCGGCGGTATTCGCACGGAGCAAGATGTGGCGGATTTATTGGCGGTGGGAGCGAACCGTGTGGTGATTGGCTCCACAGCGGTCAAAGAACGTGAGATAGTCAAGGGCTGGTTTAACAAATACGGCGCAGAAAAATTCGTGTTAGCGTTGGACGTGAACATTGATGCAAGCGGTCGAAAAATCATTGCGATTAGCGGTTGGCAAGAGGCAAGCGGCGTGTCGCTGGAAGAATTGATTGACGATTTCCAATCGGTCGGTTTGCAGCACGTTTTATGTACGGACATTTCTCGTGACGGCACGTTGGCGGGGTCAAACGTGGATTTGTATAAAGAAATTTGTGCCAAATATCCTGATGTGAATTTCCAATCATCGGGCGGTATCGGTTCTCTTGCGGATATTCAAGCGTTAAAAGGCACAGGCGTGGCTGGCGTAATCGTGGGGCGTGCGCTGTTGGAAGGTAAATTTAATGTAGCGGAGGCAATCGAATGTTGGCAAAACGGATAATCCCTTGTTTAGACGTGCGTGACGGACAAGTAGTCAAAGGCGTGCAGTTCCGCAATCACGAAATTATCGGCGATATCGTGCCCCTTGCTAAACGCTATGCGGAAGAAGGTGCAGACGAATTGGTGTTCTATGATATTACCGCCTCATCAGACGGTAGAACGGTAGATAAAAGCTGGGTGGAGCGTGTGGCGGAAGTGATCGATATTCCATTTTGCGTGGCGGGTGGCATTAAAACCATTGACGATGCAGAGCAGATTTTTGCCTTCGGCGCCGATAAAATTTCCATAAATTCGCCCGCACTTGCGGATCCTGATCTGATTTCCCGCCTTGCAGATCGCTTTGGCGTGCAAGCGATTGTGGTGGGCATTGATAGCTGGTTCGAAAAAGAAACAGGCAAGTATTGGGTCAATCAATACACTGGTGATGAAAAACGCACCCGACAAACCGACTGGCAGCTGCTCGATTGGGTGCAAGAAGTGCAAAAACGAGGCGCCGGCGAAATCGTGCTAAATATGATGAACCAAGACGGCGTACGCGACGGCTATGATTTAGTCCAACTGAAAAAAGTGCGTGAAGTCTGCCACGTGCCGCTAATCGCCTCAGGCGGTGCAGGGGAAATGATACATTTCCGTGATGCGTTTGTGGAAGCCAATGTGGATGGCGCGTTAGCGGCGAGCGTGTTTCATAAGCAGATTATCAATATTGGGGAGTTGAAAGAGTATCTTGCTAAAGAAAATGTTGAAATAAGAAGAGGTTAATAAAGTGAATAATTCTATTGTTATTATTTCATCAATTATTATTTTTATTTTAGTATTAATTTTTAGTCCTAAAACTCACCGTACTAAGAGAATAACAAAATATAGACGAGGAGAGCCTGTTTTTTATTATCAAGAAGATAATAAAAGTTCTTTTCAAAATGAGCGCATAAAACAAATTTTAAATACCAATTTTAAATCTAGGCAATTAATGAATAAAGCTGAATATAAAGTTTTCTGTGCATTAGAGAAACTTTTGTTAGAAAAGCATAGAGAACAAAATTATCGGCTATTTGTTCAGGTAGGATTAGGAGGTCTGATTGATCCACCTAAAAAGTTAGATGATTGTACCAAAGAGGAAAAGGATGCTTTTTGGGCAATCAACCATTTGCGCGCTGACTTTTTAATTATTGATAGATTTGGTAAGCCGGTTCTTGTTATTGAATATCAAGGCTCTGGTCATAGAGTGGAAAATTCTAGCGATCGAGATACTAGAAAACGTTATGCCTGTCAAAAAGTAGGTGTAGATTTAATTGAAGTATTTGAACACTCAAAAGAATTTGAATGTGAGAAAATTTCATTATTGCTTAATGCTCACTACGCTAAGATAGCAAATAAATAAAATTGGCGATTTAATTATTTATAACCTAGTACGGCTTGCCGTGCCAGGAAAAAACAAGGATTAAAGAATGATAAACAAAATAGACTGGCAAAAAGTAGACGGTTTACTCCCTGTGATCGTCCAAAACGCTCAAACCTGTGAAGTGTTAATGCTGGGTTATATGAACCAAGCGGCACTAGACAAAACATTAGCCGAGAAAAAAGTGACGTTTTTCTCACGTACCAAACAACGTTTATGGACGAAAGGGGAAACCTCGGGGCATTTCTTAAACGTGGTGGATATGAGCTTGGATTGTGATAACGACACCTTGCTGATTTTAGCCGATCCGATTGGCGAAACCTGTCATACGGGGGCAGAAAGTTGTTTTCATCAGTTTGAAACCCAATCGGAAGGCGATTGGACGTGGTTTAGCAAATTAGAACGTACTCTTGCCGAACGCAAAAACGCCGATCCTGAAAGCTCTTACACAGCAAAACTTTATGCCAAAGGCACGAAGAAAATTGCACAAAAAGTGGGCGAGGAAGGGGTTGAAACGGCACTGGCGGCGATGGCAAAAGATCGCGAAGAATTAGTTAGCGAAGCGGCAGATTTGGTTTATCACTTAACCGTGTTGCTCCACAACGAAAATCTAGCGTGGCAGGATGTGATTGAAAAACTCAAAGAACGTCATCAAGGAATTGGCTTACATCCTGAAGGGTCGAATAAATAAGATTAAGTGCGGTGAAAAAAATCATAATTTTTACAACCGCACTTTTTTTATGCAATTTTGTGATCTCGCGCATTGAATGAAATACCGAATTTCATTACAATCAAACGATTTTTTTGAATGAAAGGGCAACAAGTATGAAATTGGTCGAAGTAAAACATCCGTTGGTGAAACATAAATTAGGTTTAATGCGTGCAGCAGATATTAGCACGAAGCATTTCCGTGAGTTGGCGACTGAAGTGGGTAGCCTTCTAACTTATGAAGCCACGGCAGATTTAGAAGTGGAAAATGTGATTATTGATGGCTGGTGTGGTGATGTTGAAATCCAGCAAATCAAGGGTAAAAAAGTCACCGTTGTGCCGATTTTACGTGCAGGTTTAGGCATGATGGATGGTGTGTTGGAACATATTCCAAGCGCGCGTATCAGCGTGGTGGGGATGTATCGTAATGAAGAAACCCTAGAGCCGGTACCGTATTTCCAAAAATTAGCCAGCGATTTAGATGAGCGTTTAGCTATTGTTGTTGACCCAATGTTGGCAACAGGCGGTTCAATGATTGCGACTATTGATTTGTTAAAACAACACGGCTGTAAACAAATCAAAGTGTTAGTGTTAGTGGCGGCACCTGAAGGGATTAAAGCGTTGGAAGCCGCGCATCCTGATATTGAAGTTTATACCGCGTCAATTGATAGTCATTTAAATGAACACGGCTACATCATTCCTGGTTTAGGGGATGCCGGCGATAAGATTTTTGGAACAAAATAATTCTTTTTTAGACCGCACTTTAGGGTGCGGTTATTTTTGGAGCAAATATGACAACTCAAATTGAACAACAAAGCAAAGCAAAACAAGCGTTTGTGGGACTGCAAATGCTTTTCGTGGCATTCGGTGCATTGGTGCTCGTGCCGTTAATTACAGGCTTAGACGCGAATACGGCGTTATTAACGGCGGGTGTGGGAACCTTGCTTTTCCAACTGTGTACAGGTAAACAAGTGCCGATTTTCTTGGCATCTTCTTTCGCCTTTATCGCACCGATTCAATACGGCGTACAGGCGTGGGGGATTGCGGCTACGATGGGGGGCTTGGCTTGTACAGGTTTGGTGTATTTAGCCTTAAGTGCTTTGGTAAAATTGCGCGGTGCCGCGATTTTAGAACGCATTTTCCCACCCGTGGTTGTTGGTCCGGTAATCATTATTATCGGTATGGGATTAGCACCTGTCGCGGTAGATATGGCGGTTGGTAAGGGCAGTGCTTATGCCTATAATGACGCGATTTTAGTGTCATTAGTGACCTTGTTAACAACCCTTATCGTTGCGGTTTTCTCGAAAGGTATGATGAAGCTCATTCCAATTATGTTTGGTATCGCTGTGGGCTATATCCTTTGCTTATGCTTAGGGCTAATTAACTTCCAGCCAGTGTTGGATGCCGCTTGGTTTAGCATGCCGAATTTAACGGTACCTGAGTTTAAATTAGAAGCGATTTTATATTTGCTTCCAATTGCCATTGCCCCAGCGGTAGAACACGTGGGCGGTATTATGGCGATTAGCTCAGTGACGGGTAAAGATTTCCTAAAAAAACCGGGATTACACCGCACTTTATTAGGTGACGGCGTGGCAACTGCAGCCGCATCATTGGTTGGTGGTCCACCCAATACCACTTACGCAGAAGTAACCGGTGCGGTGATGTTAACGCGTAACTTTAACCCGAACATTATGACTTGGGCGGCTGTGTGGGCGATTGTGATTTCATTTTGTGGCAAAGTAGGCGCATTCTTATCTACGATCCCAACCATTGTAATGGGCGGTATTATGATGTTGGTATTCGGTTCTATCGCGGTGGTGGGAATGAGTACATTAATTCGCGGTAAAGTGGATGTGACGGAAGCGCGCAATTTATGTATTATTTCTGTGGTGATGACATTTGGTATTGGTGGAATGTTTGTGGATGTAGGCGGAATGTCGATTAAAGGTATTAGCTTATGTGCGATTGTGGCGATTATCCTGAATTTGGTCTTGCCGAAAGCAGAGAATAAGATCGACTAAATGCGGTTAAAATCTAATACATTTTATTGGGGCGAATGATAGAAATTCGCCCTTTTTTGTTTAAAGCAAAGGAGTATGGTTTATCCCTACGAAATTAATGCGTTGCGGCTCCCAACGTGCCGTCATCTTCCATTTCTTTTTTCACACCATGAACTTCACGGATTTTTTCGCCATCTTTGAAAAACACAAAACCGCCGTGTTCCATTTTCGTCCAAGTTTCATTTTGGGTGAGTGGAAAGGTGGTAATTAGCGAGACTTTATCCGCTTCAGTGGTGTAATGGGTAAAATCAATCACCCCGTCATCATCCACGCGCTGTACTTTACCAAAGGGCGCTTGGCGTGTGATGTAGTGAAGGTTGGTGGAACAATGGGCAATCATCCATTCGCCATTAGACAGAATAAAATTAAATGTGCCGTATTGGGAAAGCTGTTTGGTCAGTTCTTGCACCACGGCAAAAATTTCATCTTCCGTAGGTTTTTGGCAATAACGTTTTTTGAGTTGATCGGCAATATAGCAAAATGCCGCTTCCGAGTCCGTATCACCAATAGGGCGGCAATAACAGCCTGATAAATCCGGCAAGGCTTTTAAATTACCGTTATGGGCAAATACCCAATTTTCACCCCAAATTTCACGGATAAACGGGTGGGTGTTCACAATGCTGACATCCCCTTGCGTGGCTTTGCGAATATGAGCGATCACATTGAGGGATTTGATATTATATTGCTTGACGCAATCCGCTACAGCCGATACGGCAGCGGGTTTTTCATCGCGAAAAATGCGTACACCTTTCCCTTCAAAAAAAGCAATACCAAAACCGTCCGAATGAGTATCTGTTAAACCCGCACGGCGACGAAATCCTTCAAATGAAAATACAATATCTGTTGGCACATTACAGTTCATGCCGAGTAATTGACACATAAATTGCCCCGAAAATAACATGTCCCCTATACGCGCCGTATAGGGTTACTTAATCTGAGCCGCGCTGCGGCTCTTTCATTCAGCCCCTGCGGGGCTGGGCTTAAATAACCTAGCACGGCTCGTGCTAGGTTAAACAGTTTAGCCTTAAACCTTACGCCAAGTCGTCCCACCTGCGCCATCTTCCAACACCACGCCCATGGCTTTTAACGCATCGCGTGCCGCATCGGCAGCTGCCCAATCTTTGGCGGCGCGCGCGTCATTACGTTGTTTGATTAAAGCTTCGATTTTAGACACTTCATCATCAGCCGCATTGCCTTGTAGGAAGGCTTCAGGATCTTGTTCTAATAAGCCTAATACGCCGGCTAATTGTTTTAAACGGCTTGCAAGCACGTTGGCTTTGCGTTGATCTTCTGTTTTCAATTTGTTGATTTCACGAGCAAGCTCAAATAACACAGCTAATGCCCCCGGTGTATTGAAATCATCGTCCATAGCGGTTTTGAAATCTGCCACATACTGATCATCTGCACCAAGTTCCACGAATTCACAACCACGAAGTGCGGTGTAAAGGCGTTCTAAAGCTTTGCGCGCTAAGCCAATATTTTCTTCGCTGTAATCTAACAGGCTGCGATATTGTGCGGTTAAGAAGAAATAGCGCACGCTTTCCGCATCATACTTGGTCAAAATATCGCGAATGGTGAAGAAATTATTGAGAGATTTGGACATTTTTTCTTCGTTAATGGTCAGCATCCCTGTGTGCAACCAGTAATTGACATATTCACCATCATGGGCGCAGCAAGATTGTGCGATTTCGTTTTCGTGGTGTGGGAACATTAAATCTGAGCCACCACCATGAATATCAAAATGGTGACCTAATTCTTTGCTGTTCATTGCGGAACATTCAATATGCCAACCCGGGCGACCTTTGCCCCAAGGGCTGTCCCAACTTGGTTCGTTAGGTTTGGACATTTTCCACAACACGAAATCCATCGGGTTTTTCTTCACGGATTTAATTTCAACGCGCGCGCCCGCTTGTAATTGTTCTAAATTTTGGCGTGAAAGTGCGCCGTATTTTTGGAAAGATTCCACATCAAACATCACATCGCCATCTTCCGCCACATAAGCGTGCTTGTGGGCGATAAGGCTTTCCACCATAGCAATAATTTCTGCAATATGTTGGGTAGCACGCGGTTCCACATCGGGACGCTGAATATTTAACGCATCAAAATCTTTGTGCATTTCTGCGATCATACGGTTGACTAATTCATCACAAGTTTCGTTATTTTCCAACGCACGTTTAATGATTTTGTCATCTACATCGGTGATATTGCGTACATAACGCAGGTTGTAACCAAGATAGCGCAAGTAGCGCGTGATCACATCAAAGGACACAAACGTGCGACCATGACCGAAATGACATAAATCATAAACGGTCACACCACACACATACATGCCCACTTGGTTTGGATTAATGGGTTTAAATTCTTCTTTTTCGCGAGTTAAGGTGTTGAAAATTTTTAGCATAATTATTCCGTTAAAATTCTGTGAAATCTAACCGCACTTTATAGCACTAATTCGGTTTTTATGGAATAATGCAAGGCGAAATTTACTCCCAAAATGAAAGGAAAAATAATGATTACATTACACACAAATTTGGGCGATATTAAAATCGCATTGAACCACGAAAAAGCACCGGTAACGGCAAAAAACTTTGAAGATTACTGCAAATCAGGCTTTTATAATAACACAATTTTCCACCGCGTGATTGACGGATTTATGATTCAAGGTGGCGGTATGGAAGCCGGTTTGCGCGAAAAAGCGACCAATGCACCGATTCAAAATGAAGCTAATAATGGTTTAAGCAACAAACGCGGTACCATTGCTATGGCGCGTACTTCTGATCCGCATTCAGCAACCGCGCAATTCTTCATCAACGTAGCAGACAATAATTTCTTAGATCACCGTTCAAAAGAAATGTTTGGCAAAACAGTGGTGCAAGAATGGGGCTATGCGGTGTTTGGCGAAGTGGTTGAAGGCATGGACATCGTGGATAAAATCAAAGGGGTGAAAACCGGCAATAAAGGCTTCCACCAAGATGTGCCTGTGGAAGATATTGTGATTACCTCCGTCACCGTAGAATAACATTTCAGGCGAGCATTGGCTCGCCTTTTTTATGAGAGCTTTATGGACAACGCCAATATTTATTCCGTTTCTCAATTAAACCACGCGGCAAAAATGTTGCTGGAAGGGCAGCTGGGGCAAGTGTGGTTAACCGGGGAAATTTCTAATTTTAGCCAACCTGTTTCGGGGCATTGGTATTTGACGTTAAAAGATGAAAATGCGCAGGTGCGGGCGGCAATGTTTCGTATGAAAAACGTGCGTGTGAGTTTTCGTCCGCAAAATGGTATGCAAGTATTGGTGCGAGCTGCGGTCAGTTTGTATGAGCCGCGCGGAGATTATCAAATTATTATTGATGCCATGCATCCTGCCGGTGAAGGCTTGTTGCAGCAACGGTTTGAACAACTCAAAATGAAGTTGGCGGTGGAAGGGGTGTTTGCACAAAATCTCAAGAAAAATTTACCGCACTTTTGCAAAACGGTGGGTATTGTGACTTCCCCAACGGGGGCAGCGTTGCAAGATATTTTGCATATTTTAAAACGCCGCGATCCTAGCCTGAAAGTCATTATTTACCCAACGGCAGTGCAGGGTAATGAAGCGACTGCTGAAATTGCGCAGATGATTGACTTGGCAAATGCCCGTGATGAAGTGGATGTGTTAATTGTGGGGCGCGGTGGCGGTTCCTTAGAAGATTTATGGTGTTTTAATGAAGAACGGGTCGCGCGCGCGATTTTTAATTCCCATATTCCGATTATTAGCGCAGTAGGGCACGAAACCGATGTGACCATTGCGGATTTTGTAGCGGATGTGCGTGCGCCAACGCCTTCGGCAGCGGCAGAATTGGTAAGCCGTAATCAAGATGAGTTGTGGCAACAATTAAGCCATAAGTGCCAACATTTAGAAATGGCGTTAGATCGTTATTTGAGTGGTAAATATCAAACGTTACAACAACTTAACCTTCGGTTGCAGCGTCAACACCCGCAAATGCAATTGCAGGCACAAAGCCAGAAAACCGCACAATTAGAACAGCGTTTACAAAATGCGATGCAACGCTTAATGGATAAAAATCGTTATAAAATGACCGCACTTTCTACCCGCTTGGCAAATAATCCCTTGCCCCATCAAGTGCAAAAGCAAGGACAATATGTGTCACAACTCCAAGTGCGGTTAGATTTTGCCTTAAAAAATAGTTTGAATAAAAGACAACATCAGTTGGCGAATCTATGCGGTAAATTAGATGGATTAAGTCCACTAAAAGTGTTGTCGCGCGGTTATTCCATTGCGGAAAATGCGCAAGGCAAGGCGTTAACCAGTGTGGCACAAGTTCAGTTAAATGAAAAATTGACCACGCGTTTTGCGGATGGAATAGTGATTAGTCAAGTTATTGAGATTAACTAGTATGTTATTAGATGTGCTTTTTTACATTGGTTTAGTAGTAGAGGCCATGACTGGTGCGCTGTCTGCCGGTCGTGAGAAAATGGATATCTTTGGCGTCATTGTGATTGCATTTATGCCTGCGCTTGGCGGTGGGGTTATGCGCGATATTGTGCTTGGACACTATCCATTAAGTTTTGTCACGAATCCCCATTGGGTGGTTATCGTGGCAATTACTGCGGTGCTGACCGTTTTAATTGCGCCTTTGATTACACATTTTAACCGCTCATTTCGAACAAGCTTTCTTGTCCTTGACGGCTTTGGATTGATTTTGTTTTCAATTCTAGGGACTCAAATAGCCTTAGAGATGGGGCATGGGCTTATTATTTCGAGTATCGCAGCGATTCTAACCGGTGCCTTTGGTGGCGTGTTGCGTGATATTTTGTGTAATCGTATCCCATTGATTTTCCAAAAAGAACTTTATGCGGTTATCGCTTTTTTGACAGCCTGTCTTTATATCGGTTTGCTTAACGTGGGTGTGTCACTCAATGTATCGATTTTTGTGACGTTAATTATTGGTTTTATTATCCGCTTGCTGGCGATTTATTTTAGTTGGGGCTTTCCTGTGTTTGATTATCAAGAACAAGAAATTCCAGCGAAAGAAATGTTGCCAAGATTGACTTATCGGCGGAAATATAAAGAAAAGTAAACTATATGAGTAGTGCAAACCTAGCACGAGCCGTGCTAGGTTCGTTAATCCCAGTCCCACTGGGGCTGAAATAAGCGGTATTAATTCGATTTCTTATGCTTTTCCAATGACTTATGCTGGATTTTGACATTCTTGCCTTTCGCTTGGAAATATTCGCCTAGTTGTTGCGCGATATAAACAGAGCGATGTTTTCCCCCTGTGCAGCCGATGGCAATGGTTAAATAACTGCGGTTATTTTGTTCCAACATGGGTAGCCAAGTTTCAATGTAATTTCTTGTTTTATAGATAAAATTACTTACTTCTTCATGTTTGGATAGGAAATCGATCACAGGTTGTTCTAATCCGGTCATTGGGCGTAATGCAGGGTTCCAGTGCGGATTTGGTAAGAAGCGCACATCAAAAACATAGTCCGCATCAAGGGGTAAACCGTATTTGAAGCCAAAGGATTCCACAATGATTTTGAGCTCTTTATCCGATTGACCACGCAAAAATTCCCGTAAACGTTCCGCTAATTCATGGGTTGAAAGCACGCCGGTATCAATAATTAAATTGGCATGTTGAACCAATGGCTCAAGTTGATCCCGCTCTGCATCAATAGCGGCTTCAAGGGATAAATCCTTGACCGAAAGGGGATGCAAACGGCGTGAGTCGCTGTAACGGCGAATAAGCGTGCTTCGATCGGTGTCTAAGAAAATAATTTTGATTTGATGATTGGCGCTCACTTGATTTAAAACGCCGTTTAGGGTTTCTGTTGAATGGGGTAGGTTACGAATATCTAAGCTAATTGCTGCGGCGTTATGTGTTTTGGATAAAATATCCGCAAGCTGTGGCAATAAATCAATGGGAAGATTATCTACACAGTAATAACCAATATCTTCTAAGGCGCGTAATGCGACAGATTTTCCTGCGCCTGAACGGCCACTAATGATGATGAGTTCCATAACTTAATCCTGCTCTATAGGAAGTTCAATCTGTTCACCGTACTGTTGGTCGGCAAACTCAAAAATTTGCCAAATTTCATCCGCACTTTGTGCCGCGCGTAATTGTTTACATAAGGCTTTTTCCGTTAGGCGTTGTGACAATTCTTCCAGTACAGCGATATATTGACTACAACAATCTTCGGGAATGAGTACCGCTAAAACCAAATCCACATCACGTTTATCTACCGCATCATAGTCAAGGGGTTCACTTAATTGCAAAAAAATAGCGATAGGATGATTTCCTTTTGGTAATTTGGCTCTTGGCATTGCCACCCCATTACCAAGCCCGGTACACCCCAGTTTTTCACGATGAAATAATGCGGAAAAACATTGTGTATTTGAGAATTCGCCCTCGGTCAGTTGTTTTTCCACCATTCGTCCAATGGCTTCAAACATGGTTTTTTTGCTTGAGTAAACCATGCCTTGACGGATATTATCGGGCGTTAAGAGCGTTGTGAATTTCATAGCTTACAGTTTAAATTCTTCACCAAGATAAACCTGCTTCACGTGTTCGTCATTCATCACTTCATCAGGTGTGCCTGTAGCGATCATTTTCCCCGCGCTCACAATATAAGCGCGTTCACACACATCTAAGGTTTCGCGCACATTGTGGTCGGTAATTAGCACGCCCAACCCGCGATCACGCAGATCTTTGATGATTTTTTTAATATCAATTACAGAAATAGGGTCAACACCGGCAAAAGGTTCATCTAACAAAATGAATTTGGGATTTGCCGCTAAAGCACGGGCAATCTCTACGCGGCGGCGTTCCCCACCCGATAATGCTTGCCCCATACTGTCGCGAATATGCCCAATATTAAATTCTTCAATCAATTCTTCCGCACGATCATGACGTTGTTCAGGGGTAAGATCCTTACGGATTTCCAACACCGCCATCAAGTTATCATAAACACTTAAATGACGAAAAATTGAAGCTTCTTGCGGCAAATAACCCACGCCTTTTTGTGCGCGGTTATGCATTGGAAGCAAACTAATATCTTCATCGTCAATACGAATTGTGCCTTGGTCGTGGCGAACAAGTCCCACGACCATATAAAAAGAGGTGGTTTTACCCGCTCCATTTGGGCCAAGTAAGCCGACAATTTCATTTGAACGAACGGTAAAGCTGACATCCGACACCACTTGACGTGTTTTATAGCTTTTCGCTAAATGTTCTGCATAAAGCACTGACATATTAGATGTTCCTATTTTTTCTTCTTGTCATTAAGTTGGTTTGGAATTAACACGGTTTTTACGCGGGAATTTGCCGCACTGGATGCATTAAGTTGTTGTTTTTTCACATCATAAGTAATGACATCGCCATTAATTTTGCTATCTAATTGTTTTAATTCCGCATTGCCCGTTAACGTGAGAAACTCTTTTCCAAGATCGTAGTGAACTTTGTTCGCTTTGCCGTCAACAGGTTTGCCATCGTCTAAAAGCTGATGGAATGTCACAGGGCTACCAAACGCTTCCACGGTTTCTTTTTGATTTGAGCCTTCCGGCGGGCGTGTAATGACCACTTTATTGGCTTTAATCAAAATCGATCCTTGCGTAATAACCACATTGTCTAAAAATGTCACCACATTATGTTCCATATCCAAAGATTGGTTATCGGAAACAATGTTGATAGGTTGATTCGTATCTTCTTTTAATGCCGCCGCAGAAAGCGAAACCAGCATTAATGTGGTGGCGAGTAAGAGATTATTTTTGAATTTCATAATGAGTTTTTACCTGTTCTTTTAAGGTGGCAATTTGTTGTTTTAAGTTGCCGGTTAATTTTAAACCTGTGCTAGTGAGATTTTGTCCATTAACCGTCACCATTTTATCGGATGTAATATCTTGTGTGGTTAAGTTAACCATGGCACTTTCTGTTTCAATACGTTGTAGTTTTGAGGTTTCAAGTAAACTCTGCGCAATAACATTGCCTTCTAAATTCAACATATTGTCTTTGGTTAAGGTGGCTTTGTTTGCCGTGAGTTTCCAACTTTCTACTTGATTTTTATCCGCACTTTGCGTGCTATCCTGAGACTTATCTTTGCTGAGCGACACATCTAAAACATAAACCACGGGTTGGGTAAAATCCGTATGGCCATCAACGGTAAAATGCTCAACCTTATCAGACAACGCAATATACTGTTTTTCGCCTGTTGGGGAAAACACGACCGTTTCCATTTTTTGCCCAATATATTCAGGATGTTCAGGCGTTTTAATTAAATGTGTTAATTTATCATCATCTTGATTTAGCGAATAAAACCAAGCCAGCAATCCTAGCGTGATAACAGCTAAAACCAGATTCCAACGAATATTCATCATGACTTTGTGTCTATAAACTAAAATAAGTGCGGATCATAGCATATTTTAGGGAAATGGTGTGTATCGTCCGGAAATAAATTCAGTGACGTTGATTTTTGTGATTTGGGTCACTTTATATTGAGTAACTCTATGACATAATAATAGAAATTCAATCATTATTGGTATGTAAAAATGAAAATTGTCATTGCCCCGGATTCATTCAAAGAAAGTTTAACGGCATTAGAAGTGGCTAATGCGATTGAAGCCGGTTTTAAACAAATTTACCCCGATGCTGAATATGTGAAAATCCCTATGGCTGATGGTGGCGAAGGTTCGGTTCAATCCTTGGTTGATGCCACAGGCGGCGCTTTTGTCGAAGTAGCTGTCACTGCGCCATTAGGTAATCCAACGACTGGGTTTTTAGGGATTTCAGGGGACAAGCAAACCGCCTTTATTGAAATGGCGGCAGCGTCAGGCTTGCATTTAGTGCCAATGGCACAGCGCAATCCGCTTAACACCACCAGTTATGGTACAGGTGAGCTGATTAAAAAAGCCTTAGATCTTGGTGTGAAGAAAATTCTATTAGGCATTGGCGGAAGTGCGACCAATGACGGTGGTGTGGGTATGTTACAAGCGTTAGGGATTTCCTTTAAAGATAGCAACGGACAAGAAATTGGCCGGGGCGGTGGCGCGTTATCTCAAATTGTATCCATTTCAACGGAAAACCTTGATTCTCGTTTAGCACAAGTCACTTTTGAAGTGGCTTGTGATGTGAATAATCCGCTTTGTGGCCCAACCGGTGCAACTGCGATCTTCGGTCCACAAAAAGGTGCCACACCTGCCATGGTGGCAGAACTAGATAATGGACTTGCCCATTTTGCCCGTCAAGTTGAACAACAACTCGGTATTGCGATTGCGGATAAACCTGGTGCAGGTGCGGCCGGTGGTATGGGCGGTGGTTTATTATTGCTTCCTAATGCTCAACTTAAAGCCGGTGTACAAATTATTATTGAAGCCACAAAATTAGTAGAACATGTGAAAGATGCTGATTTAGTGATCACCGGCGAAGGTCGAATGGATGCGCAAAGTATCGCAGGCAAAACCCCTGTCGGCGTAGCACGTACGGCAAAACAGTTCGGTAAACCGGTCATCGCCATTGTGGGCTGCTTACGAGAAGATTATCAAGTAGTTTATCAACATGGCATTGACGCCGTCTTCCCGATTATTCGCAATCTAGGCACGCTTGAAGAAACCTTGGCAAAAGGGCAAGAAAATCTCATTTCAAGTGCGGTTAATATTGCAAGATTGTTGTATTTGAATGTTAAAGGTTAATCTCACTTCAGATTATTGACGCTCATTTTCAAAAAAACAACCTAGCACGAGCCGTGCTAGGTTTATTAAACTCAGCCCTGCTGGGGCTGTAATAGGTGGTGTAATAGAAGAGCCGCAGAGCGGCTCAGATTATGTAACCCTATACGGCGCGTATAGGGCTTGTCAGCAATGAAAGCGCGGTGAAATTTCACCGCACTTTTGTCTATTGCCCTATTCCTAATCTCGCACAACAGGATAAAACGGCTTGCCCCAATCAATTTTAGAATGGTTTTCCATCATAATTTGCAATATAGCAGGAATAAGAAACGCCAAAATATTACAACCGTCACGTAACTGCTCTCGATTGACTTTACTCCCAAAAGTTGCCCCACCGTGCAAAATCTGATTTCGTAACGTATATAAACGGCTAAACAATACGTCTAAAATACGTTCTGTTTTTTGTTGTTCCAACGCAGACAAAAATCGCTCACGTTCTTTGACTTCCGCCACAATATATTCTTTTTCTGAAATCTTACCATTATGAAAATCCCAAAAAGATTGAAAAATATATTTATTGTCTAATAACAAACGAATAGAATCAGAAAATTTTTTCCATACCAAATTATAAATCACCCGTTCTTTATCAAAAGTACAGATTCGCACCAAAAATTCATTAAAAATCGCACGATCTTTACCAATATGATTTTCAAATTCTTTCGCATAAGCTGCATTAAAAGCAATCCACAAACTAATAAACTTCATATCTGATTCTTGCGGCATTTCTAATGCTTCTGCTTTTTCTAACCAGCTTAAGGCACGATGAATCCGCAAACGGAAATTATCAGGAAAATTTTGAATATCACGTTGTTCACGGAAGTAGGTTTGGAGTTGTTGAGTATTTGATAGGTTGTTCATAGTTTGCGATCTGTATTAGTTATAGTTAGTTATTATTTTTTATCCAAAAACTTCTGAATGTGTATTTAGTCTTGCAAGCTGAAGTACATCACCTTCAACTTTATAAATTAATACCAAATCATTTTTTATATGGCAATCTCTAAAACCTTGCCATTCCCCACTTAATGCGTGATCGAGATATTTTGCCGGTAACGCCATTCCATTAAGCAAATGGTACATCACTTCAATATATTCAATACTCGTCAGAAATTCAGGCGAAGAAGCGAGTTTTTTCAGATCACGCTTATATGCTTTACTCGACTGAACAATCATTACCTACTCCGTTGCCATTTTCTGCATTAACGCCATCATTTCTTCTACAGAATTGACTTTGTGGTGTTCAGCCTCACCTGCCGTTAGCTCTCGAATTGCCTCTGCGGTTTCCGCATTGGGTTGATAATCAAATTGTACAGGAATAGACTTGGTACGAACCACTTGTTGTAACATCATCTTAATCGCTTGAGCTGGTGTTAAGCCATAGCTTTTGAACACCGAAAAAGCTTCTTGTTTAAGTTGTTCATCAAGTCGAAAAGTATATGAAGTCATTTTAGCCCCTTATGTAATACATTTGTCTTACATTTTAGATGGGGTAACATGAACTTGCAAGCAGTTATTTTACCATTTTTTATTAGGTATTATTTTCTGAAGCTAATTGCTCTTCTAACTCTGTCTGGATTTCTTGTAATTTCTGTCCAATATTTTCAAGTCTTTTCTCATATTCTTCAAACATTCTATCCATTTCATCAAAATCAAACTGTTGAAGTGCTTTAAAAGTTTCCCATTTTTGTTCTTCGGTCATCCGCTCAATTAAAGCGTCCGCGAGTTTTTCTTCAAAGTTCATTATACATTCTCCGATTCCAATATTAAAAATACATGGTTGTATGCTATAAAAACTAGTATCTATGTTGTTTTAATACAGTTCGATTATAATACTTTAAATATTTTTGCTCCAACCAAGAAAGTTCTGAAAGTGGTTTAATTACTGTACTGGTTTGACAATTTGGACAGGTTTTAACTGTAAAAACTACATCAGATGTAATAAGTAATTTATTTTTCCAATGACAATTGGGGCAAATTTCTACATGTGGATTGAAAGGATTAAATGCTAACATAATTATATTCCTTATTCATAAAATGAGAGTTTGTACTCTCATTTTATATTTAGAAATTTACCACCATATAAATGGTGGTTATTTAATTTTATTAAGAAAAAGCAAGCTTATCCAAAATTACTCTAAATAGGCCTGTTCTGCTCGAATTGAATTATTGTTCTAAAATGCGATATTCTCCTTCAATAACTAATCCTTCTTTTTGCCATTCATTGAAAGCCTGTCTACGAGCAACAGTTTGTGCATTATTTTCTTGAATATCTTTAAATCGTTCTTGCAATTCCACATATCGTGGAAAAAGTTGCCCGACAAAATCATCCTTATTTAAGGAGTTTAGTAAGCCTTGCCGTTGTTCTTCTAATATATTAACAATTTCCGTAATCATTTCTTTAAACTCACGTTCAGCTTGTGCTTTTTTATGGGAGTCTAATAATTCTAATGCAATGCCAGCAAAAGCAAGAAAAGCATTAGCTTTAGCTGCCAAATTGACCGCCCCCCAAGGTTTAAATTTTAGGTATTTCGCTAAATCTACACCAATCATTTTACCCACCGAAACAATCCCATCTCGTGCTACTAAAACATGGGTATTGGTTAATTTTTGCTTGCTTAAAAAACCTAAACCTTTGGACATAAGTGTTGATCCAACCGAAGCCTCAAATCTACTTATTTCATTATTAAAATCCAAACTAATTCTCTGTAATGAGCTACTTACTACTTGGCATTGACGGTCAAATTCTTGCTCAAGTCGTGAGTTTAGAATAATGCCGTCTTTCCCTAATTCGCTTTCATAAAAATCAGTAAATGTTGTTAAATCTGTTCCTTTTACTTGACGAATTAAGCTTGTGAAATAATCTAGCACAAATTCCTTTAATCCTATTTTCACATTTTTAATCTTCGCTTCCATAGGTTCTAATTCAGCACTTAAATGCTGAGTGATATCTGCTAAATGTTCTAATTCAACATCAAGTACTTCTTGTGTTCGCTTTACTATGGGCAAAGCGATCTCGAATATCGCGTTGAATGGTGCGAACGCTTACGTTAAATTCTTCTGCTAATTGATGGGTATCAAGGCGTTTTCCTTGATTTAATAAAACTAAGATTTCACTTAATCGGTAGGCGAGTATGCTGCTTTTTGTCATATCAAAATATCCTGTCTTTATTATGTGAATAAATTTTATAAATAGACTGTGACAGGTTGTGTCATTCCGTAGAAAATTTTTTTATTTTGTTTATTCAACGCCAAAAAGCCTCAAAAAAATCATTTTGGATATACTATTTATTTTAATAAGACTTTTCAAGTCTACACTAGATTTTATTTGCTATTTATCAATGAGAGCCAATGTCTATCATTTCTTTTTTAAAGAAAAGGGGGATTGGGTGTTGGACAAAAGTGAGCAATTAGTGCAGACCATTGGGCGTGCGATTTCAAAATATCGGCAAGCGGTTGGCTTAACGCAGGCGCAATTGGCGGAAATTTTGGGGATTAGTAATGATGCCGTTTCGCGTATGGAGCGCGGGAAAAGTGTGCCAACGGTATTGCGGTTGTTGGAACTTTCGGAGATTTTTGGCTGCGAAGTGGCGGATTTATTAACGGAGAGCAGTAATCGTTCTGTTGATCAGGCGCGTAAATTGGAATTGCTGTTTGCTCATTTGGAAGATAGCGATCGTACTGAGCTTGTGGATTTAATGGAACGGTTAATTAAGTGGAAAAATTAGTGATGGGGAGACTTAAAGTGCGGTGAAATTTCACCGCACTTTTTACTCTATTAGGCTTTATCGATAGGCGCAAAATTGCGTTCTGTGTGACCTGTGTAGATTTGGCGTGGGCGCACAATTTTGAAGTTGCCTTGTTTGTACATTTCTTTCCAGTGGGCAATCCAGCCGACTGTTCTGGCAAGGGCGAACATTACGGTAAACATTGACGTTGGAATACCGATAGCTTTCAGTACGATACCCGAATAGAAATCCACATTAGGATAAAGTTTGTGTTCGATGAAATAAGGATCGCTTAAGGCGATTCGCTCTAATTCAATGGCGACATCAAATAATGGGTTGTTGATTTTCAATTCGGTTAACACTTCATGACAAATTTGACGCATTACTTTGGCGCGCGGGTCGTAGTTTTTATACACGCGGTGACCAAAGCCCATTAAGCGGAATGGATCATTTTTATCTTTGGCGCGCGCTACGAATTCCGGGATACGATCTACGGTGCCAATTTCTTCCAGCATATTAATACAGGCTTCGTTTGCGCCGCCGTGCGCCGGCCCCCAAAGCGATGCGATACCAGCGGCAATACAAGCAAATGGGTTTGCCCCTGAAGATGCCGCAGTTCGTACGGTGGAAGTTGACGCATTTTGTTCGTGGTCGGCGTGTAAGATAAAGATTTTATCTAGGGCGCGTTCCAAAACAGGGTTGACCACATAAGGTTCGCAAGGTGTGGCAAACATCATATAGAGAAAGTTACCTGCGTAGGACAAATGGTTTTGTGGGAACATAAAAGGTTGCCCAATGGAATATTTGTAACACATTGCCGCCAACGTTGGGATTTTTGCCAATAAACGAATTGCCGTTAATTCGCGGTGAGCTTCGTTTTTCACATCGATAGAATCGTGATAGAACGCCGCTAACGCACCACTTACCCCGCACATTACCGCCATTGGGTGGGAATCTCGGCGGAAACCTTGGAAGAATTTGGTGAGTTGTTCATGCACAAGGGTATGATGTTTGACCAAGTGGCAAAAATCTTGATATTGCTCTTTGGTTGGGCGTTCGCCAAATAAGAGCAAGTAGCTGATTTCAAGGTAATCACCATTTTCCGCTAATTGATCAATAGGATAGCCGCGGTAGAGTAGTTGACCATTATCGCCATCTACGAAGGTAATTTCTGATTCACAAACTGCGGTTGACACTAAGCCTGGGTCATAGGCAAAGAGTTTATTTTGCGTTAATGGGCGAATGTCCACGGCTTCATAACCTAATGACCCTTTGTAAACATTGAGATCATAAGCATTTCCATTGATTGTAAGTGTTGCTTTTGCGTTTGCCATATCTTTCTCCTGTTGTGAGATATTTTTAGAATTTTTTTGATATGTGCGAATGAACTTAGCATTATTTAAATTATTTATGCAATAGATTTTTTTGCTAAATCGTTTTAATTTAAAATATGCTTGTTGTTTTTAGATGAAATTTAATAGCAATAAACTTTTTTTGTGTGAAATTGTTCTTTTTTAGTTGAATTCCTGATATGGTCTAATTAATCTATTCGATACATCTCTTCAAAATAACGAAAAACACCCCACAACAGGAGGTTATATGCAATCACAGGTTAAAATCCCTCAAGGTGAAAAAATTCAAATTGCCGCTAACGGTTCGCTTCAAGTGCCCGATAATCCCATCATTCCTTTTATTGAAGGCGATGGAATTGGCGTAGATGTGACGCCCGCCATGCAAGCGGTGATTGATGCGGCAGTAGAAAAAGCGTATCAAGGCAAACGCAAAATTTCGTGGATGGAAATTTATGCAGGCGGCAAAGCCAATGAAGTTTATGGTGAAAATACGTGGTTGCCTGATGAAACCATGGCATTTATCCGCGACTATCACGTTGCCATTAAAGGGCCTTTAATGACCCCGGTTGGCGGTGGTATTCGTTCTTTGAACGTGGCGATGCGTCAAGGGTTGGATTTGTATAATTGCTTGCGCCCGATTCGTTATTATGACGGCACGCCAAGCCCGGTGAAACACCCTGAGTTAGTGAATATGGTGATTTTCCGCGAAAATTCAGAAGATATTTATGCGGGCGTGGAATGGGTGGCGGGCTCACCTGAAGCCAATAAAGTGATTCAATTTTTGCAACAAGAAATGGGCGTGAAAAAAATCCGTTTTACGGAAGATTGTGGTATTGGCATTAAACCGGTTTCTAAACAAGGGACACAACGTTTGGTTCGGGCTGCTTTGCAATATGTGATTGATAATGACCGCACTTCGCTCACTTTGGTGCATAAAGGCAATATTATGAAATTCACGGAAGGGGCATTTAAAGAATGGGGTTATCAAGTGGCGCAAGAATTTGGCGCGACCTTAATTGAACAAGGCCCTTGGATGCGTTTGACCAATCCGAATACAGGGCGCGAAATTGTGATTAAAGATTGCATTGCCGATGCGTTTTTACAGGAAGTGTTATTGCATCCTGCGGATTACGATGTGATTGCCACGTTAAATCTTAACGGCGATTACATTTCCGATGCGTTAGCAGCGCAAGTGGGCGGTATTGGCATTTCCCCGGGGGCGAATATTGGCGATGACGCAGCGATCTTTGAAGCCACGCACGGTACGGCGCCAAAAATTGCAGGGCAAAATAAAGGCAACCCGGGTTCCTTGATTTTAAGCGGCGAAATGATGTTGCGTCATTTGGGTTGGATTGAAGCGGCAGATTTGGTGGTGAAAGCCGTGTCCAAAACCATTGCGGATAAAACCGTGACTTTTGATTTTGCGGAAATGTTAGAAGGTGCAACCTTGCGCTCAACTTCTGAGTTTGCACAAGATATTATCGCTAATATGTAAGGAGTAGCTATGTCAAACTTTCTATTAGATTATCAAAAACAGGTTGATGAACGTGCCAAATTGGGCGTTGTGCCGCAACCGTTAAATGCGGAACAAACGGCGCAACTGATTGAATTATTGAAAAATCCAGCGCAAGGAAAAGAAGCCTATTTACTGGAATTATTTGAAACGCGTATTCCTGCGGGGGTGGATGAAGCGGCTTATGTGAAAGCGTCATTTTTATCTGCGGTCGCTAAAGGGGATGTGGTTTGTCCGTTAATTTCTGCGGAAAGTGCGGTGAAAATGTTGGGTAAAATGCAAGGTGGTTACAATATTGAGCCACTTTTAACCGCACTTGATGACGCAAAATTGGCGCCAATTGCTGCAGAAGAATTATCTCGCACCTTGCTGATGTTTGATAATTTCCACGATGTGCAATCTCGCGCTGAACAAGGCAATGTGTATGCGCAGCAAGTATTGCAATCTTGGGCGAATGCGGAATGGTTTACGTCTCGTCCGAAATTAGCGGAAAAATTAACGGTGACCGTGTTTAAAGTGTCAGGGGAAACCAATACGGACGATCTTTCCCCTGCGCAAGATGCGTGGTCGCGTCCTGATATTCCGTTGCACGCCAAAGCCATGTTAAAAATGCCACGCGAGGGGATCGTGCCTGATGAGCCAACCCAAGTGGGGCCTATTCAACAAATTGAAACCCTAAAACAAAAAGGCTTTCCGTTGGCTTATGTGGGCGATGTGGTGGGGACAGGATCCTCACGAAAATCCGCGACCAACTCGGTGCTTTGGTTTATGGGTGAAGATATTCCTTATATTCCAAACAAACGCGCAGGCGGTATTGTGTTGGGCGGAAAAATTGCTCCGATTTTCTTTAATACCTTAGAAGACGCAGGGGCGTTGCCGATTGAAGTGGATGTGAGTCGCTTAAATATGGGCGATGTTATTGATATTTACCCTTATGCGGGCAAAATTTGTGTTCATGATACCGACAATGTTATTGCGGAATTTAGCTTAAAAACAGACGTATTATTAGATGAAGTCCGTGCGGGCGGACGTATTCCGTTGATTATCGGCCGTGGTTTAACCCATAAAGCGCGCGTGGCGTTGGGATTGCCTGAAAGCGATATTTTTGTGAAACCACAAAGTGCGGTGGAAAATCACAAAGGATTTACCTTGGCACAAAAAATGGTGGGACGCGCTTGTGGTGTGGATGGCATTCGACCGGGGCAATATTGCGAACCGCGTATGACTTCAGTGGGCTCGCAAGATACCACAGGACCGATGACGCGCGATGAATTAAAAGATTTAGCTTGTTTAGGTTTCTCGGCGGATCTTGTGATGCAATCGTTCTGTCATACCGCTGCTTATCCAAAACCTGTGGATGTGGTCACGCACCACACTTTACCTGATTTTATTATGAACCGTGGCGGCGTATCTTTGCGCCCAGGGGACGGGGTCATCCACTCGTGGCTCAATCGTATGTTATTGCCGGATACTGTTGGAACAGGCGGCGATTCCCATACCCGTTTCCCAATCGGTATTTCATTCCCCGCGGGTTCAGGCTTAGTGGCTTTTGCGGCAGCAACCGGCGTTATGCCGTTGGATATGCCTGAATCTGTGTTAGTGCGTTTTACAGGTAAAATGCAAGAAGGCATTACCTTACGCGATTTAGTTCACGCTATTCCGTATTTTGCTATCCAACAAGGTTTGCTCACCGTTGAAAAACAAGGCAAGAAAAATATTTTCTCAGGGCGAATTTTGGAAATCGAAGGGTTGGAAGATTTGAAAGTGGAACAGGCTTTTGAGCTTTCGGATGCTTCGGCGGAACGTTCAGCAGCGGCTTGTACCATTAAGCTTAACAAAGCACCGATCATTGAATATCTCAATTCCAATATCACTTTGTTGAAATGGATGATTGCCGAAGGTTATGGTGACGCACGCACATTAGAACGCCGCGTGAAAGCCATGGAAAATTGGCTTGCAAATCCAACGTTGTTAGAAGCGGACAAAGACGCGGAATATGCGGCGGTGATTGAGATTAATTTGGATGAAATCAAAGAGCCGATTGTGTGCGCGCCAAATGATCCTGATGATGCCCGTTTGTTATCGGAAGTCCAAGGCGATAAGATCGATGAAGTGTTTATCGGATCTTGTATGACTAATATCGGACATTTCCGCGCAGCAGGGAAATTACTCAATCAATTCAAGGGGATGATTCCAACCCGCTTATGGGTGGCGCCGCCAACCAAAATGGATGCAGCCTTGTTAACGGAAGAAGGTTATTACAGCATTTATGGCAAAAGTGGCGCGCGCGTTGAAATGCCGGGCTGTTCACTTTGTATGGGCAACCAAGCACGTGTGGCAGACAAAGCCACTGTAGTTTCAACTTCGACACGAAACTTCCCGAACCGTTTGGGGCAAGGTGCCAATGTGTATCTCGCGTCAGCAGAATTGGCTGCCGTTGCGGCATTGCTGGGCAAGTTGCCAACGCCTGCGGAATATCTCACTTATGTAGCCGATTTACAGAAAGAAAAAGACGATGTTTATCGTTATATGAATTTCAATGAAATCAGCGCTTATTTGAAAAAAGCGGATAATGTGATTTTTCAACAAGCGGTTTGATGTAGTGGAACATAACCTAGCATGAGCCGTGCTAGGTTCAAGCCCAGCCCCGCTGTGGCTGAAAGAAAGAGCCGCAGAACGGCTCACAGACCGCTGACAAACCTCTAGACATCTCGCTAGAGGTTTGATCTAATAGGTATATCGAAAAAAGGAAATGCCTATGCTTAAAAATACCGCTCCCCCCAATATGCACTCGAGATGATAAGTCTTGAACAGCTTATGCCTAAAGACCACCTTGTTCGTAAGGTTGCCAAAGCCATTGATTTTGAATTTATTCGTGATGAAGTCGCCCATCTTTATTGCCATGATAACGGTCGCCCGGCCGTTGACCCTGTGCGTTTGTTTAAATACGATGCGGACAAGGATTGTTACATTTGCCCAATGGAACAACTACTCATTTACAGCACCACCACAAGAGAAGGCTATCACACCTACAAATCTAACCCTGCCTATTGCCGGACTTGCCCACTTCGCTTGCAGTGTACCCAAAATCAAAAAGCCGAAGGGCTGATAACCCGACACATCTACCAAGCCGCAATGGACAACACCAATGCGGTTAGGCTATCGGAACAAGGGGAAAAAACTCTACAAACGCCGAGCTGAAACCGTCGAGCGCAGCTTTACGGATGCCAAACAACACCACGGACACCGTTACGCCCGTTACAGAGAGTTCTCAAAAGTGCAAATACAATGCTTCCTTGCGGCAATGCGCAAAATATCAAGAAAATAGCCCTTGCGCTCTGGACTTTTTTACGCTTTTTATGGCTTATTCTTCACCAATATACGGTAATGACAAAGAAATCTCCAAAACTGATCGCTTGAGTGGCTATTTGGAAAGAAATGCAATAGAAAGAGATAAAACAGCAAAAAATAAACCTACCTTTGGCAGGAAGTCTGAAAAGGTGGGGGTGTCGGTGGTCTGAATCCCAGCACGAAAGCTGGGATTTTTCATTCTTAATAAGAGAGAAATTAAGCGTTACCGCCAGTGATTTTCGCTACTTCAGCTGCGAAATCTTCTTCTACTTTCTCGATACCTTCACCTACTTCTAAACGAATGAAGTTAGATACTGAAGTGTTCACTGATTTTAAGTAGTCGCCTACGGTTTGTGAAGGATCCATTACGAATGCTTGACCTGTTAATGAAACTTCGCCGGTGAATTTCTTCATACGACCTTCAACCATTTTCTCAGCGATTTCTTTTGGTTTACCAGAGTTGATTGCGATGTCGATTTGGATTTGACGCTCATGCTCAACAACTTCAGCAGAAACGTCTTCTGGGTTTACGAACTCAGGTTTAGACGCTGCAACGTGCATTGCTACTTTTTTGAGTTCTTCTGCAGAACCTTGACCAGCGACTAATACACCAATTTTCGCGCCGTGTAAGTATTGTGCAATCACTTCGCCTTCTAAATATTGAACGCGGCGGATTGTCATGTTTTCACCGATTTTTGCCACTAATGCAGCGCGTTTTTCTTCAAATGCCGCTGCTAATGCATCAATTGTTGTGCCTTTGTTTGCTAATGCAAAATCAGCCACTTCATTTGCTAAACCTAAGAAACCAGCATCTTTTGCTACGAAGTCAGTTTCACAGTTCATTTCAACTAATACACCAAAACCTGCACCGATGCGCGCAAGGATAACACCTTCAGCAGCTACACGACCTGCTTTTTTAGCCGCTTTTGCTTGACCTGATTTACGCATGTTGTCGATAGCCAACTCGATATCACCGTTTGCTTCAACTAATGCTTTTTTACATTCCATCATACCTGCGCCGGTACGTTCACGAAGTTCTTTTACTAATGCCGCTGTGATTTCAGCCATTTTCTTGTCCTCTAAGATTTTGATATGAAATACGGTAAATTTTAACCGCACTTTTTGAAAGTTTTATCAGGGCGTATACTTACACACCCCTACGAGAATTAGGTAGTAAAACAGGGAACTTTCGCCCCCTGTTTTAGGGTCTTGTTCATCTTTCAATAAAAGACCCTAATTGGGCTTAGCCTATTTCCAGATTACTCTGCCGCTTCTTCAGCAAATTTTTCTTCTGCTACAACTTCAGCTTTACGGCCTTCTTTTACCGCTGCTGATGCTGCGTCCAAGTATAATTGGATTGCACGAGTTGCGTCATCGTTACCTGGGATAAGGAAATCAACGCCATCTGGGCTTGCGTTTGTATCAACAACTGCGAATACAGGAATACCAAGGTTGTTTGCTTCTTTGATTGCGATGTGTTCGTAGTCTGCACCGATTACGAAAATTGCATCTGGAAGACCAGCCATCTCTTTGATACCACCAAGGCTTAATTCTAATTTAGCCATTTCGCGTGAACGATCTAACGCTTCTTTTTTGGTTAATTTATCAAATGTACCGTCTTGAGATTGAGTTTCTAAATCTTTTAAACGTTTGATTGATTGACGCACTGTTTTCCAGTTAGTCAACATACCACCTAACCAACGGTGGTTTACATAGAATTGTTGGCAATCTAATGCTGCTGCTTTAACTGCTTCAGACGCTGCACGTTTTGTACCAACGAATAATACTTTACCGTTGTTGTGAGCGATACGAGTTAATTCAGCTAATGCTTCGTTGAATAACGGAAGTGTTTTTTCTAAGTTCACGATATGAACGCCGTTACGTGCACCGAAAATGAATGGTTTCATTTTTGGGTTCCAGTAACGAGTTTGGTGACCGAAATGTACGCCTGCGTTAATCATGTCGCGCATTGAAACTTGTGCCATAATATTTTTCCTTTTAATTGGGGTTGAGCCTCCACATACCAAGTAAATCGACCGTTTGGCACCCCGATTTAACCCTTGCGGTATGTGTGTGTTGTTAAATTTAAGATTAAGCTACTTTTGCTATGACTGGCATAGCCAAAAATAACCGCGCTTTTATACCATAAAGTGCGGTTAAAAACTAGCAAATTTTGAGGTTTTCATAAAAAAGCACCAAAATATGTTGGTGCTTTTATCTCTAAAGTTCGATTGATATTATTCCGCTTCTTGTTTTAAGAACGCATCATTCACTTCAATTTTTGCTTTGCTACGCAAAGACTTAACTAAATTAGCTTGCACTTCTCGTGACTGTAACCCTAAGGTTTGTGCGTTTAATTGCGCTAAGACTTTCTCGTCCGGTGTACCATCAGTCACTTTATCTAAGGCCACAATAACGATATCGCCGTTATTCGCTTTTGTCGCCTTGTAGATCACCTGACCATTTTCAGGTTTTGCCATTGAGAAAATCGCTTGTGTCAATTCAGGATCTTTTTTCTCTGCATAAACCCATTTTTCGGCATGGCCAAAAGATACTGCCGCAGGCGTTTGACCCGCTTGTAAATCAGCAACCCATTTATTTGCTTGTTCAAGCATCACTTTTTCTGCTTTTTGGCGCGTTAAGAAAGCACTAATTTCCGCTTTAGCTTCATCTAAGGTTTTTGTACCTTCGAGTTTATGATCAACAACACGAACGATAATAGAATGTTGTTCACCGACATTCATTGGTTCAGAGTTGACATTTCCCTGCGATACATCCCCATCAAAAATAGCATTAGCCACAACAGGGAAATCTAAGTCCGTTGGTAAATCGCGGCGAGTAAAATAGCCTGTTTCTTTTACCTCAACCCCGGCTAGTTTAGCAGCCGAAGCTAATGATGATTGATCTTCAAACGCTTTTTCTGCCACTTGTTTTTCAAGAGAATAGAAAGCGTTCGCCAGTAACTCCTGACGAATTGCACTCACAATTTGACCGCGAACTTGCTCTAATGGCAAGATTGTCGATAGTTTACGATCATCAACTTTAACGATATGGAAATTTCCATCAACGTTAACCGGCGCACTATAATTTCCTACATCAACAGCCATCGCAGCATCTTCAAGGTTTTTAGGTAAATCGCCATTATTTAACCAACCTAAATCACCACCTGATGCCGCAGAACCTTTATCCATTGATTTGGTTTTAGCTAACTCTGCAAAATTCGCGCCACCTTGTAATGCCGTATAAATATCATTGGCTTCTTGCTCGGTCGCTACCTGAATGTGTGATAGACGTTGTTGTGCTTTTGTCGCAAACTCTGATTTATGATCTTGATAATATTGTTGAATTTCAACATCCGTTACCGCCACTGATTTTTCTGCAATGGCTTTGGTCAAATCAATATATTGCACTTTTACCATTTCAGGCATCGCGAAATTCGCTTTATTCGCATTATAATAATCTGCCACTTCTTGCTCTGTCACCGATTGTTTGGCGATTTCATCCGCTAACGGAAGTTTCGCAACACGAACGGTACGCTCTTGGAAAAAATCTCTTGCAAATTGTGCCTGTTGTGCCGGTGTTAAAAAATCCGTTCCAATCAGACCTTGTTGCAATTGCTCTAAACGCATGGATTCACGTAATGAAGCAGCAAACATATCTGAGCTCATATTGTTATTGCGCAAAAATAATTGATACGCTTCATTATTAAACTTACCGTCAACCAAGAAATTTGGCATGCTCACAATCGCACGTTTAATCGCGTCATCGCTCACCGCCAAATTTAATTCTTTGGTATATTGCTGTATTAAAGTTTGATCAATTAATTCCGTTAAAACACGGGTTCTTAAGCCGTTAATAAACTCGGGAGAGTCAACAACTGCCGCAAATTCTGTCTCGCCCAGTTCTTGGCTGATACGTTGATAGGCTTCGTTGTAACGTTGTTGAAATTGCTCTTGACTAATTTCTTCGCCATTCACTTTAACCGCTGACAAATCTGCCGATGAGCCTAAATACCCATACATTCCCGATACGAGAAATGATACGGCGATTGCCGCAAGAATTGCTTTTGACACCCAGCTATTCGCCATGTGGTGCATTTTTTCCATAAATGACATTTGGATTTTCCTATGTTTTATCAATAAGTCCAAAATTATAAAATAAAGCGCGGTGAAAAATAAGCAAATTTTTCACCGCACCTGCTTTAATTAACCGTTGGTTTCACTTTCGGCGACTTACGCGCTCGTGGTACTTTGACGGCATTGACCGGTGACAGTTTAACAAACTCCACACCTTGTGGCGGATTTTCAAGGGCAAGTGTTAACACTTCATCAATGGTTTCCACAGCGTGAATGGTCAAGCTATCTTTTGCATTTTGCGGGATATCTTCCAAATCTTTCACGTTATCTTTTGGAATTAATACGGTTTTGATCCCGCCACGATGTGCTGCCAATAATTTTTCCTTTAAGCCACCAATTGGCAAGACTTTACCCCGTAAACTAATTTCCCCTGTCATGGCCACATCCGCGCGCACGGGGTTGCCCGTTAAGCAAGAAACCAAGGCTGTACACATTGCAATCCCTGCACTTGGGCCATCTTTTGGTGTCGCGCCATCCGGCACATGAATATGAATATCACGTTTTTCGTGGAAATCACTGGCAATCCCCAATTTTTCCGCACGCGAACGAACGACCGTCATTGCCGCTTGGATAGACTCTTTCATTACATCACCCAATGAGCCGGTAAAAGTGAGTTTACCTTTGCCTACCACAGAAGCCGTTTCAATAGTCAACAAATCACCGCCCACTTCCGTCCAAGCTAAACCTGTTACTTCACCAATACGATTTTCCGTATCCGCCAAACCATAATCAAAACGGCGAACACCTAAATAATCATTAAGGTTATCGCTATTGACCACTAAAGATTTCACTTTTTTATCTAACAACAACTGTTTAACGGCTTTACGGCAAATTTTGGAAATTTCACGTTCTAAACCACGCACACCCGCTTCACGCGTGTAATAACGAATAATATCAATAATCGCGCTATCTTCAATCGTGAGTTCACCTTTTTTCAAGCCATTACGTTCCATTTGTTTTTCCAGCAAATGGCGAGTCGCAATATTCAGTTTTTCGTCTTCCGTATAACCTGACAAACGAATCACTTCCATACGATCTAACAATGGGCCGGGAATATTCATTGAATTTGACGTTGCCACAAACATCACGTCAGACAAATCATAATCCACTTCTAAATAATGATCGTTGAATTTAGTATTTTGTTCAGGATCAAGCACTTCCAATAATGCCGAAGCAGGGTCGCCACGATGATCCATTGCCATTTTGTCAATTTCATCGAGTAAAAATAGTGGATTTTTCACCCCCACTTTTGCCATTTTTTGGATCAATTTACCGGGCAAGGAACCGATATAAGTTTTACGGTGCCCACGAATTTCCGCTTCATCACGCACGCCACCTAATGCCATTCGAACATATTTACGCCCGGTAGCATTTGCAATAGATTGCCCTAAAGAGGTTTTACCCACCCCTGGTGGCCCTACCAAACAAAGAATAGGCCCCTTAATTTGGTTTAGGCGCGATTGTACGGCTAAATATTCCAAAATACGCTCTTTCACACGCTCAAGACCATAATGATCCGCATCAAGAATTTCTTGCGCTTTTTGAATATCTTTTTTCACTTTAGTGCGTTTGTGCCACGGCACTTGCAACATCCAATCAATATAACTGCGCACCACGGTCGCTTCTGAAGACATTGGCGACATCATTTTGAGCTTTTTAATTTCCGTCTCGACTTTTTCTTTCGCTTCCGCCGGCAATTTTGCTTCGTCTAATTTTTGGCGCAATTGATCGATTTCGCTGTCTGCCTGTGCATCTTCATCACCGTCTAGCTCTTTGCGAATGGCTTTCATTTGCTCGTTCAAGTAATAATCGCGATGGGTTTTCTCCATCTGCTCTTTTACTTTGCCACGAATACGTTTCTCAACTTGCAATAAATCCGTTTCGCTTTCCATAGCACCCAGCAAATATTCTAAGCGTTCCTGTACATTAGCACGCGATAACACTGCTTGTTTATGACGAACAGAAACCGGCAAATGCGCAGCTAAAGTATCCGCAAAACGATCAATGTCTTCAATCGTTGTGAGCGCATTGATCATCTCTGGCTGAATTTTTTTATTTTGTTTGGCGTAATTTTCAAATTCATCAAAGGCCACTTTACGCGCTACTTCAAGCTCTTTATTGGCTTCAATAATGGTTTCAATGGGCTCAATCACCGCAGAAAAATGATCATCATCGCTCATTCGTAAAATATCCGCACGTTGCTGACCTTCGACTAACACCTTCACTGTGCCGTCAGGTAATTTCAGCATTTGAATGATATTTACAATCGTACCAATATCATATAAATCTGCGACAGTCGGATCTTCGACTTCTGCTTGTTTTTGCGCTACAAGCAATAACTGTTTGCCCGTTTCCATAGCATGATCAAGGCTTCGAATTGACTTATCGCGTCCCACAAAAAGCGGCATCACCATATAAGGAAACACCACGACATCGCGTAAAGGTAAAACGGGAATTTCACGTTTTTGAGTGCGTTTAGCGTTCATCATTTATACTCTTCTTTACTTACTAGATTTCATACTAGGTTCTACTTACTAGATTTCATACTAGGTTCTACATTGGGGCAAAAAAACAAAATTCAAGACATAACAACAAAGCAGACACTTCACCATTACTTTCAATTTACTATTTCGTAGTAAAGACAAAAAGTGCGGTCAATTTAACCGCACTTTGACACTTTCTTGCCCGAATTTTTACTTTTTATATTCAAGTTTTGGACTTTCACCCTTGGTGATCACCGCTTCATCTACCACAACCTTAGCCAAATTGTCTAAAGACGGCAAATCATACATCGTATCAAGCAATATGCCTTCTACGATTGAGCGCAAACCACGTGCCCCGGTTTTACGTTCAAGGGCTTTTTTCGCCATTGCAGTCAACGCGTCTTGGGTAAATTCCAATTCCACATCTTCTAAACCAAATAAGGCTTGATATTGTTTTGTCAACGCATTTTTAGGTTCAGTTAAGATTTGAATTAAAGCGGCTTCATCCAATTCACTCAGTGGTGCAATCACAGGTAAACGTCCGATAAATTCAGGAATTAAACCAAACTTAATTAAGTCTTCCGTTTCAATTTGTTTAAATAAATCCGTCAAACTTAATTCATCTTGCTCACCTTTCACTTCAGCATCAAAGCCGATACCGCTGCCAACATGAATACGTTTTTGCACAATTTTATCTAAACCGGCAAAAGCCCCACCACAAATAAATAGAATTTTAGAGGTATCTACACGTAGCATATCCTGTTGTGGATGTTTACGTCCCCCTTGTGGTGGAATGGACGCCACAGTTCCTTCAATTAGTTTTAACAAGGCTTGTTGTACGCCTTCGCCTGAAACATCACGTGTAATAGATGGATTGTCAGATTTACGCGTGATCTTATCAATTTCATCGATATAAATAATGCCTTGTTCTGCTTTTTCTGTATCGTAATCACAGTTTTGCAACAACTTTTGAATGACATTTTCAACATCTTCACCCACATAACCTGCTTCCGTTAAAGTGGTGGCATCTGCCATGGCAAAAGGCACATTCAACATACGTGCTAAGGTTTGTGCCAATAAAGTCTTACCGCTTCCCGTTGGACCGATTAATAAAACATTACTTTTGCTTAATTCAACATCATCGGTTTTATGCCCTGAACGCAAGCGTTTGTAATGGTTATACAAGGCAACCGCAAGAACTTTCTTCGCATAATCTTGCCCGATAACATAATCGTCTAAATGGGCACGAATTTCATGGGGTGTCGGTAACTTTTCTTCTACTGTTTTTTCAGCTTCTTCAGCACTTTCTTCTTGCGCATCTAGTAATAATTCGTGGCATTGCTCAATACATTCGCCACAAATATAACCTGAAATCCCCGCAATTAACTTGCCCACTTCATCTTGAGACTTACCACAAAATGAACAATGTGTATGATTTTCTTGTGTCATCTCTTATCCTTAGCGTTTGCTTATTACCGTATCCACGAGACCGTAGGCACGAGCTTCTTCTGCCGACATAAAATTATCGCGATCCGTATCACGTTCAATCACTTCAAGGGATTGCCCCGTATGGAAAGCTAAACGCTCATTCAAAGTGTTCTTAATTTTTAAAATTTCATTGGCGTGAATTAAAATATCAGAAGCCTGACCACGGAAACCACCCAAAGGTTGGTGAATCATCACGCGCGCATTAGGCAATGCTGCACGTTTTCCTGCCGTTCCGCCCGCCAATAAAAAAGCTCCCATTGAGCAAGCCTGACCAATACAAAGCGTGCGCACATCCGGCTTAATAAATTGCATGGTGTCATAAATTGCCATCCCTGCAGTCACTGAACCGCCCGGGCTGTTAATGTAAATATTAATATCTTTATCTGGATTTTCTGACTCAAGGAATAACAATTGCGCCACAATTAAATTAGCCATATTGTCTTCCACTTCACCCGTTAAAAAAATGACGCGTTCTTTTAAAAGGCGGGAATAAATATCAAAGGAACGCTCACCGCGTGCCGTTTGCTCAATCACCATAGGGATTAATGCCATAAAGTTCTCCGTAATACTATCCGAAAAATAATTCGCCTATTCTACCTGAAAAAGTAATAAATAGATAATGTTTATCATCTAAACAAAATGCATGCTCTTTACTGTCATTAAAAACAGATATTATGTAGTAATTACACAAGGCGGTTAGTGAGCTTATTGAAATGTAAGTATTGTACCGTAAACGCTGAAATGTCTTATGGTTCGACAAGCTCACCAACCGCCATTTCAGCTTTGTACAAGTGCTATATAATGCCGTTAAAAACAAAAGTGCGGTTCATTTGCCGCAAGTTTTAAAACTCGCTCAAAATCAACCGCACTTAAGGAATTCAGAAACTTAACAATTAAGCTTTTGGATTCATAATTTCATCAAATGATGCTTTTTTCTCAGTAACCTGTGCTTTAGCAAGAACCGCATCTACCGCTTGTTCTTCTAACACTACGTTACGAACATTATTGGTTAATTCTGCATTTTTCGCATAGAATTCAACCACTTCTGCCGGTTGCTCATAAGCTGAAGCAATGTCTGCGATCATCGCTTTAACGCGATCTTCATCGGCTTTTAATTCATTCGCTTTAATGACTGCGCTGAATAAAAGACCTACTTGAACGCGGCGTTTTGCTTGTTCTTCAAATAATTCACGTGGCAATTGTGCCGCTTGTTTTGCATTACCGCCAAAACGTTGCGCCGCTTGTTCACGTAATACATCAATTTCTTGATCGACTGCAGCCGCCGGAACATCGATTGCATTTTCAGCAATTAAACCATCAATGACTTGTTGTTTAACGCGAGAAACTAAGGCATTTTTCAACTCACGTTCCATATTTTTTTGGATTTCAGCGCGTAAATCTGCCACAGTTTTTGTGTTTGGACCAAATTTAGCTACAAATTCATCCGTTAATTCCGGTAATACTTGGTTTTCTACTTTTTTCAAGGTAATCGCAAATTTCGCATCTTTACCTTTTAAGTTTTCAGCGTGATATTCTTCAGGGAATTTCACGTTAATGTCGAATTGTTCACCGGCTTTTTTACCTACGATGCCATCTTCAAAACCCGGAATCATACGGCCTTGACCCATCGCAAGAACGAAATCAGAAGCTTTACCGCCATCAAATTCAACGCCATCAATTGAACCAACGAAGTCAATAGTTACGCGATCATCTGCTTTCGCCGCATCGGCACTTTCTGCCCAAGTTGCTTGTTGTTTGCGTAATACTTCAACCATGTTATCCACATCAGCTTCCGTAATTTCAACAACCGGTTTCTCAACTTTGATATTTTCTAAGCCTTTTAATTCCACTTCCGGATAGACTTCAAAAGTTGCTGTGAAAACTACATCTTTGCCATCTTCAAAGCTTTCTACCGCGAAAGTTGGACGACCTGCAAGATTTAATTTTTCTTTAAACGCTAAATCAAAGAAATGACGTGGTAATAAGTCATTTAATACATCTTGGCGAATTGATGCACCAAAGCGTTTTTCTACGATTTGTGCCGGCACTTTACCTTTACGGAAACCATCAATACGAACATTGCGTGATGCACGTTTTAATTCTTCACGCACTGCATTTTCCACTTCTGCCGCCGGGATTGTAATTGTAACGCGGCGTTCTAAACCTTGAGTTGTTTCAATAGTTGACATTCTTTTTTCCTTTATAAAATTGAATGAAATTGGGTAAAAACTGGCGAATTATAACGAAAGATTGAATTTCAGTCGAGAGAAAATTTAAGGATTATGTTCTTTAAGAAAGAAAAAGTGCGGTCAAATTAGCTCTATTTTTTCTACCAAGTCTAACCGCACATTGATGATAACTTAGTTTAATGAATAAGTTTCATATGCGTATAATGTATTAAACATCAACATCGCCACGGTCATTGGCCCTACGCCACCTGGTACCGGTGTGATAAATGCCGCGTGTTCTGCCGCTTTATCATATTGAATATCGCCACGTAATTTACCGTCTGCCCCACGGTTAATGCCCACGTCAATCACGATAGCACCGTCTTTTACCCAATCACCATTGATAAATTCAGGCTTACCCACAGCGACCACTAAAATATCCGCTTGACGAATATGATGTTCTAAATCTTTCGTAAAACGATGGGTGACAGTAACCGTGCAACCGGCAAGCAACAGCTCCAACGCCATCGGTCGACCCACAATGTTGGATGCACCCACAATGACCGCATGTTGGCCACGCAAACTTATACCTGTGGTTTCCAACAATTTCATCACCCCATAAGGTGTGCAAGCACGCAAAGTAGGAATACGCTGACACAATCGACCTACGTTATAAGGATGGAAACCGTCCACATCTTTATGTGGTGCAATGCGTTCAATCACTTTTGTGCTATCAATGTGCTTAGGTAAAGGAAGTTGAACCAAAATCCCATCAATCGTCATATCTGCATTTAATTGGTCAATTAATGCCAATAAATCCGCTTCTGTTGTCGTTTCCGCCAAATCATAGGATTTAGACGTGATGCCTAACTCTTCACAACTTTTTCGTTTACTACCCACATAAACCTGAGAGGCGGGATCTGCCCCGACTAATATCACCGCTAATCCTGGCGCACGTTTACCCTGAGCAATATATTGATTAATTTTTTGAGCGACTTCAGCTTTAATATTTTTAGCAAGTGCTGTGCCTGATATAACTTGTGCTGGCATTCTTTATCCTTTATTTATTCAATTAAATTGACCGCGAAAACGTTTGCTATTTTCTCAAAAAAACGAAATAAATGTAACCCTAATTGCCATAAAATTAATCAATCAAACAAATTTTTTTAAAAAGTCATTGACTGTAAAAAAAAGAAAACTATAATGCACACATCTTGTCGGCGAGTAGCGCAGCTTGGTAGCGCAACTGGTTTGGGACCAGTGGGTCGTAGGTTCAAATCCTATCTCGCCGACCACTTCTTAAATATATCCTTTGAAATTCCATCAAAAGACATATCCATTTGAATGCGCCCTTAGCTCAGCTGGATAGAGCAACGCCCTTCTAAGGCGTGGGTCAAAGGTTCGAATCCTTTAGGGCGTGCCATTAAGTTATTTTAAAATCAATCACTTACAAGCTATGCAACTAATCTTAATCGAGGTTCACTTTGCGAATGTTCCGTAAATGTACCGTAAATTTCGACCTTGTTTGCGTGTTCCAATAAATGATCTGCATTTAAATGAGCATACTTTTTAACCATTTATAAGGTTTCCCAACCGCCTAATTCTTTTAATGTGAAAAGCGGTGTTCCTGCTTGAACGTGCCAACTCGCCCAAGTGTGGCGGAGGTCGTGAAAGTGGAAATCAGTTAATAAGCATTTTTTTGTAGCCAAATTAAATGCTTTTCGGTTAATATCCTGCAAAGGATTTGGTAAGTTTGAAATTGATGAAGTGGAATAAACGACAGATGGATATGTTCAAAGAGTGATTTCCCTACCCCTTAAAATGAAAAACTCAGTCAAAATCGGCTGAGTTTTTTTTATTTCTCTATGTGTAATGTCTTTTCATTTTTTATTTCACATTATTCCGTTTAATTCAATTTTTTCCCTAATTTATCTCACTTATTTAATGATGATTATGTTGGTTGGGTAAGGGCATTTTATCTTTATTTCTGATGCGGATTTCGTGTATTTGTTCCGCTTAAATTACGCATTAATAACGCATAATCTAATTCCACATCTTCAGGCACATCCAAATACACAAAATGCCCATCGCCAAGACCGGCTTCAACGAGCTCATTTTTGCGATTTAGCATACGGTTAATTTGGAACACCACATTGCCTTTTGGGGTCATCATTTCTACTTCATCACCCAATAAGAATTTATTTTTCACCGCCACTTCAGCCATACCTAGATCGTTGCGCTTACCCGTGAATTCGCCCACAAATTGTTGACGCTCAGAGATAGAATAGCCGTAATCGTAGTTTTGATATTCATCATGGTTATGACGGCGCAAGAAACCTTCCGTATAGCCGCGGTGTGCCAGACTTTCTAAGGTGCTTAATAAGCTTTCATCAAAAGGCTTGCCGGCTGCCGCATCATCAATGGCTTTACGGTAAACTTGCGCCGTTCGCGCGCAGTAATAAAAGGATTTGGTACGACCTTCAATTTTTAGCGAATGTACGCCCATTTGGGTCAAACGCTCAACATGTTGCACCGCACGCAAATCCTTCGAGTTCATAAAATACGTCCCATGCTCATCTTCAAAGGCGGTCATTTGCTCATCAGGACGGTGTGGTTCCGTATATAAGAACACTTTATCCGTAGTTTGCCCTTCCCCTAGGGTTGGCGCCACATTTTTCACGTCAATTTCAGGTTCATATTTCGGCACAATATTGCCCACATCATCCGTTGTGCCTTCTTGCATATTGTATTCCCAACGGCAAGCATTGGTACAAGTGCCTTGGTTTGAATCGCGCTTATTAATATAGCCCGAAAGCAAACAACGCCCTGAGTATGCCATGCATAACGCGCCGTGTACGAAAATTTCGAGCTCAATATCAGGCACATGCTCACGAATTTCTTCAATTTCTTCCAATGACAATTCGCGCGATAAAATTACACGTGTTAAGCCCATTTGTTTCCAGAATTTCACTGTCGCCCAGTTCACCGCATTGGCTTGTACGGAAAGATGAATATCCATTTCCGGGAAGTTTTCACGCACCAACATAATTAAGCCGGGATCAGACATAATTAATGCGTCAGGTTTCATATCGACCACAACTTTCAAATCTTTAATAAAGGTCTTCAGTTTGGAATTGTGGGGCGCAATATTCACGACCACATAAAATTTCTTACCCAGCTGATGAGCTTCATCAATGGCGATTTTCAAATTTTCGTGGTTAAATTCATTGTTACGCACGCGCAAGCTATAGCGTGGCTGTCCTGCATAAACCGCGTCAGCACCATAAGCAAAGGCATAACGCATATTTTTCAAGGTACCCGCAGGGGAGAGAAGTTCAGGTTTAAAGGTCATAAGTTTTCCATTTGTCTGAGTTCAAGTCAGGAGCTCGCCTAAGGCGAACCGTTAAAGGCGTGCATTTTAGCATAAAGCGCGGTGAAAAATGGAATGATTTTTGGCATAAAAATTGGGACACATGATGTGTCCCAAAATATATTATTTAAACAATTCTAGTAACGCCTGAACAGGATGTTTCGGTTTAAATTGTTCGATACGTTTAACTTGGCTGCGGCAAGAATACCCCGTGGCTAAACAGCGATCTTTCGGTTTGCCTTGTATTTTTTCGCCCCAAGATTGATCGTAAATTTCACGCGACATTTGTTGATTTTGCACTTCGTGACCAAATACGCCCGCCATACCGCAACAGCCAACGGTTTGAATGTGCAAAGTTTCACCAAACACGGTAAAAATTTGCTGCCAGTCTTTCGGGCTGGTTGGCATTGCCGTGGCTTCCGTACAATGCGGGAACAAATACCAAGGCTCAGGCGCGGAAGTGCGGTCAGAAATACGCAAGTTTTCCACCGCACTTTGCACGCGTGCCGATGACAATTCAGCTTTCAGCCATTCTTGCGATGTCAACACCTTAAAATCACCCCGATTTTCGCCCAACACTTCTCGATATTCATCGCGATAAGACAGTACAATCGCAGGGTCAACGCCCACTAACGGCACACCTAATTTTGCCACGCGGTTTAACATTTCCGCTTGATTTTTCGCAGTACGCGTAAATTGTTTTAGGAAACCTTTAATATGCTGTGCTTTTCCATTTGGACGGAACGGCAATAAAATGGCTTGGTAGCCTAATTTTTGCGTTAATGCCACAAAATCTCTCACTACTTTGGCATCGTAATAAGATGTCCAAGGATCTTGCACCACTAAAATTAAATTCGCTTTTGCTGCATCCGATAAGCTTTCCAACTGTTCCAAGGATTGACCTTGATAGCCGATTTCCACTAACTGTTTGTCTAAATTCGGTTGTGAAAGCAACGGCAAATCCGTCATTCCAATGGTTTTTTCCACCGCACTTTGTACCAGTTTCATTTTGGTGAAGAAGTTAAAAACTTGCGGCGCTTTCGCCATATATGGAGCAGCAAGTTCCAAATTGGCAACCACATAATCTTTCACAGGGCGCAAATAGCGTTGATGATAAAAATAGAAGAATTTTGAGCGGAAACTTGCCACATCAATTTTAATCGGACATTGGCTCGCGCAGGCTTTACAGGCCAGACAAGTGTCCATGGCTGCTTTGACTTCATGGCTGAAATCATATTCTTCTTTTTTCTTAAAGCTATTTTTGATTTTTTGTACAAAGTCGTTAAGCTTCACTTCGGCATGTTGGAAATCCAATTCCGCAGGCTGAACATTTTCATTTGCCATTAATTTCAACCACTCACGTACCATTGCCGCCCGCCCTTTTGGCGAGAAAACACGGTTACGCGAGATTTTCATAGACGGACACATGGTGCTGTGAACATCAAAATTAAAGCACAAACCATTGCCGTTACAATTCATTGCACCGCTAAATTCTTCGCGAATTTGAATCGGAATTTGGCGATCGTGATCTGCGCGCATATCCGATAACAAACCATAAAGTTCATCATCGCAATTTAACGGTGTACAGATTTTCCCCGGGTTTAAACGATTTTCAGGATCGAACAGGAATTTGACATAACGCAGTTCTTGCCAAAGTTCAGGGGTAAAGAATTTTTCTCCATAACAAGAGCGCACGCCTTTGCCGTGTTCGCCCCAAATTAAACCGCCGTATTTTAAGGTGAGATCTGCTACGCTATCGGAAATTTTCTTAAAGAGTTCCACTTGTGCGCGATCGGTTAAATCTAATGCAGGGCGCACGTGTAGCACCCCGGCATCCACGTGACCAAACATGCCATATGGCAAATTATGGGCATCCAATAAGGCGCGGAACTCTAAAATATAATCCGCGAGATGTTCAGGCGGTACACAAGTATCTTCCACAAAAGCAATGGGTTTTGCCCAACCTTTGGCATTGCCCAATAACCCTACGGCTTTTTTGCGCATGGCATAGATACGGTTGATACTATCGAGATCGTGGGTGACTTGGTAACCGATAATATTATCTTCGCCCTTGGCAATTTTTTCATCTAATTGCGCGCAAAGTGCGGTGACTAATTCGGTGATTTTGTGTTGATCATTGCCGGCATATTCCACAATGTTCAAGCCTAAAATCGGGTTTTCTTCCGTTTCCGTTAATAAATCGCGCACAGAATGCCAAATAATATCTTCTTTGGCTAAACCCAATACTTTGCTATCTACGGTTTCAACGGAGAGCGCGTTGGCTTTCACCATAAAAGGCGCGTTGCGCAATGCCGCGTTGAAAGAGCTGTATTTCACATTAATTAAGGTGCGGAATTGCGGAATCGGTGTAAGATCCAATTTGGCTTCACAAATAAAAGCCAGTGAGCCTTCGGAACCGGTTAAAATGCGGGTTAAATTAAATTCGCTTTCATCATCATTAAAGACGTTTTTCAAATCGTAGCCTGTTAAAAAGCGATTAAGCTGTGGCAAATCATTGAGAATTTGTGGGCGTTTTTCTTTGGTGCGCGCGAAAATTTCTTGATGAAGTTGACGACCAAGTGCGGTTAAATTTGGGGGTAAATTTTGCGCGAAGTTTTCCGTTTTTATGGCACCGGTTTCTAAAATTTCTCCATTGACCAACACGGCTTTTAATCCCAGCACGTGGTCGGAAGTTTTGCCGTATTGCAAGGAACCTTGTCCTGAGGCATCTGTATTAATCATACCGCCCAAGGTGGCGCGATTGCTGGTGGAGAGTTCAGGGGCAAAAAATAAACCGTGGGGTTTTAAGAATTGATTTAGCTGATCTTTGACTACGCCTGCTTGCACACGAACCCAGCGTTCTTTGACGTTGAGTTCCAAAATGCCGGTCATATGGCGCGATAGATCCACGATAATCGTATTATTGAGCGCTTGACCATTTGTCCCGGTGCCGCCACCGCGCGGTGTAAAACGCAGTGAACGATATTTATCTTGTTGCCCTAATTTGGTTAAACGCACCACATCAGCAACGGATTTCGGAAATAAAATCGCTTGTGGTAATAATTGGTAGACGCTGTTGTCGGTGGCAAGGCTTAAACGGTCGGCATAATGAGACGCCATATCGCCTTCAAAGGATTGGGCTTTTAACTCTTCGAGATAATCTTTGACCAGCGGATTTAAGGCTGGAACTTGGGATAAACGGGGTAACATAATGAACTCTATAAATCAGGTAAGAAAAGTAACTGAATGGATTTTAGCATATAAAAAGAAAAAAATTGGGTTAAATCGCGATCAAGAATAGGGCATTTTGTTCAAAAAATAATCTAAAAATCCATTTTTGAACAAAAAATAAGCAAAATAACAAAAAATAATTGCTTTCCTATTTTTATGGTAGATAATACGCACACTTTTGAAACGTTCTTTTGAACTTCGGTTTAAAAGAAAGGAATTTGTCAAAAGGAAGACAGGGCAAATTCAAACCCTTAAGTGTATATTTGGACAGCAATTTTGTAAAAAAGTTTTATTTTTTATAAAAAAGGTTTAAAATATACATAGCACAAGAAATTGTGTTTGGACTTCAGCTATATCAGCTGATACAAATTTTTTAATTAAGATGACTAAATATTAAGAGGATCATCACAATGAAAAAAACAGCAATCGCATTAGCTATCGCTGGTTTAGCAGCAACAGTTGCGCAAGCAGCTCCACAAGAAAATACATTCTACGCAGGCGCTCGTGTGGGTTGGTCTGCAATGCACCACGGTGTGGAACGTGTAGCAGATGAAGCCGGTGTTGGTTATAACCGTAACTCTGTAACTTACGGTGTATTCGGTGGCTACCAAATCTTAAACCAAAACAACTTTGGTTTAGCAGCTGAATTAGGTTACGATTTCTTCGGTAAAAACCGTACTCGTGAAGCTGGTGAAGGTACCGGTTACCACACAGCACACGGCGCAAGCTTAGCATTAAAACCTAGCTACGAAGTATTACCAGGCTTAGATGTTTACGGTAAAACCGGTGTTGCAATCGTTCGTAACATGTACAAAGATGGTAAAGGCGATGAAGCACCTAAATACAACAAAACTAAAGCATCTTTAATCTTAGGTGCTGGTGTTGAATATGCAATCTTACCAGAGTTAGCAGTTAACTTAGAATATCAATGGTTAAGTAAAGCAGGTAACTTAGATAAAGCTTTAACTAAAGAAGATATCGCTAACACTAACTACAACTACAACCCAGACATCCACTCTGTAACTGCAGGTATCTCTTACCGTTTCGGTCAAGGTGCAGCACCGGTTGCAGCGCCTGAAGTTGTAAACAAAACTTTCACTTTAAACAGTGATGTAACTTTCGCATTCGGTAAAGCAACATTAAAACCTGAAGCTTCTGCAGCATTAGACGGTATCTACAGCGAAATCGCTCAAGTAGCTAACCCGGCAGTAGCAGTTAACGGTTACGCTGACCGTATCGGTAAAGATGCAGCTAACTTAAAACTTTCACAACGTCGTGCAGAAACAGTAGCTAACTACTTAGTTTCTAAAGGTGTTGACTCTAACGCAATCACAGCAACAGGTTACGGTGAAGCAAACCCGGTAACCGGCGCAACTTGTGACAAAGTTAAAGGTCGTAAAGCATTAATCGCTTGCTTAGCACCAGACCGTCGCGTTGAAGTACAAGTTCAAGGCAACAAACAAGCTACTATGTAATTTAGTTGTCTAAGTAATTAGATAAATAAATTCAAAAAAGCCCCAAGCAGTAATGTTTGGGGTTTTTTACGATATATGTAGTCACTGCACAAGACGGTCGTTGAGCTTGTCGAAACGTAAGTCTTGTGCGGAATGCTGTGGTTCGACAAGCTCACCAACCGTGGTTCGACAGGCTCACCAACCACTATTTATGATTATTTCTGATGGATGTTATTTCCATCATGGCAAGGAACACAAAATGAAAAAATGGTTAATCGCAATTATTGTTGCCGTTATCGTAGGCTTTACCTTAATGTCGAGTTATAACGGCTTAGTGAAAGCGGAAGAAGAAATTGATTCGGTTTGGGCAAATGTTGAAACCCAATATCAACGCCGTTCAGATTTAATTCCAAACTTGGTAAGTACCGTTAAAGGACAAGCGAATTTTGAAAAAGAAACCTTAACGCAAGTAACAGAAGCGCGTGCCAAAGCGACACAAACGCAAATTAATCCAAGTAATATGACAGAAGAACAGCTTAACCAATTCCAACAAGCCCAAAATCAAGTGGGTTCGGCATTATCGCGTTTATTGGTTAGCGTAGAAAAATACCCTGATCTTAAAGCAGGTGAAGCATTTATGTCTTTGCAAGCCCAGTTAGAAGGAACTGAAAATCGTATCAATGTGGCACGAGATAAATTCAACAGTGCGGCTAAAAATTACAATTCCTATATTCGTACTTTCCCAACGAAATTTGTCGCCTTGATCTTTGGTTTCAAAGAAAAGCCTTATTTTAAAGCGGTAGCCGGTGCAGAAAATGCGCCTAAAGTGAGCTTTGAATAAAGCGACTTGTCAGGCAAAGTTAAAGTGGTAAAACCACTCTATGAGATATAACCGATCGCGCCCTAGGCGTTATCGGTTTTCAATGGAAAAAGAGAATCCCAATGTCCTTATTTTCTAACGCAATACCCTTCGATAAAACCCAAATAGAGCAAGGGATTGATTTGCTAGAGCAAAAAACTTCCGCGGAATTACGGGTTTATATCGAGCCACGTGTACAAAACGCGCCTATTTTTCACCGCGCTTTACAGATTTTTAACGCCCTTGAAATGCAACAAACCCAATTACGAAATGGGGTGCTGATTTATATTGCTTACAAAGATCATCAATTAGCGATTATCGGGGATGAAGGCATTCATCAATTTGTAGGCGATGCTTTTTGGCAACAGACACATCATATGATGGTGAATGAATTTAAACAAAATCGTTATACGGAAGCGGTTTTATTGGGCATTGAACGGATCGGGGCAGAGTTGGCTAAGCATTTCCCGATTCAGGCAGATGATATCAATGAATTACCTAACGAGGTGATTATTCATGGCTAAATGGCTTAAAAGCGCGGTGGTTTTTTTCACGTTTTTTATTGCGAGCGTGGCAGTGGCAAAAGATTTCCCTGCGCCACCCAACCCCTTTCGTTATGTAAATGACTATACCCATACTCTCTCAACCAATGAAGTCAATTATCTTGAAAATAAGTTGCAGGACTATAGTCGCCAAACCAGCTCACAAATCGCCGTGGTGATCATTGGTTCAACAGGGCAATATGCCATTGCGGATTATGCGTTCCAACTTGGCGATCAATGGGGCATTGGGCGGAAAAATTTGGATAATGGCGTGTTATTACTGGTTGCCAAAAATGATCGTAAGGTATTTATTGCCACAGGTTATGGACTAGAAGGCGCATTGCCTGATGCCCTATTGTCGCAAATTATCCGTAAGGTTATCTTACCGAACTTTCGCTCAGGAAATTACGGAAATGGCATTAATCAAGCCTTAGATCATATTATTGCCGCAAGCCAAAAAGAATATGATGCCTTGCCTGCAGACGCCAAAGATGAAGGCATCGATGATTACATTCCTTTTATTATGGTCTGTGTGTTCATTTTGTTTGTGTTATTTGGCGAAATAAGCTGGCGCGCGCCTTATGTGAGCCGTAGTCACTCTCATCAACATCTACAAAATGCCGCGATTCTTGCCGCTATGTTAGAACAAAGTCGCCGTAATCGTTATGGGAACGGTAATGGTGGTGGCTTTGGCGGCGGTTTTGGTGGCGGTGATAGTGGTGGTTTCGGTGGTGGTAGTTTTGGCGGCGGTGGTGCCGGCGGAAGCTGGTAATAACTTATTAAATCACTATGGTTTATCATGTAATTCTGTTACAATGACGCCGTATTTAATTATCGATTCAAAAAAGGAAAAACAATGGAAACTTTAGAGAAAATCAAGAAACAAATTGCTGAAAACCCAATTTTAATTTACATGAAAGGTTCACCAAAATTACCATCATGCGGTTTTTCAGCGCGTGCAGCAGAAGCCTTAATTAACTGCCAAGTGCCGTTTGGTTATGTGGATATTTTGCAACATCCTGATATTCGTGCAGAATTACCAAAATTCGCCAACTGGCCAACATTCCCACAATTATGGGTTGAAGGAGAGTTAATCGGTGGTTGTGATATTATGCTGGAAATGGCGCAATCAGGCGAATTACAAAGCTTATTAAAAGAAGTGGCCACTCGTCATCCTGCTTAAACATTCCGGCATGGCAGAGCCACTCAGATTGCTGACAAAGCGGTGTAATAGACAAAATAGTTGCTATTACACCCCTTATAAGCACCAAACATCAACAAACCTTAGGTTATTTCTTACGACATTCACCCAATATCCGTTTATTATTGACTTCATCCAATTGCTCAATTTTCATATAACGCTTTGTTACGTCCACAATTTTGAAATCCAGACTGTCTGAAAGGTTGGTGTTTTGTTGCACTTCCTTAAACAGCGAATTTTCTGCTTGGCGTAATCGCGCATTTTGTTTTAATTGCTGTTCCGTTTCTTTTGAGTGCATACGCACCGCGTTACTTTGATTGGAACGCAGCGTCAGCATGTGATCTTTTAACGACCAATTTCCAATCTGCTTATATTCGTAAGTCCATTTTTTGTCAAAAATGATAATACCCGTGGTGACCATTTGACCGTCAGCGCGCAGATCTTGGTTAAAGGAATCAATTGCTTGTCCTTCTAAGTAAGGAATTTGGCAAAACCATTCGCCGACCACCGATTGCGGTGGAATAGGCGGATTGAGTATGGCAAGGGCATACTGACTGGCAAGAAGTGCGGTGGAAAATAAACCTGATTGCATTATTTTGTCTCTCGTAATTTTTTCAAAATAGCTTTCATTTTCTCATCTAAAGGGGCATTCAACCGCAAGGTTTCCCCGGTTTTAGGGTGTTCAAAACGAATGCTCGCCGCGTGTAGAAATAAGCGATTAAGCCCTAAGGCACGCATTTCAGCATCAAAATCTTTATCGCCGTATTTATCGTCCAAGGCAATTGGATGACCCGCGTGCAAGGTATGTACCCGAATTTGATGGGTTCGACCGGTCACCGGCGAAGCCTTCACTAAGGTTGCCGTTGGATAACGTTCTTCAATGGAAAAACGTGTTTCAGACGGTTTACCTTCCGGGCTGACTTTAACAATGCGTTCGCCACTGGCTAATTCATTTTTGAGCAAGGGTGCTTGCACCACTTTAACATGGGATTGCCATTGTCCGCGTACTAATGCCAAATAATCCTTTTGCACGGTTTTGATGCGTAATTGTTCATGCAAATGGCGCAAGGCGGAGCGTTTTTTGGCAACTAACAAAATGCCCGAAGTATCACGGTCTAAACGGTGAACGAGTTCTAAAAAACGTGCTTCGGGGCGTAAGGCACGCAAACCTTCAATCACGCCAAAACTCAAGCCACTGCCACCATGTACTGCAATGCCCGAGGGTTTATTAATCACTAACAAACAGTCATCTTCAAAAATAATTTGTTGCTCAAGGCTTGCCACTTTATTTAATTTGCTCGAAACAGGCGCTTGCGTTTTTTCCGACACACGCACAGGCGGCACGCGAACCACATCGCCGCATTGCAATTTATACTCAGGCTTAATTCGCCCTTTATTTACGCGCACTTCACCTTTGCGCACAATGCGATAAATTAAACTTTTGGGTACGCCTTTTAATTTAGCCAGAAGGTAATTATCAATGCGTTGTCCTGCTTCATCTTCAGAAATTTCAAGCATTTTTACCGCAGCGTTAATGATCTGTTCAGTCATATTTTATGAATGGGAAATAAAAAATTTGCGCAGAGTTTAGCACAGATTCGCTTCGATTTAAATTCTGAAATGCCTTGCGAAAATGGCGCATTTCGCCCATAATAGTGCGGATTTTTGCCTGCTAAAAGTGCGGTGACAAAAAACGCTGTTTTTGAGTCGCTAACGCCTGAAGAAAATAGGGCAAAATCAATGTGTTTTGTTAAATGGTTCATAAATGCAGTTTAGACGTAAGACGTTTATTTTTAACAAAAAAAGACTGAGTTTCCCACTTTTTGCCAACTGATTTGGCAAGCTGTAATCAATGCGCCCAGCTAACGGATTGTCGTGAGGACAAGCTATAGCGACAAACACGAGGTCGATTACGGTGAGATTTGAGTTCAAGTGCGGTTTAATTCGGTATCGTTTTAAGAAATAACAGAGAATTTTGACCAATGAAAAGAATGTTAATTAATGCAACTCAAAAAGAAGAGTTGCGCGTTGCGCTGGTAGACGGGCAACGTTTATTTGATTTGGATATTGAAAGTCCGGGTCACGAACAGAAAAAAGCAAACATCTACAAAGGAAAAATCACACGAGTTGAGCCAAGTCTTGAAGCGGCTTTCGTGGATTATGGTGCAGAGCGTCATGGTTTCTTACCGTTAAAAGAAATTGCGCGCGAGTATTTCCCGGCAGATTATGTGTACAACGGTCGCCCAAACATCAAAGATGTGATTAAAGAAGGGCAAGAAGTCATCGTTCAAGTGAACAAAGAAGAGCGCGGCAACAAAGGGGCGGCGTTAACGACTTTTGTTTCCTTAGCGGGCAGCTATTTGGTGATTATGCCGAACAACCCGAGAGCAGGTGGGATTTCCCGCCGTATCGAAGGTGATGAGCGTCTTGAGTTAAAAGAAGCTTTAAGTTCCTTGGAAGTGCCGGAAGGCGTGGGTTTAATTGTTCGTACCGCCGGTGTGGGCAAATCCCCGGAAGAATTGCAATGGGACTTAAAAGTGTTGCTTCACCATTGGGAAGCCATTAAACAAGTGTCAGAAAGCCGTCCGGCACCATTTTTAATTCACCAAGAAAGCGATGTGATTGTGCGTGCGATCCGCGATTACTTGCGCCGCGATATTGGTGAAATTTTGGTGGATAGCCCGAAAGTGTATGAAAAAGCGAAGGCGCACATTAAATTAGTTCGCCCGGATTTTATCAATCGCATTAAACTTTACCAAGGCGAAGTGCCGTTATTCAGCCATTATCAAATCGAGTCGCAAATTGAGTCCGCTTTCCAACGCGAAGTGCGTTTGCCGTCAGGTGGCTCGATCGTTATTGATGTCACGGAAGCCTTAACCGCCATTGATATTAACTCCGCACGTTCAACCCGCGGTGGCGATATCGAAGAAACGGCGTTAAATACGAACCTTGAAGCAGCGGATGAAATCGCGCGTCAATTGCGTTTACGTGACTTAGGCGGCTTAATCGTGATCGACTTTATCGATATGACCCCGGTTCGTCACCAACGTGAAGTAGAAAACCGTATGCGTGATGCAGTGCGTCAAGACCGTGCGCGTATTCAAATTAGCCGTATTTCACGTTTCGGTTTATTAGAAATGAGCCGTCAACGTTTAAGCCCATCCTTAGGGGAATCGTCAAGCCACGTTTGCCCACGCTGTCAAGGTACCGGTAAAGTACGTGACAACGAAAGTTTATCTTTATCGATTTTACGTTTAATTGAAGAAGAAGCCTTAAAAGAAAACACCAAACAGGTGCAATGTATTGTGCCGGTTCAAATCGCGTCTTACTTACTCAATGAAAAACGCAAAGCCATTCGTAGCATTGAAAAACGCCATAATGTGGATGTGGTGGTGGCGCCAAATGAAGCCATGGAAACACCGCACTTTAGCGTTTTCCGTGTGCGTGACGGCGAAGATTTAAATGTATTAAGCTACAATTTAGCGAAATTACACGAAACCCATGAAGAGTTATTCGCGGCAGAAGAAAGTTTAGTATCCCGTAATACGGATATGACGCCTGAAAGCGAACCTGAAGTAGCGGCATTGTCCATGACCATTTCAGAAGCAGCGCCGGTTGTTGAGCCAAAAGTGGAAGCGAAACCGTCTTTATTGTCTCGTATTATTGCGGCAATTAAAGGCTTGTTTGTGTCTGAAACCAAACCGGAACCCAAAGCTAATACGCGTAATCGCAATAATCGCCGTAATAATGAACGCCGCACTAACCGCCGTTCACGCCCTGAGCGTAAATCTTCTGAAGATAACAACGCAGAGCGTGCAGACGTGCGTCAGGCTGAGCGCAATAACGAACGCGTGAATCGCCGCAATGCACGCAAAACGAGCTTGGCAGATGAGGCGCTTGTGAATGAAATGGCATTGGAAAATGCAGTGGAAACACAAGAAGAAAAAGCGCCACGCCAACGCCGTGAACGCCGTGATTTGCGTAAAAAAGTGCGCCTTAACAACGAAGTGGCGAATATGGACAATGTTGACATGACGGAAGAAATGTCTGTGCTGGCAGAAAGCGCGGTGGAAACCGTAGCCGTTTCTGAGCCGGCGCAAAATAACCGCCGCGAACGCAATAATAGCCGCCGCACAGCGCGTCATTTACGCAATAATAACCAACGCCGCCGCCGTCACGAAAATGCATCGCCAATGCCGTTGGCTTTCGCTGCGGCATCGCCGGAATTAGCGAGCGGTAAAGTTTGGGTTGATTATAGTTATGTTCAAAAACAGAAAGAGAACGCGAATTTCTTATCTGTGGATGAATTGCTTGAACAACAATATCAACAAGATGGCAATGTGGAAGTGAACCTACCGGCATCGGCGATTGTTGAGAAAGCAGAAAGTCATGTTCAACCATTGGGCTTGCTGACTCAGCCGGCCAACGAAGCGGTAGAGAAAAAAGTCCAAGAGTCGTTAGAGCGTTTAGATGCGGAACAACGTTTGTTAGAGCAACAAGCGCAAGCCGGCGCGGTAGTGGCTGAAGCAGAAAGCGCGGTTAAAAATCAGGTCGAATTTGAACGCACTTATCGCTTCACAGGTCGTTTGGGAACGTTCTCGGCTGTGCAACATACGCAAGCGCAAATGACCCTAGCCAAAGCGAGCGATGAAGTCCCTGAGCCGTTTAAGATCGTGGAATGGACAGAAAGCCGTTATTATTTCTACGGCAAAGGTGGAGCCGGTCATCATAGCGCCGTCAGCCACGTATTCAGCGAACCGACCAAAGCGCAAGCGGAGTAAGGGTTGAGTTGATAAAATAAAACCTAGCACGAGCTGATCAAACCGTGCTAGGTTTTTTAATCCCTACATGCTGGGCTGAAAAAAGCGATATTGTATCATTAACATTCATCTAATGCGGCATAAAACAATTTTAAGCTCATCGCAATTTTTTCAGATAAATCCTCATCATTGATAAAAGCGGAAAATAAAACAATCCTATTGTTTCGCTGAATAAACTGAGAATTGCGCAAGAAAATCTCTTGCCAATCATCACCGTTACCATAGCGTTCAAACGTTTCACAGCGAATACATTCATTTTCAATACTAAAATCCAGTGCAAACGTACGGTTATTTTTCACAAAATCAATAACAAAAACTCTATCTTCATAAACCCATATTTTAGTAGGTTTAATATAATTTTCTAATTCTGAATACACTTTATCTTTAATTAAAGTTAAAGTGTAAAAAGTTGATATTTTATTAGTCAATTTCTCTTGTATGTAATGAGCAACATTTTGTCCGATTTGGGCAGACAGAAAAGAAATATCGTTTCGTTCAACAAATAATGAATGGAAAGGATTTTCTTTATTTAATAAGGAAATTATATCTCTACTTAATTTTTCTGTTACAAAGGGTAAAGACCGAGCAGGGTGAATAACTTGATTTTCTAATTCAAAGCCTTTATCAATGGGCAAAGAAAAAACGTTATGATAACTAAAACAATGATAAGAAGTTGGGAAAATATCATTAAGAGATTTTATAGAGAGACCTTCACGGACTAGTGTTGTTGCGACAAGGACTTCATCATTAGGGAAATGAATTCCTACTGGGTTGTTGTCGTGGCTAAATGCTTGTCTTTTTTTGTAAATTTCAGAAATGCGTTTACGCTCTGTATAGCAGACTTCAACGGCTTTATGAGAAAGACGGGTTAAGGGAAATAAACAACCGTAGGGCGTTGTGTCAATTAGCGTTGCCGGCTTGTACCAATAGTGATCTTCAGCGAGTTGCTTATAATCTGAGAGCAATGCGGCTTCTTGATAGCTTTCTGTTTTGTCGAAAAAATCGTTTAAATTAGAAAATGAAAAAACAACATCCGGTTCAATTAACCAATAAAAATCCGCTTTTACTTGTTCTTCAAAAGCATAATAAAAATAGTCACCACAAAGCCAACCCAAACCGCGATTGAAATGATTGTAATTTAATAAATTTTTACGCTCTAAAAATGCTTCATTCCAATTAATTTTTTGTATGAAATTAGGGGTAAGAACTTCACCTTTCATTTCATCTGCAATAACAAAAATATGTTCTTTGGGGAATGCTTTTAATAACGTTGAATATAATTTTTCTTCAGCTTGTCCCCAGCAGTGGGTTCTAATGCCAATAACTTGTTTTATCATCGTTTGAACGTTTTTATAATAGGTAATATAAATTATAGGGATTTTTTACTATCAAATTCAACCCCAAAGGGGCTGAATTTAATAAGTCTGGTCGCGTTTATCGTAAATTACTTCACTTCCCGAAACATAATTTCCCCGGGGATAACCGACCCTTGCCAATATAATTCGCTGGCGACTTTTTCTGCTAATTGCAAATAAGCTTGACGGATTTCTTCGTTGGAATGAGAAACCACCGTTGGGGTGCCTTTGTCCAAATCTTCACGTAAGCAAATGTGCAACGGCAATTGCCCTAAGACTTTTACGCTATATTTTTCCGCAATTTTTTCTGCGCCGCCTGTGCCGAAAATCGGTTCATGATGACCGCAGTTTGAGCAAATATGCATGGACATATTTTCCACAATTCCCAATACAGGCACAGAAACCCGTTCAAACATCGAGATACCTTTCACGGCATCGAGTAACGCAATATCTTGCGGTGTCGTCACCACAATGGCACCGGTGACAGGAATTTGTTGCGACAACGTCAATTGAATATCGCCTGTGCCGGGTGGCATATCGATAACAAGATAATCTAATTCATTCCACAAGGTTTCATTGAGCAGTTGGCTCAACGCACTGCTTGCCATAGGCCCGCGCCAAATGGTGGCGTTATTGGCGTCCATTAAATAACCAATGGAATTGGTTTGTAAACCGTGGGCAATGACGGCGTTGATATGTTGATTATCCGGGGAAGTCGGGCGTTGATCCGCTGCACCAAGCATATGCGGTATGGATGGCCCATAAATATCCGCATCTAACAACCCCACTTTCGCCCCTTGTGCTTGTAAGGCGAGAGCAAGGTTAACGCTGGTGGTGGATTTCCCAACCCCCCCTTTGCCGGACGTAACGGCGATAATATTTTTTACCCCTTTAACAGCCGGATGATTATTGGCACGTTTTAAGGTAGCGATTTGATAATGCAACGCCCATTTGATTTCTTTGGCATCTGCTGTCTGTAATAATGCAGGAGATAATGCCGCTTTGAGTTGTTCAAAGGCGGTATTCCACGCAAAAGGCATTTGCAGTTCAATGCGTAAAACATCCCCACCTTTTTCAATTTTTTTCACCGCACTTAAAGCAATTAAATCTTGTTGTAAGCTTGGGTGTTGAAACTGTTTGAAGATTTGCTCAAGTTGAGCTTGTTGATCAGCTTGAAGATTGGCTGAAAATTGGATAGACATAATATTTCCTAAACACTAGAGTAAAATTCTCGGTTATTAAAACATGAACGGATTAAACTGTTAAGTAAAATTGGGTTCAACTGGAAAAAATACCGCACTTCAGGTAAAATTCCCGCAATTTTTAGCAAATTTAAGGTTATTACAATGTCAAAACAAAACCGTCAAATCCTTGTTACTTGTGCGTTACCTTACGCAAATGGCCCCATTCACCTAGGGCATATGCTTGAACATATTCAAGCGGATATTTGGGTGCGTTTCCAACGTATGCGTGGCAACGAAATTCACTTCGTTTGTGCAGACGATGCCCATGGCACACCAATCATGCTAAAAGCGGATCAAATGGGGATTACGCCTGAGCAACTTATTGCAGATGTACAACAAAGCCATTACGCGGATTTCTGCGGTTTTAACATTAGTTTTGATAATTATCATTCTACCCATAGTGAAGAAAACCGCGAGTTATCAGAAATGATTTACACGCGTTTAAAAGAAAACGGCTTTATTAAAAGTCGCACCATTTCGCAATTATTTGACCCTGAAAAATCCATGTTCTTGCCTGACCGTTTTGTAAAAGGCACTTGCCCGAAATGTAAAGCGGAAGATCAATATGGCGATAACTGCGAAGTGTGCTCAGCTACTTACAGCCCTACAGAATTAATCAACCCTCGTTCAGCAGTATCGGGCGCAACGCCGGTGGTTAAAGAAAGTGAACACTTCTTCTTTGATTTACCGAGTTTTGAAGCCATGCTTAAAGAATGGAACCGTTCGGGCGCGTTGCAATCGGAAGTGGCGAACAAAATGCAAGAATGGTTTGATAGCGGGTTACAACAATGGGACATTTCGCGCGATGCGCCGTATTTTGGCTTCAAAATCCCGGGCACAGAAAATAAATATTTCTACGTTTGGTTAGATGCGCCTATTGGTTATATGGCGTCTTTCAAAAACCTATGCAAACGCGAAAATATTGATTTTGATACCTTCTGGAAAAAAGACAGCAACGCAGAGCTTTATCATTTTATCGGTAAAGACATTATGTATTTCCACAGCCTATTCTGGCCGGCAATGTTAGAAGGGGCAAATTTACGCAAACCAAGCAATATTTTTGTCCATGGTTATGTGACCGTGAACGGTGAGAAAATGTCAAAATCCCGCGGAACCTTTATCCAAGCGGCGACTTATCTCAAACATTTAGATCCGGAATGTTTACGTTATTACTACGCGGCGAAGTTAAGCAACCGTATTGACGATTTAGACTTAAACCTTGACGATTTCGTACAACGCGTGAATACGGATTTGGTGAACAAATTAGTGAACTTAGCTTCGCGTAACGCGGGCTTTATCCAAAAACGTTTTGACGGCAAATTGGCAGAAAAATTAGATGACGAAGCGTTGTTTAATGAATTTATTGCCCAATCGGAACAAATCGCGACTTATTATGAAAACCGCGAATTTGGTAAAGCCATCCGTGAAATTATGGCGTTAACGGACAAAGCCAATAAATATGTGGACGACAAAGCCCCTTGGGTGATTGCCAAAGAAGAAGGACGCGATGCGGAATTACAGGCAGTGTGTTCGCAAGGGATTCAAATGTTCCGTGTGTTAATGGGTTATTTGAAACCGGTACTTCCAAAATTAGCGGAACGTTCGGAAGCTTTTTTACAAGCTGAATTAACCTGGGAAAATTTAGCCCAACCTTTATTGGCACATCAAATTGCACCGTTTAAAGCTTTGTTTAGTCGTTTAGATCCAAAACAAATTGACGCGATGATTGAAGCTTCTAAAACAGAAAATGCCGCGGTTAATGCCGCACCAAAAGCGGAAAAAACAACGGAAAAATCCACCGCAGTTTCTACCGAATTTGAGCCGGTGGAAGCTGAAATCAGTATTGATGATTTTGCCAAAATTGATATGCGAGTAGCAAAAGTCATTCACTGTGAAGCGGTGCCGGAAAGCAATAAGTTGTTGAAATTCCAATTGGATTTAGGTTTTGAACAACGCCAAGTCTTCTCAGGTATTAAAGCCGCGTATAACAAACCCGAAGATCTGATTGGTCGTCATGTGATTGTAGTCGCAAACCTGGCACCACGTAAAATGAAGTTTGGTATGTCAGAAGGGATGATTTTATCCGCCGGCACCGGTGGGGCAGATTTGTTCTTGCTTGATGTGGATACAGGCGCAAAAGCAGGTAGTCGTGTGATGTAAACCGCCAAGGGGAAATATCCCGCACCCAAATCACCCGTAGGAACAGGGTTTATCCCTGTCCGCAAACGCAAATACGGCGTGGGATTTTGGGCGAATCGTAGGGGCAAATCACATTTGCCCCAAAATAATCGTGGGGACATCAGGGGCGAATATCCCGGCATGGCAGAGCCATACCGGGTTACGCATAAATCAGCCCCTTTGGGGCTGGGGATTTATATCCAGCGCTGAAACCATTCAAATTTGTCTAAAAATCGTGGAAATAATGGGGGATTAGGGAATTTGGATATTTATTTTCCACTTTATTTCCATTATAATTGATCTGTGTCAATGAATGTGTTTGACATTCTTTACATTACTTTACAATTTTTATACACAATTCTTACAAAAATTGTTGTAAAATAACCAAAGTTAACGAGAAAGGGCTGGATTGATGCTGCTTGATGCTGCTTGATGCTGCTTGATGCTGCTTGATGCTGCTTGATGCTGCTTGATGCTACGTTTTCTAAAGATAGTTTTAAGTTCAGAATGAGTTGTGTAGTTGTACCTAATTTATTATCAGGTTCGCATGGACGGCGCACAAAGCGCCGTCTTTTTTGTGAATGAAATATGCTGGTATGACTTCTTTTTTGCCTGCAAAGCCTTGGAGTGAGCATGGATGGCATAAATGACTGAGCTTGTCGCAATCTTATTGTATTACTTATCTATATTCATAGAGGACTTATGAACAAAATTTTCAAAGTGATTTTTAATCGAGCAACAGGTAAAGCCGTTGTTGTGTCGGAATTAACCAAAGCTCACGGTAAAAGTGCGTCACAAACGGATGACCGCGCAAGTGTGGGATTATTAAATATCGGTGCAGCTGCCACAGCCGCTGTTTTATTAGGTTCAATGTCTGTAAGCTTAGATTCTTATGCGGCAATTGCAGAAGGTTCAGCAACTGGGCAGGCTGCAATTGCGATTGGTGCGGGTTCAACAGCATCATCAGTAAATGCCACAGCGGTGGGGCAGAGGCTAAAGCGATTGGTGCAAATGCAACCTCTTTAGGTATGAATGCTACAGCAACAGATGATAACACAGTAGCAATCGGTGCGAATGCAATCGTTCAAAACAGTGAAAAGGTTGGTGGTTTAGCGATTGGTAAAGGGGCGAATGCAACAGGTAAAGGTGCTTCTGCGATCGGTACATCATCCGTGGCGAATGCAATCTACGCAAGTGCTTACGGTGATACCACTAAAGTCTATGCAGAACGTGCAATTGCAATCGGTTTAGCAAGTAATATTTCTGCAGGCTCAACTAACGCCACCTTATTAGGTAGCCATGCAACCATTGGTGAAAACTCTGTGCGTGCCGTTTCTCTGGGTTCCGGTAACAACGTAAGTTCAGCAAATGCAACGGCATTAGGTTCAGGTATCACAATCGGTACCGGTCTTGCAAATTCAGTGGTATTGGGTGCAAACTCTGGTACAGGTGGTTCACACGCTATTGCTAACGAAACAGGCGCAACGGTAAATGGCGTAAGCTATTCAGGTTTTGCGGGTACGGTTAACAGCACAGGTAACTTTGTGAGCGTAGGGACTAACGCAACAGGTGGTCAACGTAAAATCATCAACGTTGCAGCAGGTAACGTGTCAGCAACTTCTACTGAAGCGATCAACGGTTCACAGTTATATATGGTGGCGAACGAGCTTAAAAACCAAATGGGCAGCTCTTCAATCAAATATTTCTCTGTAAAATCAACAAATGCAAATAACCAAAACAACAATGGTGCATCAGGTGACAATGCCATTGCGATTGGTCCAAATGCAACAGCACAAGGAAATCAGGCCATTGCCATTGGTCTAAACAGTGCTTCAGCAGCAGGCAAAGCGAATACGGTTGCAATCGGTAACAATGCAAGTGTATCAGGTGATAGCGGTACAGCAATGGGTAACGCAGCGCGTTCTGCTAAAGATGCTCTTGCATTAGGCGTACTTGCGAATGCAACAGCAGAACGTGCGACAGCCGTTGGTCCTGTGGCAAATGCATTAGCAGGTAACGCAACCGCAGTGGGTAACCAAGCAAATGCTACATCTACTTTCGCAACGGCGATTGGTGACCAAGCTGTAGCAAATATTTCTCGTGGCGTAGCGTTAGGTGCAGGTTCTGTGACGACACGTGATATCGCAACCACAGGCGGTTACGATATCTTAACTAATAAGGCTTCAACCATAACAGATAAAACTTGGAAAGCAAATGCAGCAGCGGTTTCTGTGGGTAATGCAACGCATACTCGTCAAATCGTAAACGTGGCGGCAGGTTCTGAAGACACAGACGCTGTGAACGTAGCGCAATTGAAAAAAGTGGTTGAAAGTCGTGCGGACTCAACTCGTACTTATACGTTCTCTATTGAAAATGGCGCTTCAGCACAAGCAAATACTTCAGGTAATGCAGATACTTGGAATTTAACTACGAACGATTCATTAACCTTTGGTGCAAGTGGCGATTTAAATGTCACAACAGATGGTGCAGGTAAAATCGTTTATGGCTTATCTTCAACTTTCTCAGATAAGATCAATACCATTGAAACCACTGCAAACCAAGCAAAAGCAACAGCCGACACGGCTAAAGCGACAGCTGATACTGCAAAAGCAACCGCAGATACCGCGAAAGCGACTGCAGACGATGCAAAAGCAACTGCAGATACCGCTAAAGCAACAGCTGATACTGCAAAAGCAACTGCAGATACCGCTAAAGCGACAGCTGATACTGCGAAAGCGACTGCAGACGATGCAAAAGCAACAGCTGATACCGCGAAAGCAACTGCAGATGATGCAAAAGCAACGGCTGATACAGCGAAAGCAACCGCAAACGATGCAAAAGCAACCGCAGATACAGCGAAAGCGACCGCAGACGATGCAAAAGCAACCGCAGATACAGCGAAAGCGACTGCAGATGATGCAAAAGCAACGGCAGACACCGCGAAAGCGACTGCAGATGATGCGAAAGCAACAGCAGACGATGCTAAAGCTATCGCAGGTACAGGTAAAGACGGTAAAGACGGCTCTACAGGTACAGCAGGCGCAGCAGGTCAAGGCTTAACAGGCAAAGACGGCTTAAACGGCAAAGACTTAACTACCAAAGTTAACGCATTACGTAACGGCGAAGCGGGCTCAGTGGTTTATACAGACGCAGACGGCAACCGTTTAGTGAAAGCGAACAATGGTCAATATTACCCTGCAGCTCAAGTGGGCGAAGACGGCGAACCGCTAGCAGGTGCAAAACCTGAAGCAAATCCAATCGCTTCAGTAGTAAACCCGGATGGTTCTACAACAGCACCAACAACAATGGGTAATGTGAAGAGCAATATCGGTCCGAACAACGGCGCTGGTCCAATTACAGCAAACGATGCGAAAACTGCGGTGACAGATTTATTAGATGACACCACAGGTTTAAACAACGTTGCAACCGTTGGTGATTTACAAGCGATTGCGCAAGCGGGCTTAGACTTTACGGGTAACAACAACGCTACCACGGTACACCGTGCGTTAGGTACGAAATTAACCGTTGAAGGCGAAGGTTCAACAGAAGCAGGTTGGACAGGTAAATCAACGGCTGCGAACAACTTATATGTTGAAGCCGATGCGACAAACAACAAATTAGTTGTGAAAATGGCATCAGATTTAGCGAACTTAACCTCTGTGGCAGTGGTTGATCCTGCTGACCCAACTAAATCAACAACGTTAAAACCAACAGGCACAACCGTTAAAGATGGCAACAAAGAAGCTACTTACGGCGTTGATGGCATTGGCTTAAAAGGCGATGATGGTGTAACTACCACTTTAGGTCGTGATAAAGACGGCAACTTAACCGTGAAAAAAGGCGATGAACCTGCCGTTGCGTTAGCGACACAAGGTATTTCAGGTAACGGTGCTGACGCCAAAGACGGTTCTAACGGTACAACAGGCGCTTCAGTTACGGGCCCTACAGGTAAAGACGGCTTAAACGGCAAAGACTTAACCACCAAAGTAAACGCATTACGTAACGGCGAAGCGGGTTCTGTGGTTTATACAGACGCAGACGGCAACCGTTTAGTGAAAGCGAACAATGGTCAGTATTACCCGGCTGATCAAGTAGAAGATAATGGCGAACCGAAAGCTGACGCAACACCTGTAAAAAATCCAATCGCTTCTGTAGTAAACCCGGATGGCTCTACAACAGCACCTACAACAATGGGTAATGTGAAGAGCACCATTGGCTTAAACGGTAAAGATGCAAACGGTCCAATCGGTGCAGAAGCTGCGAAAAACGCAGTGGCGGGTACAGATGGTCAATCCGGATTATTAGCGAAAAAAGGCGCTGAGTTAAACAACGCTGCAACCGTTGGCGATTTACAAGCGATTGCACAAGCGGGCTTAGATTTCACAGGTAATAATGCTGCTGAAGACAAAGATGTTCATCGTCCATTAGGTACGAAATTAACCATCGAAGGCGAAACAACAAACGCGAACCAAACGAAAGCAGACTTTGGTGCAACAGCTGCGAATAATATCCACGTTGAATCAAAAGGCGATGAGAACAAATTAGTGATCAGCCTAACGGAAGATTTAAAAGGTATTAACAGCGTTGACTTCAAACCGGCTGAAATTACTAACCCGGATGGTTCAACAACTTATGCTAAAGCAAACATCAGTTCAAAAGGTAATACTTACACTGAAACTGATAAAGATGGCAAACCTGTAGAAAACGGTAAAACCGCTTCATACGGTTTAAACGGTACTGAAATGGTAGAAACCGATGCAGAAGGTAATAAGTCTGTTAGCACCACAACGGCAAAAGGTACTGATATTAAAGAAACTGCAAAAGATGGTTCAGAAAAAACCGCTTCTTATAAAGTGGGTGGCACTGAGTTAAAAGAAACTGCAGCAGACGGTACAGAGAAAGCAGCTTCTTATAAAGTTGATGGTACAACATTAGAAGAAGTGGCAGCAGATGGTACAGAAAAATCTGCAGAATACAAAGTTGATGGTTCTAAAGTAACTGTGGTTGATCCAACAACAGGCGAAACTAAAGAAACCACAATGGATGCAGACGGTACACACGCAACTGTAAAAGATAAAGATGGTAACACAACGAAATCAGCAGATTACACAGCTGATGGTTCAACAGTGAAAACAGTTGATCCAACCACAGGCGAAGCGAAAGAAAGCACTTATGGTGCAGATGGCTTAAGCACAAAAGCGTTGGATAAAGACGGTAACGTTACGAGCGAAACCACAGTTACCCCTGAAGGTGTGAACCTTTACGGTAAAGATGGTAAAGACGGCAAAGATGCTGAACCGGTTGCTTCTTTAACGAACAAAGTTGATGAAAACGGTAACAACAACCCAAGCTTAGCATTCGCTAAAGATGGCAAAGGCGATGACGCTAAAGGTACTGGTTCTGTTACTGGCTTAAAAGACATCGAACGTAATTTAGATGGCACTGCAAAAGACAGAACTGCAGCTGCAAATGCAGGTTATGTGGATGATCGTCTGAAAGAAATGAACGATGGCAAACCATTTGAATATTTTGATAAAGATGGTAACCAAGTTGTTCGTGGTAAAGACGGTAACTTCTATGATCCAAAAGATTTAGAAGGTAAAGTTTACGATACAACTGCAGGAAAATACTATCCGGCGAAAGCTGATGGTACTGCGGATACAGCACAAACACCTGTTAAAGGCAAACCGGCTTCAGAAGTTGTGATTAAAGCAATGCCAAATGAAGCAGGCCCTGTTGCAATGGGTAATGTTGGAAGCGGATTAGGTTTAGAAGCTTACAATGGTAAACCGGGTGCGGATGGTAAAACGGTTCCTGCAAAATATGATGCAACTAATGCAGATAACGTTAAAGCGGCACAAGGCGCAGCAGATAAGTTATATGCTTTAGATGGTGATAAACTTAACAACGTGGTCACTGCAGGCGATTTACAAGCATTAGCAGTAGCGGGCTTAGACTTTACGGGTAACAACAACGCTACCACGGTACACCGTGCGTTAGGTTCAAAATTAACCGTTGAAGGCGAAGGTGCTTGGAACGGTCAAAACTCTGCAGCAAACAACTTGTATGTTCAAGCAGATGCAGCGAACAACAAACTTGTTGTGAAAATGAACGAGAACTTAACCGGTATCAACAGCGTTGATTTCAAACCAACTGAAATCACTAACCCGGATGGCTCAAAAACTTATGCGAAAGCAAGCATGAGCTCAGCAGGTAATACCTACGTTGAAACCGATAAAGACGGTAAAGCAGTACCAAATGGTAAATCTGCAACTTACGGCTTAAATGGTTCAACACTGGCAGACGGTAAAGGCAATGTGACCGATATGACTGCAGCAGGTACAAATGTTGTTGATGCAGCAGGTAACAGCGCAACTTACGGTGCAAACGGCTCAAAAGTAGCTGATGCAGCAGGTAACACTGCAAACTATGGTGCGAATGGTTTAACAGTTGCTGATAAAGATGGTAACCCGGCAATTACGCTTGTGAATAATGCTTCAGGCCCAAGCTTGAACTTTGCGAAAAACGCAGATGGTACGGGTACAGGTAAGATCACAGGTGTTGCGGCAGGCGATATCACACCGGATAGCACAGATGTGGTAACAGGTGCGCAAGTTTATGCGTTAAGTGGTGGTAATAATGTCACTATCAATCCGGCTGATGGTTCTACAACCTCAACAGCGAAAGATAAAGATGGCAATATCATCATGACTACCGATGAAAACGGTAACCAAGTAGAGAAACAATACACGTTAACCACTTACAACGTGGAAGGTCAAACTGAGTTTGTAACAAACTCTGTGATTACTGCGGTTCATAATATGAACGAACAAGGTATCAAGTTCTTCCATACAAATGATGATAAAGTGACACCAGTTGACCAAACCGGTCCTAACGGTATTGACTCAAGTGCTTCAGGTGCTTATGCAACAGCGGTGGGTTACCAAGCGACAGCATCAGGTACTAACGCGCTTGCAATGGGTAAAGGTGCGACAGTAACAGGTGAAAACTCAATTGCTATCGGTACAGGCAACCAAGTGGCAGCGTCAAAATCAGGTGCATTCGGTGACCCTAACATCATCATGAATACAACATCAGATAACGTTGTAGTATCAGGCAGCTATGCGATCGGTAACGATAACGTGATTAACTCAAGCAATACATTTGTATTGGGTAATGATGTTAATAACAAACTTGATGCAAACGGTAAGATTACCGGTCAAGCAGCAGGCAACACTGTTGAAAACTCTGTTTACTTAGGTAATAAGTCAACAGCAACAGCGGGTGATGGTAGCGCAACAGGTACCCTCAAAAACTTAAAACAAGATGGTACACAAGGTTCAACCACAACGGCAGGCTCAACAGGTACTGTTTCTACTGCGAAAGTGGGTAACATGACTTACGGTGGCTTCGCCGGTGCGAAAGCAGACGGTGTGGTTTCTGTTGGTGCTGCAGGTAACGAGCGCCGTGTTCAAAATGTGGCGGCAGGTGAAATCTCTGCAACCTCAACAGATGCGATCAACGGTAGCCAGTTATACAGCGTGGCAAAAGGCGTGGATCAACTTGATGGTAAAGTAAATCGTATGAACCGCAAACTACGTAGTGGTATTGCAGCGGCAACAGCGATGACTAACATTCCACAAGTTACCTTACCGGGTAAAAGCGCGTTGGGTGCCGGCGTGGGTAGCTATGACGGTCAAGGCGCACTTGCTGTGGGTTACTCAAGAATGTCTGACAACGGTCGCATTATCTTGAAATTGTCTGCAGGCGCAAGCACGCAAGGCAAATATAACGCAGGTGCAGGCGTTGCGGTACAATGGTAATCCGTTAGCCTAGCTAACTAATTAAATAAAACCCTATCGAATTTTTCGGTAGGGTTTTTTGTTGCTACATAATTATCGTAAGGCAATGAATATAGGCAATGTGCTCTATGTTTGGATTTGTGATATACTTCGCGCGATATTTTTTACTCGAGACGTTTTACAATGCGAGATCCACTTCAATATTATTTTCTTGAAATGCGCGAGCATTATCTCCATGTGCCTTATTTAAACCAACAACGCCGAATTCGTGTATTATTGCCGAAAGGCTACCGCGAAGAAGCCGGGCATTATCCTGTTCTTTATATGCACGATGGGCAAAATGTTTTTTACAGCAAAGAATCTTATTCGGGCTATTCTTGGAAAGTTATCCCGACCATTAAGCATCATAAAGAGTTCCCTAAACTTATTATTGTGGGGATTGATAATGCCGGCGCGGATCGTCTTGATGAATATGGTCCTTGGCAAACAGATACCGGTTCAACCCCTGATACACAAAATGCCGGTGGTTATGGGATGGCGTATGGTCGCTGGGTGGTGGAAACCGTAAAACCTTTTATTGATCAACATTATCGAACAAAGCGAGATCGTGAACATACGTTGCTGGCAGGGAGTTCGATGGGCGGCATTATTACCGCATATATGGGGGCGGAATATCCCGAGATCTTTGGTCATTTAGGGGTCTTTTCTTTGGCGTCATGGTTTAGCGAACCGGCGTTTATGGGCTTTATCCATTCCCATCCGTTAAATCAATCAAGCAAGGTCTTTATCCAAGTGGGAACCAATGAAGGCGATGACGCGGATGCGATGTTTATCTCCAATATGAACCAAGCTTATATTGATTGTACATTGCGTTATTACCAAGCGTTGTTACGGACAGGGCATCCGATTGACAATATTCGTCTGAAAATTATGGCAAATGAAATTCACCATGAAATGCATTGGGCAGATCATTTCGTAGAGTTTTTACGGTTTTCGTTGTTAAATCGGTAGGTTTTTGGGGGGGAAATATTTTTGCCCCCAAATAATCTGGTGTAATAGGCAAAGTAATTGCTATTACTCAGACCGCTGACAAACATCTAGACCTCTCGCTAGATGTTTGATCTAATAGGCATATCGAAAATCCAAAAGCCGAAAGGTTGATAACCCGACACATCTAAGCCGCAATGGACAACGCCAATGTAGTCAGACTGTCAGAACAAGGGAAAAAACTCTACAAACGCCGAGCGGAAACCGTCGAGCGCAGCTTTGCAGACGCCAAGCAACACCACGGACATCGCTACGCCCGTTACAGAGGGTTATCGAAAGTACAAATGCAATGCTTCCTTGCGGCAATGGCGCAAAATATCAAGAAGATAGCCCTTGTGCTCTGGGCTTTTTTACGCTTTTTATGGCTTATTCTTCACCAATATGCGGTAATGGCAAAGAAATCCCCAAAACTGACCGCTTAAGTGGCTATTTAAAGTAAAATGCAAAAGAAAGAGATAAAACAGCAAAATAAACCTACCTTTGGCAGGAAGCCTGAAAAGGTGGGTTTGTATCGGGGAGAAAGCGTAGTCAGAAATTCTCTTTTTCTGACCGCACTATAATAGAAAAGATTGCATTTTCTCGATTTGTCGTTAAAATACACACTTCCTTGTCATCGCTGAATTAGAGATCGGCGAATGATGTATCATTAACTTACTTTTTAGGAGTAAAAAATGTCTCTAAGCGTAGAACAAAAAGCTGCCATCGTTGCAGAATTCGGTCGTGATGCGAAAGATACTGGTTCATCAGAAGTTCAAATCGCGTTATTAACTGCTCAAATCAACCACCTTCAAGGTCACTTTGCTGAGCATAAAAAAGACCACCACGGTCGTCGTGGCTTATTAGGTATGGTTTCTCGTCGTCGTAAATTATTAGACTACTTAAAACGTACTGATTTAGCTAAATATTCTGAAACTATCGCGCGTTTAGGTTTACGCCGCTAATTTTCAAATATTACCGATTTTAAAGCGTCCATTTTGGGCGCTTTTTTATTGCTGTCACCAAATGCTTTCAATATCTTAAAAGCGCGGTGAATTTCACATTGATTTAAAAAACAGCAATTAAACACTTTTTTTATTTTCTCGCTTGACAGGTTGGCACGAAATCCGTATTATTCACCACCGTTAACCGCGGAAGAATGGCAGAGCGGTTGAATGCACCGGTCTTGAAAACCGGCGTGGATGCGAGTCCACCCTGAGTTCGAATCTCAGTTCTTCCGCCATATTATTCAGAAAAACCGTTATCGAGAGATAACGGTTTTTTGCTTTTATCTGATTTAAGGTGGTGAGCCACCGTTTAATGGAGTATGATTTTATTAAATCAGCGTAATCCCCAAAAATCAAATAACCATTCACCACTTGGTTGCTTGATTGCATGCATTGTTTTTCTGGTGGTTTCTTCACTCTGTGGCGAAATATAAACGACCTGAAATTCTACTGTATTAGCAGCCAACTTCTTAATTCCATCTATACGTAACACATTCAAGCAACCTGATTTATGATGAAACATAAGATGCTGTGGCATACCTAAGCCATTAGGTTCGGAACTATCGGGATCGCTGTAAGCAGAAAGAGTGCTTGTTGGAGTATTACAAGCGATTAATGCAACATATTTTGAAATAGCAGGTTTAGCCTGATTAAATAGTGCTTTGGCATTGCTGTTTGGCTTTGCATTATTAACAGCAGCATCAACAGATGCTTGTGCAGACGATGAAACACCTGCCCCTGAAAGGGCTGAATTTACAGAACGCAATGCCCCATTTACGGTTGAAAGAGTATTTATAAATTAGCCATAGGACTAGGTTGTTCTGCTACTGATTTGATGAAAAAGACCGAGGAAATACTCCAAAAACTAGATGAGATGTAATAGACAAAATAGTTGCTATTACATCTTAAATAGCTTCATCGAAAGACCTTGCCCTGTCTCAAAGGGAATAAAATAGAATGAAAGATTTATTCGGGTATCTTGTTCAATTACTGCATAATGCTGCAAAAATTTAGTATTTAGCTGGTTAATGTTGCATACACAATCAATATACATTATGGTTTGTGTATTGATTGTATATCTTCGGAGAATAACTATGCGTACAGCAGCCATTAATTTAAGAGTTCACCCTATGCAACGGGATATGATTGATTATGCGGCTTCTCTGCTTGGCAAAAGTCGTTCTGATTTTATGTTAGACGTTGCTTACACCTATGCGCAAAATGTGATTTTAGATAGAACGGTATTTCAATTAGATAGCGAAAAATTTAACCGCTTTATTGAAGTGCTTGAACAGCCAACAGAAGAAAATGCAGGATTAGCCAAATTAATGGCGGTAAAAGCCCCTTGGGAGGCATAATGTATTCTGCACCTGAATTATTGAATGCCACTCATCATTTAGACGATTTTGATTGTGGCGAAGAAGCCTTAAATAGTTGGTTAAAACGCAACGCATTGAAAAATCAACAAAATCAAGCAAGCCGTACTTTTGTGATTTGTCAGAATAATAACGTTGTTGGTTTCTATGCTTTAGCGGCCGGATCAGTAAGCCATCAATTTGTATCAGGTGGATTAAGACGAAATATGCCGGATCCTATTCCTGTTGTCGTTTTAGGTCGATTAGCCATTGATTTAACTCATCAGGGGCAACAATTGGGGGCAGCATTATTAAAAGACTCTGTTTTGAGAGCAAGCGCAGTTTCTCAGCAGGTGGAGGTTAAAGCGTTGTTGGTTCACGCATTGAATGATAAGGCGAAAGCGTTTTACCTAAATTATGGTTTTCAAGTTTCACCTATTGATGATTTGATTTTGTTATTGAAATTATAAGGCTTGTTGATGTTTTGTGCGTATAAAATATGCTATTTTATACCTAGTATGCAAAATACGTATCAGGTTACGCCTAGTTGAGCAGCTCTGTCTCTCTAATTCTCAGCCCCAAAGGGGCTGATTTATGCATAACCCAGTATGGCTCTGCCATGCTGGGATATTGATACCCATGAAAAATTCACCTCACTTATTCGCCATAATCACCGCACGTTTTGGTGCGGGGTAGCCTTCGATAGTTTTGCTGTGGTCGGTTGGATCTAAGAAATCGATAAGGCTTTCGTTTTCGAGCCAATCGGTTTTGCGTTGTTCTTCAAGGCTGGTCACTTCCACATCCACACAACGTACATTTTCAAATCCGCATTTTTCTAACCAATTGATTAAGCAAGGCACAGATGGGATGAAATACACATTTTTCATTTTGGCATAGCGTTCAGCAGGCACGAGAGCGGTATGTTCATCGCCGTCAACAACCAGTGTTTCTAACACCAATTCACCGCCTTTGCGTAATTGGTTTTTCAGTTGGGTTAAATGATCCAACGGCGATTTACGGTGGTAAAGCACGCCCATAGAGAAGACCGTATCAAATACGCCTAGCGGTTGCATTTGTTCGATGCCTAAGGGAATTAAGTTGGCACGGCGGTCGTTGTTGAGTAATTTGCGTACGGCTTCAAATTGGCAGAGGAAGAGTTCTGTTGGGTCAATGCCGACAACCATTTTTGCCCCTTCGCCAACCATACGCCACATATGGTAACCACTGCCACAACCGACATCTAAAATGGTGCGATCTTTTAATGGGGCAAGATGGGGTAAAACACGATCCCATTTAAAATCGGAACGCCATTCTGTATCAATATGGATACCGTGGAGATGATAAGGGCCTTTGCGCCAAGGCATCAGCTGTTTTAGATGATGAATAAGACGTTGTTTTTCGCCATCAGAGAGTGGCAAAGTGCGGTCGGATTTCACCGCACTTTTTAAATCAATTTGTTCCGCCGGCGTGTCGGGAAGAAACTCGATAACCTTTGCCCATTTGGCATAATCACCATGGGTATTTTTTTCCCAATTTTTGAGCTGCAACGGTAAAGTTTCCAGCCAAGGCGATAACGCTGTGGTGGCGATTTGTTGATAAAATGGGCGAAAATCAATCATTTTTCATCCTTATAAGCGGCGTCCGCTTTATGGAATGTGTCCACAATTTCTTGACTTGGTTTGCCTGAAATCAATGAAAAGACAATCACCGCTAAGGTTGCCAGTGCAAAGGCAGGAATCATTTCATAGACGCCATGCCATACGCTGTCCGTTGGGATCATTTTTTTCCAGCTAAACACGATAATTGCCCCGGTGAGCATGCCTGCCATTGCACCGCCGGACGTCATCCGTTTCCAAAACAGCGAAAGTAAAACCACAGGGCCGAAAGCACTACCAAATCCCGCCCACGCAAATTCCACTAATTTTAAGACTTGATTGTGTTCATCTTGGGCAATCCAAATGGCAAGTCCTGCGATAATCAGTACCATCGCGCGTCCAAGCCACACAAGCTCTTTATCACTGGCGTTAGGGCGAATAAAGCCTTTGTAGAAATCTTCGGTGATTGCGCTAGATGAAATCAGTAATTGGCAACTTAAGGTACTCATGACAGCGGCTAAAATTGCAGAAAGTAAAACGCCGGCAATCCAAGGATTAAAAAGCAGTTTTGCCAGTTCGATAAAGACTTGTTCACGTTCATGATTGACGACACCCGCTACTTGTGGGTTAGCGTAAAAATAGGCAATGCCAAAGAAACCAATGCCAATGGCACCCGCTAAACAAAGCACCATCCAGGTCATGCTGATTCGGCGTGCTTTGATTAAGGATTTGGCAGAATAAGCCGCCATAAAGCGCGCTAAAATATGCGGTTGTCCGAAATAGCCTAATCCCCATGCCGCAAGACTTAATAAACCAAGGGGCGTTGTCCCCGTAAATAAATCCGTAAAATCTTTATTAGCCACTTGCTCAGCCTGTGCCATAACAATATGGAAATTATCCAAGCCACCTAGCGCATAAACCACAACGACAGGGGTAAGGATTAAGGCGAAAATCATTAAGGTCGCTTGAATGGTATCGGTCCAACTCACCGCTAAGAAGCCACCGATAAAGGTGTAAGCGATGGTAGCCAGCGCGCCATACCAAATGGCGGTAGAGTACGGCACGGCAAATAAGTTTTGGAACAATTTGGCACCCGCCACAACGCCTGATGCGCAGTAAATGGTGAAGAACACTAAAATAATACTTGCCGACACAATTTTGAGTAAATTGTGGGAGGTGCCAAAGCGGTGATGAAAATATTCGGGTAGGGTTAAGGCATTATTGTTGTATTCGGTGTGAACACGCAAACGCCCGGCAACAAAACGCCAGTTGAGATAGGCACCAATGGTTAAACCAATGGCAATCCAACCTTCCACTAAACCGGAAACGTAAACCGCACCCGGCAAACCCATTAAGAGCCAACCGGACATATCCGATGCACCGGCAGACATGGCAGTCACAAAGCTACCTAAGCGGCGACCGCCTAAAATATAGTCAGAAAGATTGGACGTATAACGATAGGCAAGAAAGCCGATGGCGATCATCCCCAAAATATAAACCGTAAAGGTTGTTAGCGTTGGATCTAAGCCGAACATTAGAAACTCCAAAAAATTTTACCGCACTTTTATCGTTCAAGCGGAAATTTGATTATAAAATTTGATAAAGCGCACATTTTACATGATTTCTGCTTGTTTTTCTATTTGCCTTCGTTATCCTTATGGCAGTTTATGGAGATTTTAAAGATGAATTCTGTTGAATTATTAGTCAATGTCACCCCAAATGAAACCCGTGTAGCGTTAATGGATAACGGTGAATTAAAAGAAGTGCATATTGAACGCCAAGCGAAGCGTGGCATTGTGGGGAATATTTATAAAGGGCGCGTAACGCGTGTGTTGCCCGGTATGCAATCGGCTTTTGTGGATATTGGTTTGGAAAAAGCCGCATTTTTGCATGCTTCCGATATTGTGTCGTACACCGAATGTGTGGATGAAAATGAGAAAAAGCAATTTGTGGTGAAAGACATTGTGGAACTGGTGCGCGAAGGGCAAGATATTGTGGTGCAAGTGGTGAAAGATCCCATTGGCACCAAAGGCGCACGTTTAACCACCGATATTACCTTGCCATCTCGTTATCTCGTTTTTATGCCGGAAAATAGCCATGTTGGGGTGTCGCAACGTATTGAAAGCGAAGCAGAGCGCGTGCGTCTTAAAGAACTGGTGGAACCCTATTGTGATGAATTAGGCGGTTATATTATTCGTACCGCGGCAGAAGGGGTTGCTGAAGCGGAATTAAAGCAAGATGCGGATTTTTTGAAACGCGTTTGGCGCAAGGTGTTGGAACGAAAATCTAAATATCCAACCCGTTCAAAAATTTATGGCGAGTTGGCGTTGGCACAACGTATCTTGCGTGATTTTATTGGGCAAGGGATTGAGAAAATTCGCATTGACTCAAAGCTCTGTTTTGCGGAAGTGAAAGAGTTTACGGAAGAATTTATGCCCGAGTTGACGGATAAATTAGTGCTTTATTCAGGCAATAACCAACCTTTATTTGATGTTTATGGGGTGGAAACGGCGATCAATACTGCATTAGATAAGCGTGTGAATTTGAAGTCAGGCGGTTATTTGATTATTGAGCAAACCGAAGCCATGACCACCATTGATATTAACACAGGTGCCTTTGTGGGCAATCGTAACTTAGAAGAAACGATTTTTAACACCAATATTGAAGCTACAAAAGCCATTGCCCAACAGCTTCAACTGCGCAATTTGGGGGGGATTATCATCATTGATTTTATTGATATGCAAACCGATGATCACCGCAATCGTGTACTTGATGCGTTACGTACCGCTTTATCCAAAGATCGTGTGAAAACCAATGTGAACGGCTTTACGCAGTTGGGGTTGGTGGAAATGACGCGTAAACGCACCAGAGAAAGCCTTGAGCATATTTTGTGTAGTGATTGTCCATCTTGCCAAGGGCGTGGGCACGTGAAAACCGTGGAAACCGTGTGTTACGAAATTATGCGCGAAATTATTCGGGTGCATCATTTATTCGCCAGTGAGCAGTTCACGGTTTACGCTAGCCCTGCGGTGGCGGAATATTTGATTAACGAAGAAAGCCATGGCTTGCTGGCAGAAGTGGAAGTCTTTATTGGCAAACAGGTTAAAGTGAAAACGGAAGTGTATTACAACCAAGAACAATTTGATGTCGTTGTGGCGTAAATTTTTGTCATTTAACAGGGATACATTGGGCGTATCCCTGTTGGAACGACTATCGTTCTTGCAACGCCTGTTTCATGCGCGTAATTGGTTTAATCAAATATTGAAATACGGTTTTTTGTCCGGTTTTAATGTCAACAGAGGCAATCATCCCCGGAATAATGGGCATTTCTTTGCCTTCTTTATCAGTCAAATGGCTACCATCGGTTTTGACTAACACGCGGTAATAAGCTTCATTAGGGTTGAGCTTCAAATCGCTGGGGCGTTTTTGATCATGCAAGGTGTCGGGGCTAAGCAACGTCACCGTCCCGTTCAACCCACCATAAATAGCGTAATCGTAAGCGGTTAATTTCACCAGCGCAGGCATACCGGGGCGCACATAAGCCACATCATTAGGGCTAATATAAGCTTCCACCAACAAGGTATCTTCGATAGGCACAATTTCCATAATATCTTGCCCTACACTGATCACGCCGCCAATGGTGTTAATGCGAATATTCTTCACAATCCCTTTCAACGGCGAACGAATCATCGCACGTTCTACGGGGTCAGCACGCACCGCCATATTTTCTCGCGCTTGCGATAGTTCTGCTTCCACTTTGGTTAATTCCGTCCCTGCATCTGTCGCGTATTTATTGCGCCGTTCCGCCATTTGCAATTGCAAATCACTGGATTGGCGTTTCATTCGCAATAATTCCACTTCCGACATTGCGCCGCGTGCCACCATAGGTTCCGTCATTTTAATTTCCCGATCCAACAACGACTTACTATGGCTCAAGCTTTTCAAGGATTCTTCTAACGCTTCCTTTTTGGCTTGATAGACTGCGCGTTCACGTTGTTGAAGTGCGGTAGGAATTTGGTCAGAAAATTCTAATGGAATACCATAGGCTTCCGTTTTCAGACGTGTTGCCAAGGCTTCCAAGTTTTCCACTTTCGCTTGGCTTTCACGCAATACCGCAGAACTACGGGTATCATCTAATTTCAGCAATACCTGTCCTTTTTCTACGGTATCCCCTTCTTTAACCAGCATTTCTTTTAAAATTCCCGGATCCAAACTTTGAATAACCTGTTCGCGGCTGGTGGGAATAATGCTGCCTTGTCCGCGCGTGACTTCTTCAATCGGGCTGTTATAAGCCCAAATGACAAAGGCGGTGAGCAGCACAAAAAAGAACGAAATGGTGATAAAAATAGAATGATGCTTTTCCTGTTGCAATGCCGCGTGCAAATCGTTGAGCAAATGTAGATCTTTTTGACTCACGGTATTTTTAACCGTATTTTTGACCGCACTTTCATCCGTCCGGTTGTTTTGTGTTGCCTTATTCGGCAACACCCCTTGCTCGTCTGGTGGCATTGGTTTGTTGTCTTTATCCATAATTCTTTACCCGAAAATCACTGATTTTGCGACAGAACTCGATCGCCTGTCGCGGTTATCATTACTTTTGTGTCTCTTGTGTTTCTTGTATTTTCTGCGTTTCTTGTGTAGCCGGTTGCTTTTCTTTCGCCGACAAATGTTTCAATACCGCATCACGGGGGCCGTCTAACACCACTTTGCCATCTTCAACCACCACAATACGATTGACCAACTGCAAGACTTGCGAACGGTGCGTGACCACAACCAAAGTACGAGATTGACACCAATGCGCCAAGGCTCGCAAAGCATAAACTTCCGAGGTTTGATCTAAGCCTGTTGTAGGCTCATCTAACAACACCACTCGCGGGTCTTTTAGCGTCATCCGCGCCAACGCCACCATTTGTTTTTGACCGCCGGAAAGCCCTAAACCGTCTTCCCCAAGGGGCATATCTAAACCACGGGGATGTTGGCGGATCAAATCAATTAAGCCAAATCGCGCAAGGGCATTCAGTAAATCCTGATCCGTTGAAAAACCGTCCATACGCGCTAAATCCAAGTTCTCACGCAATGTCCCAAGGAATAAGCGCGGATTTTGTTCCAACAACACCACTTGATTGCGCAAAAAGTGCGGATCGATTTGGCGAAGATCTACATCATCAAGGCTAATATTCCCTTGTTGCGGTTCATACAACCCCGCGGCTAATTTCAACATGGTGGATTTACCGGAACCGATTTTTCCTAAAATGGCTACTTTCTCCCCCGGCTGTAAGGTCAAATCCAAATTATTCACCGTGGGTTCGCCGTCTTTGCTATAGCCAAAAGAAACATGATGAAATTTGACCGCACCTTGAATATGGCTCAGGGTCACATAATTCCGCTCGCTATCTCTATCCGTAGCACGTTCCACAATTCCGTTTACCCCTTTTAACGCCAACCACGCCTGTTGAAAACGAATGGCAAGTCCGGCAATTTGCCCCAAGGGGGCTAAAGCGCGACCGGATAAAATCACACAAGCAATCAACGCCCCCATGGTGATTTTTTCTGACGGATTATCGCTATGAATCAGATAAGTCCCTGTTAACACAAGGAAAACCGTATTCAGCTGTTGCATCATCATGGTGAAATTGGTCACAAAATTACTGATGTTTTTCACTTTGATGGATGACGCGGCGGATTTTGCCGTGAAAAAATCCCAGCGTTTTTGCGCCCAATTAAACGCATTATTGGTTTTTAAGGTTTCCAACCCTTCAATGGCTTCAACGGTTAAACCTTGGCGTTGTGAACTTTCGCGCATGGATTCATTAATAAAACGAGAAAGTGGAATTTGTGCCAATAAACCCACAATAATTACAACGGGAATAATGGTTAACGGCACAAAGGCTAATTTCCCCGCCACCAAAAACATCACAAAAATAAATAAAAATAAAAACGGCAAATCTACTAAAGTTAATAAACTGGCGCTGGTCATAAATTCACGAACGGATTCAAAATCGCGCAAGTTATTGGCATAAGAACCCGAAGAAACAGGGCGTTCTTGTAATTTAATATTTAATACACGCCGAAATAAGGCAGAGCTAATAATTAAATCCGCTTTTTTACCTGCAATATCCGTTAAATAAGCGCGTAATAATTTCGCCATTAATTCAAAAATAATTGCTGTAATCACGCCAATACTTAATACCCAAAGGGTTCCATAAGCTTTATTTGGCACAACGCGATCATAAACATTCATCACATATAAAGAGCTGACTAAAGCTAAAAAGTTAATAATAAAACTGGCTAATAAAACCTGATAATAATAGCTCTTAAAACGCCAAATAACTTTAAAAAACCACGCCTTAGGTAATTTATATTCAGGCAACTCAGAACGTGTATCTACGCTATCGCGTGGCTTAATAAACCAGCAATGTTGTAAATAATTTTTGTTTAATTCTTCTTCGCTCACCCAACGTGTTAAATTATCCGGTAAATGAATTTTATAACGGCGACCTTCATCATCTTCCTGAATTTCAGTGACCAATGCTGCTTCTTCATTTTGTAAAAATAATAAAACCGGCACAGCTAAAGAAGGAATTTCATTTAACGGACGTTTGGATAAGGTATTTTCAAATCCCTCGCTTTTTAAATATTCACGCAAAGAACTCAAGTCTAAACTATTATCTTTCGTGCGTAAGGTATGGGCGGCTAAGGTCGCGACCGATAAATTAGCCCCCAATAATCTTGTAGCAAGAGAAAGTGTTTCAATAATTTGTTTCATAAGCTATTTAAAATTTAATTTGATTTCTTGATTTTTAATGCCGCTCCAAGCGGAAATCATCCCTTGGGTATATAAATAATCTAATTTAGATTGACGTAAATTATGTTGCGTATTGCTATAAGCCAATTCTGCATTAGATAATTCTTTTTCCGCGTTTAATACATCTAACAACGAACGGCGTGCCACATCAAATTGCAAACGATAAAAATCTACCACTTTTTCCGATGCCGCAATTTGACGTTTTAAGGTTTTTAATTGTGCCTGACTTTCCTGAATATTAATTTTCGCCAAGGCGGCACTTTCTTCCAAATCTCGTGCGGTACGTAATAAACGTTCGTGACCGGCGGCAATGGCACTGGCGCGCTCGCGCACGGTGTAATCAGAGGCGCGGTCGAACACATCCCAAGCCACTTGCACCCCAATTTGACGGTCTTCACGGGTTGCGGAACCCACCAAATTCACCCGTGGCAAACGTTTTTTCTCTTCGGCTTGCAACGACAAATTCCGCGCTTCCAAATCCGCGGCACCCGCTTGATAAAGCGGATTCCGGGCTTTATCCGTCAAGCTGTATTTATGATAAAGTTCATCCGCACTTAATTGGGCAAAGGGGTCACTCAAGGTATTTGCCGCAATTTTTTTATGGTGATATTTGGACAGCGTGTTCAACGTAGCCGCTAATTTTTGCTGATAGGTGTTAATTTCCTGTTGCACCATCAACATCCGCGTTTCCGCTTGCACAAACTCCGATTCGCGCCCTTCGTCATTTTCCAGCACCACAGCAAGGTCTTGCAAAATACGCTGATGGCGCGCCAAACTACGTTCCATCACCGCAATGGATTCACGCATATTTAACGCCGTTAAATACAATTGCCCGATGGTATAACCTAATTCCTCGCGCGTTGCCGCGTGGTTATGGCGATAATATTCTTCTTCCTTGCGACTACGTTCAACGTCTTTTTCAATGGCACCAAAGGCATATAAATTCATTTCCGCTTGGACACCCGGAATAATTTTTTTCGACGTGTAATCGTTTTTATCTTGATGATATTGGCTCAATGATTTACTGCCTGTAACGCTAACGGTGGGGAAATGCGCAGATTTACTTTGTTCTGTTCGATTTCTCGCCGCTTCCACATCCGCAAGGGCTTCTTTCACTTCCGGCGCACCGGTTAAATTTTGTTGTAATAAATTTTTTAAGGTTTCTGCTTTTGCCGGCGTTGTTGCCAAAAGCGCGGTCAAAATAAGCGCAGAAACGGAACGATAGGAAAATGTTTTCATTGCGGTCTCCTTTTTTTACTTCCGTAAAGACTTTTTTAAAAAATAACAAAAAATAAAACAGAAAAAAACACGAAATTTACAGTTGAGACAAAATACTACTTTTTTGTGCAGTAACCTACAATGTTTATACCTACAATAACAGTAACACCCAAGTTTGGGTCGAAAATGGCATTGAAGTCATTTAATTCCCCAACATAACCCAAAGTGCGGCGAAATTCGCCGCATTTTTTATCGCAGTTAATATTGTAGGGACACACTGCGTGTGTCCGAAAATATTAATAAAATCAATAGTATGTAACAATGTTGATAACGGACACACGCAGTGTGTCCCTACAAAAACATTTTTTCCAATGATTTCAATGAATTAGCCGTAGGGGCGAAAAATATTTCGCCCGTACAAAACATCCCACACTGTCGTCACAATGGACACCGGCGGTGTTTCAAGTTTTAAAACTATGATAAAATCCACCGCACTTTTATTGCCTGCGGCAAAATCCAATTTAACTTAACGAGAAAATCATGTTAAAAATGACCCAGAATTCCCTACTGACCCAAAGCAACTTGACGCTTGTGGATCTTCAAAATACCTTTGATTTAATGTCACACCGCCAAATTGATTATGCGGATCTTTATTTTCAACTCAGCCAAGATGAAAACTGGGTGTTAGAAGACGGCATTATTAAAGAAGGTGGTTTTCATATTGATCGTGGCGTTGGTGTACGCGCGGTGTCGGGTGAGAAAACAGGTTTTGCTTATTCCGATCAAATTAATTTAGCGAATTTACAACAATGCGCCAATGCGGTGAAAGGGATTGCCAGCCCAAGCCAAGGCAATATTTTGAAGCCGTTGCGCTTTAATGAAGTCCATGCGGTGCAACGTTATGCGGCGATTAATCCGTTGGATACCCTTTCAAAAGTGCAAAAGATCGAGTTGTTGCGTTTGGTGGATGCGACCGCGCGGGCGGAAAGCCCTTATGTGACGAAAGTGACGGCAAATTTGACCGCACTTTATGAAGAAATGCTCGTGGCGGCTACTGACGGTACTTTAGCGGCGGATATTCGCCCCTTAATTCGTTTGTCGATTTCGGTGTTGGTGGAAAAAGACGGCAAACGTGAACGCGGTTCGTCAGGTGTGGGCGGTCGTATGAGTTTGGAATGGTTTTTTGAAGATTTTCAAGGGGAAATGCGCGCAAAATATTTCGCCAAAGAAGCAGTTCGTCAGGCGTTGGTGAATGTTAGCGCGGTGGCTGCACCTTCGGGGTTAATGCCTGTGGTGTTGGGGGCGGGCTGGCCCGGGGTATTGTTACACGAAGCTGTTGGACATGGTTTGGAAGGGGATTTTAACCGCAAAGAAAGTTCTTTATTTACCGGCAAAATCGGGGAATTGGTGACTTCCCCTTTATGTACGATTGTGGATGATGGCACGTTGCCAAATCGCCGCGGTTCGATTACGGTGGATGATGAAGGTACGCCAAGTCAATGTAATATGTTGATTAAAAACGGTATTTTGCAAGGCTATATGCAAGATAAGATGAATGCGCGTTTAATGGGCATGCAACCCACCGGTAACGGTCGCCGCGAAAGCTATGCGCATTTGCCAATGCCACGTATGACCAATACCTATATGTTAGCCGGCGAAAGCAAATTTGATGACATTATTGCTTCCGTAGAACAGGGGATTTTTGCACCGCACTTTGGTGGCGGGCAAGTGGATATTACGTCGGGGAAATTTACCTTTTCGATGTCGGAAGCCTATTTAATTGAAAAAGGAAAAATCACCAAGCCGGTTAAAGGCGCTACGATGATTGGTAACGGCATTGAAGTGATGCAGCAAATTTCAATGGTCGGCGATCAGGTAGAAATCGATCACGGCATTGGCGTTTGTGGCAAAGATGGACAAAGTGTCCCTGTTGGTGTTGGTCAACCCGTGTGTAAAATTGAGAAAATTACGGTGGGCGGAACGGATTGATTGAATTTTTATTCAAAATAATTGCATAATTAATCAAAAGGAATTATGCTAAATCCCAAATTAAACCAATTTATTTTTACAAAACAAGGAAGAACACAATGACACAGTATACTCGCGAAACATTTAACGAAGTGATGATCCAAAATTATAACCCTGCAAATTTTATTCCGGTTAAAGGGAAGGGGAGCCGCGTGTGGGATCAGGACGGGCGTGAGTATATTGATTTTACCAGCGGTATTGCGGTAAATGCTTTGGGGCATTGCCATGATGAAGTGGTGGCGGTGCTGAAAGAACAAGGTGAAAAATTATGGCATTCGAGCAACTGGTTTACCAGTGAAACCACGCTAGCGTTGGGCGAAAAGCTGGTTAAAAACACCTTTGCTGAGCGCGTGATGTTTGCCAATTCAGGGGCGGAAGCCAATGAAGCCGCATTAAAATTGGCGCGCCGTTATGCAGTCGATCATTTTGGTGCGCAAAAATATAACATTATTTCTTTTAAGCAAAGTTTCCACGGACGTACATTATTTACCGTTAGCGTGGGCGGTCAACCTAAATATTCTGACGGTTTTGGCCCGAAACCTGCCGGGATTATTCACGTGCCATTTAATGATTTAGATGCGGTGAAAGCGGTGATTGATGATCATACTTGCGCCATTATTGTTGAGCCGGTACAAGGTGAAAGTGGCGTTATTCCTGCAACCAAAGCGTTTTTACAGGGCTTGCGTGAACTTTGCGACCAATATAATGCTTTGTTAATTTTTGATGAAGTGCAAACGGGCGTGGGGCGTACAGGGGCATTTTATGCTTATCAAAAATACGGTGTGACACCTGATATTTTGACTTCGGCAAAAGCCTTAGCCAATGGTTTCCCGATGAGTGCAATGATGACAACCACAGAAATTGCGAAAAGCTTTGCACCAGGCGTGCATGGTACCACCTTTGGCGGTAATCCTTTGGCTTGTGCGGTCGGTGCGAAAGTGGTGGATATTATTGCAGATGAAAAATTCTTGGCAAATGTGAATGCTTCGGGCGAATTTTTTAAAGCTCAATTACGTCAGTTAAACGAAAAATTGGGCTTGTTTGCGGATGTTCGTGGCGAAGGCTTGCTCATTGGCGCAGAACTTATTGAGAAGTATCACGCGAAAGCCGGTGAATTTGTCACGGCTTGTGCCGAAAACGGTTTGATGATTTTAGTGGCGGGCCCGAATGTATTACGTTTTGCCCCGGCGTTGAATATTACGGAAAGCGAAATTTTAGAAGGGATGAAACGTTTAGAAAAAGCACTTTGTCAGTGGTTTGAGTAATTGCTATTACACCTTTTAATTGCCAACTATATGCGGTCTCCATAATTATAAATTTGTCTATTACACAAGTTTTGAACTAAAATTGTTATTTAAGATTAGAAACTATTCAGAATAGTTAAATAAAAAACGCGCTTCATTCAGTTAAAGCGCGTTTTTATATTCTGTTAAGCCCCTGTCTCTTTCTTCAAATCCAATTCATAACGTGGTGGAAGCTGCGGACTTGCATCATCTTCTTGCATCGGTACACTTTCAGGTTGTTTGGGTGTTGGTTGCGTGGTGTCCACTTTGGTTTTTCCCGTTAAGGGATCTTTTAATGGTGCAAATGCAGTTTTACCTGAGAGCCATAAATCCATAAAAGCGCGGTTAAATTCTTCATCAAATTGATATTCAAGAATTTGATCATTTAAAACAAAATAGCCCTTATGGTCTAAAACAATGTAGCTTAAACGATCATTAGGCGAGAAATCGGGTAATGTGCTTTGCAATACTTTAAGCCATTTTTCTTTTTTTTCATTATCGATGTGCAAGGCATCCATTTCTTTAATTAAGGTAATCGCAAAATTTTTACCTTCAACGGGTTTCGCATAGTCCACGCTCAGCATCACCGGGGTTTGGTTTTCTTTGTATTCCCCATTTTCGCTATAGAGCGAGACGGTGTAAACATGGAACGGCCCCCAGTTATAATCTGCTTTGCCTACAGGTTGCCAATGTGCAGAAAGTGCGGTGGAAATTAGGCATAAAATTGCGCTAAAGAATAATTTGAGCGACATAAATAATCTCAGAAAAACAAGGTTAAACTGTGCCGATTATAGCAAGTCTTATGGGAATAAAAAAGGCAACTGCCGTTGCCTTTTTCGTTTTATGCTGATTTTAACGCATTATTTTAATGAGCCAACCATATCTTCCGGACGAACCCATTTATCGAAGTCTTCCGCTGATACAAGACCAAGGTTGATCGCTTCTTCTTTTAAGGTTGTACCATTTTTATGTGCAGTTTTCGCAATTTTCGCGGCATTTTCATAACCGATATGGGTATTTAACGCCGTTACTAACATTAACGAATTATCTAATTGTTGTTTAATGCGTGGATAGTTTGGCTCGATACCTGTTGCACAGTGTTCATCAAATGAAATACAAACATCCGCTAATAATTGCGCTGATTGTAAGAAGTTCGCCGCCATTACCGGTTTAAATACGTTCAATTGGAAATGACCTTGTGAACCTGCAAATGAAATGGTTGTGTCGTTACCTAATACTTGTGCGCACACCATGGTCATCGCTTCACATTGAGTTGGGTTTACTTTACCCGGCATAATTGATGAACCCGGTTCATTTTCAGGAATTAAGATTTCGCCGATACCGGAACGTGGGCCTGATGCCAATAAACGGATGTCGTTAGCAATTTTGAATAATGACATGGCGATTTGTTTTAATGCACCGTGCGTTTCAACGATAGCATCGTGAGTCGCTAAGGCTTCAAATTTGTTTTCCGCCGTGATGAATGGTAAGCCGGTGAATTTTGCAATGTATTCAGCCACTTTCACATCATAACCTTTAGGTGTGTTCAAACCTGTGCCTACTGCTGTACCACCTAATGCCATTTGGCGTAAGTGTGGAAGGGTATTTTTTAAGGCGATTAAACCGAAATGTAATTGTGCTGCATAAGCAGAGAATTCTTGACCTAATGTTAATGGTGTTGCATCCATTAAGTGCGTACGACCAATTTTTACCACATCTTTAAAGGCTTCTGATTTTGCCACGAATGTTTTTTGTAAACGTTCTACCGCAGGAATAGTGGCTTCAACCACTTTTTTGTATGCCGCAATGTGCATTGCAGTTGGGTAAGTATCGTTTGAAGATTGTGATTTATTCACATCATCATTTGGGTGAATAATCGATTTTTCGCCTAATTTACCGCCATTGATAACATGTGCACGGTTTGCAATCACTTCGTTTAAGTTCATGTTTGATTGCGTACCGGAACCGGTTTGCCAAATAACTAATGGGAATTCGCCATCTAATTTACCGGCTAAAATTTCATCACAAGCTTGTCCGATTAAATCGCGTTTTTCAACAGGTAATACCCCTAAATCGTGGTTAGCGAAAGCAGCGGCTTTTTTCAAATAACCAAAAGCTTCGATAATTTCTTTTGGCATTGACGCTTCAGGGCCAATTTTGAAGTTATTGCGTGAACGTTCAGTTTGTGCCGCCCAATATTTGTCCGCAGGAACTTGAACTTCGCCCATAGTGTCTTTTTCGATACGAAATGTCATATAATCACCTTTAATAAATGAAATGAAAAAAGAATGGCAAAATTCTAACACTTTAGCGTTATTTAGAACAGTAGCAAATGTTGGTTTTGTGATTTAGATCATTAATTTGGAGAGAGATATGAAAGATAAAATCATTTTTACTCAATCTGTATCAGAACAAAAGCAAGCGCATTTTCAACCCAAAAAAGAATTTTCCAATAATGCGGAAATCACCCCCGATACAACCGAGCAAGAAAGCAATACAGAAGCACTTGAAGGCGAGTTGCTTACTGAGCAGTTTGAGCAAGCGGTAAACCCTAAATCGCGTTGGTGGAAACCTGTTGCTTGGAGCGCGGTAACCTTATTTCTTGGCGGGACAGTCGCGCAATCTATTCAATGGCTGATTGACAGTTGGCAAGGAAAACAGTGGATTTATTTTTCCTTTGCTATTGCCGGTTGCATTGTGATTGTCTTGGGCATTTCAGCTTTAATAAAAGAGCTGTGGCATTTGCGGCATTTACGTCAACATTTGCTGTTACAAGCACAAAGTGCGGTGATTTTTCGTGATATTTCTTCACCGGAGCAGAGTATTGCTACCTGTAAAAAAATGGCGGATAGTTTGAATTTAGATAACCAACATCCCAACCTTTTACAATGGCAACGACAAATCCATGATGGTCATTCAGGGCAGGAAATTGCGTATTTGTTCAGTCAAAATGTCATGAAGCCAATGGATAAACAGGCGAAAACCTTAATTACAAAAGCAGCGATTGAGAGCGCAACGGTGGTGGCAATTAGTCCACTCGCGGTGTTGGATCTCTTTTTTGTGGCATGGCGACATATTCGCTTGGTCAATCGAATTGCGAAACTTTACGGTATTAAGCTAGGTTATTTTAGTCGTTTACGCTTAATGAAGTTGGTTCTGTTGAATATGGCCTTTGCGGGGGCGACCGAGTTATTGCATGATGTGGGGATGGATTGGATCTCGCAAGACATTACGGCGAAATTATCCGCTCGTGTGGCGCAAGGTTTAGGCGTAGGGCTTTTAACCGCGCGTTTAGGCATTAAGGCGATGGCGTTTTGCCGTCCTTTAGCCTTCCAACCTGATGAAAAACCGCGTTTACGCCACATTCAAAAAGAGCTCTTGAGTGTGTTAAAAAATACGGTGTTAAATCCCATGAAAGTAAAAGAAACGGAAAAGCTGTAAAGTTAAATTGACATTTAACCGTTTTGAGCATACATTTATCGGTAAGATTTCTTTACGGAATAAGAAAATGACTGAAAATACACCGCACTTTTCTTTTGATGATTTGGTGGCACATAGCCCCAAAATGCGTACACTGGTAGAAACCGCAAAAAAATTTGCACAACTTGATGCCCCTTTGTTAATTCAAGGGGAAACAGGGACGGGCAAGGATTTAATTGCCAAGGCTTGCCATCAATGGAGCGCGCGCCGCAACGCCAGATTTATTGCCGTAAACTGTGCAGGGTTACCGAGTGAAGATGCGGAAAGTGAAATGTTTGGGCAAGCCAAAGGGGATAAAACCACGCAAGGCTTTTTTGAATATGCAGACGGCGGTACGGTGCTGTTGGACGGTATCGCGGAGCTTTCTTTACCGCTACAGGCTAAATTATTACGTTTTCTGACAGACGGTTCTTTCCGCCGAGTGGGAGAAGAACAGGAACATTATGCCAATGTTCGCGTAATCTGTACGTCACAGGTGCCATTGGCGCAATATGTGGAACAAGGTAAGGTTCGCAGTGATTTGTTTCATCGTTTGAATGTGTTGACCCTAGATGTACCGCCTTTGCGTGAACGACAAGCGGATATGGCGGATTTAGTGAATTTGTTTGTGACGCAAATTAGCTCAAATCTTCGCATTGAGACACCGCGCTTTAATACGGATTTTCTTGAATTTTTGAACCATTACCCTTGGGAAGGAAATGTGCGCGAGCTTTATAACGCGCTTTATCGTGCCTGTTCCTTGGCTGAAAATAACCAACTTTCCATTGTTCATTTAAATTTACAACTAAAATCCCAACAAGCTAACCCGTCAACTGAGATAAATTTAGCGCAATTTGGCGAAGCAACCCTTGATGACATTATGGCGAATTATGAAAAACAAGTGTTATCGCTATTTTATGCAAAATACCCAAGTACGCGTAAACTTGCCGCAAGATTAGGTGTGTCACACACCGCGGTGGCAAATAAATTGAAGCAATATGGTATTGGTAAGTAGAGCCGCAGAGCGGCTCAGATTCACGAACCCTATACGGCTCGTATAGGGGCAAAAGTCAGAAAATCTCTCTATTTTTCACCGCACTTGGCGTATGTTGATCTAACAACGGAAAACGTTTGACTAACTTTAGCCATTCCACTTTGTCAATTTCAATTTCTAACTCAAATTCGCCCCGTTCGCTAATTTGCTCATGACGAACACAATGAAGCTGATAAAGTGCATGGCGAATTTGCCCGAGATTAGGCGCAAGCGTTAAGGCTAATTTGAGTATTTCATCACTCAAACGCAAGCGAATTGCGTCTAAGAGTAGCTCAATGCCTTCGCCGGTTTGGGCAGAAAGATAAACGGCTATCGGTTGATTTTGATCATTCCATTCAATATGCGGCCGCACATTTTCTAAAGCATCAATTTTGTTATACACCAACAACATCGGCACATCGTTAGCATCAATTTCTTCTAAAACAGTATTAACCGCGGTGATATTTTCGAGCTTTCGCGTATCTGCGCCATCAATGACATGAAGCAACAAACCGGCTTCTGTGGTTTCTTGCAAGGTGGATTTGAACGCAGAAACTAAATCGTGCGGTAAATCGCGAATAAAGCCAACGGTATCTGCTAAAATGGTGGTGCCCACATCTTGAATGTGCAAACGGCGCAATGTAGGGTCAAGGGTGGCAAACAGTTGATCTGCGGCATACACATCCGATTGCGTCAAACGATTAAACAACGTGGATTTCCCCGCATTGGTATAACCCACGAGTGAAACCGTAGGAATATCTGCTTTTTGGCGCGTTTGACGATTTTGATTGCGTTGTTTCGCCACTTTTTCCAAGCGATTTTGCAGTTGTGCAATACGCACCTTAATTAAGCGGCGATCGGTTTCCAATTGTGTTTCGCCCGGTCCGCGTAAACCTACTGCACCTTTTTGTTGATCCAAGCCTGTTTTACGACGCACTAAACGAGTTGCAAGATGCTTTAACTGGGCTAATTCAACTTGCAATTTCCCTTCGTGAGAACGAGCGCGCTGAGCAAAAATATCCAAAATCAACCCCGTGCGATCCACCACACGACATTGGCATAAACTTTCTAAATTCCGAGCTTGCGCGGGCGTAAGTTGATGATTAACCAAAATGACATCCGCATGATGTAATTCCACGGCTTCTGCAATTTCTTCCGCTTTGCCTTGCCCCACAAAATATTTCGCTTGTGGTGTGGAACGAGATGTGGTTAAGACTTGTGCAATATCCACTTTTGCCGATTGCGCAAGAAGCCGGAATTCCATTAAATCATCGAGATTTTTATTTTGAGAAAAGAAAACATGAACGACAATGGCTTTGTCATTTTGTGTTTCTGTCAATGGAGAAAGTGCGGTCAAAATTTCAGGAATTTCCACCGCACTTTGATTAGATGCTTTTTCGCGATTCAACATTATTCCGCTTGAGTTGTCTCTAAGCTGACAGCTTGTTGTGCCTGTTGGTATTGCCCATTGTGGTTATTGTTATGGTGCGATACCGCACGAGCCGGTACAACCGTTGAAATTGCGTGTTTGTAAACCATTTGATTCACAGTGTTTTTCAATAAAATCACGAATTGGTCAAAAGATTCGATTTGACCTTGTAATTTAATACCGTTAACAAGATAAATCGAAACCGGAATACGTTCACGGCGAAGTGCGTTTAAATAAGGATCTTGTAATGATTGACCTTTTGCCATTTTGCTACCTTCTTAGTTATAGTTGTTATTTATTGTAATTATTTACTGTCTATCTCTAACAGCCGTCTCAATATATCAATTTTTAACGCTGTTGCATAGCCAAATCAAAGGCTTGAGTGATCTTTTTTAAATTTTGCTCATTTTTCAAGCTATCTAACCAAGTAATCGGTGTTTTCCAGCCGCGTAACCACGTAATTTGTCGTTTAGCCAACTGCCTTGTGGCGCAAATTCCACGATAAACCGCTTCATCTAAATCATATTGACCTTGTAAATGTTCCCACATTTGGCGATAGCCCACACAACGAATTGACGGCAAATCCAAATGCAAATCAGAGCGGGCAAAGAGTTTTTCTACTTCCGCTTTGAAGCCTAATTCCATCATTTTATGGAAACGCAGTTCAATGCGCTCGTGCAAAATAGCACGATCTTCAGGGGCAATCGCAAATTGCAACACATTGTAAGGTAAGGTTTCGCCTTTTTGTTCGGTGAGCTCGGTGAGCGATTTGCCGGTTAAATAAAATACTTCTAACGCGCGGTTAATGCGTTGGCTGTCATTGGGGTTAATGCGCGCCGCGGAAACCGGATCGATTTTTTCTAACGCTTTGTGTAATTCCGCCCAACCCACTAATTCGGCTTTGGCTTCAATTTCCGACCGCACTTTTTCATCTGCGTTGGGCAAAGGCGATAGCCCATCAATCAAGGCTTTGTAATAAAGCATCGTACCGCCGACTAATAAGGGAATTTTGCCTTGCGCACTAATTTCCGTCATTTCGCGCAAGGCATCTTCACGAAAATTCATAGCGGAATAACTTTCGGCAGGATCCAAAATATCAATCAATCGATGTGGCGCAAGGGCGAGCTCTTCTTTGCCGGGTTTTGCCGTGCCAATATCCATTCCCTTATAAATCAATGCACTATCAACGCTAATGACTTCCACCGGTAAATGTTGACGTAATTGAATGGCAAGATCGGTTTTGCCTGAGGCCGTTGGCCCCATAAGAAAAATCGCGGTAGGCAATGTATTATTCGTCATTATTTATTTCTCTCTTAAATAGGCGCTAAAATCCACAGGAATAAAAAATGAAGTTAAGGAAAAATGCGGTTGCGCTTCCATTAACTGTTCGACTTCTTGCAATAAATTAACCGCGCTTGCAAAGACTTTAATTTCACTCAATTCAATTTGTTCATAAAGCGCGGTGAAAAAGGCATGACTTTCAGTCAGATTTTGATTGAGCAAAGACATCACCATATTTTGCAAATTTTGCTGGCGCAGACATTGTGGTACGCTGTTTAAGGTAATGCGATGCTGTTCCCGGTTTTCAGTAAAGTCAAACCCCATTTGTGCAAAAAAGCTTTTTTGCTGTTCCCAAGCTTGTTGTAAGGGCGCATTTAAGCGAAAAACAACGGGAATTAACAAAGGTTGTTTTGGGCTTGTTGAATTTAAGGTTAATTCAAACCACACTTTTTGTAGCGTGGCTAATGGCAAGAGATAAAATTGGTTATCCTGTTGTAATAACAAGGCTTTTTCTTCCACTAATGCCAATGCGCGTAATATAGATTTTGCTGCTTTTTCATCCACTACAGGGGCAGCGGTTGGCTCGCTCGGGTTATGACCTTGCAATAATTCCCCATAAAGCCGTTGTTCTGTTTTGCTAACCGTTCCTCGTGCTAACGGCAAATGAGATGCCCCTTGAAAGCGCGGTTGAAAATCAGGCTGTTTTGGCAAATATGAGGGGCGATCTGCGTAACTTGTTTTTGTAGGTTCAGAAGGATAATTGGGTTTAGTATAAGTGCGTTCAAATAGATTTGCCCCTGCCGCTGCGCGATTAGGTTTAATCGTTGGCGCGTAGTTGTATGATACTTGGGGTTCTTGAATGTTGTTGTCAGCCATGTCTGGGGCGGAAAAATCCAGCTGTTCCGCACTGAATAAGGCGTTGCTGATTCCTTGAAAAATAAAATCATGGATTAAGCGCGATTGCTGAAAACGCACTTCGTGTTTAGTGGGATGCACATTAACATCCACATCATTGGGATTTAAATCCAAAAACAACACAAAAGCAGGGTATTGCTCTGTGTGCAAATGTTCCGCATAAGCCTGACGTATAGCGTGGTTAATCACCTTATCTTTCACCATTCGTCCGTTAATATAACAATAGGCTAAATCATTTTGCGAGCGGCTAAAATTGGCGGTGGCCACCCAACCGGACAAATGCAAATCATCGTGTTTCCAATCAATCTGTAACGCATGTTGCACAAAATCTTCACCACAAATCGCCGCAACGCGTTTCAATTTTTGCTGATCATTCACCGCACTTTTATACTGACGCACGATTTTTCCGTTATGGGTTAAGGTAAACGCAATGTTGGGTTTTGCCAATGCGATACGGCGAATGACTTCATCAATATGCGCAAATTCCGTTTTATCAGTGCGCAAAAACTTGCGGCGAGCAGGGGTGTTAAAAAATAAATTCGCTACTTCAACGGTTGTGCCCACAGGGTGCGAAGCGGGTTGAATGGTACTTTCTTGATCGCGTCCTTGAACATACACTTGCCAAGCTTCATGTTGTTCAGCAGTACGCGAAGTTAAGGTTAAACGAGAGACGGAACTAATACTAGCCAAGGCTTCACCGCGAAAGCCAAAGCTTAAAATAGCTTCAAGATCGTCCATACAAGCAATTTTGCTGGTAGCGTGGCGCGCCAAAGAAAGAGGTAATTCTTCTTTCGGAATACCGCTACCATTATCGCGAATACGAATCAGGGTGGCGCCGCCATTTTCAATATCCACGCGAATATTATTCGCGCCCGCATCAAGGCTGTTTTCAACTAATTCTTTAACAACCGATGCAGGGCGTTCTACCACTTCGCCAGCAGCGATTTGGTTTGCCAGTTGCGGTGGTAGAATTTGAATGGGCATAATTTTATTCCTTCAGTTGAATTTTTTGTCCGGCAATCGCTTTGCCATTTTTTAATTTTGGATTTAATTTCAAAATTTTTTCCGGCGAAATATTATACAATCGACCTACAGCGTAAATGGTTTGATCTTTTTCCATAACATGATATTTCGGGACAGTTTGCGTTTTGTCGGCTTTTGTTTTGCTGTTTTTACTATCATCGCGGCTATTTTTGGCGTTGCTTGTCTTTTTAACGTTACTTTCTTCCTTTTTTGTATTTTTTGTTGCCTTTTCTTTTTGGGGATTTGGCTTGCTTTCTGTTTGTTTTTCTTTGGTTGTTTTTTTCTCTTGGGCTGTTGTTTTCTCTTGGGCTGATTTTACTTCTACAGTTTTTTCAGCTTTTGTTGCCGCTGGGATGTTGATTTTTTCCCCTATTCGTAATTCCTTACGTTTTAGCTGATTGAGTTCAACAATATCGTCCACTTTCACACCGTATTTTTTCGCGATAGTGTCTAAACGTTCGCCTGATTTCACCGTATGTTTGATTCCACTGTCTTTAATGGTACTTTTTGGCGATTTTTCTGTCGATTTTTCTTCAGTTTTCACCGCGCTTTTTCCATTATCAGGAATACGTAAACTTTGCCCGATAAAGAGTTCTTTACGTTTTAATTGGTTTAATTCCACGATGTCATCGGCTTTAACGTCATATTTTTTCGCAATGGTGTCCAAACGTTCGCCTGACTTGACCGTATGCTTAATGCCACTGTCTTTAAGGGTGCTTTTTGGCGATTTTTCTTCAGTTTTCACCGCGCTTTTTCCATTATCAGGAATACGTAAACTTTGCCCGATAAAGAGTTCTTTACGTTTTAATTGGTTTAATTTCACGATGTCATCGGCTTTGACATTATATTTTTTCGCAATAATGTCCAAACGTTCGCCTGACTTGACCGTATGCTTGATTCCGCTGTCTTTAATGCCTTTTTCGGTAGCCTTATCTTTGTTATCTTTATTGTTCTCTTTTGGGCTTTCTTTGGCTTTTTTATCATCCTTATCTACCGGGGAGACAGATTCGTTCTTCTCGGATTTTTTTTCTTTAATATCAGGTGCTTTTACGGATGTATTCACATCTAACCCGCCATTACGTTTGCGATAATCCACAATGCCTTGATAAATAATATAGGCAATTCGGCGGCGATAGGATGGCGTACTTAATTTGGCTTCTTCTTCCGCATTGGACAGAAAACCTGTTTCCACTAAAACGGACGGAATATCCGGGGAGCGTAATACCCCTAAGCTGGCATGTTGCGGATTGTTTCGGCTTAAAGTCGTGATTTTGGCAAAATTACGCAAAATCGCATTACCCAATTCGTAACCCACTCGTTGGCTGTGCCCAAATTGTAAATCCAATACGGTTTGATTGAGGTATTTTTCATTACTATGTTCGGCTAACACATTGCCTGCGCCACCTAATAACTCGGATTGTTTTTCATGATCTTCTAACCATTGCCCCATTTCATCGTTGGCACGGCGATTAGATAACACCCAAACAGAAGCACCACGTAACGCGGGATTTTCAGAAGAATCGGCGTGAATAGAAATGAGATAATTGGCCTTTTTATGGCGTGCAATTTCAGAACGTTCAGGCACGGAAATGTAGTAATCGCCTGTGCGCGTTAATACGGCACGGAAATTAGGATCTTTATCTAAAAATCCTTTTAATTCGCGCGCAATAGATAAAGTAATATTTTTTTCATATAGGCGCATATTGCGGCTAATAGCACCCGGATCTTTGCCGCCGTGACCGGGATCAATAGCAATTGTCCAAGGTTGTGCTTGAACAGTCAAAGTCAAAAGTGCGGTAAAAAAAAGAACGATTTTTTTCATTATTATCCAGTTATATCTCAGCAAAATCCTAACGCTAAGTTTCAGAAAAATGGGTTATTAATAACGTTATTTCAAATGGTTTAGAATCTGTTCACCTTGCGTGCTGTTTGTCACCAATACAATCTCACGCCCGTTATCTACATAGGTAATATTTACCATTAAATCCGGTTCAGCAAGCAATCTGGCTCCTTTTTCTGCCCATTCCACAAGACAAATACTGTTAGCCGAAAAATAATCGCGAATGCCCATAAACTCAAGTTCTTCGGGATCGCTTAGGCGATATAAATCAAAATGATAAATCTGTTTGCCTTGTAAATGATATTCTTCCACTAAGGTATAAGTTGGGCTTTTGACATTACCTTGATGCCCTAATCCCTGAATCATTCCACGGCTTAAGGTGGTTTTGCCTGCACCAAGATCGCCATTTAAGTAAAGGGTAATGCCTGTTTGGGTTGAAACCCTGCAAATAGCCGAAATCAGTTTCTGACCAAAGGCAATCATCGCGGTTTCGTCAGGTAAAAATTGGCGGAATGTATTCGATGTCATAATGTGCTTGCGTGATCTTAGATTCGTTAAAAATAGACCGAATTGTACCGCACTTTTATGATTTTCAATAGGGGAAAAATATGAAATGATAAGGAATGGTTAATGGGAATAATAAAAAAGGACGCTGTAAAAAAGCGTCCTAAAAGAATTTGGAGCGGGAAACGAGGCTCGAACTCGCGACCCCGACCTTGGCAAGGTCGTGCTCTACCAACTGAGCTATTCCCGCGTAGCGACATGTTGTCGAAAACAGGGCGTATTATACAAATGTTTTTAGACCATGCAAGCAAAATTTTTTAAATTGAGTTTGTTTGTTTTAAAAATAAACAGAATTAGTCTAATTTAATAAAATGTTCACGATAATAAGCCAATTCTTTGATACTTTCACGGATATCATCTAGTGCCAAATGGGTATTGGTTTTGGTAAATCCTTCCAAAATTTCAGGCTTCCAACGGCGCGCTAGCTCTTTCAGCGTGCTGACATCTAAATGACGATAGTGAAAATAATCCGCTAAATCAGGCATATATTTGTAAAGAAAACGCTTATCTTGGGCAATGCTGTTGCCACAAATAGGGGAAGCCCCTTTAGGCACCCACTTTTTCAGAAAATCAAGGGTTTGTAGCTCTGCAGCACGCTCGGTTAATTTACTTACTTTCACCCGTTCGACCAACCCATTTTCCGTATGAGTTTTTACGCACCACTCGCTCATTTTGCTTAATAATTCATCGGATTGATGAACTGCAAGCACAGGGCCTTCCGCTAAAATATTGAGATTCTTATCGGTGACAATCGTTGCAATTTCAATAATTCGCTCTTTTTCGGGATCTAACCCCGTCATTTCCAAATCAATCCAAATGAGATTTTCTTTATCTTGTGCCATAATTTCAGTATCCTATGTTAAATTTTTTGCAATTCTACCTGAAAATTAACCGCACTTTAAATGGCAAAACATAAATTAACTCAAAATCAAAAACGCCGTATTCATTCAAATAATGCGAAAACTCTTGATCGTCATCGCCGTCAAGCCAAAAAAGACATTGACTGGCAAGATGAAATGTTGGGGGAAACCCAAGACGGCGTAGTCGTTACACGCTATTCGATGCACGCCGATATTGAAGACGCGCAAGGCGATATTTTTCGCTGTAATTTGCGCCGCACTTTAGCCGGCGTGGTGGTGGGCGATCACGTGGTTTGGCGCAAAGGCCATGAACAATTACAAGGCATTAGCGGCGTAGTTGAAGCCGTACAACCGCGCAAAAACGAATTGTCGCGCCCCGATTATTATGATGGCTTAAAAGTGATGGCATCAAATATTGATCGCATTATTATCGTCTCTGCGGTATTGCCGGCTTTGTCCTTGAATATTATTGACCGTTATTTGGTGATTTGTGAAAACGCCAATATTCCCGCGGTGATTGTGCTTAACAAGGTCGACTTATTGTCTGATGAAGAAAGAGAATGGGCAAAAACGCAGCTGCAAATTTATGAAACACTGGGTTATCAAACGCTGATGATTTCTGCACAAACCGGCGAAAATATGGATAAATTAACCGCACTTTTAGCGGAAGGAACATCGATTTTTGTGGGGCAATCAGGGGTGGGCAAATCAAGTCTTGTTAACCATATTTTGCCTGAAGTGCAAGCACAAACCGGTGAAGTGAGTAGCACATCCGGGTTAGGGCAACATACCACAACCGCTTCGCGTCTCTATCATTTGCCTCAAGGGGGCAATTTAATTGACAGCCCGGGGATCCGTGAATTTGGCTTATGGCATTTAGAACCGGATCAAATTACAAAAGGGTATCGCGAGTTCCAATATTTTTTAGGCACCTGTAAATTCCGTGATTGTAAACATCTCAATGATCCGGGGTGCGCTTTACGGGAAGCTCTTGAACAAGGAAAAATTCATCCTGTACGGTTTGAAAATTATCATCGCTTGATTTTAAGTCGTGATGAGAACAAATCACAGCGTCATTTCGTGGAATAATGCTTTGTGCTATAACGCTAACTTAGTCTAAAACGGAATTTTTTCTTTTAAAAATTTGTTAAAAAAGCTCAAAATAACAGCAAATCGATAATTTTTTTGTGATCTACTTCAAATTTTGTAGTGATTTAGCTTGATTAATTAAGCAGAATATTGATACTAGGGACTGAAATTTTTGCGCGCAAGAATAGTCGGTTTTCCGACCGCACTCTTAGGTGTGTTTGGTTGAACGATTTTGCTCGAGAGTTTTGGTGATGAGTTTGCTGTTTGAAGTCATCACAGAATGTTTACCTTAACTTAAAATAAAGGACAAATTATGTACTCAAAAGACGTTGAAATTACAGCAGCTGCAGGTTTACATACTCGCCCGGCAGCACAGTTCGTTAAAGAAGCAAAAGCATTCGCTTCAGACATTACTGTTACATCTGCAGGTAAAAGCGCGAGCGCAAAAAGCCTATTTAAATTACAAACCTTAGGTTTAACTCAAGGCACTGTTATTACAATCTCTGCAGAAGGCGAAGATGAGCAAGCTGCAGTTGATCATTTAGTGGCTTTAGTTCCAACTTTAGAATAATTTTTGTTTAGCCATAAGACTGAACATTTCCTGCTATAAGCAGGAAAAGTGGGTTTTATGGCTATTATTTTATATACATAATCAGGCTATAAAATAGAAGGTTAAATCATGATTTCAGGAATTCCAGCTTCTCCAGGTATTGTTTTTGGTAAAGCACTTGTACTTAAAGAAGAAAAAATTATTATTGATAACCAAAAAATTTCAGAAGATCAAATTGATGCTGAAATTGCACGTTTTTATGAAGGGCGTACTGCAGCAGTAGCGCAATTAAGCTCAATTCGTGATCGTGCCTTAAAATCTTTAGGGGAAGACAAAGCCGCTATTTTTGAAGGTCATTTGATGATCTTAGAAGATGAAGAATTGGAAGAAGAAATCATTAGTTATATTCGTTCTAATAAAGCCAATGCTGCTGCGGCGGCAAGTAAAATTATCGATCAACAGGTAGAAATGTTATCTGAAATCGATGATGAATATTTAAAAGAACGTGCAGGCGATATTCGCGATATTGGTAACCGTTTATTGAAAAATATCTTAGGTATGCATATCGTGGATTTGGGTGAAATCAATGAAGAAGCTATTTTAGTGGCTTATGATTTAACCCCATCTGAGACAGCACAATTAAACTTAGACAAAGTGTTAGGTTTTATCACAGATATCGGTGGTCGTACATCACACACCTCTATTATGGCACGTTCATTAGAGTTACCTGCGATTGTGGGGACAAATAATGTTACAGAGCAAGTGAATACCGGCGATTACTTAATCCTTGATGCGGTAAATAATGCCGTTTATGTGAATCCAACACGTGAACAAATCGAAAAATTAAAAGCACAACAAGTACAATTAGCAGAAGAAAAAGCGGAATTAGCAAAATTAAAAGATTTACCTGCATTGACGTTAGACGGTCATCGTGTGGATGTTGTGGCAAATATTGGTACCATCCGTGACTGTGACGGTGCAGACCGCAATGGCGCAGAAGGGGTTGGTTTATACCGTACTGAATTCTTATTTATGGATCGTGATAGCCTTCCATCAGAAGAAGAACAATTCCAAGCTTATAAAGAAGTGGTTGAAGCTATGAATGGTCGTATCGTGGTGTTACGTACCATGGACATCGGTGGTGATAAAGAATTACCATATTTAAATTTACCAAAAGAGATGAATCCGTTCTTAGGCTGGCGTGCCGTTCGTATTGCCATGGATCGCCGTGAAATTTTACATGCTCAATTACGTGCGGTTTTACGCGCTTCAGCATTTGGTAAACTGGCGGTCATGTTCCCGATGATTATTTCGGTAGAAGAAATTCGTGAATTAAAATCCGTTATCGAAACATTAAAACAAGAATTACGTAACGAAGGCAAAGCCTTTGATGAAAATATTCAAGTTGGCGTAATGGTAGAAACGCCGTCAGCTGCGGTGAATGCAAAATTCTTAGCGAAAGAAGTGGACTTCTTTAGTATCGGTACAAACGATTTAACACAATACACTTTAGCGGTTGACCGTGGTAACGAAATGATTTCTCATTTATACAACCCAATGTCGCCGTCCGTATTAGGTTTAATCAAACAAGTCATTGATGCTTCACATGCCGAAGGTAAATGGACAGGTATGTGTGGTGAGCTTGCCGGTGATGAGCGCGCTACCTTATTATTGTTAGGTATGGGCTTAGATGAGTTCAGTATGAGTGCAATTTCTGTGCCAAGAATTAAAAAATTAATTCGTAATGTGAACTATGCAGATGCAAAAGCCTTAGCTGAAAAAGCGTTGCAAGTACCAACTGCAGCAGAAATTGAACAATTAGTTGATGAATTCTTAAAAGAAAAAACATTAAACTAGATACAAATGGAAATTTTTGCGTTAGAATACGTGAAAGTTTCAATTAGTTAGGAGACAAGTAAATGGGCTTTTTTGCTAAATTATTCGGTTCAAAAGAGAGCCAAGCGGTAGATGTGAAAATTTATGCACCTTTATCAGGTGAAATCGTAAATATTGAAGATGTACCAGATGTGGTTTTCTCTGAAAAAATCGTAGGTGATGGTGTTGCAATTAACCCAACTGGTGACGTAATCGTTGCGCCGGTTGATGGAACAATTGGCAAAATCTTTGAAACGAACCACGCATTCTCAATGGAATCTGCGGAAGGTGTTGAATTATTTGTGCACTTCGGTATCGATACTGTTGAATTAAAAGGTGAAGGCTTTACTCGTGTAGCACAAGAAGGTCAAGCCGTAAAACGTGGTGACGTGATTATCAAATTTGATTTAGAACTTTTAAAAGCTAAAGCAAAATCAGTACTAACCCCAGTGGTTATTTCTAATATGGATGAAATCAGCCATATTGAGAAAAAAGCAGGTACAGTTGTTGCTGGCGAATCTGAAGTTTTATCACTTAAAAAATAATGTGTTGAATAAGAAACCGGCTATTTAAAATAGGCAGTTTCTATTTGTTAATTATCCCAAAAGTTCGCTTAGCTTTAAGCGGACTTTTTCTTTCATAAGGAACGAATATGTTTGGAAAAGCGGGTTTAGGCGGCTTGATGAAGCAAGCGCAACAAATGCAAGAGCGTATGCAAAAAATGCAGGAAGAAATTGCGCAATTAGAAGTGACAGGCGAGTCTGGTGCAGGTTTGGTCAAAATTACCATTAATGGCGCGCACAACTGCCGCCGTATTGATATTGATCCATCTTTAATGGAAGATGACAAAGAAATGTTGGAAGACTTAATTGCCGCAGCATTTAATGATGCCGTACGCCGTGCGGATGAATTACAAAAAGAAAAAATGGCTTCAGTCACAGCAGGTATGCCGTTACCACCGGGATTTAAAATGCCATTTTAATAAAACATGTTAAATTTTCACCGCACTTTTTAAGTGCGGTTTGTTTTTAAGGATGTTTATGCAAAGTAGTTCACTTTTAGAAAGCCTTATTGAAAACCTTCGTTGTTTACCTGGGGTTGGTCCTAAGTCAGCACAGCGAATGGCCTATCATTTATTACAACGCAATCGTAGTGGTGGCATGAATTTGGCGCGGGCGTTGACAGATGCCATGTCGAAAATAGGGCATTGCCAAGCTTGTCGGGATTTTACGGAAGAAGAAACTTGCCATATTTGTAATAATCCCCGCCGCCAAAATTCGGGTCTATTGTGTGTGGTAGAGATGCCGGCAGATATTCAAGCGATTGAGCAAACAGGACAATTTTCAGGGCGTTATTTTGTCTTAATGGGGCATCTTTCTCCCTTAGACGGTATTGGGCCACGAGAAATTGGCTTGGATTTACTGCAAAAACGTTTGCAAGACGAACAATTCACAGAAGTCATTTTAGCTACAAACCCTACGATTGAAGGCGATGCCACTGCAAATTATATTGCGGAAATGTGCTTCCAACAGGGGATAAAAGTAAGTCGTATCGCCCATGGCGTACCCGTGGGTGGGGAACTTGAAATGGTGGACGGAAATACGCTTACTCACTCATTATTAGGCCGACGCGAATTAGGATAATTTATGTCAGAACAAACCTTAAATAATTTTTCATTGATTAGCCGCTTATTTGGCAATCTTTTTTATCGTGCGCCTAGCGATGAAATTCTTGCTGGCGTATTTTCTTGGTTACAGCAAAAAGGTCTTGAGCAAGTTTGGGCATTGGATACGGATAAAGAAAGCCAATCTGCCATCGAGAGCTTGCAAATGCCTGTTGCAATTGATGTTTTACAAAAAGAATATGAAGCCATTTTTCTTCGTGAAAATGGTGTTTCTACTCAACTTTCTGATTATGGCGTAAATATTGCGGATTTTGTTCAATTTCGGCAAGAACGCGGAATGCCAATGGTTGAAAGTGCGGATCATTTTGGTTTAGTTTTTTTAACGGCTTCATGGATTGAAGATAACTTAGATTCAGTAGATGCCCAACGCCAGCTGTTTGAACAGTTCTTATTGCCTTGTGCGAATAAGTTTTTATCTAAAGTGGAAAGCGCTGCAAAATTGCCTTTTTATCGCTCTTTGGCCGTGTTAAGTCGAGAAATCCTTGCGGCAATGGCAGATGAGTTGGATGAAGTGGAATAATGATGAATAATGAAAGGGGATAGCCCTCTCATACCCTATACGAGCCGTATAGGGCTACTTGATCTGAGCCGCTCTGCGGCTCTTTTTGTCTAGGTGTAATAGACAAATTTGTTGCTATTACACCTTTTCAGCCCCAGCGGGGCCGGGATTAAGGAACCTAGCACGGCTCGTGCTAGGTTATTTCTTTATTCAAGGCAACATACAACGGCTGCAACGCCTGTAAGATCATCGTTAACTGCTGTAATGGCGTGGCAAAATGAAGATGATTGTTCATTTCATTTTGTTCGATATATTTCTTTAATCTCGTCTCAATGGTATTGAATTTCAGGCTAAATTGGGCTTCACCAATGGATTGAATATGTTCTAATAATTCAATGATTTCCTTCGCGATAGGATAAAATTCCCCAAGAAATTCACAATCTTGTTTTATTTTTTGCATGTTTTTACGATAAGCGCCCAGCGCAGAAATATAACCTAACAACGTGCTGTTAATTTGCACCAACTCAAAGCCTTGGGTTAAATAACGAGCATATTTTTTAGGCTCGCTGTTCATGGTTGAGATGGTATTATTTAACGCCATCGCACTTTCGTGGGCATTTCGCCGCACAATACGGTATTGCAAATCATCGCCTTTGCCAAATTGAAGATGGCAGATAATATGCAATAAATATTTCGCATCTGCCACGATCGCCTGACGGCTGACTTTATCCAGTTGCAAATATTTCCAATCAGGCATAATAAAAGACACCGCAATCCACGCTAAAGCAGAGCCAATTAAGGTATCTATAAAGCGCGGTAAGGTGGCATCATAAATATTAAAGCCCATAATATCAAAGCTCGCCAACACCTGAATGGTAATGAAAAAGGTAGAATAGCTGTAATTGTTGCTACGGAAAAAATAGAATAAGGTGCTACTGATGACCACCACAGCCAGTTTCGCTTCAATGGTGGATGTCATATAAGGCAAAAATGATCCTACCAGTACCCCAAGTAGCGTGCCAATAATACGTTGTTTTAACCGTACTTTGGTGGCGGAATAATTGGGTTGGCACACAAAAATAGCGGTCAGCAGAATCCAATAGCCGCGATCCAGTTGCAAATGAAAAATTTCCACTACCGAACAGCAAATAAACACCACAATAGACAGGCGAACCGCGTGGCGGAACAGTTGGGAGTTTAGGGTAAAATGACCGGCAATACGCGTCATAATATTGCGTAAACCGGTCACATTTTCTGTATAAATTTGTGCACGTTCGTTTTGTTCTTCTCGGTGTTGCGATTGTTCCAAATGGCGTAGCTGCCAGTCGATATTTTGCAAATTTTCCAGCAAAGTGCGGATAGATTGTAAGGTGTTTTCCGAGCATTGAATTTGTGGATCATTCACATATAACTCAAAGGATTGCACAATACCTTGAACTGCACGCTCTAAGCGTTTGTTGTATTGATAATCCTTCCCTTGTTGTAACGCTAAGGCAATATCGCGACAGGCTTGTGCTTCTAACTCAAGCAAACGTTGCATACGGAAAATTAAATCGGAATTTTTAAGTTGGGTGGCTAATTTTTCATAATCAAAATAGGCGGAATTGGCGCGCTCGTGAATATCTTGGGCGGCAAAATAAAAACGTAGCATTTTATTGGTATGCGCTTGGCGATGTTGTCCGCGCATACGGTTAAATAAGGCGTTCCGCGTGAGATTAAAGGCAGCAATCAAGGCGCTGTTTTTCATTGCCAGTTCAAGTTGTTTTTGCTCTAAGGATTCTACATCATCAGGATCGAAGAAATCGGATTTTGCATCGAGATAATCGGCAAGAGCAAAGAAAGAGCGAATAAGACTTTCTTGAACAGGGCGGTTGGGAAAGAATAAATGCACCACCACCGCGATACTGCTATAAAGTAACGCACCGCATAAAATCATCAACGGATTAATATACCAAGCGGTTTCAGGCAAATAGGTTAAGGTTGTATAAAGCGCGACAACCAATGTGCCAAAGGCGATGGTGCTGTAACGCTGTCCAACGGCACCGAGCATCGTGAAGATAAAGGTCATCGCTGTCATAGCAAGGATAAACAATGCACCTTGATGAAGAAAAAATTGTGCTGTGAGAGACGAAATAGAAAAGGCGAGTAGCGTGTAAAAAATATTGCGTAAGCGACCACTTAGGCGATCATCTAAATCAACCAATCCACCCGCGATTACACCAAGCACAAGGGGCATACTCCATTGCGAAATATCAAATTGCCAAACCAAAATGGCTGCAATATTGACTGCAATAAAAATAGGTAAGCTGGTAATCACTTTGGTATTAAGCATAGCGTTTTACTTGTGTGGCAAAAGGATAAATCGGTTATTTGATGCGATGATGGTGAAATTGATATATCGTAGCCCCTAGAATTGAAAGATAAACAGACTTCTATGAGACGGGATAAGCGTCTGTCCAAATCTACGAGCGTTAACGGACAGGCATAACGCCTGTCCTGACAAAAATATCAAGATTATTTTTGTTTTTTCACCCAGTCTAAGAAACGTTGTTGTGTTTCTTTATCGGCTTGTTGATACCAATATTGTAACATTTGCTCAGCGGCGTTTTCGCCTTGAACGGTCACTTTGCCTTTTTGAACTTTACCATTCGCACCAACGGTTGCCATCGTAGCCGGAAGTGTTGCTGTGGCGAAACCTGCAACGGCTGCCGGTGCGCCAGATGAGTTATAGTCTGAAAGATTTTCAACGAGATTTACATTTGGCAAGAAACCTTCTTGTTTTAAGTATTCTTGTTTCGTTGTAATTTCAGTACCGGAAACCGTGCTTACAGTGATTTTTGGTGACGCTTTGAACGCTTCTGCATCACGTTCATCAGACAATTTTGGTGCTGAAATACGAAGGTCTTCCGTTGAACCTTGGAATGTTACCACGATAGGATCACTTTCAAATAAAGTGCGGTCAGAACCGGAACGAATCACTTCGCTCACACGAACTACGACTTGGTGGGTGTTTGTATCATTGATATTAAATGAACGGGTTTCTTTTAAAAGCGCTTTGCTTGCTTTTTGACCATCGATCGCCAAAAAGTCAATATTTGATGAACCTGTTACCACGCTTGCTAAGCTAACAGAGCTCGCAAATAAAGTTGTTGCAGCAATGGCTGCTAAACGAAATTTCATAATAACTCCTTCCAAGGATATTTAAGATTTAAAGCCTACGCTTTATACAAAAGCGTTACTGCGTATGCTATGCTAAATTTAAATAAATGAAAATAGCCATACAGAAAAAAAACGTTATTTTTTGTGTTAAGGATGAAACTATGGAAAAAAGACAATTTACCGTTTATGGGCGTGTTCAAGGGGTGGGTTTTCGTTTCTATACGGCACAACAGGGGACAAAATTAATGTTGAATGGCAGTGTAAAAAATCTTTCGGATGGTTCAGTCTTGGTTATTGCCATCGGAAATAGCGAAGCGGTAAACCAGTTGCGTCAATGGTTAAAGACAGGATCACCGGCAGCAAAAGTGGAACGAATCATTGAACAAGAATATATTGGCGGACGTGAGTTTACCGGTTTTAAGATTGAACGATAAAGTTGTAAAAGTGCGGTTAAAATCTCGCTATTTTTAACCGCGCTTAACCCTTTACAAACATTTCGCAGGCTTGGGCAACCCGGCCAATTTAGTCGCCTGTTTAGCCGGACCATCAGGAAATAAACGTTGCAAATAACGGCTATTGCCTTTTTCTTCACCTAACTTTTCTGCCATCGCTTTAACCAGCATACGAATAGCCGGGGAAGTTTTATATTCTTCATAAAAATGACGTACAAAATAAATGACTTCCCAATGAGCATCCGTTAACGCCAAATTCTCTTTTTCCGCAATGGCACGCGCAACGTCTTCATTCCATTGACTCATGTCCATTAAATAGCCTGAAGGATCCGTTTCAATTTGAATATTATTTATGGTTAGCATATTGATAGTCAACGTAAAAAACGCCCCAAATGGGGCGTTGGTGATTTAGGACTGATTATTCATCGCGGTTGAAAATCGTTAATAAATTCAACAAGCTGATAAATAAGTTATAAATAGAAACGAATAAACTTACGGTCGCACGAATATAGTTTGTTTCGCCGCCGTGAATAATATTACTGGTTTCAAATAAAATCGCGGCACTTGAGAATACTACGAATAAACCACTTAAGGCGACTTGTAATGCAGGCATTTCTAAGAAAATATTAGCAATCATCCCGACCAGTAACACGATAAATAACGTGAACATCATACCGGAAAGGAATGACATATCTTTTTGAGTCGTTAATACGTAAGCTGAACAGGCGAAGAATACTGCCGCAGTACCGCCTAATGCTAAGATCACGAGATCGCTTAACCCCGCGCCCACATACATATTTAAAATCGGTCCAACGGTATAACCTAAGAACCCGGTGAACGCGAAAGCCGCAATAATACCGGCACCGCTATTCGCAAGGCTATTGGTTAAGAACAATAGACCATAAAATCCGGCCAAGGTCACAATAATCCCCGGACGTGGTAAACCTAAAGACATTGAAATATAGGCAACGACCGCAGAGAATGTTAGCGTTAATGCCAATAAAAAGTAAGTGTTGCGTAACACTTTGTGAGTTTGCAGTAATGATGTTGATTCATCACGACCACCAAAAACAATACGAGATTGTTGCATAGACTTTCCTTATAAAAGAGTGAAGAGACAGTTGTTAAATTAAAGTTAATTTAGAGAAATGTCAAAATATATTTTACCCAAAATGGCGGTAGTTTCAGCAATCTGAACAAAATACCATCTCTTGACAGTAATTTACAAAGTTTTGGTTTACGCTTAATAAAAACTATATTATACTCTGCGCCACTTAACCGCGGAAGAATGGCAGAGCGGTTGAATGCACCGGTCTTGAAAACCGGCGTGGATGCGAGTCCACCCTGAGTTCGAATCTCAGTTCTTCCGCCATCTTATTCAAGGAAAGTCGCAATGTTGTTATATAGTATTGCGGCTTTTTCAATTTCTGCGTTTATGGTGTAATAGACAAATTTGTTGCTATTACATCTCAAAATTAGAGAATAAATCGATTTATATGGTGTAATAGTAACTATTTTGTCTATTACACCCACCATATTAATTTGGGGAATAGCTTAAATACTCACCATTAAGCGAGAATCGATACTTATATAAAATTTGAATTAGACTATTGAGTCTTTTACTACTACGTCAATAATTAAAATTGAACAACACTATTTATTAATAGATGATTTTTTTATCCTCTCAATAATTTTGACTTATTCACTTGCTGTTTCTAGATTAGAAAGCGGTGTTTTCCTGTCTTTAAACATTCAATAATATATTAAAATAGCATCAACCATCCGTTCATTTGGTGTATTATTGGCTTTACATAATAAAATAATTTCATCAATTTCTTTTAATGAGTAGGAAATCGTTTTCTCACAAAAGATTGATTTTACACCAGCATCAATACACGCTTTTATTATCTCAAAATGAGTTTGAATAGGGGGCATATGCTAATAATATCAAACTTATTTTCTTTAAGCATTTGTTTATAATCAGTATATCCATATTCTATATTACATTCTTTTTTATAGAATGAACAAGTTCTTTATTAATATCACAAATAGAACTAATATTAACACATTCTATGCTATTATATGCTTTAATATGACTCCAAATAATTTTCCTGGTTGGATCTTTATCTATACCATAAGCAATAAGTCCTAACCCAATAACTCCAACATTAATCATAATAACCCTCCAATTATTTCTTTTTTAATGAAATGACACAACCCAAAATAACAATTAATGCTCCTACAGTTTGATAGATAGAAATTTCTTCTCCTAGAGTTAAATAACTAATTACTGCAGTGGATAAAGGAACTAGCAACTGAATAATATTAAATACAACAACACCTTGTTTCTGTACAATATAAAAAGCAAATAACATACCAGTTAACATTCCATACATACCTGCCAAAATTAATCCTATTAACAAACCTAAATTAACATCATATAGCTGGTAAATAACACCGGAATCATGAGCCAATATTAGATAGATGATTCCAGTTAATGTGGCAGTAGAAGCACTAATTATAATAGGATGTAGTTTATTTGAAACTTTTTTGACAAGAAGATTTTGAATAGATTGGATAAATATTGCTGTTATTAGAAAGATTGACCCCATTATAAAATTACTATTTTCGGATGAATTGTCTCCATAAATAACAAATATAAAAGAACCGAGTAAAGATAAAAAACTACCAAAATAAAAACTTATATTTTTCACTTTTTCGCGTTCATCTTTAAAAAATATAGCCGCCATTATTACAGCTAGAGGCATTGCCATAATAGCAAAAATACTACCTGATAATGCAGATGTATATTTGAGCCCATTTATAAAAAAATACATATTGCCAGTCATAAATAAGGCTAGCAATAACAGATACAGAATAATTGAAGGTTCTTTAATAATTTTTAATATCTCGTGCTTATATTTCAAAAGCACAATGAATACAAATAATAGCCCACCTGAGATAAACCTAACCGCATTATTATTTAATGTTTCAAAATGAATACTCATATAGCGCATAATAGGAAATCCAAATCCCATTAATACAATATAAGTCAGTCTTATTAAGTTTTCATTATTCATAATTACATCTCCTGTTCAGTAACATTATTGATAAATTATGTCAATATCTTGGTAAGACTATCTTTTATATTTATAAGGATATATCAAAATATGATATATCCTTATACAATTCAATAATGAAAAATATGTTTTTAACTATTCTTAAACGCTTTTATCTGTAAGATATATTGCGAGAATTTGTTAAACTCATGGGTTTCAATATCATCCCAAATAATATCATAGTAAGGCGCGAGCGCATCTGCACTTCGGTTTGCATTCACTACTTCGTCAAGGCTTGAAAGTAGCACCAACGCATTTCCTTTGTTTTTTTCACGGAAATTAGTCACGCATTTGAGCGCGATATCATCGAATTCTTCAGGACGGTCGATTTTATCTTGTAAGGTTTCGCTTGGGAAAAGCGTTGGATTCAACATAACTTGCTTAATGCCACATAAGAATCCAACACGTTCTGCCCAATAACCGCCTAAGCCCACACCACAAATTAAAGGGGATTTATCATCTGTTTGTGAAATCAGTTTATGAACTTCTTGCAATAAATGTTGCATATCGTGCCGTGGATGCAAAGTACTGTAATTGACAAAACGCACATCGGGATCAATGTAACGTAATTGCATCATTTTTTCGTAGTCATTGGCATGGCTGGAAGAAAAACCGTGTAAATAAATAATCATAACGTACTCCTTCTATGTCTGATTATTAAGGTTTATTTATCTTACGCAAAGTGCGGTTAAAAATCTGAAGATTTTTTAAATTTTGTGATCTTGCTCTCGAAATAAGCCAGTATTCTATCCGCGATATCAATACCGCTTGTTTTCTCAATCATTTCAAGCCCGGGGCTCGCATTGACTTCCAACACGAGATAGCCGCGCTCAGATTGAATAAGATCAACGCCTGCGACATCTAAGCCTATCGTTTTTGTGGCTTGAACCGCCAGCTGTTTCACAGATTCCGGAACATCAATGACGGTGGCTTTTCCGCCTAAATGACAATTGGCTCTAAAGTCATTCTCTGGGCTCTGACGCTGCATTGTTGCCACCACCCTATCACCAATAACAAAACAGCGAAGATCTTTGCCCTTCGCTTGAGCAATAAATTCTTGTGCTAACATTGGTGTGTGTTGTTCTGCATAGCAGGCTTCCGCTTGCGTCAATGTATTTGCCAACATCACACCATCGCCTTGCATCCCTTGCAAATGTTTAAGCACCATAGGTGCCGCCATTTGATAATAGGGTTGCGTCACTTCTTTCCCTGCAAAGGTTGAAAGCGGAATAGGAATATGATGGCTATGTAAAACTTGCAAGCTCTGCCATTTATCACGAGCCAAACGAATTGCCGCTTCCGTATTCAAACAAGGTATTCCTTGCGCTTGAAAATGCTGTAATACAAAGCAGCCCATTTGTGTGCTAGTTACGCCAAAACGCGGTAAAACCCCATCATAATGGGACAATAGAATAGGTGGCTTGTGGGTATCTTGTTGGTAATAAATGTCAAAGTGCGGTGAAGTTGGGTTAAGTTTTAATAAGCAACGATTTGGATCTAAAATATCCATTTTATGACCGCGCTTTTGTGCAGCAGCACGTAAACGTTGGCAACTGTAAAGGCGCGGTTCGCGACATAACATCAATAAATTCATATTCATCCCATTTATTTCATACACTAATATATTACACCAATCAAAGAGTTCGGTGAAAACCCCTTTCTTATTTTGTAACAAGATCTTACAATATTTAACGTCTTTTTTTACTAATAGGAGAAAAACATGTTTGTCGTTATTTTTGGCCGTTCGGGCTGTCCATATTGTGTTCGTGCAAAAAACTTAGCTGAAAAATTAAAAGGTGAAGTTGCAGATTTTGACTATCGCTATGTGGATATTCACGCAGAAGGTATTACAAAAGAAGATTTATCAAAATCTGTGGGTAAACCGGTAGAAACCGTACCGCAAATCTTTATCGATGAAAAACCAATCGGTGGTTGCACTGATTTTGAAGCATTAATGAAAGAACAATTTGGTGTTGTTGCTTAATTGATGTTATCTATGATAAACCTAAGAGTACGGTCAAATTTCAAGTGATTTGACCGCACTTTTTGCTGTATTATTCCACCATACTTTTAAAGAGATGAGGCCTCATGAATATTGAGTTTTTTATGAATAAAACCTTGCCAACACTAGTCACAAAATCATTACGGATTATTTTGAGTGCTAGCGTCATTGCATTAGGTATTATTGATTTAGTTGCTCTGATGAAAGTACTTTATACCCTTGGGTTGATGGTATTTACTAACGAAGCAATCGTCCCCCATAGCGTGGCAGAACAAATTGTGATTTTCTTTTTGTATTTTGGTTTTTTGGCATTTATTGCCCAATATTTCCAAAGCGGTTATCACTTTCCACTACGTTATTTCATTTATTCGGGGATTACGGCAATGCTACGGCTTATCATTGTGGATCACGAAAATGCTATGGATACGCTCTTATTTGCCGGCGCCATCTTATTAATGGTTATCGCACTCTGCTTATTACTTTATGCAGACAAGGTGAAAAATATTTAACACTAGGGTCTGTTTATCCACGCGGATGGAATTTCTCGTGCAAACGTTTGAGCCGCTCTTTTGCCACGTGCGTATAAATTTGGGTTGTAGAAAGATCGCTATGACCTAGTAGCATTTGCACCACGCGCAAATCCGCACCGTGATTAACCAAATGTGTCGCAAAGGCATGGCGTAATACATGGGGAGAAAGGCTGTCACTATCGATTTCCGCTAAAACGGCATAATATTTGATACGATGCCAAAAGGTTTGGCGGGTCATTTGAACGGCACGCTTACTCGGAAATACCACATCAGAACTTTGTCCGTTCAACAACATGGGACGCCCGTAATTAATAAACTGCGTGACCCAATAAGCCGCTTCTTCACCCATTGGCACAATACGCTCTTTATTCCCTTTACCGATTACCCGAACCACCCCTTGCGACAAACTAATATTATCCATCGACAGGGAAACCAATTCCGTGACACGTAATCCTGTGGCATAAAGCAATTCCAACATGGCCTTATCACGTAACTCTAACGGGATTCCTGTGCTAGGTGCTTGCAATAAATCGCCAACTTGTTGTTCCGTTAAATATTTAGGCAAACGGCTCGGTAATTTAGGCGAACTTAAGACCGCACTTGGGTCATCAGTACGGTATTTTTCACGGTATAAATATTGAAAAAAACGCCGCATCGCGCTTAACAGGCGTGCTGTGCTCGTGGCTTTGTAACCTTGATTGACGCGCTCACCTAAAAAACCTTGCAGATCAACAGGATCCAAATCTAACAAGGTTAAAGACTGATCGCACAACCAATTAGACAGTGCGGTCAAATCCAACCGATAAGATTGAATGGTGTTTTCTGACAATCCTTTTTCTAACCAAAGTTCGTTCAGAAAAAGTTCAATGAGCGCGTTATCTTTCATCTAAAGCCTTTACTCGTTTTCCTCTGCTTTATTGGCATTCTCGGCTTTTTCAGCTTCTGTTTCCGCAAAAGCATCTTCATCCGCTTTGTCAATTGCCCCTTTGATGGTGAGTTGGATTTCAGCAGAAATCACATGATCAAAAATATCTGAAAGGGCATTCAATTTGCTGACATCTGCATTGCCTTCTTCATTAAAATAGCCATTTTCTTTCAAGCTATTAATAAAGGTAGAAAAGACTGCCTTATCGAAAAATTCCGGGGCATTAATACCATGTAATACCGCCAAACGTTGTGCCACAGATTGACTTTCTTTTTCCAATACCGCACGGCCGATTTCAGGGTGATTTTGCAAAATATTAATGGTAATGGTGTAACGCTGTAAGATTTCGCGCACTGCAGAAGCCCATAATTGCAGCCTGCGCACTCTTGAGCGGTTAATGCTTAGCATATTTTCATAGCAATGAATTAATTGTTGGCGTTGTAATTCCGCAATAATCAACTCAATTTGCCCCTGAATTTCTTCGGCAGGAATGTGTAAGAATAATTCCGCTTTTAAGAATGGATAAATTTTACTAACGGCATCCACCACTAACTCTTTTTGGATGGCTTCATAATGCAACACCAAACTTGCCACCAAAGACGGTAAAACAAATAAATGTTGAATATTGTTGCGATAATAAGTCATGAGTACTGCAGAATTACGTTCCAAACGTACTAATTCACCAAAATTATCTTTTTCAACCAACACGCCCACGCGATCTAAACCTAAAACGTGTTCTAACATTTCTTCCGGTGTTTCCGTTGGAATAATCACATCCTCAGAATAAGGCACATTTTGTAGGAACTGTTGATAGCTGCCCAATTGCTCCAATAATTGCTCACGAGCAAGAGCGCGTTGACGAGATGACAATAACGCCGTTCCGGTTAAATTCATGGCATTGACTGCTGCTGCTTTGTTGATATTGATCATCACTTGATGAGAAACACTATCCACCGCTTTATTAAACCAAGTTGGACGCTCTTCTGTCTCTTCTTTCCATTCCGGATAATGTTGATTTAAATACGCAGCAAGCGTAATAGGTTCGCCAAAATTCACAAAGCCTTTACCTAAATTGCGTAATTTTTTGATCACACGCAACACTAAGCCCGCATTTTCTTTTTCCTTCTCAGCGCCACGTAATTCTTTCGCATAGGTATCGACTTCAATCACGTGTTCATAGCCCACATAAACCGGCACTACGGAAATCGGTCGAGTTTGGCTTTGTTGCAAGGCTTGCAAAGTCATCGACATCATTCCTGTTTTTGGTGTCAACAAGCGACCGGTACGTGAACGTCCGCCTTCGATAAAATATTCTACCGAGTAACCACGATGGAATAATTCCGCTAAATATTCACGGAACAGGGTGGAATATAAACGATTTCCTTTGAAAGTACGGCGAATAAAGAATGCGCCCCAGCTACGGAATAACGGACCCGCCGGCCAGAAGTTAAGATTGATCCCTGCGGCAATATGCGGTGGCACTAAACCTTGGTGATAAAGTACGTAAGAAAGCAGTAAATAGTCAATATGACTACGGTGACAAGGGACATAAACAATCTCATGGCCATCTAACGCTAACTTACGCACGCGATCGGCATTTTCAACCTGAATACCTTGATATAATTTATTCCATAGCCAACCCAAGAAACGATCCGCTAAACGTAAACTAGTGTGGTTGGTATCCGCCGCAATTTCGTGAAGAATTTTTTCCGCTTCTTTACGTGCTTTTTCAGGGGTTAATTTCTTCGCCTTCGCTTCGTCTTCAATGGCTTGCAACACAACTGGAAGTTGTAACAATTTATTAAACATCGCTTGGCGGTTAGGCAAACGCGGCCCGGTTGCAGAAATACGTTGGCGTGCAAAGTGAATTTTGGCAATTCTCGCTAGTTTCTGCGAAATACGCTCATCTGCACCATGGTTATCTACCATATAACGCATGGAAACCGCTTGAGAAAAACGCACAAACGTATCACGTCCAAACCAAATCGCCGCAATGGTTTTCTGAATACCATTTAATAAACGCAAATTAGGCAAGCCTTTATCTTCACGACCCGGCGAACGTCCCCACAACACAGAAACAGGGATAACTTGAACATCCAATTCCGCTAAAGTGCGGTGAGATTCAAGGTAATTATAAAAAATACTTTCGGTTTCTTTTTTCGCGCCTTTAGATTTGAAAAATTGACGTCCTTCATCTAAGAAAACATAGCGCGGCAAAGATTTGCCGGCAATTTCGTTATTGATTAAAGGATCGGGTAAACCCACATTTAAGCAGTTGTTACGAAAAACAACAAAGTCGGTTTGAGAGGTGTAAGGTAATACATAAACAATGGGTTGCGCCGTATTGAGTTGTAATTCTTCAATCGGGCTATGTGGAATGGGGTTATTTTTAACTAAGAAAGATAACGGAAATTCCAAGCATTTTCTATACAAGTTCATGAGTGCTGACATAATTAAATTCCATTGTGTCTATTAAGATCATATCCGACCAGAGTTTAACATAAAACCACTAGGGTTTCAGCTCAAAAAAAGAGCGAGTCCACAATTCTGTGAACTCGCTCACGAAAAATAACGATAATTTTATTTTTCAAATAATTCGGCGTGTAATGCGCGAACGACATCGTCTGCCTGCGTGCTTTGAACCAGCATACAGACGTTATTCGTGCTTGCACCATAACTAATCATACGCACATTGTATTGATCTAAAGAATCAAACACACGTTTTGCCACACCGGCAGAAATATGTAAGTCGTTACCAATTAATGCGACCAAAGATAAACCTGTATCCACTTTTACTGTGCAAACTTCACTTAATTCCGTGAGTAACTCGTTAGACAATAATTCCGCACCGGATGAAGCTGAGCCTGTTTTATCTAAGGTTAAAGCAACGCTGACTTCTGAAGTGGTAATGGTATCCACTGAAATTTTATGTTTTGCCAAAATGTTAAATACATTTGCTAAGAAACCTTGTGCGTGCAACATATTTAAGCTAGAAAGCGTTAATAAGGTTTGATCACGACGTAATGCAATGGCGCGGAAAGTTGGACGCGGTTGCGGATCACGCGTTACCCAAGTACCGCCATCTTGTGGTGCTTTGCTTGAACCCACATAAACCGGAATATTGCTACGTACAGCAGGTAATAAGGTGGCAGGGTGTAACACTTTTGCACCGAAAGTCGCCATTTCCGCCGCTTCGGCAAAGCTCATGGTATCAATACGTTGCGCTGCCGGTACAATACGCGGATCCGTGGTGTAAATGCCTGCTACATCTGTCCAAATTAATACATCTTTCGCTTTTAATACTTCTGCAATGAGTGCGGCAGAATAGTCTGAACCGCCACGACCTAATGTGGTAGTTTTACCATTCGGATCACGACCAATAAAGCCCTGAGTGATGACTAATTCACCGCGATCGATCAATGGTTTTAAGATATTATCGCTGTTTTTCTGTGTTTGTTCATCGTCTGGTGCTGCTTTACCAAAATGACTGTTTGTCGCCACAATTGAACGCACGTCCAACCAAGTCGATTGTGCATTTAATTCACGTAACACCTCTACGAAAATACGCGTTGACATCATTTCACCATGGCTGATTAACTCATCCGTTAACGCCGCTGAAGTAGCTAATGATGCGGCTTCAGAAAGACTTTCAACATTTTCTAACAAACGTTCAATTTCAGGGCGAACAAGACTATCGTCTTTTAATTCCGCTAAAATATTTTCTTGAATTTGACGAACTTCACCCACTAATTTTGCACGTTGCTGCGCATCTACACCATTGGCTAAAGCCACTAATAAATTCGTCACACCCGCAGACGCAGAAAGCACAACCACACGGGTATTAGGATCCGCTAAAACGATTTTGGCACAAGCCGTCATAGCAGCATGATTAGCAACACTCGTACCACCAAATTTTGCAACAGAAAGATGAGACATAGATAACTCCTGTAAATAAATATTTGTGAATATTTTGAATAACTATACAAATAATAATTTTATTCAATTTTGTCAAACAAAAAATAAGGAAAACACACAAATATTTGTATTTTCCTTAAATATTGTACATTTTATTGCGAAATTCTTGAAAATTCATCAAAGAAAGTCGGGAATGTTTTTGCTGTACATTTTGGATCTAAAATCGTCACCGGTGTATTCGATAACGCCACTAATGCAAAGCACATTGCCATACGGTGATCATTATAGGTTTCAATTTCCGCGTGTTGAAACTGTGCTAAATCCAAGGGTTGAACACGAATAAAATCTTCGCCTTCTTCCACTGTCGCGCCCACTTTACGCAATTCCGTTGCCATCGCCGTTAAACGATCCGTTTCTTTTACGCGCCAGTTGTAAATATTGCGAATAACGGTTTCGCCTTTGGCAAAGAGTGCTGTCGTTGCAATGGTCATCGCAGCATCAGGAATATGATTCATATCCATATCCACACCCACCAATTCACCTTGCTCTGCTTGGATAAAATCCTCGCCCCAAGTCATTTTTGCACCCATTTTTTCCAATACATCGGCAAATAAACGGTCGCCTTGAATACTATTTTTGCCAACGCCTGTGACTTTCACACAGCCCTTAATCGCTCCGGCCGCCAAAAAATAAGACGCCGAAGACGCATCCCCTTCAACTAAAAAGGTTTTCGGCGATTGATATTGTTGGTTTCCTTTCACTACAAAACGTTCGTAATTTTGGTTATCTACATCGACACCAAAAATCTTCATCATATTCAAAGTGATATCGATATAAGGTTTAGAAACCAATTCGCCGATAATTTCAATTTCAGTATCCGCAGAAGCCATTGGCGATGCCATTAAAAGTGCGGTCAAAAATTGCGAAGAAACGGAACCGTCAATTTTTACCTTGCCACCTTTTAAACCTGTATTACGAATTGCTACAGGCGGATAACCGTCTTGCTCTAAATATTGGACATCTGCCCCCGCTTGTAAAAGCGCGTCCACCAAATGTTTAATTGGTCGCTCTTTCATTCGCGGTTCGCCTGTTAATACAATTTCGGCCGGTACGGCATTAGGGGTTGCCAAACAAAGTGCCGCCGTTAAAGGACGCATTGCGGTTCCTGCATTGCCTAAGAATAAAGACAATCCATTTTGCCATTCAAAAGCACGCCCTAACCCTTCGACTTCACAAATCGATTTATCGTCCGAAAGGGTATATTTCACGCCCAAATGCTTTAAGGCATTAAGCATATGACGCACATCATCGCTATCCAGCAAATTGGTCACTTTGGTCGTGCCTTTAGCCAGTGCGGCTAATAATAACGCACGGTTTGACAGGCTTTTTGAACCGGGAAGGTTAATTGTGCCTTCCACGCGGTTAATCGGGTTTAAAGTAATTTTTTCCATTGTATTGATATCGGTCTATCTTGATATAAAGAAGCGGTATTATGTAGCACTTGTACAAAGCTGAAATGGCGGTTGGTGAGCTTGTCGAACCATAAGACATTTCAGCGGTTACTGCACAAGACTTACGTTTCGACAGGCTCAACGACCGTCTTGTGCAACTGCTACATAATATCGTAAATAAGGCTATTTAAGATTTAACACTTTCACCAAGGCGTTAAACAAGCGATCATTTTCTTCCGGTAAGCCCACGCTAATACGCAAATGGTTTGGCATGCCATAACCTGCAATAGGTCGAACAATCACGCCTTCGCGTAACAGGGCGTCATAAATCGGTGCCGCCGGTTGTTTAAAATCAATGGTGATGAAATTGCCTTTTGAAGGGATATATTCCAGCCCATATTGTTGGCAAAATGCTTCATAACGTTTTAGTTCTTGGCGGTTATTTTCCGCCACTTTTTGCACAAAAGCATCATCATTCATTACAGCAATAGCAGATGCTAATGCCAAACTATTCACATTAAAGGGCTGACGCACGCGGTTGAATAAATTGGCAATTTCGGGATTTGATACCGCATAACCAATGCGTAACCCTGCCAAACCGTAGGCTTTGGATAAAGAACGAGATACTACTAAATTCGGGTATTTGTTGAGTAAAGCAAAGGAATCAACGCGCTCATCTGCCGCAGTAAATTCCGTGTAGGCTTCATCTAAAACCACAATAATATCTGACCGCACTTTTGCCAAGAACCCATCAATTTCCGCTTCAGTTAAGAAGTTACCTGTGGGGTTATTTGGGTTAGCAATATAAATTAATTTGGTTTTCTCATTAATTGCCGCTAAAAATGCGTCTAAATCATGCCCCCAGTTTTTTGCCGGGATTTCACGGGCGGTGGCATTAATAGCCTTCGTCACTAAAGGATACACAATAAAAGCATATTGAGAATAAATAATCTCATCTTGCTCTGAAGCAAAAGTATGTGCTACTAATTCAAGTAAATCATTTGAACCATTACCCAAAGTAATTTGCTCAACGTTCACATTAAACTTTTTGCTAATCGCTTGTTTTAAATCAAATCCATTACTATCGGGATAACGGGTTAAATCATCTAACTGCGCTCGAATCGCATTTTTGGCACTTTCCGGAAAACCAAAGGGATTTTCATTCGAGGCTAATTTGATGATATTAGTAATACCTAACTCACGTTCAAGTTCTTCAATAGGTTTACCGGCTTGATAAGGAGAAAGCGATTGTACGCCTTGATTTGCACGTTGTAAAAATGACATAAATTTTAACCGCAGTTTGATAAAATCATAAGAAATAGGGCGAATAGGCTTCGCCCCGACATAGGCGATAAACTAGGCGTTTTCCGCTTCAAATTTTTTCATAAATTCGATTAAGGCTTGCACACCTTCAATTGGCATGGCGTTGTAAATAGAAGCACGCATACCGCCTAATACTTTATGCCCTTTCAAGGCTTGTAAGCCGGCCGCTGTCGCTTCTGCTACAAATTTCGCATTTAATTCATCGTTATCCGTTGAGAAGGTCACATTCATCACGGAACGATTGGCTTTCGCAATATAATTACGATAGAACGTGCTTTGATCAAGATAGCTATAAAGCAATGCCGCTTTTTCTGCATTGCGTTTTTTATAAACATCCAAACCACCTTGCGCAAGCATATGTTTAAACACAAGCGCGCACAAATACCACGCGAATGTTGGCGGTGTATTAATCATCGAATCTGCGTTAGCTTGGATCTCATAGTTCCAAATTGATGGCGTAGCTTGGCGTGCTTTACCGATTAAGTCCTCACGCACAATAACAAGCGTAATGCCTGCCGGCCCTAAGTTTTTCTGCGCACCCGCATAAATTAAGCCAAATTTGCTGATATCCACTTGTTCCGCCATGATGTCTGAAGACATATCCGCCACAAGCACTGCATTTCCTACATTAGGAATATCTTTAATTTGCACCCCGGTGATAGTTTCATTGGTGCAATAATGAACATAATCATATTGTTCTGCAATATCGCTAAAGTCCGTACGATTAACGGAAATCACGCCATTGTCGTCTTTTTCAATAATACTGACTTCATCTAACTCAATAAAATTACGTGCTTCTTTTGCCGCGGTACCGGACCAATGTCCACTATTTAAATACAACGCTTTCCCTTTAGCCCCACCTAAATTCATTGGAATTGCCGCAAATTGACCTCGCGCACCACCTTGCAAGAATAAAATTTTATAATTGTCCGGCACATTAAATAATTGACGTAAATCTTTTTCTGCTTCCGTGATAAGTTCCATAAAATACTTACCGCGATGGCTCACTTCCATCACAGAAGTGCCTTGATTTTGCCAATTTAATAATTCTGCTTGTGCTTTTTCTAATACCGCTTTCGGCATCATTGCAGGACCTGCACTAAAGTTAAATACTTGTGTCATGATTGCTTCCTAATATTTACGTATAATTTTGAAAAAAAGTGCTTGTATTTTTACCACCATCAGCCTGATCAAGCAATGAATTTTCCGTAAATTCAAAAAAAATTTGATCTAAGCCATAAAATACCGCTTAACGCTTTGACGTTACAGAAAAAAAACGCTAAATTAAAGCGTCTGTTTTACTTTAACGAGGCTTAAATAATGGAAAATGCTAGCAAACAATCGTTCCAAGATGCATTGGAATATGTGCGTATTACTCGTCAACGCAATAAATTACTTCGCGATATTGACGATTGCGAACGTAAAATCCGCGATAACAAAAAACGCGTATTGTTACTTGATAACTTAAATGACTATATTCAAGATGGTATGACTATCGCAGACGTGCGCGCCATTATTGAAAATATGCATGATGACTATGAAAACCGTGTGGATGAATATGTTATCAAAGCAGCGGAAATGTCAAAACAACGCCGCGAGTTAAAAGTGCGTATGAAAGAGCTTAAAGCATCACATTCAGTATTAGCTAAAAAAGAGAAATAATCATTAGGGATGTGTTATACGTCCCTATTATTTTGCTAATAGAAAGACAACGATTTATCTATGACACCAACACAAAGTGCGGCCGAAATCGACCGCACTTTTTTTATCAGAGAAGAAAATCAGAAAGATTAATTACCACCACGCTCATAGATAATTTCCACACCTTCGTCATCTTCTTCAGACCAATCGTCCCAGAAATCATCTTCATCTTCTTCAATGGCATTAGCCATGGCTTGTTGGTGATAATCATCCCATTTGAATTTCACGTCTTCCACTTCTTTATTTTCTTCTTCCACTTCACGTGGATTTGCTTCAATAAAGTCCATAATTTCGTTGGTTAAATCAGATACATTTTTACCTGTTGCCGCTGAAATTAAGAAGTAGTCTTCGTCAAAACCTAAACGTTCCGTAATATCTTTCGCACGCTCTTGCGCTTCTTCATCGCTCATGGTGTCAATTTTATTGAACACCAACCAACGGGGTTTATCCGCTAATTTTTCGCTATATTGGAATAATTCATTTTCAATAATAGCAATGTTATCCGCGGGATCACTTTCATCAATAGGCGCAATATCCACCAAATGAATTAATACACGACAACGCTCTAAATGTTTTAAGAAGCGAATACCCAAACCTGCGCCTTCTGATGCGTGTTCAATCAATCCGGGAATATCTGCAATCACGAAACTGCGATCAGCACCGACACGCGCCACACCTAAACTTGGCACAATAGTGGTAAAAGGGTAATCTGCCACTTTCGGTTTTGCCGCAGAAACCGCACGAATAAAGGTAGATTTACCCGCATTCGGCAAACCTAACATTCCCACATCAGCAAGCAACATCAACTCTAACTGTAAATCACGTTTTTCCCCCGGTGTGCCTAAGGTTTTTTGACGCGGTGCACGGTTAACGGAAGATTTAAAGCGCGTATTGCCTAAACCATGATAACCGCCTTTTGCCACCAGCATTTTGGCACCATGTTTGGTTAAATCCCCTAAAATTTCTTTAGTGTCATTATCAATCGCGCGTGTTCCTACAGGTACACGCAACGTAATATCTTTACCACGTTTGCCGGTACAATCTGAACTACGCCCATTTTCACCGCGCTGTGCAGCAAAACGTTTTTCAAAGCGGTAATCAATGAGAGTGTTTAGGTTCTCATCTGCGATTAAATAAACATCACCACCGTCACCACCATCACCGCCATCCGGTCCACCTTTAGGGATAAATTTCTCGCGGCGGAAACTCACACAACCGCTACCACCGTCACCGGCTTCTACTCGAATCAAGGCTTCATCAATAAATTTCATTCTTTTCTACCTTTAAATAATTTATGTCCAATCGCGGACAAACTCGCGCCTAATACTACCACAAAGGCACCAATATAACTTAGAGAATTTAACTGGGGATGTGCAAAATCTTCAGGATCGACAAAGTGTGCGATATGGGAAAAGACTATTGTTAACAGAGGCACCAATGTTAATACCACACTGACTTTAGAAACATCCCAACGATTTAACGCTTCCGCATAAGCACCATAGCCGATCATGGTGTTTAAACAACAATAAATAAAACAGCCCCAAGCAAAAGGGGTTAGGTCATTGACTTGAGCGAACTCTGCAAAGGGCGTAAATACGAAGGCGCATCCTAAATAAATTAATAAGAGAATTTGTTGAGATGAAAAAGATCTCAACATCACTTTTTGTGCCAACCCATAAAGCACCCAAATTAATGCAGCGGAAACACTTAAGAGCACACCAATAATACTTGTATTTAAACTCAAAAACAGTTCAAAACGGTCATTAAAAAAGAACGCTAGCCCAATAATTAAAATAACCAACCCTAATTTTTGGTGCAATCCTAAGGTTTCTTTAAATAAAAGTACGCCTAAAATTAACATTCCAAAAGAAGAAACATGGATAAAAATTTGGGCAATCGAAGGCTCAATAAAGTTAAGTGAAGAACTAAATAAGAAGAAGTTTCCTGCTAAACCAATCACCCCCACGACCGCCCAGATTAAATAAGTGCGGTTGAATTGAATGCGTTTTGGTAATTTATGACGACATGCAAGCAATAAAAACAAAGAAATGGTCGCTACTACAAACCGATACCATACAATGGTTTTTGCGTCCATAATAGCAACGACTTGCTTAAGCGCCAACGGCAAAGATCCCCATGCCATAGCCGCTGTCAATGCAAAAAGAAAACCCAATAAAGGCTGTTGTTTCATTTTTTCCGTCCTTTTTTAGGGGCTTATTTTTAATAAGCCATGATGTTATTATCTAACGACTGCGGACGTTTAATAAAAAAGCCCCACTACATTTAGCAGTGGGGCGTTTTATTCTTTGATAAATTATTCAGTTACAATACTTACGTATTTACGGCTTTTCTCGCCTTTAACTTCAAATTTAACTTTACCGTCAGCAGTTGCAAATAAAGTGTGGTCTTTACCCATACCTACATTTGAACCAGCGTGGAATTTAGTACCACGTTGACGAACAATGATGCTACCTGCTAATACAGATTCGCCACCGAAACGTTTAACACCAAGGCGTTTAGCTTCAGAATCACGACCGTTACGAGTTGAACCACCAGCTTTTTTAGTTGCCATCTACTTGATCTCCTCTGAAATTATGCTTGAATCCCAGTGATTTTCACTGCTGTGAACCACTGACGATGACCTTGTTGTTTACGGCTGTGTTTACGACGACGGAACTTAACGATTTTAACTTTCTCGCCACGACCTTGTTCTACAACTTCAGCCACTACTTTCGCGCCAGCAACTACTGGTGCACCAATTTTAACATCTTCACCGTTAACGACCATCAACACTGAATCGAATTCAACAGCAGAACCTACTGCCACTTCAAGTTTTTCTAAACGAACAACTTGACCTTCGCTTACACGGTGTTGTTTACCGCCACTTTGGAAAACTGCGTACATAAATACTCCGCTCATTTGCGCTTAACGTCAATTCGTCTTAGCGCGTATAAATTCATATAAATAGGTCGCAAATTCTACGGAAAAATCCTACCCTTGGCAAGCAATTATTTGCAATAAAATAAAAAAATCACAAATTTGCCTGTTTTATTTTAGAAATTTCCAAAACTCAGGTAAAATCAACCGCACTTTAACACCATTAAATTGGATTTACATAAATGACACAAACGACTTTAATGGATATGAAAACTATCCAAGCCCTGATTGAATCAGATATGCAAAAAGTGAACGCAGAAATTTTAGCACAACTAAATTCTGATGTCGCGCTCATCAATCAACTTGGTTTCTATATTATTCAAGGGGGCGGAAAACGTATTCGCCCGCTTATCGCCTTACTCGCAGCGCGCGCCATTAATTATCAAGGCGACTTAATGCCAACCTGCGCGGCGTTTATTGAATTTATTCATACCGCAAGCCTATTACATGATGATGTCGTAGATGAATCGGATATGCGCCGCGGACGTGCCACTGCCAATGCAGAATTTGGCAATGCGGCAAGCGTGTTGGTAGGGGACTTTATTTATACGCGTGCTTTCCAATTAGTGGCAAAATTACAATCACTTAAAATGCTCGCGGTAATGGCGGACGCGACTAACGTGTTAGCGGAAGGGGAAGTTCAGCAGTTAATGAATGTGAACGATCCTGAAACCACCGAAGAAAATTATATGAAGGTCATTTATCGCAAAACCGCGCGCCTTTTTGAAGTGTCAACTCAAGCGGCTGCCATTGTTGCCCAAGCGGATGAAAATATCGAACGTGCGTTGCAAGAATACGGTCGCTATCTTGGTACAGCATTTCAATTGGTGGATGACGTGTTAGATTACAGCGCAGAAGCGGAAACCATGGGTAAAAATGTAGGGGATGACTTAGCAGAAGGCAAGCCAACCTTACCGTTGCTTCACGCAATGCGTCACGGCACGCCGGAACAAGCGGCACTCATTCGTTCAGCCATTGAAGAAGGCGGAAAACGCGAAATTATTCATGATGTTTTGGCGATTATGGCAGAGCATCAATCGCTTGAATACTCGATGACACGAGCCAAAGCAGAAGCGCAAAAAGCCGTGGATGCTATTCGTATTTTGCCAGACAATGAATATAAACAAGCCCTAATTTCCTTGGCATATTTATCGGTTGATCGAACCTATTAGCCACCATTTATCTTTGGGGCGTGACAAACGCCCTTTTTTATTTAATTTAATGGAAACTTTATGACTGAAACTGAAAAAACAACAGCAGAAATCATCCAAAGCGCGGTGAATTTCAAAGAAGAATTTAAAAAGCCATCAAAACCACGCAAACAAAAACAAGATCCCAATGCGCCTTATGTGCGTCCTAAATTGATTATGCCAAATGATCATAAAAAGCTCTTGTTGCATACTTGCTGCGCCCCTTGTGCCGGGGAAATTATTGCAGCAGTAATGGCGTCCGATGTGGAATTTACTATTTTCTTTTACAATCCCAATATTCACCCACATAAAGAATATTTAATTCGTAAAGATGAAAATAAACGCTTCGCGGATAAACATAATATCCCGTTTATCGATGCGGATTACGACCGAGCGGATTGGTTTGAGCGTGTTAAAGGTTTAGAACACGAACCGGAACGTGGCGCGCGTTGCACCAAATGTTTCGATATGCGCTTAGAACGTACCGCACTTTACGCGCATGAAAATGGCTTTCCAGTAATTGCCACTAGTTTGGGAATTTCTCGTTGGAAAAATCAAGAACAAGTTTATGACAGCGGACGCCGTGCGGCAAGCCGTTATGAGGATGTTATTTTTTGGGATTTTAACTGGCGTAAAGACGGCGGCTCAGCACGTTCTGACCGCTTGCGTAAAGAAGAACGTTTTTACAAACAAGAATATTGCGGTTGCGTATATTCTTTACGCGATGCCAACCAATGGCGCGAAAGTCGTGGATTAGGAAAAATAGAAATCGGCAAAACGTTCTATTCCCTTGATGAATAAACATTATAAAAAAACACCGCACTTTTTATCGTGCGGTGTTTTATTTTTCTTTATTTCGCAGGATTACGCTTTGGCTTTTTCGCGTAAACCTAATACAATAGCGACACTAAACGCCACAACGAAAGAAATAAGCATACCAACGCTGTACATTCCCCAGTCGCCTGCACGAATTGACGCAATACCTACAAGACCTGCTGCACCAAGTGCGGTGGCTTTGACATTAAAGAATGCAATAAATGCTGCGGCTAAACCTGAACCGATCATAGCTGCATAGAATGGGTAACGATAACGTAAGTTCACACCAAACATTGCAGGCTCTGTGATCCCTAATAAAGCTGAAATGCCTGATGGAATCGCTAAACCGCGTGTTTTCGCATCTTTATTTAATACCGCAACCGCTAAACAAGCGGCACCTTGCGCAATATTAGACATTGCCGCAATCGGGAAAATAAAGGTAGCTGCTGTGCTGGCTAATAATTGAGTTTCAATGGCGATAAAGGTTTGGTGCATACCGGTAATAACGATTGGTGCATACAAACCACCAAATACACCGCCCCCCACAAAGCCCAGGCTGTCATATAACCACGTTAACCCTGAACTTAATAATTCACCTGCTTCACGACCAAATGGACCGATGATAGTGAACGCTAAGAAACCGGTAATGAAAAGTGAGAATAACGGTGTAATTAAGTTATTTAAAACCGATGGAACCACTTTCACAAAGAATTTCTCAAGGGTTGCTAACACCCAAGCCGCGATCAATACCGGGATTACCGTACCTTGATAACCCACGCGCTCAATTTCTAAACCAAAAATGTTCCATAATTGAAGGTTGCCTTTTGCTAAAGCTTCCGCATAGCCATAAGCATTGGTTAAGGCCGGGTGAACCAAAAGCATCCCCAAGGTCGCCCCCAAATAAGGGTTACCACCAAATTTTTTGGTTGCCGTAAAGCCAAGCAATACAGGCAAGAATACGAATGGGGCATTGGCGAACGTATCGATTAAGTTGGCAAGATCTTGATAATGCGGGTAAAGATCTAATAAAGATTTGCCTTCTTCAAATAAATCTTTGGCGGTAAAGATATTTCCAATCCCCATTAACAAACCGCCTGCCACGATAGCAGGGATAATAGGCACGAAAATTTCAGATAAGCCTTTGATTAAACGTTGAACAATATTTTGCTTCGGTGCTTGAGCCGCTGCTTCTTCAGCACTTGCTGAAGATTCACCGCCCATAATTTTTGCCATTTCCGCATAAACTTTGTTTACCGTCCCTGAACCGAAAATAATTTGATATTGACCGGATGTCGAAAATTGTCCTTTTACACCTTCAATATCTTCGATGCCCGCTTTGTCAATTTTTGATTCATCAGCCATCGTTAAACGTAAACGCGTAGCACAGTGAGCTAAATTAGCGATATTACCTTTACCGCCCAATTTATCGATCACTTCCTGCGCAATTTTGGGATAATTCATAGGTTGCTCCTAGGTTAATGAAATGCTGAAAGGATTTTATCGAAAAGTGCGGTGAGAAACTAGGAAATTTTGAATAAACACAAGAAAAAACCGCGAAAATCAGCGTTATAAGAAAAAAATGGATAAAAAAAGCAGGCCTAAGGGGAGCCTGCATCAAGGGGTTAACAAATGTATATTTGTTGTTATTATTGCCGTTTCGAGAGTAACTACGAAACGTAAAGAATTGTAAAGAAACTTAGAAAACTTGTCAACTAAAAAATATCACCTATTCTTATTTTCGTTACAAAAATAAATACTTAGCAAAAAATAAAATGTCAAGTTATGTAAAGAAATGTCAAGATGCGTTGTTATGTGCGGTTGTGTGCACAGAAAATACGGCAAAAAAAAGCCAGATTAGGGATATCTGGCTACTAAGGACTGAGAATAAAATATAATTATTTTTATGGGATTACTTTCCATTAAGGGCTATGAACAAGTAATCAACACCACGGACACCGCTACGCCCGTTAAGAGGGGTGTCGAAAGTACAAATGCAATGTTTCCTTGCGGCAATGGCAAAGAAATCCACAAAACTGAGCGCTTGAGTGGCTATTTGAGGGGAAAGACAAGAGAAAGATATAAAACAGCAAAAAATAAACCCACTTGTGACAGGAAGCCTGAAAAGGTGGGGCTGTCAGAGGCCTAAAATCCCAGCGGTTGCTGGGATTTTGTGTTTTATGTGTAAATCCTTAAAACGGAATTTCATCATCAAAGCTATCCATTGGTGGCTCTGGTTGTGCCGGTTTTTGTGGTGGTTGGCGTGGGGTGTTGTAAGTTTGTTGACCGCCGAAAGTATCTTGTTGTGCAAATCCCCCCTGATTACCACCATTGGTACTATTACGGCTGTCTAACATTTGCATCACATCGCCTTGGATTTCTGTGGTGTAACGATCTTGACCATTTTGATCTTGCCATTTACGAGTGCGTAAGCGTCCTTCAACATAAATTTGAGAACCTTTGCGAAGGTATTCGCCAACGACTTCAGCTTGACGGCGATAGAATACAATGCGGTGCCATTCAGTGATTTCACGGCGTTCGCCTGTATTACGGTCTGTCCAGCTTTCACTGGTTGCCACGCTGATATTGGCGACTGCTTCGCCATTAGGCATCGTGCGGATTTCAGGGTCGTTACCTAAACGCCCAACGATAATTACTTTGTTAACGCCTGCCATAAATTTCTCCTCGTTAATAAAATTTTTTTCTGTGAAAAGTGCGGTGTATTTTGCCTGAATTCCGAAAAAAGATCTATAAAAATTCACTGAATATTTTCACAGAGTATAAAATATGCGATAATCATTCCAATTTTTCAAATAAGTAGTTGTAAAACATTATCTATGGATCAAATCGATATTCGTGGGGCGAGAACCCATAATCTTAAAAATATTAATCTTACAATTCCGCGCGATAAACTGATTGTTATTACGGGGCTATCGGGTTCCGGTAAGTCATCCCTTGCTTTTGATACGCTTTATGCGGAAGGGCAACGCCGTTATGTGGAAAGTTTATCGGCTTATGCACGTCAATTTTTATCCTTAATGGAAAAGCCGGATGTAGATAGTATTGAAGGCTTGTCGCCAGCGATTTCTATTGAACAAAAATCAACGTCCCATAACCCGCGTTCAACGGTGGGGACGGTGACGGAAATTCATGATTACTTGCGTTTATTATTTGCTCGAGTCGGCGAACCCCGTTGTCCGCATCATGATGTCCCATTGGCGGCACAAACGATTTCGCAGATGGTGGATAAGGTGTTAACTTTGCCTGAAGAAAGCCGAATGATGTTGCTTGCACCTATTGTGAAAGGGCGAAAAGGGGAACATGTCAAGACCTTGGAACAGATTGCGGCGCAAGGTTATATCCGTGCACGTATTGACGGAGAAATTTGTGATTTGTCTGATCCGCCAAAATTAGAATTGCATAAAAAACATACTATTGAAGTCGTGGTGGATCGTTTCAAAGTGCGGTCAGATTTAGCCACAAGATTAGCGGAATCCTTTGAAACGGCATTAGAACTTTCAGGCGGTACGGCGATTGTTGCGGATATGGACAATTCTCAAGCAGAAGAGTTGATGTTTTCTGCCAATTTTGCTTGCCCACATTGTGGGTATTCCGTGCCTGAATTAGAGCCACGTTTGTTTTCTTTTAACAATCCGGCCGGCGCTTGTCCGACTTGTGATGGTTTGGGCGTGCAACAATATTTTGACGAAAGTCGCGTGGTTCAAAATGATGAAATCTCTTTAGCTAGCGGTGCGGTAAAAGGTTGGGATCGCCGTAATTTCTATTATTATCAAATGTTGAAATCCCTTGCAGAACATTATCATTTTGATATTGAAATTCCTTATGGGCAGTTGCCGAAAAAGATCAAAGACATTTTGATGAATGGTTCCGGCGAAGAAGAAATTCAGTTTACTTACTTAAACGATCGTGGCGATAAAGTGGTGCGTAAGCATCCTTTTGAAGGTATTTTGAACAATATGGCGCGCCGTTATAAAGAAACGGAATCCATGACGGTACGTGAAGAATTGGCGAAAAATATTAGTACTCGTCCTTGTCAAGATTGTTGCGGTTCGCGTTTGCGCCCTGAAGCGCGCCACGTATATATTGGTAAAACAAACTTGCCTGATGTGTCTGAAATGGGGATTGGTGAAGCTTTAGCCTTTTTCGAGCAGATGACATTGGAAGGGCAGCGTGCGCAAATTGCGGAGAAAATCTTAAAAGAAATTAAAGAGCGGTTGTCTTTCTTGGTGAATGTGGGATTAAACTATCTTTCCCTTTCGCGTTCGGCAGAAACCTTGTCAGGTGGCGAAGCGCAACGTATTCGCTTGGCGAGTCAAATTGGCGCGGGTTTGGTGGGCGTGATGTATGTGCTTGATGAGCCGTCTATTGGTTTGCATCAACGAGATAACGAACGCTTGTTAAATACGCTCATCCATTTACGTAATTTGGGTAACACGGTCATTGTCGTTGAGCATGATGAAGATGCCATTCGTGCGGCAGATCATATTATTGATATTGGGCCGGGGGCTGGTGTGCATGGTGGGCAAGTCATTGTGCAAGGCAATGCACAAGAGATTATGGCGAACCCACAATCCATTACGGGGAAATTTTTATCAGGCGCAGAAAAAATCGAAATTCCGGCAAAACGCACCGCACTTGATAAGAAAAAATGGCTGAAATTAAAAGGCGCCACCGGAAATAACTTAAAATCCGTGAATTTGGATATTCCCGTGGGATTATTTACTTGTGTTACAGGGGTTTCGGGGTCAGGAAAATCAACGTTGATTAATGATACTTTATTCCCTTTGGCACAAAATGCCTTAAATCGCGCGGATAATATTCATTTTGCACCTTATAAGTCCATTGAAGGATTGGAACATTTTGACAAGGTCATTGATATTAACCAAAGCCCAATCGGGCGGACACCGCGTTCAAATCCGGCAACTTATACGGGGTTATTCACACCGATTCGTGAGCTCTTTGCCGGTGTGCCTGAAGCGCGTGCCCGTGGTTATAACGTGGGGCGTTTTAGCTTTAATGTGCGTGGCGGACGTTGTGAAGCCTGTCAGGGGGATGGTGTGATTAAAGTAGAAATGCACTTCTTACCTGATGTTTATGTGCCTTGTGATCATTGTAAAGGGAAACGTTATAACCGCGAAACCTTAGAAATTCGTTATAAAGGTAAAACCATTCATCAAGTGCTAGACATGACAGTGGAAGAAGCGCGCGAATTTTTTGATGCCATTCCGGTGATCGCACGTAAATTGCAAACCTTAATGGATGTAGGGTTATCCTATATTCGTTTAGGGCAATCTTCTACCACATTGTCGGGCGGTGAAGCGCAGCGTGTGAAATTAGCCACGGAATTATCAAAACGTGATACAGGGAAAACCCTTTATATTTTAGATGAACCAACCACAGGTTTGCATTTTGCGGATATTAAACAATTATTGGAAGTCTTGCACCGTTTGCGCGATCAGGGCAATACCATTGTGGTGATTGAGCATAATTTAGACGTGATTAAAACGGCGGATTGGATTGTGGATCTCGGGCCTGAAGGCGGAAGCGGCGGTGGGCAAATTATTGCGACAGGGACACCTGAACAGGTGGCGGAAGTGGAAGGTTCGCACACAGCCCGATTCTTAAAACCTATCTTGGCGAAAAGATAAACAGACCTGAAGCTCTTGGCTTTAATCTTGTGGGATTTATGCGTATAATAGCGCGTATTTTTAACTTTCTATAAGCCGATAGGGTGAGCGCAGAATGCAATTAATTCGTGGAATGCACAATTTTAACTCAAAGCAACCAAGCTTTGCTCAAGGTTGTGCATTAACGATGGGCAACTTCGATGGCGTTCATTTGGGACATCAAGCCGTCTTAAAGCATTTGCGCGAAAAAGCAGATAGCCTAAATTTGCCCATGGTAGTCATGCTATTTGAGCCACAGCCGCGTGAATATTTTCAAGGCAACCAAGCTCCCGCGCGTTTAATGCGTTTGCGTGATAAACTGCAAGCCTTGAGTCAGCTGGGTGTGGATACGGTAATTTGCGTTAAATTTGACCGCACTTTTGCCCAACTTAACGCGCAACAATTTGTGCAAGATTGGCTGGTGAAAAAATTAAACGTAAAATTTCTCAGCATTGGCGATGATTTTCGTTTTGGTGCAAATCGCGAAGGGGATTTTGCCTTGTTGCAACAGGCTGGCGAGCAATTTGGATTTGTGGTGGAAGATAACCGCACTTTCCAATTAAATGATCAGCGCATTAGCAGCACAGCTATCCGCCACGCATTAGCCAATGATGATTTGGCTTTGGCTGAACATTTATTAGGTCGCCCTTATCGTATTTTTGGCAAAGTCGTACACGGTCAAAAATTAGGGCGAACTATTGGTTTTCCCACAGCAAATATTCGTTTACACCGTCAAGTTAACCCGATAAAAGGGGTTTATGCGGTAAAAGTGCGGTGCAAATGTGGTGAGATTTTTAATGGCGTAGCGAACATTGGTCAGCGCCCTACGGTCAATGGCGTAAAACAATTATTAGAAGTCCATCTCTTTGATTTTAATCAAAATTTGTATGGACAGGCGATAGAAGTGGAATTTTGTAAGAAAATTCGTCACGAAATGAAATTCCCCTCTGTCGATGACTTAAAAGCACAAATTCAAAAAGATGTGCAAGTGGCAAAAAATTATTTTCAATAAAATTTTATTTACAACGGTATAAAATATGTCTGAAGTTGATTACAAAAACACCTTAAACCTGCCTGAAACAGGTTTTCCGATGCGTGGGGATTTAGCCAAACGCGAACCTGCGATGTTAAAAAATTGGTACGATAAACAGTTGTATCAAAAAATTCGTCAAAGCACCAAAGGCAAAAAATCTTTCATTTTGCACGATGGCCCTCCTTATGCGAACGGAAGTATTCATATTGGTCACGCCGTAAATAAAATTTTAAAAGATATTATTATTAAATCTAAAACCGCGCTGGGTTTTGACAGCCCTTATATTCCGGGTTGGGACTGCCACGGTTTGCCGATTGAATTAAAAGTTGAAGCGTTGGTGGGGAAACCAAACCAAAAAATCTCAGCGGCAGAGTTCCGTGAGGAATGTCGTAAATACGCGCGCGAGCAAGTCGAAGGTCAGAAAAAAGATTTTATTCGTTTAGGTGTGTTGGGCGATTGGGATAATCCGTACTTAACCATGAATTTTGACACGGAAGCGAATATTATCCGTGCTTTTGGTAAAGCGGTTGCGAATGGGCACTTATACAAAGGCTCAAAACCTGTTCACTGGTGCTTAGATTGTGCGTCATCTTTGGCGGAAGCGGAAGTGGAATACGAAGATAAAACTTCGCCGTCAATTTATGTGCGTTTTGCGGCTGCCGATGAAAGTGCGGTGGAAAAATTGTTTAATTTAACGGAAAAAGGCAAGGGCAAATTATCCGCGGTGATTTGGACAACAACCCCTTGGACATTGCCGTCAAATAAAGCCATTGCCATCAATGCTGACTTAGAATATCAACTTGTTCAATTCAATGATGAACGTTTGATTTTAGCCGCTGAATTAGTGGAAAGCGTAGCGAAAGCAGTCGGCGTTGAAAGTTGGGCCGTATTAGGTTCGGCAAAAGGTGAGAGCCTTGAATTGTTGCAATTCAATCACCCATTCTATGATTATACGGTGCCGTTTATTTTGGGCGACCACGTGACCACAGATGGTGGTACAGGTTTAGTGCATACCGCCCCTGACCACGGTCAAGACGACTATGTGGTGGCGCGTAAATACAATATCGGTATGGCGTGTTTAGTGGGGAATGACGGTAAATTCACCGGCCAAACAGAATTTTTCGCAGGCTTAGGCGTATTTGAAGCCAACGGTAAAGTGCTAGAAAAATTGGAAGAAGTGGGCGCATTGTTAAAATTAGAAAAAATTCGTCACAGCTATCCACATTGCTGGCGTCACAAAACACCGATTATTTTCCGTGCGACACCACAATGGTTTATTGGCATGGAAACAAAAGGGTTGCGTCAACAGGCCTTAAGCGAAATTAAAAATGTGCGTTGGATTCCTGATTGGGGTCAAGCACGTATTGAAAAAATGGTGGAAAATCGCCCGGATTGGTGTATCTCACGCCAACGTACTTGGGGGGTGCCTGTTGCCTTATTTATTCATAATGAAACAGAACAACTTCACCCACGTACCGTAGAATTAATCGAAGAAGTGGCGAAATTAGTTGAGCAAAAAGGTATTCAGGCTTGGTGGGATCTTGATCCGAAAGACTTATTAGGCGATGAAGCGACAAACTATAGCAAAGTGCCTGATACGTTGGATGTATGGTTTGACTCGGGATCGACTTATTCAAGCGTGGTGGGTGCTCGCCCTGAATTTAACGGCAAAGCCGCGGATATGTACCTTGAAGGTTCAGACCAACACCGCGGTTGGTTTATGTCATCCTTAATGCTTTCAACCGCAACGGATAATAAAGCACCTTACAAACAAGTGTTAACCCACGGCTTTACAGTGGATGGTCAAGGCCGCAAAATGTCGAAATCTATCGGCAATATCGTGACGCCACAAGAAGTGATGGATAAATTCGGCGGTGATATCCTACGTTTATGGGTGGCGTCAACAGACTATACGGGCGAGATGACCGTGTCTGATGAAATCTTAAAACGTGCCGCTGATAGCTATCGCCGTATTCGTAATACCGCGCGTTTCTTGTTGGCGAACTTAAACGGTTTTGATCCAAAACGTGATTTAGTGAAACCTGAAGACATGATTTCTCTTGACCGCTGGGCGGTGGATTGTGCCTACCAAGCACAAGCAGAAATCAAAGAGGCTTATGATAACTATCAATTCCACACCGTTGTGCAACGTTTAATGCGTTTCTGCTCGGTGGAAATGGGATCGTTCTATCTGGATATTATTAAAGACCGTCAATACACCACCAAAGCAGATAGTCTCGCGCGCCGTAGTTGTCAAACTGCCTTATGGCATATTGCAGAAGCGTTGGTTCGTTGGATGGCGCCAATTCTTTCATTCACCGCCGATGAAATTTGGGGCTATTTACCCGGTGAGCGTAGTGAATTCGTCTTTACAGAAGAATTCTATAACGGCTTATTTGCCTTAGACGTTGACGCAGAACTTGACGATGTTTACTGGCAACAAGTACTGACGGTGCGTAACGAAGTTAACCGCGTGTTAGAACAGGCGCGTAATGATAAAGTTATCGGCGGTGGTTTAGAAGCAGAATTAACGATTTTTGCCGATGAAACTTTCTCAAGCCTGTTAAATAAACTGGAAAATGAATTACGTTTCGTAGTGATTACTTCAAAAGCCGAAGTGAAACCATTAGCACAAGCGGATGTGGCGGAAGGTGAAGTGAAAGGCTTAGCGATTAAAGCTGTTCGCTCTGCTAACCACAAATGCCCACGTTGCTGGCATTATTCAGACAGCAAAGATGAAAATTCACTTTGTTCTCGTTGTGAAGAAAACGTCAACGGCAATGGCGAAGTACGTAGATTTGCGTAAAATCTGACCGCACTTTAATTGCTCTCAGATAAATACCCCACACGAGCCGTGTGGGGTTACGCATAATTGAGCCGCTTTGCGGCTCTGAATTTATAAAAATAAATTGAGTATTATGTTGTATATTCCCCGTCTGAGTCGCCTGAGCGTTTTGAAAATTTTAGCAAAATTCAGTATGTCTGAGCGAAGCGAGTTCTGGAATTTTGCGTAAAAAAGTTTTCAAATAAGCGAAGAAAAGCAGCGAAGTCGGGGTGTGTTTCTTTTGCCTACTTTTCTTTGCACAAGCAAAGAAAAGTAGGTCGCCTTAAGGCGAAACTTACCTTTGAATAACAAGGAAAATTATGGAAAATAAAACATCAGGTTTATCCTTCCTCTGGTTAAGTGCGGTGGCTTTTATCCTAGATTTGCTCACAAAATATATTGTGACGCAAAATTTTGAGCTTTATGAAAGTGTGAATATTCTGCCAATTTTTAACTTAACCTATGCACGTAATACTGGTGCGGCATTTAGCTTCTTAGCTAATCATGATGGTTGGCAAAAATATTTCTTTATTGTACTGGCTATGGTCATTTCTGCGGTATTGGTTTATTTCTTAAAGAAAAATAGCACAAGCCAAAAGTTACAAAATTCCGCTTATGCTTTAATTATTGGCGGTGCCTTAGCGAATATGGTGGATCGCGCTTATAACGGTTTTGTAGTGGATTTCTTGGATTTCTACTGGCAAAACTGGCATTATCCTACGTTTAATGTGGCGGATATTGCGATTTGTATCGGCGCAGGTTTATTAGCATTAGATGCGTTCAAAAATCCAGAGAAGAAAAAAGAATGAAGATTATCTTAGCCAATCCGCGCGGATTTTGCGCCGGTGTGGATCGTGCAATTAGCATTGTAGAACTTGCCCTTGAAATTCATGGGGCACCGATTTATGTGCGTCACGAAGTGGTGCATAACCGTTTTGTGGTCAATGGGTTGCGTGAACGCGGCGCGATTTTCGTGGAAGAATTAGACGAAGTACCGGACGGTGCCATTGTGATTTTTTCCGCGCATGGTGTTTCTCAAGCGGTACGCCAAGAAGCCAAACGCCGCGAGTTGAAAGTTTTTGATGCCACTTGCCCATTGGTGACAAAAGTACATATGCAAGTGGCTCGAGCAAGTCGTAAAGGAACAAAAGCCATTCTCATTGGTCATGAGGGTCATCCTGAAGTACAAGGCACAATGGGGCAGTATGATAATGAAAATGGCGGTATTTTCTTAGTGGAAAGCGTAGAAGATATTGCCAAACTCAATATTAAAGATGACAGCGATTTAACCTTTATGACTCAAACCACGCTGTCCCTTGATGACACAGCAGAAGCGATTGCGGCGTTGAAAGCGAAGTATCCGAATATTCAAGGGCCGCGTAAAAACGATATTTGTTATGCGACCACTAACCGTCAACAAGCGGTGCGTGAATTGGCAAAACAAACGGATCTCGTTTTGGTGGTGGGCTCGAAAAATTCCTCTAACTCAAACCGTTTAGCGGAATTAGCAACCCGAATGGGTGTTCAAGCGCGCTTAATTGATGGTGCTGAAGATATCGATCCAAGTTGGCTTGAAAATGTAAATGCGATTGGTTTAACCGCGGGGGCGTCTGCGCCGGAAATATTAGTGCAGTCTGTGATTGCCCACCTAAAAGAACTGGGGGCAACGGAAGTGGAAAATCTGCAAGGCGTTGAAGAAAATATGTTCTTTGAAGTACCGAAAGAGTTACGCGTAAATGAATAAGGTGTCTGGGCGAACAAATTGTTCGCTCATTTTTTATGCCTAAATTATCCCTGTTTTTTACCGCACTTTTTCTATTTTTGTGATCTTCATTCCAAAAGCGCGGTGAATTTATTGTCAGTTTTCACAAAATCCTTGAAAGTACAGGCGTTGAATGCATATTCAACATCATAATCAAGGAGAAACTATGACATCATTGAAAAAATTATTGAGTACCACATTCGTCATTGGTACATTATTGAGCACAAATGCGTTAGCTGAAAATACCCCTGCAACGGCAGATTCTGCAACGACTGCGGTGCAGCAAGAATCTGTAGCACAAGTTCAACCCCAAGCAGCGGCTATTGGCGATAAGCTTAATATCAATACCGCAACAGTGGCTGAAATCCAAAAATCTTTGGTCGGCATTGGGGCGAAAAAAGCGGAAGCGATTGTACAATATCGTGAAAAGCACGGTAATTTTACCGCGGCAGAGCAGTTACTTGAAGTGCAAGGTATTGGCAAAGCCACCCTTGAGAAAAACCGAGATCGTATTGCATTTTAACCTATCTTTAACTTTATTAGCGGCATAGGAATATGTCGCTTTTTTGTTATAATGGCAGGCATTTTCAAAAGCGTTAAAAAAGGAAGAACGGATGAAACAAAAAATTGTGCTTGCTACAGGCAATAAAGGCAAAGTGAAAGAAATGGCGGATGTATTAGCTGACTTTGGTTTTGAAGTTGTTGCACAAACAGATTTAGGTATCGAAAGTCCTGAAGAAACCGGGTTAACTTTTGTGGAAAATGCAATTTTAAAAGCGCGCCATGCGGCAAAAGTATCAGGCTTACCGGCTATTGCAGATGACAGTGGTTTAGCGGTTGAAGCCTTAGGGGGCGCGCCCGGGTTATATTCTGCGCGTTATGCCGGCGTTGAAGGTGATAATGCAGACGCCTTAAATCGTCAGAAATTATTACAAGAATTAGCGGATGTCCCGGTCGAAAAACGTCAAGCTAAATTTGTGAGCTGTATTGTGTTGTTGCAACACGAAACGGATCCAACCCCAATTATTGCGGAAGGCGAATGTTTTGGCACGATTTTATTTGAAGAAAAAGGCAAAAATGGTTTTGGTTATGACAGCCTTTTTTATAGCCCGGAAAAAGGTTGTACCTTTGCTGAATTGGAAACCTTAGAAAAGAAAAAAATTTCTCATCGCGCTCGTGCTTTAACGGTGCTTAAAACCAAATTAAAAGGTGAATAATTGACGACTTTAACCTTACCGCCGCTCAGTTTGTACGTACATATTCCTTGGTGCGTACAAAAATGCCCTTATTGTGATTTTAATTCGCATGGGCAAAAAGGGGAAATTCCCGAACAAGATTATATTCAGCACTTGCTTGCAGATTTGCAACAGGATTTGAGCCGTTATGGGGAAAGTATTCAAGGGCGAAAATTAACGAGCATTTTTATTGGCGGCGGAACACCGAGTTTGTTTTCGGCTCAAGGTATTCGAGAGTTGCTTGAGGGAGTTCAATGTCTGCTTCCTTTTGCAGAAAATATTGAAATCACCCTAGAAGCCAATCCGGGCACGGTGGAAGCGGGGCGTTTTAAAGGCTATGTGGATGCCGGTGTGACACGGATTTCTATGGGGATTCAAAGTTTTTCCGATGAAAAACTCCGTGCTTTAGGTCGCATTCATAATGCGCAAGAAGCAAAAAGTGCGGTGGGATTTGCTCAAGATTTATTAGGGCAAGGATTGAAAAGCTTTAACCTTGACTTAATGCACGGTTTGCCTGAGCAAACGGTTGAGCAAGCCTTGGATGACTTACGTCAAGCGATTGCCTTAAATCCGCCTCATTTATCTTGGTATCAGTTGACCATTGAACCCAATACGATGTTTGCGTATCGTCCACCAATGTTGCCTGATGACGATGCCTTATGGGACATTTTTGAGCAAGGGCATCAACTGTTGCTGTCTGCAGGTTATCAGCAATACGAAACCTCCGCTTATGCTAAACCCGATTTTCAATGCCAACATAATTTAAATTATTGGCGTTTTGGCGATTATCTTGCCATTGGTTGTGGTGCACATGGCAAACTGAGTTTTACCGATGGGCGAATTATTCGTTTCTCAAAAACGAAACATCCTAAAGGCTATATGCGTGGTGAGTATCGTTATGAAGAAAAAAATATCCCTGAAACTGACCGCGCTTTTGAGTTTTTTATGAATCGTTTTCGTTTGCTTGAAGCCGTGCCTAAAGCAGAATTGACCGCCTTGACGGGGTTAGCGGAAAGTGAGGTTAAAAATGAGATCATTTGGGCGTTGGAAAAAGGTTATTTAATAGAAACTGAAACTCATTGGCAAATTACCGAACAAGGAAAATTATTTTTAAATGAATTGCTAGAAAGATTTCTTTCTGAATAGCTATTGAATAATTCTTGAACGTTGCAAACGATTGCTTTTATTGCTTTTTTTATTTGCTAAAAAAATCAGCAAAAAACTTTGATGTTTGTCACAAAATAATGATTTTATATTTGAAATAAATGTTCCATCAGTCTAATATGCCGCACAAAGTTTAGAGCTTATGGTATTTTAAATATCAATAATGATTTATTTAGAATTTCAGTAAGCTAGATGAAAAATATTGTTTCATAAATTGTCTATTTTTAGAACGATCATAAAGATGGCTGGTCAGCCTTTTTACGAATAAATTTCTCTATGAGAAATGGGGTGTTGTTCGTCTAAATTTTCCATAAGTTCAAATAAACTTGAATGAGAAAACTGCTATGGATTATTGCAGTTTGATTTATTATTTTTTGAAAACTTTGGAGAATATTATGTCTATGATCTCTAAATCATCATCTGAACATAATTCAGCAAATCATAAAATGAAATGGAATAAATTTGATATCACGTGGGTATTTAATTTATTTGGTACGGCTGTGGGGGCTGGTGTACTTTTTTTACCTATTAATGCCGGTATGGGGGGCTTCTGGCCGTTGGTGATTATGACTGTGCTTATTATGCCGATGACCTATTTAGCCCACCGTGGTCTTGCTCGTTTTGTATTATCATCAAGTAAACCGGGTAGTAATATTACGGAAGTGGTGGAAGAACATTTTGGACGCAAAGCGGGGATTTTAATTACCTTACTTTACTTTTTCGCGATTTTTCCTATTTTATTAATTTACGGAAATGGCATTACCAATACAGTGGATTCATTTATTGTTAATCAATTGGGGATGGAATCGCCAAATCGCGCACTTTTATCGTTAATCTTAATTGCTTCGTTAATTGGTGTAATGTTATTAAGCGAAAAAGCGATGTTGAAGATTACAGAATATTTAGTTTATCCATTAGTTTTCATTTTATTTGCCTTATCTATTTATTTAATTCCGGAATGGAATATGGCAGCAATTTCAGAATATCCTACTTTATCTGAATGTTTAAAAACTTTATGGATTACGATTCCGGTCTTAGTCTTTTCATTCAATCATTCGCCTGAAATTTCCGCATTTAGTTTGTCACAACAACGCGAATATAAAGAGTTTGAATTAACAGAAAAACATGCCAGCCGTACCTTAAAAGGTACTGCAACTGTTTTACTTTGCTTCGTGATGTTCTTTGTGTTTAGCTGTGTATTAACGCTTTCACCGGCGGAATTGGCGGCGGCTAAAACACAAAATATCAGTATCTTATCTTTCTTAGCTAATAAATTTGATAATCCATATATTTCCTATTTTGGTCCGTTTGTTGCCTTTTTAGCGATTACTAGTTCATTCTTTGGGCATTATCTTGGTGCCAAAGAAGGTTTAGAAGGGTTATTCTTAAAACTTCGCCAAGATAAGAAAGCGATTTCTGCTCGCAAATTAAATTATGGCGCAGCGGCATTTTTCCTAGCGACATTATGGGGTGTTGCAATTATTAACCCAAGTATTTTAGGTTTAATTGAATCTTTAGGCGGTCCAATTATTGCCATGATTTTATTCATTATGCCGATGTACGCCATTGCAAAAGTTCCGGCAATGAAACGTTATCAAGGGAAATTAAGTAACATTTTTGTTACAATAATGGGCTTAATTGCGATTTCTGCCGTAGTTTACGGTTTGTTCTAACCAACTATTCTAGGCAAACGGTATGTTTGTCTAGATTTTTTTTAGGGGATAGTATGATTAGTGTATTTGATATGTTCAAAATTGGGATTGGCCCTTCTAGTTCGCATACGGTAGGCCCGATGCGTGCAGGGAAACAATTTTTGGACGATTTAGTAGAACGTGATTTATTAACACAAATTAACCATATTCAAGTGGATGTTTATGGTTCCTTATCTATGACAGGGCGTGGGCACAGTACGGATATCGCCATTATTATGGGATTAGCCGGTTCTTTACCTCATGATGTGGATATTCAACATATTCCGCATTTTATTAATGAGATTAAAAAGACCGCACTTTTACCGTTAAACCATGGTGAGGTGAGCGTGAAATTTGATTTTGAAAAAGATCTGATTTTTAACCAAAACTTTTTACCATTGCATGAAAATGGGATGCGAATTCGTGCGCTGAAGGATGAACATCTTGTGTATGAGCAAACCTATTATTCCATTGGTGGTGGGTTTATTGTGACAGAAGCAGAATTGAAAGCGCAATCTGCACAAACAGAAACAGCACAGGAGAACATTCCATTCCCTTATAAAACCGCTGAAGATATTTTGCGTCATTGTGAAGAAAATGCCTTGCCATTTTCAACAGTGATGTGGGAAAACGAAAAAGCCTTACATGGGAAGGAAGCCACAGAAGCCTATTTAGCTTCTATTTGGCAAACCATGAGTGATTGTATTCAGCATGGTTTGAAAACAGAAGGGGTGTTACCGGGTCCATTAAAAGTAGCTCGCCGCGCACCGGGGCTCTATCGAATGTTGCAGTCGCATGCCAGTTTATCTAATGATCCGATGAAAATTATTGATTGGGTGAATTTATTTGCACTTGCAGTGAGTGAAGAAAATGCAGCAGGTGGGCGAGTGGTTACTGCGCCAACCAATGGGGCTTGTGGTATCGTGCCTGCGGTTTTAGCCTATTATGATAAATTTATTTCACCACTCAATGCGGAAACCATTGAGCGCTATTTATTAACCTGCGGCATGATTGGATCTTTGTACAAAATGAATGCGTCTATTTCAGGGGCGGAAGTAGGATGTCAAGGTGAAGTTGGGGTTGCTTGCTCAATGGCGGCCGCAGGTTTAACAGAAATTATGGGGGGGAGCCCAATTCAGGTATGTATTGCCGCAGAAATTGCGATGGAACATAACCTTGGTTTGACTTGTGATCCCGTGGGGGGGCAAGTTCAAGTTCCTTGTATTGAACGCAATGCGATTGCGGGGGTAAAAGCCATTAATGCCAGTCGGATGGCATTACGCCGTACTTCTAGTCCACGTGTTTCTTTGGATAAAGTAATTGAAACCATGTTTGAAACGGGTAAGGACATGAATACCAAATACCGCGAAACTTCACAAGGTGGACTTGCCATTAAGGTAACCTGTAGTTAATCCGTCTTTATTTTTAGATAAGCCAAAAGTCAAATTTTGGCTTATTTTTTTGTAGTGATTTTAATTTTAAATAGATATGGTAATCTATGGCGGATGGTAGCTATGAACCCCTTTCATAGCGAGATGAAATAATTTATAGCAAATTGTTATTGTCACGATGGCAGTTTGGTATTAGAGTATGGCAATCGTTTGCGCGATAGGCGTAATAAGGAAAAAAGATGAATCAACTTGAAATGAAGAAACTTGCTGCACAAGAAGCGTTGAAATTTGTTCAACCTGATACCATTGTTGGGGTGGGAAGCGGTTCAACGGTGAATTGTTTTATTGAAGCTTTGGGCACGATGCGTGATGAGATTAAAGGCGCAGTGGCTGCATCAAAAGCCTCAGAAGAATTATTACGTCAACAAGGTATAGAAGTGTTTAGTGCCAATGACGTTTCAAGTTTAGATATTTATGTGGACGGTGCGGATGAGATTAACCCACAAAAAATGATGATTAAGGGCGGCGGTGCGGCATTAACCCGTGAAAAAATTGTGGCGTCTTTGGCGAAAAAATTTATCTGTATCGTTGATCGCTCGAAATTAGTGGACGTATTAGGTTCAACATTCCCATTACCGGTGGAAGTGATTCCAATGGCACGCTCACAAGTGGCGCGCAAATTGGTGGCATTAGGTGGTTCACCGGAATGGCGCGAAGGGGTGATTACTGATAATGGCAATGTGATTTTAGATGTACATAATTTCGCTATTATGAATCCCATCGAAATGGAAAAAGAATTAAATAATGTTGCAGGTGTAGTGACAAATGGTATTTTTGCACTCAATGCGGCACATACAGTGATTGTTGGAACCCCTGAAGGTGCGAAAGTTATTGAATAATGACCGCACTTTTCTTCCTAAACAATGCAAACATAAATTTAACAATACAATAAGGAAATCACAGAATGGCTAAAGTCTCTCTCGATAAATCAAAGATTAAATTTCTGTTACTCGAAGGCGTACACCAAAATGCATTAGATGTGTTACATAATGCAGGTTACACCAACATCGAATATCACAAAAAAGCCTTAGAGCCCGAAGAATTAAAAGAAGCGATTAAAGACGCTCATTTCGTTGGTTTGCGTTCGCGCACTAACTTAACGGCAGATATTTTAGAACATGCCAATAAATTAATTGCGGTAGGTTGCTTCTGTATCGGCACCAACCAAGTGGATTTGGTGGCAGCAAAAGAAAAAGGGATTCCTGTTTTTAATGCGCCTTACTCGAATACACGTTCTGTAGCGGAATTAGTGTTAGCCGAAATTATTTTGTTAATGCGTCAAATTCCAAAAGCCAATGCGGAAGTTCACCGTGGTGAATGGAATAAATCTGCAGTGGGTTCACACGAAGTGCGCGGTAAAAAATTAGGGATTGTGGGATATGGTCATATCGGCTCTCAATTAAGTATTATCGCAGAATCTTTGGGGATGAACGTCTATTTCTATGATGTTGAAACGAAATTACCATTGGGTAATGCACAACAAGTCAATACGCTGGAAGAATTATTGCGTTCTTGTGATGTGATTTCTTTACATGTACCGGAAAACCCATCCACTAAAAATTTAATGAGCGCAGAACGTATTGCACAATTAAAACAAGATAGCATTTTGGTGAATGCTGCACGTGGTACCGTGGTAGATATTGATGCTTTAGCAGCAGCATTAGACGCAGGTAAGATCCGTGGTGCAGCGGTAGACGTCTTCCCGGTAGAACCTGCTTCAGCCGATGAAGTATTTGAATCACCTTTACGCAAATTTGATAATGTCCTTTTAACACCGCATATCGGTGGTTCAACGGTAGAAGCACAAGAGAATATTGGTACGGAAGTGGCGTTGAAATTTGTGAAATATTCAGACAACGGTTCAACACTTTCTGCGGTGAATTTCCCAGAAGTGTCCTTACCTGAACATGAAGGGGCGAAACGTTTATTACATATTCATCATAACAAACCGGGTATTTTAAACAAAATCAACCAAGTATTTGTGAATGCCAATGTGAATATCGCGGCGCAATTCTTACAAACGGATCCGTCAATTGGTTACGTGGTCGTTGATGTGGAATCGGAAAATACCGATGAATTGCTTGCTCAATTAAAAGAAATTGACGGCACAATCCGTGCGCGTTTGTTGTATTAATTTCTTATCTCTTCAAAGTGCGGTGAAATTTTACCGCACTTTTTCTTTCTTTTCTGTTCTATGCTAAAATCACGCCAATTTTTATTCACTTCATATAATCAATGAAAAAAATTCTTTCTATTTTTCTTATTTTACTTGTACTTTTGGTGGGCGCCGGCTTTTGGGGTTATCACCAACTACAACAATTTCTACAGCAACCTATCCCTGTGCAATCGGATCAATTATTGACCTTGGAACGGGGCACCACCGGCAAAAAATTAGCCACATTGTTAGAGCAAGAAAAATTGGTTGATGATGCCAAATGGTTGCCTTGGGCCTTAAAATTGCATCCCAATTTAAATAACGTCAAAGCGGGAACCTATTCCTTAAACGGCGTGAAAACGCTCAATGATTTGCTAGTACTGTTGAATAGCGGTAAGGAAGTGCAGTTTAGCCTTCGTTTTGGCGAAGGAGAAACTTGGAAATTAGTGAAAAAATCCTTGGAAAATGCACCGCACTTAAAACAGCAATTAGCCGGAAAAAGCGAAGCAGAGCTACTTAAACAATTCAACTTACCTGAAAACAACCAACACAAATTGGAAGGTTGGATTTATCCGGATACTTACCATTATGTGCCCAATTCTAGTGATGAAGAACTATTGAAACGTGCCGTGGTGAAAATGACGAAAATCTTAGATAAAGCTTGGGCTGAAAGGGATGCGGATTTGCCGCTTGCCAATAAATATGAGATGTTGATTTTGGCTTCGATTGTGGAAAAGGAAAGTGGTGTTCAGGCGGAGCGTGGCAAAATTGCTTCGGTATTTATTAATCGTTTGAAAACGAAAATGCGCTTGCAAACGGATCCTACGGTGATTTACGGTATGGGCGATGAGTATAATGGCAATATCCGTAAAAAAGATTTAGAGCAGGTTACGGTGTACAATACTTATACCATTGATGGATTGCCGCCGACACCGATTGCGAACCCAAGTGAAAGTGCGATTTTTGCAGTAGCGCATCCGGAAAAAACGAATTTTCTGTATTTTGTGGCAGATGGCACCGGTGGTCATAAGTTTAGCCGTACGTTGAGTGAACATAATCGCGCGGTACAAGAATATTTACGTTGGTATCGACAAAATAAAAAATAATCCCAGTCATTGAGAACAGTATGAACGGAAAATTTATTGTTTTAGAAGGTTTAGAAGGTGCGGGAAAAACCACTGCACTGAATACAGTCGTCGCGCAACTGAAAGCGTTAGGGGTGACAGATTTAGTTTTTACACGCGAACCGGGCGGCACGCCTTTGGCAGAAAAGTTGCGCAATTTAATTAAATATGAAACGGAAGAACCCGTAACCGATAAAGCGGAACTGTTAATGCTTTATGCAGCACGTATTCAGCTGATCGAAAATATTATCAAACCCGCACTGGCGCAAGGAAAATGGGTGATTGGCGATCGTCATGATTTGTCATCACAAGCTTATCAAGGCGGTGGGCGTCAGCTTGATAAGGCATTTATGCAAATGCTTAAAGAGAGCGTATTGGGCGATTTTGAACCGGATTTTACCCTGTATTTGGATATTGATCCTGCCTTGGGATTAGCGCGTGCCCGTGGGCGTGGCGAATTAGATCGCATTGAACAGGCAGGCTTAGACTTTTTTTACCGCACGCGAGCGCGTTATTTGGAATTGGTGAAAGACAACCCGAAAGCCGTGATTATCAATGCTGGTCAGGAACTTGAACGAGTCACCGCAGATATCCAAAGTGCGGTGCAAAAATTTGTGAATTCGGTAGGAAAAACAACTTCATTATGACCGCACTTTATCCTTGGCTTATGCCCACTTATGACAAAATTACGCAGGCTTTTTCCCAAGGTCATGGGCATCACGCGTTATTATTTAAGGCGGATTTGGGCTTGGGGACGGAAAGCCTTGTGAATGCAGTCGCGGCATTTTTATTTTGCCAAGAAAGCCAAAAGCCTTGTGGGCATTGTCATCATTGCCATTTATTTAGCGCAGGTAATCACCCTGATTTTCATTTGTTAGCTTCGATTGAAGATAAAGATATTGGTGTAGATCAGGTGCGTGAAATCAATGAAAAAGTGAATCAGCATGCACAACAAGGTGGTAGTAAGGTTGTGCTTGTACAGGGTGCGGAACGATTAACGGAAGCAGCAGCCAATGCGTTGTTAAAAACCTTAGAAGAACCGCGCCCGAATACCTATTTTTTATTGCAAACAGATTTGTCTTCTTCATTGATTGCGACCATTTATAGCCGTTGCCAATCTTGGTTATTGAATGTGCCGACCTTAGGCATTGCGCAGGCTTGGTTGCAATCTCAACGCAATGATGAAATCGCAGAAATTCACACCGCACTTCGTATTAATTATGGGCGGCCGTTATTGGCGTTAACTACGTTGGAACAGGGGCTGATTGAAAAACGCCGTGAATTTTTACGTGCCTTTTGGGTATTTTATTTACGCCGTTCGCCTTTGGAAGTGCTGCCGTTATTTGATAAAACTTTGGTTCATCAACAATTAGACTGGTTGAACAGCTTTTTATCCGATGCGTTAAAAGATAAATTAGGCATTAGAACCGGCTGGGTGTGCCAAGATTTGGCGAAAGGTGTACAACAATTTAGTGAAAAACAAACCGCACAAGGGTTATTAAAAGCCAATCAAATTATTCAAAAAGTGCGGTGGGATTTAGCACAGATTAATGGGGTAAACCAAGAATTGATCTTATTAGACGGATTAACGCAATTAGTAACGGAAGTGTTTGAGAGATAGGTCAATAGCCCTAGTACATCATCATTCAATCCATTAAAATCTTTAGGTTATTTTTCAAAAAGGAGCAAGCCAATGACAGTAGAACGAACTTTATCTATCATCAAACCTGATGCCGTTGAGCGGAATTTGGTTGGGAAAATTTTAGCCCGTTTTGAAGAGCAAGGGTTTCAGATTATTGCCGCTAAAATGCTACGTTTAACACGTGCTCAAGCGGAAGGATTTTATGCGGAACATCAAGGCAAGGAATTTTTTGAGCCTTTGGTGGAATATATGATGTCAGCACCTATTTTGGTCTCTGTTCTTGAAAAAGAAAATGCCGTCAAAGATTACCGCACTTTGATAGGAACCACCAATCCGGAAGCTGCGGCAGAAGGCACGATTCGCAAGGATTTTGCTCAAAGCCAACGCCGTAATTCGGTTCATGGCTCTGATAGTGTGGATAGTGCAGCGCGCGAAATTGCGTATTTCTTTGTTGAATCTGAAATTTGTCCGCGTTAAAATAAAAAGCGTCCAAGGTGCCCCACACCTTGAACGCTTAAGGTTTATCTGTTACAAACCAATAGTTGCTGTGTCGCCTTTAAGCAATAGACATAGCAGTAAAATGATAAGAAACTTAATTAATCGTTTCATACATTCTCCTTACTGATGTGAATCAACAAGGTCTGCTTAGCCCCACTAGCTGCTACTGGTGGGGCTTTTCACAGACCCACCTATATTTAAATCCCATATCTGAAATTTAAATACCTGCGTATTATACTGTATTTATATTCCTATGACTATATTTGTATTCAGTAAAAAATTTCTGATTAAATAACTTGCCTTTTGGTTAAAAAAGTCTATTATAGACGTCTATACTTCTAAATGATTTTTTAAGGAACGATTATGTCATCTTATTTATTTACTTCTGAATCGGTATCAGAAGGACATCCTGATAAAATTGCCGATCAAATTTCTGATGCGGTATTGGACGAAATTTTAAAACAAGATCCTAAAGCGCGCGTGGCGTGTGAAACCTATGTGAAAACCGGTATGGCGTTAGTGGGCGGTGAAATTACGACCTCTGCTTGGGTGGATATTGAAAATTTAACGCGCCAAGTGATTTGTGATATTGGTTATAAACATTCAGAAATGGGCTTTGATGGACATTCTTGCGCGGTATTAAATGCTATCGGTAAACAATCTCAAGATATTAACCAAGGGGTTGACCGTGAAAATCCATTAGATCAAGGCGCAGGTGACCAAGGAATTATGTTTGGTTATGCCACCAATGAAACTGACGTATTTATGCCAGCGGCCATTACTTATGCGCACCGTTTAATGCAACGTCAAGCGGAAGTACGTAAAAACGGTACATTAGATTGGTTACGTCCTGATGCCAAAAGCCAAGTCACCTTAAAATATGAAAATAATAAAATTGTCGGCGTTGATGCGGTAGTGCTTTCAACTCAACACGCTGAAGACGTGAGCCAAAAAGCGGTGCACGAAGGGGTGATGGAAGAAATTATCAAGCCGATTTTACCTTCAGAATGGCTAAGCAAAGAGACAAAATATTTTATTAACCCAACAGGGCGTTTTGTGATTGGTGGCCCAATGGGCGACTGCGGTTTAACGGGGCGTAAAATTATCGTGGATACTTACGGCGGTGCAGCACGTCATGGTGGCGGTGCATTTTCGGGTAAAGATCCGTCAAAAGTTGACCGTTCAGCCGCTTATGCTGCACGTTATGTGGCAAAAAATATTGTTGCCGCAGGTTTAGCAGATCGCTGTGAAATCCAACTTTCTTACGCTATCGGTGTGGCAGAGCCAACCTCAATTATGGTGGAAACCTTTGGTACAGGGAAAGTGGCAAATGAATTGTTAGTAGCGCTTGTGCGCGAACATTTCGATTTGCGTCCTTATGGTTTAATTAAAATGTTAGATTTAATTCAACCAATTTACCGCGAAACTGCCGCTTATGGTCACTTCGGGCGTGAACAATTCCCATGGGAAAAAATTGATCGCGCAGCAGATTTGCGTGCGGCAGCCGGGTTGTAATTAAAAGAAAACCGCTCGATCTTTCAATCGAGCGGAAACGGATGTTTTTTTATTACGGTGTCAGGTTATTGACATAACAACGAAATCAAGGCTACAATGATTCTGTAGTCGATTTCGACTGCAATATGCAATTTACCCTCGGTACAAGAAAAATAAATTCGCATTTACTGCTCCTTATATTGTGTTAAACACAAGCAGAGCAAAAACACAAAAATCCCTGTTCCAGCAGGGATTTTGCATTTCTCCCTGCCACCAACTGTTTTTCAACAGCGAGAAAATTATATAATTACCTGTAAATTTAATCAATAAAATGACCGAGCCAAATTTTCGACAACTCAAAATGCAAATACAACGCCGTTTGTCCGTTTGTTTGGCAATGGCTGAAAGCTATTTCAACCGTCCATTTTTAATGCCTGAAGTGAGTTACGATATTCGTGGTGTGAAAGCGGGTGTAGCGTATTTGCAACAAAATACCATTAAATTTAACCGCACTTTGTTATTGGAAAATCCCGAAGAATTTATTCGTCAAGTGGTTCCCCATGAATTCGCGCATTTGTTGGTGTATCAATTATTTGGTCGCGTCAAGCCACACGGAAAAGAATGGCAAGGAGTTATGGAAAAGGTGTTTCATTTGCCTGCGGATACTTGTCATCAATTTGATGTGCAATCGGTGCAAGGGCAAACTTTCGCATATCGCTGTGCTTGTCAAGAACATCAATTGAGTATCCGCCGTCATAATCGTATTGTGCGAGAAAGTGCGGTTTATTTTTGTCGTAAATGCAAAAAGCCCTTAGAAAAAATAGGCTAGAAAAGATTTGTAATGAGATCATATTGTTATGTATAATCAGCCTGCAATTTAAACCAATAAGGAGCATTTTTATGAAAAAAACAGCACTAGCAATCGTTTTAGGGGCATTAACATTCTCAACTGCGGCAAGCGCGAATTGGTATGTTGAAGGTGATGTAGGTTATTCAAAAGTAAAAACTTCGGGTTTAGCGGTTAAAGAAATTAATGACAGTTCATTTTCACCGAGCGTAGCGGTTGGTTATAAAATTAATGATTGGCGTTTTGCGCTAGATTACACACATTACGGTAAAGCAGACCAAAGTTATACATATATTGAACAAGATAGTACTACCGTTGGTAATGAAGAATTAAATGTTTATGGCTTTGGTGTAGCTGCATACTACGATTTTAATCTTCAGTCAGCGATTAAACCTTATGTAGGTGCGCGTGTTGCGACTAACTACGTAAAATTAGAAGGAAGTAGTGTAGAAAGAACTTCAACCGGTATTTCTCGCACAAGTGACTCTGATTCAGCGACAAAAGTAGGCTATGGTGCCGTTGTAGGCGCAACCTATAACTTTGCGCCAAAATGGGATTTAAATGCCGCATTAGAGTATAACCATTTAGGCAAAGTGGAAGATGTGAAAATCAACCAATACGGCGCGAAAGTGGGCGTACGTTATTCATTCTAATTTTCCCGTTATTTTGAAAGTGCGGTCGTTATTTTTAATAAATGCGACCGTATTTTTTTATGTTTATTCCCTTGAAAAATCCATTTCTATTCCTATTTAACTTCACATCCTATTTATTTTTTCAAGGAAATAATAATGTCAAAACAACAAACTTATGGTTTTCAAACAGAAGTTAAACAACTTCTTCAATTAATGATCCATTCTCTCTATTCTAACAAAGAGATTTTCTTACGCGAATTGATTTCAAATGCCTCTGATGCGGCGGATAAATTACGTTTTAAAGCCTTGTCTGCACCAGAACTTTATGAAGGCGATGGCGATTTAAAAGTACGGATCAAATTTGATGAGAAAAAAGGCACCATCACCATTTCAGATAACGGTATCGGGATGAACCGTGAACAAGTGATTGCACATTTGGGAACAATCGCAAAATCAGGAACTAAAGAATTTTTAACCGCACTTGGTGCGGATGCCGCCAAAGATAGCCAGCTTATCGGGCAATTTGGGGTGGGTTTCTATTCGGCATTTATTGTAGCGGATAAAGTGGAAGTGCGCAGTCGTGCCGCGGGTGAAAGTGCGGATAAAGGCGTACTTTGGGTTTCTGCCGGTGAAGGTGAATATTCTGTTGAAGATATTGAGAAAAAAGAGCGTGGTACAGAAATTACCCTTTTCTTGCGCGAAGATGAAAAAGAATTTTTAAACGAATGGCGTTTACGCGAAGTGATTAGTAAATATTCTGATCATATTGGTTTGCCGGTGGAAATCTTAACTAAAGATTATGGTGACGATGGCAAAGAGCAAGGCGTGAAATGGGAAAAAATCAATAAAGCGCAAGCCTTGTGGACGCGCGCAAAAGGTGAGATTTCCGATGATGAATATAAAGAATTTTATAAACATTTGAGCCATGATTTTGCGGATCCGTTAATTTGGGCGCACAATAAAGTAGAAGGTAATCAAGAGTACACCAGCTTACTTTACGTGCCGTCAAAAGCCCCTTGGGATTTATTTAATCGCGAGCAGCAACACGGTTTGAAACTTTATGTTCAACGCGTGTTTATTATGGATGACGCAGAAGTGTTTATGCCAAATTACTTGCGTTTTATGCGCGGCCTTTTGGATAGTAATGATCTGCCGTTAAATGTGTCTCGTGAAATTTTGCAAGATAATAAAACCACTGCTGCATTGCGCAAAGCCTTGACGAAACGCTCACTTCAAATGCTGGAAAAATTAGCACAAGATGATCAGGAGAAATACTTAGCATTTTGGAAAGAATTTGGTTTGGTGTTAAAAGAAGGCGTGGGCGAAGATTTTGCTAACCGTGAACAAATTGCTAAACTTTATCGTTTTGCATCAACCAAAACAGACAGTAGCGAGCAAACCCTTGCTTTGGCGGATTATGTGGCGCGTATGAAAGAAGGGCAAAAAGCCATTTATTATATTACGGCAGATAGTTACACCGCCGCGAAAAATAGTCCGCATTTAGAATTGTTCAACAAAAAAGATATTGAAGTGTTGCTACTTTCAGATCGTATTGATGAATGGATGTTGAGCTATTTAACGGAATTTGACGGCAAACCGTTGCAGTCTGTTACAAAAGCTGATATTGATTTAGGCGATTTAGCGGATAAAGAAGCCGAAGAACAAAAAGCGCAAGATGCAGAGTTTGGTTCTTTTGTGGAACGCGTGAAAACCTTGTTGGGGGAACGCGTGAAAGATGTTCGTATTACGCACCGCCTAACGGATACACCGGCAGTAGTGTCAACGGATAATGATCAAATGACAACGCAAATGGCGAAGTTGTTTGCCATGAGTGGTCAACCTGTACCGGAAGTGAAATATACTTTTGAGCTGAATACGGAACATCCGTTAGTGCAAAAAGTGGCAGATTTAACGGATGAAACGGAATTTGCGAATTGGGTTGAATTGCTACTTGAGCAAGCAATGCTGTCTGAACGTGGTACGTTGGAAAACCCGGCAGCCTTTATTAAACGGGTGAATAGCTTGCTTACGAAGTAGTTTTTGTTTGAGAAATAACCTAGCACGAGCCGTGCTAGGTTCGCTAAACCCAGCCCAGCTGGGGCTGAAAAAAGAGCCGCAGAGCGGCTCAGATTAAGTAACCCTATATGGCGCGTATAGGGTTTGTTAACGGTCTAGGACAGGGATAAACCCTGTCCCTACGTTTATGAATCATGTTGTTCAATTTAGGGATCCTTATGGCGGTTTTTATTGCGTGGGGAAATATTCAACAAACTTATTCTTTTCAAGATATTCCCGCTGACTTATTGCCTGAACAATTACGCATTGTGCCACAAGGCAATTCGCGCGTTTTGCAGCGTTATGAATGTCGCAAATTGTCGCATTTTCTTTTGTGGCAACTGTGTAAAACGGCACAAATTCCTACCGCACTTTTAGCGCAAATTTATCGCACAGAAAGTGGTCGTCCGCAATTTCCTGTCAACCATATTGATTTTAATATTACCCATTCAGGTGATTGGGTGGCGGTGGTGTTGAATGTTGTGGAACAGGGCGACTGTGCGGTTGGCATTGATATTGAATTTCCTAAAAAAACAAGAAATTTCGCCGCACTTTTGGCGCATTTTGCAGCTGAAAACGAGATTCAATGGTTTGAGCAACAAGAAAACCCTGAACAAGCCTTTTATCGAATTTGGTGTTTGCGTGAAGCCCTATTGAAGTCGCAAGGTGTGGGGATTGTGAAGTTAAGTGAAGTGGCGCACGATCCTGTTAATTTTACGTTGAATTCGGCTTATTGTCCGCAAGGCGAATTGGTTTTTACCCATGAATTGCCTTTTTATTTGGCAACTTTTAGTTCAGGGGATGGGCTAAGAACAGCGCGATACTTTCAGCTTACGGAGAACGGGCTACAGGCGGTTGATTTGCAAAGTGCGGTGAATTATTTGGTGAATAATGAAACTATTTTGTGAGCCACTTCAAATTTTGCATAAAAATTCGAGAAAAATAGTTGTTTTTTTAGTAATATTTCACCGCTGATAGCGGTGTTCACAGCTATCTTGAAGCAAATTGAAGTGTACAAGTTGTATAGGTACAAAAAATGTCTGAATTAAATCAATTTACCCAAAATGATATCGAAATTATCAACAGTGAAAAATTGTATGATGGTTTTTTTGATATGCGCCGTATTCAATTTCGTCATAAACTATTTGCTGGCGGTTGGAGCGGAGTGGTTACGCGTGAACTGTTGATAAAAGGTGCTGCATCAGCAGTCATTGCTTACGATCCTAAATTAGATAATGTGGTTCTAGTTGAGCAAGTTCGTATTGGTGCTTACGATCCCAAATTATCTACATCGCCTTGGTTGTTTGAATTGATCGCAGGGATGGTGGAAGAAGGCGAAACGCCTGAAAATGTAGCGTTGCGTGAAAGTGAAGAAGAAGCCGGGGTGGTGATTGAAAATCTACAACCCGCCTTGAGCGTTTGGGACAGCCCGGGTGGAACTTTGGAACGCATTTATTTATTTGCAGGCAAAGTCGATAGCACGAAAGCCAAAGGAATACATGGACTTGCAGAAGAAAATGAAGATATTCGGGTGCATGTGTTAAGTCGGGAAATGGCTTATCAATGGCTTGAGCAAGGCAAAATTGATAACGGTATTGCGGTAATAGGTTTGCAATGGCTGCAGCTAAATTATCAACGATTGCAGCAAGAATGGTGTTGATAACGAATAAAATATCAACAAAAAAATGAAAAAAGTTAGATCTTTGTCGCATTTTTAATTTTTGAGTGATGAAAAATTTTTTTGAAAGAGTAGAGTTTCGTAAACCGATTCTTAAATAGCGATAGTTGTTGTAAAAAAGGGGGGATTGTGCGTAACACCTATATCGATAATACCAAGGCGAAAGTGATACGCCTTGTGCAAATAACGGATCCCCATTTGTTCAAGGATGAGAACGGTGAACTGCTTGGTATTAATACGCTAGCGAGTTTTAATCAGGTGCTAAGGGAAATTCAAGAAACGGATTTTGATTTTAATTTGATTTTAGCAACTGGGGATATTGTACAAGATAGCTCTGATGAGGGTTATCTGAGATTTTGTGAACGAGTCAACAGGTTGAATAAACCGGTATTTTGGTTGCCGGGAAATCACGATTTTCAGCCCAAAATGCAGGAATATTTAAATAGTGAGCATGGTTGTGTCAATTCGCGCAAGCATTTATTGCTTGGTGAAACTTGGCAAGTGTTGATGTTAGACAGTCAAGTTTTTGGCGTGCCGCATGGGCATCTTGGACAGTACCAAATTGATTGGGTAATGTCTAAACTGAAAGAACATCCGGAACGTTATACTTTAGTGGTGCTGCATCACCATATTCTATCAACAAATTCAGCGTGGTTGGATCAACATAATTTGCGCAATTCGGAAGAACTTGCGCAAACACTTGCGCCATTTCGTAATGTAAAAGGGATTCTACATGGTCATATTCATCAACAGATGGATGCAAAATGGCATGGTTATCAGTTAATGGCGACACCATCAACCTGTGTGCAATTTAAGCCCGATAGCAATCATTTTGCTTTGGATACCTTGCAACCGGGTTGGCGTGAAATTGAGCTTCATGCAAATGGCGATATTGTGACCCGAGTGAAACGGATTCAACAGGCAGAATTTTTGCCAAATATGCACGAAGAAGGCTATTAGTTATTTGATAATGGCAAAGGGCAGAGGTTATGATGATCTCTGCCTTTTCTTATTTTTTTGATCTAATTCAATCTTTCTTAAATTTAACACTAAAGAGTTATTCCTTTAATTCATTGTTAACTACGCGATTTTTTTAGCTTGTGCTAGAATTCACCGCATTATGTACAAATCGCACAAATTCAGATTGCGGATATTTTGTAGGGTGGCTATGACTTCACAACTCGACATTGAACAACTTGCCTGCCAGCGCGGTGACAAAATTTTGTTTACGGATTTGAATCTGACGTTTAAATCAGGGGATTTTGTACAAATTGAGGGTCATAATGGGATCGGCAAAACCAGTTTGCTACGGATTTTAGCCGGATTGGCGTTGCCTTTGAGCGGTAAAGTGCGGTGGAATTCCTGTGAGATTGAGGTAGATCGCGAAGGGTATTATGACAATTTGCTGTATCTTGGACATCAATCCGGGGTGAAGCCTGAATTGACAGCTTGGGAAAATTTACATTTTTATCAGCAAGTGAGCTCGAGCAAACAAGGTGATGATATTTTGTGGCAAGCCTTGGAAATGGTGGGATTATTAGGGCGAGAAGATTTGCCGGCGAGTCAACTTTCAGCGGGACAACAAAAGCGCATTGCGTTGGCGAGATTATGGCTTTCTACCGCGCCACTTTGGATTTTAGATGAACCATTTAATGCCATTGATAAATCGGGTGTGGGCGTGTTAACTCGACATTTTGAGCAACATGCCGAACAAGGCGGCATTGTAATATTGACCAGCCATCAAGATGTGCCAAGTCAACGCTTACAAAAAGTGCGGTTAGATCAATTTAAGTTTTTAGCATAATGATATTTTTAGCGATTATTAAACGAGAACTACGGATTGCCATGAGAAAGCAAGCGGAAATTTTAAATCCGTTATGGTTTTTCTTAATTGTTATCACGTTGTTTCCCTTGGTTGTCGGGCCTGATCCTAATTTGCTCGGCAAAATAGCAGGTGGTGTGGCTTGGGTCGCTGCGCTGCTTTCTGCCTTATTATCCTTTGAACGCTTATTTCGTGATGACTTCGTTGATGGCTCATTGGAACAGTTGATGTTAATGGCGCAACCTTTAGCCATTACCGCCTTGGCAAAAGTGATCGCGCATTGGTTGTTGACGGGCGTTCCTTTAATTTTATTATCGCCTATTGCGGCATTATTGCTTTCTCTTGAAATGTCTATCTGGTGGGCTTTGGTGTTAACCTTGTTATTGGGCACGCCGATTTTAAGTTGCCTTGGTGCCATTGGTGTAGCGTTAACAGTGGGATTACGCAAAGGCGGCGTGTTGTTAAGTTTAATTATTTTGCCGTTGTTTATTCCGGTACTTATTTTTTCTGCGTCTGTGCTTGATGCGGCAACATTAAATTTGCCTTATCACGGACAATTAGCCATTTTAGGCGCCATTTTAGCCGCTGCATTGACCTTTTCACCTTTTGCGATTGCGGCAGCATTACGAATTTCATTAGACAATTAAAGGAATGATTATGTGGAAATGGCTTCATCCTTATGCCAAATCTGAAACACAATATGCATTATGCGGTAAGTTTATACCGTTTTTTGCCGTATTGAGCGTGCTGTTACTGGTTGTTGGAATTGTGTGGGGGCTGGCTTTTGCTCCGGCGGATTACCAACAAGGGAATAGTTTCCGAATTATGTATGTTCATGTGCCAACGGCGATTTGGTCAATGGGCGTTTATGGCTCAATGGCGGTGGCGGCCTTGATTGGGTTGGTGTGGCAAATTAAAAATGCCCATTTGTCTGTGATGGCGATGGCACCTATTGGCGCGATATTTACCTTTTTAGCTTTGGTCACCGGTGCAATTTGGGGCAAACCGATGTGGGGAACTTGGTGGGTTTGGGATGCGCGCTTGACCGCTGAATTAATTCTATTTTTCTTATACTTAGGTGTAATGGCGTTGTATTCTGCTTTCTCTGATCGTAGCAAAGGCATGAAAGCCGCCGCGGTGCTTTGCGTGGTGGGGGTGATTAACTTGCCGATTATTCATTTTTCCGTGGAATGGTGGAACACCTTACATCAGGGCGCGAGTATTACCAAATTTGAGAAACCTTCTATTGCAACACCGATGCTGATTCCCTTAATTTTCAGTATTTTCGGTTTTATGAGTTTAACCATTTGGTTAACGTTAGTGCGTTATCGTAATGCTTTGTTGCGCGATGAAATGAAACGCCCGTGGGTGAAAGCGTTAGCGAAGTAAAAAGCGCGGTCAAATTTTAAATGATTTTGGGAGAGAAATATGTTTTTCCAATCTTGGAATGATTTCTGGAATATGGGCGGCTACGGCTTTTATGTTTGGCTGTCTTATGGCATTTCCCTTGTGGTAATTCTTGGGCTAATTGTGAGCAGTTACAAAGGAAAAAATACGGTTTTGCGCGAAGTGCAACGTGAACAAGCGCGTGAAGAACGCTTAAAAAATATAAAAGTAGGGAGTGGGCTATGAATCCAAGACGTAAATCGCGTTTGAGTTTGATTTTATTTGTAGTGCTAGGTGTTGCGGTGGCGGCCGGATTGGTGATGTATGCCTTACGCTCAAATATTGATTTATTTTATACGCCGTCAGAAGTGCTGTACGGTAAAAATGATGACGCTGCAACCAAACCTGAAGTTGGGCAGCGTATTCGAGTGGGGGGGATGGTTGTGGCTGGAACGGTAAAACGCGATGCCAAAAGCTTAAAAGTGCAATTTGATGTGAACGATATTGGCCCGGCGATTACCGTGGAATATGAAGGCATTTTGCCTGATTTATTCCGTGAAGGACAAGGGATCGTGGCGCAAGGTGTGTTAATTTCCCCGACTGTTTTACAGGCAACAGAAGTGTTGGCAAAGCATGATGAAAATTATGTTCCGCCTGAATTAGGGGATCAGCTTAAAAAAGCACATCAACCGATGGGCATTAGTGAGAAAGATTTGAAAGGTGAAAGCGAACGAGATCGCAATGAGAAAGAAGGTCAACAATGATTGCTGAATTAGGTCACTTTGCTTTAGCATTAAGTTTGGCGGTAGCGGTGCTACTCGCCATTTTCCCCTTGTGGGGGGCTGAAAAGGGCAATATTCAATTCATGCGCTTAGCTCGCCCGATGACGTATGCGCTATTTTTTGCCTTAACATTTGCGTTTGGTACGTTGTTTTATGCTTTTGCTGTCAATGATTTTACCGTGCAATATGTGGTGAATAATTCTAACAGCCAACTGCCGTTACAATATCGTTTATCCGCCGTTTGGGGATCCCACGAAGGGTCATTATTGCTGTGGATTTGGTTGCTGAGTTTATGGGGTGCCGCGGTAGCCCTATTTAGTAAGCCTTTACCACAAGAAGCCGTAGCGCGCGTATTGGGCATTATGGGCTTAATTAGCATTGGCTTTTTGATTTTTGTGTTATTTACCTCCAATCCGTTTATCCGCACGTTCCCTGATTTTCCCGTGGATGGGCGAGAGTTAAATCCGTTATTACAAGACGTAGGCTTAATTTTTCACCCACCATTGTTGTATATGGGCTACGTAGGTTTTTCCGTAGCTTTCGCCTTTTCGATTGCGTCTTTGATGACAGGAAAACTGGATACTGCTTGGGCGCGTTGGTCGCGTCCTTGGACAATGGCTGCTTGGGTATTTTTAACCTTGGGTATCGTGCTGGGTTCTTGGTGGGCTTATTACGAATTGGGCTGGGGTGGCTGGTGGTTCTGGGATCCCGTGGAAAATGCGTCTTTAATGCCGTGGCTAGCAGGAACCGCCTTGTTGCATAGTCTTGCGGTAACGGAAAAGCGCGGTGCTTTTAAAGCTTGGACTGTGCTATTAGCGATCTTAGCCTTTTCATTATGCTTATTGGGCACGTTCTTAGTTCGCTCGGGCATTTTAGTGTCGGTTCACGCCTTTGCTTCGGATCCTACTCGCGGTTTGTATATTTTAGCCTATTTAATCGTGGTGATTGGCGGCTCCTTGTTGCTTTACGGCTTTAAAGGCAACCAAATTCGTTCACGTGATAATGCCGAACATTATTCGCGCGAAACCATGTTATTGCTCAATAATATCCTTTTAATGACCGCACTTTCCGTGGTGTTGCTGGGAACCCTTTTGCCTTTAGTACATAAGCAATTAGGCTTAGGTTCCATTTCCATTGGTGCGCCATTCTTTGATCAAATGTTTCTGATTATTTGTACGCCATTTGCCTTGCTATTGGGTATCGGACCGCTGGTAAAATGGCGCAGAGATCAATTTTCGGCTATTCGGAAACCTGTGATTATTTCAGTGTTATTCATGGCAATCCTGGGTTTTGCCTTGCCTTATTTCTTGCAGGATCAATTAACGGTGAGCGCGGTATTGGGTTCAATGATGGTGGTGATTATTACGGCGCTTGCGTTATATGAATTACACCAACGCGCAACGCATCGCACTACGTTTTTTGTGGGCTTAACCAAATTTTCTCGTTCACAATGGGGAATGGTGTTGGCGCATTTAGGCGTGGCGATGACTATTTGGGGGATTACCTTTAGCCAAAACTACAGCATCGAGCGCGATATTCGTATGAATGTCGGGGATACGGTGGAAATTTCTGGCTATCAATTCCAATTCAAAGGGATTCAAGATGCCAATGGACCGAATTATTTGGGCGGAAAAGCGGAAGTGGAAATTACTCAAAATGGTCAATATGAAACCACGCTTTTTGCCGAAAAACGCTTCTATAAAGTCAGTAAAATGACCATGACCGAAGCCGCGATAGATTGGGGCTTGACGCGCGATCTTTATGTGGCACTTGGCGAAAGTCTAGGCGATGGCTCTTGGGCATTGCGACTTTACTACAAACCCTTTATCCGTTGGATTTGGCTAGGGGGATTATTGATGGCATTAGGGGGCGTGCTTTGTTTATTTGACCGCCGTTATCGTTTTTCGAAGATGTTGACAAAATAAATGATGAACAAAAAATTCTTTTTACCTTTAATTATTTTTTTCCTGTTGATTGTTGCTTTTTTTGTACAGCTACAACGTAATGCGCAAGGGGATGATCCTAAAGCATTAGAAAGTGCGTTGATTGGGAAAACGGTTCCGACCAAAACGTTGGTTGATTTATTTGATGAAAATAAGGTTTACGGCAACGAAATCTTTCAACAGGGTAAACCCATTTTGCTCAATGTTTGGGCAACTTGGTGCCCAACTTGTTATGCGGAACATCAATATTTAAATGAATTAGCAGCGCAAGGCATTGCGATTATTGGTTTGGATTATAAAGATAAAACCGATAAAGCGATTAAGTGGTTGAAAGATCTGAAAAATCCCTATCAAGTTGTTTTAAAAGATGAAAAAGGGGCGTTTGGCTTGGATTTAGGTGTGTATGGTGCGCCTGAAACCTTTATTGTGGATGGCAAAGGCATTATTCATTATCGTCATACAGGCGATGTAAATGCCAATGTTTGGGAACAAAAACTGAAGCCGATTTATGAGCAATTAATGGAGCAGGCGCAATGAAATTAGTGAAAATTGGCTTGATTTTAACCGCTCTTTTAACGGCAACTAGTAGTTTTGCCGCCATTGATGCCTTGGAATTTAAATCCGCTCAGCAAGAGCGCGATTACCATAGTTTGACGCAAGAACTACGTTGCCCCCAATGTCAAAATAATAATATCGCAGACAGCAACGCGACTATTGCGGTAGATATGCGGGCAAAAGTGTTTGACTTGCTGAATGAAGGAAAAAGTAAAGACGAGATTGTGAATTATATGGTCGAACGTTATGGTAATTTTGTGACCTACAATCCGCCGTTAACCCCCGCTACCATATTACTTTGGTTGTTGCCCTTGTGCTTTGTTGTATTGGGTGTATTTTTTATTTTTCGCCGTAAAGCGAAGACAACTGAAAGTGCGGTAGAAAATTCAGCGATTTCTTCAACGCATTTGTCTGCGGAAGACGAAAAACGCCTGCAAGCGTTATTGGATAAGAAGGATTAATTTATGATGTTATGGCTTGTTGCCGCTTTATTAACCTTTATTGTGGCACTGATTGGTTTTTATCCTTTATTGAAAAAAACAACTCAAGATGGGGATACTCAACGTGATGAATTGAATAAGGCATTTTATTTTGATCGTTTGAAGGAGATTGAGCGTGATGAAGCGCAGGGGTTGCTTGAAAATACATCGCAATTAAAAACGGAATTGCAGCAAAGATTATTGGAAGACATTCCTGATGATGTCGCGCAAGATGCCGACCAAAGTGCGGTGAAAAAGAGCGATAGATCCTTGGGAAAACTTTGGTTTGTCTCCGGATTTTTGACGTTGTTGATTGTCGCGGGTTGTCTGTATTTTAAACTGGGAGCGTGGCAACAACAGGCGATGTTTGAGAACGCCTATGAGAAATTACCTTATTTTTATGAGCGGGTGAAAACCGAGGATGTAAATCCATTAAGCGATGAAGAATTACAACAATTTGCCACCGCACTTCGTGTGAAATTACAAAAAGAACCACAGGATTCAAAAGGTTGGTGGACATTAGGACAAATTGGGATGTCATTGAACAATGGGAATTTAGCCTTTTCCGCCTATGAAAAAGCCCTAAGCCAAGATCCGAACAATGTGGAATATAAATTATCTTTCGCGCGTATTTTGATGATGTCAGATAATGACGACGAAAAATTGCAGGGCGAAACCTTGTTAAAAGAAGTGATTCGCCAAGATCATAGTAATTTACAAGCGTTGGGTTTATTGGCATTTTATTATTTTTCAAAAGAAGATTATAAGATGGCTGCGGTTACTTGGGCGATGATGTTGAAATTGATGCCTGAAGACGATAGTAGACGTGAATTGATTGAGCGTTCTATCCGATCTGCAAGAGATGCTGTCGCGGAGCAGGATGACCGCCAAAGTTCTAGAAAATAATTGGTAAAAAGTAACACTGGGGGCTGTTTATTCAAAGATAAACAGACCCTGTTTTTTATTATTATAAAATTGTTTAAAAAATGATATCATATTAAAGGTTATGGGTAATTTTACTTCAAGGGACTTGAAAAAAGCTCTATAGAATATGAATCCTATTTGGATTGATGTATTAACAGAACTTAATTTTTGTTTTTGTAATTCTGATAATTTTCCTTTGGAATTGTATTGAGTCGTGACAACTTAGGGAGGGGAGGCATGAAATTATTACAAACATCTTTAAGTACAGCCACATTTATGATGATAGTGTCAATGTTGTCATTTGCCGAAATGAATATTCGTATCTCAGAAGATTCTACCACCGTAAATGGAGTAGAAACATCTTTAGACAGCATTTGGAATAATAAGAAGTCTACCTCTTATACCGTCAATGGACAGGACGTTCAACTTAACGGTCGAAATAACCAAGCCATAAAGAAAAAGAACGACAATATTCAATTTGAAGTTTATGGATATGGTGAAAATTATACTTCTCATTCCATTTATTCTTCAGGTGCCGGCGTTTGTCATGCTTTTGTTGGTGGTCGTGAAGTTGAGTTAAAAGATTCCAGTATTTATTATGTCAAAGATTCTAAAACCGGAGATTATTATGCCGCGATTGTGGGAGCTGACGTATCAAAAGGTGGCGCGAAAAATGTTCAATATGCACCAATTTTTAATATTAAAGATCCTAAATTGTTAGAACAAATCCGTAAACAGGAACAAAATGACGGCAAAAAAATCGTTGAGAAAAATATATCAGAACGTGGCGATTTCTTAGAAAACGTGATTTGTCGTTAAGATGAAATAATAAATGAAAGAGAATGTTATGCAACGAAAGATATTGATTGCTTTATTGAGTGTTTTAACCGCTTGTACAACACCAAAAAATCAACCACAAGCACCATTAGATATGCAAGCGGTACAAGAATATAATGCAAAAGTTTATAGTGGAAATACCGTACCTTTAGCTGAGAGAATGAAATCCCCTAAACAAGTTGATAATCCGGTCAATCAAAGTGATAAGCAATCAAGTAAAAATCCAGTAACAAGGGTTAATCCGAACATCGCCGTGGGTGTAGGCTATGGTCATGGTTATTGCCATCATAGACATTGTTGGTAATTTCGTTTTATACTTCCTGATATAGAAATTGTTCTTTCTATGAAAATAGAACTGTATAAGTTGCAAATATCACTTGAAATCCCTATTGAAATTTTACTTCAATAGGGATTTTTTCATATTCTAAAAACATTTAATCTTTACCTAAAAAACATCATATCCCTAACCTAGAATTCACGTTTGGATTTGACGAAAATTAAGCAAACCTTTAACATTGAACCAAGTGATTGGCAAAAAGCCTTAAAGAATATTAAGGCGTATCAAAGTTAAATAGAAGGAGGCGATATGAGCTTAATTCCGATGAATGAAATTACTCGCTTAGACCAACTAGATCCAGATGGCAGTTACAGTTATAAAGATTATTTACTTTGGAAATTGAAAGAGCGTGTAGAAATTATCAAAGGTAAGATTATGGCAATGTCGCCTGCGCCAAATCGTCTGCATCAACGGATTTCGATGAAATTAACGAAAGCATTTCTTGATGTTTTTTCCGGTCAGCAGTGTGAATTATATGTAGCCCCTTTTGATGTACGTTTTCCCGATGAAAACGGCAACGTGAGAACGGTCGTGCAGCCTGATTTATGTGTGATTTGCGATCCTAATAAGTTAGATGAACGAGGTTGTCTTGGTGCACCGGATTTGGTAGTGGAAATTCTTTCGCCGGGGAATTCCAAACGAGAAATGAAAGATAAATATGAGCTTTATCAAGAATATGGTGTGAGCGAATATTGGGTAGTTCGCCCTGAAGAGCGCAATATTCATATATATGTGCTTGAAAATGGGCGATATATTGGTATTGCGCCGGTGGTGGAAGATGATGTGATTACTTCGGTTAGATTCCCGAATTTAAGTTTTTCTACGTCAGGTTTATACGATTTGTAAGATAGGTAATGGACGATTTTGGAAAAACTATGATTTTGGGCTATTAGATAGCTTGTATGAAAAAGGATATATTACTAACCCCGTCAATAAAAATAAATCCTGTTATTTAACGCCTGAAGGTTTGGAAAGAGCAAAAAAATTAGCCGAAGAAATGTTTGGGCAAGAGAAAACAGATAAATAAATTATCTTTTATATGCCATTGAATAATCTAGCAAATCGTAAATTTAAATGATGACAAAAAAAATTTTAGTAACAGGCGGAGCGGGCTTTATTGGCTCTGCAGTCGTTCGCCATATTATTAACGACACTCAAGATTCGGTGATTAACGTAGATAAATTAACCTATGCAGGTAATTTAGAATCACTCGAAGCGGTTGAAAATAATCCACGTTATGCTTTTGAGCAAGTGGATATTTGCGATAAAGCCGCATTAGAACGTGTTTTTGCGCAACATCAACCTGACGCTGTGATGCACCTTGCGGCAGAAAGCCACGTGGATCGTTCTATTGACGGGCCGGCTGCATTTATTGAAACCAATATCGTTGGTACTTACACGTTATTAGAAGTGGCTCGTAGCTATTGGAATAACTTGCCTGAAGAACGGAAATCTGCTTTCCGTTTCCACCATATTTCAACCGATGAGGTTTATGGGGATTTGGAAGGCACTGACGATCTCTTTACTGAAACAACGCCTTATGCGCCTTCGAGCCCTTATTCAGCGTCAAAAGCCTCCAGCGATCACTTAGTGCGCGCTTGGTTGCGCACCTACGGCTTACCGACCATTGTAACTAACTGCTCAAATAACTATGGCCCGTACCATTTCCCTGAAAAATTGATTCCATTGATGATTTTAAATGCGTTGGAAGGTAAAAAGTTACCAGTGTACGGCAACGGTATGCAAATTCGTGATTGGTTATTTGTGGAAGATCACGCTCGTGCGCTATATAAAGTTGTAATGGAAGGCGTGGTGGGCGAAACCTACAATATCGGCGGACATAATGAGAAAGCCAATATCGAAGTGGTTCGTACAATTTGTGGCTTATTGGAAGAACTTGTTCCGAATAAACCGGCTGGCGTGGCGAAATATGAAGATTTAATCACTTATGTAACTGACCGCCCAGGGCACGATGTGCGTTATGCGATTGATGCCACCAAAATTGGTAAGGAATTAGGCTGGAAACCACGAGAAACTTTTGAAACCGGTATTCGTAAAACCGTGGAATGGTACTTAAATAACAAAAAATGGTGGAGCCGTGTATTAGATGGTTCTTATAATTTAGAACGTTTGGGGATTAAATAAATGTGTTAATCCATAGAGATAATTGATTGGCAAAATTATCTTTCTTGTAAAAGTGCGGTGGGATTTTAGAAAATTTCTCTCTACTCCCACCAATTACAAATCACTATTTTCCCCGACTTTGCAAAATTTTCCCTAGATTTTCTTCCAACCAATCCACTAAATTCGCAAGGCGACTGCCAGCTTCTTTGCCATAATCCGTCAGCGAATATTCAACATGTGGCGGTACGGTGTTGTAGGATTTACGATTGAGCATACCATCTTGTTCCAACTGTTGGAGCGTTTGGGTCAGCATGCGTTCACTCACACCGTCAATCTCACGGCGGATTTCGCTAAACCGTTTTGTGCCTTTCATCAACACAATCATCACCAACACACCCCAGCGGTTAGTGAGATGTTGCAAAATCTGTCTGGAAGGGCATTGAGCGGATAATACATAGCCCCGTTCTATTGAATTTGAAAATTTTTCCATTTTTATTTCCTTGTATTTCAATCAGTTAAAAATTATTTTCAAACTTACAAATTTGTAAGTACTTCACAAAAGTAAGTTTGGATCTATAATACGCCACATCAGCCAGTTTGGCAAATTTAATCAACTTAATCAGAGGTAAACAAAATGAAAAAAATCGCAGTAATTGGTGCAACAGGTTATGTCGGTAGTGCAGTGGTAGCGGAGTTGGCGAGCCGTGGTCATCAAGTAACGGCATTTGCTCGTAATACTGATAAAGTAGCAAAAGCGGACAACGTGCAAGCGGTCAGTTTTGATGTCAATGCTGCAGATTTTGCCGAGCAGTTAAAAGGTTTTGATGCGGTAGTGAGTGCGTTTAACCCAGGTTGGGCAAATCCAAATATCGTCGAAGATTTTACCCGTGGGGCAAATGCGATTACCGAAGCAGCAAAAGCAGCGCAAGTGCCGTATTTATTAATTGTGGGCGGTGCGGGCAGTTTGTATGTCGTGCCAAACGTACAACTGATTGACACAGATGCTTTTCCGAAAGAGATTTTTGCAGGGGCAAATGCCGCTCGTAATTTACTTAACGACTTGCGTGACCGCCGTGATGTAAACTGGGCATTTATCTCGCCGCCAGCCTTATTAGGTGCAGACGCAGGTTTCAGCGAAGAGCGCACAGGCGAATACCGTTTAGGTAGCGAAGATTTGTTGATGAACGGCGAAGCCCCAGCAGGCATCAGCGTTGCAGACTTAGCGATTGCGATTGCAGACGATGCAGAAAAACAAGCTCACTTGTTTAAACGCTTTACCGTGGCGAGCAAGTAATTTAATGTGAAAAGTGCGGTGGGATTTTGGAAAGATTTTGCAATTTGCAAAGTTTATCTTAAATCCCACCGCTTGTTTATTTACTCTCTTTCAATTCCCCCAATGCCCGAAGAATAATCTCTTTTGCCGCTTGTAAGGCTAAAAATGCCAAGATAAAGGCGACAACTAAATCAGGGAATTTGGACTGGGTAAAATAGACCGCAACACCAGCCAACACAACGGCGATATTGCCGATGGCGTCATTTCTTGAGCAAAGCCACACGCTGCGCATATTGCTGTCGCCATCACGGAAGTGGTAAAGCACCCATAATGCAGCGAGATTGGCGAAAAGGGCGAGTACGCCGACAATGCTCATTTCGCTATGGTTTGGAAGATCGCCGTAGAACCAGCGATATAAGGTCGTAATTAAAATAAACAGCCCGAAACCGCCCATCGTTGCACCTTTGATTAAAGAGGCTTTGGCTCGGTAACTTAAAGCCATTGGCAACACGATCAGGCTAATCACATAATTGGCACTATCGCCTAAAAAATCGAGACTGTCGGAAAGCAATGATACCGACCCCGATTTTACCCCCATCACAATTTCAACCATAAACATCGTGAAATTTATCGCCAAAGCGATCCATAAGGCTCGGCGGTATTGCGGAGAACGGTGGGCGCTGTGCGAGCCACAGCAAGAACTTGAACAACTCATTTTCTTTTCCTTGTGTTTAAATTTAACTTACGACACAATATAAACTCCGTAGTTATTACAGGGTCAAGCGAAATGGGCAGATTTTTTAAAATAAGTGAATTGAGCAAAGCAAGCGGTGTGAATTTAGAAACAATCCGCTATTACGAAAAGCTGGGCCTGATTGATGCCGCCACACGGCAGGCGAACGGTTATCGCCTTTTTAGTGAAAAGCAGCTCAACCAACTGAGTTTTATTAAGAGCTGCCGAATGATTGGTTTTAGTTTAGAAGAAATCAAACAACTGCTAGAGATCCAAGCCAACCCGCACAACCGCTGCGAAGTGGCGGATAAACTCACTCGCCAGCATTTAATCCAAATTGAACAACAAATCGCCCAACTTAACCAAATCAAAGCAATGCTCGAACCCTTCATTGAGTGCCAAGCGGAAGACGTAGAGCATTGCCAAATTATTAAGGGGATTAAGGCGTTGGAGTAGAATGTCTTATTTCAATTTTAAAAAAAGAGCGGTGGGATTTTTTGAAGATTTTGCAAATTGCAAAGTTTGCCCCAAATCCCACCGCTTGTAATCGGCTTATTCACATCTTAGCCATTCAATATGCCAATGGTGCATAATTTCACGAATTAGGGTTAAATAAACCGCAAAATCGACACTTTCGGGCAAACCTTCAGCTTTGGCTGGATAGCCGTTGATGACCCGAGAAAAACGGGTAAAAAGCTGTTCGATTTGTTCTTGTGAAATGACTATGGCATTCTCTTTTGATTGACCAAATCCTAAGCGGGCAATTTCGGCTAATGCAGGAATATCTGAAACAATAGTTAAATTCTGCATTGGCTTAAACATTTCACTGTATTTTTCCAATTCATTTTCAATAACTAAAATTAACGCTTCAATTTCTTCTTTTGTTGCTGGAGTGTGCTGAATATCGGCTGCTAATTTTTCTCGAGCAAGATTTAAAGCCAAATTCTGTTCATTCAATGTAACGGAAAATAACCCTGATTGTTCTTGTAAATGTATAAATTGTGTATTCATCTTTCACCCCTTTGTTGTTTTGATTATTTCTTTAATATGAAAGATAGGCAAATTATACAACTGAATTCTCTCTTTAGTTTTACTAAATTCTCTTTGGCTCAAAATCGGTTTATTCTTTTTGTACATTAAATCGGAAAGGAGTAAAAACAATGAAAAAAATGCCCGCACTTTTTGTCGGACACGGCAATCCGATGAATGCGTTAGATCCGCAAAATATCTTTAATCAAGGTTTTCAACAAATCACAGCAACCTTTGAGAAACCGAAGCTGATTTTATGTATTTCTGCCCATTGGTACAGTGCAAAATTGCAAGTGATGGGGGCGGAAAATCCGCCGATGATTTACGATTTTTACGGCTTTCCGCCGGAATTAAGCGAGATTGTTTACCCGGCAAAAGGCGATCCTGAATTTGCTCGACACATTCAAGGGTTACTTGCACCGGAACAAGTGGAAATCAACCCAACTCGAGGCTTCGATCACGGGGCGTGGGCAGTGTTGAAATATCTCTACCCGGAGGCAGATATTCCCGTGGTTCAGCTCAGTTTGGATCGTACCAAATCCCCACAGTGGCATTATGAATTGGCGAAAAAATTACGTCCATTGCGTGAACAAGGTGTGTTGATTTTGGGTAGCGGCGACATTGTGCATAACTTAAGGGCGATCAGCTGGGAACATATTGATCAAGTGGGCGCAGGCTACGACTGGGCGTATCAGTTCAGAGATGAAATTAATCAGGCAATGCGTGAACATAACGATGATGCATTAGTCAATTTTGAACAGTTCGGCGAAAGTGCAACTCTTTCCGTCCCAACGCCTGATCATTATTTACCGCTGCTTTACGTGATGGCACAACGTGATGAAAATGATGAGATTACATTGTTTAATGATGAACTGATCGCAGGCTCGCTCAGTATGACATCGGTGTTGGTTAGGGAAAAATAGACATATCCATCATTACTTTCATAGCGTTCAATAAGATCCGCCATCACATTCGCTTGGGGGCTGTTGATTTGATGTAAATGCTGGCAAATACGTTGTTTCGTTGCTGCATCTTTATTTTGACTAAGTTTAAATTGCGCTTCGGTTTTTTCTATCTTGATTTCAAAGCAAACAATCGCCTTATAGAGTGCCTGTAAATAATCTTCAGGCGCATCGCTTAATTGCCAAGGCGTATTATTTGGCAAATTATTTTCCCAAAAATCAGTTTGTGCGGCTAATACAGCGACCACATCGTCCAGCTGACGCAACGTCCCCCGAATATGCACAGCTTGATAATTCCAAGTCGGCACTTCTTTGTGCGTTATCGCTTTATTGGGATACCAGTTTGGCGAAATATAATGCCCATTTTCTTGAAAAATTGCCAACCACGATTGCGGTTGCGACATTGCTGAAACAATCGGATTGCAGTTTGCTCTGTTGCAGTTCGGTTTCCAGCATATATTTTGGCAACATCGCAATGCCGTTGCCGTTCAGCACGGAGTTGAGCAGGGCTTGAGTGTCGTTGGTAGTGAAACGGCTGTCGAGGTCGAGCAGTACTTCCCGTTCCCCTTGCGTACATTTCCACGCTTTGCGGTTGATGTTGTGGTGCGACAAATAGTGATGTTGATACAAATCTTTGGGCTGCGTTGGTGTGCCGAACTTTGCCAAATAATCAGGCGTTGCCACTAGCAAGGAATGGCAATCGGCAAGTTTTCGGGCGATAAAATTCGGGTCGGGGTTGTTGGTAATTCGAATGGCAAGATCGATCCGTTCGCTAATTAAATCCATTGGTTGATCATTGAGTAACAGCTGAATATTCAATTTCGGGTGCAATTGTAAAAAGCGATTGGATAATGCGGATTTTGCGGTGATTGAACTGGTGTTGCACAAGCTCAATCTTAGCCAAACGGTGTCGTTGCTTAGCGAACAATCTACCCAAATGGCATTAGCACAACGTCTTCAATTCGGGCAACAACTCGCCCACCATTGCGGTGTGCAAGGCGTGCCGCAGTTGATTGTCGAAAAAGACGAACGGTTGTATATTGTGCCGAGCCAGTTGTTGTATGGGGACATTCAAGGGTTGAAGGATTACTTACAACGCTTATAAAAGAGCGGTGGAATTTTCATAAGTTTTGTATTTGCAAAATTTCCTGAAAATCCCAACGCTTGTTTATTGGCAAGCCTCCGCCATCAATTCCCGCAACCAACGATACGCCACATCTCGATGAGTACGTTCGTGCCAAATCAGCGTTTTGGTAAAACCTTGAATCGCAAGGGGCGGTTCAAACAGTTTGAGTTGCGGTAGGTTGCTGACCAATCGTCTTGGCACAACGGCGAGCAAATCGCTTTGCGCCAATAGGTCGGGCAGGACAATAAAATTTTGCACCGATAAACTCACGTTGCGGCTTAACCCCAATTTGGCTAGTGCATCATCGGTTACGCCGCTGAAACTGCCGCCGTGATAGGACACCAGCGCTTGTTCCAGTTGGCAAAATTGTTCTAGTGATAAACTATTTTGTTTAGCAATCGGATGGTCGTGGCGGACGGCGCACACATATTGCTCGTCATACAAGGCTTTGGCGTGAATATCGGGGGCGTGGAAATCGGGCGTTACCAGTGCAAAATCAAGTAATCGTTGTTCTAATTGATGTTGTACCGCATTTTCGTTAATTGCTAACACCGCCACTTTAATATTAGGCGCACGCTGTTTTAGCACTCGCAAAAACGGCACAATCACTGCACGCATTGCATAATCGGTGCAAGCTATGCGAATATTCAAGAAAGCTGTTATCCTGATTATTCACGCAGTCAAATTCAGGCTTGGTGTGACGTCAATCAGTCGTCCTTTTTTTGCCAAACTAGCACATCAACAGACTTTTTTATTTGTATTGGAACAGCAGATTGTCGGGTTAATTTCGGCAGAGCAATCGGGTTATTTGGATTTATTATTTGTTAAAAAATCATTCCAACATCAAGGGATTGCAAGCAGGCTACTAAACCAAATCGAAGATTGGTTGGTAAAACAAAAAATAGAGATTTTAACCGTAGAAAGCAGTTTAACGGCAAAACCTTTTTTTGAACAAAAAGGGTTTCAACTCATTGCTAAACAACAAGTTGAGTTGAGAAATAAACGGTTTATCAATTTTAAAATGTCAAAACAGATTACAAAATGAAAGAAAATCTTAATGACTTACGTGCTTTTATTTTAGTCGCCCGCACCGGCAGTTTTACCAAAGCGGCGGCACAGATGGGCGTGTCGCAATCGGCGTTGAGCCATAGTATTCGGGGCATTGAAGAGCGGTTGAAAATCAAGCTGTTTCATCGCACCACTCGCAGTATTTCCACCACCGAAGCGGGCGAACAGCTTTATCAGCGTTTATCGCCGTTGTTTAGGGCATTGGTGGAAGTGTTGAAAGGGTAAAAGTGCGGTGTTTTTTGCAAGAGATTTTGCAAAAATAACCGCTTAGCTTTTCAGTCCGCCCCTTTGCTATAATGCCCATTCTGATTATCAAGGAGATACTATGCAAGCTTTTAATCCGCAGTCGCTTGTTTGGACGAGAGAGCCGCAAGCCTATGAAATAACAGAAAATAAAATTACGATAACCACTGCACCGCATACGGATTTGTGGCAACGCACCTATTATCACTTCCAAAATGACAACGCGCCTGTTTTGCAAATGGAAACCGATGAACGCTATTTCAGTTTTGTCGTCAAAACCGATTTTTCAGGCAGTCATCAACGCTTTGACCAGTGCGGCATTGTATTGTATTTGGATAGTGAAAACTGGCTTAAAGCGTCCGTTGAATATGAAAATGAGCAATTCCAACATCTTGGTAGCGTGGTAACCAATCACGGCTATTCTGATTGGGCTACGGTGGAAATTGCTACAGATACTAAATCAATGTGGTTTCGTTTAAGTCGCCGTGAAAGCGATTATTGCTTGGAATGTTCGTATGACGGTGTGCATTTTCAACAAATGCGGATTTGTCATTTGCATAAAGGTAACGAGCGTATTCGCTTTGGTGTCTATGCTTGCTCGCCCGAAAATTCTTCGTTCACGGCGGTCTTTACGGATATGGCATTAACCGAATGTCAATGGCAAGCCCATAATGGACAACAGCCTGATTAGGTAACACAAAGTGCGGTCAAATTTGCAAAAGATTTTGCGAAAATGACCGCTAATTATTTTCAGCCTGCCTGAAAACTATTTAAATCGGCATGGCTCGCAATGGAATAATATTTTTCATCACTAATGTAGAAGTAATCCCCGTAATATGCGGTAGTTGTGTTAAACGGCGGTCATATAATTGCTGAAACGATTTCATATCTTGGGTAACAATGTGCAAAATAAAATCAGGGTCGCCCAACAAACTTTGTGCTTGAATAATTTCAGGAATATCCATTAAGGCTTGTTCAAATTCACGGATATTGTCGCCACTATTATTTTTCATTTTCACAAACACAATGGCGGAAAAATTCAAGCCAATCCGTTCGGGATTGACTTCGGCACGATAACCGCTAATCACGCCACTGTCTTCCAGTTGCTTTATCCACCACGCTGAAAAACCATTCTTGTTTTTCTTCGTCCCACACTGAGCGAATTTGTTGATTTTCAAAAAGTTTAATTTTGTTCATTGATGATTTTTCCACTGTTTAATTTTTCAGGTATTCAATCATAAACCTTATCCAGTATCAATACTGTATAAATGGAATTTTTTTGTTTTTTCGATCAACTTCACACAAAGTGCGATTGGATTTGCAGAATTTTCCGGTATTATGTAGCACTTGCACAAAGATTTAACCGATTGAAAACATTAAAATCCCTATTGAAATTCTCACTCAATAGGGATTTTTATTATGGCACAAAAGTTACTTAAGCACGAGTTAGTTGAGCGGTTACTTCAACTGAAAGAAAAACAAGATTTATTAACGGTACAAATGCAACTTTTAACGCAAGAGATTAGCGAATTGGCAGCCCCATTTGTGCCGAAAACACCTAAAAGCCAGTCTGTCATTACCACTCGTTTAATCGCACAGGTATTAAGGGGAAATCAGGGGACGTGGTTGATGTGTGGGGATATCGCAGAACAGGCATTACAGTTAGTGGGGGCAACCGCAATTTGTTGATGTAGCTAAATGGCTGGACTATTATGATAAACGGACGTTTAATCCTGAAACAGGTAAACCACAGTATACACATCGCCGTTTAAGGAGTGCATATCGAAGTTTAATGAATAACCTTCCTTATCTGTTTACCTATCAAAAATATCCTAATTTAGGTATTCCTAATACATCTAATTTAATCGAGGGACAATTTGGATATTTGAAGCGACTTTTAGGTAATCACAGGGGGATGAATCTCACTCAAAAACTAAAAATGATTGATGAGATTTTGGGTGTTTAGATTGTATAAAAAACGGCTATAAAATCTGTATGTTTTATAACCATTAAAAATATCCTTTAACGGATCGCTAGGCTAAAAAACCATTAATTTTGTCCTTTAATACCCATTTCCCACTTGTATTTCAATACAATTTCTGTATAATTCGCGCCTTGCAGTCACATTTAATTTTCGTTCCTTGCTTCCGCAGATTAGTGACTGGATCAACAGTCGGAGGCTGATTAACCCGTAAGGATCAACAATGCGTCACTACGAAATCGTTTTTATGGTTCATCCGGACCAAAGCGAACAAGTACCAGGTATGATCGAACGTTACACAGGTTCTATTAAAGAAGCCGGTGGTGCGATTCATCGCCTAGAAGATTGGGGTCGCCGTCAATTAGCATACCCAATTAACAAATTACATAAAGCACATTATGTGCTTATGAATGTAGAAGCGCCTCAAAGTGTAATCGACGAGCTAGAAACAACATTCCGTTACAACGATGCAATTCTTCGTAACGTCGTAATTCGTACTAAGCACGCCGTAACAGAAGCGTCCCCAATGGCTAAAGCAAAAGACGAAAAGAAAGTTGCTGTAGCTGAAGTTGAAACCAACGATTTTGAGGATGCTGAGTAGTCATTTGAAAATTGATAATCGTTTGTCATTGATTGGTACAGTTTGTAGCCAACCTAAACAAACAAAAAGCCCTAACGGTATCGAACATTGCCAATTTTTGTTAGAACATCGTTCTGAACAAATTGAAGTGGGACTTAAGCGTCAAGCTTGGTGCAAGATACCGATACAATTGAGTGGCAATCAATTTACTCAAACAACTAAAAGCATTACGGTCGGCAAAAAACTCTTGGTAGTCGGGTTTATTAGTTCACACCAAACCAAAAATGGTTTAAACCAATTAGTTTTACATGCTGAAAATATCGAATTATTAGATTAGGAGACTCGCCAAATGGCACGTTATTTCCGTCGTCGCAAGTTCTGCCGTTTCACAGCGGAAAACGTAGTTGAAATCGATTACAAAGATATCGCTACATTAAAGAACTACATTACAGAGAGCGGCAAAATTGTTCCAAGCCGTATTACCGGTACTCGTGCGAAGTATCAACGTCAATTAGCTCGCGCAATCAAACGCGCTCGTTATTTAGCGTTACTTCCATACACTGACAACCATCAGTAATTAAGGAGATACGGTAATGCAAGTTATTTTATTAGACAAAATTGCTCACTTAGGTCAAGTGGGTGATCAAGTTAGCGTTAAATCAGGTTTCGCTCGTAACTACTTAATCCCACAAGGTAAAGCAGTTATGGCTACCAAAGCTAACATTGAATTCTTCGAAGCACGCCGTGCTGAATTTGAAGCTAAAGCCGCAGCTGAATTAGCTGAAGCTCACGCTCGCGCAGCAAAAATCGCTGCATTAGAATCAGTAACTATCGTTTCTAAAGCAGGTGATGAAGGTCGTTTATTCGGTGCTATCACAACACGTGACGTTGCAGAAGCAGTATCTGCAGCAGGCGTTGAAGTAGCGAAATCAGAAGTTCGTTTATCAACCGGTCCATTACGTACCACTGGTGATCACGAAGTTCGTTTCCAACTTCACGGCGAAGTATTCGCAACATTAAACGTTGTTGTTGTTGCAGAATAATTATCTTATTCAAAATGCAAGACAATAAAAACCCAGCTTTCGCTGGGTTTTTTATCATCTACATCTCATGCAAAATAGGTGTAATAGACAAATACAGTTATTCTCTTTGCAAAGCCAAAGGTATAACTCCAACATTATCAGCCGTTAATCCATCCCTTAATAATCTCATCTGTTGACAGATTTTATCCGTTACCGCCTGAGCTTCATTCATTTTCTCATCCGTAATATCAGGGGGAATCTTATTGAATAAAATCGCGTCCAATAACCGTTCTGCATGCATACCGTCACGACAATAATGCAATACACCGGGTTCATTAAATAAAGTCCCCACTTGGCAAACTTGTGTCGTGGCAATACCTAAAGCCCCATCTTCACCACCTAATTCACGGAATAATTGATGCTGTGGAAAACCACCACAAGCTAAGAAAAAAGCACGGCGGAAAACCACATTACCACCGCAAGTCATTCGCATATGCTGCCAAGCAAAGTCAAAATTTGGGTGCGCGCTATAACGCTCTGCAATACCAACTGGATTTAACGCTAAGCGAAGTACCTGTATTTCAGGGCGGAAATGAAACACACTACTAGCTAACGTTAACGCTTCAGGCTCATAAGCATCATCAGCATCTAAAAAGGCAATAATTTCAGCCGCACTTTGCAACGCCCCCCAATTTCGGGTTTTCGCCACACCGCTATTACGTGGCATTTGTTCCACGTTAATTTTTTCGGGGTATTGTGCGGCAAATTGTTGAGCTAGCGATAACGTTTGGTCGGTAGAAGCATCATCAATCAGCCAAAGTGTGCCTAAGTGCGGTTGATTTAAAACGGATTTTACTGCGCGCTCAAGAGTCTGAGCAGCATTGTAACAAGGGATAATGACGTCAATTAAAGGAAATTGCATAAAACACTCTCATCAAAAAATTTGAAAGATATTTTAGGATATGTTGATATTTTGAGGCTATAAAATCATCAATAAGTGTTTATTTAATATCCCAGCATGGCAGAGCCATACTGGGTTACGCATAAATCAGCCCCTTTGGGGCTGAGAATGAGAGTGGCAAAGCCACTCAACTATGCGTAACCTAGTACGCACTTTGCGTGCTAGGCACAAAAAGTATATTTTATAAGCACAAAGCATCAACAAGCCTTAGCAAATAGACAAAAAAACGGTTAATTCAGATGTTGAATTAACCGCACATTTTGTCATGATGAAATTAAATTTCAATGCCTTCAAACAACGCTGTACTTAAATAACGCTCTGAGGCAGAAGGAAGAATAGCCACGATAAGTTTATCCGCAAATTCCGGTAATTTTGCTAAACGATCAGCGGCAGCGACCGCAGCACCTGATGAAATCCCCGCAAGAATACCTTCTTCTGCCATTAAACGGCGTGCCGTTGCAATCGCGGTGTCGCTATCCACTTGTTCAACGCGGTCAATTAAACTCAAATCTAAATTTTTAGGAATAAAGCCTGCGCCGATACCTTGGATTTTGTGCGGGCCCGGTTTCACTTCTTCACCATTTAAAGTTTGGGTAATCACCGGGCTTTCTGCCGGTTCTACGGCAACAGAAAGAATTTGTTTACCTTTGTCTTGTTTAATAGCACGAGAAATACCCGTAATCGTACCGCCTGTCCCCACGCCGGCCACGACCACATCCACTTTGCCTTCTGTTCCTTCCCAGATTTCAACGCCTGTGGTTTGTTGGTGAATTGCCGGGTTTGCCGGGTTTTCAAATTGTTTCAACATGATGTAACGATTAGGATCGCTGGCGACAATTTCTTCTGCTTTGGCAATCGCGCCTTTCATCCCTTTCGCGCCTTCGGTTAAAACTAAATTGACACCTAAGCCACGTAATAAACGTTTACGTTCCGTACTCATGGTTTCCGGCATGGTTAAGGTAATTTTATAACCGCGCGCTGCCGCAACATAAGCAAGGGCAATCCCTGTGTTACCACTGGTTGCATCCACAATTTCTTTATCTTTGGTTAAAACGCCATCTTTTTCCGCTTGCCAAATCATATTCGCACCGATACGGCATTTCACACTGAAACTTGGGTTACGACCTTCTACTTTGACCACTAAGTTACCGTTTTGACCGAAATGTTTTAAACGTACTAATGGTGTATTGCCAATGGAATAGGAATTATCTGCGTAAATTGTCATTTTCAATCTCCTTGAGAGTTATCTATTTGTTGATAGTAGTTTTAACATGCTATGTTATAAAAGAACAATAGTTATTTGTTCTATTTTATAACTAAAAGCTATTTATAGAAGAAAAACTGAATGTTTACCGATGAGAAGATAAAAAAATACGATACTATACGGGGCTTGCACAAGACGGTCGTTGAGCTTGTCGAAACGTAAGTCTTGTGCCGCTGAAATGTCTTATGGTTCGATAAGCTCACCAACCGTGGTTCGACAAGCTCACCAACCGCCATTTCAGCTTTATGTAGTTGTTACATAATATCAAAAAAATACCCACACAAGGTGGGCATTTTATTTAACAAATTCGATTATTTCACACGAGAGACATATTCGCCTGAACGTGTATCTACTTTAATCACTTCGCCAATTTGAACGAATAAAGGAACACGAACTACCGCGCCTGTGCTTAATGTTGCCGGTTTACCACCCGTGCCAGCGGTATCGCCTTTCAAACCCGGATCGGTTTCAATGACTTCTAATTCTACAAAGTTTGGTGGTGTCACAGTAATTGGGCTACCGTTCCATAAAGTAATGATACAATCTGCTTGGTCTAATAACCATTTTTCAGCGTCACCCACTGCTTTCGCATCGGCTGAATATTGCTCAAAGGTTTCCGGGTGCATAAAGTACCAGAATGCTTCATCTTTGTATGAATAAGTTAAGTTTAAATCCATTACATCAGCCGCTTCAACTGAAGTACCTGATTTAAAGTTCACATCTAATACTTTGCCGGAAATTAATTTACGAATACGAGTACGCGTAAACGCTTGACCTTTACCTGGTTTTACGAATTCATTTTCAACAATCACGCAAGGCTCGCCGTCTTGCATAAATTTTAGACCTGGTTTGAAGTCAGTGGTAGTATATGTAGCCATGATTTCCTCAATTAAATAAGAGCTAGTTTTTAAAAGTGCATATTTTAACCCAAAACATCCCTGTTAGAGAAGAACCAAAACGTGAAATTTGGTTAGAAATTCTAAATAACGCCGTTTCTGATCCGAAAATTCTGCTGGAAAAGTTAAATTTACCCGTGGAAAATTTTGAACAGGACATTCAAGCGCGTAAACTTTTTGCATTACGTGTGCCTCAACCTTTTATCGATAGAATGGAAAAAGGTAATCCCCATGATCCCCTTTTTTTACAAGTGATGTCTTCCGCACAGGAATTCCTTCAAGTAGATGGTTTTGTCAAAGATCCCCTTGACGAGCAGCATAATGCCGCACCCAATGTTTTACATAAATACCATAACCGTTTGTTATTAATGGTAAAAAATGCTTGTGCAGTAAATTGCCGTTACTGTTTCCGCCGCCATTTCCCTTATGACCAAAATCAGGGAAACAAAACTAATTGGCAAAAAGCGATTGATTACATTGCAAGCAATCCGCAAATTGAAGAAGTGATCTTTTCAGGCGGAGATCCCCTGATGGCAAAAGATAATGAGTTAGAATGGCTGATAAAACACCTTGAAAAAATACCACACTTACAGCGATTACGCATTCATACGCGCTTGCCTGTGGTTATTCCTGAACGCATTACAGCAAAATTCTGTCAAATACTCAGCGAAAGCCATTTGAAAACAGTGCTAGTCACACATATCAACCATCAAAATGAAATTGATGATAAGTTGGCAAACGCATTATTTCAATTGAAGCAAACAGGCGTTACCTTACTTAACCAATCCGTCTTGTTAAAAGGGATTAATGATAATGCGCTGACACTAAAAAACTTAAGTGACGCACTCTTTCAAGTGGGGGTACTGCCTTATTACTTACACCTTTTTGATAAGGTAGAAGGAGCAAGTCATTTTTATCTTGATGATGCAACTGCGGTTAAAATTTATCAAGAATTACAAGCAATTACATCGGGTTATTTAGTACCGAAATTAGCAAGAGAAATTGCAGGTGAACCGAATAAAACTTTGTTTTAAACCGCATTTTCATTTAGAATAAGGGCAATTTTTTCAACCGCATTTTTGCACATTTTATTGATTACATATTGAGGTATATCGTGGAGAATAAATCTGAAAATCAGTCAACATCAACACAAAGCGAACTTGATTTTGATGCAAACCCAATTGAACCTGTGACGCCAAGAAAAAGTAGCGCAACGGATTCATCCTCTTTCTTAAATAAATTTTTCGGAAAAAAAAATGTCGTGCAGACAAATCCATTTGCGGAGCGTAAAGAGCCCACTTTTGGCAATACAACTCGCGTGACAGAAACCGCCACGACAACGGCAATTAACCAAACCGTTAATTATTCTGCGGAGAGCATTTTTAAACAACCGGCTCAAGCCATTGCCAAACAAGCCAAATCCACTGACGATATTGAAGAAAATAAAGACAAGATTGAAGAATCGGCTGACACCGCGGTGACGGCTGAGACAACGTCTAATACTGTTGAAAATACGGCAGAACCAGAGAAAATTCTAACAGAAGAACCTATTGTGGCAACGAAACAAAATATGAAGAATCCGGAAAACTGGAGCTTTATGCAAAAATTACCGCCAAAACATCGCCGTTTTATTATCGCTATCGCCGGTGCTGTCGCCGTACTGATTGCTTTAGTATTATTAAAACCAAGTTCGGAAACTGCGGATGAATACCAAGTTAACAATAGCAATAATACGCCGATTGAGTTTCAATCTTTAACGCCAAATCAGCCGAACGAAATGACGGATATGGCAAATACCACTCAACCGGCAGAACCGCCAGTGGTGGAACAGGCTCAACCTGAACCAATGCCTTCTGTGGTAAATGATACAGCAGTGAATGAAAGCGTGGCGAATATCTCTGCAACACCTGCTACACCGGCAACACAACCGTCAGCCTCAACGCAACCTGCATTAGAACCGGTTCCAATGCCTGAACAACCATCGGTTGATCCGCAAGCACAGCAAGCAGAAAAAGCACGCCAAGAACAATTACAAGCAGAAAAAGCCCAGCAAGAGCAATTAGCCCGTGAACAACAGAAAGCGCGTGCAGAAAAAGCCAAAGCTGAGCAATTAGCCAAAGCTGAACAGTTAGCGAAAGCCAAAGCGGAAAAAGCAAAAGCAGAACAGTTAGCAAAAGCGAAAGCCGCAGAAAAAGCGAAAGCAGAAAAACTGGCAGCAGAAAAAGCACGTGCACAAGCGGCGTTAAATGGTGCGCCGATCAGCGAAGCCAAACCTGCAACGAAAAAAGCCGGTCAAACTGCCGGCTCAACAAGCAAAACCCTAACGGTGCCAGCGAGTACATCATTATTCCAAGTATTCCGTACAAATGGCTTAGATATTCGTGATGTAAATGCGATGACCAAAGCCAATGGTGCCGGTAATGTATTGAGCAGCTTTAAACCGGGCGATAAAGTTCAAGTATCAGTAAACAGCGAAGGGCGCGTCAGTTCAATGCGTTTATCAGACGGATCCGTCTTTACGCGTCAATCTGACGGCTCGTACAAATACCGCAAGTAAGGAAATTAGCATGAAAACGACCGCACTTTTTTTAATCTCAGCATGCATCTTAACGGCTTGTCATTCTGCGGTTGAACAAGCCCCTGTGGATGCAGTGGTTAAAATTGCGCCTCAAATCAAATCGGGCGCAATGAATAAAACTACACAAACCGGTTCTGCGAGTCGTTTTCTTTGCAAAGACGATAAAATCGTGCGCGTAACGCGGATGAAACCTAAAAGCACCGCCAAAGCCAGTCGTGTAGAAACGGTGACGTTAACCTTTAATGGTATTACTGAAAAGCTAAAATCAACGGTATCGGAAACCGGAAAATCCTACACCAGTATTCACTGGCGCTGGATCGAACGCTCAAACAATACCGCCACGTTAACCAATACGCAAGGTGTGATTTTAGCGGATATTTGTGTTGAACAATAAATGACTTAATAGCAAAAATAAACCCTATACGCCTTGATTGCTCGTATAGGGTTTTCATTCTCTTCTAGGTATTACTTATTCTTCCCTTCTTCATATAACCATTCGGCCACTTGTTTTGCGAAGTAGGTTAAAATACCGTCTGCACCAGCGCGTTTAAAGCATAGCAAACCTTCCATAATACATTCTTTTTCTTTCAACCAACCGTTTTGAATGGCAGCCCAATGCATCGCATATTCCCCGGAAACTTGATAGGCAAAAGTCGGCACGCCAAACTGTTCTTTAACGCGATAAACCATATCCAAATACGGCATGCCCGGTTTAACCATCACCATATCTGCGCCTTCTGCAATGTCTAAAGCGACTTCTTGCAAACCTTCATTGCCATTGGCCGGATCCACTTGATAGGTTTTCTTATCACCGCCTTTCAGGTTCCCCGCTGAACCGACTGCATCACGGAATGGGCCATAATAATTAGACGCATATTTCGCGGCATAGGCCATAATCAATGTGTTAATAAAGCCTTTTTCTTCAAGTGCGGTACGAATTTTGCCAATTCTGCCGTCCATCATATCACTGGGGGCAACAATATCCGCGCCCGCTTCCGCGTGAGAAAGGGCTTGCTTAACCAACACGTCACTGGTCACTTCGTTAAGCACATAGCCTGTTTCATCGATAATCCCATCTTGCCCGTGAATCGTATAAGGATCCAACGCGACATCCGTTAACACGCCTAAATCAGGATAAGCCGCTTTTAACGCCCGCACCGCGCGTTGCACTAAGCCATTTGGATTATAGGCCTCTTCCGCCAATAAAGATTTTTTATCTTGTTCAACCACAGGGAATAAGGCAATAACCGGTACGCCATATTTTACTAATAACCCTGCTTCAACCAGTAATTGATCGATCGTCAAACGCTCTACTTTTGGCATGGATGGAACCGGTTCACGATGATTTTCCCCTTCCATGATAAATACGGGATAAATTAAATCGTCAACAGTTAATTTATTCTCTGCCATTAAACGGCGGCTAAAATCATTTTTTCGCATACGGCGCAAACGGCGTGCCGGATAACCGGTAAAATATTGTTGTGTCATGTTTTTATCCTTGAGTCTTAGAATGTGACAAACCCTATACGAGCCGTATAGGGTTACTTAATCTGAGCCGCTCTGCGGCTCTTTCTTTCAGCCCCGGCAGGGGCTGGGCTTTACGAACCTAGCACGGCTCGTGCTAGGTTATTTTTAAAGATGAACTTCGTCAGTAATCTAATTTAAATTTATATCAAAACGCTTATTTTTCTACCGCACTTTCATCGGAATTCACATTATTCTCATCTTTAGGCGCATAAAATTTCGCACAAATTACCCCTAATTCAAATAACAAACACATTGGTAGGGCAAGTAAGGTTTGAGAAAAAATATCTGGCGGTGTCAGCAACATCCCAATCACAAAAGCCGCTACAATAATATAAGGGCGTTTTTCTCGTAAACTTTCAGGTGAAGTAATGCCCGCCCAACACAGCAAAATAATTGCCACAGGCACTTCAAAACACACCCCAAAGGCGATAAATAAGGTTAATACAAAATCAAGATAGCTACTAATATCCGTTGCCATCGTGACCCCATCCGGTGATGTGCCGGAAAGGAAGCTAAATACCAGAGGGAAAACAATGTAATAAGCAAAGGCAACACCGACATAAAATAATACCGTGCTTGAAATTAACAACGGATAAACTAACCGTTTTTCATGTTGATACAACGCCGGCGCAACAAATGCCCATACCTGATACAACAAAAATGGCACAGATAAAAATACGGAGGCTAAAATCGTTAATTTGATCGGTGTAAAAAAAGGGGAAACCACATTGGTGGCAATCATCGTCGCGCCCTTAGGCATGGCATCAAGCAAAGGGGTTGCAATCAAATGATAAATATCATTGGCGAAATACACCAAAGATAAAAAAACAACCATGATACAAATTACGCAACGCAGTAAACGGTTACGTAATTCAAGAAGATGACTAATTAAAGGTTGAGATTCGTCAACACTACTCATGTATTTTTCTCAGGCGTTGGGTTTGCAACAGTCGGCTGCACATCATCCGTAGGATGATACTGATCCATATATTTTGCCAACTGTTCATCTAAAGAAATTTCAGCTTGTTCAGCCTGTTCTGCCGGGGTTAGCTCGGTATCAAGTGCGGTGGTATTTTCCGCTGTTTTTTCTGCTGTGAAATTTACCGCACTTTGATCATCTTTGTGTTGTTCTACTTCAGCAAAATTGGCTTCGCGCACATCTTTAATATGTTCTTCAAGGGACTTATTGGCCGCATTGGCTTGCTGTTCAAGATCCACTCTCATTTTATCCGCAGATTGCTTTAATTCTTCTACGGTCTGTGCTAATTCCGGGGATAAAGATTTTAAATTTAAATGCTCGGCTTTTTTAATACTTTCCTGCAATTCCTGTAATTTAAGCTCTTGCGCCAGTTCATTTTGTACATTTGCAGCTAAACCACGAATGGTACGAACCCATTTCATCACAGTTCGAATTGCCACAGGCATACGTTGTGGACCAAGTACCACCAAGCCCACAATAAATACCAGTACTAATTCCGAAAAGCCAATATCAAACACACTGCTTACCTTACTTTTCAGGCCTTATTCTTTATCGTTTTTTTCCACAGATTTAACTTCTGTCTCTTTTGGCTCATCTGCCATCGCTTTTTTAAAGCCTTTTACGGACTCACCTAAATCAGCCCCTAAGGTGCGGAGTTTTTTCGTGCCGAATAATAAAACCACGATTGCTACAATAATTAGAAGTTGCCAAATGCTAATACCGCCCATAATTTTTCCTTTTGGTAAAATAAATATGAATAAAGATGGTCGGCAATATACTCTTTTTAGACGTGACGAACAATAGCCAAGTAGGATTATTTTTCTTAAAAATTTTTTTATTTTGTCCCTTGAAAGCCCTAAAATAATGCCCCATATAGGTCTCGCAATCGATAATTTTAATTATTTAAGGAGTAACAATATGGCAATTCGTCCATTACATGATCGCGTTCTACTTAAACGCGAAGAAGTTGAAGCATTATCTGCAGGCGGTATCGTGTTAACAGGTTCTGCCGCAACCAAATCAACCCGCGCAAAAGTCATTGCGGTAGGTAAAGGCCGTATTTTAGAAAACGGCACCGTTCAACCGTTAGATGTAAAAGTCGGCGACACCGTTATTTTCAATGATGGTTATGGCGTAAAAGCAGAAAAAATTGATGGCGAAGAAGTGTTAATCGTTTCAGAAAACGATATTTTGGCTATTGTAGAATAATAAAGTGCGGTCAATTTTGACCGAGAATTTTATAGGGGCAAATCCTATTTGCCCGATTGATAAAGGAAAATAAAAATGGCAGCAAAAGACGTAAAATTTGGTAATGATGCTCGTGTAAAAATGTTAGCGGGTGTGAATATTTTAGCAGACGCAGTAAAAGTAACCCTAGGTCCTAAAGGTCGTAACGTCATTTTAGACAAAGCCTTTGGCGCACCAACGATCACCAAAGACGGGGTGTCTGTAGCACGTGAAATCGAATTAGAAGACAAATTCGAAAATATGGGCGCACAAATGGTGAAAGAAGTGGCGTCAAAAGCCAATGATGCGGCAGGTGACGGTACAACCACCGCAACTGTTCTTGCACAAGCTATCGTCAATGAAGGTTTAAAAGCCGTTGCAGCGGGTATGAACCCAATGGATTTAAAACGCGGTATCGACAAAGCGGTAGCTTCAGTAGTTGAAGAATTAAAAGCATTATCTAAACCTTGTGAAACCTCAAAAGAAATTGAGCAAGTCGGTACCATTTCTGCTAACTCAGATGAAACTGTAGGTAAATTAATTGCGCAAGCCATGGAAAAAGTGGGTAAAGAAGGCGTGATCACCGTTGAAGATGGCTCAGGTCTTTCTGATGAATTAGATGTGGTTGAAGGGATGCAATTCGACCGTGGTTATTTATCACCATACTTCATCAATAAACCGGAAGCGGCAACGGTTGAATTAGATAACCCATTCATTTTATTAGTGGATAAAAAAATCTCTAACATTCGTGAATTACTTCCGGTATTAGAAGGCGTGGCAAAAGCAGGCAAACCGCTTTTAATTATCGCGGAAGATGTGGAAGGCGAAGCGCTTGCAACATTAGTGGTGAACACCATGCGCGGTATTGTGAAAGTAGCGGCAGTGAAAGCACCGGGCTTTGGTGATCGCCGTAAAGCGATGTTACAAGACATTGCAATTTTAACCGCAGGTACCGTGATTTCTGAAGAAATCGGTATGGAACTTGAAAAAGCAACCCTTGAAGATTTAGGTCAAGCGAAACGTGTTGTAATCAACAAAGACAACACCACCATTATTGACGGTATTGGCGATGAAGCACAAATTAAAGGTCGTGTAGCACAAATTCGTCAACAAATCGAAGAATCAACGTCTGATTACGACAAAGAAAAACTTCAAGAACGCGTGGCGAAATTAGCCGGCGGTGTGGCTGTAATCAAAGTAGGTGCAGCGACTGAAGTGGAAATGAAAGAGAAAAAAGATCGTGTTGATGACGCATTGCACGCGACTCGCGCAGCGGTGGAGGAAGGTATCGTTGCCGGTGGTGGTGTGGCATTAGTACGTGCTGCAGGCAAAGTGGCTGCAACCTTAAAAGGCGACAATGAAGATCAAAATGTGGGTATCAAACTTGCCTTACGTGCAATGGAAGCACCACTTCGCCAAATCGTAACGAATGCGGGTGAAGAAGCATCAGTAGTCGCAAGTGCGGTGAAAAATGGCGAAGGAAACTTCGGTTATAACGCGGGTACTGAAACTTACGGCGATATGATCGAAATGGGTATTTTGGATCCGACCAAAGTAACACGTTCTGCATTGCAATTTGCAGCATCAATTGCAGGTTTAATGATCACTACAGAATGTATGGTAACTGACTTGCCAAAAGATGACAAAGCTGATTTAGGTGCCGGAATGGGCGGTATGGGTGGAATGGGCGGCATGATGTAATCCGTCTCTACTCATCGGGGCAGGTATCAAAACCTGCTCCAAACAACATAAAGCGCGGTCAAAATTTTTATTTTTTTGACCGCGCTTTTGCTCGAGCTTTATCGCTATCTCTCCGCCATTAACCGCTCAATATCCTCAATTTCTTTGGGCACCGCGCAAGTTAGGTTTTTGTTGCCGTATTCCGTAATCAAAATATTATCTTCAATACGCACACCAATCCCCTTATATTGCTCTGGCACATTGGACTTTGGCGAAATATAAAGTCCGGGTTCAACGGTTAATACCATCCCCACTTCCAAAGTGCGGTCGCGTTTTTTCGAGTTTCGATCACCGTTTTCTGTGGCATTAGAATAACTGCCCACATCATGCACATCCAAACCTAACCAATGCCCTAATCCGTGCATATAAAATTCACGATGCGCATTATTCGCGATCAACTCGTCCACATCCCCCTGCAAGATCCCTAAGCGCACCAAACCTTCCACTTTAATGCGCACCACTTCATCATTGGCTTGTTGAATATTATTGCCCACCACCAGCAATTCCAAGGCACGTTTTTGCGCCGCCAATACGATTTCATAAATTTCCCGTTGTGGTTGGCTAAATTTTCCGTTCACTGGAAAAGTGCGTGTAATATCGCCGGCATACATGGCAAATTCACAGCCCGCATCAATGAGCACTAAATCGCCGTCTTTTAAGGGTTGATCATTTTCGGTGTAATGTAAAATACAGGCATTTTCGCCCCCTGCAACAATGCTGTTGTAAGAAGGGTAACGTGCACCAAATCGGTTGAATTCATGTAAAATTTCACTTTCAATTTCATATTCAAAACGATTTGGACGCGTTTCACGCATCGCTCGAATATGCCCTAACGCACTAATTTGCCCTGCTTGTTGCATCAACCGTATTTCATTTGGGGATTTAAACAACCGCATTTCGTCTAAGTGCGGTCGTAAATTCGTAAGTTTTGCACTAGGCGGTAACAACGCCAACATTAAGGTATCATTATGCTCACGCAAATCTTGCAAATGATAAATCTGTTCAACATTTGCCAATAACGCAGGCAGTTCGTCTTTCAGTGTTTCAATTGAAAAGGCATAATCCACATTGAGCGTAGCCGGCGCATTTTCTACGCCCAAACGCCGTCCGTTCCACGTTTCCATTTCAGGATCATTGGGACGCAAAAAAAGTGCGGTCTGGTTTTGCCCGTTTTGGCGGGTTAAAACCAGCACAGAATCAGGTTCATTAAACCCCGTTAAATACCAAAAATAACTGTCTTGACGAAATGGATAAGCGGTGTCATTTGAACGTGTTTGTTCGCTTGCCGAGAAAATAATGGCGGCAAAATTATCGCCTAAACGTTCAAATAACGTTGTACGCCGTTCTATAAATTCTTGCTTTGGCAAGGCTGCCATATAAGCCAAATCCATCACAAACTCCTAGTGAATTGTCGGTTTTTCGGTATCGGTTTGCGGTTTAAAATGAGTATAAAATAACGCCGCGATGGTACGCACATATTCAATGATTTCTTCCAGTGCTTCCGCTAATTCTTCTTGATTATCATCTTCATCATAACCTAACTGACAAATATCATTTAAGTCATCTAATGCTTCACCGATTTCGCCTTTTTCTTTGTCCAATTTAGGTTGATTTAAGCCTAAACCCAGTAAGAAATGATTCGTCCATTCGCATAATGCGTCCGCTTGCACAAATACATTGTCATCTTCAGGCAACAATAATTCAAAATTAAAGCCATCAATATCCGATAAAGTGCGGTCAATATCTTGATAGATTTGGGTAATATCAGCAAGCAACGCGGTTGGATAGGCATGATTGTCGTTGGTCATTTGATACAACAATGTTTGCCAGCTTTGATCTCGCACACCGCCGCAAATTAAACCGGTTAAAAAGCCATGTAATTCTGCCGCAGTGAGTTCAATTTGCGCGCTTTTTAATTGTTGTTGAAGTGTTGAATATTCAGTCATTTACTCTTCCTTTCTGTTAAGTTATCCGCATTCTATCAGATTCTCTATGACGAAAATATTTCTCTGTGGCATAATAGCCAAAAATTTTTAGAATGGTAAAAGTTATGGCAATGATTGAGCTGAATTTTTTAGGGCAAATTGTGCGTTTAAATGTGCCTGAAGAACAACACGACAGTTTGCGTGAAGCGGCACGCATTTTGGATCAACGCGTCATGGAAATGAAAGATCGGATGCAAACGGTGCAAGTTGAACGCGCATTAAATATTGTGGCATTAAATCTCAGTTTTGAATTATTACAAGAAAGAAGCAAAATTACGGAAACGGAAAAAGTGTTACAGAATCAAATTCAGCAATTAAGTGCGTCTTTGGAAAAAATTATTGCATGTTCAACAAATCAGCAAACAACCTATGAAATTCAATAAAATTTGATAAAAATCATGTTTTGACACTGTTCAAATTCGCTAATTTCAGTTAGTATTTAACGCAAAGATTACCTGAGATGTTCGCCAAAGGGTTACGTCCCTGAGCCGATATTTACATACTTAGAGTTGGCTTCTCAGCTGTCGGTGTGCAGGCTTAGTTTAACTAAGAAGCCTAATGATAGTTATAGTTAACTCCCTTGAACCATCGGGTTCAAGGACCGACCACCCAAAACGGCATCTCGGGGCTCTTCCCTAACAATTTCCTATGAAAAAATCAATTTCTGAGCTACGCGCTCAACTCCGCAATCAAATTCGCCAAACTCGTTATCTTTTAACCGCACTTGAACAAGCTCAAGCGGAAAAAATTGTAACGCAAAAAGCCTTAGATCTCATTGCACAACGTCAAGCGCAAAATATTGCGATTTATTTATCCTTTGATGGTGAAATTTCCACTCAATTACTGATTGAACAACTGTGGGAAAAAGGAAAAAACGTCTATTTGCCCCTTCTGCATCCATTTTGTAAAGGACATTTGTTGTTTATTCATTACACACCGCAAACTCCATTAATCCCTAATAAATTTGGTATTCTTGAACCGCAGTTAAATGTTCAACACATTCTGCCGTTAGAAAAGTTAGATATTATTTTTACTCCTTTAGTTGCCTTTGATAAACAAGGTAATCGTCTCGGCATGGGGGGCGGGTTCTATGATCGCACTTTACAAGATTGGCGTTCAAAAAATTTCATTCCCGTTGGGCTGGCACATCAATGTCAACAAGTGGAAGCCTTACCTATTGAAAGTTGGGATATACCGCTATTTGATATTTTGGTGGGTTGATTGGATTTGGGGCATTTATTGCCCCATTTCATAATAAAATTTGAAGGGATTAAATAAACGATTTCGCCAATTCACGCGCTTGACCATCGACTTCAAGCACATCGTCAACGCAATCAATAGATTGCGGTTGTATCGCTTCAACGACTTTGCTATTCACTTTGGCAATATCCGTAAACTTAATCTGACCATTTAAGAAAGCATCTACCGCAATTTCGTTCGCCGCATTCATTGCCGTTGTCGCATACTGCCCTGCGGCAAAGGCATCCATGGCCAATTTAAGATTAGGGTAACGATTAAAATCCGGTTCTAAAAATGTCAGCCCATTTAACTTATAAAAATCCAAGGGTTCAACCCCGGCAAAAGTGCGGTTTGGATAAGCCATGGTTTCTGCAATTGGCGTGCGCATATCAGGATTGCCCATCTGTGCAATCACGGAACCATCCACATAACGCACCATAGAATGAATAATAGATTGCGGGTGAATAATCACTTCCATTTCATCTGCACTAGCATTAAACAACCAACGCGCTTCAATATATTCCAACCCTTTATTCATCATGGTTGCACTATCTACAGAGATTTTCTTACCCATTGACCAATTCGGATGTGCCACCGCCTGTGCCGGCGTAATACGGTCAAACTCACTTAAATCCGTATAGCGGAAAGGCCCGCCAGATCCCGTCAACACAATCTTCGAAATACCCAAATCCTTTAACGGACAAAAGCCGATTTTTTGTTGTGCTTCGGGCGGTAAAGACTGGAAAATCGCATTATGTTCACTATCCACCGGCAATAATTGTGCACCGTGATTTTTTACAGCATCAATAAAAAGCTGCCCACAAGTCACCAAACTTTCTTTATTTGCCAACAACACACGCTTGCCCGCTTTCACTGCGGAAAGGGTTGGCAACAAACCGGCCGCGCCCACAATTGCCGCCATCACCTGATCTGCCTGTTCGTGTGCCGCCAATTCACAAATGGCTTTTTGCCCGCTCAACACTTGAGTTTTGCTACCAAGTGCGGTCAATTTTTCCCGCAAATTTTTCGCCGCACTTTCATCATCTAAGGCGGCAAAGATAGGTTGAAACTTCATACATTGTTCAACCATCAATTCTACATTTCGTCCACCCACTAAAGCAAAGGCTTGATATTGTTCGGGATTATGTTCAATAACAGACAACGTACTTGTGCCAATTGAGCCTGTTGAACCCAGAATGACGAGATTTTGTTTTTTCATAGAAATTCCGTAGAATGAACGCTCATATAAAAAAACGCAGAAAAATCTGCGTTCTACATTGGTGGGGAATTGCCCCACCCCATAATTTAAATTAAAAATCCATCAACTCTTTTTCTTTATCCGCTAACACTTCATCCACTTTCTTGATAAAGGCGTCAGTAATTTTTTGGATTTCTTCTTCCGCTTTGTGTTGTTCGTTTTCGCTGATTTCTTTGTCTTTTAACAACGCTTTGATTTTATCATTTGCGTCACGGCGCACGTTACGAATGGCCACTTTGCCTTGCTCACCTTCGCCTTTCACCAATTTAATTAAATCTTTACGGCGTTCTTCTGTTAATGGTGGCAATGGTACACGGATTGTTGTGCCGGCTGAAGATGGGTTTAAACCGAGATCTGAGGTTAAAATTGCTTTTTCCACCGCACTAATTAATGAACGGTCAAACACGCTGACGGCTAATGTACGTGCATCTTCTGCCACTACGTTCGCTAATTGGCGTAATGGTGTTGCAGCACCGTAATATTCCACTTGAATCCCATCTAAAAGAGAGGGTTGCGCACGGCCTGTACGAATTTTTGAAATATGGCCTTTAAGTGCTTCAAGACTCTTTTCCATACGCTCTTGCGTATCTTTTTTGATTTCGTTGATCATTGTTTTTCCTTGTTATTGACTATTTTAAGGTTTTATCAAAATAATGAAGTAAATTAAGAAATAATGGTGCCTTCGGTTAAACCAGTCACCACTTCACGTAATGCACCCGGTTTACCCATATTAAATACACGAATCGGCATACCGTGGTCGCGCGCTAAAGTAAATGCCGCTAAGTCCATCACTTGTAATTCTTTTTCGATCACATCAGCATAGCTTAATGTATTAAATAATTTCGCATCCGGGTTTTTAGCAGGGTCGCAATCATATACGCCATCTACTTTGGTGGCTTTTAAAACCACATCTGCTTCAATTTCAATACCACGCAAACAAGCGGCTGAGTCTGTTGTAAAGAATGGGCTACCTGTACCGCCAGAGAAAATAACAACACGTTTTTCACGTAACATTTTAATGGCTTCTGACCAGTTGTAAGTATCGCAAATACCGTTTAATTGGAAGGCAGACATCAATTTCGCATTCACATCTGCACGGTGTAAAGCATCACGCATTGCCAAACCATTCATTACCGTTGCAAGCATCCCCATATGGTCACCCACAACGCGGTTCATGCCCGCTTTCGCTAATTTTGCACCGCGGAATAAATTACCACCACCTAAAACAACACCGACTTCCACGCCCATAGATAACAATTCCTTAATCTCAAGCGCCATTCTGTCCAGTATAGATGGATCGATACCAAACCCTTCAGCCCCTTGCAAGGCTTCGCCACTTAATTTTAAAAGAATACGGTTATAAATTGGTTTGCTCATTTTCTTGCTCCCACTAGGATTGAACACAAAATTCTCGCTATTATAAAGTAACTTCACATAACAACCAATAGAATACATCAGAAAAATTCGGTAAAATTGCACCGCACTTTCGGCAATAATAACAAAAGGAAAAATCGTGTTTGCCAAATTGATTAATAAGTTATTTTCTCATCCTACAGCCCAACAAGTCATCGCGACAATTTTATCGCTCATTTTAGTCATTTTTGCCGCTCGATTAATGATTATCGGCTCAGGTTTTGATGCACATCCCAGCCTTAAAGCCGTGTTATTGATGGCGGTTTTATTGATTATGTTAAGCGCATCGAAAAAAATATTTTGGTTTGTGGCATTTCCTTTTGTTTTACTGCACGCCCTTTATTCACCGGTGGGATTAACCTTTGGTGCACCGTCTTACCAATATGTTGCATCGATATTTGCTACGGATCTTCTTGAAAGCAAAGAATTTTTCTCGCAACTTCCATTGCTCAATTTCTTATATCCTATAGGGATTTTATTTTGCATTTGGCAATTCCGTTCGCTTACCCAAACATTTCACATTCATTTTTACAAAAATAAACTCTTTCTCGCGGTAGTGACTATTTTTCTGCTATGGAGCGCGGGCCCGTTAAAATTTATTACGGAAACCTACACGGCAACAATCAAAGTCAAAGATGAACTGGCTCGGCTAAATGGCATGTCCATTCAAAGCCAATGGGGAAATTCAACGATTTCGGGAGCAAAATATGATGATTATGTTTTGATCATCGGCGAAAGTGCACGAAAAGATTACCATCATGCTTATGGTTACCCTGTGGAAAATACCCCATTTATGTCAACGGCTAATGGCATATTAATTGACGGATTTACCGCTGGCGGCACCAATACCATAGCGTCTCTTAAGTTAATGTTAACCAAACCCGATACACAAACTTGGGAAGGCAATTATGCTTTAAATTTCATCGACTTAATCAAATCTGCGGGTCTAAAAACCATTTGGATTTCAAACCAAGGCTATTTAGGGCAATTTGATACGCCAATTTCAGCCATTGCGAACAAAAGCGATGAAAAAATCTTTTTAAAATCAGGGGATAGCTTAAATACCAATACCAGCGATTTTGACTTACTGCCCAAATTTGCCCAAGTTATCGAACAACCTGCGCAAGGCAAACGTTTTATCGTGCTGCATTTGTATGGTTCACATCCCATTACTTGCGATCGTCTCAGTGATTATGAAAAGCTCTATAGCGATTATGATATTGAGGAAAAATACTACAATGTCAATTGCTATGCTTCATCCATGAAAAAAACGGACGAAGTGCTCAAACGCGTTTATGAAGCGTTGGTCAAAAACAACGAAAAATCTCACCGCACTTTTTCGATGATCTATTTTTCTGACCACGGCTTAGCGCAACATGAAACGGAAACCAGTATCGAAATTCACAATAGCGCAGGTAAAAGTAAGCGTCATTTTGATATTCCGTTGTTTAAAATTTCCAGTGATGATCGCGAACGCCATGTTTATCGCGTGTTTAAATCAGGTTTAAACTTTACGGACGGGATTGCCAAATGGATCGGTATTCAAAATCCCAAACTCAATCCTGATGCGGATTTATTTAGCAACGAAGCCGACAAAGACGATTACGGCTTAAAAGCTCAAATTGAGAAGATCAATGCCCCCGATGATCCTGCCGTGGTGATTCCACGCAAAAACAAGGGGGAATAATGCATTTAGTGTTCTTACACGGTTTACTCGGCAGCCAAGAAGATTGGCAAAAAATCATCGAAAATTGCCCGCACTTTGATTGTATTGCCTTAGATTTACCCTACCACGGCACAGCAAAAAATAGGGCGGTAACCGATTTTGCAGAATGTGCTAATTATCTCGCGGAGCAAATCCAAAGTGCGGTGAAAAATGAGCCTTATTTTCTGATCGGCTACTCTCTGGGGGGACGAATTGCCTTGTATTATGCGTTGCAAGCACAATGTGAAAAGGGCAATCTGCAAGGCTTAATTGTCGAAGGGGCTAATCTCGGATTAAAGGATGACGCCGAGAAAGCCGTCCGTTGGCAAAATGATGAAAAATGGGCAGATCGATTTTGTTCAACCGCGCTCGAAAACCTATTAGAAGATTGGTATCAACAACCTGTTTTTGCCCATTTAAACGAACAGGAACGTGCGGCGTTAATTCAAAAACGCGTGGGGAATTGTGGTGAAAACATCGGAAAAATGCTGAGAGCCACATCCCTTGCCAAACAACCCTATTTGGGCGATAAAGTGCGGTCAAGTTTGTTGCCGATTTATTATTTCGTGGGCGAAAAAGATCAAAAATTTCGCCAAATGGCAGCGTTGGAAAAATTAAATACGCGCATTATTCCCAATGCAGGGCACAATGCCCATTTGGAAAATCCCAAGGGTTTTGTGGAAGCGTTGCAAGGAATTTTGGCATAGAGAAATCAATTCTACATTTATGCCCAAACTTCCGTTATAATTACCCCACTTTTTTAATCAGTTAACTTTTACTCAAATAGGAAACTCAAATGTTATATCCAAGTGAAGAATTTTTATACGCCCCGGTTGAATGGGTTGACCATAGCGAAGGCTACACGGATATTCGTTATCACAAATCAACAGACGGTATCGCGAAAATTACCATTAACCGTCCGGAAGTGCGCAACGCATTCCGTCCGCAAACGGTGAAAGAAATGATTCACGCCTTTGCTGATGCACGTTTTGATGAAAAAATTGGTGTGATCGTGTTAACCGGCGAAGGCGAATATGCGTTCTGCGCAGGCGGTGACCAAAAAATTCGCGGCGACTACGGTGGTTATAAAGACGACAGCGGCGTACACCACTTAAACGTTTTAGAATTCCAACGCGATATTCGCACCTGTCCAAAACCTGTAGTGGCAATGGTAGCAGGTTATGCAGTGGGCGGCGGTCACGTGTTACATATGATGTGTGACTTAACCATTGCCGCGGATAACGCGAAATTTGGTCAAACCGGCCCGAAAGTGGGTTCATTTGACGGCGGCTGGGGCGCAAGCTATATGGCGCGTATCGTAGGTCAGAAAAAAGCCCGTGAAATTTGGTTCTTATGCCGTATGTACGATGCACAAGAAGCCTTAAATATGGGCTTAGTCAATACTGTTGTGCCTTATGCTGACTTAGAAAAAGAAACCGTGCGTTGGTGTCGTGAAATGTTACAAAACAGCCCAATCGCATTACGTTGCTTAAAAGCAGCATTAAATGCGGACTGTGACGGTCAAGCCGGCTTGCAAGAACTGGCCGGTAACGCAACGATGTTGTTCTATATGACGGAAGAGGGGCAAGAAGGTCGCAACGCGTTCAACGAAAAACGCGAACCTGATTTCAGCAAATTCCGCCGTAATCCTTAATGTTATCCACAAAGTGCGGTTATTTTTGACCGCACTTTTCTCTTGAAAGGTGGTTATATGGTCGAACAAGATATTCGCTGGAAACAGCGGTTTCAAAACTATAAAAAGGCGTTAAGTTATTTAGTTAAAGATGTTAATTTTTGCCTAGAAAATGACATAGATATCGCAAAGCGTGCTGTGATTAAAGATTTTGAAATGACACATGAATTAGCGTGGAAGTTAATGAAAGATATCTTACTTGAAGCCGGTCACATCGATATTTTAGATTCTCGCATTGCGACTCGTATAGCCTTTAACCAAGGTTTAATTACTGATGGTGAAACTTGGGGTGAGATGATCAAAACTCGAAATATCACGGTGCACACTTATGATGATAGTATATTTAATACTGAATTCGATAAAATTGCCCACCAATATTTACCATTGCTTTTAATATTCCAACAACGAGTTGAAAACCTATGGCAGACTTTGGATTAAGCGAAAAATCAACTGCGTTAATTCACGAAATCTTAAAAAAATATCCTGAAGTTGAGCAAGCGATTATTTATGGTTCAAGAGCAAAGGGGAATTATCGAGAAGGTTCGGATATTGATTTAACGCTCAAAGGTGAGCGGCTCACAAGTTCAATCTTATCATCTATTTGGCTAGATTTAGATGAATCTTACTCGCCTTATCTTTTTGATTTATCTATTTATTCTCAACTTACAAACCCAGATTTCATTGCTCATATTGATCGTGTAGGCAAAATTTTTTACCAAAAGGAAAGCTCTTAATTATGCGTGAATATCATCTTTACCGTTATTCCATTCCCGTTGACAGCCAATTAATTTTGCGCAACCGTTTTTTAAAACGCCGCGAAGGTTTGTTGGTGCAAATTAAATGTAAGGACAATGAAGGCTGGGGCGAAATTGCGCCGTTGCCTGAATTTAGTGAAGAAACCCTAGACCAAGCGCAAGAACAGGCGATTCAGTGGTTGCAAGATTGGGATAAAGCGCGGTCAGAAAATCAAAAACTTTCTTTTGACGGTTTGTATCCTTCCGTTGCCTTTGGTTTAAGTTGTGCATTGGCTGAATTAAAAGGTGCATTGCAAGCAGACGGCAACTATCAAGTGGCACCGCTTTGCTACGGCGATCCTGACGAGCTTTATGAACCCTTGGATCAAATGCAAGGGGAAAAAGTGGCAAAAATTAAAGTAGGCATGTATGAAGCAAACCGCGATGGTTTAATTGCGGATATGTTGCTGGAAGCTATTCCTGATTTGCAGTTGCGTTTAGATGCCAACCGCAGTTGGACACCGGCAAAAGCGGCGATGTTTGCCAAATACGTGAAACCCGAACACCGCGCGCGTATTCAATTTTTGGAAGAACCTTGCAAAACACGTGATGAAAGTCGTCAATTTGCCCAAGAAACAGGGATTCATATTGCGTGGGACGAATCGGTACGTGAAGCGGATTTTGCCGTGAAAGCAGAGCCTTATGTAGCCGCCATTGTGATTAAACCAACATTAGTGGGTTCGCTGGAAAAATGTGTGAGTTTGATTGAACGGGCTCATCAACAAGGCTTAAAAGCGGTGATTAGTTCAAGTATTGAAAGTAGCTTTGGTTTAACCCAATTGGCGCGTATTGCCGCTCAATACACCCCCAACGTCACCCCCGGATTGGATACTTTGAATTTAATGGAACATCAGATTGTTCGCCAATGGCAAGGGTCTGAGTTACCTGTGATCGATTTAAATCACGAATTTATTACTCAAATTATTTAAATTTTAGAAAAACAAAATGCGGTCAAAACGACCGCACTTTTTTCATCAATACAGCTAACAATTAGCCCATACCGTATTTTTTCAATTTTTTGCGTAATGTACCGCGGTTTACGCCAAGCATTAATGCCGCACGAGTTTGGTTACCGCGTGTATATTGCATCACCATATCTAACATTGGATGTTCAACTTCTGCTAACACTAATTCATAAAGCTCTGTGACATCTTGACCATCTAATTGAGAAAGATAGTTGCGTAAAGCCTGTTTTACTGAGTCACGAAGTGGCTTATTGGTTACTTGAGATTGTGAATTTAGCACCGATACCGTTAACGCATCAGCTGCTGGAGTACGTTGTTGTTCAAACATTGTGGTTTCCATTACAAATTAAATTAAAAAAATCTTCCAAGGCAACAAGTTGCATTTTTGCTTCTGTAATGCTGTTGAAAGTTTGTCTAAAATCGGAATTAGGTTGAATTCCCTGTAAATACCAAGCTACATGCTTACGCGCAATGCGATAACCTTTTTCTGCACCATAAAATTGATGTAATTCTTCAATATGGCGCAAAATCACACCGCACTTTTCAGCTAAACTTGGCTCTAAAATGGTCGAGCCTTGTTCAATAAGACCCACCACAGATTGGAAAATCCATGGATTGCCTAATGCACCACGCCCGATCATAATCGCATCTGCACCTGTGTAATCAAGTACAAATCTGGCTTTTTCAGCCGAAATGATATCCCCATTCGCAATAACCGGAATAGAGACCGCTGCTTTCACAGCTTTGATATTGTCATATTCCGCATCGCCATTATATAGGCACGCTCTCGTACGTCCATGAATTGTCAGCGCCTGAATGCCGCTTTGTTCTGCAATTTTCGCAATTTCAAGGCAATTACGATTATCGCGATCCCAGCCCGTTCTAATTTTTAAAGTAACAGGGACATTAACAGCATTAACCACTGCATCAAGAATTTCAGCGACTAAATCAGGAAATTGCAGCAATGCAGAACCTGCAAGCTTTTTATTTACCTTTTTAGCGGGGCATCCCATATTGATGTCAATAATTTCAGCACCATAATCGACATTAACTTGTGCCGCCTGTGCCATTTCTTGCGGATCAGAGCCCGCAATTTGCACCGCATTGATACCGATATCTTGATGATGAGCCAAGCGTAATTTTGATTTTTCTGTATGCCACACTTGTGGGTTGGTTGACATCATTTCCGAAAACGTAAGCCCCGCGCCATAATGCGCACAAAGTTTACGAAACGGTTGATCTGTAATGCCAGCCATTGGTGCCAACAAAATGCGATTTTTGAGTTGATACTGACCAATTCGCACGCTTTGTTTACTCCAAGTTCATACAAAAAAATAAACCGAACAGTTCTAAAACCATTCGGCTATCGACACCGATAAGGGCGTGTATAATACGCATTTTTCGGCATTTTGAAAAGGGCAAAAAGTAAACAATTTTTACAAAAATTTACTTTTATCCCGTTGACATTTCTAAATTAAGCCAATTTGCCTGTAATTCGGCACCATTCTTCACGTTCCACCACAGGATCAAGCTCAAAGGTTTGCGCATAAGCATCACAAACAGATTGCGCTTGGGTGGCTAAAATACCTGATAATCCTAAATCACCTTGCGCTTTTGGAAGCTGGCTAATGACAGGATAAAGCTCTTTCAGTGGCCCTGCTAAAATATTAGCAACCACCACATCCGCTTTTAAATCCGCAGGTTTATCATCAGACAAAAAGAGCTGTAGGCGATCCGCTACGCCATTGGCTTCCGCATTATTACGGCTCGCCAAAATCGCTTGCGGATCGATGTCAATTCCCACCGCACTTTTTGCCCCCAGTTTTAACGCTGCAATGGCAAGAATGCCCGAGCCACAACCAAAATCAATTACAGTTTTGCCTTCTAAATCTAAACTGTCTAACCATTCTAAACATAAAGCAGTGGTTGGGTGGGTTCCTGTACCAAATGCCAATCCGGGGTCTAACATCACATTCACCGCATCAGGTTCAGGAATTTCGCGCCAAGTCGGGCAAATCCATAAGCGTTTGCCAAACTTCATTGGGTGGAAATTATCCATCCATTCACGTTCCCAATCTTTATCTTCAATTTGTTCGATTTTATAAGCAAAACCTTGTTCTAATAACTGACTTTCTTGAAGCGCGGTCAAAATCGGGTTCATATCTGTTTCCGCATCAAATAGCGCGATGACATCCGTATTGCCCCACAGGCGCGTTTCCCCCGGCAATGGTTCAAAAATCGGCGTATCTTGGCTATCCATAAATGTCACTGACACCGAGCCAAGTTCTTCTAAAAAATCGCTGATTGTTTCAGCGCGTTCATTTGTGCTGTTTAGGCGAATTTGGATCCAAGCCATTTTGTTTCCTTTTTTGTTTCGTTATCTTTTCTCTATGGTGATATTTTCTCTATGAGAACCAAATTTTATCATAGATTCTCTTTCGCTTCGCCGAATTTGTTGCCGATGAGAAAAGCAATAAGCCCCCAAACTAATGACGGAACAATTTCGTGAAATTGGCTAAATAATTTGATGCTTTGAATGGCATATTGTAGCGGTTCAACCAAAGTCGTTAAATCTACCGATTTCATTTGCGTTAAGAAAATATAAATTCCCAACCCCACAACCATAGAACTGATCGCGCCATAAGCATTCGCTTTATCCCAATAAATGCCCAAAATGATCACCCATAAAAATGCTGCTTCTAAGCCACCAAAAGCAAATAAATTCAGCCAAATAATCATATCAGGTGGGTTAAGTGCGGCGAAAATTAAAAGCACCGTGATAGTTAACGTAATAATGGAAGATAACCAACTAATGCGCTTTTGATTATTCGCGGCTTCGGGTTTCGCGGATAAATAAAGATCTTTAACGAAAATAGCCGATGATTGGATCAGTTGTGCGTCAATCGTGGACATAATAGCGGACATAGGCGCGGCTAAAAAAATCCCTGCCACTAGTGGCGGTAAAACCTGCAACATTAAGCTCGGAATAACTTGGTCGGGAATGGTTAAATTAGGTACAACAGCGCGTCCCAATGCCCCGGCCAAATGCATTCCCAGCATAATGATGCTCAAAATTGCCGTTCCAATGAGCATACCACGATGCAAGGCGCGGCTGTCTTTGAATGCCATACAACGCACTGCGGTATGGGGCAGTCCTACCACACCAAAACACACTAACACCCAAAAGGATGCCATAAATTGGAAGCTTAACATTTCATTCGGGCCGTAAGGACTGACTAAGTGCGGATCAATTTCGGTGAGTTTTGTCACCGCACTTTCAACACCACCCGCCGCATAAATCACCCCGATTAACAGGACGATTGTCCCTAAAATCATCACTGTTCCTTGGATAGTATCCGTTAACACAACGGCACGGAAGCCGCCGATAAAGGTGTAAAGCCCAACGGTTAAGGCAAAAATTAATAAGGCTTGAGTATAGGAAATCCCAATGGTGGTTTCCAGTAAACGTGCGCCGCCAATAAATTGGGTCATCATTGCCGCAAAAAACGCCATTAATAAGGCAAAACCGGCAATCCAAACGAGATATTTATTTTTATAGCGATAAAGCAATAAATCATTGAGTGTTAAGGCATTGGTTTCACGAGACAACAGAGCGAATTTTTTCCCTAACGCGCCCAAAGCTAACCACACCGCCGGCACTTGGATCATGGCAAGCAGTACCCAACCTAAACCATATTTATAGGCTGCCCCGGGGCCACCGATAAAGGAACTGGCACTGGCATAGGTCGATGCGGTCGTCATTGCTAACACAAAGCCTGTCATCGAGCGATTGCCCACATAATATTCTGTTAAAAAATCCCCTTTTGAACGTTTGACATAGGCATACAATGCCGCGCCAAACACAAAGACAAGGTAAATGACTAACGGAAGAATAATGCCTAAATTCATTGTCTCGTCTCCTTGGTATTTTGCGTTAAAGTGCGGTGTTTTTCCGGGGAATTTTCGATATCTAAATCAATGTCTTGGTAAAAAATTTGAATCACCCAATAAGCAACCACTAAAAATAGCACCGGCAAATAAATACAGGCTAATTCAAACCACAATGGAAATCCCAAAGGGCCCGCACTATTGTCCGGTAAATAAGCGCAAGCTATCCAGCCAAATAGATATAACACAGTTAATCCCAACGCCCATTTGGCTTCAAGGGCGGCTTGTTTATAACGTTGTTTGAGAGTCATTCTTTTATCCTTTCAATATGATGACTAGCGAAAAAGAGCATACAAAAAATGGAGCCTAAGCTCCATTTTATTTACATTATGCCAGACCCAATTTCTTCTCAAGGTAGTGAATATTCGTGCCACCTTTTTGGAAATTTTCATCTTCTAAAATCAGATTATGCAACGGAATATTGGTTTTAATTCCGTTAATAATGGTTTCTGACAATGCGTTTTGCATACGGCGAATCGCGCTTTCGCGGGTGTCACCATAAGAAATCAATTTCGCAATCATTGAATCATAATGTGGTGGCACGGTATAACCGCCATACACGTGGGAATCCCAACGAATACCTAAACCACCCGGTGCATGCAAGTGTGCAATTTTACCCGGTGATGGTAAGAATGTTTTTGGATCTTCCGCATTAATACGACATTCAATCGCATGGCCTTTCACTTTAATATCTTCTTGTTTGAACGATAATGGAAGCCCTGCTGCAACACGCAATTGTTCTTTAACTAAGTCAATGCCCGTAATCATCTCAGTAACAGGGTGTTCAACTTGAATACGCGTATTCATTTCAATGAAATAGAATTCACCGTTTTCGTATAAGAACTCAAATGTCCCTGCGCCACGATAGCCGATTTCTACGCAAGCTTTCGCACAACGGGAACCGATGTCACGGCGCACTTCTTCTGAAATACCCGGTGCCGGTGCTTCTTCTACCACTTTTTGGTGACGGCGTTGCATTGAACAATCACGTTCAGCCAAATACACCGCATTACCGTGAGTATCTGCAATCACTTGAATTTCCACGTGACGTGGGTTTTCCAAGTATTTTTCCATATAAACCATATCGTTATTAAATGCGGCTTTCGCTTCCGCTTTCGTCATCGCGATAGATTCTTCTAAGCTTTCAACATTACGCACAACGCGCATACCGCGACCACCGCCGCCACCTGAAGCTTTAATAATCACAGGGAAACCGATACGTTTTGCGATTTCTTTATTTTTCACCATATCTGAACCCAATGGACCATCAGAACCCGGTACACAAGGTACACCCGCTTTTTTCATTGCGTTAATCGCCGAAACTTTATCGCCCATTAAACGAATAACGTCTGCTGTTGGACCAATGAAAGTAAAGCCGGAACGCTCTACTTGTTCAGCAAAATCTGCATTTTCTGACAAGAAACCATAACCGGGGTGAATCGCATCTGCCCCTGTTACTTCTGCTGCTGCAATAATTGCCGGAACATTTAAATAACTTTTGACAGATGGTGCAGGACCGATACATACGGTTTCATCTGCTAATAACACGTGTTTTAAATCACGATCTGCTGTTGAGTGAACGGCGACTGTTTTAATGCCTAATTCTTTACAAGCGCGCAAAATACGCAACGCGATTTCACCGCGGTTGGCAATAACCACTTTTTCTAACATAAGATTATTCCAATTAGAAATTGATAGGATAAAAATAGTGGGCAAATCTGCCCACCTACGAATTTGCTAATTATTCAATAACGATTAATGGTTCGTCAAATTCTACTGCTTCGCCATCGTTGATTAAAATTGCTTTCACCACACCCGCTTTATCTGCTTCGATACGGTTCATCATTTTCATTGCTTCAACGATACATAAAGCATCACCCACTTTAACCGCTTGACCCACTTCAACAAATGCTTTCGCTTCAGGGCTTGGGCTACGATAGAACGTTCCCACCATTGGCGAACGGATAACGTGGCCGGCTAAATCATCTGATGCCGATGCCGCTGGTGCTGAGGCGACAGCCGGTGCAGCTTGAGCAACAGGTGCCGGAGCTGCAACCGGTGCAGCAGCCGGAATCGTATATTGTACTGAGCTTGGTGCCGCTGTGCCGCGGCTAATACGTACTGATTCTTCGCCTTCTGAAATTTCAAGCTCCATAATGCCTGATTCTTCAACTAATTCGATTAATTTTTTAATTTTACGAATGTCCATTGCCATTGTTGTATTTCCTAAATGATGAAAAAACGAACCGCGCTTTTGTATGCTTGATTTTATCAATCAAAAGCACGGCAAAATAAATTCTTTTTTTGTGAACGCAAGATTACCCGAAAATATGAATTTTTGCGACAACTTTCTACTATTTTCGGTGAAAATTCTAAAAAAATTATGCTTTTTTAGCTAAATACTCCAGTGCAAATTGAAAAGCACAGTCATAACCTTTAGCCCCCAAACCACAAATCACCCCTTCAGCCACATCAGAAAAATAAGAATGATGGCGAAATGGCTCGCGTTTATGGATATTAGATAAATGCACTTCCACAAACGGGATATCCACCGCTAATAAGGCATCACGTAACGCAACGCTGGTGTGCGTATAAGCCGCCGGATTAATAATAATAAAATCCACCTTTTGAAAACTTTCATGAATTTTATTGATCAGTTTTTCTTCGCTATTCGCTTGAAAACAATCCAAATTTACACCGTACTTTTCCGCCTGTGCTTGCATATTGGCTTCAATTGTCGCCAATGATAAAGAACCATAATACTTCGGTTCTCGCGCCCCTAACATATTCAAATTCGGGCCATTTAACAGCAAAATTCGTGGAGATTGCATAATTTATCCTTAATTTTTAGGGAGATGTAGTATAACTGAAAATAGATCATGGGTGGTTAAACCACTATTAGTCAACCTATTAGGATTTTTTGCGCCATAAAAATTTATCTTCTTGCCCGCGCCACAAACGTTGAATATTGCCGTGATGACGATACACCAAGAGACAACAAACCAAGGCAACAGGGAACGTAAATTCAGGGCGAAAATACCACACATAGAGCGGCGTCAGCAAAGCAGCAACAACCGCACTTAATGAAGAATAACCACTAATCAAAAAGACCAGCAACCAAGTGCCTAGCATGGTTCCTGTGACACCCCAAGCAATAGGGGCAATCGCACCAAACGCCGTTGCAACACCTTTTCCCCCTTTAAATTTAAAGAAAATCGGGAAAATATGCCCAAGGCAAGCACCCAACGCCACCATGCCCAACTCAAATTGGGTTAATCCCAGACGATAACCAATCCACACAGGCAACGCACCTTTTAGTGCATCAAAAACAAATACTGCTAATGCCGCCCATCTTCCTCCAATACGGAGCACATTGGTTGCGCCGGGGTTGCCCGAGCCATTTTCACGGGGATCAGGCAAACCTGCCATACGGCAAATTAAAATGGCACTCGAAATTGAACCAAGCAAATAGGCTGCAAGCATATAACAAAGGGCAAATTGGCTCATAATCTCTTCCTTAATAAATTTTTGTTTATTTTACCTAAACTTGATAGCATTAGGGCAAATTTTTTCTCAGGAATAAAAAATATATGACAGATCGTATTTTTATTGAAGAACTTATCGCTTTTGCTCAAATTGGTGTTTATGAGTGGGAGCAACAAATTAAACAGAAACTCATTTTTGATATTGAAATGGCGTGGGATAGTCGTAAAGCGGCGGAAACGGATGATGTGAAATTTTGCTTGAATTATGCAGAAGTGAGCGAATTTATTATCCATTATGTCGAAAGCAAACCTTTTTTATTAATTGAACGGGTCGCCAATGAAGTTGCCGCTCAGTTGCAAGAGAAATTTGGGATTCAATGGCTTCGATTAAAGTTAAGCAAACCTAAAGCCGTTGCGCAGGCGAAGAATGTGGGGATCATTATTGAGCGTGGTAAGTGTTAATAAGTAATAAAGGGAAACAGTTAAGTCTCCCCTGTTATTCACTACAAATTATCAATATTAGGTTGCTGTTACACAAGACGGTCGTTGAGCCTGTCGAAACGTGAGTCTTGTACAGTCGCTGAAATGTCTTATGGTTCGACAGGCTCACCAACCGACATTTCAGCTTTGTACGAGTGCTACATAATGCTACAAATTATTTATTGTTCTGAATCATTGCCGCGATAAGTTGATCTTGTAGCTTCGCATAAATCGCACCGCTCGCTCGCCCATATTCACGGATACATTCTACGATTTCATTAAAACGCTGTTCTTCGCCTAATTTGGCTAATTCTGCATAAAAATCAACCGCTAACGCACGGGCTTCCGGTAATGAAAAATACACCATTCCAACACGCGTATAAAGTCCTTTTAAGCTATTTAACACTAAACCATAAATTGGATTTTTAGATACAAAGGTCAAATTACGGAAAATGGCATAATCAAATTCTACGTAAGCCTTTGGTTCATCGGGTAATTTATCGTAATCCTTGAATAAGGCTAAGGACTCTGTTGGGGCAATTTTAAATGCACGCGGCACATAAATAGTCGCCAAATTCGTTCGAGCAGAAAGGACATTTGCAATTAAAATGGGTGAAAGTGTACTATCAAGATTGATTAACACTTCTAAAATATTAAGTCCTGAAGTTTCCCACACATCATTAACCAGCGTAGGTTTGCCATGTTGAATGGTTAGCCATCCATCGCGAGATAAGCGTTGCAATACTTCTCGCAATGTCGTACGTGTTACACCAATACGTTCAGCGAGTTCACGTTCCGCAGGAAGAGCAGAACCGGGAGGGAAATAGTTATTCCAAATACTTTTAATAATATATTCTTCTGCAAGCGCAGCAGGGCTCCTGGCTTTAAGAATAGGCTCGATTGGATTGCTCATTAATGATTTCTCTTCTTGTATAAAATGGGAAAATAAAAAAATGAAAAAATTTATAATTTATGCTGTAAATTTGCGCCATTATCCGTTAAAGTTGGACGCATTGAAAGTGTTTTTTGCCAAAGGACAAAAATTTATATGCAGTACATACAAGCATTTATGAATAACTTTATGGGCAAAAGCCCAAATTGGTATAAAGTTACCATTGTCGCCTTCCTATTAATAAATCCTGTTGTATTCTGGATTAACCCCTTTGTAGCCGGTTGGTTATTGGTGGCTGAATTTATTTTCACTCTTGCTATGGCGTTAAAATGCTATCCATTGCAACCCGGCGGTATGCTCGCTTTAGAAGCGGTCACCATCGGTATGACAAGCCCTGAACATGTTAAAGCAGAAATTATGGCAAACTTTGAAGTCATTTTACTGTTAATGTTTATGGTGGCGGGTATTTACTTTATGAAGCAATTATTGCTTTATGCGTTCACCAAACTTCTTCTCCGAATCCATTCTAAAATCACCCTATCTCTTGCTTTCTGCTTAAGTGCGGCGTTTTTATCTGCCTTTTTAGATGCACTGACCGTTATCGCTGTAATCATTAGCGTTGGCATGGGGTTCTATGGGGTTTATCACAAAGTGGCATCAGGGGTTTCTTTTGAAGATTCGACCGATATTACCAATGATAACAAAATCACCAAACATGTGGATATTTTAGAAAATTTCCGCGCATTCTTGCGTAGCCTATTAATGCATGCCGCCGTAGGAACGGCATTAGGTGGTGTAATGACCATGGTGGGAGAACCACAAAACTTAATCATCGCGGAACAAGCAGGTTGGGGATTTAAAGAATTTTTCTTCCGTATGGCACCTGTTACTCTCCCCGTCTTAATCTGTGGCGTTTTAACCACTGTCACCGTGGAAAAACTCCGTTTATTTGGCTACGGCGAAAGACTACCACGTAAAGTTTGGGCTGAGTTAGCGAAATTTGACCGTTTCCAAGAACAAAAACTCACTAAACAAGATCGCGTAAAATTAGTGGTACAAGGGTTTGTGGGCGTATGGCTCGTGATCGGTTTAGCTTTCCATTTAGCCGCAGTAGGTTTGATTGGCTTAACGGTGATTATCTTAACCACCAGCTACAATGGTATTACCGATGAACATGCTCTTGGACATGCTTTCCAAGAATCATTGCCATTTACGGCATTATTAGTCGTCTTCTTCTCTGTGGTTGCCGTTATCATAGACCAGCATTTATTTGCCCCCATTATCAGTATCGTGTTAAGTGCGGCGGAAAATGTTCAACTTTTATTATTCTACGCATTTAATGGTGTTTTATCTGCGATTTCGGATAACGTTTTCGTTGCAACGGTCTATATTAATGAAGCGAAAAGTGCCTTAGCCAATGGCGCTATTTCGCCTGAACAATTTGAGATGATTGCAGTCGCCATTAATACAGGGACAAACTTACCATCGGTTGCTACACCAAATGGACAAGCGGCATTCTTATTCTTATTAACTTCTGCGATTGCGCCACTTATCCGTTTATCTTATGGCAGAATGGTCGTTATGGCGTTGCCTTACACCATTGTTCTTACGTTGGTAGGGCTAGCCGCCGTGGAATTCATTTTACCTAGTGCAACACAATGGTTATTCCAAGTGGGGTTAATTAGTTCGCCACATGTTCCTGCAGCTGTTGCGGTAGGTCATTAATCATTAAGGAAAATGCAATGTTACGATTTTTTAAAGATTGGTCCGTAGAACGTTCAGGTTGGTTATTGCTGTTTGTCAGTGCAACCGCCCTAGAATTGACCGCACTTTATTTCCAACACGGAATGGAACTTCAGCCCTGCGTCATGTGTATTTATGAACGCATTGCCGTTCTTGGCATTGCATTTGCCGGATTGATTGGATTTATTGCGCCACGTTTTCTCGCGATCCGCTTAATTGCTCTCGCGCTCGGTTTATTCAGTGCAATTAAAGGATTGCTCATTGCGATTCATCATATGGATTTGCAAATGAACCCTGCACCGTGGAAAACCTGTCCAATTATTCCGGAATTTCCACAAACGTTGCCGCTACATGAATGGCTACCTTTTATGTTTAAACCTACCGGGTTATGCAGTGAAATCAGTTGGCAATGGCTTGGGTTAACCATGGTGCAATGGTTAGTTGTGGCATTTTCCATCTACACTCTCGTGCTTATCCTTGTGCTTATCAGCCAAGTTAAGAAAAGTAAAGAAACTCGGGATATTTTCCACTAAAACAACAAGTGCGGTCTAATTGACCGCACTTTGGACTGATGACAAACCTAATAATGTTGTAGGGGCGAAATATTTTTCGCCCCAAAATAATCATGATAAATCAGGGCGAAAGATGTTTCGCCCCTACAGTCATTTCATATTAAAAATATTAAATAAAAAAACTTTGTCAGCAATCTGAAGTGCGGTTAATATGACCGCACTTTCCATCTCAATAAGAACTATGACGCTGTCTTGTCCTGTTCGGGTAAATCCCCTAACAACACCGCATATCGTGCAGTTTTAGGGCTGGATTCCAACGTAATTTTTAACGCCATGGTTAATGGCACCGAAAGCAACATCCCGACCGTTCCCAATAACCATCCCCAAAATAAGAGCGAAAGGAAAACCACGAGCGTTGAAAGCCCTAACTTTTTGCCCATCATTTTAGGTTCTAACACATTACCAACCACCATATTAATGGCGATCACGCCTATTGCAACAGCAAACCCGACCGAAAAACCATTGAGCAAAAACGACTGCACAATAATTGGAATGGCTGCCAAAATTGAGCCGATATTCGGGATATAGTTAAATAAGAAACTCAATGTTGCCCAAAGTACAGCGTACTGAACCCCGGCAATTTCGAGCAACACCCAAACTAAAAAACCCGTTAATAGGCTCACCGTGGTTTTCACTGCAAGATAACCGATAACGCCTTGCAATACGCGATCTAAATAACGTTCTGACACATTCTCTTCGTTATTATTTTTTGAAAACGCAACGGCAAATTTTCGTTTAGCGGTTGGTGCTTCCGATAACATAAAGATCACCACTAAAATTAACACAAAGGCATTCGACACTACATTCGAGAAGTTCACCAATAAACTACTCACAAAATTCATAATAATATTGGGGTCAAACTGCTTGGCCATTTTGCCGGAATCAATATTAAAGGGAATCTTAAACCGCTCCGCCAAGGCTTTCACATCATTTAAACGCTCCGCCATCAACAGCTTATATTGCGGCATTGACTGCGTAAATTCTTGCACCGTGCCATTAATCAAGCTAATCAAAGAAAAAAAGATCAACAGAATCAGCGTAAATAACAAGGAAATCGCTAACCAATGGGGAATACGATGATTTGTCATGAATTTAATCATGGGTGAACAAATAATCGCAATGAACAAGGACAACAAAAAAGGCACGATAATTTCTGCGGATAGCTTTACCCCGCCTAAAATAACCACCAGACTTGCCGCTCCTAAGAAATAAGGAACAAGAGATTTTTCTGTATTCATAAAAACTCAGTAAATTTTAACCGCGCTTTCAGTTCAAACTGTTTTCCCCTATACGAGCCGTATAGGGTTACTTAATCTGAGCCGCTCTGCGGCTCTTTCTTTCAGCCCCGGCGGGGCTGGGCTTAATAAACCTAGCACGGCGCGTGCTAGGTTTTTCTCAAAGATGAACTTTATTCGCCATCTGACCTTTTGGTTATTTATATTTCACATGAAATTCTTTCTTTAATTCAAACAAGCGTTGCGTTGCGCGTTTGGCTTCATCTAAATCCCCTTGTTGCGCTAACGCATCCGCTTGATCAAGGGCATCGATAAATTGTTGCATACCGGCTTGATAACCTTTGAAATCTTCTGCATTTTTAATGCTTGAAGGTTGTTTAGCCATGGCTTGTAAAGAAGCATCACGTAACATCATCGCTGCCTGATGAAATTCTTCCGCGGTTTTCGCATCCGTTAATTTATTCACCGCCAACGACATTTGCCCCATCTCGGCTTTAACATTTGAGCCATTATCGCAAGCTGCCACAAATGCCAAAGTAACAATACTAAATAACGTCCAAAATTTCTTCATACTCATTTCCTATAAAAATCTAAGTTAAATTGCTTCTTCGTTTTCTTCACCGGTACGAATACGGATCACGCGTTCCACATCGTACACAAAAATTTTGCCATCCCCAATTTTGCCCGTTTGTGCCGTTTCAATAATGGCTTCCAAACATTGCTCAACAATGTCATCTGCCACAATAATTTCCACCTTCACTTTAGGCAAAAAGTCCACCATATATTCCGCACCACGGTACAGTTCCGTATGCCCTTTTTGGCGACCAAAGCCGCGTACTTCGGTGACAGTCATCCCGTTAATCCCAATATCAGACAAAGCTTCACGCACATCATCTAATTTAAATGGTTTAATAATGGCTTCAATTTTTTTCATTTTTTATCCTTTTATCCAAATAATTTCTTACCAAAAAAGAAAATCGTTAATCCCAAGGCAATCACCAACAAACCGATAATTTGCCAAATTTGCATTGGGCGTTCATTCATGCCAAGCAGCCCAAAGTGATCAATCAACATTGCCGCAATCAATTGCCCCACGATAATAAAAAACAGCATATTGGTAACGCCAATTTTGGGGGCGAGAAAGATGGTCGTAAACACCACCAACGCGCCAAGGGGGCCGCCAATTAATTTCCACCAAGGTTGCTTCGGGATATGTTGCCAAGCGATAGCCAGATCCGCTTTCCACCAACAAATTACAAGCAACACAATAGTTCCTGTTAAAAAGGAAATAAATGCTGCCACAACAGGTTGTCCAATCAACGCCCCTGCAAGCTGGCTATTGATTGCCGCTTGTATCGCCAGGGCAAAGCCTGCACAAAGCGCAATAATCACAAAAGAGAGCGTCATAGCCCCTCCTTCTTATGCTCGGCGAGCTGATTTCGGTCTAAAACTTTCAATCACTTCAGGTTTGGTATCAATGTAAATACCGTCAATAAGTTGCAAGCAATAAGGCACTGCCGCAAAAATCCCTTTCACCAACACCTTACCGTCCCCATCTTTCACCCCTTCTAAGGTTTCTTTAATAGCTTTAGGTTGCCCCGGTAAATTTAGAATTAAGCTATTTTTACGAATAACCCCCACTTGGCGCGACAAAATTGCCGTTGGCACAAAATGCAAACTCACTTGGCGCATTTGCTCGCCAAAACCCGGCATTTCGCGATCGGCTATGGCTAATGTGGCATCAGGGGTTACGTCACGTTTGGCAGGTCCTGTACCGCCTGTCGTTAACACTAAATGGCATTGGCAATTATCCACCAAATCCACTAAAGTTTGCTCAATCTCAGCTTGTTCATCGGGGATTAATCGGGTTTCTACATCAAACTCATCCACCAGCGCGCTTTCCAACCACGCCTGTAATTCAGGGATACCTTGGTCGGCATAAACACCGCTTGAAGCGCGATCTGACACTGAAACCAAGCCGATTTTTAATTTTTTCTCTAAAAGTGCGGTCATATTTTTCCTTGTTTTATGCATTAAAATGGAAATAAAAGCGGTACAACAAACACCGTTACCAACATCACCAAAATCGTAAACGGCACACCAATTTTAACGAAATCACTAAATTGATAGTTACCCGGCCCTAACACCATGGTATTCACCGGCGATGAAATCGGGGTCATAAAAGCCGCAGATGAAGCAATGGCTACCGTCATAGCAAAAGGCACAGGCGATAATCCTAATTGTTGTGCCATGGTAATGGCAATAGGCGCCATCAAAATGGCTGTGGCAGTATTGGAAATAAACAACCCCACCACTGCACACAAAACAAATAAACTGATTAACATCCAATGTTTACCCATTGTACCCACGGTGTGAATCATAAAATCCACCACCAAATTCACACCACCTGTTTTTTGTAGCGCAATAGAAAACGGCATCATGCCAATAATCAAAATTAACGTTGCCCAATGCACACTGCCATAGGCACTTTTGGCGTCAACACAGCGGAATTTCCCTAACATTAAACAAGCAATAAGCGCGGCGATAACGTTGGGAACAATGCCTGTCACCATCAACACCACCATGGTGACAATGGAAAAAATCGCATGCCACGCTTGGCTACGTGCAGGCACGGCTTTATCAATCTCGCTCGGGTAATTTAAAATAAAGAAGGATTTCGTTGCTTCACGTAGTTGTTGGATTAGCTTCCAATCCCCTACTACCAACAACATATCGCCCAATTGAAACGGCTCTTCCACTAAATTACCTTGCAACAATTCGCCATTACGTTTAATCCCAATAATATTCAATCCATAACGCGATCTAAAGCGCAATTCCACCGCACTTTTTCCTATCGCGCTCGCCTCAGGAATAGGGGTAATTTCCGCCATACCAATGGATTTGGCTTGCTCATTAAAGTTTTGGCTACGAATTTCTGCTTGTTCTAAATTCAATAGGCGACAAAGTTCATTCAAGTCTAAATCAGGGTTAGCGATATCAATTACCAAAATATCTTTTTCTTTAATTTCCGTTTTACCGAGTGAAGCGGCAAGAAATACCGGACGAAAACGCTTCCAACGCTCAATAGCCAAAATATTTAAACCGTAATTGGAACGTAAATGTAATTCTTCTACCGGCTTGCCAATAAAACTAGAGCCGGTTTTAACCACAAAACGCTTAATGCGATCATGTAAGTGATAACTTTCAATTAAATCCTCAATGGAATGGCGGTCTACGGTTTCCATATTTTTTTCATCAGAAGAAGATAACCAACGGCGCGCCACCAACATATAAACAATTCCAAAAGCCAGCACTAATAAACCGATGGGCGTAAAAGAGAAAAAGCTAAATCGCCCGGCATGAACACGGACCAATTCAGCATTCACCACCAAGTTAGGGGCTGTGGCAATTAAAGTCATCATCCCACTAATTAATCCTGCCACAGAAAGCGGCATCATTAAACGTTTCGGCGAAATCTTCATTTGTTGGCAAATCACTAACACCACCGGAATAAAAATGGCCACCACGCCCGTGGAACTCATAAATGCTCCCAACCCGGCCACTGCAAGCATCAGTAAAATCAATACTTTCGTTTCGCTATTATTGGCGGCCTTCATCAACCATTCACTCACCTGATAAGCCACCCCGGTGCGTACCAACCCTTCCCCCACAATAAATAACAAGGCAATCAAAATCACATTGGGATCACTAAAACCTGCAAATACTTCTTGTACAGACAAAATCCCTGTCAAACAAAAAAACAGCATGACCAATAATGCAATCACATCCATTCTGACTTTATTTTGCACAAATAAAAAAATCGCCGCGCCTAATAACGCCACGGTCATCACCAAAGGTGAAGATAAGAATGAAAGTATTGCGTCATGCATAATTTGTCCTTTTATTTATCTTGTAAACACTTTCTCACAGGGGCAAAGCTACGGCGGTGTTGTGGTAATGCCCCAAATTCGACTAATTTTTCTAAATGTACTTTCGTTGGATAGCCTTTGTGTTTAGCAAATTCATATTGTGGAAATTCCCGATCCAGTGCTTCCATTTCTTGATCACGAGCTACTTTAGCCAAAATGGACGCGGCACTAATTTCTGCCACTTTACTATCACCTTTAACCACAGCTTGGGCCGGCATATCCAATAAAGGAATACGATTACCATCTACTAACACAAAGTGCGGTTGAATCTTCAGTGATTTTACCGCACGTTGCATCGCCAACATCGTGGCGTGCAAAATATTCAACTCATCAATTTCTTCAGGTTCAGCACGCCCCAAACTCCAAGCTAAGGCTTTCTCTTTAATTTCAGCAGCTAGAGCCAAGCGTTTCTTTTCGCTCAGTTTTTTACTATCCGCCAATCCTTCTATCGGATTCTTCGGATCTAAAATGACGGCTGCAGTGACTACCGCTCCTACAAGTGGACCACGCCCCACTTCATCTACACCGGCAATCAGTTCATAACCTTCCGGATATTCAAATTTTTCTGTCATTTTATTTCTCAGTGAGCAAATCTACTACAGCCTGTGCCGCTTGTTTATCGGCATTCTTACGCACAAGTTCGTGTAACGCAGTAAAACGTTCAATTAAAACACGACGATTTTCCACCGCGCTTTCGCCTAAATAGCTATCTAATTTCTCCGCCAATTTTTCCGGCGTACATTCTTCTTGTAACATTTCAGACACTAACATTTCATTTGCCAATAAATTAGGCAAAGACACATAAGGGGTTTTCACCAAACGTTTCGCCAACCAATATGTCAAGGGTTTCATTTTATAACCAACTACCATTGGCGATTTACAAAGCATACATTCTAATGCCGCCGTTCCGGATGCCAATAATGTAGCTTCCGCCACCATCATTGCCTGACGCGCATTTCCGTCTAACAAAATCAAAGTGTCATCAGAAAAGTGCGGTGCAATTTGCGCCCGAACTTGTTCAAATTGGTGACGGCGTTTTTGATTAATTAACGGCACTAAAAATTTTATATCCGGGTATTTGGCTTTTAAGATCAGCGCGGTTTTAAGAAATGGCTCCGTTAACATGTCTACTTCGGCACCACGACTGCCCACTAAAATAGCCACATAGCGTTGATTTTCATCTAAATTCAATGCTTGACAAGCGGCTTGTCGATTAGGATGCAACGGAATAGCATCAGCCATCGTATGACCAATAAAACGGCAAGGTACATTAAATCGGTCATAAAAAGCTTTTTCAAAAGGCAGAAATGCCAGCACCATATTGGTTGCTCGCGCAATTTTGTGAATCCGATTTTGTCGCCATGCCCACACACTTGGACTGACGTAATGAATCGTTTTAATCCCCTGTGCCTTGAGTTTTTCTTCCACATAAAGATTAAAATCAGGCGCATCAATACCGATAAAAATATCCGGCTTATGCTGAGAAAAATATTGCACAATATGACGGCGAATTTTTAACAAGCGGGGCAAATGTTTCACCACTTCCACCAATCCCATGACGGCGATTTCTTCCATATCCACTAAAGTTTCACAGCCTTCGCGCAACATTTGCTGACCCGCAATGCCGATAAATTTCGCATTCGGATATATGACTTTGAGTTCACGGATTAAACCGGCACCCAAAATATCCCCGGACACTTCGCCTGCCACAAGCGCAATAGTTGGATTGGTTTTAGTTAGGTTTTGCATACAAATTCCTAAAAAAATAGGCGGACACGTTGGTCCGCCCACTACGGATGAAATTAACGAATAATTCCGCGAGTTGAACGTTTAAAGAATTCCAAGAAGAAGCTAATTGCCGCTTCTGTTTTCGCATAATGCTCAATTTCCGGCATGACGTCTTCAAGAGTTCGCTCGCTACGATAAATGAGTTTATACACATTACGAATCGCATGCAGTGTTGGCTTATCAAAACCACGACGTTTTAAGCCTTCGATATTCACACCAAAGGGACGCGCGTGATTACCTTGCGCCATAACATAAGGCGGCACATCTTGGCTTACCATTGAACCGCCGCCCAACATAACGTGCGCGCCAACAATTACAAATTGATGAATGGCTGACATGCCGCCTACAATCACAAAATCATCTAATTCTACGTGTCCTGCCAAGGTAGCATTATTGGCAAGAATACAACGATTTTTAATTTTACAATCGTGGGCAATATGGGCGTTAACCATAAATAAGTTATCGTCACCCACACGGGTTACGCCCCCACCTTGAACCGTTCCACGGTGAATAGTCACATTTTCGCGAATTCGGTTGCGATCGCCTACAATGGTTTTTGTCGGCTCACCTTGATATTTTAAATCTTGGTTAACTTCGCCAATGCTTGCGCCTTGGAAAATTTGGTTATCTTCACCAATTTTTGTTACGCCACGAACTACAACGTGCGAATGTAAAACGGTGCCTTTGCCAATTTCCACATCTTTTTCAACGATACAAAATGGGCCGATAACCACGTTTTCGCCAATTTTTGCGCCTTCTTCAACAATAGAAGAAGGATGAATTTTTGCTGTAGGGTGAATCATATTTTGCCCCTTTTCCTTGTACTAAACTGTTATCTACGTGCGCACATTAATTTGGCTTCACAAGCCACTTCACCGTTCACGCGAGCGACGCCGGTGAAAGATGTAATGCCACGGCGTTCTTTGACCACTTCAACGTGCAATTCCATTTGATCACCGGGTAATACCGGACGTTTAAAACGTGCATCATCAATCCCTGCAAAATAGAATAACTCACCGCCTTGAAGTTCATGGGTTTTGAACGCCAAAATCCCCATTGATTGGGCTAAGGCTTCTAAGATTAACACACCGGGCAAAATAGGTTCACCCGGAAAATGCCCTGTAAAACAAGGTTCATTTACACTGATATTTTTAATGGCAGTCAACCATTCGCCTTCTTGGAAATCCACAACACGATCCACTAATAGAAATGGATAACGATGTGGTAATAAGGTCATAATTTCTTTTGCTTCAATAATTCGAGGTGTTCTGGTTTCAGTTGTCACAGTCTTGTCCTTTGAGAAATGTTTTCGCTAGATGAGTGAAATTATACGTTATTTTATAGGGAATTAGTAGTGGGGAAAAGTCGGCGTATTTATCTTTTGAAAAAAGTGATATTGATTAAAAAGATACAAAAAAATCCCCCCATTACAGAAAAATGGGGGGAAGGATCAAATGAAAAAAAACATTAGCATCAAGTTGTTATATCATGTTAGAACATGATTCGAGTACCAACGAGTACACGATGGTTATCTTTAAGTGTTACACCTGATTGTTTAACTTTACCTTTACCGCCTTCAGCATAAACCGCAACGTGTTTGTTAAAGCGATGGTCCGCACCAATCATCCAACCACGCATTTTGACATCATCATCCCCTGCCGCTGCAGTGTCCGCATTAGCAAAGTAATATTGTCCATAAATGGCATTTTGTGGTGTGACATCCACTTTTAAGCCCACTAAGTAACGGTTGTTTTTGTTAAATTCCTTAGATGGCTCATTAGGTGGGTAACTATATGCGGCAATTTTTTGGAAGCCGATATTTTTAGAGCCCACGCCTTTTTTATCAACCTTACCGTATGCCCAGTCAAAACCAACAGTGACAATTTTATATTTCACATCAAAACCGATACCGGCACGTTTCAATTTGTATTCATCCGCTTTCAAACCTGTATTGGATTGAAGTACTTCAGTGAAACCTGAACCAAAGCGAACGGCTAAGTCATCCCATTTTCCATCATAGAATAAACCGATACCATAGCCTTGTCCTTGATCCCAGTTTGGTACACCGGCTGATGTGCCATTCGCTTTATTTGAATTACCAAAATAGTAATCCGCCGCGAAGCGAACGCCTGCAAATTTGGCGGACATAAAGGTTGCGGCTTTTCTGTGACCATCAAAGAAGACGTTGCTACCCCATTCATAGGTGTAGTTCGCTTTTGGAATATGGTCACCTAAATGTAATTGACGACCGAAAGTTAATGTACCGATGTCTTTATGAATAAAACCAGCATAGAGACGATGAGCACGTAAATCTGAACCAATACTATCCGCCTCACCACCTAGTTTAGAGAAGCGCAATTCAACACCACCATAAGCGGAGAATCCTGCGCCCATTTCTTGATAAGCACGAACGCGGAGACGAGAGCCAACATCGCGTAAATCTGTGCGGTTATCTTTACTATTCATTAATTCAAAGTGAGCTCGACCATCAATATCAATTTTTGTCCCGTCTTTTTGATAAATCACGGTAGCTTGAGCTGAACTGGCTGCGAATGCAGCAACTGCTAATGCGAGAAGTGTCTTTTTCATAGTATGTTCCTTAGTTTTAGGTTTTACCATTTTGCCAGTTAAGAAGAGAATTTCTTCTTGCTACGTACTATATAAACGGTTATTTTTGAAGTAAAGATTCAAAAAACTTCATAAAAATCAAAAAAGAACAATTAAATCAATATGTTACATATTGATTCACCTATGTACATAGGTGACGCAGATCACAAAATAAACAATTATCATGGAGTGTTACATTTTGATCTATTTTATAACCCATTGTTAAAAAAGAACTTATTTGGAGATGTGTAACTTTATTATAGTGAAATAAATGGAGTAGAAGTTTATTTTACTTTTTTTACGGGATTGTGATGAGGATCACAGAATGAATGGAACTTATTCAAATTTAAGAAAAAAATAACTAGCACGAGCCGCACAGGGTTCCTTAAATCTAGCTCCACTGAAGTAAAAAGCCGCAAAGCGGCTCAGATTGCTGACAAAGCTCATCTTTGGGAAACCACCTAGCACGAGCCGTGCTAGGTTCATTAAGCCCAGCCCCGCTGGGGCTGAAAAAAGAGCCGCAGAGCGGCTCAGATTATGTAACCCTATACGGCTCGTATAGGGTTTGTCAACGGTCTGGGGCAAAAATATTTGCCCCTTGTATAGCATAGAGTTATTACTCTACAACCAATTTTTTACCATCATAAGACATGGATTGTACTTTGGTAAGTGCTTTGCCGCCGTCAGTTTCCCCACCAATCAACAGCACTTTATTACCATAAGATACCGCAAGACCGGCGGCAATATTTTCTGGTAATTTACCAACAATTTTCCATGTGCCATTTTTCTCATTGAGTGCATACACATCATTATGATATGTTTTTTTCAAACCGCCTGTACGATGTGCATCAGTAATGCCTTTTTCATAATTCGCTCTTGCACCCGGGAAGTTCGCACCGCCTGTAACAATATAGTGTCCGTTAGAATAGCCCCCCATGGCTGCCGCAATACCATCTTGTTGTGCCATGCCTGCCGGTGCAGGAAGATCACCGAGTTTTTTCCACGTAATACCATCCTTACCAATGGTACCTAGCTCTGTGCTGGCCGTGCGTAAACCGGCTTTAATTTCGCCGTTAACCACGAGCAATTTACCATTTTTAAGTCCCAATGCGGCACCGGCTCTTGGCGGGAATGGGAACACCCCTTCATTACGCCAAACATTTGTTGCCGGTTCATAGCTGGCGATTTCAGGTGAGAAGAAGAAGTCTTGTGCACGTAAATTGAAATAAGGATCGAAAACGGCTTTTTCTTTCTCTTTATCGCCACCCGCTGCAGCTACATCTTGGAATAAGCCGTTCCAAATTTCTTGGTTCACGCCACCCACAAAGTAAATTTTCTTACCGTCAGAAATCGCACTGGTTCCTGCTGTCGCCCCTTTTGGTGAACGTGTTTGCAATTTTGTCCACATATTCGAGGCCGGATCATAAACATAAGCATCATTAATGCTTTCATTTTTGTGGTTGGCTGTATCTTGGAAACCACCAAACACATAAAGCTTGCCGTCTACGCCTGCTGCGGTAGCTTGATTACGCATACCGCCTGGGAACGCGGCAATTTCTTGCCATTGCGCATCTTTTTCTTTTAAATTTAAGGCATAGAATTTGTCACCGCCGGAACCTAATCCAATATAGACGGTATCGCCAATCAATGCACCCGCACCGCCTTTAATTCCAACAGGAAGATCAGGATATGGCGCGGCTTGTGCAGCAAATGCAGTTAAACCTAATACAGATACAGCTAAAAGAGATTTTGTGAATTTCATAGGAAAGCTCCTTTTCTATTTAACAAATATTGGCTTTTTAGGCACAACGCAGTCTTTTATTGAAAGATAAACAGACCCTATTGAGTAAACAGCTAAATTACCCCAAATTTTCACCGCACTTTAAGGCATTAATAAGTTCGGTATAAACGTAATAATTTGTGGGAATATCGTAATTAATACCAATGTGATAAAAATCGGTGCTAAGAACGGTAATACCCCTTTGGTAACCGTTGATACTGACATATTGCCAACACGAGCCACCACAAACAACGCCATTCCCATTGGCGGTGTGAGGATACCAATCATCATATTAAGTGTTGTCATCACACCAAAGAACACAAGATCAATGCCAAATTGTTGTGCAATCGGGATAAGCATTGGTAACACAAGGAATTGTAATGCTAAGGCATCGATGAACATTCCCAAGAACAGCAATAAAAGGTTGATCATCACTAGCACCATAATCGGGCTATCCGCCAAAGCCACAAAGGCTTCACCAATTTTCATGGCTACTTGTTCGCGCGCAATCATGTCGCCAAAGAATGTCACTGTCATCACCATTAAAGCGGTTACACCTGTAATAGAAATCGCTTCTATACAACTTTTAAATAGGCTTTCTAAGGTCAATTCTTTGTAAACAAATTTACCAATAATAATGGCATATGCTGAAGCAAATACCGCGGCTTCCGTTGGTGTAAATAAGCCTGAAAAAATCCCGACGATAATTAAAACAGGGGTTAAAATTGCCCAAATGCTTTCTTTAAAGGCTTTGCAGAGTTCTTCTCTTGAGGCTTTTGGTGTTCTTGGATATCCCCGTTTTTTCGACACAAAATAATTCATGGTCATTAATGCGACAGTGACCAATACACCGGGTACAAAACCGGCCACAAAGAGTTTCGCTATACTTTCATTGGCAATCACGCCATAGATAATCATGGCAATACTTGGCGGTACAAGAGGGCCAATAATACAAGAGGCTGCGGTAATGCCTCCGCTGATCTCATCATCATAACCTGCATCGCGCATGGATTTTATTTCAAGCTGCCCTAACCCTCCTGCATCTGCCAAAGCAGAACCGGACATCCCTGAGAAAATCAAACTTGCCCCGATATTCACATGCCCCATACCACCTGTGTAATGCCCTAATAAAGCTTTGGCAAAGGTGAATATCTTGGTGGTTATCCCCCCAGTGTTCATCAAAATCCCTGTTAGGATAAAAAATGGCACACTGAGTAATGGGAAACTGTTTAAACTATCGACTAATTTAATTGAAGCGGAATTAATAATGTTCCAACGCGTCATCGCAAAATACAACACAGTGGCAATGAATAAAGACCATCCTACAGGTGTACCCAGGAACATAATCACCAACCAAATGCCCAAGGTGACATACACCGCTGAATCGCCTAATTTAACGTAATTAGAAATACGCAATGCCTTAAACCAATCCGGTTGGAAGAACAAAATAGCAAAAATAATCACCGCACTTACGACAAAAAACAGCGCTGGCAAATAACTTAATTTGTTATGAAAATTCTCATTTTGTGCTTGTAAGAAACGGAAAAACATGAGCAATGAAATAAACGGCAAACCGCCATAGAGCCATTTTTCCGAAATGCCCAATGAAACAATTTCAAAGGTTGCGCCAAGCCAGGTTTTAAACCCAAGATGCACAAATAATACAATCGAAATAAAAATCAGGAGTTGTACAAAGGAATTGGTAGCACGACGAATATAGTCCGGCATCAAATTCGTGAGAAAATCGATATACACATGCTGTTGGCTACGAATCGCCATACTAATCCCGAATAAGCCGGCATAAATAAATAAGAGCCGAGCTAATTCTTCACTCCAAATAATCGGTGAGTCAAAAATTTGACGAGCGACAATTTGTGCCACAAGAATGGCGAAAATGATGAGTAATAACGTACCCCCAAGCCATTCTTCTAATTTATTGATGAATTTCATAAAGCCTCCGAAATCAGGCTCATTAAGCGATATGGGCTAAGGGCGCATTACTACGCCCTCGTTTCACGAAAATAGCGTGATAAAAGTGCGGTCATTATTGAGAGAGTTTAGAGAATTCCTCCATGGCTTTTTTACCCGCATCACCGGTGCGTTTTACATAATCATCATAGTAAGGTTGTAAGGCCGCTTTGAATGGTTTGAGATCAGGTTGGGTAACCGTCACTTTTTTCTCTTTGAAGAATTCAATTAACTTAGTTTCATCATCCATAAACAATTTGGTGTGATATTCCGCCGCTTTGGCAGCCGACTCTTTCACAATTTTTTGTAAATCTTCAGGCAAATCATTCAAGGTTTCGTTACTAATCAAATAAAGTTGGTCATTTAAAATATGGTTGGTTAATGCCAAATATTTTTGCACTTCATAGAATTTTTGTGCTTGAATCGTTGGCAATGGGTTTTCTTGACCATCTACAGAATGGGTTTGTAACGCCAAATACACTTCAGAGAATGCCATTGGTGTTGGTGCGGCACCAACATATTTTGCAAAGGCGAGGTTAGTCGCCGCATTAGGTACACGAAGTTTTAACCCTTTCATATCCGCAATGCTGTTAATTGGACGGTTTGAGGTGGTTTGACGCGTACCGTTATAGGCGATACCAATAACTTTCATATTGAGTTCTTTGTCAATTTTTGACAACAAACCTTGACCAAATTTCGTATCAAACAAGGCTTTTTTCGCAGTATCGAAATTTGGAATCATATAAGGTAAAGCAAAAATTTCCGCTTCAGGGTAGAAAATTTGGAAACGGGCAGATTCGCTAAAGGTGAAATCTAACGCACCATCTTTTAATTGTTTCAACATCACGCGATCATCGCCTAATTGCGCAGCAGGATAAATCGAGATCTCAATTTTGCCGGCTGATTTGTCTTTCACTTCTTTCGCAAAGAATTCTGCAGCTTTATATTCATTTGAACTGGTTCCGGCTACCATACCAAATTTGAGGTCATAATCCGCTGCAAAAGCTGCACCTGAAATAGCCAATGCCAATGCAGTAAGAGCAAATTGTTTCAATTTCATGGATATCTCCTTGTTTGTCATAACCAATAAGCGATAACAAATAAATGAACACTAAATACAACTTGTCCGTCTATTCACTGATTACAGTTATAAAGCAATAAAGTCATTTTTTCAATTTAAAATGAAGTTTTATTTCTAAATTTGTGACAAAGCTCACATTTTAATCATTAGATGAAATAAAACTCCAATTTATGTTTTCTTTTAAGGAATTTTAACGATATAATTCAACCTAATGAAAATTTGACCGCGCTTTCTACAAACAAGGATGTGCGATTTATGCCATAGTTAATCTGAATAGGGAATCATTGGCTAAAGAAAGCATCATCAACCACGTGATTTATGGAGTAGATATGTCAAAATTAGATCCTCAAAATGTATTGGAACGTATTCGTTATGGGTTAATCGCTTCTTGCCAACCTGTTGATGATGGCCCGATGGATCATCCTAATATTGTTGCCGCAATGGCACAAGCCTCTGTCATTGGTGGCGCAGCAGGTTTACGTATTGAAGGCGTTGATAATTTAAAAGCCACTCGTCCTACAGTTTCCGTACCGATTATTGGTATCGTTAAACGTGATTTACCCGATAGCCCGATTCGTATTACCCCATTCTTAGATGACATTGATGCACTCGCTACTGCAGGCGCAGATATTATTGCTGTTGATGGAACAAATCGCCCACGCCCTGTTGCTATAAAAGCAGCGGTAGAACGCATTCATCAATGTGGCTGTTTAGCGATGGCGGATTGCTCAAATTTAGAAGAAGGGCTTTATTGTCAACAATTAGGTTTTGATATTGTGGGCAGCACAATGTCCGGTTACACAGGTGACCATACCCCTGAAGAACCTGATTTTCAATTAGTGAAAGATCTCAAGGCAGCCGGCTGTTTTGTCATGGCCGAAGGGCGATATAATACCCCTGAACTCGCTCGTTCTGCCATTGAAGCCGGTGCAGACTGTGTGACTGTGGGTTCTGCCTTAACGCGTTTAGAGCATATTGTCAGTTGGTTTGCTCAGGCGATCCAACAAGCCAAAAAATAAGGAAATTACTATGCGTTGTTTAGCCATTGATATTGGCGGCACTAAAATTGCCGTGGCATTAGTCGAAAATCAATTAATTTCGCAACGTCAACAAATTGTCACGCCACAGGATCATGATGGAAGTGGAATGCGTCAGGTTTTGAAAGATATTGTGCAACAATATCAAGGGAAATTTGATTATATTGCTGTTGCCTCAACAGGCATTATTAATCAAGGTATTTTAACCGCACTTAATCCTAAAAACCTGGGTGGCTTAGCGCATTTTCCTTTGTATGACAACCTGGCTTCGGTAAGTAAAAAACCAATTTTTTTGCTTAATGATGTGCAAGCGGCGGCCTTTGCAGAATATCAACATGAAGATCAAAGTGCGGTGAAAAATTTTGTGTTTATTACCGTCTCAACCGGCGTAGGCGGTGGTATCATTCAAAATGGACACTTACTGACGGAACCCAATGGTGTCGCCGGCCATATTGGTCATACGTTAGCCGATCCGAATGAGGTGATGTGTGGTTGTGGTCGCCGTGGTTGTGTGGAGGCGGTTGCCTCTGGACGCGCCATTGAAGCGGTTTCAAGCCAATGGGACAACCCTTGTTCGCCAAAAGAAGTCTTTGAGCGTTTTCGTCAAAATGATGAAAAAGCCACCGCACTTGTGGAACGTTCTGCTAAAGCCATTGCTAATTTAATCGCCAATTTACGCATTAGCTTAGATACGCAAAAAATCGTTATTGGCGGCAGTGTTGGCTTGGCCGAAGGTTATTTGCCTTTAGTAGAAAAATATCTTAAAAAGCAACCCTACTTTTATCGTTGCCCATTGCGCACTGCTCAATTTGGTGGTGATGCCGGCTTAATTGGTGCAGCAGCATGGGGGGAATATAATTTTCATCATAAAAATACTAAATAGTAAGGAAAAACTATGTATATCGGAACCTTAACTCGTCAAGATTATCAACGTGATTTACCTAAAGTTTTAGCGGAAGTCTGTGATTATTTAAAAACGATTGATTTACACGCCTTAGAAAATGGACGACATGACATCACTGAGCAAATTTTTATGAATGTGATGACACCAACAAGCGAGGCTTCAGAAAATAAAAAAGCAGAACTTCATCATCGTTATATTGATGTGCAACTGATCATTGACGGAATTGACGGCATGGAATATGGCGTTGAAACACCGGATTTAAGCCAATATGAAGAATATCATGAAGAAGACGATTACCAACTTACGAGCGTGACCATTGCCGATAAAAATTGGATTGAAGTTCGTCCGCAACAATTTGTGGTGTTTTATCCTTATGAACCTCATAAACCTTGTTGCAATGTAAATGGTCGGGTTGCGCAATTGAAAAAATTAGTGGTTAAAGTCCCTGTTGAATTAGTATAGCTAAGGGCGCACCGGGATGTGAATATTCAAACAGCAGGAAGTAATTATGACAAAAAGCAATATCTTAGAGCGTATGGCGGCGTTACAGGCGAGCTTAACCAAAACAGAAAAACGTATCGCCGAGCAAATTTTACAAAATCCTGAATTGATCAATAACTGTTCATTAGCGGATATTGCCAAAAATATTAATGTAGGTGAAGCCACGATGATTCGCTTCTGTCGCAGTTTGGGATTTGACGGATTTAGCGATTTCAAAATGGAATTTGCTATCGAACTGGCTACACAAAACCCAACGGTACAAACTTTATTAGATACGGATATTGCCAGTGATGATGAACCGGATTTAGTGGCGAATAAAATTCAAGTGGCATTAAATAAGGTCGTGAGTGAAACTATTAACCTTATTGATTTCAATGTATTAGAGCAAGTAGTCAATGAATTGCGTTTGGCTAAACGTATTTTTTTATACGGTGTCGGAACCTCGGGATTGCTTGCCCTTTGGGGAAAAAGCAAGTTAATGCGGATCGGTATGCAAGTAGATGCCTCTAGCAATAACCATTTTATGTACATGCAAGCAGCATTAATGCGCAAAGGCGATGTGGTGATTGGATTGAGCCATTCAGGGCAGTCTGAAGAAACCGTGCAATCTCTGGCTATCGCTCGTAACGCAGGTGCAAAAACCATTGCAATTACCCATAATGCGCGCTCACCGATCACCAAAGTAGCCGATTACGTTTTGCACAATGGTAACCGCCAATACTTATTACAAGGTGATTCTATTGGTACGCAAATTGCCCAATCTTTTGTATTGGATTTGATTTACACCTTACTGGTGCAAGCGGAAGAAGAAAAAGCCATTACCGCAAAACAAAAAACCGTACATGTTATTTTAGAACAACGTCAAAAATAGGAGAACGTTATGAAAAATCTGAAAGGTATTTTTAGTGCATTATTAGTTTCCTTTAACGAAGATGGTTCGGTGAATGAGAAAGGATTGCGCGAAATTATCCGTCACAATATTGATAAAATGAAAGTCGATGGTTTGTATGTGGGGGGCTCAACGGGGGAAAACTTTATGCTTTCCACCGCGGAGAAAAAAGAAATTTTTCGTATTGCAAAAGATGAAGCAAAAGATGATATTGCTTTAATTGCACAGGTCGGTAGCGTAAATCTACATGAAGCCGTTGAGTTGGGTAAATATGCCACAGAATTAGGCTATGACAGCTTATCTGCAGTAACGCCGTTCTACTATAAATTTAGCTTTGCAGAAATCAAACATTACTACGATACCATTATTGCAGAAACAGGCAATAATATGATTGTGTACTCTATTCCGTTCTTAACCGGCGTGAATATGGGGATTGAGCAATTTGGCGAGCTTTATAAAAATCCAAAAGTATTGGGTGTGAAATTTACTGCCGGTGATTTCTATTTGTTAGAACGTTTGAAAAAGGCGTTCCCAAATCATCTCATTTGGGCCGGTTTTGATGAAATGATGTTGCCTGCAGTTTCCCTTGGGGCGGATGGCGCAATTGGTAGCACTTTCAATATTAATGGTGTGCGTGCTCGCCAAATTTTTGAATTAGGCCAGGCGGGTAAACTTGCCGAAGCACGTGAAATTCAACATGTTACCAATGACTTAATTGAAGGCATTTTGGCAAATGGCTTATATTTAACCATTAAAGAAATCTTGAAATTACAAGGTGTTGACGCAGGTTACTGCCGAGAGCCAATGACAAAATCGGCCACAGAGCAACAACTTGCTGTCGCAAAAGCCTTAAAAGAAAAATATTTATAATCCTAGATATAAGCAGCGTGTGTTCTTCCGAACAGCTATTGGCACACGCTGTTTTTCCTATTTAATCGGAGAATTTCCCATGCGCCTTATTCCCTTACAAACAGAACAACAAGTCAGCCAATGGGCTGCTCGCCATATTGTTGATAGAATTAATCACTTTAATCCCTCTGAAGATCGTCCTTTTGTTTTAGGTTTGCCTACAGGGGGAACGCCACTAAAAACCTATCAAGAATTAATCGCACTTTATCAAGCCGGAGAGGTGAGTTTTAAACATGTTGTCACCTTTAATATGGATGAATATGTCGGCTTACCTAAAGAACATCCTGAAAGCTATCATTCTTTTATGTATAACAACTTCTTCAATCATATTGATATTCAAGAAAAAAATATCAATATTCTGAATGGCAATACGGATAATCATGATGAAGAATGTCGCCGTTATGAAGAAAAAATCAAATCTTACGGCAAAATTCATTTGTTTATGGGAGGAGTTGGACAAGATGGACATATTGCATTCAATGAACCGGCCTCTTCGTTGACTTCACGTACCCGCATTAAAACCCTAAATACGGATACCTTGATTGCTAATTCACGCTTTTTTGATAATGATATTAACAGCGTGCCAAAATATGCCTTAACTATTGGCGTTGGGACATTAATGGACGCGGAAGAAGTGATGATTTTAGCCACGGGACATAACAAGGCTTTAGCGGTACAGGCAGGTGTGGAAGGTTCGGTCAATCATCTTTGGACCATTAGCGCGTTACAATTACATCGTCATTTTATCCTTGTTTGTGATGAACCTGCACAGCAAGAATTAAAAGTGAAAACCGTAAAATACTTCACGGAATTGGAACAACGCGCGATTCACAGCGTTTTAGACTAATAAGAGAAATGAAATTATATGGCTTATGCTTTAATTAACAGCACGATTTACACGGGGCAGGAAACCTTGCGCGGTTATGCGGTGGTGGTAAAAGATGACAAAATCCACGCCATTATTCCGCAGCAGGAATTAGATAAAAATATAGAAACCATTGATCTGCAAGGCAATAATCTCACGGCAGGTTTTATTGACTTGCAACTTAATGGTTGTGGCGGCGTGATGTTTAATGATCAAACCAGCGTGCAAACCCTTGAAATTATGCAGGAAACCAACCTGAAATCCGGCACCACGAGTTTTTTACCCACATTTATTACATCCCCCGATGAAGATATGAAAACCGCGGTCAAAATCATGACCGAATATTTGGCGAAATATCAAAACCAAGCGTTAGGTTTACATTTGGAAGGGCCTTATTTAAGTGTGGAGAAAAAAGGCGTACATCGCCCTGAATATATTCGTGAAATCAGCCCTGAAATGAAGCAATTCTTACTGGATAATGCGGCAGTGATTACCAAAATCACCCTAGCGGCTGAAAATCCTACTGCGCAATATATTCCTGAATTTGTGGAAAAAGGCATCATCGTTTCCATTGGACATTCTAACGCCAATTATGATACGGCAAAAAGAGCCTTTAGACAGGGCGCCGGTTTTGCCACTCATTTGCATAACGCCATGTCACCAATCAGTTCGGGGCGCGAATTAGGCGTTGTCGGTGCGGTATTGGATTCGGATGTTTACACAGGCATTATTGTGGATGGTGTGCATGTGGATTTTGCCAATGTGCGTTTAGCCCAAAAATTAAAAGGCGACAAACTTTGCATTGTGACCGATGCACTGGCGGCGGCAGGTTCGGATATTAAAACCTTTACTTTTGTAGGCAAACCGATTTTTGTGGAAAACGGACGTTGTTTTGATGCCAATGGCGCGTTAGGCGGTGCTTCTATTACGATGATTGAGTCTCTCAAAAATATGGTGGAACAGGTTGGTGTCTCGCTTAGCGAAGCACTCAAAATGTGCAATCTCTACCCGGCACGCGCCATCCATCAAGACCATAAATTAGGTTCCATTGAAACAGGCAAAATTGCCAATCTCACCGCATTTACTGCAGATTTCCAAGTGATCGGTACCGCGGTAAATGGTATCTGGAAAAGTGCTCATCATTAATACCCCCTATACGAGCCGTATAGGGTTACTTCATCTGAGCCGCTCTGCGGCTCTGCTCTACGACTCTTACTGTCAGCCCCAGCGGGGCTGGGCTTAAGGAACCTAGCACGGCGCGTGCTAGGTGAACTCTCAAAATGAGGTGTAATAGACAAATTTGTTGCTAAAAACTGGCTTAAAGCTTTATAGTACAAGGCTTTAAGCCCTATTTTTGAAATATGAACAAAAAACTGCCCATTTTGCCAAAATCCGAAAATAAAGAAACATGGCACATCAAATAATATTCAACGATATTTTTTGTAATAAGTGTCATAAAACATTTTCCTTCAAGAAAAAATTAGATCCAATTAAAATTTGGAACGATTATATTTTAGGGAAACAAACCTATAAAGAACTCGCAATTAAATATCATTGTTCAGTCAGAACTATTCAAAGATATATCGATATGCAAAAATTAAGAAAAAAGCATCAATCGCAAGCAGGAAAAGAATTAAAAATAATAGTAAAAACATTAACAAAGAGTTCAAAAAATGAATTTTATCTACGATTACATTATTGGTTTATTAAACACCAAAATTTTTTAAAAGAACGAAGTGATAAAGCCAATGAAAAAGGTTATTTTCCTTATAAACATCGCAATGTAAGAAGTGCTTATGCCGGTTTAAGGCGTTATATGGATTATATTTTTACCTATGAGAAATATCCTGAATTAAATATAGAAAGGACAACAAATCGTTTAGAAGGGCTTTTTAGTGAACTTAAACGAAAAATAAATAATCACAACGGATTAAATAAAATACGTAATGTATTGTTTATACAGGATTTTCTAAATAGAAAAAGTTGCTAACATTTAAAGAAAATAAATATTGGCAACTGTTTTGTCTATTTGAGCTGTTTTGGGTGTAATAGCAACTATTTTGTCTATTACACCTATATTATCCATAGAATTTATAAATGGGGTTATGGCATGAGTGGCATTACCTATATTGATGTTAATCACTTCACCAAACTGGTCATAAATGATATTGTTTGGAACTATTCTAATTCCATTACTAACATAGTTCACTGTGTTCCTTTTTTTGAAATTAAATGTATTCCCGTTTTCTCTTGCTAACTTTTCCAAAAAAATTCTATTTTTAATCTTGTCAGCAAATCTCGAATCTGGAACATCGGATATATAATGAGATGAAGAATCAACATTTAAACTACCTTTCCAAAAAGACAAGCCAGAGCCATTAAATCCAATAGAGCCTTCAGATAAATCTGTAGTGAAGTGAATTGCATCACCTATTGTTTTGCCTAAACTATGTGAAACATTGGTAAAAGAACGTGTAATAATTTTACGCCTAATTAAGTCATCAACAAAATGCTTTGCATCTTCTACTTGTTTTTGAGGAAGCCCAGTTATTGCTAATTCAAAATCGGCAATTTTATCTTCTTTTGTAGAAAATTCTGTTCCTCTATGTAATAAAAACATTTGATTAGTCTTTTTATTTATAACGAGAGTTCCTGAGTAGCCACTAGCAGTATTTGATTGATGAGCTAGAATGTCATAATTGTCTATAAAATTTCTAGCTTGTTCATCAGAAAGTTCAGATTTTTCTCTTAAACTCTCATTAATTTTCTTACGGTTATTTATTTCAGGAAATTCTCCATATGCTGAAGCTGCTAACAATGCTAGGTTGTCATTAGACATAATCCTACCTCACTAGTTATTTAAATAATCATTCATAAAATCTGAACCTTCCGAAATATCATTTTCATTACACTTAAAACTTTCAGCTAGCCCTGAAAGAGGGTTTCTGAAATACCCCGCAATTAAATGATACTGTACTATAACCTGTTTAAGGTTATGATCGTATAGTACGAAAGTATTATGACCAAATATCTTGTTAGGGTTTATATATACATATATATTTAAGTAAGGATATTTTCTATTTACCTCCCCTAAAAAATGTTTATTTCCATCAAAATACATTACTTGTTGATATAGCCCTTGATTTTTTATAAAAAAAGGATCTGTTTCTGGCTCACCTTCAATCGTAGGATAATATACCCATTCAGTACCTTTGAGTGACTCATTAACGCCTGATAACTTTCTCCATTCTTCGGGTGTTAAAAAAACTTCTACTTCTTTGCCTTTCCACATATCACAACGGTAAGGAGTAATGATTTCTGCTAAAATCATGTCATAGAAAAAAGATACCCATAAAATATAGGGTATAAAAGGGATAAGTAGAGCAATGCAACAACAAGGATGCTTGCTAAAATGCTGTTTTAACTTATTACAAATGCTATGACTCATCGCAAAATCTCACCATTGTTTTTATTCTAACCCCTAAACATAGGGTAATAGAAAGCGTCATTATCGCGTTTATAACATACCAACCACGTTTAATAAATAATCAAATGTTGAATTTGTGATCTACTTCATATTTTTATGAATAGAAATTTCAGAGAAGAGAATATTAAAAGAATTGAGACAGAAATTATTGGTTCATAATAGATTAATGGAAAGACATAACATTATGTTTATAAAGGATTTTTTAATACAAAGAGTTGGTAATAATTAGAAAAATAATTAAAACCAACTCTTTGAGCCATTAGAGATATAAATTTCCAAAATATAGTGGTAGACTAGATAAAGGCTCATCTTCAGTAGATGTATTAATTCCTATAATTAAATCCGCATATCCTAAAAAAATGACCGCGCTTGGTAGCAAGTGCGGTCATTCTTTTTAATATTTTACCACCTATTTTTTCTTCGCGTATTTCAAACTATCAATAGCAACCGCAAGAATGATAATGGAACCTTTGATAATGTATTGCCAGTAAGGGTTAACACCGATATAGGTTAAACCATAGTTGATAACGGTGAAAATTAACACCCCCGTGACGACACCGATAATGGTGCCCACACCGCCGGCAAATGACACACCGCCCACCACGCAAGCGGCAATGGCGTCTAATTCATACATAAAACCAAGGTTGTTCGTTGCAGAACCGATACGTCCTGCTTCGAGCATCCCACCAAAGGCATAGAATACACCTGCAAGGGTATAAATCACCAATAAGTTACGTGTGACGTTTACACCGGATACTCGTGCTGCTTCCGGGTTGCCACCGATGGCGAAAATGTTTTTACCGAAGCGGGTTTTGTTCCATAAAATCCACATTAAGATGGTTGCTACAATGGCGTAAATCGTAATGTAAGAAAGTTTGAAACTACCGAAGCGGAAGAACCCTTGTGCAAATGACGAGAAGTTTTCGCTGAAGCCTGCAATTGGAGACCCGCCTACGGCGTCATAGTACAAAGAGTTAAAGCCATAAACGATAATCATCGTCCCCATGGTTGCAATAAATGGCGTTACATTTAACACTGCCACCACAAAGCCGTTCACTAAGCCAATGACCGCGCCAATGGCACACACAATCAAAATCACCACAAAAATCGGCATTTCGGGTAAATTAGGAAATACACGGTTAAAGTTATCCATAGCTTGCAACATGGTTGCTGCAACCACCGCTGCTAAGCCCACTTGACGACCGGCGGATAAGTCCGTACCTTGAACCACCAACAAGCCGGCAATCCCCAACGCGATAATTAAGCGAACAGAAGATTGGGTTAAAATATTACTGAAGTTCATCAGCGTTAAGAAACTTGGGTCTTGAGCAATAATGACACCAAGCAAAATCAACAACACGAAATAAATCGCATTTTGTTTGAAAAAATCCCATGTTTTTGTTTTTTGACCAGCCATACCACATTCCTTCTATAAATACTTAGCTGCCAATTGCAAAATTTCTTCTTGTGAAGTTTTTGCTGTTTCAACAATGCCAGCCACTCGACCATTGCTCATCACTAAAATGCGATCCGTAATCCCTAGTAATTCAGGCATTTCTGATGAAATCATAATGATGCCTTTATCTTTTTGGGCAAGTTGCATAATCAATTGATAAATTTCATATTTTGCCCCAACGTCAATACCACGGGTCGGCTCATCAAGCATTAAGACTTCAGGTTGAGTCAGCAACCAGCGCCCAATAATCACCTTTTGTTGATTACCGCCTGAAAGCGAACCAATGGTAGTTTTATGGGATGGTGTTTTCACATTCATCGCATCAATCACCCATTGGGTATCGCTTTTCATTTTTTTGCTACTGAGCAAACCCCATTGGGTCATATAAGATTTCATATTAGAAATCAACGAATTAAACTCAATACTGAGATTAGCATAGATCCCCGTAGAACGGCGTTCTTCCGTCACCAAGGCAAAACCATTGTTAATGGCTTCAAGCGCACTGTGATTGACCACCGTTTTATCGTGCAATTTCACCGTACCACCGGCACGCGCACGTACGCCGAAAATAGTTTCCACAATATCCGTGCGTTTTGCACCAACTAAACCTGCAATACCTAAAATCTCGCCTTTGCGTAATTCAAAGCTAACGTCTTGGATAGACGGCTGATTAAGTGCGGTTAAATTTTCCACCGTTAGGATCACTTCTTTCGGCGTATTAATTTTTTCAGGGAAGCGTTGCGTTAGCTCTCGTCCCACCATCATAGACACCACTTGATCCATGGTGACATCTTGAACCGCTACGGTATTCACCCATTGCCCATCGCGTAAAATGGTGATTTCATCACAAATGCGGAAAATCTCATCCATTTTGTGAGAAATGTAAATAATGCCGCAACCGCGTGCTTTTAATTTGGCGATAATGGTGAAAAGATGTTCCACTTCTTTTTCTGAAAGCGATGACGTAGGCTCATCCATAATCACAATTTTGGCGTTATAGGAAAAGGCCTTCGCAATTTCGATCATCTGCATTTGTGACACAGACAAATCCGCTACTTTATCTCGCGGATCCACATCAATCCCCAGTTCATCAAAAATGGCTTTGGTGTCGTTATACATTTTGGTGTGATCCACAAAAATCCCTTTCAGCGGATAACGCCCTAGCCAAAGGTTATCCATCACATTACGCTGGCGCACAAGGTTTAACTCTTGATGCACCATAGAAATGCCGTGTTCTAAGGCTTCTTTCGATGTTTTAAAATTGACAGGCTTACCAAGGAACATAATATCGCCTTCATCCTTGGCGTAAATGCCAAATAAGCATTTTAGTAAAGTAGATTTACCTGCCCCATTCTCCCCCATTAATGCGTGAACACTATGGGATTTCACGGTTAAATTTGCCTTATCCAAGGCTTTAACACCAGGGAACGACTTGCTCACATTTGTCATGGTGAGTAGCACTTCTTGATTTTGTGCCGTCATACATCACCCCATCTATTTCTTGTTAAAATTAAAGTGGGTAACTCGCCACCGCGCCAAAAGTGCGGACAAAATTCATCGAGTTTCCCACCTAAGGATCTTATTTCATAAATTCAGATAAATTGTCTTTATCAATGCCGACATAAGGCACACGAACGACTTTATTTTCGACTTTATAAGCCGTGCCTTCCCCTGCAGGTTTTCCGTGCGCAAGGTTATTAGATAATTGCACAACCGCTTTACCTTGGTTGACACCATCATTCAACACCGTTCCCGCAATTTCACCTTTTTTGATCAATTGCAACACTTCTGGTAAGGCATCCACACCGAAAATCGGCAGTTTTTTACCATGTGCTTTTACCGCTTCCAATGCGCCCATTGCCATACCGTCATTGTTAGAAATGATCATCTCAATGTCGTTCGCTTTCGCGCTAGATAACCACGCATCGGTTTTATCTTTCGCCATTGCGGCATCCCACATCCCTGTATCCATAAAGAGTTGCTCGGTTTGAATGCCTGCATCAGCTAATTTTTCAATCACATATTTAGTACGCGCTTCCGCATCCGGGTGACCCGGTTCGCCTTTCAATAAGACATACTGAATTTTACCGTCTTTGTTTAAGTCAAAGGCAGGATTGGCTTTCCATTGTTTCGCAATTAATTCCCCTTGGATTAAGCCGGATTCTTTTGGATCGGTTCCCACATAATAGGCGTTATCATATGTTGATAAGGCTTTTTCGCCCGGGTCTTTATTGAAGAACACCACAGGAATATTATCCGGTTTCGCTTTGCCAATAATGGTTGACGCTGCAGCAGGGTCAACTAGGTTAATCGCTAGGGCTTTCACGCCTTTTGAAATCAACACATCCACTTGGTCATTTTGAATCGATTGCGCATTTTGAGAGTCATTCATCAATAACTTAACATCTTTTAATGTTTCTGCTTCCTTGCTAATTTCCTTGCGCATCAATGACATAAAGTTATCATCGTATTTATAAATCGTAACCCCGATTTTTGTTTCCGCTTGCGCAACACTTACGCCAGCCGCTAAACCTAATGCTAAAGTTAATGCACTTAAACCTAATTTTTTCATAAGCTTTCTCCTTGAAATGAAATAAGTACAATCTTACCTTAGCCGTTCCCCAATCATCGCGACAACGCACTAACGTAATTAGGGTTAAATATAATGGTTCAAATGATAAATATCTGTGATCTTCATCACAAAATAGCATTAACCCATTCAGCAAATATTGAAATCTGTGATCCATATCACAAAAATCATTTTTCCTTATATTTCCACTCCATTTTTTATGCTATGTTAACGTCACCATAAAGAAAAAAATAAGGAAGGAAACTATATGACTGCGTTATTCGACCCAACAGAACATCCACATCGCCGCTATAATCCACTCACCGATCAATGGGTTCTCGTTTCCCCCCATCGCGCAAAACGCCCTTGGCAAGGACAGCAAGAAAAAGTACAAGAAGAACAAAAACCAAGCCACGATCCCAACTGTTATCTTTGCCCGAGAAACAAGCGAATTACAGGCGAGCCAAACCCTGATTACCGCAAACCTTATGTTTTTAAAAATGATTTTTCTGCATTGTTGGTCGATTCGCCTGCGCCTGAAGCATCACAAGATCCCTTATTTCAAAGCAGTGTCGCGCGCGGAGAAAGTCGTGTTATTTGCTTCTCCCCTGACCATAGTAAAACCTTGCCGTTACTGACAGAAAGCGAAATTGAAGATGTGATTGATGTGTGGCAAGCCCAATTAAATGAATTAGGGCAACAATATCAATGGGTTCAAATCTTTGAAAACAAAGGGGCGGCAATGGGTTGCTCCAATCCGCATCCCCACGGTCAAATTTGGGCAAACAGCTTTTTACCCAATGAAGTCGCCCGCGAAGATGAAAATCAACGTAAATACTATGAAAAACACGGCTCGGTATTGTTAGTGGATTATGCCAAACGCGAACTGGAACAAAAAGAACGCGTTGTGGTGGAAACGGCGCACTGGGTGGCGGTTGTGCCTTATTGGGCGGTATGGCCTTTTGAAACCTTGTTATTACCGAAAGCCCACGTAAAACGTTTAACGGAACTCAGCGCCGAACAACGCCAAGATTTAGCGGTGATATTGAAAAAACTCACCACCAAATACGACAACTTATTTGAGACCAGTTTCCCTTATTCTATGGGCTTCCACGCTGCGCCATTTAATGATGAAAACAATGAACATTGGCAACTGCATGCCCATTTCTATCCGCCGCTATTGCGCTCGGCTACGGTGCGTAAATTTATGGTGGGTTATGAAATGCTCGGCGAAAGCCAACGAGATTTGACGGCGGAACAAGCCGCTGCCAGATTACGGGAATTATCTGACGTTCATTATAAATATCGTTAATTTTCACCGCACTTTAAATAATCTGGTAAAAATAGGAATTCATTATGCTTCCACAAGAATTATCAAAAAAATTATTCAACGAAAAATATCAAAAAGCCCCAACACTCAATGTTTACGCGCCCGGGCGAGTCAATATCATTGGCGAACATACCGACTATAACGATGGCTTTGTCATGCCCTGTGCCATTAATTACGGTACATCCATTAGTGGCGCACCGCGTCAAGATCACCTTTTCAAGGTTTTTGCCGCAGACTTGCAAGAAAGCGATGAATTTCGCCTTGACCAACCCATTGAGCCCAAAGCCAATGCGAAATGGACGGGCTATGTGCGCGGTGTGGTGAAATTTATTCAGGAACGTTGCCCTGAATTTACCCAAGGCGCCGATTTAGTTATTAATGGCAATGTCCCACTTTCTTCAGGTTTAAGCTCATCCGCTTCTCTTGAAGTTGCCGTGGGTAAATTTTGCCAACAGCTGGGCAACTTGCCTTTAAGCCATACCGACATCGCGCTCATTGGGCAAAAAGCTGAAAATAAATTTGTCGGCGCGAATTGCGGCAATATGGATCAATTGATCTCAGCCCTTGGACAAGCGGATCACTTGCTCATGATTGATTGCCGCAGCCTTGAAACTCAAGCTACACCTGTGCCGGACAATATCGCAGTGATTATTGTGAATTCCCACGTAAAACACGATTTGGTGACAGGCGAATACAATACGCGCCGTCAACAATGCGAAGCCGCCGCAAAATTCTTTGGCGTTAAAGCATTGCGCGATGTCTCGGTGACACAATTCCACGAAAAAGAAGCAGAATTAACCGCACTTGATCCTGAAATGGCAAAACGTGCTCGTCACGTAGTGACCGAAAATCAACGTGTATTGGATGCGGTGCAAGCGTTAAATGCCGGGGATATTTCGCGTTTAGGGCAATTGATGAACGCGTCCCATGTTTCTATGCGCGATGACTTTGAAATTACCACACCTGAAATTGATTATTTAGTTGAGTTAGCCCAATCGGTGATTGGTTCATCAGGCGGCGCGCGAATGACCGGCGGTGGTTTCGGTGGCTGTATTGTGGCACTGGCACCAACGGAAAAAGTGGACGAAGTTCGTCAAATTATTGAAGCCAATTATGAAAAACGGACAGGCTTAAAAGAAAGTTTCTACGTCTGTACCGCGTCTCAAGGGGTACATCTATGTTAGACAAACAGGCACCATTAGCCATCGGCTGTGCGCCTGATGGCTTGCCCTTTCATATCTACACCTTGGAAAATGAAAACGGTATGCGCGTTCAAATGATGGACTGGGGTGCCACTTGGCTTTCTTGCCAAGTCCCTGTTAACGGCAATCTGCGCGAAGTATTGTTAGGTTGCCAACCTGACGACTACCCAAAACAAACCGCTTATTTGGGCGCAAGCATTGGGCGTTATGCCAATCGCATTGCTCACGCGGCAAAATTAGGGCTTAGCCCAAATCAAGGCGAGCACCAATTACACGGCGGCGCGCTAGGTTGGGATAAAGTGCGGTGGAAATTGAAAGACTTTTCTGAACATAGCCTGTGTTTCTGCCATTTTTCACCCCATGGTGATCAGGGCTTTGCGGGCGAAGTGAACGTCACCGTGACTTACACCCTAGAGCAAGACAACAGCTTAGTAGTCACCTACAGCGCGCACAATCAACAAGATACGCCGTTAAATCTGACCAACCACGCCTATTTCAACTTGCAAGACAGTAAAAATGGCTGTGACGTTCGTCAACATTTTCTCCAACTCAACGCAGATCAATTTTTGCCTGTGGATGGGCAAGGTATTCCAAATGCCCCCTTAAAATCCGTGCAAAGAACCAGCTTTGATTTTCGAACGGAAAAACCTATTCAGCAGGATTTTCTTAAAGAGGAACAATTGCTCACTAAAGGCTATGATCACGCATTCTTACTGAATCAAGAGCACAACAAACCTTGCGCTATTTTAACTTCACCTGATCGAGCTTTACGCCTAGAAGTGAGCACTAGCCAACCGGCATTGCAAGTTTACACGGGTAACTATCTCGCCGGAACCCCCACAAGAAATGGCGGACAATATGCAGATTACAGCGGAATCGCCTTAGAAACCCAAGCCCTGCCTGATACCCCAAACCATCCAGAATGGTGGCAATATGGCGGTATGGCAAAAGCAGGTAGTCATTATCATCACTGGACAAGATTTAAATTTGTCCTGTAATCGCCAAAAGTGCGGTGAAAATCAACCCGGTTTTTCACCGCACTTTGCCACTGTATGACATGATATTCAAATTTCTTCTAGCAACCATTTGAAAAATATGCTACTTTTTTATCCGTCAATCCGACAATAACATACTAAAATATTATGAACGAAGAGCATTCGATAAATCCAACTCAAACAGAAACACATCAAAAAAAATCCTTTTTCCAATCCTTATTTGGGCGTTTTTTCCAAGGTGAACTGAAAAATCGCGAAGAATTAGTGGAGGTTATTCGGGATTCCGAACAAAACGAATTGATTGATCAGGATACACGTGAAATGATCGAAGGGGTGATGGAAATTGCCGAACTTCGCGTACGCGATATTATGATCCCACGCGCCCAAATTGTTTTTATTGAAAAAGAACAAGATCTTGAAAGTTGCCTTGATACCATTATTACTACAGCACACTCGCGTTTTCCCGTGATTAGCGATGAACGCGATAATGTATTGGGCATTTTGCACGCCAAAGACTTATTAAAATTCTTACGTTCCGATGCGGAAGAATTTGATTTACCGCGTTTATTGCGCCCGGTGGAAATTGTGCCGGAAAGTAAACGCGTGGATCGTTTGCTGAAAGAATTCCGTTCAGAACGTTTCCATATGGCAATTGTGGTAGATGAATTTGGTGCGGTTTCGGGCTTGGTCACCATTGAAGATATTTTGGAACAAATTGTAGGCGACATTGAAGATGAATTTGACGAAGAAGAACTCATTGCCAATATCCGCCAATTATCGCGCCATACTTACGCCGTTCGCGCACTCACTGATATTGATGATTTTAACCTCCAATTTAATACCCACTTTGCCGATGAAGAAGTGGATACCATTGGTGGTGTCATTATGCAAGCCTTTGGTTATTTACCCAAACGCGGCGAAGAAATTACCCTTGAAAACGTACATTTTAAAGTCACGTCTGCAGACAGCCGCCGCATCATTCAATTACGCGCGACAGTGACCGATGAATTATTGGCTGAAATGACATCACAAGAGGAAGAAGATAAAAATAATGAGTAACTTACTCGTCTCTATGATTGCGCTGATTTCGGGAGGAATCGGCGTTTTTGCCTTTTCCCCCTATGATTATTGGGGCGTTACCTATCTTTCATTATTAGGCTTGATTTATATTGCCAAACATCCCCAAAAACGCACCGCACTTTGGGCAACATTCTTGTGGGGACTCAGCTTTTTTAGTATTGGTACCAGCTGGTTACATGTCAGCATCCATCAATTCGGTGGATCACCTTTATGGTTAAGCTACGGCTTAGTGGTTTTACTCGCCGCTTATCTTTCACTTTACCCCATGCTTTTTACCTATCTCATTCAACGCTTTAAGGTACAAAGTGCGGTCATTTTTGCCGTAATTTGGACATTCACCGAATTTCTGCGTGGTTGGGTATTGACAGGTTTTCCTTGGTTACAATTTGGTTACAGCCAAATCGACAGTCCCTTTTATGGTTTAGCCCCGATTTTTGGTGTCACCGGCTTAACTTTCTTTACCCTATGGGCAAGTGCGGTGATTTTTAACGGCATTTCAGCACTTTTTCAAGCGCAAAAAAAATGGCATGTCTTGCTTGCCAATATGGCGATGTTAGCGGTGATTGGTGTTTTAAGTGCTTACGCATCTCAACAAAATTATGTGCAAAAACAAACAGATCAAGCTTTAACCATCACGTTGGCACAAGGCAACATTGAACAAAATCTCAAATGGGATCCTGACTATCTCAATAGCACCCTTGAAATTTATAGCCGCCAAATTACCGAAAATTTAGGAAAAACGGATTTGATTATTCTGCCCGAAAGTGCTTTGCCTACCCTCGAGAATCATATTCAACCTTTCTTTAACGCCTTAAAACAAGCAGGGCAAAAAGCCAATACCGATGTGATTATCGGGACGGTTTATCGAGATGATAATGTGGGCAAATTACTCAATTCCATTACGGTTGTGGATCCAACGTATCAGGCAGAAACGGCTCAACGCTATAACAAGCACCATCTCGTTCCTTTTGGTGAATATGTTCCATTAGAAAGCCTGTTACGTCCATTAGGTTCAGTGTTTAATTTACCGATGTCCGCCTTCCAACAAGGAAAAGAAATTCAGCCTGCACTGAATATAAAAAATCGACTTTTTACGCCAGCGATTTGTTATGAAATTATTTTAGGTGAGCAACTTCGCCGTAACTTAGCCGGAAAAGCAGGATTTATCTTAACCATATCCAATGATGCTTGGTTTGGTGACAGCCACGGTCCTTGGCAACATTTGCAAATGGCAAGAATGCGCGCCTTGGAGCTAGGTCGTCCATTAGTTCGTGCCACCAATACAGGCATTAGTGTTTTTGTTGATGAACAGGGGAAAATTATCGCCCAAGCCCCACAATTTACCGAAACCACCCTAACCCAGCGTATTGAACCCACCCAAGGTTGGACCCCCTACGCCAAATTAGGCAATCTCCCCTTGTATATCCTCTCTTTCCTGTTCATCGCAGTACGCGGTTTAGGTGCGTTGTTAAAACGGAAATTGACGAAAAATACCGCGCTTTAAAGGGTTAAAGGTCATTAGGGCGGATTTAATCTCCGCCCTAATAACGATATAGATATTAACCACCAAATCCTTAATTGGCATGTTTCAAGTTCTGGCATTTACCCTTAAGAGCTTGCGATACATATGGATTTTCATTAAGATACAATAAGTTAAAGGTTTAACAGGTTGAAATAGGTTATATGAATAAAAATTTAGGAAAAAAGAGAAAGTTATCATTAAAAATTATGCCTATTTTAGGATTGCTTTTCTCTCTGTCTGCATTATCTGCACCGAATGACCCCAACCTAAACCAAATTGACGCTCAGCAACAACAACGCCAACAACAGCAAAATGCACAACGTGCGGCTCAATTACAATCTAAGCCTGATGTACGTTTAGAGGTTGCACAAGACAGCAAAGAAAAGTTACCTAGCGATGAAAAACCTTGCTTTGATATTTATAAAATTTCTCTTCTCGATTATTCTGCAGACAACCAATATCACCCCTCTCAATTTCAACTTGAACTGACTAAAACTGCACGATCGTTAGATCTACGACTCCCTCGTTGTATCGGGGCAAAAGGCATTAATGCGCTTGTTTCGCAAGTACAAAATCGAATTGTAGAAAAAGGCTATGTCACAACGCGTGTGATCGTACCTGAACAAAATCTTAACCAAGGCGAACTGGTCTTAATGGTGATCCCAGGTAAAATTAAAAATATTATTGTCTCTGACGTGGGCAATACGCCACGTTTCACACGTTTACACAGTTGGACAGGATTGACTTTTGATTCTGGCGAATTATTAAATTTGCGTGATATTGAACAAAGCTTAGAAAATCTTAAACGCTCTCCCACTGCAGACGCTAATATTGAAATCCAACCGAGCCAAGCCAAAGATGCAGAGCTAGGTGATAGTGATTTATTGGTCACTTATGCGCAGAATTTTCCTTTTCGTTTAACGCTTGGTTTAGATAACAGTGGCTCCAAATCTACAGGGAAATTACAAGGCTCTGCAACCCTTTCTTGGGATAACCTTTTTTCTGCAAACGATTTATTTTACGCCAGCTTTACGCATAGCATTAAACGCCACACTGATGACAAAGGGCAACGTGCTAGTAAAAACTGGAATCTTTATTACAGCATTCCTTTTGGCTATTGGGATTTACGTTTTAGCCACAGCCAAAATCATTATCACCAAGAGTTGGCAGGTGCGTTCACCAATTATATTTACTCAGGTGAAAGTACCACAGATAAATTCACCTTATCTTACATGCTCTATCGTGATAGTTCGCGCAAAACCTCAATTTATGGCTCGCTGTGGTCACGCCAATCGGAAAACTATATTGATGAAGCAGAAATTGAAGTACAACGCCGCCGAATGGCAGGCTGGGAAGCGGGTATCAATCACAGAGAATATATCAATCGAGCGATTATAAACTTAGGGTTTAATTATAAACACGGCACAGGCGCACGTGGAGCAATACCTGCACCAGAAGAACTCTGGCACGAGGGGACATCGCGCCCTGTGATTATGACCGCAACATTAAGTTATCTACAGCCTTTTACCGTTGGCGAACAGGAATTTCGTTTTTCTAGCGAATGGTCGGCGCAATGGAACAAAACGCCATTGATTATGCAAGACCGTTTTAGCCTTGGCGGACGTTATACAGTACGTGGTTTTGACGGTGAGTTAACTTTAACAGGCGAACGAGGTTGGTTAACACGTAATGAGTTAAGCTGGAATATTCTTGGCTCAAATCAATGGATTTATGTAGGCATTGACGCCGGTCGTGTCTCAGGTCGCACTATCCACGAACAATTAGGCAATACTCTTGTGGGTAGTGTATTAGGTGTACGTGGTGGATTAAAAGGTTTGTACTATGATGTTTCATTATCCAAACCAATCAGCAAACCCGATGGATTTAGAACGTCTAACCTTTATACGGCATTTAATGTTGGGTATTCGTTTTAACTATTTATAGGCACATAATTTTCAACTTAAAATCAATAAAATAAGGAGCCCCCTATGAACAAAAATAAATTCCGCGTGATTTTCAACCGCACTTTGTTGCGTTGGGTGGTGACATCGGAATTAGCCAAAACTGCAGATAAATCATCACCAGTTGGGGATGGGGATGCGGTAAAAAGTGCGGTGCGTTTTTGTTCAGTTTTATCCTTAAAGTCTGTAAGTTTTAGCTTATTTTGTGCGTGGGGTTTTGTGTCGTTGGTGGTGCCTCAAGTCGCGTTGGCAAACCTTGAAATTCGTGCCGATAAAACTGCGCCGGTCAATCAGCAACCGATTATTCTCTCCACCGCCAACGGCATTCCGCAAGTCAATATCCAAACCCCGAACAGTAAGGGGCTTTCTCACAATAAATATGCGCAATTTGATGTGGCGGAAAAAGGCGCGATTTTAAACAACAGCCGCACCACCGTGCAAACTCAGCAAGGCGGTTTGGTCACCGGTAACCCTTATTTGGCGCGCGGTGAAGCGCGTGTGATTTTAAATGAAGTGAATTCTGCCAACCCAAGCCAATTACGTGGTTATGTGGAAGTGGCGGGCAAAAAAGCCGATGTGATTATTGCCAACCCTAGTGGTATTCATTGCGACGGCTGTGGTGTGATTAATTCAGGGCGCACCACGTTGACCACAGGTAACCCAAAAATCAAAGACGGACAAGTCACCGGTTTTGACGTAGAAAAAGGCCAAGTTAAGGTATCGGGCAAAGGGTTAGACAACAGCCGCGTGGATTACACGGAAATCATCGCGCGCGAAACGGAAATCAACGCAGGCATTTGGTCGAACAAAAAATTAACGGTGGTGACAGGCGAAAACCGTGTTCAACGCACTGAAACTGCCGCGACTAAAAATGATAATGACCATCTCATCATCACCCATACCAAACCCTCTGCTATTCCCACCCAACAAAGCGAAAAATACGCCGTTGACGTAAGCGAATTAGGCGGTATGTACGCCGGAAAAATCTATCTTATCGGCACCGAACAAGGGTTAGGCGTGCGTAATGCCGGGCATATTGGGGCGAGTGCAGGTGAAGTGTATATTGACAGCCAAGGTCGTATCGTCAATAAAGGCACGGTCAATGCCAACCAAAACATCCAACTAACCGGTAAACAAGGCATTGAAAACACAGGCAAAGTCGAGAACCGTCAAAACGACATTACACTTAATACACCGGCTGACATTCAGCAAAATGGCTCTGTTGTCGCACGCTCAGGCAATATTCATCAAACAGCAAAACAAGGCATTCACCAACAAGGCGAAACGGTCGCCAAGGGTAATATTCACTACCAAGCCCCGACTGTTACCGCATCAACATCATCCTTAATCGCAGCCGGCGTAGAGATTAAAGACACACCAAATGGCGAAACGCGAACCCTTGAACAACATTCAACGCAAGGTAAAAATCTCACTGTAAGCACTACAGGCAAAACCACGTTACAAGGCAAAAACCTCGCTTCGGGTAAAATTCAGGTCAATGGGCAAGAGATTAACTTAGATAACAGCCAAACATCTGCACATACCATTGAAGCCAAAGCCACGCAAGGCGACATTCAAGCAAACAACGCTACGATTGTTGCCAACCGTGATTTAACCCTCACCACCCCGAAAACACTGCAAACGCAAAACAGCTCAGTCAAAGCCGAGAAAATCACCGCAAAACAAACCGCACTTAACACGCAAAATGCGGTTTGGGAGCAGACAGGCGATAGTCATTTTATGCTTGAAGCAGCACGCATTGATAACCAAGGTGGCTCAATCGTCACGCAAGGTGATTTTGCTATAAATACCCACTACCTTGATAATACACAAGGTAAACTTGCAACGAATAAAAACCTGGATATTACCACACAGCAAGGTGAGCTTAATACAGGTAATGGTGTCTTGTTTGCAACAGAAAATATCACCTTAAATACAGGTCGGCTTAATAATGAAAATGGCACTATCTTAGCAGAAAAGCACTTGCAATTAGATACCCACAACCAATCGCTTAACAACCGACAAAACGGTCAAATTCAAGCATTGGGTAACATGAAGTTATCGACCTATGAAATTGATAACCGCGGTGGTTTTATCCAATCTGCAGGAGATACGACGATTTCTACAGCCTTACTGAATAACCGGAAAATAAACAGCACAGGCTCATTATTAGAAAGTCGCAACATACTCACGTTAAATGCCCAAAGTTTACTCAACAGCAATACTAAGAATGTGGATACACAACCAACACAAGGCATTATTGCGGGGCAGCTTAATCTCGATACAGAAACTCTTGATAATCAGCAAGGGGGGATTTATACAGAAAATAAGGCGACATTGAATGTCAAGCACAACCTAAATAACCATCAGGGTGAGATTTTAAGTTGGGGTAATCTTGCCATTTTAGGTTATGCCACTGATTTAGCTATTCAAAACAGCCAAGGGATCATTCAAGCACAACAGGATTTAACCATTCAAAGCAAAGGGATTTCTGAAGATGGCCATTTAGAAGCCACTCGCTTGTCTATTCAACAAAAAGACGACTTCAATACTCAAAATGACATTAATGCCGGCAGTTCGTTACAGCTATCAACCTTGGGGAACATGACTAATCATCATAAATTATCTGCCAACGGCGTAATTCAATTACAGGCACAAAATATTGATAATAAAGTTACCGCATCAATCAGTGCATCAACGACCTTGATTAATGCCGTAAATAATGTGACCAACCGAGGTTTAATTAATAGCTACAATGCGCAAGATAATGCACAAACCATTATAAAGGCAGGAAGCCAACTCAATAATATTGGCACAGGGCGTATTTATGGTGACCATATTGCCCTTCAAGCCGACCGCATCCAAAATAAAGATGAAACCCTTGCCGGCAAAGTCTCTTCTGCGACCATTGCAGCACGCCAACGCTTGGATTTGGGCGCACGCGAAATCCTGAACCAAACGGACGATTACAATCCAAATAAAAAAGGCGGCGCTTTTATTTATAGCGGTGGCGATATTCAATTTGGTCGCTGGTTGGATGCTAATCATCAAGCTACCGGCAATGCTGCGGTATTTCGCAACAACAGTAGTATTGTGGAAGCCGACAAGCATATAGCATTAAATGTTGATGACATTGAAAACAACAATATTCACTATCGCTCAGAAATACAAGAAACCGGCAATAAAACGGTGAATAAATCGTATATTATTCCAACAGGTGAGGCAGTTTATAATGACGGCAATGTTACCGCCATTCCAACCTCACAACTCAAAAAATTTAGCTTTAGTCGTACATGGAAATATGCTCATGCCTATGCAGATAAAGATTATCCGGTTGTTGGCAAAGACACGAAATTGACCGGTACTACAGCACTGGCCATGCCAAATGATATTTCTTGTGATAGTCAAGGACATTGCAACTTAAGCAAAGCCGGCATTTATACCAAAGACAGTGCGGTTTGGAATTATTTCCATATCACCCCACCAGCAGAAGATATGCCGCCATTAACCCCGGAGATGGCGGCGGCATTAGCTCGCATAGCGAAAACAGAAGAGTATTTAACGGACGCTGAGCTTGATGCTCGTGAACAAGAAATCGCCAAGTCAGGTTTACCGACTAACCCGACACCACAAGAACGCCAAGATTATACCTTGCTCGCGCCATATATCACATGGACAAACAAATATGCGGATACCTATAAAGCATTATCAGAAGCCATTGAAGCACAAAATAACAGAATTATTGGCACAGTATACAGTGACTTCTGGGAATTAAACGTTAATCGTGAAATTACGCGTGAAAATGTCACCCAAACCAGCTTACCGGCACAAATCTTAGCGGGTGGAGATATCACTTATCGCACCAAGCGTTTTCTCAACGATAAAAGTGCGGTGATTTCCGGTGGAAATTTAACGGGTGAGTTAACCCAACTAACGAATCGCGATGATGTGGATGCGATTTTCCAAACCATTGAACAAGGCAATCGTGATTTTACCTATACCAAATGGCGCGGTGGGGTTAAACGCTATTTTCAACGCAAATATAATAGTCATGGCGAATTAAAACGCATCAAAACCGAGCATAAAGACATGAATATTTTTGTGTTAGAGACCCACAAAAATCCACAGGCACAGCCGAATTATGTCAACACAAAAGCCGTTAACCATGTGACGACACCACAAAACAACGTCAATTTAACCGCACTTTCTGCTTACAATGACATTAAGGTTTCTACACGCCAAGATGGACTTGAAGTGCGTTCGATAAAGGCTGATACTCGCCTGCCAACCCAAAGCCTATATCGTATTAATCCACAAGCCGACAGCCATGTGTTAATTGAAACCGACCCTGCTTTCACCAACCAAAAACGTTGGCTCAGCTCCGATTACATGTACAACGCCCTACGCCATGACCACGAAAACGTGCATAAACGTTTAGGTGATGGGTATTATGAACAGCGTTTGGTGCGAGAGCAAATCAACCGCTTAACAGGCAGAAACTTTGTGAGTGACTACACGGATTTTGACAGCCAATATCGTGGACTGATGGATGCCGGTATCACCTTTGCACAAAAATTT
>NZ_CABFKI010000003.1 GCF_901764995.1 Actinobacillus porcinus
TAACGCCGATGGTAGTGTGGGAATTTCCCATGTGAGAGTAGGTCACCGCCAGGTAGGTATAGAGAGAAGCCCGAGTAGAAATACTCGGGCTTTTGCTATTTGGATATTAGCTATGTAACCAAAGACCTGATAAAATCATCGAATATCCTTAAAACGAATTTAATAGGTAGATGAGATGAAGAATATTCGTTATTTTGCGCAAAAATACGTAGATTGGGTTATCAAACTAGGACGTTGGCGATTTTCTTTATTGGGCTTTGTGGTTTTAGCAACTTTAGCTCTCTGTACGCATATTTTTTTTAGTTTTATTTTTGTCGGTGAGATTCACTGGCAAAGTTTGATTTATTCTATTTCTTTCGGTTTAATTTCTGCACCTTTTGTGATTTATTTTTTCACCTTGCTCGTTGAAAAATTAGAGCTTTCCCGTTTGAGCTTGTCAAAATCAGTAACAAAACTACGACAAGAAGTGCAAGAACGCCTCCTAGCTGAGCAACGTTTAGCACAAGCGAATCAAGATAAAACAACATTGTTAGCTACCATTAGCCATGAATTAAGAACGCCACTTAATGGTATTGTGGGGTTAAGTCGAATTTTACTTGATACAAATCTGACTGATGAACAACGTAATTACCTAGAGACAATTAGTTTTAGTGCCGTATCATTAGGGCATATATTTAATGACATTATTGATCTAGAGAAAATTGATGCTAATCGTATTGAACTTTATCAACAGGAAACAGATTTTCATGCGTTAATTGGCAATATTGCGAATATTGGACAATTTATGGCAATGCAAAAAAAGCTTCATTTTAGTTTAAAGTGCGGTCAGGATTTACCGCGTTTTTTAATGCTAGATGGTACACGTTTGAGCCAAGTACTATGGAATTTGCTTAGCAATGCTATAAAGTTTACCAGCCAGGGCGAGATCATTTTAGACATCCAACATATAGCACAAAATCAATATCAATTTTCTGTGATTGATTCAGGGCAAGGTATCCCCGAATCTGACATAGAGAATATTTTTACCATGTATTATCAGGTGAAAAAGAATCAGCATAAACCTGCCGGCAGTGGTATTGGGCTTGCGATCTCTAAAACGATAGCACATCTTATGAAGGGGGATTTAACCGTTGTTAGTCAATTAGGGGGGGGCTCAACATTTACTTTAACTATTTATGCTGAAGAAGTACAAAATCCTGTTAATAAAATGGTCTTAGCGCCAATTACTTCAGGTTTATCTGTTTTGCTGGTTGAAGATATTGAATTGAATATTATTGTCGCTAAATCAGTATTAGAAAAGCTTGGTTTTAACGTTGATGTTGCCATGAATGGAAAAGATGCAATAGCGAAATTTGAGAGCAAAAACTATGATTTAGTATTTTTAGATATTCAATTGCCGGATATGACAGGGTTTGCGATTGCGCAATATTTTAGAGAGAAATATGAGAATGGCGTTTATGATTATTTGCCGCCTTTAATTGCATTAACGGCGAATGTTATGCAGAATAAAACGGCATATTTAGCACAAGGAATGGATGATGTGTTAACAAAACCATTGGATGTTGTCGCATTAACACATTGTTTAACGAAGTATTTTGCTGATGATCTTAATGTTATTTCAAATTCCGCTCGTTTAGATGAGAAATTAAGTCACTTCCCTGAGCTTATTGATTACAAGTTTGTCCATGAGTTACTGGATTTTATTTCGGTAGAAACATTTCTTGCTAATATTCGCTTATTCCAAAATGAATTTTGTGAGAAGGGGATCAAGCTTTGTCAAACATATCAAGCTTTCTTAGATCATCAAATATCAAAAGAGGATTTTATTTCTCATGCGCATAAACTTAAAGGGGCAGCCGCCAGTTTGGGGCTAAGAAAAATTCAAACGTTAGCTTCTCTTATTCAGCAAGAAGATTTACCTGAGTGGGAAAGCCAAGTATCTCATTGGATCAATGAACTTAATGAAGCTTACGATCCGAGCCTTGCCGCATTAACGATGTGGTTAGAACAGTTTGATGAGAAATCAAAAGTATTATAGAACATAGTGGTTAAGGATGATTTCTCATCCTTAACCAATTTTGATTTTATTCGTTAAAGTGCGGTTGGATTTTTGTCAGCATTTCTTTAACAACACGCGGTGTGGCAACAACAATGTGACCATCTTTTAAGAAACTATGACCCCCATTGAAATCGCAAGCCAATGCACCGGCTTCACGTGCAATAAACTCACCAGCGGCAATATCCCAAGGTTTTAATCCCATTTCGAAATAGGCATCAACACGACCTGCGGCAACATAACATAAATCTAAGGCGGCTGATCCGGTACGGCGGAAGTCAGCTGCACTTTCTGCGAGAGATGTCATCATAGCAAATTGTGAAGGCATCAGTTTTTGTTGTTTGAATGGAAAACCTGTTGCAACGATACAACCTTGCAAATCACGTTTTTCAGCAACACGTAAACGCAGTTCATTTAATTTTGCACCTTGTCCGCGAACCGCAGTGAAAAGTTCATTTTTAATTGGATCGTAAACCACACCTACTTCCGTGCGGCCTTTTACACGAATGGCAATGGAAACAGAAAAATGTGGAAAACCTTTGATAAAGTTGGTGGTGCCATCTAATGGATCAATCACCCATTGCGTATCTTTATCTTTACCTTCTAACGCACCGCTTTCTTCAGCGATGATAGTATGATCAGGGTAAGATGCACGAATCGTTTCAATAATTGCAGCTTCAGCCGCTTTATCTACATTTGTAACAAAATCATTGTTACCTTTTGATGATGTTTGAATACCATCAAGGTGTTCATAACTTTTGGCAATGATATTGCCGGCTTTACGCGCTGCGCGAATAGCGATATTTAACATTGGGTTCATAATGTGTCCATTAGATAAATTGTGAAAAGAACGATATAGGCTAAGCCTATGTATAAATCGGGCGTATTATAGTGATTTTTACTCGAAATTTCTACTGAAAAAATGAAGAATCCGACTGACTTTTATGGGTATTGTGGTAGAATACCCACAATTTTTACTCAATATCTGAATAACATGTTAAGTAACATCAGAATTGTGCTGATAGAAACCTCTCACTCTGGCAATATTGGTTCAGCAGCGAGAGCGATGAAAACCATGGGATTAAGCCATTTATATTTAGTGAATCCCAAGCAAGCCATTGATGAGCAAGCGATTGCCTTATCTGCAGGAGCGGATGATGTGCTGAAAAATGCGAAAATTGTACCGCACTTTAATGATGCAGTCGCCGATTGTTCTTTAGTCATTGGCACAAGCGCGCGTTTGCGTCATTTACAAAATACCTTAATTGAGCCAAGAGAATGTGGTGAAAAAGTCATTCAGGCGTCAAAGTGCGGTCAAATTGCCCTTGTTTTTGGGCGTGAACGTGTGGGATTAACGAATGAAGAATTATTAAAATGTCATTATCATCTCACAATTCCGGCTAATCCCGATTATTCTTCGTTGAATTTAGCGATGGCGGTGCAATTAGTTTGTTATGAACTCAGAATGGCCTTTTTACATCAACAAAGTTTGCCTGTTTCAACAATAGATAATGTCGATACAAATGTCGATACATTAGCAACAGCGCAGGAATTAGAATATTTCTATCAGCATACCGAACAACTTTATACAAGGTTAAAATTTATTCATAATCAAGGTGTTATGCAAAAATTAAGACGGCTTTATCATCGCGCTCAAGTAGAAAAAAATGAACTCAACATTTTACGCGGTATGTTAAGTACGGTAGAAAAAGCCCTAAAATAAAGTCGGAAATATAGTTGATTAAATTAATAGGTTATGTAAACTAGAGACACTTGATTTTTAAAAGGAAAGTATAATGAAACTCACGTCAAAAGGTCGTTATGCAGTGACCGCAATTTTAGATATTGCACTATTTGGCGCGGACGGCCCCGTTACTTTGGCAGAAATTTCTGAACGTCAGAATATTTCGCTATCGTATTTAGAACAGCTATTTGCAAAATTACGCCGTCATGGATTGGTCAAAAGCGTGCGTGGTCCGGGCGGTGGATATTGTTTAGGTCAATCAGCCGATAAAATCTCAATTGGAATGGTTGTCAATGCCGTGAATGAAAAAATTGCGGTGACACGCTGTTTAGGACATGGAAATTGTCAAAATGGACAAGAATGTTTAACTCACCATTTATGGGAAGATTTAAGTCATCGTATTGAGAGCTTTTTGGATGAAATTACGTTGGCTGAGCTAGTGAATAAACATAAAGTCCGCAAAGGTCATCACGGACACAAAGATTTTGATGATTTATTAGTTGTAAATAGTTAAGAGAATAAGATGAAACTACCAATTTATTTAGATTATGCCGCAACTTGTCCGGTTGATGAACGTGTTGCGAAAAAAATGATGGAATTTTTAACCATTGATGGCACTTTTGGTAACCCTGCTTCGCGTTCACATAAATTTGGCTGGCAAGCGGAAGAAGCCGTTGATATTGCGCGTAACCAAATTGCCGATTTAATTGGTGCGGATAGCCGCGAGATCGTATTTACATCCGGTGCAACCGAAGCGGATAACCTTGCGATCAAAGGGGCAGCCCATTTCTACCAAACGAAAGGTAAGCACATTATTACGTGTAAAACAGAACACAAAGCGGTGTTGGATACTTGTCGTCAATTAGAGCGTGAAGGCTTTGAAGTGACCTATCTTGCACCGAAATCAGACGGTTTAATTGATATTGAAGAATTCAAAGCCGCCATTCGTCCGGATACGATTTTAGTGTCTATTATGCACGCCAATAATGAAATCGGTGTGATTCAAGACATTAAAACCATTGGCGAAATTTGTCGTGCCAATAAAGTGATTTTCCATACGGATGCGACTCAAAGTGTTGGCAAAGTTGAAATTAACCTAGCAGAATTGCCCGTGGATTTATTATCCATGTCAAGCCATAAACTTTATGGGCCGAAAGGGATTGGGGCATTATATGTACGCCGTAAGCCACGTATTCGTTTGGAAGCGATTATTCACGGTGGTGGTCACGAACGCGGTATGCGCTCGGGCACATTGCCTGTGCATCAAATTGTCGGCATGGGCGAAGCCTATCGTATTTGTAAAGAAGAAATGGCAACCGAAATGCCACGCTTAAAAGCATTGCGCGATCGTTTATATAATGGCTTAAAAGATATTGAAGAAACCTATGTGAACGGTTCAATGGAACATCGTTTAGATAATAACTTAAATATCAGCTTTAACTATGTTGAAGGTGAAAGTTTGATGATGGCATTGCGTGATATTGCTGTTTCATCAGGTTCTGCTTGTACTTCAGCAAGCCTTGAGCCATCTTATGTATTGCGCGCGCTGGGCTTAAATGATGAATTAGCACACAGTTCTATTCGTTTTAGTTTAGGACGTTATACCACCGAAGAAGAAATTGATTACACCATCAGTTTAATGAAAAGTGCGGTGCAAAAATTAAGAGATTTATCGCCACTTTGGGATATGTATAAAGAAGGCATTGATCTGAATACTATCGAATGGGCAGCGCATTAATTTTATCTTTAAACATAAATGCAAGGGTGGGAATTGCCCACCCATAAATTTAAAGGAAAGTAAACATGGCATATAGCGAAAAACTTCTAGATCATTATGAAAACCCACGTAATGTTGGGGCAATGGACAAAAAAGCGGCAGACGTTGGCACAGGAATGGTAGGCGCACCGGCTTGTGGTGATGTCATGCAATTACAAATTAAAGTTAATGAAGCAGGCATTATCGAAGATGCAAAATTCAAAACCTATGGTTGTGGTTCGGCGATTGCGTCAAGCTCATTAATTACCGAATGGGTGAAAGGAAAATCTTTAGATGAAGCAGGCGCAATTAAAAATAGCCAGATTGCTGAAGAACTTGAATTGCCACCGGTGAAAGTGCATTGTTCAATCTTAGCGGAAGATGCGATCAAAGCAGCGATTGCAGACTATAAAGCAAAACAAGGCCAATAATTATGACAGCGGAACAACTTCATTCACAAGAAGCAGAAAATACAGGCACCTATTCCATTAGCATGAGTTCAAGTGCCGCGGCACACGTAAAAAAATGTTTAGACAGTCGTGGTAAAGGTATTGGCTTACGTTTAGGGATCAAAACATCAGGTTGCTCCGGCTTAGCCTATGTACTTGAGTTTGTTGATGAATTAAATGCCGATGACAATGTTTTTGAACAAGATGGCGTTAAAGTGATTGTGGATACCAAAAGTTTAGTCTATCTCAACGGAACGCAACTTGATTTTGTTAAAGAAGGGCTAAATGAAGGATTTAAATTCACCAACCCGAATGTGAAAGATCAATGCGGTTGCGGTGAGAGTTTTAGTGTGTAATTGAATATGAACAATCCTTTTACACTTTTTGATCTACCTGTGGATTTCCAACTAAATAACGACTTGCTTTCAAGTCGTTATTTGTCGTTACAAAAATCCCTTCATCCCGATAATTTTGCCCATTGTTCACCACAAGAACAACGTTTGGCAATGCAAAAATCTGCGGAAATTAATGATGCATTACAGGTTCTCAAAGATCCGATTAGTCGAGCAGATGCGATTATTGCTATTCATACAGGCGAACAGAAAGATTTGGAACAAACTCGCCACCATGATATGGCATTTTTAATGCAACAAATGGAATGGCGTGAGCGTTTGGAAGAGATCGAACAGGCACAAGATCTCTCTCAGTTAATGGATTTTTCTGCAGAAGTTGAAACGACAGAACGCGAATTTTTAACAGAAATTTCTACCGCACTTTCCGCGCAAAATTGGCAAGATGCGTCACAATTGGTCGATAATTTACGTTTTATTCGAAAGCTCACAGAAAATATTTCTCAGTTAGAAGAAAAATTCTTTTCTTTATAAGTAAGTCAATACACAATGCAAACAAACAAACAAACAAACAAACAAACAAACAAACAAACAAACAAACAAACAAACAAACAATATTTTTAGCAGCAAATGAACGTTATACGGATAAAGTTTTAACAACTATTAAGTCAGTTTGTTTTCATAATAGAAATATTGATTTTTATTTATTAAATAAAGATATTTCACCTGAATGGTTTGATTATGTAAATCATTTTTTAGTACAGGTTAATTCTTTTCTTTTTGATGTAAAAGTAAATTATCAATTAGAAAAATATAAAACTTATGAACATATCAATTCAGAAACAACCTATTTTAGATATTTTATCTCTGAAGTAATTAATGACAGAAATGTGCTTTATTTAGATTCAGATTTGGTTGTGAATGGGTCTCTTGAATTTTTATTTGATATTGATCTAACGGATTATTTTGTTGCTGGATCTTTAGATGATTTGGCACATAATTTTTATCAAAATGAGGGAATGTTCAATGCAGGTGTTTTACTTATTAATACAAAATTATGGCATGAACAGAATATTCCTCAACTGGCATTAAATATTACAGATAAATATTCGGAAGAACTTAGGGATGGCGACCAAGAAGTACTTAACCTTTTATTTAAAGGTAAGTGGCTGGAATTAAATAATAATATAAATTATTTAGTGGGGGCAGAGTATCTTTATAACAAGAATGACTTGTCTCATTTTATTCATCGTCCAGCGAATATACCGCTTATTTTACATTTTAATACAGCATATAAGCCTTGGTTGATAATTAATGATTTACCATTTAGAGAATATTATTGGTATTATTATCGTTTGACTTTTGAACAAATTATTCAAAAGCATAAACAAGAAATTTAAAAGAGATAAATATGGCATTACTTCAAATCGCTGAGCCGGGACAAAGCGCAGCACCACATCAACATAAATTGGCAATCGGTATTGATCTTGGAACGACAAATAGCCTTGTTGCCGCTGTGCGTAGCGGACAACCGACTATTTTATTAGACGAACAAGAACGACCGCTGACCCCGTCTATTGTGCACTATGGCAATGAGATCACCGTGGGCTATGAAGCAGGTTGTTTGGCAGCACAGGATCCGAAAAATACTCTTATTTCAGTGAAGCGTTTGATTGGGCGCAGCCTTGCGGATGTGCAGCAACGTTACCCGAATTTGCCCTATGATTTTGCACAGACAGAAAATGGGTTGCCGTTGATTGTGGCAAACAACGTGGCGGTCAGCCCTATTGAAGTTTCCAGTGAAATTCTGAAAAAATTAACCGCACTTGCGGAGAAACGCTTGGGTGGCGAATTACAAGGTGCGGTTATCACCGTTCCTGCTTATTTTGACGATGCACAACGCCAAAGTACAAAAGATGCGGCTAAATTAGCGGGCTTAAATGTATTACGTTTGCTCAATGAACCCACGGCGGCAGCCATTGCTTATGGTTTAGATAGCGGTCAAGAAGGGATTATTGCAGTTTATGATTTAGGCGGTGGAACCTTTGATATTTCCATCTTGCGCTTGTCAAAAGGCGTCTTTGAGGTCTTGGCAACAGGCGGCGATACGGCATTGGGTGGTGACGATTTCGACCATTTATTAGCAGATTGGATTGCTGAAAAATCAGGTATTCAGGCGCAAACGGAACAGCAAAGACGCCAACTCATTGAGTTAGCAACGCAGATTAAAATCGCTTTAACGGACAGCCAAAGTGCGGTGATTTCTTATGAAGATTGGCAAGGCGAAATCAGTCGCGATGAATTTAATGCGTTGATTTCTAATTTGGTTAAGCGTTCATTGTTAGCTTGTCGCCGTGCGTTAAAAGATGCAGGGATTTCCGCCGAAGATGTGCGTGAAGTGGTGATGGTGGGCGGTTCGACCCGAGTGCCTTATGTGCGCGAGCAAGTGGGGGCATTTTTTGGTAAAACCCCCTTAACCAGCATTGATCCTGATAAAGTGGTCGCCTTAGGCGCAGCCATTCAAGCGGATATTTTGGTTGGTAATAAGCCTGATAGCGAAATGTTGTTGCTTGATGTGATTCCGCTATCTCTAGGCATTGAAACCATGGGCGGTTTAGTGGAAAAAATTATTCCACGCAATACCACCATTCCTGTAGCACGTGCGCAAGAATTTACGACATTTAAAGACGGCCAAACGGCAATGTCGGTGCATATTGTGCAAGGGGAACGTGAAATGGTGGATGACTGCCGTTCTTTGGCACGTTTTACCTTACGTGGAATTCCAGCGATGGCAGCAGGGGCGGCGCATATTCGTGTTACTTATCAAGTGGATGCAGATGGTTTATTGAGCGTTACGGCAATGGAAAAATCAACGGGCGTGCAATCATCTATTCAAGTGAAGCCATCTTATGGTTTAACGGATGATGAAATTACACAAATGTTAAAATCATCCATGGAAAATGCCAAACAAGATATTGATGCCCGTTTATTGGCAGAGCAGCGCGTTGAAGCTCGCCGTGTGATTGAAGCGGTACTTGCCGCACTCGATCATGATCAAGATTTATTGAATGCTCAAGAGTTAAGTGCGGTGAAAACAGCGTTAGTTTCCTTGGATCAATTGCAACAAGGTTCAGATATGTTGGCAATTAAACAAGGCATTAAAGCTCTTGATCAAGCAACACAAGAGTTTGCCGCACGCCGAATGGATAAATCTATTCGTCAAGCCTTGGCAGGAAAATCGGTAGATAATTTGTAATTTTTTAATAGGAAAGTGTTATGCCAAAAGTTGTTTTTTTACCCAATGAAGAATTTTGCCCTGAAGGTATGGTTGTAGATGCGGCGGCAGGGGATAATTTACTCGAAGTTGCCCATCATGCCGGGGTGGAAATTCATCACGCTTGCGATGGTTCTTGTGCTTGTACAACGTGCCATGTGATTATCCGCGAAGGCTTTGACAGTTTAAATGAAACCAGCGATCAAGAAGAAGATATGCTCGATAAGGCTTGGGGCTTAGAAATGGACAGTCGTTTATCTTGTCAATGTGTGATTGGCGATGAAGATTTGGTGGTGGAAATTCCAAAATATAATATTAATCACGCAAATGAGGCGGCGCACTAATGAAATGGACGGATGCACAAGAAATTGCGGAAATGCTTTATGACCGCGATCCTGATTTAGATCCGAAAACTGTTCGTTTTACGGATATGCATCGCTGGATTTGCGAACTTGAAGGGTTTGACGATAACCCCGAAGCCAGTAACGAAAAAATCCTTGAAGCAATTTTGTTGCGTTGGTTAGAGGAATATGAGTAGATAATGTTCAAGTGCGGTGTCCTAATGTTTTTCACCGCACTTTTCTTCTTAACCCTATGAAAACGCCCGAAAGTCCACTATAATTCCGCCTAATTTTAAGTAAATCGAGATACACTATGTCAAATTCATCCTGCATCATTATTGGTATTACAGGCGCGTCTGCGTCAGGTAAGAGCTCTATTGCTCACACGGTTCATCGCGAGCTTTGCGAAGAATTAGGTTGTGAAGAGATTGGAATTATTGCCGAAGACAGCTATTACAAAGATCAAAGCCATTTGGATTTTGAAACCCGTACCAAAACCAATTATGACCATCCGAACTCCATGGATCGCGATTTATTGATTGAGCATTTGAAATCATTAAAAGCAGGAAAAGCCGTTGATATCCCTGTTTACAGCTATTCTGAACATACGCGAACCAACGAAATTACTCATTTTGAGCCGCGTAAGATTGTGATTGTGGAAGGGATTTTATTATTAACGGATGAACGCGTGCGTAAAGAATTGGCAATGTCAGTGTTTGTGGATACGCCATTGGATATTTGTTTTATTCGCCGTTTACAACGAGATATGGTGGAACGCGGTCGTTCGATGGAATCCGTGATTGAGCAATATCGCGCCACAGTGCGTCCGATGTTTTTGCAATTTATTGAACCAAGCAAACAATATGCGGATGTGGTGATTCCTCGTGGTGGTAAAAATCGTGTTGCCATTGAAATGTTAAAAGCGCAAATTTTAAAATTGTTGGGCAAATAGGAGCGTGCTATGAGATTATGTGATACGGATATTGAACAATATTTAGATAACGGCATTATTACCATTTCCCCACGTCCGGATAATAGCAAAATTAATGGCGCAACCATTGATTTACGTCTAGGTAATTCTTTCCGCGTGTTCCGTGAATATTCCGCGCCTTATATTGATGTGAGTGGGCCGCGTGAAGAAGTGAGCGCACAATTAGAGCGCGTCATGAGCGATGAAATTATTATTGGTGATGATGAACCTTTCTTTTTACACCCGGGGGAACTGGCACTCGCGACTACGATGGAAAGCGTTAAGTTGCCTGCGAATATTATCGGCTGGCTGGATGGGCGTTCTTCTTTGGCGCGCCTAGGATTAATGGTGCACGTTACTGCCCATCGCATTGACCCGGGTTGGGAAGGCAAAATTGTGTTAGAGTTTTATAACTCAGGTAAATTACCGTTAGCGTTACGTCCAAATATGATTATCGGTGCCTTGAGTTTTGAAATTCTCAGCGGACACGCCGCACGCCCTTACAACGCGCGCCAAGATGCGAAATATAAAAATCAGCAAAGTGCGGTAGCAAGTCGGATTAATCAGGATCAATAATATGATGAAAAAATTAGGCATAGGGTTACTCGTGGTGGCTCTAGCCTTTTTTACTTTTGTATTGGTACAAAAAGGCAAAATAGAAGATAAATTAACCGCGCTTTTGCACAATAAGTCTGTGCGAGTTGAACAATTTTCTCTAGGACTTTTTCCCTCCCCCCGTTTGTCATTACAAAACGTGGAATATGCTATTAACGTGCATAATCAACTCACTGCAGATCGGCTGAGTATTCAGTTGAATTGGTGGGAAGTCCTGCAAGGTGAGCCTGAAGTGTCGATGATTCAAATAGAAAATGGGGCATTATGGCGTGAAGCAGTTCTATTGCTAAAAAACATCAATAGCACTATTAAACCAACTCAGTTGTCACTCACTCAACTTCCCACATTGATTGAACAATATAAAATGGGGGAATCTGGGGTTACATTGCTACCTAAGATGAGCGTAGTTTTTTCGGCATTGAATGGTGAAAATGACCAATTTAAGCTACAAATTGAGCAATTAACGACTGCTCAAAATGCGTTAAATTGGCGCAATCTTCAAGCGGAATTGGAACTGAAGAATAAACGTTTATTTAACACTCAACAGTTGAATTTTTACGCAAAAAATGGGGCATTAAATTGGCTCGAGTCGCGTTATCAAGTGCGAACAGATTTGGCATTGAATCAGTTGCAATTTAGTCATGTGGACGGATGGATCGATTGGGCTGATACAGAAGGAACTTTAAAATTAATTGGGTTAAATGGAGAAAAAGCCGACTTATTTTTCTCGCCGAACACATTCCAATTAATAGGAAAGCAACTTTCTGTCCAGCCTTTCTTAGAGACATTTAATATTCCTGTTTTAGTGACCGGCAAAGTAGAGACGAAAGTGCAGTTGTTGGCCAAGAATTTTTTACCTTATCAAGGTGAAATATTAGCTGACATCACCGAAGGGACTGTAAATGGTTTGAATTTATTGGAATTAATTCGCCAATACGCGCCGATAAATTACGATGAAGATAAACTTTCTCAGGAAAAAACAATGACTCGATTTGAGCATCTTGTCACGCATTTTTATTGGGAACCAACAAGACTTCAAATTAAAGCGACAGAATTAATTCATCCGCGTTTTGTGGTACGCAGTGTGGGCGATATTGATTTAGTTCATGGGCAATGTAATGTCAATTCAGAAATCTCAGTCAATGATGCACGTTACGATGCGTTAAGATTACCCGTGCATTTCTTTGGTGATTGTAAATCACCACAATATAAAGTGAAATTTAACCGCACTTTTCGTGATCAATTAAAAGAATTTATTAGAGAGAAATTGAAATAATGCAAAAACACAAAAAACTTGAACGCCTAGGTTATTTTCGGGTCGCGGCAATGGCATTTGCCGCGTTTATTTTTAACACCACAGAATTTGTCCCGGTCGCGTTGCTTTCTGATATCGCCGCAGGCTTTAATATGGAAGTTCAACAAGTGGGATTAATGATCACCGTTTATGCGTGGATTGTTTCGCTGGCATCTTTACCCTTAATGCTAGCCACATCCACGTTAGAACGCCGCAGCCTACTCTTGAAATTATTTTTACTTTTTGTGGCAAGCCATGTTTTATCCGTATTTGCATGGAATTACTGGGTATTATTGATTTCACGCATGGGCATTGCTTTTGCGCATTCGGTCTTTTGGGCGATTACTGCGTCTCTTGCCATGCGCGTTGCGCCAAAAGGCAAACAAACCCAAGCATTAGGGATGATCGCCATGGGGTCTGCGATGGCAATGGTTCTAGGGCTACCTTTAGGACGAATTATCGGACAATGGCTGGGCTGGCGCGCGACTTTTGCGGTGATTGGTGGCGCAGCATTTATTATCATGTTAATTCTTGCCAAACTACTTCCGCACTTGCCAAGTAAAAATGCGGGTTCCCTATCTAGTTTGCCACTTTTAGCGAAACGACCGCTATTAATTGGCGTCTATTTAGTGACGATGATCATCGTTTCCGCTCATTTTACGGCTTATAGCTATATCGAACCATTTGTTAAGAATATCAGCAACATGGGCGAAAATACCGCGACAGCCGTCTTACTGATTTTCGGGTTGGCCGGTTTTGCCGCCAGCTTCTTGTTTGGACGAATTTACCGTTTTTTCCCGGCGAAATTTATCACAGTCGCTTCAGGTATTATCGCCGGCGCCTTGTTTTTGCTTTACATTGTAAGTGATTACAGTGTAGCCATGTTCTGCTTGGTATTTATTTGGGGAATTGGTATTTCAGCCATGACATTAGGCTTGCAAATGCGTGTATTACAACTTGCCCCAGATGCTACCGATGTGGCAACCGCGATTTTTTCGGGTATCTACAATATCGGTATTGGCGGTGGCGCATTAATTGGCAACCAAGTTATGCAACATTTCGGCTTACACTATATTGGTTTTGTGGGATCCTTAATCGGCATTATAGCCATGCTCATTTTCATCACGGTACATTTAAAATATCGTCATACTTTGAAAAATAAGAATTGATCTTAATGAAAAAGGCATAGTAGAGTTTTCTTCTGCTATGCCTATTTTTGATCAGTAATTCAGCTATTCTGCGATAATGACTTTAATACCTTTTGCAATTAATGCTTGATGAATTTCATCTTTGATATTGCTGTCTGTAATCACGGTAGTGATTTTTTCTAATGGACACACAATATTCGGGCTGCGGCGATTAAATTTGGTCGAGTCTGTTAAAACGATGATTTCACGTGCGGCATGACACATCGCTTTACTTACACCATGAACTTCATTAAATGTTGTCAAGCCGATATTTAAGTCAAAACCGTCAGTGCCAATAAACAATTTGTCAAAACTAAATTTTTCCACCGCACTTTCAGCCAAAATACCGTGAAAAGATCCTGATTTAGCCCGATACGTCCCCCCACACATTAATAACTCAAAATCCGTATTGAGTGATGTTAAGGCATTAATAATATGCAGGCTATTAGTCATTATGGTTAGGTTTTCAAAATGCGTGAGATTAGGGACGATTTGAAGTACTGTACTGCCTTGATCCATTATGATGGAATCCCCATTTTGAATCACCCCTGCTGCAGCTTTACCGATTTTCATTTTAGCCGCTGCATTAATGGTTGTTTTATTTGTAATGGGTAAATCAATATCGTCACTGGTTTGAGTAAGTACTACGCTACCATAGGTGCGTAGAACCTTATTGTCCTTTTCTAATGCAGTGAGATCTTTACGGATAGTTGTTCCCGTAGTTTGAAAATGTTCCGCAAGTTGTTCCACAGGCGTTCGCCCATGAATTTGTAGATAATCTAAAATAGCTTGTTGGCGTTCTCTTGGTTTCATTGCAAAATTATTTTACTTGAATGGCTTCGGCAAGGGCTTCTTGCGCATTTTTATTCATCGGAAAAATCACTTGCGGATCGATTTCATCATAATGCAAACCATTTAATTCGGGTATAGATTGCGGCTTTGAAAATACCGTCCATCCTTTCATTACAATATTATCGACAACATAGCGATTCTCATTAAAAGCAAGTGCAATGACAACTTTGGCTTTAAACCGTCCTTTAGTTCGACCTATCCCCACATTTCCTTGCTTACTCAGCAACATAAACGCTTGATTAAAACGATTAACTTGCCACCACCCCAGTATAATTTGTAGTACCCAAGCGATGATAGCTAAAAGAATAAAAACATTTGTTGCATTTGACATAGATTATCTCACAAGTTAAAAGAAAAAATTAGTGCTAATTCGCACAAAATGAAACAACTTATTATTGAAAGATAAACAGACTCTAAAGTGCGGTGAAATTTTTCAATGATTTTGACATCAGCCGTATCTAAGTAGAGTTCCATTACTATTCTCCAGAATAAATCGGGCGGAAGAGATTATCCGCCCAACGATATTAATTAAAACATCACTTGACCGCCAGTAATATTAATCGATTGCCCCGTACAATAGGAGGCGTCTTCACTGGCATAGAATTTTAAAACATTTAACACGTCTTGGTAATCACAACCGCGTTTGAGCGGCACTTTGTCGATATAAACTTGTTCCACTTCGCTTTCAGGAATACCCAATTTGGCTGCGTATTGCGGAATTAATGATTGGAACATCGGTGATTTTAATAAATTCCCTAACATTAAGGAATGAACGGTAATGCCTTTATCCGCTAAGTCCAATGCTAAAGATTGTGTTAAACCGACACCACCAAATTTTGCCGCACTATAACCTGAGTTATATTTGCTACCCACTTTACCTGATTTTGAGTTAATTTGAATAATCCGACCTTTTATTCCATCACGGATCATCAAGCGGGAGAAGTGTTTGGCTGACAAGAAATACCCCACTAAATTGACATTGACTGACACATTAAAATCTTTTAATTCAAAATCCCAAATCGGGGAGGCTTTTGCTGTCCCTGCACTATAAACCAGCAAATCAACTCGCCCGAATTTATCATCTGTGGCTTTGGCTAAAGCTTCTACGCTAGTTTCATTTGTTGCATCCACTTGAACGCCCAAAGCATTGTCGTTCCCATATTTACGATTAATGGTATCGGCAACATTATTCGCATTTTCACCATTTAAATCTGCCACCACGACGCGGTAACCTGCCTCTGCAAGTCCTTCCGATAAAAATGCACCAAGGGTTTGACCGCCGCCAACAACAACGGCAACTTTTTTTACATCATTCATAATATTTTCCTTTCAATTTATAAAAATCTATCATTCAGCACGTTTAATTTTCAAAACGCTATTTTCTTTAACCGCACCTGGTATTTCGCCAAGTACGTGAATCGTTCCTGGGTATTCAGCCGTGGTTGCGCCATCAAATCGCCAAGTGACATGGCCCAGTTCTTTCAAATTAAAGCTTGCTACATCGCCAATCGCTGTAATGGGATAAGTGACACCATCAAATTCGGCAATATCGCCTACTTGTAAATCCGAGATAAGTTCACCGTGGCTATGAATAAAGCAGTAATCTTCTAAATCAGCAGGTGCACCTTGTTTAAAGGTGATCAACATATTTTCTGCTAACGCATCGCGTGCGAAATTGCCTACTTTAGTAAATTGAGTTTGATAAAGAATTGTCATTTTTGTTTTCCTTATGAGCTCTAGAATTGGTGGGCGAGTAAGCACACCTTGCTATTTATTGATAAATAAAGGCAGATACCGCCCAAGCTACTAACACTGTTGGCGCGCCCGTTAAGAAACGGCTCACTAATACTGAAGGTACACCGACACGAACGGTATCCTGTTTAGCTTCCGCCATAGAAAGTCCTACCGGAATGAAGTCACAGGCAGCTTGCGCATTAATGGCAAATAATGCAGGCAGCGCAAGAGAGGGTGGAATATTACCTAAACCGATTTGAACCCCGACAAGCACACCAATGACTTGAGCAATGACCGCCCCTGGCCCTAAGAATGGAGAAAGTAATGGGAATGAGCAGATAAGAGCCAGTGTCACTAACCCAATAGGGCTGCTAGCAAGTGGCGTTAAACCATGTGCAATCCAGTCACCTAAGCCTGATGCGATGATGATCCCGATTAATGCGGAAACGAATGCCATAAATGGCAGAATGGTTTTTAATACGGTATCAATGGTGTCTCGTCCCGCTTGGAAAAATACAGCAACGATAGATCCCATTCCCATACCAATACGCGCAAGTAAACCATCACTTTGTTCAGTAATTTTTTTCGAACTGTCGTAATCTTTGACCGCACTTTTTTCCACTTTAGGTGCTGACGCAGGTTCTGAAAGGGGAATATCTGCATCAATCAATTTGATGTTGTTGTCTTTTACTGCAGAAACATAAATATCTTCCACAATAAATTCCGCAAGCGGACCTGATTTCCCGGTGGCATGAATATTAATCGTTGGAATACGGCGTTTTGGATATAAACCACAACGTAATACACCTCCGCAATCAATGATCGCAATACCGATTTCTTCTGCTTCAGGTTCGCCATTTTTGAAACCATCTACCGCTTCCCACCCAGTCAATTCCACCAGTTTGTCAACAATACTTGGACGAGTGCCTGCAGTCATATAAAGAATTTTTTTGCCTTCAATAATTGGTAATGTTAAAGGACCACCCCAACCACCATTACCTTTTTCAATATAAATGGATTTAGTCATAATTTGTTACTCCTGCTTGAGTTGAGCCAATGCTCAAATATCTTTATCTTGGCTCAACGCCACACTGAATTATTTACTTAAATTAACAGTTCGATCTAAGGTAATACCCATGCGTTTTTCAAAAAATGCTGTGGTAAAGTCAGTAATCCAACCACGGAAGAAATTGGTCACCATACCCACTAATAGATAGCTCACTGCAAGTGGACCTAGTGGTAAACCTAACGTGGTTAACCCGTTTGCAATGCCAAGGTAAACAAATAATTCACCTGGGTTAATGTGTGGGAATAAACCATTCATACTGTGGCAACTATAAGATGCAGCCGCGTAATAACTTGGTTTGTAATATTCAGGTAAAAAACGACCAAGACTTAATGTCATCGGATTGCAAAAAACGAATGTACCAATAACAGGTAAAATCAAATAACGAGAGATTGGGTTGCCCGCACTACGTTGTGCTAGGCGTTCAATACGCTCTTGACCAACAAATTTAATCAAGGCATTCATAACAACAAGAAGTGAGATAAGTAATGGCAAGATCCCCATTATCATACCGACAAAGGTTTCCCCACCTTTTTGGAACAGTCCAATAAACCATTCCGCGCCATGTGTGATGTATTCCATAATACAACCTCATAAATTTCAGTTTGAAAGAATTTGTCTCTGATTAATTCATTGATGAATGAGTAATACTTAATCATTGGCGGTAATGGTAATTTAAAATGAGAACAATAACTGTGATATAGATCACAAAATAAGAAAAATGTTTCAAAATAAAATATTTTTCTTTTAATTTATTCTTGTGGTTTTGATGTGGGAATAAAATGCGAGAATGGGATTGATGAAGTGACATTGCGGGTAAATGAGCAAGTTAAGTTGTTGAGTGGGGTGAATTGAAATCTTTTTTGGGTTTCAAACTAAAAGGACTAAACCTTGCAAAACACAAAATTTAGTCCTTTTATTTCAACCACTATACTGATTATTTATCGCATTTTTCGATATCAGTACATTTACCATATAAGTACAAGCTATGGGTCTCTAATTGAATACCATGCTCTTTACTGATTTCTTTTTGGCGATCTTCGATAACTTTATCGTTGAACTCAAAAACCTTACCGCAATCGATACAAATGATGTGATCATGGTGTTCGGTAGGGGCTAATTCAAAAACAGATTTATTGCCTTCAAAATTATGACGCATCAAGATTTTGGCTTCGTCAAATTGATTTAGAACACGATAGACAGTGGCTAAACCAATTTCTTCCCCTTTGCTGAGCAGCAATTTGTACACATCTTCCGCTGAAAAATGTTGCATGTGATTTTCTTGCATCAATGCCAAAATGGTTAGGCGTGGTTCAGTAATCTTTAACCCCGCTTTTTTCAGTAACTTGATGTTTTCTTCTGACATTGCCAGCTCCTTATGCAAGTTCAGCTAAACACATTTCATCGTAAATTTGTTTAACCCAGTTTTCAACACGCGCTGAAGTTAATTCAGGTTGACGATCTTCATCGATACATAAACCTACGAATGTATTCTCATCATTGAGTGCTTTTGATGCTTCAAAGGTATAGCCTTCCGTTGAAGTTTGACCCACAATAATAGCACCGCGTGCTTCAACGATATCGCGAACGGTTCCCATGGCATCGCAGAAATAATCGGCATAGTCTTCTTGGTCACCGCAACCAAAAATAGCTACTAATTTGTCTGTGAAATCAATGCTTTCTAAAGTAGGGAAGAAATCGTCCCAGTCCGCTTGAGCTTCACCATAATACCAAGTCGGGATGCCGAATAATAAGAAATCGTAGCCTTCGATATCTTCTTTTGTACTTTTAGCGATGTCACGAATATCAACTAATTCATTACCTAATTGTTTTTGGATCATTTTCGCGATGTTTTCAGTATTACCTGTATCGCTACCATAAAATAAACCAACGATAGCCATTTTTTTGTCCTATTTTGATTGAATATTTAAATGAGTTTGTAAGATATTTTCAATGAGTTCAGCTCGGCTGAGCCCTTGTCGTATCGCGCGTTCTTCTAATTGCCGAACTAAATGCGTATGTAACTTCAATTCAATCCGCTTTAATCCACAGGCGCGATCACGGCGAAGTTGATTACGCTTATTAATGCGAATTTGTTGTTCTCGACTCAACGGATTTGATTTTGGTCGCCCTACGCGGCGTTCATCAGCAAACAGATCTAATGTAATGCAATCTAAGTCTTGTTTTGCCATATTTCAAATTCATTGATACATTTGCTAATCATTCTTATGATGAGAATGATTTTCCGATTTAAAAAATTCGCCTGAACTATAGCATAATTCCCTTTTGATTAAAACACTAAACCATGATTAATTTGATTGAAGAAATCTTGTTATCGCGCGAATAACAAGCTCAGGTTTTTCTGCATGAACCCAGTGTTGCGCGCTTTCTATTGTGAAAGAAGTGGCTTTGGGGAATTGGCGAAGAATTTGTGCTGTGTAATCCGTTAAAATGTAATCGGATTGCCCGCCTTTAATAAATAAGGTCGGTTTATCGTAATACAGCGAATTCCAGCCCATAAGATGAGAATAATTTTGCTCAAGTGCGGTTAAATTAAAACGTGTTTTATCTTGTTGTTGTGCATCAAATGCCTTGAGTAAAAATTGGATAGTGGCAGGTTCTTTGATGTATTTTTCTAAAATGGGTTTAGCTTCTTGGCGTGTTTGGCAATTGGCCTGTTTTACTGCATAAAGCGCGGCAAATTCTTGTGCGTGTTCATTGTGAGAACGCACAATGTTGTAATCCACCGGTGCAATATCAATAACCACTAACTTATCCACTAAATCAGGGCGCAGTGCGGCGGCGGTCATTGCTGTTTTTCCGCCCATGGAATGACCGATAAGAATTGCCTGATGAATGGATAAATGTGTCAGTAATTCAATAAGATCTTGCGCCATAAGGGAATAATTCATTTCATCACAATGAAAGCTTTGCCCATGGTTACGAAGATCAACGCGTAAAATAGCGTATTGTTCACTAAATGCACGAGCAATGACACCGAGATTATTTAAATCGCCAAAAAGCCCGTGTAAAAAAACTAAAGTGGGTTTTGATGAGCCTTGTTCTGACGGTTGGAACTGATAATTTAAAGTCATAATATACTGTATTTTTTAATAGCGTTTTTCAAAATATGTGGGTATAATGCGAAAAATCTTGTGGCAGATCAAGTAGAAAAGGGGAATAAAATGAAAATTATTGAAGTGGATGAAGAACTGTATCAATTTATTGCAAGCAAAACTCAATCAATCGGAGAAAGTGCTTCTGATATTTTACGCCGACTTTTAAATTTGTCTGCATCTAGCTTGAATTCTAACTCACTGGATTTACAGTTATCGCTCTCTGCGTCAGAAAATATTGAACCGTCTCTAACTGATCGCGCCGAAAAAAATACGATTGTTTCCGCGCCGGTATCTGCTGAAATAACAAAATCGAGTGTGAAAAAACAGCCGGAACAAGCTATTCAAAAATTAACGGAAAAAGTACAAAATTTATTAGCATCCGCTTCGTTTCAAGAAGAAACCAAAGCGGTAGTGCGATTTTTAAGTATTTTAACCGCACTTTATCGAACCAATCCCGAGAGCTTTGCAGTTGCCATTGAAAGCGAACAAGTGCAAGGTCGAACTCGAGTTTATTTTGCGCGAGATGAAGCCACCTTGCTCGCGTCAGGAAACCACACCAAACCAAAACAAATTCCGGATACACCGTATTGGGTGATTACTAACAACAACAGCGGACGTAAGATGATTATGCTTGAAGGCGTGATGCGCGAAATGCATTTGCCTGAAAGCCTGATTGACGATGTTCGCAACTATTTTGTGACAAATTAATATGTTTATTTGGCAACAACACGCAAAAACCAAACCTAATGACATCGCCTTGCGAGATTTTTCGCAGGGCGCTGTTTTTACCTGGACAGAACTAAATAGGCTCATCATCACTTACGCGCAACAATTGCGTGAAAATCAAGTGGGATTGACATCAATTATTGCACTGCAAGGTCGAAATAGCCTTGATTATTTAGCCTTCTATTTGGCGGCTCTATCTTTAGGTATGCGGGTGTTGGGTTTAAATCCTGCATTTTCTCGGGAAAAATCCACCGCACTTTGCCAAGCAAATCAGGTGGAATTATTGATTGATTTATCTCATGAACAACCTGAATTCGTTCCTTTTTTCTCAGGGGAACGCATCAGTATTCCTATGATGACCTTTGAAAGCGGCGCAAAATCAGATGATATCGAATTAAATCCTGTCAATATTGCCCTTGAGTATGCGAGAACCTTTACCTTAACCTCAGGTTCAACAGGGTTGCCGAAATCGGTTATTCACGAAATTTCCGCTCACCTTGACAATGCGCAAGGTGTTTGTGAGTTGATGGATTTTACGGCACAACATTCATGGTTGTTATCGTTGCCCTTATACCATGTTTCCGGTCAAGGCATTGTGTGGCGTTGGTTATTACAAGGGGCGGAATTGCATTTGGGCGGTCAGCAGTTTTATGAAGATTGCTTGCTCTCATCACATCTTTCGTTAGTGCCCACTCAGGCGTGGCGATTGCTTGAGTTTATTCATCATTCGAACTTAAGTGCGGTAGGTATTCAGTCTATTTTATTGGGCGGTGCGGCTATTTCTACAGAATTAACCCAAAAATTGACAGCGTTAGGAATTAAGGTTTATGTGGGTTATGGCATGACCGAAATGGCATCCACGGTATTTGCCAAACAATGTGATGGCAAATTAGGCGTAGGCAAGCCGTTGAGCGGACGAGAATTTATGATTGTTGACGGTGAAATTTGGTTGCGCGGTGCCGGCATGGGGCGAGGTTATTTTATCGATGGCGAACGAGCGCTTTTTGTCAATGAGCAAGGTTGGTTCCAAACAAAAGATCTGGCTAACTGGGACGGCGAGAATTTAGTAATTTGTGGGCGCAAGGATAATATGTTTATTTCCGGCGGGGAAAATATTCAACCTGAAGAAATAGAAAACATTTTGCTTCAACATTATAGTGTTAACCAAGTTTATGTGGTGCCTAAAGATGATCCGGAATTTGGTCAACGCCCCGTGGCATTTGTTGAATTTTTAGCAGATTTTAGTGAAAGTGCGGTGGAAAATTTACGTATTTGGTTGTCTGATAAAATTGAGAAATTTAAGCAACCTGTGGCTTATTTTCCATTACATCCACAAGAGCGCGGGCAAATTAAAATTTCACGCGCTGAGTTAATGCAACAAGTAAAACAGAATATAGGACAATAGCATGCGAACGATATTTTTATTTTTAAGTTTGATTTTCACTGTATCAACCATGGCTATGGCGGCGGATTTGCCGTCAGCGAAAGCCATCCAAACGGAGTTGGATAAAGCGAAAAAAGCAGAACAAAATGATGCCAATAAAGCGATAGCCAAAAATTATGAAGACACGTTAGCGTTGTTGGAGGCCTTGGCTAAGCAAAAAAATGAAACGGACGCGCTAAGCAAAACCATTGATAGTGCTCCTGCACAACTGAAAGCGAGCCAAGACAATTTGGATCGTTTGAGAAACCGTGAAAAATCGCCAGAGCAGTTGCAGGCTGAGTTGGCTAAATTATCCTTAACGGATTTGCAAACCAAACTGTTGGATGCGCAGGATGGGCTGACTAAAATACAAGAGAATTTAACCGCACTTAATGGGCAATTATCCAATCAAAAAAGTGTGCCTGAACGGGTTCAAGCGGCGTTGACAGCCAATGCGACCAGAACGCAGGAAATCAATACGGCGTTAGTTTCCAATGAGACCATTCCTTCACGAAAAACGAAGCTACAAGTTGAATTGGAATATTTGGCGGCGAATAATGCTTATAATCAATTGGCGTTGTCATCGAATGAACAATTGACCACATTGTATTCAGCGCAAGTGGATGAAAAAAATTTGGCGCAAGCCCAAGCGCAACAAGAACTTACCGCGTTGCAAACGGCGATTAACAACAAAAAATTAGAAGAAAGCCAAAACCAAGCAAGACAAGCCACGGAAGTGCAACAAAATGCCGAAACCACGAACCCAAGTATTCAACGTGAATTGGAATTCAATACCCGTATTTCTGAAAATTTAGTGGAACAAACCACCCAATTAAATGCCCTTTCTCAGGATAATTTACGCATAAAAACTGCGCTGGATAATTTACAGCAAACTCAGCGAACCATTGAAGAGCAGATCAGTGCTTTACAAGGGACGTTGGTGCTTTCGCGTATTATCAATAAACAAAAACAATTGCTACCGCAAGATGAAATGGTAAAAGGTTTATCCAAACAAATTTCAGATTTGCGGGTGAAAATTTTTGATGTCACCGAGTTTAAAGATAAAACCACGGACGTGGATGGTTATATCGCCGAAATGGAAAAAACGGACAAGGTGACCTTTACGAGCAAAGAAAAATCACAACTGACATCCATTCTGCAAGAGCGCAATAAAATGCTCACTGATTATGTTAAGACGATGAATGATCAGCTTAATTTAGCGATTAATATCGAACTTAACCAACAACAAGTGCAGACAATTAGTGATACTTTACAAAGTAAATTACAGCAACAGAGTTTCTGGGTTAAAAGTAATGATGAAATTAGCTTGAAATGGGTGGAAGATTTTCCCGCGCGTTTTGGTTGGCAATTGCGTTTGATTAGCAAACAATTTGATGTTTCTAATTGGCGCGACAATCTGCCTTTAGCGGCGTTTCTTGTTAGCGGTTTGCTCATTCTAACTTGGTTGATTTCACGCCAAAAAGAAAATATCAAAAAACGGCTTACCGATATTAACAATAAAATGAAAACCTTAGACACAGAAAGCCATTGGCACACGCCGGCAGCGATTTTCTGGACGTTAATTCTAAGTTTGCCGACAACCTTTATTTTCTTAACGGTCTTTATTGTTATTACCTATATCTGCTTTCAAGAACCCACAACCGTATGGCGTTGGGGATTAAAAATGGCCGGTTACTGGTGGTATTTTGCCTTTATGATGGCGTTATTGCGTCCTAATGGCATTGCTTATCGCCATTTCAAAATGCCTAAAGAAAGTAATGAGAATTTCCGCCGTATTTTGAAAAAATCAGGTTGGATTTTGGCACTGATGCTCAATGCATCTATTTTTACCAATCTTGAAACGGGTGTGGCTTACGATATGATTGGTCAGCTAATGGCAGTAGGGATGCTGTTGTTGATGATTTTTATGGTCACGCCGGAAATGCGTAAGGCAATTGAAAAGTACCAAGGTGTCGCGAAGAAAAGCAGTTTTATGCTGAGCGTATTGCGCATTATTTTATTATTTGTGCCCATTGCATTAATTGTATTAATTCTGAGTGGTTACTACTACACTGCATTAGTTTTAATCGAACATTTCGTTGCCACTTATTTTGCCATTACCACATGGATTATTTTACGCGCGTTGGTTTACCGCGGATTTGAAGTATCCGCACGCCGTTTAGCCGCTAAGCGTTTACGTGAAAAACGCGAACAGTTACAAGCCAAAGCGGACGCCGAAAAAGAAGCGGGCGCAGAAGAAACGGCGGTGGAAATTGTTAAAGAATTACAACAACAAAATGAAAGTCTGACGATCAATGATGTCAAAGCCCAAGTCCTTCGTATGGTGGATTTTGTGTTGTGGATCGGCCTGTTTGCTATGCTATATTGGGTTTGGCAGGATTTGTTAACCGTTGCCTTTTATTTAGATGGCATTACCTTGTGGCAACAGAGTGTGACAACAGAAGCCGGCACAACCATGGAAGCGGTTACCTTGCTGAACTTGCTGATTGCGATTGTGATTTTAACCGTCACGGTGGTTTTGGTGCGTAACATTGGCGGTGTGCTGGAAGTGCTGGTGTTTTCAAATGTAAAACTTTCGCAAGGCACGCCTTATACCATTACCACCTTATTGACTTACGGCATTATTGCCTTAGGCGGTATGCTTGCCTTTGGTTCTTTAGGTATGTCATGGTCTAAATTGCAATGGTTATTCGCCGCACTTTCCGTGGGGCTGGGTTTTGGTATGCAAGAAATCTTTGCAAACTTTGTCTCGGGGATTATTATTCTCTTTGAGCGTCCGGTACGTATTGGTGACCAAGTGACCATTGGTGAATTTACAGGGACGATTTCAAAAATCCAAATTCGCGCGACAACCTTGTTAGATTTTGATAAAAAAGAAGTGATTGTCCCGAATAAAGCGTTTGTGACGGAGCGAATTGTAAACTGGGCATTAACCAGCTCAATGACGCGTTTGGTGATTAGCGTTGGCGTGGCTTATGGTTCAGATTTAGAATTAACCAGACGCTTGCTGTTACAAGCCGCTGCGGAAAATGAGAAAGTGTTAAAAGATCCTGCACCTGCCGCTTATTTCTTGACCTTTGGGGCAAGTACACTGGATCATGAATTGCGTGTTTACGTAGGACAAATCTCAGATCGAACACGTACCATTGATGCGCTTAACCGCCGTATTAATGAGTTATTTGCGGAACATAATATTGAAATTGCGTTCAATCAATTAGATGTATTTATTAAAAACACTGCAACCCAGGAAGAATTTAAAGTGGGTTCAGAAAAATTAGCGTAAGGAAGTAACATGGCTGGAAATAGTATTGGACAACTTTTTCGTGTAACGACTTTTGGTGAGTCACATGGGATTGCATTAGGTTGTATTGTTGATGGTGTACCACCTAATATGGCGTTAACGGAAGCGGATATTCAACCCGATTTGGATCGCCGTAAACCCGGCACGTCACAGTTTACGACACCGCGCCGAGAAGATGACGAAGTGCAGATTTTGTCCGGGGTGTTTGAAGGTAAAACAACGGGAACGAGTATTGGCTTAATCATCAAAAATGCGGATCAGCGTTCAAAAGATTACGGCGATATTATGGACAAATTCCGCCCCGGTCATGCGGATTATACTTACCAACAAAAATACGGTATTCGTGATTATCGCGGCGGCGGTCGTTCATCAGCACGCGAAACTGCAATGCGTGTGGCGGCTGGAGCGATTGCGAAAAAATATTTGCGTGAGCAATTTGGTATCGAAGTCCGTGGATATTTGAGCCAAATTGGGGAGGCGAAAATCGACCCACAAACGGTGGCGGATGTCACTAAAATTGACTGGGCACAAGTGGCGAGCAATCCTTTCTTTTGCCCGGATCCAAGTGCGGTGGAAAAATTTGATGATTTAATTCGCGCGTTGAAGAAGGAAGGTAATTCTATTGGCGCAAAATTAACCGTAGTGGCGGAGAATGTGCCTGTCGGTTTAGGTGAACCTGTTTTCGATCGCTTAGATGCGGATCTGGCTCATGCCTTAATGGGCATTAATGCGGTAAAAGCGGTAGAAATTGGCGATGGATTTGATGTCGTGACACAAAAAGGCACGGAACATCGTGATGAAATGACGCCAGAGGGTTTTCTATCAAATCATGCAGGTGGCATTCTAGGGGGGATCAGCAATGGACAACCTATTATTGCAACGATTGCTTTAAAACCGACTTCAAGCATTACGATTCCGGGTAGAACCGTAAATGTCAATAATGAACCAGTGGAATTAATTACCAAAGGTCGTCATGATCCTTGTGTGGGTATTCGTGCCGTGCCAATCGCGGAAGCCATGGTTGCTATTGTGTTATTGGATCATTTATTACGCTTTAAAGCACAATGCAAATAAGTATAAAGAGAAACGAATAAGATGAATATGAAAAAAAGTCTAAGTGCGGTTGTTTTTTCAACTGTTTTTATGTCTTTGACTACAATGGCTGCGCCTGCGGATTGGCAGGCAATTCGTTCTCCGATAGCTAGTCAGAATGGGGAAGCGGAGCCTATTGGTTCTTATAGTAACGGTTGTATTTTGAGTGCGGAAGCTATGCCTGCGAAAGGCGATGGGTATCAGGTTATTCGTATGAACAAAAATCGCTATTACGGGCATCCTGATGTCATCAACTATTTAAAACGTTTAGGCAAAAAAGTGAAAGAAGCCGGTATGCCGAGCATGTTAATCGGCGATATTTCTATGCCTGCCGGTGGACGTTTTGCTTCAGGTCACGCCAGTCATCAAATGGGCTTAGATGCGGATATTTGGCTCAGAATGGGCGAAATGTCGGCAGAAGACGCAGAAAATTCGGATGGCAAAGGGCTACTGGTGGTAAATCGCGCCGCACAACGAGTGGATGACAAGATTTGGAACAATAACCACTTTAATTTGATTAAGTTAGCCGCGCAAGACCCACAGGTGACACGTATTTTTGTTAATCCTGCAATTAAGGTGAAACTTTGCCAGACAGAACAGACGGATCGTAGTTGGCTACGCAAAATTCGTCCTTGGTGGGGGCATGATAGCCATTTTCACGTACGTTTAGCCTGTCCTCAAGGCGCGCCTTATTGCGAATCACAAGAGCCGGTGCCCATGGGGGACGGTTGTGGTGACGAGTTATATTCTTGGTTTGAACCAAAAGCACCGGGTACAACGGTGAAAAAAACGCCACCGCCGGAACCTGTTATGTGTCAGCAAATTATTTCATCACAAAAGCGTAACTAAATAAGGAAAGTGCGGTGGAAATGAGTATTGAATTAATTTTAATGTTATTTGCCGTAGCCGCTGTGGCAGGCTTTATTGATGCCTTGGCAGGCGGTGGTGGTTTAATTACTATTCCTGCCTTGTTAATGACCGGTATGCCGCCGGCCATGGCACTGGGAACCAACAAGTTGCAAGCTTGTGGTGGCTCGTTTTCGGCGAGCTTGTATTTTATTCGCCAAAAAGCCGTGGATTTGCGCCAAATGTGGTTTGTCTTGCTGTGTACCTTTGTGGGCGCGGTGATTGGCACGGTGCTTATTCAAATGGTGGATAGCTCATTGATCAAAAAAGCCATTCCGTTTTTGGTGTTGGCTATTGGTTTATATTTTTTATTTACGCCACAATTGGGTGAAGAAGATCGCCGTCAACGCTTAACCTTAGTAGTATTTGCAGTCACCGCCGCATTTGCTATTGGTTTTTACGATGGTTTTTTCGGGCCGGGAACAGGATCCATTTTAAGCTTGGTGTTTATTACCTTGTTGGGCTTTAATCTCACAAAAGCCACGGCGCATGCCAAAGTGTTGAATTTTACTTCCAATATTGCTTCCTTGATTTGCTTTTTGATTGGGGGGCAAATTATGTGGAGTTTAGGATTGGCAATGTTGTGCGGACAAGTGTTGGGCGCGCATTTTGGGGCTAAAATGGTGCTAAGCAAAGGCAAAACATTAATTCGTCCAATGGTGGTTATTATGTCATTTTTAATGACAGCCAAAATGGCATATGAACAAGGTTGGTTTCAGTAATGTCTGAAGAAAGAAGTAAACGTTATACCTGGCAAGTAGGATATGAACCGCGCTTTTTATGGTCATTTTTGCACCCTAAATTTTGGGGAATTTGGCTTGCGGTTGGGCTTTTAATTGTGTTGGCTTTTGTGCCATTTCGTTTAAGGGACAAAATGGCTGCCGCAATCGGACGGTTGATTGCGAAACGCCAATCGCGCTCTCGCCGCCGCGCAGAAATTAACTTACGTGCGTGTTTTCCCCATTGGTCAGAAGAAAAACGCGAACAAACAATTGTGGAAATGTACCAATGTGCCGCGCAAGTATTGTTGGGATTCGGTGAAATTGCGGTACGTTCTAAAAAACGCTTACAAAGTCGCAGCGAATTTATGGGCATTGAACATATTCAGCAAGCCAAAGCTGCCGGGCATAATATTATCTTAATGGTGCCCCACGGCTGGGCGATTGATGCTTCAGGCATTATTTTACATACCCATGGTATGCCGATGACATCCATGTTTAATCCCCAACGGAATCCGCTGATTGACTGGTTGTGGACAGCCGCGCGTGAACGCTTTGGCGGCAAAATGCATGCCCGTCAAAATGGCATTAAACCTTTTATTTCCATGGTACGCAGTGGCGATATGGGCTATTACTTGCCTGATGAAGATTTTGGTGCAGAAGCCAGTGAGTTTGTAGATTTTTTTGCCACCTACAAAGCCACCTTACCCGGGTTAAATAAATTGGCAAAATTGTCAAAAGCGGTGGTGATTCCGATGTTTCCACGCTATAACGCTGAGCGTGGAAAATACGAAATGGAAATTCATCCACCGATGAATTTACCGAATGAACCCGCATTATCCGCGCGCGCGATGAACGCGGAAATAGAAAGTTTTGTGACGCCCGATCCGAAGCAATATGTTTGGATTTTACAGATTTTAAAAACCCGAAAAAACGGTGAAGATATTTATCGTTAGTTATGCTAGAATTCGGCTCTAATTAATTTTGGTCAATATTTCCTAAATTTGACCGCACTTTTGATGTGTAATTATGAATAAACAATTAGAACTCATTAAAAATTCCATTAAATCTATCCCGAATTATCCAAAAGAAGGGATTTTATTCCGTGATATTACGAGTCTTACTGAAGTGCCTGAAGCTTTTTGCGCCACAGTAAATTTGATCGCAGAGCAATTTAAAGATCAAGGTATCACGAAAATTATCGGCACAGAATCCCGTGGTTTTATCTTTGGTGCGCCAGTAGCAGTAGCGCTTGGTTTGCCTTTTATTCTCGTGCGTAAACCGGGTAAATTACCGCGTGAAGTAATTTCGCAAGAATATCAATTAGAATACGGTGAAGATAAATTGGAAATCCACGCTGATGCGATTTCAGCCGGCGACAATGTATTAATCATTGATGATTTATTAGCAACAGGCGGTACAGTGGAAGCCTGTATCAAACTGGTCAATCGTTTGGGCGGCGAAGTGAAACATGCGGCATTTGTTATCAGTTTGCCTGATTTAGGCGGTGAAGCGCGTTTACGTCAATTAGGTGTAGAGCCTTTTACCTTAGTGGATTTTGACGGCCACTAATCCTTTTGAATAGGAAAAATTAAGCGTGAGTTATCAAGTTTTAGCTAGAAAATGGCGACCAAAAACCTTTAGCGATGTTGTCGGACAGGCGCATATCCTGACCGCGTTGGCGAATAGTCTAAAGGAAAAACGTTTGCATCACGCTTATTTATTTTCAGGCACCCGTGGCGTGGGAAAAACCTCCATTGCGCGTTTATTTGCGAAAGGGCTAAATTGTGTACATGGCGTAACCGCAGAGCCTTGTGGCGAATGTGAGCATTGTAAAGCCATTGAAGAAGGGCATTTTATCGATCTGATCGAAATTGATGCCGCTTCGCGTACAAAAGTCGAAGACACACGCGAATTATTAGATAACGTGCAATACAAGCCGGTACAAGGGCGTTATAAGGTTTATTTGATTGACGAAGTCCATATGCTGTCTCGTCACTCTTTCAATGCGCTATTAAAAACCTTGGAAGAGCCGCCTGAATACGTCAAGTTTTTATTGGCAACCACGGATCCGCAAAAATTACCGATTACCATCTTATCTCGCTGCATGCAGTTCCATTTGAAGGCGTTAGATACCAAATCTATTAGCCATCATTTGGCGCATATTCTTGAACAAGAAAAAATTCCCTTTGAATTGACCGCACTTGATAAATTAGCCAAAGCCGCACAAGGCAGTATCCGCGATAGTTTAAGCTTAACGGATCAGGCAATTGCCATGTCAAATGCGAATATCACCCTTGATATTGTGAACACCATGTTAGGCTTGTTGGACGAAAATCAGTCCATTGAGATCTTGTATGCGTTACAACAAGGGAATGGCGATAAATTGATGCAGCTTGTGCAAGCCGTAGCAGAAAAAGGGGCAAATTGGGATGAATTATTGGTGGAATTGGGGGAACAATTACATCAAATCGCCATGCTCCAATTGTTGCCTAATCGTATTGATGAAGACAGCCAACTGGGATTTTTAGCCCGCCATATTGCGCCGGAAGATGTGCAATTCTTCTATCAAACTATGGTGACAGGGCGTAAAGAACTGGCATTTGCGCCGAATCCGCGCGTTGGGGCAGAGATGACCTTATTGCGTGCCTTAGCCTTTCATCCCAAATTAATCTCATCAACACTTTCTACCCAAGCGTCAGAAAGTGCGGTGCAAAAAACAGAAAAAGTGGTTCAAATGCCTGTGTATTCGCAGGTGATTAGCTCGCAATATAAAGCGCAGCAACAACCGACTGCTCAGCCTGCTCAGGGCTTTGAGATGCCAGCCACAACCACACCCACAACCACATCGCCAACTTCGACAGCTGCCTTAAATGCCATGGATCAAATTGAGCGTTTACGTGCAAGTCTCGGGCAATCGACATCCAGCGAAAAAAAAAACACTAATCTCAGTGAAAACAACGGCTTAAAAGAATTACCCATTATTGCAGCGCGTCCCAAAAATAAAGGCAAAACGGATTTAATTGAACGTTTGGCAACCCTAACAACCACATCACCAACGGAAACCCCAGCGACAGAAACCGAAAACTCAGACAATGCGGATGATGAAGAGAGCAGTGCGAATGACGAAAGTTATCAATGGGAATGGCGCAATCCGGAATTAGCTAATACGGAAATCGGTATTCGCCCATCGGATATTAAACAAGCGATTTTGCAGGAAAAAACGCCGGAGTTAATTGAAAAAGTCATTCAACTTTCTACGGAACGCGATGAATGGGCAAAAACCATTGAAGCCTTAGATTTAGACAATTTGAAGTTAGTCAAACAAGTGGTACTAAATTCCGTGTTATTAAATAAAGATACACAGCATATCAAATTAGGGCTGCGTTCAAATCAACAGCATTTAATTCGCGAAAAATCACTGGAAGTTCTACAGCAAAAACTCAGTGAGTTTTATCAAACAGACATCACCATTGATATTGAGCTTAATGATGACGAAAACCTATTTACCCCTTTAGATCATCGCCGTCAGATTTATCAAGAATTAAGCGATCAGGCGCGTTTAGATTTACAAGAAGATAAGTCATTACGACTGTTACAGCAGGCGTTTGATGCCAAGTTAGATATGGAAAGCATCCGCCCTGTGTAAGGTAACGGCATCATCAAAACGAGAAAAGGGCAGAGTAGTTCGGTGTTATGCGGCAGTTGCACAAAAGTCAATTTTAGGAAGATTTATGTAGGGGCGGGGTTTATCCCCGCCCAAATCTTGTTCGAATATCAGGGCTTACGGGCGGGGATAAACAGATCCTAGATAATACCGCATCTATTCCATCGCCGCTGTAATGACAATTTCCACCTTCCATTCAGGCAATGCCAACTTCGCTTCGACACAAGCGCGACAAGGGGCATTTTCCTTGTCCACCCACGCATCCCAAGCACGGTTCATCTCCGCATAATCCGCCATATCCGCAAGAAAAATTTGCGCACTCAAAATATTCGCTTTATGAGACCCAATTTCTGCCAAGAGTTTATCAATTAAATTTAACACATCTTGCGTTTGCTCAAAGGCTGTACCATTCGGGGTGTTTTCAGGGACTTGCCCGGCAAAATACGCAATATGATGATGAATTGCCACTTCACAATAACGCCCACTCACATGAAAACGCTGAATATTTGCCATTTTTATCTCCTAATAATTGACTAATTTTGTCGATTAAATACAATGAAAACACCTTATATCAAAAGCATTTTCCCATGAAATTACTGATTTCCAATCAATATGGCGCTATTGTAATGGCATTGCTCCCGTTTTGCTATGGCGTATTATTAGGCAACCCGGTCTGGGCGCATCTTTTTTTATTCTTTGCTTGGTTTTCGCTCTATTTAATGAGCTATCCATTACTCAACCTATTCAAACCCCAACTGAAAGACAAACAAATCTATCGTCGCTGGACAGCCATTTACGCCGGCGCAAGTGCGGTCTTTTCTCTCCCTGTTTTATGGTTCAACCGGCACGTTATCTTTTTCGGCCTCGCCATGTTACCTTTTATGGCAATATCAATTCACTTTACCCGAACCAAAAATGAACGCGCCATGCTCAATGACTTAGCGGGCATCTTGATTTTTGCGCTGGCTGGCATGGGTGCCTATTATTTCTCCACAAACCGCTTGGATTGGCTCATGTGGCAAGTGGCATATCTCCCAACCTTATTCTTCATTGGCGTCACACTCTATGTTAAATCAATGCTACGCGAACGCAAAAATCCCCGTTATTACCGAGCATCCATTCTTTTTCATTGCGCTTGTGTGGCGATTTTTCTGCCATGGCAAAATAACGCATTAGCATGGGTGTTTCTGCCCCCTTTACTACGCGCTGTATTTTTACCGCACTTTAAATTATCTGTAAAACAAGTGGGATTCATTGAATTTGTGGTCTCTGCACTCTTTCTGTTTATGTTGGTGTGGGGGACGTTGTAGGTAAAATATTCATATTAAAGCCCACAAATCCCGCGCCGTATTTGCGTTTTTGGGCAGATAAGTAGGGTGGGCATTCCTGCCCACCATTTACACCAATATTTTTTTCGGTGGGCAAGAATGCCCACCCTACCACAGATTATTCAAATCCCAGCATGGCAAAGCCATACCGGGTTACGCATAAATCAGCCCCGTTGGGGCTGTGAATGAGGTGAATGATGGGCTAAAGCCCTACGACTTTTGTGTGTGAACACAGTTGCTACAAGATCAAGATATAGTCAGAAATTATATGTTTTTTAGGACGGTAGGGACATACTGCGTATGTCCGTTGCGATGATGGAATGGGATTTTTAATTTTTATCACCTGTACGGGCGAAATATCTTTCGCCCCAGACCGACCAACCTAGTACGGCTTGTGCTCGGTTTCTTAAAAATGAACGTTATCAGCAATCTAAAATATGTTTCAAATACCCCAACGTTTCCCGATAACCTTCCGGCGATTGTGGAAAACGCACCAAATAATCCTCAATGATCCCAATCACTTTTGCAAGATTTTCACGGAAATTAACCGCTTCTTGTTTGTAAAATTGAAGATTATTGATGGTTGTGCCCACGATAATATCATTGTGTGGATCGGTTAATAGCACTTTTTCGCAACATTCATAGCCTAATTTAAAATCGCCGACATAGCAGGTGCAAATAGAGAGTTCGTAATAAATCCAATAATGATAAATATCTGATTTTACAAATAAAATATCATTTTTAGGGTAGGGCATATTTTTCGCAATTAAGCCCAATTGATAACCTAAACGGGTTTTGCCATCGCAGCGCAATAAACGCACAGCGTTATATAAACACTCTGCACGGTTTGGATTGTAATCATAACCTAACAGCCAATAATGAAGTGCGGTCTGTTTGTCGCCTAATTCTTCGTAACATTTGCCTAAATTTTCATAAGCGCAAGTAACTTCTTCAATCCAACCGCCTGCTTCAATGCGTTTTAAATACCATTCGGCGGCTTTTTTATAATTTTCAATATCTCGATAAGAATTAGCTAAATAAAATTTATAGCGTGCATTATTCGGCTCATCAATTAAACCCTGTTCTAATAAACGAATATCTCGTTCATATTTATCTTGTTTAAATCCACCATCTTTTAAATCTAAAATAGAAATACCCTGAATTTTCACTCGATTTACCGGTTTATCCGTATCTAAATATTCGTGAGTTACACCTACATAACGCCAATTTATATCGCCTTTGATTAAATAAGGAACTGAATATGTCGTGCTACCAGTATATTCCACTAAATAAATATCTTCATTACAACTATTTTTGTCAAAATCATCAGCAAAAATAATTTGCTCATCAGCATCACATAATAATAAATAATCAGCTTTTCCTTTTGCTAATTGCAAACTTTCCGTTCTATTAACACCAAAGTTTACCCAAGGTTTATGATGTAATTCACCGGGAATTCCTGCTAAGGTTTGTTGAATTAATTCAGGGGTATTATCATCAGAACCCGTATCAACAATAACCCAATAATCAATATGATCTTTTACTCGATTTAAACAACGTTCAATAACTTTTGCTTCATTACGAACGATCATAACAAGACAAAATGTTTTATTCTTTGTCATTTTTATACCCTAAAATAAATTATTTTCTAGTTACATCTTCAATTAATTGGAAAAATTGTTCACTGATTTTTTCCATACTAAAACGCTGATAAGATTGCGGTAATAACGAAATAAAATGTTGGCGTTTTTCTTCATTGGTTAATAATTCATAGGTTTTTTCAACAAATAAATCTTCATCACCCATTGGAATTAATTCGCCATATTTGCCATCGGCTAAAATCTCTCTCGGACCGGTTGGGCAATTAAAGGCAACCACAGGTGTTCCACAAATCATGCTTTCAATAAATACGGTAGGTAGTCCTTCAAAGTTTGAAGTATGAAGAAATAATTTAGCACGTTTCATAAATGGGAAAGGGTTAATTCGACTACCTAGCAATAAACATTCATTTTCCAAACCTAATTCTTTAATTTTATCTTCTAATTCTTTTCTACTTGGACCATCTCCAATAATATATAATTTTTCTTTAATACCTTTTTGTTTTAACTTGTAAAAAATATCAATCATTTTTGTATGGTTTTTATTGGCATTATACAATCTAGCTACTTGTAAAATAAAATCATCATCTAATAACTTTTGATCTCCCTCTAAAGGTTCTTGATTAGACATTTCAATCACTTCAGGAATATTTACTGGATTAAAAATATTGATAGTTTCTTTCTCTTGCAAATCTAATTCATTTTTTAAAATTATATCACTTTTTCTTTTCATATCTTCACAGATAGATACAAATAAAGAATGATGCGATAAAACACTTTTATAATACTCTTTTTTTGATAACCATATATCAAAATCTCTTGAAGCGTGGATCCAATAAATAGATGGCTTCTTAATTTTATCTAAAAACTCTTTTTTTAGGAAATAACCAAAGGTATTTAGAAAATCAATAATTACATCATAATTTTCTTTGTTAATTTTATTCAATAAGCGTTCTTGTCTCTCATTAACAATATAATCATGCCAAGAACGATAATAATGTTTATCTTTTTCTAAAATATTCTGATCTTGTGTTTTCCAATAGGTATAACGAGCGAATTGATCTTCTGCTGGTGTAACTAAATATTCAATATCAACTCGAGGATCTATTCTATCTATATTTTGTTTTTCAATAGACTGAAATAAGGCTAGATGCACTTCATAGTTAGGGTTGCTTGCTGCAATATTCAGATAGTTAATCAAAATACCTTCAGCACCACCTATTACCATTTCGTGGTTTAAAAACAATATTTTCTTTGTCATTTTCTTTTCTCTCTATTATATTGGGGCTAATGTGATTAGCCCCTACGGGGAAATTGGTGCGTGCAAAACACATCAATTAGTCATTTATTCGGCGATTTATACTTCCCAATCCTGAATAGCCAAATCATCAACACGTTGAAATTCTTTTACATTATGAGTAATTAACGTTAAATTCCGGCTTTTTGCTTGAGCTGCAATTTGAACATCATATGCTCCAATAGGCTTTCCTATTTTTTCAAGATCAGCACGAATTTTTCCGCATAATCGTGCATCGATAGCAGAAAATGGCACAATCTCAAAGGGTAAACGCTCAATATTCGCCAAATTTTCCTCTGTCCGTTGGCTTTTTTCTGCACCATAGTAGAGTTCAAAAAGCACGATAGCCGGAATACCAAAGTCTGCCGGACGATACTGTTTAAGTTTGGCGATAAAATTACTCTTTTTATTAAGAATAGCGATAACTGCATTAGTATCTAATAAAAATTTCATTCAATCTCACTCCAATCACGTTCTTGTGCTACAGTTTGTCGCACCGATTTTGTTGCTTGAACAAAATCATCATCAACAGATTGTAATTTATCTAAAAAATCCCAGTCATTTTCGATAGGTTCAATAATTAAACGATTGCCTTGTTTTTCAATGCGTACTTCTGAGCCTTCTAATCGGAATAAGCGTGGTAAGCGAATTGCTTGAGAATGTCCGCTCCAAAAGAGTTTTGCTGTTGCAATAGACATCTTAATCTCCTATTTATATATACAATAAGGATATACAAATAATAACGTAATCGTATTTTTATGTAAATATAAGATTGACCTAGATTACCTTTATCTCATATTCGGTAAGAAATACAAAAAGTGCGGCGAATTTCACCGCACTTTTTATTACTCAGTATCTAAATTACCATTGGTATCCGATACCTGCGCCGCCAGAGAAGTGTCCTTCGCTGTTGGCTGTACCTTGTAATTTCAAGATCACCTTACCGTTATCACTTGCTCTTGAGTAACCTACAGCAACAGCCGAAGCACCACCATAAGTACCACCGGCGGCAGATACCATTGACTTACCGGACATAAAGGCTTGTGGTAATGAAGATGCCGCAGCAGAGCTTGCACCAATTCCACGCACACGTTTATCTAACTTATCAACTTTGTTATTCACATTGTTGATGTCGTTTTTCACTGCGTGTAATTGTGAACCATTAACCGCATCTTTACTATCTGCAGCAATACGACCTGGAGCCACATTAGTGATCTTCATATTGCCCGCATTTACGCCTTCATTCGTGATACTTGGGTTATCGGCATTATTGCCCGTATTACGATTAACGACTACACCGTTATTATTCACAGTAGTATTGCCGATAGTAACGCTGCCCTCTTTCGTGAGATCAATATCTTTCGATAATTTCACTTCAAGAATAGCATTGCCATTGCTATCTTTTGATGATTTCACACCGATATTGTTTTCAAGTTTGCTATCAGTTTTACCACCGACAACATTAACGGTTTTGCCTAAAGTTACATTGGCGGTTTCACTATCTTTAGTATCTCCTTTGAACTTCAAGCCATCGTCCATTGTCGCCACTTCACGTTTGATGGTTTCGCCCGTATTAGGATCTTTGCTTTTGTATGTAATACGCTCAATACTATCCTTACCGGCATCACGATCTGAAACAGTTGTTTGACCTTTCTCGACCGTAATCGCTGTTGTTGTGCCGTCTTTGTTTGTAATCGTAATCACACCGTTATTGATAGACACTGAAGTTCCATCGGCGTTTTTCACCGTAATTGAACCATTAATGTTATCACCACCAAGTGTAACGTTATCAGCTACAGATACTTCGTAATCTTTTCCACTGGTAGATAGGTCATCAACAAGCTTAACTGTCGTGTTTTTGCCCGCAATAACACTTTCTACGCTATCAGGTCCTGTAGCACCCGTTGCGCCTGTCGCGCCCGTTGCACCAGTAGCCCTAGTCGGCCCTGTTGCGCCCGTAGCCCCAGTCGCACCCGTTGCACCAGTCGCACCCGTTGCACCAGTCGCCCCCGTTGCACCTGTAGCACCCGTTGCGCCGGTAGCACCTGTTGCGCCCGTAGCACCTGTTGCACCTGTTGCACCAGTAGCACCTGTTGCGCCCGTTGCACCTGTTGCACCTGTTGCACCTGTTGCACCAGTAGCACCTGTTGCGCCCGTTGCACCTGTTGCACCCGTTGCACCTGTTGCGCCAGTAGCACCCGTTGCACCCGTAGCACCTGTTGCACCAGTAGCACCCGTTGCGCCCGTTGCGCCAGTTGCACCTGTTGCGCCAGTAGCACCTGTAGCCCCTGTAGCACCAGTCGCCCCTGTAGCACCAGTCGCACCTGTTGCACCCGTCGCACCAGTAGCCCCTGTTGCGCCCGTAGCACCTGTAGCACCCGTTGCACCAGTCGCACCTGTAGCCCCTGTCGCGCCAGTTGCGCCAGTAGCACCTGTTGCTCCCGTAGCACCTGTAGCACCTGTTGCGCCCGTAGCACCCGTTGCACCAGTCGCACCTGTAGCCCCAGTAGCACCTGTTGCGCCCGTTGCACCTGTTGCACCCGTTGCGCCAGTCGCACCCGTTGCACCAGTCGCACCTGTAGCCCCAGTTGCACCTGTTGCGCCCGTTGCACCTGTTGCACCCGTTGCGCCAGTAGCACCCGTAGCACCAGTCGCCCCTGTTGCACCCGTAGCCCCTGTTGCGCCAGTAGCACCTGTTGCCCCTGTAGCACCTGTTGCCCCTGTAGCACCAGTCGCACCTGTAGCCCCTGTCGCGCCAGTTGCACCAGTCGCACCTGTAGCCCCTGTCGCGCCAGTTGCGCCAGTAGCACCTGTTGCTCCCGTTGCACCGGTAGCACCCGTTGCGCCCGTTGCACCAGTCGCACCTGTTGCACCCGTCGTACCTGTTGCCCCTGTTGCGCCAGTCGCACCTGTAGCACCAGTCGCACCCGTAGCACCTGTAGCCCCTGTTGCACCAGTCGAACCTGTTGCGCCAGTAGCACCCGTTGCGCCCGTAGCACCAGTAGCCCCAGTCGCACCCGTAGCACCTGTTGCACCCGTTGCGCCCGTTGCGCCCGTTGCACCAGTAGCACCAGTAGCACCAGTCGCCCCTGTTGCGCCAGTCGCACCCGTTGCGCCTGTTGCGCCTGTTGCGCCTGTAGCACCCGTAGCACCTGTTGCGCCAGTCGCACCTGTCGCCCCCGTTGCACCTGTAGCCCCAGTTGCGCCCGTTGTACCAGTTGCCCCTGTTGCGCCAGTCGCACCTGTAGCACCAGTAGCACCTGTCGCCCCCGTTGCACCCGTTGCCCCAGTCGCCCCCGTTGCACCTGTTGCACCAGTAGCCCCTGTTGCGCCAGTAGCCCCTGTTGCGCCAGTCGCACCCGTAGCACCGGTAGCACCCGTTGCACCAGTAGCCCCTGTTGCGCCAGTAGCCCCTGTTGCGCCCGTAGCACCTGTTGCGCCCGTTGCACCTGTTGCACCCGTCGCCCCTGTTGCACCAGTCGCACCTGTTGCCCCCGTTGCACCTGTTGCCCCCGTTGCACCAGTAGCACCCGTTGCGCCAGTCGCCCCTGTTGCGCCCGTTGCACCAGTAGCACCCGTAGCACCAGTCGCACCTGTAGCACCTGTCGCCCCTGTTGCACCAGTAGCACCAGTCGCACCTGTTGCGCCCGTAGCACCCGTTGCACCTGTTGCCCCTGTAGCACCAGTAGAACCTGTTGCACCCGTTGCGCCTGTAGCACCTGTTGCGCCCGTAGCACCAGTCGCGCCAGTAGCACCTGTGTCACCTGTTGCACCTGTGGCGCCAGTTGCACCTGTAGCGCCAGTTGCACCTGTGGCGCCAGTAGCACCAGTTGCACCCGTTGCACCCGTTGCGCCAGTAGCACCTGTGTCACCCGTAGCACCTGTTGCACCGGTAGCGCCAGTCGCACCTGTTGCGCCAGTCGCACCTGTAGCACCTGTAGCACCTGTATCACCTGTTGCACCAGTCGCGCCAGTAGCGCCTGTATCACCTGTGTCACCAGTCGCACCAGTTGCACCCGTTGCACCAGTAGCGCCAGTCGCACCTGTATCACCAGTAGCGCCAGTCGCACCTGTAGCACCCGTTGCACCCGTTGCACCCGTTGCACCCGTAGCACCTGTGTCACCTGTTGCACCAGTTGCACCTGTGTCACCAGTCGCGCCAGTAGCACCTGTAGCACCTGTGTCACCTGTAGCACCAGTTGCGCCTGTGTCACCTGTAGCACCAGTAGCACCAGTCGCACCCGTTGCACCAGTAGCACCCGTTGCGCCAGTAGCACCAGTCGCACCAGTAGCGCCTGTAGCACCAGTTGCGCCTGTGTCACCCGTAGCACCTGTTGCGCCAGTAGCACCAGTCGCACCTGTAGCACCCGTAGCACCTGTTGCGCCAGTCGCGCCTGTAGCGCCAGTAGCACCTGTTGCGCCCGTTGAACCTGTAGCACCCGTTGCGCCAGTCGCACCCGTAGCACCGGTAGCACCCGTTGCACCAGTAGCCCCTGTTGCGCCAGTAGCCCCTGTTGCGCCAGTAGCACCCGTTGCACCAGTAGCACCTGTTGCGCCAGTCGCACCTGTTGCGCCCGTTGAACCTGTAGCACCCGTTGCGCCAGTCGCACCCGTAGCACCGGTAGCACCCGTTGCACCAGTAGCCCCTGTTGCGCCAGTAGCCCCTGTTGCGCCAGTAGCACCCGTTGCACCCGTAGCACCAGTCGCACCTGTTGCACCAGTTGCACCAGTTGCACCTGTTGCGCCCGTTGCACCTGTTGCACCAGTCGCACCCGTTGCGCCAGTAGCACCAGTAGCACCTGTGTCACCAGTCGCACCTGTTGCGCCAGTAGCACCTGTTGCACCTGTATCACCTGTTGCACCAGTCGCGCCAGTAGCACCTGTGTCACCAGTTGCACCCGTTGCACCAGTAGCGCCAGTAGCACCTGTTGCACCTGTGTCACCAGTCGCGCCAGTTGCACCTGTAGCACCTGTGGCGCCAGTAGCACCAGTTGCACCTGTCGCACCTGTGTCACCTGTAGCACCTGTAGCGCCTGTTGCGCCTGTAGCTCCCGTAGCACCTGTATCACCTGTTGCACCAGTAGCACCTGTTGCACCAGTAGCACCAGTAGCACCTGTTGCACCTGTGTCACCTGTAGCACCCGTTGCACCTGTTGCACCAGTCGCACCTGTGTCACCTGTGGCACCAGTCGCACCTGTGGCACCCGTTGCACCTGTAGCACCCGTTGCACCGGTAGCACCTGTTGCGCCAGTAGCACCTGTAGCACCCGTCGCACCTGTTGCGCCCGTTGCACCAGTAGCACCTGTGGCACCCGTTGCACCTGTATCACCAGTAGCACCCGTTGCGCCCGTTGCACCAGTCGCACCTGTTGCGCCCGTAGCACCCGTTGCACCCGTCGCACCCGTTGCACCCGTTGCACCTGTTGCACCTGTTGCGCCAGTAGCACCTGTCGCACCCGTTGCACCTGTCGCACCCGTTGCGCCAGTAGCACCCGTTGCGCCCGTTGCACCTGTAGCACCTGTAGCACCTGTTGCACCAGTAGCACCATTCACACCATCGTTAATTTTCATTGTGTTACCGTCAGAGAAGGTCACAGTGGTTACGCCATCCGCTTTGGTAATCTTAGTAATGGTTACACCATCTTTACCATTTTCGCCGTTTTTTGGTGCTGTAGTGGAGAAAGTAAATTCGCCGTCATTTTGTACAATCTTAATATTCTCACCCGCAATCAATTTAACTTGATCGCCTGCTTTAACAAGATAATCTTTTTTGCCCTCAGATGTGCCGCCATTGCTGCCAGCCATTACACGCCAGCCCATATTACTCAAGGTAGTGTAGAGATCGCCTGCTGTAACAAAGTTATTTTTTACATTGTCTACCGGTTTAATGATTGAGCCGTTTGAATTCGTGCCTAATGTGGTATTGAGTACGTTGTACGAAATGCTGCCTGTTGCGGCATCAAGTTTCACTTCCGTGCCATTGCCGTTCACAAAATTTACTTTGCCATCTTTGGTAGCTGCTGTGCCGTTTACATTGACGTAGTTGAAAAGCTGGCTGCCGTTGATGGCGTCTTTAGAATCATTGCTTACAGTACCATTAGCAACATTGCCTAAGGTGGTTGCGTTTGGCGTGTTGTTATTGGTTACGTCATTCATTGATGCCGTAATTTTCGCCGTTTCTTCAGCAGAAAGTGCGGTAACATCTTTACCATTTTTCACATATTTCTTTTTCTTGTCGTCAAAAGTGGCACCCTCAAGATCTTCTGCTTTATACCAATTGCCATCTTGACCTTTGATCACACGTTTGCCGTCTTTATCAATATAAACCACAGGATTTTGCACCGCAGTTTGTAAAGCGGTCGTATTTACCTCATATTTTACCGTTGTATTGACGCCGTCCGGGCTGGTGGTTACGTTGGCAATAGTCGCTGTGCCGTTGGCAAAGACCACGTTGTCGCCGGCTTTGACTAAATCTTTTTGGTTGTTAGCGTCTGAGTTATATTGGAAGACGTTCCAGCCCATATTATTTAGCGTGTTGTGTAAATCACCGGCTTTCACAAAGCCATCAGTATTGACTGGTGCTGCAACTGTACCATTAGGGTTTACACCGTTTGTTACGGTATTATTATCACCAAAGGTCGTTGTGTTCACATCAAAGCTCACATTCACTGTGTCTTTGCCATCTGCACCAGTGGTTTTGGTGACATTGGCAGTTGTGCCATTACCGCTGGCATAATTCACTTGATCCCCAGCATTAACAATCACATCACCTTGTTTTGTGCTTGTTTTCCAACCCGCTTGGTTAATGGAATCTTTAATATTGCCGATTGTTGCAACGTCATCTTTTTTCTCATTGGTAGCAAGCGTAACTTTGCCATCAGCATCAACCGTGGTATTACCCGTTCTAAGTTTAACCGTGATAGTATTGCCTGAAGCACTCGTTACAATCTGTTTACCAGTCTCACCTTTTACATTGATTTGCTCATCCCAAACCCCTGCTTTTGCTTGTCCAGCAGGATTTTCATCGCCACCGAGTTTCATTGTGAGCGATTTCAGCTGAGCCACGTTGGTTGCGTCAGTATCCGCTGTACCTGCAGCTACACCAACGATTTGACGAGTAAGTGAACCGTCTGCTTTACCCACAGACACAGACCCTATTGCATTGCCATTAGCGGCACCATTATCTGTAGTCGTTGAAGTAAAGGCACCTTTAGCTGTTGATGTATAAGTTGAGAAAGTTTGTTTTGCTCCAGTTTGACCACCTGCAACTGTTGCTTCTGATTTAAAGCCAAGTGCGATACCGCCGTCTTGAGTAGCCGTAGAATTACGCCCAAGTGCCAAGGAATTAGCATTTTCAGCTTTAGCATAATAACCTAAAGCAATAGAAGTATCTGCTTTTGCAGCAGAAAATGTACCAATTGAAATACTATCACTTCCTACAGAAGCTGCCCCAAATCCTGCAGCAAACGATCCTCCGCCAATAGCATTTGAGTAAGCACCAATTGCAGTTGAAACATTACCTTTAGCTCTTGTTTTTAAACCTATTGCTGTAGCCCCGAATTTATCAGCTTCAGTTGCTTGTGTAGATGCAGTATCAAGGAGTTGCACTACTTTATTAGCATCGTGATAACCAACTCTAGCGTAAAGACTAGCCTGCTTCGTTAATCCAGTTTCCTGATCATTTCCTACTTCATTAGAACCAATTGCGACAGCACCGTATCCTGCTGCATTTGTATTTTTACCAACTGCAATGGCGTTAATGCTAGTTGCTTTTGTATTAACACCAGCTGTAATAGCCCCAGTAGCTGTTGCGCCAGCTTTGTCAGTAATTTTGCCTTTATTGGTATCAGAATTACCTGTTCCTTGATCTGCTCCTCCTGTATTTGTATGGAAATAAATACTTTCCGTTTCAGTTTTTACTGGAGTCAGTTGAGAAAAATTCACCGCATCATTTGGTGCTGTGCCATTTTGTAGGTTGGTGATTTTGCCACCGCCCATATCCGCCCCCTTAAAGCTCGGGATCTCTTTCATTAGGATATGGAATTCTGTATTGCCGTCGGTGGTGCTTTGGCGGTAAACCTCAATGTTATCGCCGACATAGCGATTTACGCCTTGACCATAGGATTGAGTACTTTTAATGGTAATGGTTTTATTGGTGTTGGTGTCCCATTTTTGACCACTGGTGTCTGTTTCTTGTCCATTGCCGGTTTTTTCGGCTTGGAACGTTAGGCTACCAATAGAGGCATCTAATTTTTCAGCAACGTGGTAAAGTTGTGAGCCGTTAATCGCATCGGTTGAAGTGGCAGAAATATTACCAGCTGCAACGTTAATAATTCTACGTTCTGCGCCTTGTGCGCCCACAGAAACCACACCTGCCGCCGCTAAGCCGGCAAAATTTGCGCTGGTGTAGGTAATTCTACCCACAGTGGCATCGCCAACTGCGGTTGGTTTTCCGTTAATAGTAGTATTAGATGATTCACTACTGCTATTACCTAAAATCACATTATTGTCGGCTGTTGCGGTTATATTATTGCCCATCACAAAGGTGTTATTGGCGGTTACGTTATTGTTCATACCAATAGAGCTAGAATAGTTGCCCGTTACAGTAGAGTTATAACCTAAAACTGCTGTGGCGTTACCGCTTGAGTTAGTTTTAGCCCCTAAAGCAACGGCTCTATGCCCTTTGGCATTAGCTTGATAACCGTAAGCACTTGCTGCGACACTGGTTGCATTCGCTTCTGAACCTATCGCTAAGGCAAGGTTTTCTGACGATGTTGCATTTGAACCAATAGCAACAGTATTTTCATTTTTTGCATTAGCTTGGTTACCGATAGCAGTTGCATTTAAATTGGTAGCATTGGAAACATTACCAATTGCAATACCACCGTTTCCACTTGCGTTGGAGGTATTACCAATGGCAATTGAATTCGTACCGGAAGCGGTGGTATTGACCCCTGCGGTGACACTTTTCAAGCCCGTTGCGCCTGCGGCATCGGTGATAAGCCCTAAGTTGGTTTGCGCATTACCGCCTCTTCCTTGATTGGCATCTGTATAAGTATGGAAATAGGTGTTAGAAACTTCGTACTCTAACGCGGAAGCGATGGTGTAAAGTTGCGAACCATTTATCGCGTCGGTGGAATCTGCGGTTAAACGTCCGGCGGCAAGGTTAGTGATGGTACGTTTTTGGGTAGCATTCCCCACACTAACCGTTGAATAAGCGGTACTACCTGCGAAATTAACATCTTTTCCGATAAAGTTGTGTTTTGGTGTGCTCACTGCTGTACTGGTTGTTGCACCAGAACCTAATGCCACCGAGCCATCAACCGTTGCGCTTGATTTTGAGCCTAACGCCAATGCGCTATTACCACTCGCCGCACTTTCGTGCCCCAAAGCCGTTGAATAATCGCCTGTGGCATCGGCTTCATTACCTACAGAGGTTGCGCCTGATTTTGTTGCGGTTGTGTTACGACCTAATGCAACGGACGATGTGCCGTTGGCGATAGAGTTTAGCCCCATTGCAACGCTGTTTGTGCCATTTGCGGTAGCTTTACCTACTGCAACAGCATAATCACCACTAGCTTGCGAATAGTCACCAACTGCAGTGCTATGCCCACCTTCTGCTTTGGCGTTATTACCTAACGCTGTTGCACGCTCGCCTCTTGCTTTTGCCTTTTCGCCCACTGCAGTCGATTTATTGTCGGCAATCGCATTGTTACCAATCGCGACCGAATAATCACCCACTTGCGCACCTTCCCCCAAAGCCGCAGAAGAACCCTGTGCATAGCCGACAAATTTAGTGCCACCACTCGTACCATGGTTATAAATATGCTGTTCGGCACAAGATGTTGGAACAGAAGGATTATTTGCTGATGCTATACAATAGCGACTCGTTAGCTGCGATGCTGTTACCGTTGCCGCCTGAACATCCTGCCCTATAGCTCCCCCCGCCAAAGACACACCCACCGCAAGCGCAACTTTCGTTAAACTTGCGCGTTTGTCTGTGCTTGAGGAAGATTTCCCTTTCGAACGGGTCAGTTCTGAAACGACCTCAAGACGATTTGTGGTTTGGTTGAATATAACCTTAAATATTTTATTCATAGAAAAGTCTTCTTCGCTACGTTATGTTTGTTTAAGAAATAATTGAATAATAGATGCGTATACAGCTCTTATTCACGGTATCCATTAATCACAAGGATTGGCGAAAGTTATCATAAAATAACCAAGTGGACAAACCACCCCAAAGGACGGGAGAAAGCGGTAGCCTGAGAAGTGTAAAGACAATGTAAAGATTTTTGATTGAAAAATAAACTACCTATAATTAGGTAAAATTGCAGAAAGTCAGTAAATTCAAGGCGTTAGCGATTTTGAGAAAAATCCGTTTTTTGTCATCTTTACATTGTCTTGACAAAAGTGGGGGATTAGATATATTGATAGGTTTTGACTATTTTACCCCCCCCCACAGGCTATCAATTAACCTATTGATTTTAAAGTTGTTTTTTTTGGGGTGTGAAAATGGTGTTTATCAGGGGGGTTAGGCGTCATTTGGGAATGGCTGTAGGGGGGAAACATCTTTCGCTCCCCAAATTATCACGAAAAAATAAAGGGCGAAAAATTTTTCGCCCGTACAAATTGTGTTAATCCCACGCGTATAGTGGAATGGCTGTAGGGACACACTGCGTGTGTCCGTTACCAATATTTTACATATTGTTGATTTAATTGAAATTTTTCCGGACGCGCGCAGCGTGTCCCTACGGTTAAAGAACCAAATTCCCAATCAAACTGCGGGTTTCTTCTTTGACTTCCGTTAATTGTAATTTGACGATGTCGCCAATTTTGTAGCGGCGTTCGCCGTTGATATAAAGGGCGATTTCGTCAGTGTTAACATCCATTTCTTCTTTATTGGGGTGAATGGTGGATGCGGGGATAAACACGCTTGCACCGTTGGCAAGTAATTGCACGCGCAATCCACCGCGCATGACATCTTGCACTTCCGCTTCAAACTCAGGTTTGTTTTCTACTTGTTCATTTAAATAACGGCAGTAGAGCCAATCGGCAATATCGCGTTCAACCAAACGGTTTTGACGGCGGGCTTCTTGTAAACGTGCAAGAATGTCATCGCTCGGTTTGATACATTCGCCGCCGGTTAGGGTGGCTTTAATTAAACGGTGGTTGACCATATCCGAGTATTTGCGGATAGGCGATGTCCATGTGGCATAACCCGTCAATCCTAAGCCAAAGTGCGGTGCTAATTCAGATTTAAATTCTGCAAAGGTTAAGAAACGGCGTAAACGGAATTCATAATAATCTCCGTCATAAGGCTCAATGTCATGACGCATTTGGCAATAGCCTTCAAGGGTCGCCAAGTTTTCCGTTGAGTAGCGTGTTTCCAATTCTGCGCGGTTGTCGTCATTGGCAAAATTTGCCATTAAGAAATTGTGTGCGCTCGTTAAGAATTTGCTATCAAAGCCTTTATGGGTGTTGAAAATCCCTGTTTTGGCGTTTTCATCTAAATAATGGGCGCAGCAGATGTTCGCCAAAATCATGGATTCTTCCACAATTTGGTTGGCGATGCGGCGATGTTCCGCTTTGATTTCTTGAACATGACCATTTTCTGCTAACACAAAGCTGTAATCGGGTTTTTCTTTGAATAATAAACCGTGGGTTTTGCGCCATTGAATACGCGTCAATGCGAATTGGTGTAAAAATTCCACTTGTTGTTGGATGTCGGCGGTTTCAGGTTGCCACGCATTTTCCACTTGTTCCAAATAATCAGACACTTTGTTATAGGCCAATTTGGCTTTGGATTGTACGTTTGCGGACACAAAATAAGGCGTATTGCTTATGTTCCCCGCTAAGTCCGTTTCAATATAACAAACTAAGGCTGGGCGCGTTTCATTTGGCATTAAGGAACATAAGTCATCTGACAGTTCGCGCGGTAACATGGGGATATTAAAGCCCGGTAAATAGTTGGTAAAACAACGTTGGCGCGCGTCTTGTTCAATTTGGGAATCAAGGGCAATATAAGCCGTAGGGTCGGCAATGGCGACCACTAAACGCCAGCCGCTTTGCGCGCCGTTTTGTTCGATTTTTTCTATATAAAGGGCATCGTCCATATCTTGCGTGCTTTCGCTATCGATGGTGACGAAATGAAGTGCGGTCAAATCTTCGCGAGTTTGGGTGTCAAGCATTGGGTAGCTCTCTTGACCTGCCACCGGATAACGCGATTGTTCGTGGCGCGCGAGCGTGACCCACCAAGGGGCAAATTCATCGTCTTTGCGGCAGATAAAGGCTTGAATATTGGCAAATAAAAAACGGTCATCGCGCAATGGATGGGTTTTTAAATTCGCTACCACCCAATCGCCTTCTTGCAATTCTTCTTTGACGGATTTTAGTTGGTTGGCGCCAATAGGCTGATTGATATTGGGATGATCCACTAAAACCTGTAATTTCTTGTCTTTATTGAACCGCACTTTCGCGATAAAACGTGTCAGCATGGGTTCGATAAGCTCTTCAGGTACTGCTTGTTTTTTGCCGTCCACTTCTTCGATAACCGCTTTTACTTTGTCACCGTGCATCACTTTTTTCATATCAGGCGGCGCAATAAAAAAGCTTTCTTTTTCGGTCTCTAAAAAGCCGTAAGCCTTGTCAGTGCCTTTTACGACACCTTCCACGGTTTGCTTGCTGTCACGAATTTGTTGTTTGAGTTGAGATAATAGGGGATTGTTTTGGAACATAGTTGTGGTTCTTTAAGGTAAATAGTCGGGCAATTATACTGAAATGTCTTGTGGTTCGACAAGCTCACCAACCGTGGTTCGACAAGCTCACCAAGCGACATTTCAGCTTTATTCATATCGGTTATTTTCGGCGAGTTTGCGTAGAAATTTCATCATGGGTTCCATTTTATTGGTGTCGTAAAATCGGGTCATTTTGCTGTCATAACTCCGTTTTAATCGCGCAGGAATACTGACGACCGGCAGTCCGTGTGACAGTAAGAAACCGTTCATCATAAGTTGAGCCGTGCGTTTATTGCCATCATAAAAAAATTGGTATCTGGCACATTGTAAAAAGAGCCAAAAGGCTTTGCCGTGCAGATCTAAATCTAGGCGTTGAAATTCCGCTATCATTTGCTCAAAAGTGCGGTCTAATTCTTCTGCTTTTGGTGGGACATATTTTTCAACCCCGGCAATATAAACTTGCCCTTGGCGGAAACTTCCTACCATTAAGGCTTCATTTTCAGCCACGATTTTATTGAAATGAATAAAGTTGGCTTTGGTTAAGGTGAACGTATTGTGTGAAATTTGAGAGCGTAATGCTTCCCAAGCACGAGAAACGCGCAAAACTTGTTCTTGATCTGACAGTTTGCGTCCACCGACAGTAATTCCGTCTAATAGGGTTTTGACTTCGCTATAAGTATAAGGATTGCCTTCTAATTTGGTCATGTTATAAACCAATTCAGAGTGCATACGAGTTGAAGCAAATAGAGCTTGTTTTTGTTCTTTTGTCATCGTTATGATTCCTTTTATAGCAAAAGGACAGGTGTGAACCTGTTAGACTGATGACAAACCTAAATAATGTTGTAGGGGCGAAATATTTTTCGCCCCAAAATAATCATGATAAATCAGGGCGAAAGATGTTTCGCCCCTACGGTCATTTCATATTAAAATATTAACTAAAAAAGTTTGTCAGCAATCTGATAGGTATAAACCTGTCCCGTTAATGAGAGAAAATTACTCTTCCCCTAATTCACCCATTGCCGTAATGCTGAAACCTGCGTCAACATGTAATATTTCACCTGTTACGCCTGAAGCCAAGTTAGAGCATAAGAATGCAGCGGAATTACCCACATCTTCAATGGTGACTGTGCGACCTAGTGGTGCAGTTTTCTCGAATGCAGAAAGCATTTTCTTGAAGTTTTTGATACCTGATGCCGCTAAAGTACGGATTGGACCTGCAGAGATCGCGTTAACACGGATACCTTCTTTACCTAAATCCGCTGCCATAACGCGTGTTGCTGCTTCAAGGGATGCTTTGGCTAAACACATCACGTTGTAGTTAGGAATTGCGCGTTCAGCACCCAAGTAAGAAAGGGTTAATAATGCAGCGTCTTTGTTTAAGAAAGGACGTGCAGCTTGTGCCATTGCTACGAAGCTGTAAGCACTGATGTCGTGAGCAATACGATAGCCTTCGCGTGTTGCTGCGTTGACATAATCGCCGTCTAATTGATCACCCGGTGCAAAGGCGATAGCGTGAACAAAACCGTCAAATTTTTCCCATTTTTTGCTTAATTCCGCGAAGCAGTTTGTGATGCTTTCGTCTGTAGCTACATCTAATGGTAACACGATGTCTGAGCCAAATTCTTTGGCGAATTCTTCAACGCGCGGTTGTAATTTTTCGTTTAAATACGTAAAGGCTAATTCCGCGCCTTGTTCTTTCATGGCTTTTGCAATGCCGTATGCGATTGAACGGTTGCTGGCTAAACCTGTAACTAAGATTTTTTTACCCGTTAAAATACCCATTTTGAAATCCTATTTTGGTTGTTTAAAAATTGTGCTTAAAAAATCTCGCGTAGTATAGCGGAAATGTCCGTTAATTACAAAGCTGATGAGCGAATTTGCCGGTTTCCTTGGTGATTTTGTTGTAATTCCCAAATTGCTGTATTCGCCATGGGTAAGTGCGGTTGAAATTGACGAAATTTTTGCATCGCTTCTGAAGTATCAGTTGGAAAACCGAGTAATTTCCAAGTTAGCATAGCAATCCAAATACCGTGCGTAAAACAAAGGCTTTGTGCCGGAAAATCTGCTGCTTTGATTAAGAAATCATCAATACGTTGTGAAAACTCCGCAAAACTATCCGTATTTTGACCGCACTTTTCCAAAGGATTCGCGCGCGCCCAATAAGCTGTACTCATCGGGCGGCGTTGTTCTGCCGTCATGTTGTCAATCCATTCCAATGGCAAATACGAAAACTCATTGAGTTCCGCCAACGCATTTGCTTGAAATCCCCAATGGGATAAATAAGGTGCCGCAGTTTGTTGTGTTCGAAGAAATTCCGAGGTGAAAATACAGGGGATTGCAGGCAATCGAGTAATCAACTTTTCCGCTTGTTTTTGCCCTGTTGCACTTAATGGAATTTCACGATCCGGCAAGCTACGCCCGCCTGAATTGGCTAAACTTTCTGCGTGGCGAATAAGGTAGATGGTTTTCATAATTTAAGCAGGATTATCAATATCCACAAATTCCACATCTAACTCATAAGTTTTTGCCAGCCATTCCCCCAATGCTTTAATGCCATAACGTTCGGTGGCGTGGTGACCGCAGGCGAAGTAGTGGATGCCTTGTTCTCGAGCGGAATGGGTGGTTTGTTCGGAAATTTCACCACTGATAAAGGCATCACATCCCATTTGCGCCGCGAGATCGATATAACCTTGTCCGCCGCCGGTGCAAATCCCGACTTTGCGGATTAAGTGCGGTGGATTTTGTGTGAGTTCTTCGGCGTTGCAAACGGTCGGTTGGCGTTGAAGCACCTGTGCGATTTTTGTTGCCAATGCTTCAATGGTCATGGGTTCCGCTAATTCGCCCCAAACAGGAATACTGTTTGCTGTGCTTTCTAATGGCTGTAAATGCTCAATGCCAAGCAAACGTGCGAGTTCAGCGTTATTGCCTAATTCAGGGTGAACATCCAACGGTAAATGGTAACCGTATAAGTTAATATCATTGACCAACAAGGTTTTAATGCGTTTGCCTTTCATGCCGCGAAGACAAGGATTTTCGCTTTTCCAAAAATAACCGTGATGCACCAAAATCGCATCGGCATTTTTTGCCACTGCGGCGTCAATTAAGGCTTGTGTGGCAGTTACGCCGGTAATGATTTTTTGGATGTTGGCTTTGCCTTCCACTTGTAAACCATTCGGCGCGTAATCGTTAATGGCATTGCTGTTGAGTTTTTGGTTAATAATATGTTCAAGTCTTAAATTGTTCATGCTGATATATTCCAAAAAACAGATTATCGTTTATAAATAAGACAAAAGGGTAGGTGTTAACCTACCCTACAGAGCGATGACATACCCTATACGAGCCGTATAGGGTTACATAATCTGAGCCGCTCTGCGGCTCTTTTCTTCAGCCCCGGCGGGGCTGGGTTTAACGAACCTAGCACGGCTCGTGCTAGGTGATTTCCCAAAGATGAATTTTGTCAGCAATCTGAAGGGAAGGTGTTTACCCTACGAGATAAATGATTATTTCCAGTTTTCACGTTTGGCTTTTTGCAATTTGGCATACGCCGCCAATAATTTTTGGTGCGCTTCAAATTTTTGCAAATGTTCATCGTCTGCCAATAGGTCATAGAATGGATTACCGCCTTGTAATGCATTCCAGGCAAAATCCACCGCACTTTGACCGTACATTTTCTCAAAGACCATACGATATTGTTTCGCATCACGATCTTCATCTAAGAACAATTCCATTGAGCTGATCAAACAACGATAGTAGTTGGCACGTTCAGGGGTAAAGACAGAGCTGTTCATATTGTATGTCCAGTTCGCCCAATCCAACGCAAGCTCTAAATCGCCTAAGGCAAGATAAAGCATTGATTTTAATTCACCCACACGTAAAGTCGTCCAGCCTGATTTTGGTGGTGGCACGATACCAATAAATTCACGCACGCGCGTTGCGTCATCAATCCCTTGCTCATCCAATTCATCAAGCAATTCTTGATAGGTTTCTTCATCGTGGTGGAAGTGCGGTAAATCCAGTAAGATTTCGCGCCAATCCATGCCCATATTGTTATTGGCATAGACTAAATCATCGGCTGGATAAATATCCGACATCGATGGCACAATAATACGGCAGGCGTACACATCTAAATGGTTGTAATCCATAATGTACACTTCTTTGCCGTTTTCATTGAAGATCTTCATTAAATTAGCGTATTCTTCTTGGGTGGTGCCTGAGAAATCCCAGTGAACAAAAGGATAATCTGCGTCATTTTTAAAGAGATCCCAAGAAATTAAACCGCTTGAATCAATAAAGTGGGTTTCCAAATTCGCATGTTCTGCTACGTCATCATTGTTGAAAGACGGCGGTGCAAACACATCAAGATCTTTTAAGCTACGACCTTGCAATAATTCCGTGACTGTACGCTCAAATGCCACTTGGAAATTTGGGTGTGCACCAAAGGATGCAAAACAGGTGCCGTTATTTGGATTTAATAAAATCACACAAATAACAGGGTATTGACCGCCTAATGACGCATCGTACGCCAAAATTGGAAAGCCTTCTTGTTCCAATTTTTGGATAGACGCTTGAATGGTTGGATATTGCGCAATCACGTCATCAGGAATACGCGGCAAACTAATGGCTTCCGCAATAATTTTGTTTTTCACATAACGCTCGAACACTTCAGACAAACCTTGTACGCGCGCTTCATTTTTGGTGTTGCCTGCCGACATTCCGTTTGAAACATATAAATTCGCAATAATGCTTTGTGGGATGTAAACGGTTTGTTGATCAGACTGGCGTACATAAGGCATTGCCACGATACCGCGATCATAATTGCCCGATTGCAGATCTACTAATAATTCAGGGGTTAATTCGCCTTCAGGATCAAAATAACCTAACAAATAATCGTCTAAAATCCCTTCAGGCAAGGTTTCTTCATCTTCGATTTCAAACCATTTTTCGCTTGGATAATGCACAAAATCACCGTTGGCAATATCTTGACCTAAATAATAATCCGCAAAGAAATAATTGGTAGAAAGACGTTCAAAATATTCCCCTAAGGCAGAAGCTAATGCCGCTTTTTGGCTTGCGCCTTTGCCGTTAGAAAAACATTGTGGGCAGTCTTTATCACGAATATGAACCGACCAAACATTCGGTACAGGGTTAAGCCAAGAAGCTTCTTCAATATTAAAACCAAGTGCGGTTAATTTTTGTTGAAATTTAGCAATACTGTCTTCTAAGGCAGCGTCTTTGCCAAGGATAAAAGTTTGTTCTGTCATGGGGTTTCTCTCCTAAAAATCGCAGGCATAATAGGTGAAAAAAGCCTAGGGCTCAAGGGTTATTTTTTATTGTGTAGTTTCTTTAAAGGCTTGAGCCGGATTTAAAATCTCGGGATGATTAAACCGCACTTTTTGTGGTTGTAAAGACAACGGCAGAGTACGTTTCTGCGCCACAATGACGGAAAGCGATGCGAAGCCCTTTAATTCGTGCTTAAGGGGAAGAGATTGATAATCCAAAATTTCAAATCCCAATAATTCCAACCAATCTATCACACGCCAGCGACAAAAATGACGATAGGCAAAATGTCCCAAATGACGCTTAAACAGCAATTTACTCAAAGGGTTAAAAAGCGAAATAAACACATAACCATCATCGCTCAAAATGCGTGCGGTTTCGCGTAATAACTGATGGGGATCTTGGGTGAAATTCAGGGTTTGCGCCAGTAAACAAGCATCTACCGTGCCGTCACCAAAAGGCAGTTTTTGAAGGCTGTCTTCAATGAGGATCATCTGATTTTGCTGACAAAGTGCGGTGAGTTTTTCTTGCGTTTCGGGCGTCAGCAACACTTGTTGGCATGCGGTTTCACAATGAATTTCTGCGCTTAATCCCCCAAATTTGAGCAAGCGTTTGCCGAGAATTCGTCTAAACCGGTTTTTAAAATATTGCTCAATTAGCGTAGAATAAGCAGTGCCATTGGGTAACTGTTGCCAACTGAGTGGCAAGTTTAATGCGTGGGGATATTTTGCGCGCCATTTCATAATGAACTCCAAGGATTTTTTATGCTAACACCAATTCCTGCCCTTAATGATAACTATATTTGGGTTTATGGACGAGAAAATTGTTCTGTAATTGTGATCGATATTCCGGAAATAAAAAATTTATTGCCGTTTTTGCAACAACATCAGCTGTCCGTTGCTGCGCTGTTATTGACTCATAAGCACGATGATCATACTGCCGGCGTGGCGGATTTTAAACGTTTTTTTCCTGATGTACCGATTTATGGCTCGGGCGAATGTGCGGAAAAAGGCGCGACACAGATTGTGGAAAACGGCGTTATTATTGTAGAGAATTATCAAATACACATTATCCCAACGGGCGGTCATACGGAACAGCATCTAAGCTATGTGATTGATGGGCATTTGTTTTGTGGCGATGCCTTATTTTCCGCGGGTTGTGGACGGGTTTTTACAGGCGACTATGCGCAAATGTTTCAGTCGCTACAGCGTATTAATGCGTTACCCGAAGAAACCCTGATTTGTCCCGCTCATGAATATACCTTGAGCAATCTTGCCTTTGCCGCAACGGTGATGAAAGAGAAAAGCGCGGTGGAAAAACAGCGTGTTTTAGTGGAACAATTACGGGCTGAACATCGCCCGAGTTTACCGACTACCTTAGGGTTAGAGCGCCAAATCAATCCATTCTTACAGGCAAAAAATGTTGAAGAATTTAAAGCCTTACGTATCGCCAAAGATCATTTCTAATTTATTTCTTCTCGCGCCAATAAGTAGCAAAACGCGGTTTGCCTGAATTAGTTAAGCCGCGATATTTATAGCTAATCACCGAACCAATGGGCGGGGGATTAGTGCGTTCTGCCAAGGTAAAACCCGAACCGATTTTAAAACGCCCACGATGATTTTCACAGGTCAAGGATCCCATCACATTTTCAAATTGCCCCTTGCCTTGATGATGTTCAATCACCGTACATTCTTCATCCAGTGCGGTTTTTAATTTGAGTATTTGCGAACTACGTTTGCCAAATTCATAAGGCGCGTTAGGATTACGCACCACCACGCCTTCACCGCCTAATTGCTCGATTTCCGCTAAAAAATGCTGCACATGTTGGGGCGATTGCACAGGGATTTGCGGAATAATTTTAATATGAACCGTTGGATGATCTTTTAAATATTGCGCCAAAACAGCCAAACGCTCGTGCAAATTTCCCTGAGCATGGGGAACATCAAAAACGTACAATGCTAAATTTTCCCAGCCTTTGTCTTTTTGTGAACGCACAATGGCTGAAATCTTTTCAAACTGCCCACGTTCCGAAAACAGCTCTCCATCAATGGCAAAGGGCGGAAAATCTTTGAGGAAATAATGGGGCGGAGTAAGCAATTGATTTTGTCTGGTATAAAGCTGTTGACCATCCCAATAACCGCGCACACCGTCTAATTTTTCCGACATCACCCAACCGCTGATATTTTGCTTGTCATACGTCTGCAACAACATCAAATCGGGGGCAGTTCCCACTGCGCTTTTGATGCTGAAAAAGGCAATAAAAAGAAATGTAATTATTTTCATGGTGTTATCCTTTGTTAATTCAATATGATCATACGTTCAAAGGTTTGATTTATTAAGCAAAGGATTGGATTTCTGGAATGGAGATCACAAATTTAATGTAAAGAGTGGTGGATTTTTACTAGTGAGATGCTTCATGTCACAATACAACGCTGAAATAGCGGTTGGTGAGCTAAGGCATTTCAGCACCGTGCAAGACTTACGTTTCGACAGGTTCAACGAACGCTTAGTGCAACTGTTACATAATACTAGATAAAAAAAGTGCGGTAGATTTTGATCTCACCGCACTTTTTGTTCTCAATCACTTCGCGTTCTTATTCGCTTCGATTTCTTTTTCTAATTCAGGCAACACTTCTTCACGATACCATTTCGGGTGGTGTTTTTTCGCCCAACGTACTGTAACCCAACCTTCAACCATTCCGCGGATTGAGCCTTTGACCCAAAACGCCATGTAAATATGCACCAAAATACCTGTAAATAAGGCAAAGGCACTGGCAGAGTGGAGTAGGATGGCGATACGTAAAGTCGTGACACTAAAGTAGCCGCTGAAGTATTTACGCCACATAATGATGCCTGTAACTAGCAAGGTAACCATTGCCAAAATTAATGTCCAGAACAGCATTTTTTGACCAAGGTTGTATTTGCCGTTATAAGCTACGCTGTGTTCGTTGCCTTTTAGCACTTCCACAATGCCTTTTGCCCAACGAATATCATTTTTTTCGGGAATATTATGATGCGCATAAATAAATGCCATGATAATAAAGGCGATAAACATAATGATACCCGTGATAGGGTGAATGGCACGCGCCAGTTGCGGCGTCCCTAAAATCTCATGCAACCATGAGAAGTCAGGGAAGAAGAATGCCACGCCTGTGAACATCGTCATAAAGAAAGCTATCACAAGGAACCAATGGCTTACGCGCGCCGGATATTTGTGGCGTATGATTTTGGTATCTTGCGTGATTTCCGTGAGTTTTTCTTTTTTACTCATTCTTACGCTCCTTTTTGACGGCGTTCAGCCGCTTTTTTCTCTGCAGTTTCTAAGGCTTCAAAGGCAGTATGATGGTCTTCCACATCTTCTTCAACATTTGCGCCTACCGCAACATAGTGTGCAATTTCAGCCAAGGCTAAACCGCCCATTGCGACTGCTGCCACTGGTTTTAACACATCTTTCCATAAGGTCACCGTCACATCAATGCTTGGATCTTTTGGTAAACCGGAATATAGCTCAGGTTTATCCGCATGATGCAACACGTACATGACGTGCGTACCGCCGACCCCTTGCGGATCGTAGATGCCTGCATTTTCGTAACCGCGAGATTTCAGATCGGCCACACGGGTTTCTGCGTAATGCAACATTTCTTCTTTCGAACCGAAACGAATTGCCCCTGTTGGACAGGTTTTGACGCAAGCCGGTTCTTGACCCACGTTAACGCGGTCAACACAAAGCGTGCATTTATACACACGGTTATCTTCATCGTTCATTTTTGGCACATTGAACGGACAACCGGCGATACAGTAACCGCAACCGATACATTTATCCGATTGGAAATCCACAATACCGTTAGCGTACTGGATGATCGCCCCCGGAACCGGGCAAGCTTTTAGACAGCCGGGTTCTGAACAATGCATACAACCGTCTTTACGGATTAACCATTCAAGGCGGTCGTTTTGTTCCACTTCGCTGAATTTCATCACCGTCCATTGCTTCGCATTCATATCGCGCGGGTTATCATAAACCCCCACACATTCTTCTTGCGGCGCACGGAGATCATTCCATTCCGAACAACCTACTTGGCAAGCTTTACAACCAATACAAGCGGAAACATCAATGAGTTTTGCCACTTCCACTACGTGCTTACGCGCTTGTGGTGGTGGCGTAACACTTGATGTTGCGGAGATCTTGATAATGTTTTGTTCTTGAACTTCTGACATTATAGTGCCTCCGTGGTTTTCTCAATGTTCACAAGGAACGATTTATATTCAGGGGTTTGAGTATTCGCATCCCCCACGCGTCCGGTTAAACGGTTCGTTAAATAGGCTTTACGTCCATCTGCGATGAAGCCACCATGTAACGGAATTCCCACCGTGTGAACTTTTTGACCATTCACTTCGAGGGTTTTGATCCGTTTAGTTACCACGGCTTTGGTTTTAATGTAACCACGTTTTGACGTGATTTTTACCACATCGCCATGGCTAATACCTTTCAATGCCGCCAATTCTTCGCTGATTTCAACAAATGGCTCAGGTTGCGCAATCATATTGAGATCCGCATTTTTCGTCCACCAGTGGAAATGTTCCGTTAAGCGGTAAGTGGTTGCCACATAAGGGAATTCACCAGCATCTTTGGCAAAGCTGTCTTTATCGTTTGCCAAAATACGCGTCACTGGGTTTGAAACCACATTTGGATGAAGCGGGTTCGTACCGATTGGGGTTTCAATTGGCTCATAATGTTCAGGGAATGGACCTTCTGCCATTTTATCTAAGGCAAATAAACGGCCAACCCCTTCATTGTTCATAATAAATGGTGTCACATGACTATTTGGCGGCGCAGTACCAAAGTCTGCGATGTCAATATAGTTCCAGTTTTTACCATTCCATTTGATCAATTGACGTTTCGGATCCCAAGGTTTGCCCGATAAATCCGCGGATGCACGGTTATAAAGCACGCGGCGGTTCATTGGCCATGCAAATGCCCAACCTAGCGTATTACCTAAACCTGAAGGGTCAGAATTATCGCGGTTTTCCATTTGGTTGCCTTTTGGCGTCCATTGACCTGTATAGATCCAAATTGCCGATGAAGTGGTACCGTCATCACGCAATTGGGCAAAGCTAGACAACAAGTCACCTTTTTTCGCGATTAGGTTGCCGTTGGTATCGTAAAGATCTTCTAAGGCATAACCGTTATTTTCTTTTGCAATTTCATCTGCTTTTGGTTCAAGCGGATTTTTGTAGTTCCAAGTCATGGCTTTAATGGTATCAATTGAAGGCCCCCCTTCTTTTTCATACATTTCAAGCATCACTTCACGGATTTCAGACAAAATATCCACGTCCGGTTTCGCTTCTTTTGGTGGTTCAGCGGCTTTCCAGTGCCATTGTAACCAACGTCCGGAGTTCGCAATAGAACCGTCCTCTTCCGCGAAACAGATAGTCGGTAAACGCAACACTTCTGTTTGAATATCAGCCGGGTTCACATTGTTATATTCGCCGTGATTTTGCCAGAATTCAGAGGTATCGGTTTTTAACGGATCCATTACCACTAAGAATTTCAATTTGCTTAATGCCGAAATAATCTTATTGGTATTTGGGTATGAGGCAATTGGGTTATAGCCTTGGCAGATATAACCGTTAATTTTGCCTTGATCCATTAAGTCAATGTATTGCATATGATCCATTTTCTTCTTGTATTGTTTCGGAAGATTATGGAAACCAAATTCATTGTCTTTAGTCGCATTTTCACCATAGAACGCTTTCAACATACTCACCATAAATTTCGGTGTGTTTTGCCAGTAGTTTGTCTGACCGTCCACCGCGGTTTTTGGTGTAATACGATTTAAGAACGCTTCTAATGATGTATCGTTTTCTGTAGGCAACGGAATATAGCCCGGTAGCATGGATGGGAACAAGCCCATATCTGTTGTACCCTGTACGTTCGAGTGACCACGCAATGCGTTGATACCGCCACCCGCCATACCGATATTTCCTAACAGTAACTGAATCATTGCCATACAACGAATATTTTGCGCCCCCACGGTGTGTTGGGTCCAACCTAAGGCATATAAAATGGTTAAGGTTTTATTTGGCGCAGCCGTTGATGCCACTAATTCAGCAAACTCTAAGAATGCTTTTTGTTTTGTACCACAAATACGTTCCACCATTTCAGGCGTATAACGTTCCACGTGTTTTTTCAACAAGTTGATGACACAACGCGGATCTTGAAGCGTTAAATCACGTTTTGGCTGACCGTTTTCATCTAATTGATAAGACCAAGTGGATTTATCGTAGCTACGTGTTTCTTCGTTATAGCCCGTAAATAAACCCTCTTCAAAGCCAAAGCCTTCATTAATTAAGAAAGACGCATTGGTGTAGTGTTTAACGTATTCGTGTTGAATTTTATCGTGATCAAGTAAATATTTAATCACACCTAATAAAAGGGTAATGTCTGTGCCTGAACGAATTGGAGAATAGAAATCCGCCACAGAAGCTGTACGGTTAAAGCGCGGATCGATGACCGCGAGTTTCGCACCTTTCTGTTTTTTCGCTTCGATTGCCCAGCGGAAGCCCACAGGATGCGCTTCAGCAGCGTTACCGCCCATTACAACGACAACATCGGCATTTTTAATATCAACCCAGTGGTTAGTCATGGCACCGCGACCAAATGATGGAGCAAGACTTGCTACCGTTGGTCCGTGTCAGGTACTCGCTTGGTTGTCTAAAACTAATAAACCGAATGCACGTGCGAATTTGTGTGTGATGAGAGCTGTTTCATTGCTTGCTGCGGATGCGGTTAAGAAACCTGTGGTTAACCAACGATTAACCGGCGTACCTTCAGCATTGGTGGTTTCAAAGTTAGCATCGCGGTCGTCTTTGAGCCATTTTGCCACTTTATGAATGGCATCATGCCAAGAAATGCGTTCCCATTTATTGGAACCCGGTGCGCGATATTCAGGATATTGAATTCGGTTCGGGCTATTGACGAAGTCTAATACGCCAGCGCCTTTTGGACATAACGCGCCACGACTTACTGGATGATCCGGGTCGCCTTCAACGTGGGTCAGTTTACCACGAGAATTCATTGCACCATCGCCTAAGCTATACATCAGCATACCGCAGCCAACAGCACAATATGTGCAGGTTTGACGTGTTTCTTTAGCACGTAATAATTTATATTCGCGAGGTGCTGCTAATGCTTCGCTAGGCATCAAACCTAACGCTGCAACAGAAGTACCTGCCATCCCACCTGCACAGACCTTAAAGAACTTACGTCTTGTGATCTGCATAGATAATCCTTATTCCATTTGGAAAAGTGAAGTAAAAGATTTTTATATTTATAAAAATAACTTAACCTAGCGTTTGTTGCTTAAAAGAAAAGAGATAAACAACATCTTCTAAGGCTAGATTAATTAAGCGTAGCATACTCACTTTTACTAGGGAAATCTATAACCAATCCCGTTTATTTCGCGGCAAAAAGTTGATCTTGATCACAGAAATAGCATTTACTTGTAACAAATTCTTAACAAGCGGAAGGGATTTTTATATTTTATCTGAACTGAGAAAATCGCGTATTATTATGATCTTATTGTAGGGGCGAAAAATTTTTCGCCCTGATATTTCGGTGGTTTGGGGGCAAAAAATATTTTGCCCCTACAGACACTAATATAGACATTAAAAATCTTACCCCAAAAGGACCGCACTTTGACGCAATTTATAACACATTCTGCTGTTTTTTTTAAAAAATCCGCAGACCTTCCATTCCAAACCAAAACCGAAACTCTTGCTGTAGAAATTCCCGTAGCCTTGGTGTACAACGGTATTTCACATACCGTGATGATGTGCACTCCAACGGATTTGGAAGACTTCGCCATCGGTTTTTCTTTAACGGAAGGCATTATTGATAAACCTAACGATATTTATGGCGTTGATGTTGTAGAAAGTTGTCATGGGATTGAAGTGCAAATTGAACTTGCCACACGTTGTTTTGTTCGCCTAAAAGAATTACGCCGCACCTTAACCGGTCGTACGGGTTGCGGTATTTGTGGTTCCGAGCAATTAGAACAGGTGACAAAAAAACTGCCTAAATTAAACCGCACTTTGCAATTCGACATTCGTTTATTGGATAACTGTTTAAGTGCGGTTTATTCGGCACAAACCTTAGGCAAGGAAACCGGGGCAACACATGCTGCCGCCTTTTTTGATGTTCAAGGTAAGTTATTGGCCATTCGTGAAGATGTAGGGCGTCACGTGGCGTTAGATAAACTATTAGGTTGGTATGCGCAACATCAGACACCACAAGGTTTTGTGTTGGTTACCAGTCGAGCGAGCTATGAAATGGTGCAAAAAGTAGCGACTTGTGGCGTAGAAATGTTAGCAGCGATTTCCGCCGGCACTGAACTTGCGCTCAAAATGGCACAGGACACCGATCTAACCTTAATCGGCTTTGCAAGGGAAGGGCGCGCCACTATTTATTGTGGTGCGGAACGCATAAAGTGCGGTTGATTTTGGCTTTGTTTTGATCTACTAAAAATGGCGTTCAAATTTTGCTTGAACGCCATTTCTTCTTTTTAATCTTTCGGTTTATTGTGGATTTAACGTGGTTTCAACCCAACGATCAATCAAATGCTTACTTTCTTTGTCGGAACCAAATTTCAATACATCCAACTTAATGAAGTGGCTGTCTTTCGGCAATTTGGCTTTGGGATAAGCTTCTGCGTGAATATTGGTTGGCAACTGATAAGCCCCTGTTTCACGCCATTGTAATTCCTGCGCTTCTTTTGTGAGCACCCAATCCGTAAAGATTTTGGCATTATCCAAATTACGCGCGCCTTTAATAATACTGGTCGCCCCCAGTGTCGAGCTAATGCCTTCACAAGGACGAACGCCTTCCACAGGCGCGCCTTTTTCTTGTTCCAGCAAATACGTATTCATAAAACTCACATTAACCCCCACTTCACCTGTTGCCAGTTTATGGGTGGACATGCCGGTTTTCGCTAGCTGCGAGACATTTTTATTGAGTTTCGCAAAATACTCAAACGCTTTGTCTTCGCCATATAAGGTCACCATGGTGGCTAAGAAGGCATAACCTGTGCCGGAAACGCGCGGATCCGTATATTGGATTTGATCCTTAAAACGTTCATCGGTTAAATCCGCAAAACATTTTGGTGGGGCAATATTCAGTTCCGCTAATTTTTTCGTGTTAACGCCCAGCACGAGTTCCACAAAGTAAATGACAGACACATAATCACCGCGCTTGTCCATAATGTCTTTGAATTGCGGCATAATGTCTTTTTGATTTGGCGAACGATATTTTTCTAACAGTCCTAAATCCGCTGCTTGTAAATGGGGTTCAATGGTACCACCAAACCAAACATCCGCCTGTGGATTGTCCTTTTCGGATTTGATTTTACCTAACACTGTCCCAGTGCTGTTACGTACAACCTGTGTTTTAACATCATATTTTTCGCCAAAGACTTGCGCAACTTTTTCGCACGTGGTGCTTTGTAGACTGCAATAAATATTGAGTTTGCCTTCCGCTAACGCTGATGTTGGGGAATAAAGGGAAAGCAAGCCACAAAGAGCGGTCAGTTTCATCAGATTTTTGTGTGTTTGGCGATAAATAGACATAAAAACATCCTTCCGAAAATATAAAGAAAAAGAATAACCATAACCATCAAGTTGAGCCCGCTAACTATAAAGGTTGACTGAATCTTTGTAAAGATAAACAGCCACTTATTAGACCGCCTTTTCATTGACAATTTGCGCTTAAGGGCTATAATTTGCTGTAAATAAAAACAGATTCAAGAAGGCTATGGATATTTCAGAATTATTAGATGGGTTAAATGATAAACAGCGTGAAGCGGTGGCAGCACCGTTGGGCAATTATTTGGTATTGGCAGGCGCCGGTTCGGGCAAAACGCGTGTGCTAACCCATCGTATTGCGTGGTTAATTGCGGTAGAAGGCATTTCCGAAGGTGCTATTATGGCGGTTACCTTTACCAATAAAGCCGCCGCTGAAATGCGTCATCGTATTCAAGCCACGCTTGCTCAACATTCTAATCATTCCCTTTTTGGTATGTGGGTCGGCACATTCCATAGCATTGCGCACCGTTTATTGCGCTCTCATTATGCGGATGCGGGTTTGCCGCAAGATTTCCAAATTATGGACAGTGAAGATCAGTTGCGATTAATGAAACGCTTGCTCAAACTGCATAATTATGATGAGAAAATGTATCCGCCGAAGCAAGCCTGTTGGTATATCAATCATAAAAAAGACGATGGTTTACGCCCTGATATGATTGACGATATGAATGATCGCCAAGAACAAGAGTGGATCCGTATTTATAAAATTTATCAAGACACTTGCGACCGTTCGGGGTTAGTGGATTTTGCAGAAATTTTGTTGCGCGCTTACGAATTATTTTTGAAAAAGCCCTTAATTTTGCAAAGCTATCAACGCCGTTTTCAGCAAATTTTGGTGGATGAGTTCCAAGATACCAATAATATTCAATATGCATGGATTAAATTATTGGCTGGCGAAACAGGTAAAGTGATGATCGTAGGGGATGATGATCAATCTATTTATGGCTGGCGTGGGGCACAAATTGAGAATATTCAACGCTTTTTGGATGATTTTGAGCAAGCACAAACCATTCGATTAGAACAAAACTATCGTTCTACGGGCAATATTTTAAAATCAGCCAATGAGTTGATCTCTAATAATGAAAACCGCTTAGGCAAAGAGCTTTGGACGGCAGACGGCGATGGTGAACCCGTAGGCATTTATGCCGCCTTCAACGAATTGGATGAGGCGTTGTTTGTGTCATCCCAAATCAAAATCTGGTTGGAAGACGGCGGTAAGCTGGATGATTGCGCGGTGTTATATCGTAGCAACAGCCAGTCCCGCGTATTAGAAGAAGCCTTAATTCGCGCCAATATTCCTTATCGTATTTATGGCGGTATGCGCTTCTTCGAGCGTCAGGAAATTAAAGATGCCTTGGCCTATTTACGTTTAATTAATAATCGCCACGATGATGCCGCATTTGAACGTGTGATTAATACGCCAACGCGTGGCATTGGGGAGCGCACGCTTGATACATTGCGCCAATTGACGCGCGAACGCCAAATTACGTTATGGCAAGCCACACAAGTCGCGATTCAAGATAATAAACTGACCGGGCGTGCGGCAACGGCGTTACTTCGTTTTATTGAACTGATCAATTCGCTTGCGCAAGAAACGGAAGAAATGCCGTTGTTTGCCCAAACGGATTTTGTGATTAAACATTCCGGTTTGTATCAAATGTATGAGCAAGAAAAAGGCGAAAAGGGCGAAGTGCGGATCGAAAACTTGGAAGAATTGGTAACGGCAACCCGCGAATTTATTAAGCCTGATGATGCAGAAGATATGTCGGATTTAACCGCCTTTTTAACTCACGCCTCGCTTGAAGCCGGCGAAGAACAGGCGAGTCCACATCAATCTTGTGTACAAATGATGACGTTACATTCCGCAAAAGGATTGGAATTTCCACGAGTGTTTATGGTTGGGGTGGAAGAAGGCATTTTCCCGAGTTTTATGTCCTTGGAAGAGCCGGGGCGATTAGAAGAAGAACGCCGTTTGGCTTATGTGGGTATTACGCGCGCGAAGAAAAAACTGACGATTTGTTATGCGGAAAGCCGCCGTTTATATGGCAAAGAAGAACGCCATATTCCGTCACGCTTTATTAACGAATTGCCGGAAGATTGTATTCAAGCGGTACGTTTGCGTGGAACGGTCACGCGTGCCTACAATCAAAGTGCGGTGAATGTGAACCGTGTTTTGGAAAGCAATGAAGCGGGGTGGAAAACCGGGCAAAAAGTGCGCCATGAAAAATTTGGTCAAGGCACAGTGATTAATGTAGAAGGCGCGGAAAATAATACGCGCTTACAAATCGCGTTCCAAGGCAATGGTATTAAGTGGTTAATTGCGCATTTAGCAAAATTGGAAAAACTATGATAAAAGGTATCTTTTTTTCGGTCACCGCTTCTTTGGGTTTTGGTGTGGTGTATTATCTTTCTACCGTGTTACGTCCGATTGAAGGCAGCCAGCTTTTTGGCGTGCGCACCTTGGTGACCTTGCCTTTTGTGTTATTTGCCATTGTGTTGTTACACAAGCAGCAAGAATTTATCGAGTTTTTAAAACGCATCAAAAAACAACCGCACTTAATCGCCATTATTGTTTTGGGCGGTCTGAATATGGGCTCGCAAATGTGGTTGTTTTTGTATGCCCCCGTGAGCGGCAAAGCCATTGAAGTGTCTATTGGTTATTTGTTACTGCCTTTATTAATGGTTCTCTTTGGGCGTATTTTCTTTAATGAACGATTAACTACCATCAAAGCGTTGGCGGTATTGTTTGCGTTTATTGGGGTAATGAGCAAAATTATATTAACAGGCGCATTTTCTTGGGAAACCGCATTTGTTTGCTTAGGTTATCCTATCTACTTTTCTTTGCGTAAACATTTCAATATGTTGCACATTTCTGCCTTTGCCTTAGAGATGCTGTCTATGGTGCCTGCGTCCCTGTATTTTGCCGGCCAAATTGATTTTAATTTTGCGGAGCTACAAAATCCTAATATCTATTGGGGGCTATTTTTATTGGGCTTAGTGGGCGGAACGGCGTTTATTTTCTATATTATGTCAAGCCAATTGCTACCCATTTATTTATTGGGTTTATTAGGTTATTTAGAGCCTTTTATGATGCTCATCGTATCCTTTATTATCGGCGAACGTTTGGACGAAACCTCTTATATTTTAATGGCCTGTCTGTTTATTTCTATTGGGTTGTTAACATTGGAAGGGATTTTGAACAACAAAAAAGCGCGGTGAAAATTCGTCTCGCTTTAGACCGTTGACAAAGCTTAAAAATAACATTCCAGTCAATATGGATTTCATTGATAATTCTTTGAAAAAAGACATTTTTATTTCCTTTTTGAGTTCAAATAGCGATTGATGTAATAGACAAATTTGTCTATTACACCATTTTCCAGAACAACAAAAAATCCCGAACTTATCGGGATTTTTTTACAAGGCAAGGTATAGAAATTAAAGTGCTTGATTAACAAAGCTCGCTAATTGACCTTTTGGCAATGCACCAACTTGTGTTGCCACCACTTTGCCTTCTTTGAAAAGTAATAATGTTGGAATACTGCGAACACCAAATTGTGCCGGTGTGCCTTGGTTTTCATCAATATTCATTTTAACGATTTTTACTTTGTCGCCATACTCAGCCGCTAAATCTTCTAAGATTGGACCAACCATACGGCAAGGACCACACCATGGTGCCCAAAAATCTAATAAGACCGGGACATCTGAATGTAATACGTCAGCTTCAAATGACGCGTCTGTTGCATGTAATACTTCTGCCATTTTTATTTCCTTTTTGTTAAATGTTCTCTATAGATAAGAGTAAATGGGGTTAATTTCAAGGGCTATTGCCACTTGGCTGAAAACGATATTAAATTTAACCGCACTTTAGGTCAATTTATTAATGCAATTTGCAAAACCTTATTTCGCTTATTTTAATTGCGCAAAAGCTTGCAATAAGTCTGCTTTAATATCTTCCGGATCTTCCAAGCCTACGGAGAAACGCAATAAATCATTTGTCACACCGCGCGCAATACGCTCTGCTTCCGGAATGTCCATATGGGTTTGCGTTGATGGATAAGTGATAAAACTTTCTGTACCGCCTAAACTTTCTGCAAACGTAATCAATTTCATCGCTTTCAAGAACGTGTTCACCCATTTTTCATCTTGCAAACGGAAAGACAACATCCCGCCTTTATCCGCATAAAGTACATCTTTTACTTGTGGTTGTTCCGCTAAGAATTTTGCAATTTCACGCGCATTGTCTTGATGGCGTTTCATTCGTAACGAAAGGGTTTTTAAACCACGAATGGTTAACCAAGAATCGAACGGAGATAAAACAGCACCCGCCCCATTTTGAATATAAAACAAACGTTCACACAATTCCTTGCCTTTGGCAACTACAATACCTGCCAATACATCATTGTGACCTGCAATATATTTTGTCGCGCTATAAATCGTCATATCCGCGCCTTGTTCCATTGGTTTGAACAAAACAGGGGTCAAGAATGTATTATCCACAATGAGTAATAAATTGTGTTTTTTAGCCACTTCTGAAATCGCGGCCACATCGCACTCTTGCATTAATGGATTGGACGGCGTTTCTACAAAAATCGCTTTTGTATTGGGTGTAATTGCTGCTTCAATCGCTTCGATTGAACCGGTATCCACATAAACCGGTTTAACACTATTGTTATTTTTGTATAAAAAATCCAATAAACGATAAGTTCCACCGTACACATCGCTTGATACAAGCCATTCATCAGGCGCCGTAAACAATGTCATTAACACTTGAATCGCTGCCATTCCAGAAGCAAAAGCAAATGCAGCATCACCACCATCTAATTTTGCCATGGTTTCTTCTAACACAACACGCGTTGGATTTTTTGTACGTGTATAGTCAAATCCTGTACTTTCGCCAATGCCGTAATGCCCATAAGCGGTAGAAAGAAAAATCGGGGTTGAAACTGCGCCTGTGCGCGAATCGGTGCGATTACCTGCTTGCGCTAACAAGGTATCGAGTAAATATTCTTTTGTCATTGTTTTTACCTAAGTTTGCATAGAGAATGGAAAAATAATACTGCGCATTTTGGCATAAAGTGCGGTCGGATTAAAGGATATTTTTAATCGCTTATAATTTCGCTGATTTTTGATTTATTTTTATCTAAATTGCATTATTTATAAGCAAACAAACAGAAATTTAAATTTTTTTGAAATTTATTGTTGACACAAAATCGAAAATCCGTAGAATGCACATCCGTTGACAGCAACAAGCTGAAAACGAAGCGGGAATAGCTCAGTTGGTAGAGCACGACCTTGCCAAGGTCGGGGTCGCGAGTTCGAGCCTCGTTTCCCGCTCCAATCTTAAATAAAAATGCGTTGTGCCCGAGTGGCGGAATCGGTAGACGCAAGGGATTTAAAATCCCTCGCCTTTCGGGGCGTGCCAGTTCAAGTCTGGCCTCGGGCACCATTTAATACCAAGTATTAAATAACAATTAGCACCGAAAGGTGTTTTTTTGTATCTAAGCGCAACAATTCAATGGCGTGTTAGCAAAGCGGTTATGCACTGGATTGCAAATCCATGTAGCTCGGTTCGACTCCGGGACACGCCTCCATTAAGTCATATAATTAACTCCAAGTAAATCTAAATAAGTCTAAAAAACCTAGTATTTTCAAGCCGTTTGTGTAAAATTGAACTCTAATTAACTCTTATAAAATCTATCTACATCTAAAATTTTTAGCAGGTATTTTGGAGGTGTTTGGAGATGGCAAAGATTATTAAAGGTGTAATAGACAAATTTGTTGCTATTACACCAAAAACAGCTCAAATAGACAAAACAGTTGCTAATATTTATTTTCTTTAAATGTTAGCAACTTTTTCTATTTAGAAAATCCTGTATAAACAATACCTTACGTCTTTTATTTAACCCGTTGTGATTATTTATTTTTCGTTTAAGTTCACTAAATAGTCCTTCTAAACGATTTGTTGTCCTTTCTATATTTAATTCAGGATATTTCTCATAGGTAAAAATATAATCCATATAACGCTTTAAACCGGCATAAGCACTTCTTACATTGCGATGTTTATAAGGAAAATAACCGTTTTCATTGGCTTTATCACTTCGTTCTTTTAAAAAATCTTGGTGTTTAATAAACCAATAATGTAATCGTAGATAAAATTCATTTTTTGAACTCTTTGTTAATGTTTTTACTATTATTTTTAATTCTTTTCCTGCTTGCGATTGATGTTTTTTTCTTAATTTCCTCATCACAATTGCCACCATATGAAATTGACACATTTGTACCGGCGTATTAAATAAATCTTTCATCAAACCTCGTCTACCATCACAGGTAATTGATTGAATTATATAGCCTTTTTCTCTTAATCTGTTCAGAGCAAGTTTATAGTAAATATCTTTTTCGGTTCGCACAAAATAATGGGAAATCACATTATTTGAATTTGAATCCATCAACACTAATACGCCAAAATAACGACCGAAAAACGTTGTATCCATAATGATGTTCAGGTATCGATTTGAAGGCGGTTTTAAGGCTGTTTTAGGGGCTTTATCAATATATCTTTGAATAGTTCTAACCGAACAATGATATTTAACAGCTAGTTGTTGATAGGCTTGTTTTCCGGATGTGTAATCAGTCCAAATTTTAATTGGATCTAATTTATTTTTGAAGGAAAATGTTTTATGGCATTTATGGCAAAAATATCGTTGAATATTATTTGATGTACCATGTTTCTTTATTCTTGCACTTTGGCAAAATGGGCAGTTTTTTGTTCATATTTCAAAAAGTGGGCTTAAAGCCTTGTACTATCGGTATTATGTAGCACTTGCACAAAGATTTAACCGATTGAAAACATTAAAATCCCTATTGAAATTTTCACTCAATAGGGATTTTTATTATGGCACAAAAGTTACTTAAGCATGAATTAGTTGAGCGGTTACTTCAACTGAAAGAAAAACAAGATTTATTAACAGTGCAAATGCAACTTTTTACGCAAGAGATTAGCGAGTTGGCAGCTCCATTTGTGCCGAAAACACCTAAAAGCCAGTCTGTCATTACCACTCGTTTAATCGCACAAGTATTAAGGGAAAATCAGGGGACGTGGTTGATGTGTGGGGATATTGCAGAACGGGCATTACAGTTAGTGGGGCAACCACAGTTTGTTGATGTAGGTGATAGCTATTATAAGGTGGTAAAAAGAATGTTGCTGCGTTTAGCGAAAAAGGGATTGGTTGAGCGTGCAGGGTTTCATTGGCGGTTGAAATTGCTAAAATAGCGACATTTTGCCGCTATTTTTGTATCCATTTCCATTGAATAATCTTATGTTCTTTCACTACGATTCTTTCTACGACCCCTTTATTTACTAATCGAGTCATTGCATTACCAATATTATTGGTATGGTATTTTGATATAGGGGTATTCGGTTGTTTATCTGCAATTAAAACCGCTTCTGCTAATTCTAACGCACGCCAATATCGTTCAGGTTCGGCTTTCATTACTTTTTGAATCAATTGCGTTATTTTGCCGTTAAATTGTTTGCGATAAACTCGATATTGAAAATGCTCGGTATCGAATTGTTGAATTTCTTTGCTATCAACTTCCATTGCTTCTAAAGCTCGTTCTAACCACTTAATGCGGCGTTCAACAAGGTCGAGATGAGCTAATACCTGCTCTTTTTCTCGCTCAAACTGAGCGATTTTTTGTTTAATTTGCGTATAGTAAATTGGATCTGCCATATTACATTATTAACCTTTCTACTTGTCTATGATTACCTTGCCAGTACCCTTTCCAAGCATTTTCTGATGGTGTAGAAAGGCATTTGCTGGTAATATCGTTGAAAATCGTTAAATTATCCAGTTTACGAGTATCTTCACGATAAGCGACTTCATTGGCATAGTTATCAAGATAGATGTTACTCATCTTGTGGACTTGTCCGTAATACATTCGTTTGAAACGTGCAAAGTAACTTTCTGCAAGGTTATTGGTAATCCCTTCATCACTGCGATATTCTTTTTGATGGTTCACACGTTGTAAGTCGTAATCCACGATTAATTCATCATAAGCACTGTTTTCATCGGTATGAATACGGCTATTGGGTTCAATATATGCAGCAGCCAATTTCTTCACGGTTTCTGTATTTTCTGACAAAATAGGAAACGTGATGGTTCTCTTTGCACCGACTAATTGGGGATTAGAAGCCCTTTCTTGTTCTGAATAACGCTCACGCATAACCAATACCGCACGCTTGTTTGGATTGGCATTGGCTTTTAACCGTCTATCCACACGTTCACTTTTCTTATTCTTTGGGCGTGGTGCGGAATGTACATAAGTTCCATCTATATGGATTTCGCCTGACAAGGGAAAAAGCTCACGCTGTACAATCAGACTTTCTCGGATTTTATGTGATAAGGCAAAAGCGGTTTTGTACTGTACATTCAAATCACGAGAGAGCTGACAGGCTGAAATCCCTTTTACCGCATTCACAAACAAAGCAATGGCAAATAAATAGGTTTGAATCGGCAACTTGTGATTAGCAAAAATAGTTCCTGACGTGATGCTAAACGTGTGTTTACAATGTTTGCACCGCCACTGCTTGCGAGTAGAGATGAAATAGGCTTGATGTTGTACACCACATTTAGGGCAAACCACCACTTCTTTACTTCCCCAGCGTAACTCGCACAATAAGCTAAATGCTTCATCATCGGATAGGCGAGCTATCTTAATAGATGAAAGCGTGCGAGCTTTGCTGGTTAGTAGGAAGTGAGATGCCATAGTTTTTCTTTAATTATTAATTAAGATTTTGTATCATAGTGCAACATTTGGCACTATTTATAATTTAATAATGCCACAAGATGCATTTTTTGTCAATAAGGAGTGCCAAAATGAGCATTAAAGAACGATTGAGAATGGTTATTGAAGCTCAAGGTCTGTCTATAAAAGCGTTTGCTGAATCCGTTGATACTCCATTAAGAACACTACATAACTACCTAAGTGGTGAACGTGAACCAAGTTCAGAATTTCTTTCAAAAATAGCTGAGAAATTTAATATCAACTTGAATTGGTTACTGTTAAATAAAGGCGAGATTTATATGAATGATGGTAAAGATGTGAGTTTAAGTAGTGAAGAGACTACGCTATTAAATCAATATCGTTTAGTTAGTGAATCAGGAAAACGTATTTTAACAAATACCAGCCAAGCTATATTTGATGAATTAGCAAATTCAGCCGATAATTAAATTTTGATGAAAAGCGAGAGATTTAATTTCTCGCTTTAATCTAAGACAGACTATCCAAGAAAACCAATAACCCTCTCCGCTCATCTGCATTCATTTTATCTAAATGATAAGCGAACGAAAGATTCTTTATTCAGAAGTAAATTTGACAAATATCATCGGAAAAACAAGAGACATCTCAATGTGCTATACAAAGCCTAGCCAATATTTTGCGTGAAACTGATGGGGGATTGCATTGCGTTATGTCTTATACTATCAGTTAGGAGATCATTATACTCTCCATCTATTTTTTTTAAATTCTCTATCGTTTGAGATAAATGTTTACAATTCATATTGATTACAACTTGAATTAGTTTTTGAAGATTTAATTTATTTGTAGTTTCTAGTTTTTTTGTCAGTAGTTGAATAAGTTTATATTGAGATTCTAGCCTACTCCTTTCTATAGGTTTCGTCATTGCACTATTAGATCGACGGCGGTAAACCATAAAGTAGTCAGCTACTTCAAGAATTATTCCATTACATAATAATAGCTCAACATTAAATAGTGTATCTTCTCCAAAAGGTAAGGATTGATTGAATACTATATGATTTAATAACAGAAGTTTTCTTTTAATCAGAAAAGTACCAATAGGGATAAACCAATTGTTTGGAATAGCAGCATAAAACAAAGCATTTAGCGTACTTAGGTATGCATTTTGACTGTTTACTGAAGATGAAACAGGAGAACAAGCAATAAATTGTTCATTGACGTTTAATAAATGGGTGCCCTTTATTACATCAACATTATGCTCTTTTGCAAGCGAATACAATTTCTCTAGATTCAGATTTGGATATAAGAAATCATCAGGATCTAAAAATAATACATATTCCCCTTTCGCTATTCTTAAACCAATGTTTCGAGCGGAACTTACGCCCTTATTTTGTGAATGAATAACATAAATAAAAGAGTATTGTCTCGCATAAGTTAATGCAATATTAAGGCTCTCATCAGTTGAGCCATCATCAACTAAAATAATTTCTTTAGATATATTTTGACGAAGTATGCTTTCTATTGCATCAGAAAGGTAAGGGGCAACATTATAGATTGGTAGGATAAAGCTAATGTTGATTGTCATATATTTTACATTTACATTGCTAATAATTAGCCTTATAATAGCACGGCAACAAATAAAAAACCACCGCTTAAACTAAAGCGGTGGCTTTATAAACTTTTCTCTTCTTATGCATTCACATAAGAATTTATGTTGAGCATTATAGTTCATTTCGACTTCCGTTTCAACATAAATATATTTTTCTCTTCTTATTGTTCATTAAGAATTTTCCGTGTCAGCGAGTTTTCTCGTTTGATGTTTATATGTTTTTTTATAGGAAAAGAAAGATGAACAAAATCTTTAAAATTAAACAAAACTCCCTAGGTCAATCGATTGTTACTTCGGAATTAGCAAAATCTTGTGGTAAAGGTAAAACTTTAGCTATGGCTATTCTTTCTCTTTTATCTATTGGGGTTGTAAATCCAGCATTGGCAACATCTTCAACTATTGGGGAAGGTAATCTTGTTACTGGAGAAAAAGGCGTAACTGATGGCTATAACAATATAGTTACTGCAACTAAAGGTATGGCTCAAGGGAATGATTCTATTGCAACTGGTAATAATCTTTCTCGTGATGAGTTTTCGGCTAAACTTAATCAGTACAGCGAGTTACTTTCTGATAAAACCTTAAAAGAAAGTGAGATTGGTACGATTGGTACAAATATTGAAGTGAATAGTCAAACTCAAAAGAATCTTAATGATAAAATTAGAGATTTAAATGAAATTATTGACCGTAGTAACAATAAAAACAATCAATTGGATAACTTTAACAACCAACTTACTAATAAGCAGAGTGAATTAACATCACTTATTGAAGCTCTTGAACAAGCTAAAGAAAATGCTCAATCTACTTCTTCAGCAAGTACTAGAGATAAAACAGTTTGGACTGATTTTACTTCGCAATTAGGTAAATTAGATTGGAATAAATTATCTGATTCATCAAATGGTACAAGTGGTGTAAATAAGTTAGCTACTGACTTAAAAGGAATGATTGAAGCAGATTACCCCGATTATACTGATAAATGGGAAATCAAAAAATATGAAGAAATAATTAGCGGTTATGTTAATCGTCAAGGATTATTTGATGCTAACGAAGATGCTATTGGTACTAGACACGAGCAAAGTAAAGATTATTACACTTTTAACTTTGATATTTCTGGCCCTACATATACAGGAAACATTTTCTTATATGATACAACTAGCAATAAGAGAGGTTTAGGTGGCTCATCTTTAGCAAACTATTTAGAAAATGTCAGTGATGTATCTTCTTCTGAAATCAGTATTGATGTATTCAATAATTTAAGAAAACAAACATATGTAGATATGATAGATGGCAAGGATAAAGATGCTTTTTATTCTTTCTACAATTTAAAAAATATCATTAGCTCTGAAACAAATAATGCCATTCAAAATATTGCTAAATCTTACAATGCCATTAACTATGATTATCTAGGTTATGGTAAAGGTTATGCCAAAAGAGCGAGCGATTTAACTGATGCTGTTTCTCTCCTACATTTGCCACCAGTTGCTAAAAAATCTAGTATGGAATTTATTGCTCAGCGAGATCTTAGCTATTTTATTGAAAATACATTCCAAAATGAGCTTGGTTCAGTTAATAACGGAATTGTATCCGACCAAAATACCAAAGCATTTATTTCTAATACTGATGTAAATTATCTTCGTGAATGGGTTTCATTATTCTATGATAATTTTTATAACAATATTGATTTCACTGCTGATGAATCAGCTTGGCTGTTTGACAAAAATAGCTATCTCAAGCAATTATCAACTGTAGAAAGTTTTGCATCCAAAATAAAAGAGTATGTCGCCGCCTATGATTCTGCTGTTACAAATCCTTCTGATACTAATGCTCAGATTAAATTAGTAACACTTTATAATGATATTCGTCAAAATAAAGGTAATGGTGAAAATTATTATGAAAATATCAAGGTGGAATTAAAACAATCTACAATTGATTTATTTAATCAATATGCAGAAGAAACAGCAAAAGAGCTTACAGAAGATGCTCAAAAGCTAAAACTTTATGATGCTCGCAATGAAGTTATTAAAGGTATTATTACAGCAGCTCAAGATTTGCAAAATGATATTAATGAAGCACAAAAAGCTATTGATGCAAAACAAGAAGAAATCGATGATCTTACTCAAAAGATAAAAGATTTAGCTTTAACACCTGATGAAGAAGCTGCTGCTGATTTAAAAACAGAAAAGGAAAAAGAATTAGCAGATAAACAAGCAGAAAAAACACAGCTTGAACAAGATCAAGTTGCCAAACAATTAGAGCTTGATGAAATCAATCGTAAACTCGCTGAAACTAACCTCGAAAATTTAGGGGAGCGTTCAATTGCTATCGGTGTGAATGCTTTTGCATCAGGCGATGATTCTATTGCAATGGGTACAAATTCAACGGTTACATCTAACGATGGCATTGCTATCGGTCGTAATACTAACGTAACAGGTAAACAGTCTATTGCAATCGGTGCTGAAAATACCGTAACAGGCGATAAATCTATTGCTATCGGTGTTGGTCATACTGTGTCAGGTAATCGCTCAACGACTATTGGCGATCCAAATACGATTACAGGCGATGATGTTTTTGTTGCTGGTAACAATAACAGCGTGGCATCAAATAATGTGATGGTAATGGGTAACAACATTACCGTAGGAACAGGTTTTGATGGTGCGGTGGTTTTAGGTGCAAATTCAACCGTTGCAGCGGCTAACCCGACTTCATCAATTGAAATTCAAGGTAATACATACAACTTTGCAGGTACTAACCCAGCATCAACTGTCAGCGTGGGTAAAGCAGGCGAAGAACGCCAAATTACCAATGTGGCGGCTGGTCGTATTTCAAAAACTTCAACTGATGCGATCAACGGTTCACAACTTTATGCTGTCACCGAAGCATTAAATGCAATTCAAAGTATCAACCTTGATGATATTGCTGCTGCAAATATCAATACGCAAGCAACGGTAACGGCAGGACAAGGTATTACGATTGCTGAAAATGATAATGCAAACGGCACGAAAAATTATACTGCTTCAGCAAAAATTGGTGACGGTTTATCATTTGATGAAAATGGTGCTATTCGTGCTAATGGCACAACACTTCACGCTGGCGAGAACGTTGAAATTACTGGCGATGCTAATGGTGGCTACACAATTAATGCCAAAACGCAAATCATCAATGGTGGTAAAGCTACCGTTGTTCACGCTGGCGATAACGTTCGTGTGACAGGTGATGTAGATAATGGTTTTACAGTAAACGTAGATAATATGCGTACTACGGTAACAGGCGGTCAAGGTGCGGAAGTCACTTTATCAGACAATGCGGATGGTTCAAAAAATTACACCGTAAATGTCAAAGTGGGCGAAGGTTTAACTTACGATGATAAGGGAAATCTTGTCAATGATATGAAATTAACCGCAGGTGAGAACGTTCAAGTTTCAGGTGATGCTAAAGGTGGCTATACCATTTCAGCAACTGATACAAATACGCAAGCCACCGTTTCAGCGGATAAAGGCATTACCATTACTGAAACCAACAATGCTAACGGCACAAAAAACTATGCCGTATCCGCTAAGTTAGGTAAAGGCTTAAAAGTGGACGAAAACGGAGCGATTGCGGCGACAGCTCAACCGATTAATGGTGGTGCTGGCGTGACAATTACCACAAATGCTCAAGATGAAGCCGTAGTGAATGTCACAGGTGTAACAACCACGACTGATGATGGTAAAACTTACACTCGCTCTGATTTAACGAAATCCGTTGGCGTAAAAGGCGATGGTAAAAATATCAGCACTTCAACCGTCGCTAATGGTGATGTACAAGTGAAATTGGCTGATGATGTGAAGGTAAATAGCGTTGCTATTCATAATGGACCAACCATTAATCAACAAGGCGTTAATGCAAACAATACACGCATTACCAACGTTCAAGATGGTGTTACACCAACGGATGCTGTTAATGTTCGTCAGTTAAACCAACAAGGAAATATTCTCAATCAACGTATTGATAACCTTGCAGATAATGTGAAGAAAAACAAAAAGCGTAATGATGCAGGTATTGCTTCAACAGCAGCAATGGCAAACATTCCGCAAGTAATGTTAGCAGGTAAATCAGGTGTCGGCGTAGGTGTTGGACATCGTAGTGGTCAAAATGCGATTGCAGTTGGCTACTCTCGAGCATCTGATAATGCAAAACACATTATTAAATTATCAGCAGGTTTAGATACGCAAAGCAAAGCCACCTTTGGTGCTGGCTATATGTATCAATGGTAATAGATTGAAAAGTGGAATGCCTAAGGGCATTCCTATTTCCTAGAAATGAAAAGGTTTAACAAAATGAAAACAGCACTAAAATTAACCGCACTTGCAACATTAGCGACATTATTAACCGCTTGTGGCAATCTTTCAAACGTATCGGATAAGGGAACAACCGATAATCCAATCTTTCCAACATTGGAGCAAACGAAGTTTAATCACGATGGCACACAAGTCGGCTCTTGGGTAAACTGGGCTAACGTTCGCCAAATTGAGCGTGGTATGAACAAAGGCCAGTTATATAACCTAATCGGTCGTCCGCACTTCTCGGAAGGTTTGTATGGCGTGCGTGAGTGGGACTATGCTTTTAACTATCGTGAAAACGGCGTTCACAAAATTTGTCAGTACAAAATCTTATTTGATAAAAACATGAATGCCCAAACGTTCTTATGGTATCCAAATGGCTGCAATAGCGACCACGCTTTCAATATCAATTCGGATTTCTTATTCGATTTTGATAAGGATAGCTTAACCGCAGAAGGTGTCCGTACCGTAAACGCTTTAGCTGATAAGCTCAAATCTCTGCCTGTTAAGTCGATTGTTGTTGAAGGCTATACCGACCGTATGGGAACTGTTGAATATAATTTAGATTTATCTCAACGCCGTGCCAATACCGTGAAAGCGGAATTACAACGTTTAGGCGTAACCACTGAACTCAATGCCGTAGGCTACGGTAAGGCAAACCAAGTAAAACATTGCGATGGCAATGACCAAACCGCCAAAGATTGCTTACGTCCTAACCGCCGTGTTGTGGTGAAAGCTCAGGGGGTAGAAATGAACGCTGGCTCAAGTGAGAAAATCGCTGGACAAATTGGACCTGCACCATTGTATGACGATAAATATCCGTACAGTCCACATATTACGGGTAATCCTTACCCCGAAATTCCAGCACAGAATTTGCAGTAATCACTGCATACCGACTTCTTAATATGAGTTGATATTTTGAAGATTTTATTCATATTTATAAGCAATCCAGCAATGGGTTGCTTTTTTATTTGACAGAAAAACAACGTAGTTCTATATTAACTACCGTTCATCATTGATGAACAATAACAATTTGCCAATGAACCATTTATTTATATAGCCTAGTTTCTTTCAAAGAAGCATAGCGAACCATATAGGCGTAGAACCCTTTTATTAAGGCTCTATTTTCGGTTTGCAACTCGTTTATTAAAGTCCACGTATTTCTTGTGGCAGTACGGTATTCAAGGCAAAACGCTTTGAGCCGACCTGAAAATTCAGGTGGGCGATTTTTTATGTCTGGCGTTTAGCTTTGAGTACCTTGTACACACAAGGAATACTTATGGCTCATTACTTACTTTCAAGCAAATCTAAAACATTATCCCTTAAACATATCTTCCGTCTAAGTGAAGATGAAGCCTTCCAACTTTTAAAAGCAAACCGTTGGGGCAATTCTGATAATCTTCACGATGTTTGTTGTCCGCATTGCGGCATACGCCATCACGCTTATTTTCTTCAATCTCGCAAACGTTGGTGCTGCAAACATTGCCAACGGAATTTCTATATTACGACTAATACCGCATTTGCTTTTCATAAACTACCGTTTGTTGATATTTTGGCAGCCATTCTTCTCTTTGCGAATGAAGTCAAAGGGATTTCGGCAATAACAATGAGCCGTCATCTTAATATCAGTTATAAGACGGCATTCGTCCTTTGCCATAAACTGCGTGAAGCCCTATTCAAAACTCGTGATTTAACGCCATTACAAGGGGAAATTCACGAAGATGGTGCGTGGATTAATTTCAAATTACGTCCAACTAACTTCGCTAAACACACCCATAAACAGAAACAAAAAGCCGATAAAAAAGGACGAAAACTTCCAAAATTCAGACCGACTAAACGTTGTATCATCAGCTTAAATCAACGTGCTTCTAATGATGAAACATTATGGGGTTCAAATAGAACTATTGTGGCAATGGACTATACTGAAAATGCCAAAACAATCTTGGCTTTAAACCATCAATTCGTAAAACAAGGCAGTAATATTATGTGTGATGAAAATCCAGCCTATAAAGGTTTGGATTTTCACTACACTCGTTGGAGTGTTAATCACGATTTATGTTACAGTGCAAAAGGCATCAATAACAATCTCGCCGAATCCTTTAATGCTCGTTTTCGTGATTTACATCGTGGTGTACATCACAAATGCGACAATAAATACGCCCTACATTATGCCAACCAAGCCGCATTTATGTCAGATAACCGCCAAAAATCTAATGGCGACCTATTTAGTGATATTCTAAAACGTTGTTTATGGGTATTGCCATTAAGGGAATGGGTAGGTTACTGGCAAGGGAATCATCGCACGCAAGAGCTTATCGGTATGACCGCATTTAGCCCAGAAGAAATTTCCCAGTCCTACTTCAAAAATCTCAATGAAAGAATGAAGTACGAGCAAGAGTTACTGGCTGCCTAATTTGCTTAACTAAAAAACGAATTGAAATGTAAGTACAGAGAAATCAGCTTACCTTTGACAAGGTTGAGCGGATTGGCTACGCTCATTGGTGGGAAAATTTACATCGCAAGCCAATAATATTGGCAAACAAGTGGGAAAATCAGCTAAAATTTGCCAAAAGAAATGCCCTTAACCCTGTTTTGAAGTTAAGAGCATCGAAAATTTTACTGCGGTTACGATTGCATTTTGGTCTTTGTGCAACTGCCACATAATACCGTGTACTATAAGGCTTTAAGCCACTTTTTAGCAACAAATTTGTCTATTACACCTAAAAGCCTTGAACCCTTATAAGTCAAGGCTTTTGGGCATCCCCATTATAGCACTGCGAAATGAAAAAGGGAGCTACAACCCTTTATCGAGTACATCTAATTTCTTCTCTGCAAGTTTTGCATTATAAGTAGAAAGTTTCTCACCTTCTAGTTTTGTAAACGTTCTAATAATTTACGTAATACCGAATCTTTTAATGGTCGTTTATTAAAGGTACGATACATCCAATCTGAAATGTTTTTTTAAGTTCCTTAATACGATTTTTTACACGAGTAAATACAGATTCATCCTCAGCTTCTAAAGAATAACCGAATTGACGTGAAATAGCACGTGCATTAGCAAGTAATAGTGGGTTATCTGCTTCTAATGATGGATTATCAATAATTTGTGATTCTAATGCAAGTAATGCGTCTAGTTCATCTAATTTATTTAACATACTTTCCATACTTGCAATAACCGTTTTATTATTGCGTTGATTATCAGTTTTAGTTACATTTAAATAATGTGACATATGTTTCTCTCTTTATAATTTTATTAATAATATTGTACAATGTTACTATTATTTAGGTTAATTAAGACCTAAACATAAAATGCTTTATTGGTTATTTAATAAACGCATCAAATTCTTAAATTTATATTATCTAAATGAGTAAAGAATGGTTCTCTACTTATTAATTAACGTAATTAATTAACTAAAATAAAAATTAAAGGTAGGTATACATGCATACATTAAAAGAAAAAAACCGGACATTAATGTTAATAATGTTTGATAATAACGAAAAAGAGCACCAATTAATTATTGAGTATCCGTATACTAATGTATACAAAATATTGTTAGATATATTCAATGAGGTTAACATTAAATACGATTATCAAAACATGAATTGCGGTAATTTTATAACTATAAAAGAACCATTAACTCAAACTCAAATAGAGGAACTTATAGGTACGCAAACATTATTAAAAATGGGGGATCAAAGATGTCCATGTTTAAATGATGTACTTAGCAATATATTAAAAAGAAAAATTATTAAAATATTTAATATTGATGGGGGTTAACCCCCCCCCCCAACAATACATATTATCAATTGATGCGCCGCATATACTCGTCAAATTCCTTTTTAGTAACAAAAGTATGTTTCTTATACGCATTAGACCATGCTCTACGTTTCCCATCTGTATGTTTAACAATTTTAACTTTATCTATATCAATATATATTTTTACATAACCTATTTTCTCAATCTTAATGTCAGAAGTAACGCAGATTTCTTTGCAGCCTTCTCACTCATCTATATATCGTTTTACATACTCTTTTTTTAATTTCGTCGTCTTTATGCCTTTTATGGCGTTAGGTATATATACCACGATATAGTACAGCAATAATATAAATCTCCCCCTCCTCGGTGTCTTCAATAAGAGCGTGATATGCTCTGAACCACATCCCCACTAAACAGTTCTCTATTTTCGGTGAAAATGGGATTCTTTCCGGTAATATTTGCGTAGTATCGGTGTTCTTAAATTCGGCCGATGGAATTATAGCACTGCGAAATGAAAAGGAGAGTTATAACGTAGGCTTTATCGTGCCGAAGATAAATTTAAAAGATTAGTTGTATTTAACCATAAAAAATCTACACCTTAATTCGTTGGTTATTTAGCCCAACTTTGGGGTGCAGATTTCCTATTTTAACCCGACTTAAACTTATTTCTTCGGTGCTTGCATAAAGCGGAAGAAGTCGCTATCCGGTTTGAGCAACATCATGTTGTCTGAACCTGCGAAGCTTGTTTGGTAGGCTTTTAAGCTACGCACAAAACTATAAAATTCAGGTTCTTGCCCAAATGCCTCACTGTAGAGTTTAGCCGCTGCTGCATCGCCTTCACCGCGTAATTGTTGCGCAGTTTTGTTGGCATTCGCGGTAATCAAGGTAACTTTACGATCTACATCCGCTTGAATAAATGCCGCTTTTTCTTTACCTTGTGAACGATGTTCACGTGCAACCGCATCACGTTCTGCGCGCATGCGTTGATAAATCGAGGAGGACACTTCATCCGGTAAATTGATCTGTTTGATACGAACATCAACCACTTCAATACCTAATTCAGCCGTGCTGTCTTCACCGGAATTTAGGGATTTTTTCGCCCCTTCCATTAATTCGCCACGGGTGCCGGAGACAATGTCTTTGATAGTACGCGTACCAATTTCTGAACGCAAACGGTCGCCGACTTTGCGTTGTAATAAATTTTCCGCAAGATTTTTATCACCGCCACCTGTTGAGGTATAAAAGCGACCGAAATCACTGATTTTCCATTTTACGTAAGAATCTACGAGCAAGTCTTTTTTCTCAACGGTAACAAAACGATCTGCTTTGCCGTCAAGGGTTTGAATTCTTGCATCCAGCAATGTCAAGCTATCTACGATTGGTAGCTTGAAATGTAAGCCAGGATGATAGACTTTTACGGTGTTATCGCTATCGCGCTGTACTTTTCCGAAGCGCATCATAATTCCTCGTGTTCCTTCTTGCACGACAACAATACTGGAATAAATGATTAACGCAAGAATAATGATAATGGGCGTTAAGAATTTACGCATTAGTTAAATCTCCCTTGACGTTCTACGGCTGAAGGCTGTGCAGGTTTCATTGGCTGCGTTAAAACAGGCTGAGAATTTACCGCACTTTGTGGTTGTGTTGCCGGTGCTGTTTGAGTAGCGGGTTGTTGCGCTTTATTGCGCAAAAGCTGATCAAGCGGCAATACCGTCATACTGCTTCCATTGTCCATCATCACTTTAGGTGTTTTTGCCATGACACTTTCCATGGTTTCAATATATAAACGTTCTTTTAGTACCGTTGGGTTGGCTTTAAATTCAGGCAATAAGCGTTGGAAACGTTCTACTTCCCCTTGTGCTTCTAACACAATTTGATCCTTATAAGCCGTGGCTTCTTCGATAATACGTTGTGCATTACCTCGCGCAATAGGCTCGCGCTCGCGGGCATAGGCTTCCGCTTCACGAATATAACGTTGTTCATCTTCTTGCGCTTTAATCGCATCATCAAAGGCATCTTTAACTTCTTCAGGCGGACGCGCAGATTGGAAGTTGACATCAATAATATTTAAGCCCATATCGTAGGACTTAATAATTTCATTTAAGGCTTTCCATGTATTATCACGGACGACAGCCCGTTCTTTGGTTAAAATATTATCCATTGTCATATGACCAATTACATAACGCAATGCGCTATCTGTTGCCTGCGCAAGGCTGTCATCGGCATTAATGACGCTAAAAAGATATTTAGCCGGATCAGAAACGCGGTATTGAACCGTTAATTCTACACGCACCATATTTTCATCTTGCGTCAACATCGCCCCTTGCGTTTTCAGATCACGCACTTGTTCTACGTTGACAGGAATGACTTTATCAATAAATGTCGGTTTCCAGTTTAAACCAGGTTGAACAATAGCGTGTAGTTGTCCAAAGCGAGTCACCACGCCACGTTCCGCTTCTTTGACCGTATAAAAACCACTGACAGCCCAAATCACCGCACCAAGCAAGGCGGCAAGTGGTAAGAATTTACCAAATTGGACAGGCGCCTGATTCTTTCCGTTGTTATTGTTATTTGAGCCAGATTTATTGCCACCTAACTTTTTCAATAAATTAGAAAAAGCTTCTTCTAAATCAGGTGGGGCTTGCTCGCCTTGTTGATGAGAACCTTGGTTTTTGGGTTCATCGGCAGGTTTATTATTAGACGGCTGGCTGTTTTTACCAGGTGCCGCCCAAGGATCTTGATCCTGAGCCATTTTTTTCTCCGTTATCACATATAAAAAGGATGTAAAATTTTTGTGAACAGTCTAAACAAAAATAGACCACAAGTCTATGTAATATAGTGATATAATTTGCGTTTTCAAATAGAAAGATAGGAAAGATTATGTCCCATGACGAAACGAATCCAAAATTAACCGCACTTCAGGCATTTTTGCCCTTAATCATATTATTGGGGTTGGATTATTTTGGTGCCACACTTAACGGCAGTGCACTTTTATCACAATATAGTTTGGCGATTTTTGCTGCGGAAATTTTATTATTAATCGTGTTTACCAAAGGCGAAATTTGTAATGGTCAACGAAGCCGTTTGATTAAAGCCAATCATTATCTCGGTTTATTTTGGATCGTTTGGTTGATTATTGCGCTGTTGCAAGGTTCTCTATCATCAGTGTTGCTTTCTTTGCTGGGGCTTGTTGTAGTCGCTTTAATGGCTTGGCGTCATTATTTATCCTTAGCAACCGGATTATCTTTATTGGGTTCTGTCCTTTATCTTTACATGGTAAGCCAACAGCAAGAAATGGCTCTACGCTGGCTTTGCTACAATCCTATTTCCCAATTATTACTCGGCGTCATGTTAGCGAATATGTTGTTGTTGATTTCTCGCAATCGCTTACAAGGGTTTATTGCTTTATTACCCTTTGCAATGGCGATCTTGCTTGCCCTTAATGCGTTTTATGTGTTGAGCATATTGGCATTTTTCCCTGAAACAATACCTGTTGTTCCCGATATGCCGGCAGAATTACCGATTTTAGTCTATTTCCTTTTACATATTATGATGATGGCAATTATCGGCTTTCATATTCTGCGTAAAATAAAATTAGATTATTTCAACTTGATTTTACTTTTCTTTATGGCTACAAGTTTGCCGATTTGGTTAGGTTTTTTGGTACAACCGCTTTAAGGCTATAGCAGAGTTGTAGAACCTATATAATGTAGCCCTTGCACAAAGCTGAAATGGCGGTTGGTGAGCCTGTCGAACCACAAGATATTTCAGCGCCGCACAAGAGTCACGTTTTGACCGCTTCAACGGACATCTTAAAGCAGATGGAACATTCCGCCTTGATTTAGACATTACCATTACCGTGGCAGGTTTAAGCGTAGAAGACGCCAAAAAACTGATTGAAAAAGCCCACGAAGCTTGCCCATGCTCCAACGCAACACGTGGTAATGTTGATGTGCGTTTACATGTAAATGTGATGCAAGCATTTGATTAAGTTAGGCATTGTGTTCATGCAGTTTTTTATCCGGAGTATAGTGGACTAGATTTTCATTCAAAATAGTGATGCTTTTTGTTAGAATCTTTCAAGTTTTGGATTTTTAATCGTTTAAAATCGCGCTGAATTCCTAACAACAAGCGGTTGTTTTTACACAATCTTTTGCGATTTTCTATAAAGACAGCCAACGATTATCACCTTTGTCGAAAGAGAGTACTATAATGCGTCATTTAGCCAATTATCTAAATAAAGTATTAGCTGAACTTAGCTTAGCTAAACTACAACCATTCAAAGATCATGAATTGGCTAGTTTCCTTCGTAATGAACTCCCAAAAGAAATTGCAAGTATTCTGAAAAATCATCAGATAACGTCGTATTCAGTAAAAGGGCATCCCGGTAATGGTGGTTGGGCGGATGTACTTTGGATTGAAGTGACTCAACCAAGTATTACAAAATCTGTTCAATCTGATATTTATCCAACGTATCTCTTTAAATCCGATGGTTCGGGTGTTTATCTCTCTTTACAACAAGGCGCCGACAAACTATCTAGCGAACAAATTACTGCGCTTGACGCTTTTAAGTCCGCGCTCTCACTTAAAATTCCTGAGTTAAAAAATTGGGACACCCATACCATTAATTTATTAGCCTCAACCGCTCGTAGTAAGAATTACGAAAAAACTAACTTAGCTGCAAGATTTTACGATAGCAACCATATTCCTTCAGATGATGAACTCACTCGAGATTTATTAGCAATGCTCGCGCTGTATGAAAAAGTTGCTAAACAATCAAAAGTAGTACAAACAGATGAAAAACCAATGAGACATTCTATTCAGCCAAATACCCTTTCTCTCCCCAAACCATTCCTTCTTCTCGCCGGTATATCAGGAACAGGGAAATCACGTTTTGTTCGAGAGCAAGTACCGGAAGACGAACGTAAGGAACGTTATCAATTAGTAGCGGTTCGTCCAGATTGGCATGAGCCATCGGATCTATTGGGGTATGTTTCTCGTTTAAGTGGTCAGGCGCAATATGTGATGACCGATGTACTGAAGTTTATTGTGAAAGCCTGGAAAGCGGTCGAAAACGCAGGTTTACTCCGCAATAATGAAGTAGCAGGCTCAAAAGCACTTTTAGAACAAGTACCACCTTATTGGCTTTGTTTAGATGAAATGAATCTCGCACCGGTAGAGCAATATTTTGCGGATTACCTTGCCGTGATTGAGAGCCGTAAATGGGTATGGCATAACGAAGATGAATTTAGCTATCAAACAGAGGCTTTATTAAGCCCGACCGCTTGGGAAGATATTGCGAATTTTCAAGAGCAATTAGATGTTGATGATGAACTTTGGGATTTCTTCCAAACCAACGGTATTGGTATTCCTTTTAACTTAATTGTGGCGGGAACGGTAAATATGGATGAAACTACTCACGCCTTTTCTCGCAAGGTCTTAGATCGCGCTTTAAGTTTTGATTTTAGTGAGTTTTATCCAAATGATTTTGATGCGTTTTTTGAACCGAAAACACAACAAAAACAATTAAGTTACCCGATTTACTCTCAAATCACACAAAATGATTTTGATGAATTAGCGTTTGCGAGCAAATCTATCGAATTTCTAACCGCACTTAATAAGCAGTTTGAAAATACCCCATTCAAATTGGGATATCGCGCGCTGAATGAGTTGTTATTAAGCGTCAAATCTTTTCAGCCTCAAACGGATGAAGAACTTCAAGCAGTTTGGGATGATTTTGTGATGTTAAAAGTGTTGCCACGTATTGAAGGCGATGAAAATAAACTTTATTCGGTAACGCAAGATGGTCGCTCTGTCCTTGATGATATAGAAATGGTACTTGCAAAACACTTAAGTGCGATTTGGCACGATAACGATGCTGTACGTGTTGATTTTTGGCAGACGGATGTTCAAGGCAAACCATTGAAAATAAAATGTCGCACAAAACCTAAATTAGCTAATATGAAAGCGCAATTAACAAACCGTGGAATGGTCAGTTTTTGGTAGGTAAATATGAAAAATGTAAATGCTGAATTTGAAATTCATCATCAATGTGAGCTCGAATTCGCCCTATTTTGTATTGATTTTGTCGCCAAAGAACTCAACATCCCTGCAAAATTGGTATATCAAAAATTGGCCGAAAGTGGCCTGTTGCAAGATTACATTATTGCAAATTATGAAATGTTACACACACTTGGCAAAGATTATTTAGTGTCGGATATTATTGGCTTAATGCGTGAAAGGAATTTAATATGATTTTATATCATGGCTCAACATTAGAAATTCCCCACCCAGATATTGCTTTTTCTCGAGAGAAATTAGATTTTGGACGAGGATTTTACACAACGCCAATAAAGCAACAAGCTGTTAACTGGGCAATGCGCTTTAAACGATTGGGAAAAAGTGCGGTATTAAACTGTTATGAATTTGATGAAACCTTACTTTCACAGTTTCATATTAAAGAATTCGATGTTTATAGCGAGCAATGGCTAGACTTTATTTTGGCAAATCGAACAGGGCAAGCCGTTGAGCATTTTGATATTGTGCTTGGTGGAGTAGCCAATGATCGTGTTTTTAATACTATTGAATTGTTACTGGAAAATTTAATCTCGAAACAAGAGGCGCTTGGTCGGTTGATCTATGAAGAGAATAATCAACAAATTTGTTTTCTCAAACAAGAAATTTTAGATCAACACCTCATTTTCAAAGGGAGCGAAAAGCTATGATGGCAAGTCCTGTCTTGTTACAACGTAAATATGCACGCATTATTGCACTATTGGCAGAGCAGTTGCATATTTCATTGGCTGAATCGTTAGACCGTTTTATGTTTTCAAAAACCTATGAGCTAATGAGTGAAGGCGTAGCGGATATGCATTGCTTGAGTGATGGTTATTTAGTGGAAGAAATTATCCGAGAACAACAAAATGGATAACGCAATTTATACTTATTCAGCCATTGATCGCGCGGATAATATCGTCTTTAAACTCTCTATTTATTCCCATCATATTTCTTCTCGCCAACTCCGCTACGCGCAAACTTTACAAAAGCGTGGCGAAGAAATTCCTGCCTGCTATGTGCAAATTAATGGAGAAAAACAACCGCTTGAGCATCCTATTTTCTTTGAAAATAGCCGTTATGATATTGAATGGGAATTTCATCAAGATGTTAAAAATGTTCAGCTTAATCATAAGCTAAACGCTGTCAATAATACCTTTCGCTTTAATGCCAACAAACAACTTTTTACAGGAAGTATTGAAACGGCCAATGATATTGGTTGGTTTACATTACCTTTAAGTTACGAATTTAATGGAGTTACACATCGCTTTAACTTTGCTTTTGAAGTCTTACCGAGCAAAATGGATTTACATCAGGATTTGCCTGCAATGTATCAAGATATTGATACGGAATATCCACTTTGGCGGTTTAATCTTGCGGAAAAAACCAATCAAAATGTGAGCGATAATCAAAGCCGTGAGCACTTTCCCCTTTTTTGGTTAGCACAATTTCAACGTTTACAAGAAGAATTTGCTCATGTTCTAAATGTGATTGCTAATAGCCCACATCATCGTTTGCAAGCGGTTGAAAAATATCAAAAAGCGGAAAGAATGAAAGGCAAGGTGCCTGAACGCTCTGCGATGAAAATTCGTAACGACCTCAAAAATGGCTTGTACCATAAACGCTATGCAATAACGGAAAAACGTTTATCGGCAGATACGCCAGAGAACCGTTTTGTCAAAATGGCGGTGACACGTTCATCACAAATTTTAAGTAAATTTGACCGCACTTTACGTCAAGAAAATGCGAAAAATGACCGCTTGTCTGCCGCTTTTTTTGAGCGTTTACATAGCTGGCAGAAACCATTAAAACAGATGCAACATCAGCCTTTCATGCAACAAGTGGGCGAGTTTCAAGGATTGATGAAAGAAAGTTTGGTTTTACAACAACGCTCAGGGTACAGTCGAGTATTCCAAATTTGGCAAGAGTTGAAACATTATTTAAACTTGTTTGAAAATCAGACTGAGATTTCACAAAAATCCGTTGCTGAAATTTATGAGGTTTGGTGTTTTTTAGCTTTAAGGCGCTGTTTACTTGCCTTAGGCTTTAAGGAAAAATTTAAAAATAAGGCGAATTTAGTTGAAAGCGGGGATTTTAGTTTATCTATGCGAGATGGTATTCGTGGTGCATTTCACTTTGAGAAAGATGATATTCGAATCCGCTTAGCACACGAGCCTAAATTTACTAAACAAAATCGAACCCTTCGCTCTTTTGTTACCCCACAAAAGCCTGATATTTTTTTGGAAATGACATTCCCTAATCAGCAACATTATATTTGGTTATTTGATGCGAAATATCGAATCAAAACGGAGCAAGAACAAGGGGAAAACGATGATATTGAGCATGTGGATTATGTGCCAGATGATGCGATAAACCAAATGCACCGTTATCGTGATGCCTTGATTTTATTAAATGAAAACGAACTTAACCCGAAGTCTCGTCCTGTCTTTGGTGCTTTTGCGTTGTATCCAGGATTTTTTAACCAGCAAAAAGAGAAAAATCCTTATCAACAAGCCATTGAACAAGTAGGAATTGGGGCCTTTGCCTTATTGCCTACACCAGATGGCGATCATTGGCTGAAAACATTTTTACAAGAAAAATTACTCGGTACGGAATCGCTGCAATCTCAACTATTATTGCAACATGAGGCACGTATTGCGGATCACGGTACGCAACAACGTGTATATTCTAATTTAGTGTTGATGATGGCATTGGGCGAAAATCGTTCTGAGCAATATATTAGCGATTTCAAACAAGGTAAACTTAAATGGTATCATACCCCTGTTTCCACATTTAGGCTGAAAATTGCTGATTATCTTGCTAGCGAAATTCAATTTTTAGCTTTGGCATTTGAAGGTAACATTGAGCGAATTTATCCCGTTAAACGCATAGAAAAACTCAAACGCTCACAAATTACATTCGAGCAAGCGGGGAGCCAAAATCCAAGTGATGAAGAATACTATCTTTTCGAGTTAAATAAGCCTTTACGGCTGGAACAACCTATTTCAGGTGTTCCTCAATTAGATGCTCAAGGTAAAGGTTTCCGTCATTCCATTAAATTAACCACATTGGATAAGCTGGATGATAGGCTGAATTTTGATGAGGTTGAGGTGGTGTGTTGAATTAAGAGAAAATATGGTTAGTTGTTTTATTTCTTAAACCACAAAAAAGCGACTGTTTGACCAGTCGCTTTTGTTATGATAAGGAATAATTAAAATCCTTCCTCAAAATCTTTATCTTCTGCAATTTTGATTTGCATATGTTCGCGTTTTAAGCCTAAATCGTAAGCGATAGCAATTGCCACGAAGATAGATGAATAAGTACCAAATGCAATACCAATTAATAGTGCAAGAGAGAAACTATAGATCGTTGAACCACCGAAGACAAGCAATGCGATAACCACGAATAAGGTCGTTACTGATGTCATCATTGTTCTCGATAAGGTTTGTGTTAACGAGATATCAATAATTTCTTCGCTACTTAAACGGCGTACTTTGCGGAAGTTTTCACGTACACGGTCAAATACCACGATACTATCATTTAATGAGTAACCGACCACAGACAAAATTGCTGCCACGAAAGTTAAATCCATCTCAATTTGTAAAAATGAGAAGATACCGAGTGTGACAATAACGTCATGGGCGAGTGCCATAATACCGCCTGTTCCTAAACGCCATTCAAAGCGTAAACCAACGTAGGCAAGTAATAGAGCAAGCGTTGCTAATGTGCCGTAAATTGCACTTTCGGCTAATTCGTCCCCGACATTAGGCCCTACAAATTCTACGGAACGAATTTGAATATTGGGATCAAGTGCGGTCATCATGTCTTTGATTTTATTTCCCACTTGCGCATCGGCTGCGGCAACCGGTAAACGAATCATCACATCACTCGTTGAGCCTGTGGTTTGCACTAATGCATTTTCAATACCATTTTCGCCTAAGGTTGAACGCACTTTGTCGAGGTTAGCTGATTGAGAGAAGTGGGTATCAATGACCACACCACCTGTAAAATCTAACCCCCAGTTAAAGCCTTTGGTGAAGATAAAGAAAAAGCATGTCGCTGTGAGCAAAATCGAAAATAAATAACCGAATTTGCGGAATTTCATAAAGTGAACAAGGCTAAAAGGTAAGCCAACGCCTTGATATTCATGTTTTTGTTTAAGTGAATTCACTGTATTTTCTCCGCCCTAAATAGATAATTTTTCAACACGTCTGCCGCCGTAAATCCAGTTCACGAGCATACGTGTACCTGTGATTGCCGTAAACATTGAAATGGCAACCCCTAATGCAAGGGTAACAGCAAAGCCTTTAACCGGGCCGGTACCTACCGCATAAAGCACGATAGAGGTTAAAATGGTGGTTAAGTTGGCATCAAAAATTGATGTCCATGCACCGGCATAACCTTCATTAATGGCTTGCTGAATTGGACGACCGTTACGAATTTCTTCTTTGATACGTTCAAAGATTAGTACGTTGGCATCTACAGACATCCCCACAGATAAGATAATCCCTGCGATCCCCGGCATGGTGAGTGTGACGCCCGGTAATAACGACATTAACCCAACAACTAAGATCATATTCGCAGCGAGAGCTAAACTTGCTACGATACCGAATAGTTTGTAATATACCACGCAGAATAAAATCACAATCGCTAAGCCCCAAAGCCCGGCTTTTAAGCCTTGTTCAACGTTTTGTGCACCAAGTGATGGACCTACGGTACGCTCTTCAACAATTTGAATCGGAGCAATTAAAGCACCTGAACGAAGTAACATTGAAAGATTTTGCGCTTCTGCCGTGCTGCCTACGCCGGTGATTTGGAAATTACTGCCAAAACGACCGCGGATTGTGGCGACACTAATGACTTCTTCATGTTTTTCTAACACGACTTTGCCATTTTCGTCTTTTTTACCATTGTCTTTGTATTCAACGTAAAGCACTGCCATTGGTTTTTGGATGTTGATTTTTGTCGCTTGAGACATGAGATCACCACCTTGTGAATCCAATACTACGCTAACTTGAGGCGAACCGGTATTCTGCTCAATACCTGCGGATGCATTAACAATGTGTTCTCCACCTAAAATAGCTTTGCGGAATAAAGCAACAGGATTCCCTGCTTTATCGTATTTAACTTCCGTATCCGTCGGCACCATATTGCGGCGCATTGCTTCATAAGTGGTATTCACGTTTACCAAGCGGAATTCAAGGGTTGCAGTCGCGCCAAGAATTTCTTTCGCGCGTGCGGTATCTTGGATACCCGGTAGCTCAACAACGATACGTTCAGCCCCTTGGCGTTGGATAACGGCTTCAGCGACACCTAATTCTTCCACACGTTTACGTAAAATAATTAAGTTTTGCTCAATAGCATTATTACGCGCTTCAAGTAAACCCGCGTCAGATAAGCGCATAGAGAAAGCATTATCTGCGGTTTCAGTAATTTCCATATTTGGATTCTGACGGCGTAATAATTGTTGCGCTTGATAACGCTGCTCTGGGTTTTCTAATGTAACGAGAGTAGAGAAATCATTGCCGCCTTTAATCGATGCATAGCGGATTTTTTCCTTACGCAAGCTTGCTTTGACGTTATCTTGTAATTGCTCTTGACCTTTGCTTAATGCCGTGTTCATGTCCACTTCCATCAAGAAACGAACACCACCGCGTAAGTCAAGCCCCCATTTCATTGGGGTACCGCCAATGGAACTTAACCATGCAGGCGTTGCCGGGGCGAGATTTAGTGCCGTTGAATATTGATTACCAAGGCGTTCTGCAATTTTATCCTTGGCGAGAAGCTGATCCGATGTATTATTGAAACGCGCTAAAATAGAGCCGTTTTCTAATACGATAGATTTTGGTTCAATTTGATTTGCTGTCAATAAGCCTTGAACATCGCTTAAGGTTTGCGTGTTCGCTTCTTGACCACGTGTGCCTGAGATTTGTACGGCAGGATCTTCGCCGTAAATATTTGGAAGTGCATATAAAGCACCAATGGCGACCACAAGGATCACCATTAGATTCTTCCATAAAGGGAAACGGTTTAACATAAGTTAAATGCCTTTTGGATTAAAGAGTTTTTACAGAGCCTTTTGGCAATACAGCAGCGATATAGTTACGGTTAATAGTTACTTCGCTGTTAGCGTTTAATTGGATAACCACTTCGCTGCTACCTTCAGTGATTTTGCTGATTTTGCCGATTAAGCCGCCAGCAGTTAACACTTCCGTACCTTTTGCTAATGATTCCATTAACGCTTTGTGTTCTTTGTTACGTTTTGCTTGTGGACGGTAAATCATAAAATAGAAGATTAAACCGAAGATCGCAAAAATAATTAACATTGACATTGGGCTGCCTTGTTGAGCTTCCATGTTTTTTCCTTTTTGTGAGTTAAAGTGAATAAAAATTAGGGTGCTAAAATAGCATAAAATCAGCTTAATTGCTAATGTTCATTTTGTATTCTATCCAGCCATTAAGTGCGGTGTATTTTTCACAAGAAATAATGCGACAATGCATTTCATGGCACAAAATTTCAAAATCTTTCACCGCACTTGTGCCGCCAAAACGTATTTCTAAATGATGCCCCGGTTGTAATTTTTCAAGGGCCTCTTTTGTCATAAGCAAGGGAATAGGGCAGTGATAATGACGAAGATCTAACTGTTGCATTAGCTTATCTTGCGGCGTTCCGCCATAATTTTGCCCATTGCTGCGAGTTGTTCCGGCAATAAATATTGCTTTCCCATTTCAAACAATGGCTCTTCAAGAGCGATATGTTGATCATAAGCGGCAATAAATTGCTCAATAAGAGCATTTTCTACACTATCGCGCTGACCTTGAATAAGTTCAACTAACTGAGCAGAAAGTGCGGTCCAATTTGCGTGTAAATGGAGATGTTGACGTTCTAGTTCATCAATATCGCTTTTAGCTTGTGGTGCAACTTTTACTAACGCAGGGAAAAAGTCTTTTTCTTCGTCATCATGATGTAAAGGCGCAGCAAGATTAAAATAATTCAGAATTTGTTGAACGTCATTTTTGACCGCTTGATTTAGCCCATTTTTCTCAAGATAAGAAGGCAAAATATTTAATTGACGACAAAAGTTTTTAACGCGTCCGTGGCAAGCATAGAGCATTTCAATGGGATTTTCCCAAGAGGGCACGTGAGATTGGTTTGTGGGATGAATGTTTATCATAGGATTTATGTTGGGTTGTTAGGGCGAAAGCGTTTTCACCCTAATGTTCATGGATTATTTCACCGCTTTTTGTAATGGCGGCACTTCTTTACCAATTTTGGCATAAAATTCCACCACAAAATCATCGAAACGATCTTCTTCAATGGCGGTACGAATTTGTTCCATTAGGCGTTGATAATAGCGTAAATTATGAATGGTATTTAAGCGTGCACCTAAAATTTCACCGCACTTATCTAAATGATATAAATAGGCTTTGGTGTAATTTTTACAGGTGTAGCAATCACATTCCGGATCAAGTGCGGTGGTATCTGAACGATATTTTGCATTACGGATTTTCACCACGCCATCGCTGACAAATAAATGACCGTTACGGGCATTACGGGTTGGCATCACGCAATCGAACATATCAATACCACGGCGCACGCCTTCTACTAAGTCTTCAGGTTTACCCACGCCCATTAAATAGCGCGGTTTGTCCGTAGGCAATAATGGGGTGGTAAATTCCAAAATACGGTGCATTTCTTCTTTTGGCTCCCCAACGGCTAAACCGCCTACCGCATAACCGTCAAAACCGATATTCACCAAACCTTCGGCGGAAATTTTACGTAATTCTTCGTAAGTTCCCCCTTGCACAATACCAAATAATGCACGTGGATTTTCTAATTCATCAAAACGATCACGGCTACGTTTTGCCCAACGTAAAGACATTTCCATAGATTTTTTCGCATAATCGAAAGTCGCCGGATAAGGCGTACATTCGTCAAAAATCATCACGATGTCTGAGCCTAAATCATATTGAATTTCCATGGATTTTTCTGGCGACAAAAAGATTTTTTCACCATTAATGGGGTTTTGGAAGGTAACGCCTTCTTCTTTAATTTTGCGCAATTTACCTAGGCTAAACACTTGGAAGCCGCCACTATCCGTTAAAATAGGGCGATGCCATTGCATAAAATCATGCAAATCGCCATGCATTTTCATCACTTCTTGCCCGGGGCGTAACCATAAATGGAAAGTATTCCCCAGTAAGATTTCAGCACCGGTAGCCCGCACTTCTTCGGGGGTCATGCCTTTGACCGTACCATAAGTACCCACAGGCATAAAGGCGGGGGTTTGAACTTTAAATTCCGTGATTTCGCCCTCTTTATTTGGGCGTTGGAATACCATTTCACCGCGGCGTGCTGTTCCGCTGGTTGTTTTGAGATTAAATTTCATAAGTTTCCTTTTCGAATAAACAGTTCGATGAGATATTTTGAGACCGCATTCTAGCATAGAATATCGGTTAAATAAAAAGCTCACTATGTTAGTGAGCCTTTTGGGGAAAGTTGGCTACTGCCTATACCTAGAGATTGATCTAAAGCTGTGTATTTTTGGTGATAAACATGGAATCGCCATAACTGAAAAAACGATAGCGATTTTCCACCGCACTTTTATAGGCATTCATGGTATGTGCATAGCCTGCAAAGGCTGAAACCAGCATAATCAAGGTGCTTTCAGGCAAGTGGAAATTGGTAATTAAGCAATCAATAACACGGAATTTTTTACCCGGGTAAATAAAAATTGCGGTGTCTGAGAAAAAAGGTTCGATAAGTTGCGCTGAGCCTTTTTCTTCCGCCGCCAACGCCGCACTTTCAATGGAACGCACCGATGTGGTTCCTACCGCAATCACGCGTTTGCCCGCCGCTTTTGTGGCTAAAATGGCATCACAAACCTCTTGCGACACTTCCACATATTCTGCATGCATATGGTGATCTTCGATATTTTCTACGCGCACCGGCTGGAAAGTTCCTGCGCCAACGTGCAAGGTAACAAAGGCGAAATTGACGCCTTTTGCGTTGAGTTTTGCCAATAATTCATCATCAAAGTGCAATCCTGCTGTAGGCGCGGCAACCGCCCCTGGGACTTTGTTATATACCGTTTGATAACGCTCTTGATCCGCGTCTTCATCAGGGCGATCAATATAAGGTGGCAACGGCATATGACCGATTTGTTGTAATACATCCAAAAGTGCGGTGGATTTATCCGCGATTTCAAGTTCAAATAAGGCATCTTGGCGACCCAGCATATTGACGCGCACGCCATTGCCTTCACCTAATTTATCTTCACCTAAAATCAACTCAGCACCGGCTTTAGGGGCTTTACTTGAACGAACATGGGCTAAAAAAGTGGTTTCACTCAAAACGCGCTCAACCAATACTTCGATTTTTCCGCCCGAAGCTTTATGCCCAAACATTCGCGCCGGAATCACACGCGTATTGTTAAACACTAATAAATCGCCTTCTTGAATTAAATCAAGTACATCGCTAAAAGTGCGGTGAAAAATTTCACCGTTTTCGCCGTTGAGTTGTAATAAGCGGCTGGCAGTGCGCTCGGGTTTAGGATAACGCGCAATTAATTCGTCAGGTAAATCAAAATGGAAATCGGATACTTTCATAATTTTAATGTCAAAAATTTTTGCCGTAGTCTATTTTGATTTTGCCTTGAGTACAAGTAAAACCTTTATTTTTCGCCAATTTTTCGTTAGAATTTCGCGATTAATTTGAAGCTTAATGAAACGCAAAATGTCAAAACAAGCCCAATTCTATGTTATTGAAAATCTGTCATCGCAAGGCGAACTTTCCGCCGCTGAACAATTAGCCTGTGATTTATCTGCACAATTGTGGCGATCAGGAAAACGTATTTTGGTGGCTTGTGAAACGGAAGAGCAAGCCTTGCGGTTAGACGAAGCATTATGGCAACGCGATGTGGATGAATTTGTTCCCCATAATTTATCTGGCGAAGTGACTAATTTTGCCACGCCCATTGAAATCAGCTGGGTCGGTAAACGCAATGCGCAACGCCGTGATGTGTTGATTTCATTGCAACATAACGTCCCCGACTTTGCTCAAAGCTTTAATCATATCATTGATTTTGTACCCAAGAACGAAACAGAAAAAGCCCAAGCGCGGGAACGTTATAAACAGTATCGTCAGTTGGGCTGGCAATTGAGTACGGAGCAGGTTTAGGGTGGATATGTTAGATATGGCAATTCTCAGAACCTTTAACCTTGTTCTTAACAGTATGATATTAAACAATGAATAATAAACTAGACCAAATTGAACACTTAAAAAATCGGCTGACTCAATATCGTCCACTTTCCGCGGCTGAAGTGCAACGCTTGCGGGAAGAGTTTATTATTGAGAGTAGTTATAACTCTAATGCGATTGAAGGAAATACAATCACATTGCGAGAAACAGTGCTGATTTTAAAAGAAGGCATTACCATTGCAGAAAAGCCGATTCGTGAACATTTGGATATTATCGGTTTTAAAGACGCGTTTAATTATATTTATGAATTAGTGGTAAATAATGAGCCATTAACCGAACGCACGATTAAAGATATTCATTCTTTGGTATTAATGAGCAATGCGGAAAATCGTGGTGTTTATCGCAAAATTCCTGTGCGTATCTTAGGGGCTGAAAATGAGCCGACCGCACCTTATTTAATTGCGGAAGAAATGCAAAGGTTAATTGAAAAATATCAACAGAAACTAACCGCACTTCACCCGATTGAAGCTATTAGCTGGTTACATTTGGCGTTTGAGAGTATTCATCCTTTTATTGATGGTAACGGACGAACCGGGCGATTGCTGATTAACTTTGAATTGCTCAAACAAGGTTATTTGCCGATTGATATTAAATTTACAAACCGAGCAAAATATTATCAATGTTTTGATGATTTTCATAAAAATCAGCAAAGTGCGGTGGCTTTAACGGAATTAATTGCGGATTATGAAATTCAAGAGTTAGAGCGGTATTTGAAAATTTTGGAGAAATACAATGACCAAAATTGAACAAATTAGAGAACAACAACGCCAACTGCAAATTCAATTTAAGGCGTGGATGGACGATAAGAAAAAGCGTGAAGTGCTGACATTTATGCGACCAAATGGCAATATTGTTGAGCATTATCCTGATAACACAGAAAAAGTTATTAAATATGCAACAAAATAATTTAGCGATTTTCTACTGCGGTACAAACGGTGCTGGTAAAACGACTTTGCGTGGTTTTAATAAAGATACAGTACAAATCGTGATTGATTCTGACCATATTGCGATGGAACTTAATCCTGAAAATCCACGTTTAGCTGATGTTGAAGCTGGTAGAAAAGCGATTGAATTATTTAAATTTGCAATTAAAAATCAAATTTCTTTTTCAATGGAATCAACGCTTTCGGGTAAATCAATTTTAAATCGAATAAAGCAAGTCAAAGAAAAAGGCTTTACCGTTCGATTAAATTATATCGGTGTGAATGATCCCGATATCAATGTGAGACGTGTAAAAGCCCGAGTGAGAGCGGGTGGGCATTTTATTGATGAAACAACTATCCGTAACCGTTATGACATCAGTTTGCAAAATTTAACGAAAATATTACCGCTTTGTGATGAAGTATTTATCTACGATAATTCAGGTGAAGCCCCAAATTTAATTTTTCATCTTAGTGAAAATGAATTAACACAATGGGTTGATGAATTGCCGAAGTGGTGTGAAGAAGTCAAAACAACACTGGAAATTCCTAGCACGGCAAAGCCGTACTAGGTTACGCATAATTCAGCCCCACTGGGGCTGGGGATTAGAAAAAGAGCCACAGAGTGGCTCATTCAGCCGAAGGCTGATCGTAACCACGTACGGCTTGCTGTGCGTGGATTGCTTAATAACTGGCTGCTTGTACAATGAAAAAGATAATTTCTATCTTTTATGGAGCTGAAAAGAAGCCTTACATTTAAGGCAAGTATTATCGGAGAAAAACTACAATGTTAAATTTTTTGGCCATTATATTTGCAATGGGAATAATCTATATTCCGTTTAGTGGTGATATAGAAGAACACTTATGTAAAAAATCAAAAGAAATTATTAATAAATTTAATAAATTAAAAGATATTATTAATAAATTCAATAAATATAGATTGATACTTTTTACATATTTTGTGGTAGAGAGTGTACAGCAATATTTATTATTTTATACTGAAATACATAATGTTTTCATTCAATATATATTTGTAATGCTTAGTTTAAGCATGTGGGCATATCTATTTTCTAAATTTAGAAAAATGAAAATAGATGATAGAGTGCTTCTACTTATATTAGGTGCTTATCAAATTGCGATATATATTACAGCAGTATCACTTGAACAATTAAATATAGAAATTAAATTACTCTTTAATTTTATATATGTGGCAATGCCAACTTTTGTAATATTTGAATTATCTAAGCCTAAAAAGTAAACATATTTAGACTTATAAGAATTTTAAAACAGCACTTATTAGAGAAAAAATAAATGACCCAAAAATTCGAAATGGCAGATCGTTTCGACTCGTCGGCAGTCGAACAAGCACTTTATAAACACTGGGAAGAACAAGGCTATTTTAAGCCGAATGAAAACCCGAATGTTCCAAGTTACTGTATCGCAATTCCACCGCCAAATGTGACGGGGAGTTTGCATATGGGACACGCTTTCCAGCAAACCTTAATGGATACTTTAATCCGTTTTAACCGTATGGAAGGCAATAACACCCTATGGCAAGCGGGGACTGACCACGCGGGGATTGCGACCCAAATGGTGGTGGAACGCAAAATTGCGGCAGAAGAAGGCAAAACCCGTCATGATTACGGGCGTGAAGCCTTTATCAATAAAATCTGGGAGTGGAAAGCTTATTCAGGCGGTACAATCAGCCAGCAAATGCGTCGTTTAGGTAACTCAATCGACTGGGATCGTGAGCGTTTTACGATGGACGAAGGCTTGTCCAATGCGGTAAAAGAAGTGTTCGTGCGTTTACACGAAGAAGGCTTGATTTATCGTGGTAAACGCTTGGTAAACTGGGATCCGAAATTACACACAGCGATTTCCGATCTTGAAGTGGAAAACAAAGAGAGCAAAGGCTCGCTGTGGCATTTCCGTTATCCGTTAGCCAACGGTGCGAAAACGGCGGACGGTAAAGATTATTTGGTGGTGGCGACCACTCGTCCTGAAACGATGTTAGGCGATACGGCAGTGGCGGTTCACCCTGAAGATGAGCGTTACCAGTCTTTGATCGGTAAAACCGTGATCCTACCGCTTGCGAACCGTGAAATCCCGATTATTGCGGACGATTATGTGGATCGTGAGTTCGGTACGGGCGTGGTAAAAATTACCCCTGCTCACGACTTCAACGACTACGAAGTGGGTAAACGCCATCAGTTGCCAATGGTAAACGTGATGACTTTGAATGCGGATATTCGTGCCGAAGCGGAAATTATCGGCTCAGACGGTAAACCTTTAACAAATTACACCGCACTTATTCCAGCGGATTATCAAGGTTTAGAGCGTTTTGCCGCTCGTAAGAAAATCGTGGCGGACTTTGAAGCTCTTGGCTTGTTAGACGAAATCAAACCACACGACTTAAAAGTGCCTTACGGCGACCGTGGTGGCGTGCCGATTGAGCCGATGCTGACCGACCAATGGTATGTGAGCGTGAAACCGCTTGCGGAAGTCGCAACCAAAGCAGTGGAAGACGGCGAAATTCAATTCGTGCCGAAACAGTATGAAAACCTGTACTTCTCTTGGATGCGTGATATTCAAGACTGGTGTATTTCTCGCCAATTATGGTGGGGACACCGTATCCCTGCGTGGTACGATGCGGAAGGCAACGTTTATGTGGCACGTGATGAAGCGGAAGTACGTACAAAATACAACTTACCGGCAGATTTAGCTTTAAAACAAGATGAAGACGTGTTGGATACTTGGTTCTCGTCAGGCTTATGGACATTCTCAACCTTGGGCTGGCCGGAGCAAACCAAAGAACTCAAAATGTACCACCCGACCGATGTGTTAATCACAGGCTTTGACATCATCTTCTTCTGGGTGGCTCGTATGATTATGTTTACGATGCACTTCATCAAAGATGAAAACGGCAAACCGCAAGTGCCGTTCAAAACCGTGTATGTAACAGGCTTGATCCGTGATGAACAAGGGCAAAAAATGTCGAAATCAAAAGGGAACGTGTTAGACCCGATTGATATGATTGACGGTATCAGCCTTGAAGACTTACTTGAAAAACGCACGGGCAATATGATGCAACCGCAGTTGGCAGAAAAAATTGCCAAAGCGACCCGTAAAGAGTTCGAGAACGGTATCGCCCCACACGGCACGGACGCATTGCGTTTCACCTTGGCGGCACTAGCGAGCAACGGACGTGATATCAACTGGGATATGAAACGTTTGGAAGGCTACCGTAATTTCTGTAACAAATTATGGAATGCGAGTCGTTTCGTACTTACTAACGATAAATTAGATTTATCAATAGGTGAAGTGGAATACAGCTTGGCGGATCGTTGGATCGAATCCAACTTCAACCGTACCGTGGGTGAGTTCCGTGATGCCTTAAGCCAATACCGTTTCGACTTAGCGGCAAATACCATTTACGAGTTCACTTGGAACCAATTCTGTGACTGGTACTTGGAATTAACCAAACCAGTGTTTGCCAACGGCACAGACGCTCAAAAACGTGGTGCAAGTCAAACGCTCGTGCGTGTATTGGAAAAACTATTGCGTTTAGCTCACCCGATTATTCCGTTTATCACGGAAGAAATTTGGCAGAAAGTGAAAGGCTTTGCAGGGATAGAAGGCGACACCATTATGTTACAACCTTTCCCGAAAGTGGAAGAAAGCCAAATTGACGAAGCGGCGGAAATGCAAATCAACTGGTTAAAAGAGTTGATTGTGGCAGTGCGTAATATTCGAGCAGAATGTAACATCGCCCCAAGCAAAGGCTTGGATTTCTTAGTGCGTAACCTGTCTGACGAACATTGCAAAATGTTAGCGGAAAACGACCGCTTATTAAAAGCAATGGCGAAGTTAGACAGCGTACAAGTGCTTGCCCAAGGCGAAGAAGCCCCGCTTTCGGTGGCGAAATTAGTTGGTAATGCGGAAGTATTAGTGCCAATGGCTGGCTTTATCAACAAAGATGCCGAGCTTGCCCGTTTGACTAAAGAGATCGAGAAACTTCAAGGCGAAGTGAAACGTATCGAAGGCAAACTCAGCAACGAAGCCTTTGTCGCAAAAGCACCTGAACAAGTTATCGCTAAAGAGCGTGAAAAAATGCAAGAGTACCAAGACGGACTTGAGAAATTGCAAGCGCAGTATAAGGCGATTGAAAATCTGTAATAGATAGCGCAAAGGGCGGTCAAATTGACCGCACTTTTTATGTCTAGAGATTGTCTTTAAATCTTTTATCAACTTTCTAACATAAATTCCTGTCGTAACTGATGTAGCTGGTCGCGTACCGCGGCGGCTTTTTCAAATTCCAAATCTTGTGCAAATTTGTACATTTGCTGTTCCAATTTTTTAATTTCTTTTTGCAGATCTTTTGGATTGCGTGGAATCTGATATTTAGCCTGTGGTTCGGCAACTTTTCGGGCTTTGGCTTTGCTACGGTTATTTGTCGCGCCTTGACCAATATCCAACAATTCGCCCACTTTTTTATTGAGTGCTTGTGGAATAATGCCGTTGTCTTGGTTGTATTTCATTTGTTTTTCACGGCGGCGATTGGTCTCATCAATGGCTTTTTCCATCGAGTTAGTGATGCGATCTGCGTATAAAATGGCTTTACCGTGAAGATTTCGTGCTGCGCGTCCAATGGTTTGAATTAAGGATCGTTCTGAACGCAAGAAACCTTCTTTGTCTGCATCTAAAATGGCGACCAAGGACACTTCAGGAATATCTAAACCTTCTCGCAATAAGTTGATCCCCACTAATACATCAAATTCACCTAAACGTAAATCACGAATAATTTCAACCCGTTCAACGGTATCAATATCGGAATGTAAATAACGAACGCGTACGCCGTGTTCTTCCAAATAATCCGTGAGATCTTCCGCCATCCGTTTTGTTAATGTTGTCACCAAAACACGCTCATTTTTGTCCGCTCTTTGGCGTGCTTCGGAAAGTAAGTCATCCACTTGAATACTCACAGGGCGGATTTCAATTTCAGGATCAAGTAAGCCTGTTGGGCGGACAACTTGATCAATAATTTCTGCCCCTGATTTTTCCAATTCGTAAGGACCGGGTGTAGCGGATACATAAATGGTTTGCGGTGCTAAACGCTCAAATTCTTCAAATCGAAGCGGGCGGTTATCTAAGGCTGATGGCAAACGGAAACCATATTCCACTAAGGTCTCTTTGCGTGAACGGTCGCCGCGATACATGCCGCCAATTTGTGGAACGGTTACATGGCTTTCATCAATAATGAGCAAACCGTCTGATGGAATATAGTCAAATAGAGTGGGGGGCGGTTCGCCTTCGTTACGACCGGATAAATAGCGCGAGTAGTTTTCAATGCCTGAGCAATAACCCAGCTCATTCATCATTTCAATATCAAATTGCGTGCGTTGGGTAATGCGCTGTTCTTCCAGCAATTTGTTTTCTTTTAGGAAGTATTCACGGCGTTGTGCCAATTCCGCTTTGATTTTTTCAATACTATCTAAAATTCGTTCACGAGGGGTGACATAATGGGTTTTAGGATACACTGTGAAGCGCGGCACTGCGCCAAAATTGGTGCCTGTTAGTGGATCAAAAAGGCTCAATCGCTCAATTTCATCATCAAAAAGTTCAATTCGTACGGCTTGATCATCACTTTCTGCCGGGAAAATATCAATTACTTCGCCACGCACACGGAATGTCCCGCGCTGAAAAGCTTGGTCATTACGGGTATATTGCAACTCAGCCAGTTTGGATAAAATCTCACGCTGATTGACAATAGCACCGGTTTGCAGGTGTAACATCATTTGTAAATAGCTGTCAGGATCGCCCAAACCGTAAATTGCCGAAACCGAAGCGACCACAATGGTATCGCGTCTTTCTAGGAAAGATTTGGTTGCAGATAAGCGCATTTGCTCAATCTGATCATTGATGGATGCGTCTTTTTCAATGAAAGTATCACTGCTTGGCACATAGGCTTCAGGTTGATAATAATCATAATAAGACACAAAATATTCCACGGCATTTTCAGGGAAAAAGGCTTTCATTTCCGCGTAGAGCTGCGCAGCAAGGGTTTTGTTGGGTGCCAGTAACATGGCGGGGCGATTTAATTGCGCAATCACGTTGGCAATGGTGAACGTTTTCCCAGAACCTGTTACACCGAGTAAGGTTTGGTGTGCTAAGCCATCATTGAGATTTTCCGTTAATTTGCGAATCGCTTCGGGCTGATCGCCGGAAGGTTTAAAATCGGAATGAAGAATAAAGGGTTTAGTATTAATTTTATGAGACATTTTTCGATACTGATCATGCATTAAGTGGCGTTATTTTATCATAGAATAAGGGCGCAAACTTGAAAAAAACGCGATAGAAAAATATAGGTTTTACACAGGGTTAGCGTTGTCAAGTTAAATAGATCACAAAAATTAAAAAAATTTCTTTAAATTTATTTGAAAAAATATAACTAATTGAAATGTAAAGAAATGTTATTTTGCAACCAATTAACCCTAGAGAGTGTGTAGATATAGATTTTATAAGGGATTAGCCTATCTTCACGGCATTAATTCACAGAGTTATCCACAGATTTTGTGGATAGAAAAGTGCGGTAAGAATTTTCTATTTTTTATTAATAAAGCCTTGACAAATATAGCTGATGACTTTAATATTCGCGTCCTATTTAGCTATTGCGTGATAGCAATTTCCGAACAATTCCTCCTTAGTTCAGTCGGTAGAACGGTGGACTGTTAATCCATATGTCGCAGGTTCGAGTCCCGCAGGAGGAGCCATTTTATCTTTTGGTAAACTTTTATTTGTCTCCTTTGATAAAAGTTTGTTTATGCCAAAAGTTTTAGCCCGATAGATTTTGATCGGGCTTTATTTTTATCTTTTATTTTGCTTTTCTTGATAATTCGTTATACTGCGATCCACTTCTATTTTCATAAGGTCTTTTTATGTTATTACCGAGTCTAGCCATTATTGGTGGTTTATTCCTTTTAATTTGGTCGGCAGATCGTTTTGTGGATGGTGCGGCGGCAACAGCTCGCCATTTTGGTATGCCACAGCTTTTGATCGGCATTGTGATCATTGGCTTTGGCACTTCTGCGCCTGAAATGATTGTCTCTGCGCTTTCAGCTATTAATGGCAATCCAGGTATTGCACTGGGCAATGCGTATGGATCTAACATTACCAATATCGCGCTCATTCTAGGTTTAACGGCATTAATCGTTCCTTTAGCGGTTAATTCGCAAGTGTTAAAACAAGAATTGCCTATTTTAATTTTAGTCACCGCACTTTCTGCGTATTTGCTTATAGACGGCGATATATCGCGTATTGATGCCTGGGTTTTATTGAGCGTCTTTTTTATCTATATGGCATGGACAATTTGGCATGGCTTACAGCATAAAGATGACAGCTTAGCAGCGGATGTGAAAGATGAATTACAAACGCAAGCTTATATGCCTTTAGCAAAAGCGTTAATGTGGGTAGCGATTGGTTTGGCGTTATTAATGGGGAGCTCGCAATTGCTTGTTTGGGGCGCGGTAGAAGTTGCTCATTATTTTGGTGTCAGCGATTTAATTATTGGTTTAACCATTGTCGCGGTGGGAACATCTTTGCCTGAATTAGCTTCCTCTATTATGGCAGCCCGTAAAAATGAAGTGGATTTAGCCGTAGGCAATATTATTGGCTCAAATTTATTTAATACACTTGCGGTGGTGGGCATTGCCGGAGCTATTTCACCAATGCACGCAGGGCAGGAAATTTTTACCCGAGATATGCTTGTTATGTCGGTATTAACGTTATTATTGTTAATATTTGGTTTAGGCAAGCAAGGGCAAATTAATCGTATTAAAGGTTTGGTTTTCTTATTGATGTATATTGGCTATAACCTTTATTTATTTCAAACGGCGATTTGAATAGGGTAGAAAGAGAAAGTGAGCGTAATGCTCACTTTTTTGTTATCTCATATCAAGCATTAAAGAGTATTGCTCCCCCAGTCGTTGGTTGAAAGGTGGTGTAAAATAAAAGGGCTGCAAAAGCAAATATTAAAATCCCCACCATAAATTTGAAAAGCATAGCACCATGCTTAGTGAGCCCTTGTACTGAACCATACCAAGTACTCATCTGTATTGCGGTTTGTCGTGCATATTGCACAATAACCGCAAATCCAGACAACATTAAGCCTGTACCCAACGCCATCCCCATGGTGGCAATGACACCCCAAAAGTACAAATCAAGCATATAAGCAAGGAAAAGAACGAAAATTGCGCCAGAACAAGGACGCATGCCAATAGTCAAAATGATGAGTAATTGGGATTTCCATGATTGAGCTTGCAGTTGATGCGCGTTGGGTAAATGCTGATGTCCACAATGGCAACGATAAGAATTCTCTTGTGATTTATCCTTTGCATTATTCCTATTGGGATTGAAGGGGATGTCGAAAACAGCCTTAGATTTTATTGAAATAGCATGAATATATGGTTTGGATTTATTCATTATGCTAATGGAGTTGGATTGTCTCATCATTTTTATTGCTTGATACATCCATTGCACACCGAGTAATAGCATCAAAAACAAAGCTACCCGTTCTAACCATAGTTGACTGGTCTTGAAATAATTTGATGATAACTGTAAAGCAACAACAAGAATCGATACGGCTATAACTGCAACAATACCTTGCATAAGTGAGGAAAAGAAGGTTAATTTCATGCTGCTTTTCAGTTTAGATTCGTGAGTTGAGAGATAGCTTGCAATGACAAATTTACCGTGTCCTGGTCCTATCGCATGAAATACACCATATAGAAAGCTAACGGTAATCAATGTGATACCTGATTCTGTTGGTGTTTGCTTAATTTGATGTAATTGAGCTGAAATGATTTGATTAAAATCGCGTTGCCACAATACAACCTGTTTAAATAGCGCAGGAAAGTATAGATAAAACCCTATGATAAGTAGCGCGATTAGGCTAGTAGGAATATATTTTTTCATTATGATTATCTGCATACAATTTGGAGCTGTTGGGCAAATTGCTGCCCCAAAGTATCATCTTCATCTCGTTGATTTTGTTCTAGTGAAAATGCATATTGTTGAAGTTGGGCATCTACTCGAGGTTCAACTAATTCTCCCCGGCAATGTTCAGGTAATTGGCTAAAATCCACCGCACTTTTATCTTTAAGAGGATAGAGCATAGCGACAAAATAGGTTTTATCGTAAGTCGCTAAAGTCAGTTCGTTCTTTTTTAACTCCACAGGTTTTGCAAGCAAAACGTCAAAATAATATTGTAGATGCGTTCCACTTGCTTTTAATCCGTAATTTACAGGTACATTTTTAAATTTGATTTTATTATCCGGTTTGTCATAAAGATAGCTGAAATAATGCTCTGCAATGATATTTTTAAACATCTCTTCCGTTAACTTATGTTTATTTTCTTCAGTTAAAAACTTGAGTTCATATAATAATTCTGCCGAACTGGCTTCATCTAACGTCCATTGAGTAGAAAAGCCGACTAATTGCTCATTTTCTACAAGTAATTTTGTTTTGAGATCAATGAATGCATGGGGATGCGCTATAGCTTGTACAATCCAAAAGCTTAAAAGTATAAAAAGTAATTTTTTCATCGTAAATTCTTAAAGAAAATTTTACAGTATTTTAGCATAATGTGCAGTCATATTTATCGATATGAAAAATAAAGTGTGGTTAGGAAATTAATGAGTTTGATTTATATCTTAAAGTGTAACTATGGCAATAGTTATTGAGAATGGTGTAATAACTATATTCAGGTGTGATTTGTGGTGTAATTTGGGTGTAGTAAGAGTATAAACTAGAATAAAATAGTACAAATTAAAGCCCAATAACTAAATATAAAAACATACTGGGCACGGCTGTATAAGAAATGTAATCTATTGAAATATAACACATTTTAAAAAATAAAAACCTAGTCATTAAACTAGGCTTTTTGTTGATTGGTGCTCTGGGCGAGACTTGAACTCGCACGACCTACGGTCACTACCCCCTCAAGATAGCGTGTCTACCAATTCCACCACCAGAGCGTTAATTTGATTTTTTAGATTGTAATTAGTTTTGCGGAATATCTTTATTTGGATTTTCTACCACTGGTTTTTGTTGTTCTAATTGTTGAGCGGCTTGAGATAAATCATCAAATTGTCCTTGCTCAACATGACCACGGTTGGCATTTAGATTTCCTAATACAATACTAATTGCGAAGAATACCGTTGCTAAAACGGCTGTTGTACGTGATAAAAAGTTTGCTGAACCGGCTGAGCCGAATACAGTCCCTGATGCGCCACCGCCAAATGATGCGCCTGCATCTGCGCCTTTACCTTGTTGAATTAAGATAAAGCCGATCATAACGATCGCAACGATAAGATAAACAAACATTAAAACACTATACATTCTTTTTTCTCTGTAAATAAAAACGCGCAAATGTTACCGAATATTTAGTGTGTTCGCAAGTTATTTTTATTTAATTGCTGAAAACTTATTCAGAATCAACCGCGCTTTTGGTGTTTTTTTCGCTATTTGCGGATTTTTTGTTATTTTTAAATTTAGGTTTTGGATTATTGGCGATTTGGCTTAGTTGTCGCAAGGCAGAAAAATTAACGAATTGCACCAAATCAGGTAACATTTGCGTTAATTGATACATAAATTGTTGATAACTCACGGCTTTTTTGCTTATGCCATTCAATTGCGATTCCCAATGTGCAGTCATATCAGGTTGCGTAGCCAAATCGGGCAATGCTTGAATAAGAATTCTGCCCGCTTCAGTGCTGTGAATATTACGTCCTTTTTTGGTTAAAAAACCCCGCTTAAAAAGCAATTCAATAATACCCGCACGGGTGGCTTCTGTGCCTAATCCATCGGTCTCACGTAGGATTTTTTTGAGTTCTTTATCTTGCACAAAACGCGCAATCCCTGTCATTGCTGAAAGCAAAGTTGCATCGGTAAAGGGTTTGGGCGGTTGCGTTTTTTTGCTGACAATTTCGCCTTTTTCACAATATAAAACATCCCCTTTTTTTACTACCGGTAATGGCGGATCCAGTTGTTCATCGTTATCTTCTTTGCCTAACAGGGATTTCCAACCGGCAATTTGTAAATTTCGTGCTTGGGCAATAAAAAACCCGCCGGCAATGGTTAAGGTAATTTTACTTTTTCGATATTCAGCATCGGGGCAAAATTGCATTAAGTACTGGCGCGCAATAAGGTTATAAATATTCTGTTCCCACACCGTTAGGCTGGTTGGGCGATTTTGGGCTGTCGGAATAATAGCATGGTGCGCTTCCACTTTTTTATCATTCCAACAGCGATTTTTTTGTTCCAAATTAACCGCGCTTGGTAAGGTTTGATAGTCATGAGAATGAACTTGAATGGCGGCTAATACTTTGGCTCGATCAGCAAAATGCTCATTGGGCAAATAGCGGCAATCAGAACGTGGATAGGTGATTAATTTGTGTTTTTCATACAAACTTTGACAGGTGTCTAACACATCTTGTGCGGACATACCAAAACGTTTTGCCGCGTCAATTTGCAAGGCTGAAAGAGAATAGGGAAGTGGTGCCGTTTCTTTTTCACGTTTGTCTTCATAAGCGGTAACTTCCGCAGGCTGATCGGCAATTCGCTTAACCACATTTTCAGCCAACGCACGAGATAGGACGCGCCCATCTTCATCTTGATAATCTTCACAAGCTTTGCTAGGTTGCCATAAGGCGGTAAAAGAAGGCACATCCGATGAAAGCGCGGTGGATTTTTCTGTTGTTTTAACGTGCGCCAAAACTTCAAAAAAATCCTTCGGTTGAAAATGTTCAATTTCAAGATCGCGGCGGACGATTAAACCCAGTACAGGGGTTTGTACGCGTCCCACGGAAAGTACACCATTGTAACCTGCTTGGCGTCCACGAATAGTATAAGCGCGGGTCATATTGATACCATACAACCAGTCTGCGCGGGCGCGAGCGAGAGCGGATGTGGCGAGCGGAATGAAATCGCGGTTAGGTTGTAATTTTTTTACCGCTTTTTCCACCGCACTTGGGTTTAAGTCGCTGATAAGACAGCGTTGAATTTTATCGCGTTTTTCTGCGCTCAAATTGGCGTAACTAAATACTTCGTCCACCAGTAGTTGCCCTTCGCGATCAGGGTCGCCTGCGTTAATGAGTTCGTCTGCTTGATGAATGAGTTTTTCTACGGTTTTCAATTGCTTAGCAACATCTTTACGCGGAATTAATTGCCATTTGTCAGGAATAATCGGCAAATGTTCTAAGCGCCATTGCTTAAAAATAGGGTTATAAGCATCGGGTTCAGCCTGTTCCAATAAATGCCCCACGCACCAAGTGACATAGTCATTTTCGCCACAACGAATAAAACCATCACCACGAGTATGCGGCTTGGGTAATACATCAGCAATAGCGCGTGCAAGGCTTGGTTTTTCGGCGATAAATAAGCGCATGAATGACTCCGTAAAAAATGGGCGCAAATTTTACCGCACTTTAGTCACAACACTCAACCCGATCGAAAAGATAAACCACGCTATTTTTCTGAACGATAGAGTTTTTCTTTATAGGCAATGCTTCCCCAAAGCACGTAAGCTAACGCCTGTTTTTTCATTTCTTCAGGAATATTCGCCGGGATTAAGGTTTTGCTTTCGCTGTCATATTGAAAACCTTCCGCCGGTTTTTCCGGTTGCAAAATGGCTAAGGTTTTTTGCCCATTGATTTCACGCATATAACCAAAAACTTTATCGTATTGCATTAAGGCACGGTTTGGACTTTCTTTCGTTAAATCATAGCCAAGCATTGGATAATCGCCACTAATTCCCGCCAAGGAAAGTAAGGTGGTTGGCATATCAATTTGGCTAACCAAACGGTTGTCGCGTTGTGGTTGAATATTCTCACCTAAAATTAAGGCTGGAATATGGAAATTGTTGACAGGAACATAAGCGGCACCGCCTGCGCGGGAATCGTGATCCGCAATCACTAAGAAAATCGTGTTTTGCCAATAAGCAGATTGTTGCGCAAGCTTAAAGAAATGCCCTAGGGCGTAGTCCGCATATTTGGCTGCGTTATTGCGTGTTTCTTGCGGTTGTTCGTAAAGTTCGATTTTTCCTTTAGGAAAATCAAAAGGATCGTGATTGCTTGAGGTAAATACCAAACTGAAAAATGGCTTGTCTTCTTTGGCAAGTGCGGTGAATTTTTCGTGAGCTTTGTCAAAAAGATCTTCATCACTTACGCCCCAAGTGCTGGTAAATTTTGGGTTAACATAATCCGTTTGATCAATAATTTGTTGAAAGCCGTTGCCGTAGAAAAAGCTTGCCATATTGTCAAAATGTTTTTCGCCGCCGTAAATAAAAGAAGTGTGATAACCTTGTTTGCCTAATAATTCAGCAATGGTAAAAAAGCCTGTTTGTGCGCCCGTCAGTTTGACTACAGCGCGTGCAGGTGTTGGCGTAAATCCGGCGGTGACGGCTTCAATTCCGCGAACAGAGCGTGTGCCTGTGGCATAGAGATTGTCAAATAACCAACCTTGTTGCGCGAGTTGATCAAAGTTTGGTGAAAGTGGTTTGCCACCAAGAGTACCAATAAATTGCGCACCTAAACTTTCTTCCAAAATAATTACGATATTTCTCGGTTTACCTTGATAAGTGGCTTGGTTTTGGGTCAGCGTGGGTAAGGTGGTGGAAATATAATCCGTTTCAGGACGTCCACGCACTTCTTTCAACGTGTTAACCACATCTTCTAACGCCATTTTGCCGTACATTTCTGACGATTTATCTTCATCTTTCATCTGTTGAATGGCAAATAAAACCGAATAGCCTGAGTTGAGCGTTAGGGCATTAACCAAGGGATCCGATGAAAATGCCACCATTGATGGGTTGATCCCACGATGTTGCAGGCTTGAGCGCGCCCCTAAAAACATGAGACTGCCAATGAGTAAGAAAGCTACAGGACGCCATTTCCAGCCGAAATAATGCAGGTTTTGGCTGACTTTTTTGGCTAATTTCCAAAATGCCAAAGCACAAAGTGCGGTTAAAATGAGGGTAGAAACTAGCGCAACTAAATGTCCGTTGGCAAGCATATTAAATACTTCTTTCGGATAAATCAGATATTCAACAAAAAGGCGATTTGGACGCGTATCATAGGTTTCAATAAACGCAGGTGTCGCGAATTCCATAAAGAGAATAAAGGTGCTAAATGCCGTTAAGCCAAGGCGCACAATAAAGTTTGCTATTTTTCCAACCCCATTATTTCCGCCAAAGAAAACGGCGATAATGACCAAGGGCGCAAATAACCAACAAAGCGAAGAAATATCAATGCGAACGCCTTGTAATAACATGGGTAACCAGCCATTCACCGCTTCAACGCGTTCTTGTTGCCATAATCCTAGTAGCAAGCGGCTGAAAGAAAGCAGAATAAGGTTGGTGATGAAAAAGATAAAAATAGGGTAAATATTCCCAAGTCGTTGTTTTAGCATGTTTTTCTTCCTTTTTGAGTGAATTCTATTTTTATATTATCAGGGTAAAATTAGGGATAAATTAGCGTTTTGTTCGGTATTAATCGTTATAATAAATTCAAATAGCCTTTCCCTAATCCATTCATTTGACGCATAATCCACGCCTGTTTTCGTTTAACTAATGCACTTGGTGCATTCACTTTATAGATAATCGGGTTGGGCAATACTGCAGCCAATAATGCCGCTTCAGATTGTGTTAGATTTTTAGCGGCTTTTTTGAAGTAAAAACGGCTTGCGGCTTCTACGCCAAAAATCCCCTTGCCAAATTCAGCGATATTTAAATACACTTCCAAAATGCGTTTTTTTGACCAAAGCAATTCTAATGTTATGGTTACAGGGACTTCTAAGCCCTTTCTAAGCCAACTTTGTCCGTGCCACAAATAAAGATTTTTCGCGGTTTGTTGGGAAATGGTTGAGCCACCACGAATTCGTTTGGATTTTTCATTATGTTCCAAGGCTTTTTCTATGGCATTCCAGTCAAAACCCCAGTGGGTCGGAAATCGTTGATCTTCTGCGGCAATGACCGCCAGCTGCATATTGGGTGAGATTTGATCCAAACTAACCCAGTCATAATGCATTTCATCACTCAAATTCAATTGCAACAACCGGCTCACTTTTTGTTGAACCATATAAGCGGAAAAGGGCAGTGGAACGAAGCGGAAAAATAAGGTGAACGCTAGAAATGCGATGAAAAAACGGGCAAAAAAACGTCCGCACTTTCCTTTGGTTTTGCGTTGTATCAGGCTTCTGCCTAAACGGAAAAAAGTGCGGAGAATCTTGAGACTAAATAGGTTATTTTTGTGTTTTAGCATCAACTTGTTCTTTTACCCAAGCGAGAAAATCGGGTTCCATCAGTTTAAGCATATTGGAACCGCGCGTAATGGTTGCCGCGCTGGTATTCAGATTTTGCTGAATTTCCCGTTGCGGCAGATTTTTATCCAACAGCTGCGACACAATTTGAAGGCGTAAACCCACCGCATCGCGTTCGTCTGCGGTGAGTAACAAGGTGAGAAGTTCTTGTTCTTTGCCTTCTGCAAATGCGGCGCGCAGGGTTTCCATAAAGGCATTCCAATAGTTCATATTGCGGCTAATATACATGACTTCTCCTTTTATACTATTAAACTAGTACGCCTAGTATAAACGATCTGCTTCTTCTTTTGAAAACAATTGTTGTGGTTGTTGCTGTAAAATTTGATAGAAGCTGTCATAAGCCAGCACATTTTGCACATAACCGCGGGTTTCATAGAAAGGAATCGCAGTCACAAATTCCGCTAAGGTTAATTTTCCTGCAGATTTTTCCAACCATTTATCCACACGTTGTGCGCCTGCATTGTAAGCCGTGGCAATTAAAATACGGTTGTCGCCATATTTATCAAATAATTCCTGTAAATGCGCAGTGCCTAACATAATATTATTAAAAGGGTCAAAAAGTTGGCTTTCATTACTGTAAGGCAACCCTGTTTTTTCCGCGGTTAATTTGGCGGTGCTTGGCAATAATTGCATTAAACCGCGAGCGTTAGCGGCTGAAGTAACATGGGTTTTCCAAGCGCTTTCTTGACGCGCAATGGCCATAGCAAAAGTGCGGCTAATTTTTTTGCCTTTTAAATTGAGCTCAAACCAATCAGAATAAGCATTCGGTAAGCGCAAGCTGAGATAATCCCAGGCTTTGGCTTGGATAGTGGCTTCCACGCCTAAATCGTACCAACCTTGCTGTGCAGCGTAGCCTGATAATTGTAATTTTTGTTCAAAAGTGGCGTTATCCAATAATTTGCGCCATTCGCTATTCATATTGCTCGTGTCATCAAAATAACGTAATTCTGCAATTCTTGCGAGTTCCGCTTGGAATGTGGTTTCAATCGTAGGCGTTGCGCTAGGTTTTGACGCTGGCTCAAGGTTTTTTTGCATTTCAGGTTGATATGGAATACCTAATTCTTTTGCCGCCAACATCGAGAAAAAGCCGCGCTGTTTGGCAAGTGCGGTTAAAATTTCCTTAGATTTTGTTTTGTTTTCTGCTTTTTGAGCCAGCCAATATTGCCATTCGTCTTTGGCTTTTGTGGCATCAGACAACAATCCAAGCCATTTCGCGTAATCCGCTTTTTCACGAATTGCCATACGAATACGGCGTTCCGTTAATTTGTCGTCTTTTAATGCAACAAGTTGTTCATCGCGCCAACGTTGGAAATCAGGGTTTTCGCTATCAAAAAATTGAGCAAGATAAAGCTTTTTCCATTCAATGCATTGATTTGCCGTTAATTCAAAACTGGTTGCCCAAGTTTCAAATTTGTCAAAATATTTCGCAGGCTCTTTGATCTTATCTTCATTCAATGTTTTGACATAGGCAGGAAAAGTTGCCAAAACCACCCGTTTTTCCAAAGGCTTGTTTGGAATAATGTCAACATAGAACAAATTATCTTCATTCATTAATTCCGCAGGGGATTTTAACAATGCATTTAAATCTCTTGCCCAACGCTGATTTTTTTCATCTTTTAACATTTTTTCCAAATGAGAAAGTAAACCGCTATTACCTTGCTCATAAGCCATTACCGCACGTTGTTTGGCTAATTCCGGGGTTAAGCCACCTTGTTCATGCCATTGCGTTAACAATGGATCGCATTGGCTTGGCAAACTTTGTCCCGTTAACCAAATTGTCGTTAAATCATCTTGGGATAATTTAGGTAAAAGTGCGGTGGGATTTTGGGCGGTTTTTTGTGTGTCATGATTGGTTTCAGCGGCTTTTATTGCTGCATTATATGATTTTGCTTGCACCAAAATACATTGTGATCCTTGATCCAATGGCAGTTTAGCGGCGTTATCCAAGATGGTTTTCCAATCTTGTTTTTCTTGTTGTTGTTTTAACCATTCTTTTTTTAATGCGGTCGCAAAAGGCAAATGCGGATTTTTTTGCTGATAAGCTTCAATGTCCGCTAAGGTTAAATTGGTTTTATTGGCTTGAAGCAACTTGGCTTCAGCGTAAGCAGCTAGCGGATAATCTTGAATTTGGTCAAGCAAATTTTGCGCAAGATTTTGGGTTGCTGAGCTTTGTGACATTGCCAGTAATTCATTGATTTTCTGATAATTTTGGCGTTGTTGTTCTAAATTGGCTACGGCAGAGAATGAGGTCAAGGTAGCAAGTATCATTAAAGAGAGCGTTGTGCGTTTCATATTTTTCCTAATCGGTTAAAGAATGGTCCTTGTGACAGACAGTTTGCATTTGCAAAAGATAAACGAGTATAATTCCGCAAATTTTAAAGAGTTCAATCTGATTAGACAATAGGATTTTTGTGAGTTCATTTTCATTTCCAACATTTAACCAAATGTACGCCTATGAACGCCGTTTTGCGAAAAAAGTGCGTTCTTTTGGGCGTTATTATTTTTATACTTTTTTGCATCGCCAACAAATTCGTGAATTTGAACAATTTTTGAATGAAAAACCATTATGGCAGCCTGTATTTACGCGCTATTTTTATCGCGTTAATGCGTTGTTACAAAAATTCTGCGATCGCCGTTTTTCTGCGCAAGCGCGTATTAATGCAATTAAATCTAATTTTGAGCAAGCGGAAGCTAAATTTGGCACAACAATTTGTCAAAATTTAGTGGAAAATACATCCTTGAAATTAGCGCAATTAACAGAAGATTGGGCGGTTTATTTGAATATTAATGGCATCGATCCTTTTGAAGGCTTTTTTTCGTTAAATATTAAAAACACGGAAGGCCGTTCCGTTTATGATGCTTCTTTTACGTTGTTGCCGAATAATCAATTGTTAATCGCTTCAATTCAAGGCCCGAATTCTGCGGATGCGCAAGAATTAGTTAAGGTAGCAACAAAACAACTGCACGGTATGCGTCCGATGTATATGTTGGTCAATGCCTTTAAAAATGTAGCCGAAACATTAGGTTGTGAATTGCTGGGGATTGCCCATAAAAATCAGGCGAAATATCGTTGGAATGATCATTCAAAATTGTTGTTTAATTATGACGAATTTTGGCAGGAAAATGAGGGCGTATTAAATACGCAAGGGTATTGGACATTGCCTTTAATCATTGAACGCAAGTCTTTGGATGAGATTCAAAGTAAAAAACGCTCTATGTATCGTAAGCGTTATGACATGCTTGATAGCATGGCGCAGGCAATAAAAGTATTTTTTGAAAAGTAGGATTTGAAATGATTATCACAGTAGATGGTCCGAGCGGTGCCGGCAAAGGGACGCTTTGCTATGCCTTAGCGGAAAAATTAGGTTTTGCCTTATTAGATAGTGGCGCGATTTATCGTGTTAATGCCTTAGCCGCGTTAAAAAGTGCGGTGAAATTAGACGATGAATTGGCCTTGGCGGAAGTGGCACGTCAATTAGATATTCAATTTGTGCCCCAAAATGGTGAAGTTGAAATTTTTCTGAATGGCGAAAATGTCAGTGGGCAGATTCGTACACAAGAAGTGGCTGATGCGGCATCTAAAACGGCCGTCTTTCCACAGGTTCGCGCTGCGTTGTTACAGGTTCAACAGGATTTTGCTAAAACTGAAAAAGGCTTGATTGCAGACGGGCGTGATATGGGGACAGTGGTGTTTCCGAATGCGGATGTGAAGTTATTTTTAGACGCAAGTGCAGAAGAACGTGCAAAAAGACGTTTTAAACAGTTGCAAAATAAAGGAATTAATGGTAACTTTGCGCAGATTTTAGCCGAGATTCAAGAACGGGACTTTCGTGATAGAAATCGTGCGGTCGCGCCGCTTAAACCTGCGGACGATGCATTGTTGCTTGACAGTACGGAACTTAGCATTGAAGAAGTAATTGCGCAAGCGTTGCAATTCATTGAAAGTAAACGTTAATCGGTAAAATTTAACCTGTTTATTCAGGGATGAATGAACGTTATTATCAACCCCACTTAATAATGGATTTTGAGTGGATGTTATTAACCTTTAAAAGAAGATTAAATATGTCAGAATCTTTTGCTCAATTATTTGAAGAATCATTAAAAAACCTTGAAACTCAACGTTTAGGTTCAATCATCAACGGTACTGTTGTTGCTATCGAAAAAGGCTTTGTGTACGTAGATGCAGGTTTAAAATCTGAAGCGCGTATCCCGGCGGAAGAATTCGCAAATGCACAAGGTGAAGTTGACGTTAAAGTTGGCGATGTTGTAAACGTTGCTTTAGACGCTGTTGAAGACGGTTTCGGTGAAACTAAACTTTCACGTGAAAAAGCAGTACGTCACGAATCTTGGATCGAATTAGAAAAAGCATTCGAAGCACAAGCAAGCGTTGTTGGTTTAGTAAACGGTAAAGTGAAAGGCGGCTTCACAGTTGAGTTAAACGGTGTTCGCGCATTCTTACCGGGTTCATTAGTTGATACGCGTCCGGTACGTGATGCAGATCACCTTTTAGGTAAAGAATTAGAATTCAAAGTTATCAAATTAGACCAAAAACGTAACAACGTAGTTGTTTCACGCCGTGCAGTTATTGAATCAGAAAGCTCAGCAGATCGCGATGAAGTATTAGCGAACTTGGCTGAAGGTTCAGAAGTGAAAGGTATTGTTAAAAACTTAACAGATTACGGTGCATTCGTTGATTTAGGCGGTGTTGACGGTTTATTACACATCACTGATATGGCTTGGAAACGTGTTAAACACCCAAGCGAAGTGGTTAACGTTGGTGATGAAATCACAGTTAAAGTATTGAAATTCGACAAAGATAAAACTCGCGTTTCATTAGGCTTAAAACAATTAGGTCAAGATCCTTGGGCTGCAATCGCTCAAAACCACCCTGTAAACAGCAAATTAACAGGTAAAGTAACAAACTTAACAGACTACGGCTGTTTCGTTGAAATTTTAGATGGCGTTGAAGGTTTAGTTCACGTCTCTGAAATGGATTGGACAAACAAAAACATCCACCCTTCAAAAGTGGTTAACTTAGGTGACACTGTTGAAGTGATGGTATTAGAAATCGATGAAGAACGTCGTCGTATTTCTTTAGGCTTGAAACAATGCAAACCAAACCCATGGTTACAATTTGCAGAAACTCACAACAAAGGTGACAAAGTTTCAGGTAAAATCAAATCAATCACTGATTTCGGTATCTTCATCGGTCTTGAAGGTGGTATCGATGGTTTAGTTCACTTATCTGACATTTCTTGGAATGTTCAAGGTGAAGAAGCTGTTCGTAACTACAAAAAAGGTGACGAAGTAGAAGCAGTTGTTTTACAAGTAGATTCAGCGAAAGAACGTATCTCTTTAGGTATCAAACAATTAGAAGACGATCCGTTCAACAACTTCGTGGCAATCAACAAAAAAGGTGCAGTAGTGTCTGCAACTGTTGTTGAAGCTGATGCGAAAGGTGCTAAAGTTGAATTAGCCGGTGGCGTTGAAGGTTACATCCGTGCAGCAGATTTAGTTTCTGAAGTTGCAGCAGGTGATGTTGTTGAAGCGAAATACACCGGTTCAGATCGTAAAGCACGTATCGTTCACTTATCAGTGAAAGCAAAAGATCAAGCTGATGAAGCAGCAGCATTAGCGTCAGTAAACAGCAAACAAGAAGAAGTGGCTGTTCCTAACGCAATGGCAGCAGCATTCGCTCAAGCTAAAGGTGAATAATTTATTCCCTAACTAATCAAACTGGCGAGTTTTTGCTCGCCAGTTGTTTATTACATAAATTTATTAAGTGAAACAACGTGATTTTTGTGTGTGAATAACTGGTAAAGCGCGGTCAAAAATGACGTTGTTTTATTAGGGACTTCTATTGAAGATAAGCAGCCCTCTCAACTGAAAGGATAATGTTATGACAAAATCAGAATTAATTGACGCAATCAGTCAACGTAATCCAACGATTGGTATCAAAAATATCGAAAATTCGGTAAAAGAAATCTTAGAACATATGTCTTTGAGCATGGAAAATGCGGAGCGAATTGAGATTCGTGGTTTTGGCAGTTTCTCGTTGCATTTTCGTCAACCACGTATTGGACGCAATCCGAAAACAGGTGAGAGCGTTAAATTAGAGGCGAAATGTGTACCGCATTTTAAAGCGGGCAAAGAGCTCAAAGAGCGCGTTGATAATCATGCTTAATTTTTACAAATAGTTTAAAATTACTCAAAGAACGGCACGTTAAAGTGTCGTTTTTTGTTTTAAATTTTGGCATAATGGGGCAATGTCAATTTGGGAGTCGCATACTATGTTCAAATATATTTTCGGTTTTATTATTGTGCTTGCTATTATTTTAGTTGCAATTACGGTGGGTGCAAATAATGATCAAGTTATTACCTTCAACTATATGTTTGCACAAAGTGATTTTAAACTTTCTACTTTAGTGGCCATTTTATTTGGATTTGGTTTTATTTTAGGCTGGTTAGTGACGGGGATTTTTTATCTCAAATTAAAACTTAAAAATATGGCATTAACGCGCCAAGTAAAACGTCTAAATCAGCAAATTAATGAGATGACCACAAGTCTTAATAAGGCTGCATAATAATGATTGAATTACTCTTCCTGTTGTTGCCCATTGCTGCCGCTTATGGCTGGTATATGGGGCATCGTAGTGCAAAAAAAGATCAGGAAGATATCAGCAATAAACTCTCTCGTGATTATGTTACGGGGGTAAATTTTCTATTATCTAATCAAACTGAAAAAGCGGTTGATCTCTTTTTAGATATGCTTCAAAAGCAAGAAACAGAAAATGAAATCGAGCAACATTCTCAGTTTGAAGCTGAGTTAACATTAGGTAATTTATTCCGCTCTCGCGGTGAAGTCGATCGTGCTTTACGTATTCATCAAGCTCTTGACCGTAGCCCAAATTATTCTTTTGAGCAAAAATTGTTGGCAAAACAACAGCTAGCTAAAGATTTTATGTCCGTGGGTTTTTTTGACCGAGCAGAGAGTATTTATATTTTATTGGTGGATGAGCCGGAATTTGCGGAAGGCGCATTGCAACAACTTGCAGTTATTTATCAAAAAACCAAAGAATGGAAAAAAGCGATTAATGTTGCAGAAAAATTGGCAAAAATTAAGCCTAATTCAGATAATATGGAATTAGCGCAATTTTATTGTGAATTTGTCCGCACTTTGCCGTCAGAGAGTAAAGAAAATGCCTTAGAGATTCTGCGTCAGGCTCTTTCAGTGTCCCCAAGTTGTGTGCGTGCTTCAATGATGCTTGGTGAGAAGCTGATCGAACAGCAAGACTACCAAAGTGCGGTTAACGTTTTAGAACATATTTTGGAACAGAACCCCGATTTTGTGGGGGAAGCGTTGCCTTTATTAAAGGAATGTTATACAGCACTCAATCAACTTGAACAATTCGAGTTATTTTTAATTCGAGCAAGCCAAGCAACCGCTAATGCGAGCGTTGATTTAGCGTTGGCCGATTTGATTGAACAACAAGATAGCCGTGCTAACGCCCAAAGTAAAATTTATCAAAAAATTGGGCAAAATCCGAACATGTTCTTGTTCCATCGATTTATTCAGTACCAAGTGGATGATGCAGAAGAAGGGCGCGCCAAAGAGAGTTTAGTGCTACTTCATAAAATGGTGGGCGAACGCATCCGTCAAGGTTTTGATTATCGTTGTACAAACTGCGGTTATCAAAGCCATAAATTAATGTGGTGTTGCCCTTCCTGTCGTCAATGGGAAAAAGTGAAGCCGATTCGCGGAATTGAAAATCAAGTATAAAAAGGAAAAAGTATGGACAGCAAAATTATTGTTGCTTTAGATTATGAAACAGAAGCCGAAGCATTAAGTTTGGTGGATCAAATTGATCCGAGCCTTTGCCGTTTAAAAGTGGGTAAAGAAATGTTTACGAGCTTAGGTATTAACTTCGTAAAACAACTTCATGAACGTCAGTTTGATGTATTCTTAGATTTAAAATATCACGATATTCCAAATACGGTGGCACGTGCAGTGCGTTCTGCGGCAGATTTAGGTGTGTGGATGGTGGATTTGCACGCTTCAGGCGGTTTAGCCATGATGGAAGAGGCGAAAAAAATTCTTGAACCTTATGGGAAAGATGCGCCGCTTTTAATTGCGGTGACGGTATTAACCAGCATGGAAGATTTAGATTTGCTTCAAATTGGTATCAACGCATCACCGCTTGAGCAAGTAATTCGTTTATCACATTTAGCACAACGTGCGGGTTTAGATGGCGTAGTGTGTTCGCCTCAAGAAGTGGAAATTTTGCGTAAAAACTTAGGTGCTGATTTCAAATTGGTGACACCGGGCATCCGTCCGATTGGTTCAGATTTTGGCGATCAGCGCCGAGTAATGACTCCTGCTGCTGCGGTGCGTTCAGGTTCAGATTATTTGGTTATTGGTCGCCCAATCACACAAGCCCAAGATCCTGCCGAAGTTTTACGTTCTATTAATGCCTCTTTAATGAATGTTTAATCTCACCGGGGTAAATGATAAATTTACCCCTATCTTTTAAAATAGCATAAATTTTTACCGCACTTTTGATTATGAATAACCTTGTTTACTCTACAGAATTAGGCAGAATTAAGCCGACAGAAGAAAAAGTACAGCGTCCCAAAGGCGATGGCATTGTACGTATTCAAAAACAAACAAGCGGTCGCAAAGGCGCCGGCGTGAGTTTAATCTCGGGATTGGATTTGTCTGATGATGAACTCAAAAAACTCGCAGCAGAATTAAAAAAACGCTGTGGTTGTGGCGGTTCGGTGAAAGAAGGCAATATCGAAATTCAAGGTGATAAGCGCGACTTGTTAAAGCAGTTGTTAGAGCAGAAAGACTTTAAAGTTAAATTAGCCGGTGGTTAAGGCATTTTGTCCTAATAAAACCCTCTTTCAACAACCTAGGATCTGTTGATAGTTATAAACAAATCCTAGGTTCGTGCTATTATCCTTCACGACATTCCAGCCAACGTGTGCGTTTTCCTAGGTGATTTTTGTAATAAATCGAACTGTTTTGACGTGCAATCAAATCAATATAACTGCCCTGAATTGGGTTATATGAACGATAAATCACTTCAAATCGACTACCTCGAGCATTAAGAGTGCGGTTTTCAATATGATCAAAGGGTTCCGCTTTGCCACCATCCAGCTGAAAATAAATACCAAAATTCTCTTTCATTCGACTTTCTCGAGATAATGGAAAGTAAGCTGACAACAAGGAATAAGCACCGGTTTCAAAATTTCGACAGCGATAATAGTAACGTTTATACAGAGCAGGATTGGATAATTCCGCTAGGCTAATATTTTCTTTTAAATACCCTTTTTTTGTCGTTTTCGTAGTTTTGGCTTTATGCGTACAAGCAAAAAGTAGAGTAAGGGTCAATGTCATTAAAATCAGTTTAAATTTATTCATTATCATATTCCAAAAAAAGTATAGCTAAAATTTTGCTGCGCTATGATAGCTGAAATTTTTGAGTGTGCAAGGCTCATTTGATAAAGGATTATTTTAGGTTTTGCAAAATGTTTAGCAAAAATAACCGCTTGTTTACAATAACAATCCCATAGGTTTTTCTATGGGATTACTTTTTACGATTAACCTTCTCGGCATTCTAACCAAGGTGTTCGAGTTCCATTCTGATATTTGTAATAGGTTGAGCTATTTTCACGGGCGATTAAATCAATATAGCTCCCCTGAATAGGATTATACGAACGATAAAAGACCTCAAAACGTGTTGCTTGGGCATTGAGGGCTTTGTTTTCAATATGATCAAATGGGAAGACCTTTCCGCCATCTAATTGGAAATAGATACCAAAGTTATCTTTTTTACGGCTTTCTTTTGAAAGCGGGAAGTAAGTCGATAAATAAGACTCAGAACCTGTTTCAAAATTTGTACAAGAGTAATAGTAACGCTTATAGTTTGCCGCATTTTGTAATTCGGCTTGGCTTATCTCATTTTTCAAATAGCCTGTTTTAACAGGAGTAGTTTGCTTTGGTGTACAAGCAAATAGAGCAGCAAGGGTTGAAGTTAATAGAACCAGTTTTAATTTGTTCATCATAAAAATTCCGAGAAAAGTAGAAAAACTTAGCGATTATAGTAGCTTAAAACAAACTTTGCTGTCCACTCAAAAACTTAGGCGTCTCTTTTACTTTAAATCCATAGTTCGCCAAATAGCCTTTCAAACTTTCGATATTGTAGAACGAATGGCTATTGGTGGTGTTTTGAAAATAAAGATAAAGCTGATCAAATTCCGCTTTTCGCTGATTTAACAATGTCGCCAGTTGTTGTAATTCGGTTTCGTTATAACGATAATCGTGGCGTTCTTGTGCCGATTGGGCTTTCCACCAATAGGGATTGCGACCGTGCAATCGCCCGTGCCGATGTAGATGTGGGGTGTGTGCATATTTAATATCTTGTTTTAGTTATTTATCGAAATCGATATTTCCCTTTACCTTGCCCTGCGACTTTTTCAATGACTTTAATTTCTAACATTTTCTTAATTAATTCCGATGACGCAGATGCGGAGAGATGAAGTGTATTAACTACATCTATTCGTGAAAAAATACGATTAGCTAAAATCTGAGAAAGTGCGGTGATATGTTTCTGTGTTTTTTCTGAATGTTTTGTTTTTTCGTCAGGATTTTGCTCAATGTCTTGTTTTTTGTGTTCAATGTCCTGTTTTTGTTTTTCAATATCCTGTTTTTCAAGGGATTGACCGCTATTAATATGCAACTGACGATTACTTAGTAGATTGTTTTCGCCTAATAACAAATTACGCAGAAATAAAAGCAAGTATTCATTGGTTTCATAAACCCCTTTGGCGAGATTATTATAATTTGCTCGTACTAACGCATTGCGGAAATACCACGCATTTTCGGCAAAAATATCATTTGTAACATTAAAGCCTAATGTTTTTAAATACTTAATAAAAAACACGGCGGTAGTGCGAGTATTACCCTCCTCAAAGACATGAATTTGCCATAAACGTGCAATAAATGTGGCTAGATGTGTCATAATTTCTTCAAGAGAAAGCCCTCGATAACTAAAATTTTTCTCCTGCGATAAATCGTATTCCAAGGTATTTTTCAATTCAGATGCCATACCATAGACTACCGTTTCGCCCTCTAACACCCACTCTTTTTTAGTAATGTTATAAGTACGAATTTGCCCTGCGTGAGAATAAATATCTTTAAACAGATATTTATGAATGGCTAAATATTGATTGGCATTAAACGAAAAAGCAGGCTCCGACAGCAATTTCGCAATACGCACCGAAACTTTGTCCGCTTCTTCTATACGATTTTCGCTGGTTAATGGCGGATTTTCTTCATAATATTGGCTAATCCATTGTTCTGCCGTATCAATGGAAATCTCACCCTCAATATTTTTAATCGCAGTGCTGATCAAATATTGAGATGGTTTTAATCCATCAACTTCTTGCAGCCCGATTGCCGTTTGCCAAGCATAGCTCTTTTCCTTTTTATCCGCTTCAATATGGCGGATATATTCTTCAAAAGGATCTTTAGTCATTCTGTTTTTCCGTTGTGCAATATTTTGGGTAAATGTAACCGCTTATCGTGGTTTTGTCGAATGGAAATAAGGGATTTTTCGATGGAGATTGCAAAATAGAAAATACAGGAATAGTCTACAAGCGGTTAAAATCGCTTTAAAAATTACAATTAAGTTAATTTGTATCAGTTATCGAGGTTTTCACGGTAACTTGATGATTAAAGTTATTCGGAAATTCCGAATAGCTGAATTGCCCACGGCTCATGTCGTGGGGTACGCATAATGTTGCTCCGCTGGAGCAAGTTAGGTTTTCGTGCCAGCGGTACGATATTATGCTTAACCTAGGACGTAAGCTCTAGGGAATTAACACACTGGCTAGTGCGAGTTCTTGCGGAGAGAATAGGGAGTTTTGATTGTATAAATAGAACTATATAGTAGATCTCATCTATGACAAGTGCTTTGACATTCATTAAAGACGAGAGTCATAGGATATTGAAATGGATGTGAAAAGAAGAGATAATTTTTTATATTTTATAATAAGGAATTATATATGAGTAAAAAAACTAATGTCGCTCTATTATCAAGGGGGATTCCAAGCGATTTGGCAGATTCATTATCATCAAATTTCACCTTATCTGAACTTCAAAGTAAAAATATATCTGAGTTAAAGGGGTTGGGGTTGTCTGATACACAAATAGAGAGTATAGCTAAAACAGCTAGATCGCCCATTCCGTCAAAAACATCAATTCAGGTTCTTATAAAATCCAAATATTGCTGTGTTATATGTAGAAATATGAATAACCCAATTATAATTCATCATATTAAACCATGGTCTGTTTCTAAGGACCATTCTGAGGAGAATTTAGTTGTCTTATGTTTGAATTGTCATTCAAAAGTTCACTCAAAAAGTGAAATTGCAAAAAATATAACTCCTTCTGAATTGCTTGAATTAAAAAAATCGTGGGAAGAACAGTGCTTAATAGAAGATACAACCTATCTTTTGACTCTTTCTCAAGCAAGTTGTGCAAGATGGGATTGGTTTAATATTACAAGAATTCGTGACTTTGTAACTAGCAATCCTGAATATATTAATACGGAATCAAATGTTTTTAAACAATTATCTAAAAAGGAAATGATTGATTACGATAACTTTTTGGATATGAGAAAAATGCAGGAGCTAGCAAAACCATCTCACTTTACTGATTTTGGAGATGGTTCTTTAGCTGTCCAATATCTGAACTCTATAGTTTACAATATAATAAATGGTATGAAATTCCTTGATATAACCCCATTTCTGGATAGAGAAATTAATATATTAAAAGGTATAATTAAATCAGGGCAGAATATAGCGTTTCAAGGACGATTCTATTTTAAGAATATTGATAGTGAAAAAAAAGAAGCATACTATAAAAAGAAAGGTATCAAAATAAAATTTGTTTATGACCCATATTATTGTGCAAGTTCTTCTTCAAAATATGATTCAATGATGGGTAATAAATTACTTACCATTTTTGGAAGAGTAATTGATATAAATCTAGATGAAGATGATATAGTTAATATATCTCTTTCTTGCTTAGTTGCTGGAAGTTTCTTTCAATTACATAAAGATAAATATTATTACAGTAATGACCCCGAAGAAGTAAATGATTCTATTGATATAGAAGATGTATTTTAGTAAATATCAATTACACGGTTGCTATAGGTTTAAATTTGTATAGCAACCTATTTAATTATTAGTTGTGAGAAAATCTACTTCATCGCCACACCCAACCACTTCACCATCTCTCTCTCATTCCACCCCTTGCGTTTCGCATAATCGACTGCCTGATCTTCATCAATACGCCCTAACGTAAAATAATTACTCGCAGGGTGGGTGAAATACCAGCCGCAGACACTTGCCGCAGGCCACATTGCGTAGCTTTCGGTAAGTTTCATTCCGATGCGTTGTTCCACTTCCAGTAAATCCCAGATGATCTGTTTTTCCGTGTGTTCAGGGCAACTTGGGTAGCCTGGAGCAGGGCGGATGCCGATGTATTCTTCACGGATTAGGCGGTCGTTGTCTAAGGTTTCGTCCGTGTAGCCCCAGACTTTGGTGCGCAGTTCAAAGTGCAAGTATTCCGCCATTGCTTCGGCTAAACGGTCGCCGACCGCTTGCAGCAAGATGGCGTTGTAGTCGTCCCCTGCGGCTTTGTAGCCTTCCACTAAATCGTGTTCTTCAATCCCTGCACAAACGGCGAACATTCCGAACCAGTCCTGTTTGCCGCTGGCTTTGCTTGCGATAAAGTCGCTCAAGCAGAGGTTGTACGGGCTTTTGCTGTTTCTGCCACGTTCGCTTTGTTGGCGGAGGTTATAGACTTTGCCTGCCACTAAAGTGCGGTCAGCATTTTGATAGATTTCAATATCATCGCCCACACTGTTGGCTGGGAAAATACCCATAATGCCGCTTGGGTTGAGCTTGTGATTTTGTTCTAATTCGTCCAACACTTTTTGCGCATCGTTCCACACTCGGCGGGCTTCTTCGCCGCCTTCAGGGTAGTCAAAGGCATCAGGATAACCGCCCATTAAGCCCCATAAACGGAAGAACGGCGACCAGTCGATAAATTTCCGTAAGGTCGCAATCGGTACGTTTTTATACTCCACAATGCCAGTTTGTTTTGGCGTTGGCACTTGGTAATTCGCCCATTCGCCACTGAACGCATCGAAAGCGTTTTTGCGTGCCTCTTCAATCGGCAACTGCTTGCGTGGCGCTTTTTTGTTGGCAAAAGCCTCTTGAATTTGCTCGTACTCTTTCTTCATTCGTTCCCACAGTTCCGCTTTAGTGTCAGGATTCATCAATGCCGCACAAACTGTTACCGCACGAGAGGCATTGGTGGTGTAAATCACTTCGTGCTTATATTTCGGATAAAGTTTAATCGCTGTATGCTCTTTGGAGGTGGTTGCACCGCCGATAATGACAGGAATATTCAAATTCAAGCGGTTCATTTCGCCTAAGAAGTATTCCATTTCGTCAAGAGACGGCGTGATCAAACCGCTTAAGCCGATGATGTCCGCCTTTTCGTCAATCGCCGTTTGAATGATTTTATCCGCAGGCACCATTACGCCTAAGTCGATCACTTCAAAATTATTACATTGCAACACCACGCTCACAATATTTTTACCGATGTCGTGCACGTCGCCTTTTACGGTAGCGATGACCACTTTACCGCTGGACGATCCTTTTTGCTTGGTGGCGTTGATAAACGGTTCTAAGTAGGCAACCGACTGCTTCATCACGCGAGCGGATTTCACCACTTGCGGTAGGAACATTTTGCCGTCACCGAACAAATCGCCCACCACGTCCATACCGTCCATTAGCGGTCCTTCGATCACTTCGAGCGGTGTCGGGAATTTTTGGCGTGCTTCTTCGGTATCTTCAATAATATAGTTGGTGATCCCTTTCACGAGGGCGTGTTTCAGACGCTCTTCCACCGCCCAAGTACGCCATTCGGCAACGCCGCTATCTTCATTGTTACTAGCGGTCACATTTCGGTATTTTTCTGCAATATCTAACAGGCGATCAGTCGCATCAGGACGGCGATTTAGCACCGCATCTTCAATCACATCACGCAATTCCGGATCGAGATCGTCATAAATCGCCAGTTGCCCAGCGTTCACGATCCCCATATCCATTCCCTGCTTGATAGCGTGGTAAAGGAACACGGCGTGAATAGCCTCACGCATCACATTATTACCACGGAAGGAGAAGGACACATTCGACACACCGCCCGAAATTTTGGCGTGCGGCAGGCTACGCTTAATGCGACCTGTGGCATTGATAAAGTCCACGCCGTAGTTATTGTGTTCTTCAATCCCCGTACCGATGGCAAAAATGTTCGGGTCGAAAATAATATCTTCAGGCGGAAAGCCCACTTGATTAACCAAAATATCGTAAGCACGAGTACAGATTTCTACCTTGCGTTCTTCGGTGTCCGCTTGCCCCACTTCGTCAAATGCCATCACGACCACCGCTGCACCATAACGGCGAACCAGTTTTGCTTGGTGGATAAATTTTTCTTCGCCTTCTTTGAGGGAAATGGAGTTCACGATCCCTTTGCCTTGCACCGATTGCAAGCCAGCCTCAATCACTTCCCACTTGGACGAGTCAATCATCACTGGCACTTTTGCCGCATCAGGTTCGGTCGCCATAATGTTAAGGAAACGGGTCATACATTTTTGCGAGTCGAGCAAGGCTTCGTCCATATTCACGTCAATCACTTGCGCACCGTTTTCCACCTGATCGATAGCAATTTCAATGGCTTCGCTAAATTTCTCTTCTTTAATCAAACGCTTAAACTTCGCCGAACCTGTTACGTTATTGCGTTCGCCCACGTTCACAAACAGGCTTTCATCATCAATGTTTAACGGCTCAAGCCCAGACAAACGCATTGCGGTTTTGATTTCAGGCAAGGCACGCGGTTTAATTCCAGCCACAACGTCCGCAAAGGCTTTGATATGTTCAGGCGTAGTACCGCAACAACCGCCCACGATATTTAAGAAACCGCTTTCCGCCCACTCTTTGATGTGAGCCGCCATCTCTTCCGCCCCCAAATCGTAGCCGCCAAAGGCATTCGGCAAGCCTGCATTCGGGTGAACAGACACATAGGTTTCACAGATTTTCGACATTACTTCCACATAAGGGCGCAACTCTTTCGGCCCTAAGGCACAGTTCAAACCAAAACTGAGCGGTTTCGCGTGGCGGAGCGAGTTGTAAAAAGCTTCGGTGGTTTGCCCCGAAAGGGTACGCCCAGAGGCATCGGTAATCGTCCCCGAAATCATAATCGGCAGTTCCACGCCCAGTTCTTCAAATACTTGGTCAATGGCAAAGGCAGCGGCTTTGGCGTTCAAGGTATCGAAGATGGTTTCGATCATAATGATGTCCGAACCGCCTTCAATTAGGCCACGAGTAGCCTCCGCATAGGCATCGACTAATTCCATAAAGGTAATGTTACGAAACCCCGGATCGTTCACATTTGGCGAAATCGAGGCGGTGCGGTTAGTTGGACCGAGAATACCTGCCACAAAACGTGGTTTTTCAGGTGTGCTGTACTTATCCGCCGCAAAGCGAGCCAGTTTTGCCCCTGCAAAATTTAGCTCATAAGCCACCGCTTGTAAGTCGTAATCCGCCTGTGCAATGGTGGTGGAACTGAACGTATTGGTTTCAATAATATCCGCCCCAGCTTCAAGGTATTTTTCGTGAATAGAGGAAATCACTAAAGGTTGGGTTAGGGTAAGCAGATCGTTGTTACCACGCAGATCCACGCTAGAATTTTTAAAACGCTCTCCACGGAAATCCGCTTCGGTCAGTTTAAATTGCTGGATCATCGTCCCCATCGCACCGTCTAAAATCAAGATACGTTGTGCAAGGGCGGTTTTTAATTGTTCAATTCGGTTGTGTTGCATAGGGTTTCCTATTCTCGTAGGGACAGGCTTTATGCCTGTCCTGATTTATTCGGGATGGGGACAAAATAGTCCCAATAATAGAGATAAAAATACGAAGTATGATAGAAACAAGGGGGAAGCGTGTCAAATGTTGTTTTTTTTCTCTCAATCTAGGTTGTTTTTTAGTCAAATAGATAAAACGCAATCGATTAAATCTTGATTGCATTTTGTTTTTTTTTTGTACAATTAAATAGCTTTTTTAACTCACTCTTTTATAAGGATCTACAAATGAAAAAATTATTATTAATTGCTATTACCGCTGTTGGTTTAGTTGGTTGTTCAGGTACTTTAAACATCAGCAATCAACTTCAGAGTTACCAATCTCAGAATTATACAAAGGTCGATTCTTCTATTCTTCTTGGTGATTTTACATATGAACCAGCACAACAAGGCCGTCTAAAAGAAAGTCAGCTGGAAAATACTGCTGTAGGAACAATCTATCTTGATAGAAGCGTAGCTGAAATTGTGAAGCAAATTACAGCAAAAGAATTGCAACTTACTGGCATTAATATCGGCACAGGAAATTTAAAGCTTTTAGGTAATGTGAAACAATTTAAGATGGATGATTTAGGTTATAGTGTAGATTTTATTTATACGATTAATTATAAATTAATGAAAAATAATTCAGTTCTATGGGACAGAGATTATTCTCCTAAAAGGGTGACAGTATCAAAATTTGAATCAAATCCGCAAATGATGATTACAAATCAAATATACAGAATGATTGGTGCAGGATATGATAAGTTTATTAATGATACTGGTGTGAAACAACTTTTAGAAACAAATAAATAAGCTTTCTTATTGGCGGTTAGTTCTTTGTAAATAGCACGGCTCGTGCTAGGTTATTTCTCAAAGATGAACTTTGTCAGCAATCTGAGTGCGGTAATTTGACCGCACTTTTTTATTTTTAACCGTTAAAATTTGTGCTAATATCACACTAAAGATGATAGGTGGTGAATGCGAATATTTAAAACGAAAACTTTTGCCAAATTTGCGAAGAAAAAACAAATTATGGACGAGGATCTTATTGATGCGGTAGAACGGGCGAATCAAGGTTTAATTGACGCGAATTTAGGGGGGAATGTCATTAAACAGCGTATTGCTAAACAGGGGCAGGGAAAATCTTCAGGCTATCGTTCTCTTATTCTTTATCGAATTAACAACAATAGCTATTTTGTAGCGGCTATTGAAAAAAGTGACAGGGAAAATATTTCTGAACAAGAAGAAAATGCACTAAAACTACTTGCTAAGGTTTATGAAACCTACAGAGAAGAGCAAATCAATGCACTAGTTAAACAAGGGATTCTCATTGAAATTACGCTACCCAAATAATTTAAGGAGTTAAAGAATGAAATATCATAGTGAACTTACCGAAATGTTACATGCTCATGCGGCAGATTTATACGAAGCAGGTTTTTTAGATAAACAAACAATGTCAAAATTTGATCGCAGCTGTTTAACACCTATTCAACCGCTAAGTGGTGATGAAATTCGCCAAATTCGTCAAAAAGCCCATTTCTCACAAACAGTATTCGCTAACTATTTGAATGTGAGTAAAAATCTTGTTTCTGATTGGGAGCGTGGGGTGAAAAAACCAAGTGGAGCGGCATTAAAATTATTAACGCTTGCGCAAACCAAGGGAATACAGGCGATAGCTTAATTTTTATTGTTTGAAAGAGAAATTTAACACCGCACAGCGATCATGCGGTGTTTTTTTTATTTCTTTACTTCAACCGCTCAAACCCGGCTTCAAGATCCGCGATTAATTCATCGGTATCTTCAAAACCAATATGCACACGGATTAAGGTTCCTGTTAAAGTGCGGTCAATATTCGGGCGAATTCGTTTAAGTTCTTCGGGTTGAGTGTACAAAATCAAACTTTCATAACCGCCCCAAGAATATGCCATGGTGAAAAGTTCAAAATGATCCATAAAGGCAGAAAGTTTGTCGTGGCTAAGTTTCTCTTTTAACTCAAATGAGAATAACCCTGCGGAACCGCTGAAATCACGGGTAAAAAATTCATGACCCGGACAACTTGGTAGCGCAGGATGGTAAACAGCTTTAACTTCGGGACGCTGTGCAAGCCATTTGGCGACTTTGATGCTGCTTTCGGTGTGTTGTTTGAAACGTACAGCAAGAGAACGAATACCGCGCGCGGTGGTGTAAGCGGTGTCGGCATCTACCATTTGTCCCATTAAATAAGAATTTTCGCGTAGTTGATCCCAACAACGGGCGTTAGAAACCGCAGTGCCAATCATCGCATCGGAATGCCCTACCAAGTATTTTGTGCCGGCTTGAATAGAAATATCCACGCCGTAATCTAAGGCTTTAAATAAAATACCGCCCGCCCAAGTGTTGTCGATCATAATGACGATTTCAGGGTTTACTTCACGCGCAGCTTTGACCATAGCCGGGACATCTTGTACTTCCATGGTTAATGAGCTTGGGCTTTCTAAGAATAATACTTTGGTATTGGGTTGAATGAGATCTTTTATTTGTGCGCCAATTAATGGATCGTAATAAGTTGTGGTAATCCCCATTTTACTTAAGATTGTATTACAAAAATCTTGTGTGGGTTCATAAGCCGCCCCGGTCATCAATACATGATCGCCTGATTGGACAAAGGCTAAAATAGCGTTGGTGACGGCGGCTGCGCCACAAGGGTATAGATAACAACCGGCACCGTTTTCCATTTCGGTCATTAAATCTTGTAAGGCAAAATGGGTCAGTGTGCCGCGGCGACCGTAAAATAAGGCTTGTTTGGCGCGGTTAATGGTGGCTTCTTTTTTATGAGCAAGGTTTTCGAACACCAAGGAAGACGCGCGTTGAAGCACAGGATTTACGGAACCTTGGGTAACGCGTTTATGGCGTCCTGCGTGAACTAAAGTGGTGGCAAGAGAGTGTTTTTTTTGCATATTACGTCCTGTTAGGAAAAATAGATTAAAATAATAGATAAAATCAACTACCAAAGTGCGGTGGATTTACATAGAATTTTCAGCGTTAATTTTGCACTTGAATTCACTTCTGTGCAAAAGTTTTTTTCAACCACCTTTTTATTAGGAGAACAATTATGGTATTAGTCACTCGTCCGGCACCGGATTTTACATCGGCAGCAGTTTTAGGTAATGGCGAAATCGTTGATAACTTCAACTTTAAACAACACATCGCAGGGAAAGCAGCAGTAATTTTCTTCTACCCATTAGATTTTACTTTCGTTTGCCCATCTGAATTAATCGCATTCGACCACCGTTATGAGGAATTCAAAAAACGTGGTGTAGAAGTGGTTGGTGTGTCAATCGACTCTCAATTCACACACAACGCGTGGCGTAATACTGCAACTGAAAACGGCGGTATCGGTAAAGTTCAATATGCATTAGCGGCAGACGTTAAACACGAAATCGCACAAGCATACGGTATTGAACACCCGGAAGCAGGCGTGGCATTACGTGCGTCATTCTTAATCGACAAAAACGGTATCGTGCGTCACCAAGTGGTTAACGATTTACCATTAGGTCGTAACATCGATGAAATGTTACGTATGGTTGATGCGTTACAATTCCATGAAGAACACGGTGAAGTTTGCCCGGCACAATGGGAAAAAGGTAAAGAAGGTATGAAAGACAACCCGGAAGGCGTTGCGAAATACTTAAAACAAAATGCGGATAAATTATAATTCTTAATTTATTGTGAAAAGAGCCACACTATTTTGTAGTGTGGCTTTTTTGTTGCCTGTTGTACGCTGATATGACGAAATTAGCTTTTAATTTTCCCATTTTCAACACAAATAATCCGATCAAATCTTTCCGCTAATTCACTAGGTTGATGGGTTACGAGTAATAATGTTAATTTTTTTTCTGTGCATAATCCATCAATTAAATTTAACATTTCTTGGCGTAAGTGGGGATCGAGCGCCGAGAAGGGTTCGTCAAGCAATAAAATCGGTTTATCGCGCAGTAAACAACGGGCAATTGCCACGCGTTGTTTTTGTCCGCCTGAAAGTGCGGTGGGTTTTCGGTTTAAAAATGCCTGTAAACCCACCGCACTTGCTACTTGTTGTACCCGTTGTTTTTCGTCATGATTGAGCTTTAAACTTGGGTGGATACCTAACCCCAAATTTTGTTCCACTGTCAAATGGGGAAATAGATTGTTGTCTTGAAATAACATCGAAACAGGGCGCAAGTGCGGTTCGGTTTGGGTGTGATTTTCACCATTAAGCCAAATTTCCCCTGCGTGACCTTGTTCAAAGCCCGCGATTAAATTGAGCAAGGTGCTTTTCCCCGCGCCGCTTGCGCCGATAATGGCAATTTTTTCTTGTGCTTTAACCTGCAAATCAAAGTGCATTTGCATGTCTTTATATTGAAATTGAAGTTGGTTCAGTTTAATCACGTTGTTTTTCTACCATAAAAAATAAACCCAAACACACCAGCATTAGGATGAATGCGGTGACCGCGGCTTCATCACCGCGATAGCTACCCAGTTGCTGGTAAAGCAAATAAGGCAAAGAGCTAAAGTCTTGGTTGCCAAATAAAGCAATAGCGGTAAAGTCCCCGAGAGATAAGGCGCAGGCTAAGGCAAAGGCATATTGCATCGGTTTGGCTAAATTGTGCCATTCAATCAATCGAAAGCGTGACCAACCTTGCATACCAAGAGATTGACAGAGTTTTTCGTAATATTGCATATTTTGGTTCATCGGAACCGCAAGGATGCGCACCACAAAAGGCAAGGCAGATAAGGCATTGCAGAACACTAAAACGCCAAATAAATGCCAACGATTAAAATGGATATCTTGCAATAAGACATAAAGCCCAATAGCAAGCACCAGCATGGGAATACTTAAGACGATCATACTGCTATTCACCAAACCATGAGCAAGGTACGGGAAATAGAGCCAATGGAGTTGACGGGAAAATTGCAAAAGTGCGGTGGCAAAAATGACTGAAACCAAGGCAGAAAGGGGCGCGATGGTAAAGGAATAGCCCATTGCCTGCCACAGTTGTGGATTTTGCCACGCGGTCAAGAAGCTGTCTGCACTGATTGCATTGACGATAACGTTGCATAAAGGCAATAAAATAAAAATACTGACCACCATTAAACAAAAAAACTGCCAATATTTGACCGCACTTGATTGTTTCGGCAGCCATAATGCGTGGAAATCTAAATGGGTTTCGGGCAATTTGCTGAAAATTGCACTTAAAGCAAATAAGGTTAAGCAAAAAACGCATTGTAGCAAGGCGAAAAATGCCGCTTTGGAAAGGTCAAAATCAAAAATGATCGCTTGGTAAATGGCGACTTCGATGGTGGTAAATTTCGGGCCACCGCCTAAAACAAGAACAATGGCAAAGCTGGTGAAGCACAGCATAAAAATGAGCACAAAGCTCGGCAGCAATTGCTGACGCAAGTAGGGGAGTTCTAACCAACGAATAAATTGCCAACCGCGGATATTCAATTGTGCGGCGAGTTGGCGTTGTTGGTTGGGAATGGCATAAAAACTTTGCAGGAACATTCGTGCGGCAAGGGGAATGTTAAAAAATAAATGGGCGATGAGAATGCCGGTTAAACCGTAGATATTCGGTCGCCAATCCCATTGCCAGTAAGCGCACAGTTTGGCTAGCCAACCGGATGCACCGTAGATGCCTAAAATGCCAAAAACGGCGACCAAAGAAGGTAATACAAAGGTGACTGAAAACAGGCGTAGTAAAAAGGCTTTACCTCTGAAGGATTGGTAGAAAAAGGCGCGGGCAAAGAGCAAACCAATGACAATGGAAAGGCTTGCGCTGAGAAACGCCTGTCCAAGGCTGAATAAAAGCACCTGATGAAAATAGGGATCTTGCCACCATTCTTGCCATAAAATGCTTTCGCCTGAAGTCAAAACCGCATTTAGTGACGCGCCATAAAGGGCAAAAATGAGGCTTAATACTGCAATTCCGCCCAAATAATGACGTGGGCGGAGAGCGGTTAAGCGAGATAGTGCGGTAGAAAAAGCCATCATTTATTTCGACAAAACCTGTTGCCAAGTGGCGATCCAACTTTTCAATGCGCTTTCGGTCACGCGGCTGCTATCGAGAGTTTTGCTGGCTTTTTGGCTTTGCTTTAAGGCGTCAAAGTGCGGTTCAATTTCCGCGGAAATGGCGGATAGCATCACGTTTTTCGGTGTGATAATTTTTTGTGCTTCCGGGGTGAAAATGAATTGCAGAAAACGATCCGCGCAAGCGTTGTTTCGATGCGCTATTTTGGCCGCGGTGGTGTATTGATAGATTGCCCCTTCCGTAAATTGGGTCGCGGCATAGTGATCTTTTTGTTCTTTCAATAAGTGATAAAGCGGCGATGTGTTATGGCTCAAGACTAAATCCGCTTCGCCTTTTAAAAAGGCACCATAGGTTTCTGTCCAACCTTTGCCCACGGTCACCGTATGTTTTGCCAGTTTTTCCCAGGCTTGCTGAATTTGGTTTTCACCAAAAACCAGGTTCATCCAAGCCACCAAACCGCGCCCCATACTGCTTGTGCGTGGATCCTGATAAATCACACGCAAATCTTGACGCTCTACTAATTCCTGCAAAGATTTTGGGGGATTAGTCAGTTTGGTTTTGTCATAAATAAAGGCAAATTGCCCAAATTCATAGGGAATAAAATAGGGATTTTTCCAACTTTCGGGCAAGTCTAATTGATTGAAATCAAAATTAATTTTCTCAAATAAGCCTGTTTTTTCGGCAGCTTCCAGTTGTTGCTCGTGCAAACCTAATACCAAATCGGCTTGCGTTTTATTTTTTTCAAGACGTAAGCGGTTGAGCAAGGTGCTGGTTTGTTCAAAAACCGTATAGTGAATTTGACATTGCGGGTTGGCTTTTTCAAATACGTTTTTGATTTCTAAGCCCGGTCCCCAGTCTGCACCAAAGAATTCTTCGGTGTAAACATTGACAGATTGTGCGGCAAATGCACTGGTAGATAACGCAGAAAGTGCGGTTAAAATTAAGCGTGTTTTAGACATAAAAAAATCCTTTAAACAAGTTAAAGGAATTCAAGTGCGGTCAAATTTGTATAAATTTTCCGTTTCTCAAATCCCTACGCTGATATTACTCGGTTCAGGTTCTACGGGTATTTTCTCAGCCTTAAAGTTAAAGCACCCCGTTGAGAACTTTTTTAGTTTAAAACTTTCAAAAAAATAATCAATAGTTAGAAGTAAGATTGATTTTGGCAATATGATGTAAATCACGTAAAATACGCCAAATTTTAAGGGATAAATGATGTTTAGCTTAATCAAAAAATTATCAAATAAATATTGTCGACAATGGATCAATAAGCGTTTGCGTGCAAAATTGAAAAATCACCAAATGTCAGTGATTTCAAGTAATTGCAATGGCGCGTTAATTTTGCATGACTTAGGCGAGGCGTTCCGTTCGCCGTTCGTCAATCTTTATTTGGATCCTGCGGATTTCATTAAATATTTGCAACAACCCCGGCATTATCAAGCGCAAGAATTATTTTTTGTGGAATCGGATAAAGGCTATCCTGTGGCTAAGTTGGATGATATTTGGCTGTATTTTGTCCATTATCATTCAGAACAAGATGCGCGAGAAAAATGGCAGCAGCGTTCGGCGCGGATTAATTGGGATAATGTTTTTGTGATGATGACGGCGCGTGATGGGTTTACGGAAGCAGATTTGCGCGCTTTTGATGCCTTGCCTTATGCGCATAAAGTAGTGTTTGTACATAAACCCTATCCCGATATTAAATCAGCATGTTACATTAAGGGCTTTGAACAAGATTACCAAGTTGGGGATTTATATGAATATTCCGGTTGTTTGGGCAAAAAGTACTACGACCAGTTTGATTATGTGAGTTGGTTTAATCAAAAATGCTGAAAAATTACTGCAATTTTCTGTGAAAAAGCATAGAATACAGCGAAAATTTACGCGCCTAGCAACGTAGATTGTGAAAGTGCGGTTCGTTTTACTCTCAATTTTTAGGATTAAAGATGAGTCAAGAATATTTAGATTTTGAATTACCGATTGCTGAACTTGAAGCAAAAATCGAATCATTGCGTTCTGTGTCTGAAACAGACGGTAAAATTGATTTAGATGATGAAATCAAACGCTTACAAAAGAAAAGTGCAGAGTTGACGAAAAAAACCTTTGCCAATTTAGATGCGTGGCAGATTTCACGTATGGCGCGTCATCCAAATCGTCCTTACACCTTGGATTATATTGAACATATTTTTACAGAGTTTGACGAGCTTGCGGGCGACCGCGCTTTTGCGGATGATAAAGCCATTGTGGGTGGCTTGGCGCGTTTAGATGGTCGCCCTGTGATGGTGATTGGTCACCAAAAAGGTCGTACGACCAAAGAAAAAGTGATGCGTAATTTCGGGATGCCGGCACCTGAAGGCTATCGTAAAGCATTGCGTTTAATGGAAATGGCTGAGCGTTTTAAATTGCCGATTATCACCTTTATTGATACCCCGGGGGCGTATCCGGGGGTCGGCGCAGAAGAACGTGGACAAGCGGAAGCCATCGCACGTAACTTGCGTGAAATGGCGAAATTAAGTGTGCCTGTGATTTGTACTGTCATTGGCGAAGGTGGCTCAGGCGGTGCGTTGGCAATCGGTGTGGGCGATAAAGTGAATATGTTGCAATATTCCACTTATTCGGTGATTTCTCCTGAAGGCTGTGCGTCTATTCTTTGGAAAAGTGCTGAAAAGGCGTCAACGGCAGCGGAAGTCATGGGCTTAACCGCAGAGCGTTTAAAAGAATTGAATTTAATTGATAATATTGTGCCAGAACCATTAGGCGGCGCACACCGTAATTATGCGGAAATGGCGAAAAACTTAAAAGCCCGTTTGAGTGCAGATTTAGCGGAATTAGATGGCTTAGATCAGTCCGCTTTGCTTGAACGCCGTTATCAGCGTTTAATGTCTTACGGTTATTGTTAATCTCTCACAACGGATAAAAGTGCGGTTATTTTTAACCGCACTTTTGTTATTCTCATTTTTATATTAATAACAGGAGGTAACCAATGAAAAACGTTCTTTCAATTCAATCACATGTAGTATTTGGCTATGCAGGAAATAAGTCTGCGACCTTTCCTATGCAATTGAATGGGATTGATGTATGGGCATTAAATACCGTGCAATTCTCAAACCATACCCAATACGGCAAGTGGACAGGAATGGTGATTCCGCACCAACAAATTCCTGAAATTGTGAACGGGATTGACGCCATTGGCGCATTAAAACATTGTGATGCGGTGGTGTCGGGCTACATTGGTTCACCTGATCAAGTGGATGAAATTATTAAAGCATTTCATCAAGTTAAAGCGCGAAATCCTAACGCCGTTTATCTTTGCGATCCTGTGATGGGGAATGAAGAAAAAGGCTGTGTTGTGGCGGCAGGCGTACGCGAAAAATTAATTGAAGTGGCTTTACCGCACGCGGACATCATTACGCCGAATCTCTTTGAATTACAACAACTTTCCGGCTTGGACGTAACCCACTTTGAACAAGCGGTTCAAGCGGTTCAACATTTATTGACCAAAGGCCCGAAAATGGTGGTGGTAAAACACCTTGGTTCAGCGAGCAAATATCAAGGGGCTTTTGATATGTTGCTGGGGACAGAAAACGGCGTGTGGTTATTAAGCCGTCCGTTGTACCAATTTGCCAAAGATCCTGTGGGCGTTGGCGATTTAACCGCAGGGCTTTTCTTAGCCAATTTATTGAACGGCAAATCAGAGTTGGAAGCCTTTGAACAAATGGGCAATGCGGTCAACGAAGTGATGGAAATTACCTACAACTTGGGGTCATACGAGTTACAACTCATCGAAGCACGCCACGCCATTATGAACCCGAAAGCGCAATTTAGCGCGGAGAAAGTGGCGTAGATTGAGTCCCAATGAGCTTATTCAACGAATTTCAATCCAAATTAAATCATCAGCATTATCTTATTGCTTTTAGCGGTGGATTAGATTCCACCGCCTTGCTTTCTCTTTTTGCAAAATCGCGCGAAACCCAACCGCACTTACAGTTGCGCGCCATTCATATTCATCACGGCTTAAGCCCCAACGCAGATCAATGGCTGGCACATTGCCAACAAATTTGCCGTCAGCTTAATATTCCGTTGATCACGAAAAAAGTGAGCATAAACAAAAAAAGAGGGATCGAACAAGGGGCGCGCGAAGCCCGTTATCAGGCGATTTCTGAAGCGCGTTTGCCAAATGAAGTTGTCGTTACAGCGCATCATTTGCAAGATCAAACGGAAACCTTTTTTCTTGCTTTGAAGCGGGGGAGTGGAGTGAAAGGCTTAAGTGCCATGCAAATGGAAACTGAACTTTTTTCGATGCCTATTTTTCGCCCATTGTTACATTGCTCAAAAACGCGTTTGGAAAGTTTTGTGCGAGGGGAAAAATTAGCTTGGATTGAAGATGAAAGTAATGCGGATAATCGTTATGAGCGTAATTTTTTGCGCAATCAAGTGTTGCCGCCATTGCGCGAACGTTGGGCGTTTTTCGACCACGCGGTGCAAACTACTGCACAGCTTTGTTATAACCAACAGCAGCTGTTAAATGAATTGCTTGCGGATGAGTTTGCTCAACGCTACAACGAAAATGACCGCACTTTTGAGATTTCACATTTTGCCCAATATAGCGCGAATAAACAAAATGCATTATTAAGAATGTGGCTGGAAAAACTGGGTGAACCCTTGTTAGGCGAGCAACCTTTGGCTGTTTTATTAAAGGATGTTATTTTGGCTAAAGTGGATGCCAATCCACAGTATGTGTTGTTAGACAAAACCATCAGACGTTATCAAAATAAACTTTACCTTGTGCCAACGCTCTCTGATGTCTCTGACTTTTGTGCCGAATTACGCATCGGGCAGATTTTGTTATTGCCCGATTATTTAGGCGATTTGCAGCTTTTCAAAACGGCAGAAAATTTAACCGCACTTTGGCGCGTGGGAACTCATGAATTTAAGTCCACCTTGCCATTGACCGCTGAAAAAATCACCGTGCGTTTTGGTTATTCCGGCACAGTAAAGTTGCACGCACAAGATCTTAATCGTGATATTAAAAAAGTGTGGCAAAAATTAGGCGTCCCCGTTTGGCAACGCACCCGAATTCCATTGATTTTTTATGGCGATAAGTTAAAAAGTGCGGTGGGATTTTTTGAGAATTTTGGGGCGTAGCAAATTGCAAAAAGCGGAAATACCGGTTGGTGAGCTTGTCGAACCATAAGGTATTTCAGCGGTTTTTTCCATATTTACATTATCGGTGGGCAAGGATGCTCACCCTACCGATCGTGATTATTCAACCACTTCAATATCCACACCACTATGTAAGCCGCGTGGTAGGCTTGAGCCTTTGCGTCCGCGTTCGGCGCGGAATTTTTGTAGATCTTCAGGCTTGAGCGTAATTTTGCGTTTGCCTGAATGGAAGACTAAGCTTGCGTTTTCGTTAATTAATAACAATTTCACCACAAAATCTAACCGCGCTTTGGCGTCATTGGCTGAAATACTGATAATTTTATTGCCTTTCCCTTTAGATAAAGACGGTAAATCTTTCACAGGGAAAATTAACATTCTGCCTGCTTTAGTTAATGCCACTAGCAGGGCGTTTTCATCGGAAATGATCAATGGTGGTAAAACTTTCGCATTTTCAGGCAAGCTTAATACGGCTTTACCTGCCTTGTTACGCGCCACTAAATCTTCAAATTTACAGATAAAACCATAGCCGGCATCGGAGGCCATTAATAAGGCTTGGTTTTCATTTTCGATTAAAACTTGTTCAATGGACGCGCCGGCCGGTAAGGTTAATTTTCCTGTTAAGGGTTCCCCTTGCGAGCGTGCGGACGGTAAACTTAATGGATCTAAGGCGTAGCTACGACCTGTGCTGTCCATAAAGACTGCGGGTTGATTGCTCTTACCGTGAGCATGAGCGAGATATTTATCCCCCGCCTTATAGCTTAAATTTGGTGCATCAATATCATGCCCTTTCGCACAGCGTACCCACCCCATTTCCGATAAAATTACGGTAACCGGTTCCGCCGGCATCATTTCCGTTTCCGAAATTGCTTTAGCTTCTGCGCGTTCCACCATCGGCGAACGGCGTGGGCTGGCGTAGGTTTTAGCATCTTGCTGAATTTCTTTTTTGATCAGCGTATTTAAGCGGCGTTCAGAGCCTAAAATCTCTTCCAAATGTTGACGTTCTTCTTCTAATTTGGCTTTTTCCGCTTGTAATTCATGCTCTTCTAATTTTGCCAAATGGCGCAAGCGTAAATTTAAAATGGCTTCCGCTTGTTCATCGGTTAAATTAAAGCGAGACATTAAGACGCTTTTCGGTTCATCTTCGTTACGAATAATCTCAATGACTTCGTCAATATTTAAGAATGCGATCATCAAGCCTTCTAAAATATGTAAACGCGACAAGACTTTTTCTAAACGATAACGCAAACGGCGAGTGACCGTAATTCGGCGGAATTGTAACCATTCTGTCAGAATTTGTACCAAGCCTTTTACCGCAGGTTTATGATCTAAACCGATCATATTCATATTAATACGGTAGCTTTTTTCCAAATCGGTCGTAGCAAATAAATGATTCATCAGCGCATCAATATCTACGCGATTTGAGCGTGGAACTAGCACAATACGTACCGGGTTATCTTGATCCGCTTCATCACGCACATCTTCCACCATCGGCAATTTTTTGGCATTCATTTGCTCAACAATTTGCTGTTGGATTTTGGTTGGCGAAGCCTGATGCGGCACCGCGCTGATGATGATTTCGCCATCTTCTTTTTTCCAAGTAGCGCGCATTTTGATCGAGCCACGACCTTGCTCGTAGATTTTACGAATTTCCGATTTTGGCGTAATGATTTCTGCTTCAGTTGGGTAGTCAGGGCCTTGCACATAGGTCAACAGCTCATCTAAGCCGGCTTGGGGATTTTCCAATAATGCCACAGCCGCATCCGCTACTTCATTGATATTATGGGGCGGAATATCTGTTGCCATACCGACCGCAATCCCTGTTGTGCCGTTTAGCAGAATATGCGGCAAACGCGCAGGCAAATATTGCGGTTCTTCTAACGTGCCGTCAAAGTTAGGTTGATAATCCACCGTGCCTTGTCCCAATTCACTTAACAGCACTTCGGCAATTTTTGATAAACGAGATTCCGTATAACGCATGGCTGCGAAAGATTTAGGATCATCTGCTGCGCCCCAGTTTCCTTGCCCATCCACTAAGGGATAGCGATAAGAGAAAGGCTGCGCCATTAATACCATGGCTTCATAACAAGCACTGTCGCCGTGCGGGTGGAATTTACCTAACACATCCCCCACTGTACGCGCGGATTTTTTATATTTCGCCTGTGCATTGAGCCCTAATTCTGACATGGCATACACAATACGGCGTTGAACCGGCTTTAAACCGTCACCAATAAAGGGTAGTGCCCGATCCATGATGACGTACATGGAGTAGTTGAGATAAGCACTTTCGGTAAAAGTGCGTAATGGCATTTGTTCGATGCCTTCGTAGTTGATGTTGTTCATATGTTTTAATTTTTTTATTTAAATTGTATTTTTCTTTAAATCGGTTTTCGCACGATGTGCGACTTACTTTTTCTTTGCGTTGCCAAAGAAAAAGTAAGCAAAAAGAAAGGCAACCCCGATTTGCCTTGTTTCCTGAAAATCACTAAATTTGCTTCACGAAAAATAAGTAAACTCGCTTCGCTCAAACAAACTTATTTTTCTACAAATTTAGTAATTTTCAGGCGGCAAATAGGGGCCCTGTCTGAGCGCCTGAGTGTTTTGAACGTTGCCAAAGGCAACGGCACATAGTGCAAGCATAGCGAAGTAAAAGTAGGTCGCCCTGTGGGCGAAAACCCACTATTTCAAATGAAAATGCACATCGACATTCGCATCTGGGTTTTGTTTATCATAAGGTTCGTCTTTAATTTTGCCGCTGTAAATTTCAGGGTTTTCTTTCCCTTCTACCATCAACATTCCTTTTGCCCCTTTTTCAGCGCGGAAAATACTGTGGTCAAGGAAAGTGTATTGCCCGGGAACTTGTATCGTAGCTTCTGTAATAACGGCACCACCCGCAGGGATTAAGGTTGTTTGTACATTATGATTTTGCAAACTTCCACCTTCCACATAAACCGTATCAAATGGTTTGCCAATTAAGTGAAAAGATGAAATTTTGTTCGGACCGGCATTACCAATAAAAAAGCGAATTTTATCCCCAACTTTAGCTTTTAAGGCATCTTCGCCCATTAGCGCACCGTAATGCCCATTGAAAACCACGTAATCAGGAAGTTCGTAACCTGCTTTTTCCATACTAAAAACTTGCAAGCCTTTTTCGCCAAAACTCCCTTGTGTGTAGAATTCATTTTGTACGATATAAAATTCTTTATCGGCTTTTGGCAACCCTGTTTTCGGTTCTACTAACATCAAACCAAACATTCCTTTTCCGATATGAGTTGCCGCACCAGGGAAAGCGGCGCAGTGGTAAAGGTATAATCCCGGTTGTAAGGCTTGAAAGGCAAATACACTAGTACGCCCTGGTTTGGTATTACTTGCAATGGCACCCCCTTCCGGTGCCGCAGCAGAATGGAAATCAATGCTATGTTCCATTTTAGAATTGGCAGGGTTAGACAAATGCACTTCTACGGTATCGCCTTCACGTACACGAATAAAAGGCGCAGGCGTTGCACCATTGAATGTCCAATATTTAAATTGTGTGCCATCAATGATATCCATGACTTTTTCAATCGCTTCCAGTTTCACCACAACACGTGCAGGTTCTTGGCGTGTAATGGGTTTGGGAACATTCGGCGCAAAAGTCAATTCTGCTTCAATAACCGGCAATTTCGTTGAAAGTGCGGTTGAATTATCGATTGTTTTGTTTGTTTCGCTATTGGCAAAAGCACTGTATGAGAATAGCGTTGTTATGCTTAATAAGAGTGCAAGTGTTGTTTTTTTCATTTTATTCATATTACAAATCCAAATCTGCCTGATCACCTTTTGTTTGCAACCAATTTTTACGATCTTCTGCGCGTTTTTTGTTGAGCAACATATCCATTAATTCAATGGTTTCATTGATCAAAATATCTGAATTTTCTACCGCACTTTCATCAGCCATAGGCTCTTCATAGGTTAATTGAACCAAACGGCGCGTGCTTGGATCCATGGTGGTTTCTCGTAATTGGCTTGGGTTCATTTCACCCAAACCTTTAAAGCGTTGTACATTCGGTTTTCCACGTTTACTGCTTAAGCGTTCTAAAATGGCTTCTTTTTCGTGTTCATCTAAAGCGTAATAGACTTCTTTGCCTAAATCGATACGATAGAGCGGTGGCATTGCCACATAAACATGTCCGTCTTTGACCAATTGCGGGAAATGGCGTAAAAATAAGGCGCAAAGTAGGGTAGCGATATGCAATCCATCGCTATCCGCATCCGCAAGGATACAGACTTTTCCGTAACGTAACTGGCTTAGATCGTTGCTGTCCGGATCGATACCTAGGGCTACGGCAATGTTGTGTACTTCTTCAGAAGCCAGTACTTGCTCTGATGAAACTTCCCAAGTGTTTAGAATTTTACCGCGCAATGGCAAGATTGCTTGATATTCGCGGTCGCGCGCTTGTTTGGCTGAACCGCCCGCCGAGTCACCTTCTACCAGAAATAATTCTGTCCGCTCAAGATCTTGCTGTGAACAGTCGGCTAATTTTCCGGGTAATGCAGGGCCTGAAGTCAGTTTTTTACGCACCACTTTTTTAGACGCACGCAAACGGCGTTGTGCAGAACTGATCGCCATTTCGGCTAATAACTTGGCAGGTTCAATATTATTATTGAGCCACAAACTGAAAGCGTCTTTCACTACGCCGCTGACGAAAACCGCACTTTCACGGGATGACAAACGTTCTTTGGTTTGTCCTGCAAATTGAGCATCGTGCATTTTGAGTGATAACACGTAGGCGCAACGGTCCCACAAGTCATCTGCCGTTAATTTTACCCCTTTAGGTAATAAATTTTGGAATTCGCAGAATTCAATCATGGCGTCAATTAAGCCTTTGCGTAAGCCGTTGACATGGGTTCCGCCTTGAATGGTTGGGATTAAGTTTACATAGCTTTCCCCAATTAAATCACCGCCTTCAGGCAACCATAATAATGCCCAATCCACCGCTTCCGTTGAGCCTTTAAAGCTGCCGATAAATGGGGTTTCGGGCAGCGTAGTGAATTCACTGACCGCTTCGATTAAATAATCCGAAAGTCCGTCTTGATACAACCAGCTTTCTTCTGTGCCATTGACGTGATCGATAAATTTGATTTCCAGCCCTGAACAAAGCACTGCTTTTGCACGTAGCAAATGGCGTAGGCGAGATACAGAGAATTTATCGCTATCAAAATATTTTGGATTTGGTTTAAATTTGACCGCAGTTCCTGTGGTACGGCGACCGCAAGTCCCCACCACTTCTAATTCTTCCACTTTAAGACCGTTTTCAAAGGCAATATGATAAACCTGACCGTTACGCTTTACGGTGACATCCACACGTTCGGAAAGGGCATTGACCACAGAAATCCCCACGCCATGCAAACCACCGGCAAACTCATAGTTTTTATTCGAAAATTTACCGCCGGCATGAAGTTTCGTCATAATCACTTCCACGCCGGACATTTTTTCAGTCGGGTGCATATCCACAGGCATGCCACGCCCATTATCGATCACTTCTAGCGATTGATCTTTATGTAAAATCACTTCAATTTTGGTGGCAAACCCCGCTAACGCTTCATCCACACTGTTATCAATCACTTCTTGTCCTAAATGGTTCGGACGCTGCGTATCGGTGTACATCCCGGGGCGAACCTGAACAGGCTCAAGCCCTTTTAACACGGTAATATTTATCGAATCGTATTCTTTTTGAGTAGTCATAAGTTGATGAGAATTAAGTCAATTTTGAGAGATAAAAAATTGGGGGGATTATAACAAAAAGTGCGGTTGAAATCGACCGCACTTTTGTTGGAACATCATTACTTCGCAATACGCTTATATTTAATACGATGTGGCTGTGTTGCCGCTTCGCCTAAGGTTTTCTTTTTCCACTCTTCGTAGTCTGAGAAGTTACCTTCGTAGAAAGTGACTTTACCTTCATCACCGTAGTCTAAAATGTGGGTGGCGATACGGTCTAAGAACCAGCGGTCGTGCGAGATAACCATTGCACAGCCCGGGAATTCTAAAATCGCATTTTCTAATGCACGCAAGGTTTCCACATCAAGATCGTTGGTTGGTTCGTCTAATAATAAGACGTTTCCGCCCGCTTGTAACAGTTTCGCAAGGTGTAAACGACCACGCTCACCGCCTGACAATTCGCCAACACGTTTTTGTTGATCTACGCCTTTGAAGTTAAAGCGTCCAACATAGGCGCGGCTTGGGATTTCAAAGTTGCCGATAGTTAGAATATCTTGTCCGTTTGAGACTTCTTCCCACACGGTTTTCTTGTCGTCCATTGCATCACGGAACTGATCCACAGAGGCAAGTACCACCGTTTCACCCATCACGATTGAACCGCTATCCGGTTGTTCTTGACCTGAAAGCATACGGAATAAGGTTGATTTACCTGCACCGTTCGCCCCGATAATTCCAACAATCGCCCCTTTCGGAATGCTGAAAGATAAATCGTCAATTAACGTGCGGTCGCCGTAAGATTTAGTTAGGTTACTCACTTCAATCACTTTATCCCCTAAGCGTGGGCCTGGTGGAATAAAGAGTTCATTGGTTTCGTTACGTTTTTGATATTCGCCTGAGTTAAGCTCTTCAAAGCGTGCCATACGCGCCTTGCTTTTCGCTTGACGACCTTTCGGATTTTGGCGTACCCATTCTAACTCTTTGGCAATGGATTTTTGGCGAGCATTTTCCGCCGCTTGCTCTTGCTCTAAACGTTTCTCTTTTTGCTCTAACCAAGAAGAGTAGTTACCTTCCCAAGGAATACCTTCACCACGGTCAAGCTCTAAGATCCAACCTGCCACGTTATCTAAGAAGTAACGGTCGTGGGTAATTGCCACCACAGTACCTTCATAGTCGTGTAAGAAACGCTCTAACCACGCCACCGACTCCGCATCTAAGTGGTTGGTTGGTTCGTCTAATAACAACATATCCGGTTTTTCGAGCAATAAACGGCAAAGTGCCACACGGCGGCGTTCGCCCCCTGAAAGATGTTCGATTTTAGCGTCCCAATCCGGTAAACGTAACGCATCTGCCGCACGTTCTAACTGGTTATCCAAATTGTGACCATCGTGTGCTTGAATAATCGCTTCTAATTGAGCTTGTTCAGCCGCCAGTTTGTCGAAGTCCGCATTTTCATCGGCATAAGCCGCATAAACTTCATCTAAACGAGTGAGTGCGTTTTTCACTTCTGAAACCGCTTCTTCAATGGCTTCACGCACGGTTTGCTGTGGCTCTAATTTTGGTTCTTGCGGAAGATAACCGATTTTGATCCCCGGTTGCGGACGAGCCTCCCCTTCAAACTCTTTATCAACACCAGCCATAATGCGTAAAAGGGTGGATTTACCCGCACCATTTAAGCCTAGTACCCCGATTTTCGCCCCAGGAAAGAAGCTTAAAGAAATATCTTTTAAAATATGACGTTTCGGCGGAACAACTTTGCCCACGCGATGCATCGTAAAAACAAATTGTGATGACATATTGAATCCTTTTTACAAGAAAAGTGCGGTCGCATTTTACCTAATTCTTGGCGGATAATCTACTTTCATAAATTGCCACTTATTTGCCACTAAATGAATTTATATTTCATCAGAAATTTGTAACCCATTGAAAAACAAGCAAAAAAAACCACTCCGAAGAGTGGTAGGAAAGTAGTTTAGCTATTTATTTTATGATTATTTTATTTAGGAACTTTATGAATATCAAGTAATTACCTGACGTGGTGAATAATAGCGGAAAAGTTTCAGCAAGCAAAGAGTGAATTCATCTTTAGTTGATTTACATCAAAAAAATTTAGAAAAAAGTGATTATAGGTTTATTTTTCCTTTGGTTGAGCAATAAAAAGCGTTGCTAGTCAGAGTTGAATAGCAACGCTTTGTTTCGTTTTGAGACAGTGATTATTGTACTAACAGATAAAAATTTGTATCGCCACGTAAAATGTTAATCGCAATTGCAGATGGTTTATCTTCCAAGATTTTACGTAAATCTTTCAGATTTTCCACTTTATGGCGATTGATGCCAATAATAATATCTCCAGCTTTCAAGCCACGTTGCGCGGCTGGAGAATTTTTCTCAACTTTGTTGACTTTGACACCGTTGTCATCATTGGTTAATTCAGCCCCTTCTAGTGCCGGTAGCAATTGATCGACTGTGGTACTAGAAGAAAGTGTGGTTTTACCATCGTCTGATTGTAAAGTCACTTTCATATTTTGAGTTTTACCATCACGTAACACAGTTAACTCTAAGGTTTTTCCGGCACCTGAGGTGGCAATTTTGGCGCGTAATTCAGCGAAACCTGAGATTTTTTGACCATTTAATGCAATGATGACATCGCCGGCTTTAAGTTTAGCTTTATCAGCTGCGGAATTCGGCATTACTTCGCTGACGAAAGCCCCTTGTTGCGCATCAACGTTGAATGCTTTCGCTAAATCAGCATTTAATTCGCCCCCTTTAATCCCTAATAAACCACGGCGAACTTCACCAAACTCAATAATCTGTTGAATTAAATTATTTGCCATATTAGATGGGATAGCAAAGGCAATACCCGCATTACCGCCACTTGGTGAAATAATGGCGGTATTAATACCAATCAGTTCGCCATTTAAGTTAATCAATGGACCGCCGGAGTTACCACGGTTTACCGCGGCGTCTGTTTGGATATAGTTTTCATATTTACCACTGTCGGAACCTGTTGATCGACCAAGCGCAGAGACAATCCCTGAAGTTACTGTTTGACCTAAACCAAACGGATTACCGATTGCTACGGTAAAATCGCCTACGCGTAATTTATCGCTATCGGCAATTTTGATTGCAGTTAGGTTTTTAGGATTTTCGATTTGAACTAACGCGACATCAGACTGTTCATCTTGACCGATAATTTTTCCTTTGAATTCGCGTCCATCATTTAATTGAACCGTAATTTTATCGGCACCATCAATAACGTGATTGTTGGTGATCACATAGCCTTTTTCGGCATTAATGATTACTCCGGATCCCATTCCCTTAAATTGACGTGGTGCAGATTGGCGACCACCAAAGAAATCATCACCAAAGAAACGGCGAAATTCTTCTGGAATTTGATCATCAAAAGTGTTGCGGCGAGATGTTGCTTCTTTACCTTCAACTGAAATGGAAACAACTGCAGGCAAGACGCGTTCAAGCATTGGGGCAAGGCTAGGTGTCCCAAAGGTATTCGCTTGAGTAATCATTGCCGGAAGTTCTGCCATTGTTGTCATTGGTGCAGCAAGCACGCTTAAACCTAAAGCAATTGCACTTAGTGTGAATCTAGATTTTTTCATTTTCATTGATTTTCCTTTTCCTAAATAAAACAAACGAAAGATAGCTCATTTGACAAAGAAAATGGGGGATTGTTCATAAAAATCAAGATCTGATAAATTTATAAAAGTGCGGTTATCATTGAAGTGAGTTAATTTTTTGAAAAAGAGTGGGGAACTGATGTTCCCCAAAAATTAGCGTTCTGCTTTAAATAAACCCGATGATCCTTCTTTATAATCACGAGGTTGTTGGTTTTGGTTTTCGTCTGTGGTCGCTGTTGATTTATCGGAATTGATAAAATTTTGCAAAAAGAGCGCTTTTTGTGATTCAGGCAATAACTCATCCGAAGATTTAGCTAAATGACGATAAAGTTTTTGGTAATCTTGCGCGAGCAATTTAAATAAGTCTGCGGTTTCGGCAAAATGTTTCTCTAAACGCTCAGTTTGTTGCGTCAATTCTGCTTTGGTTTGTTGTAATTCGTTTTCTGTTTTGGCTTGCTTTCTAATTGAGCCTTTAGTTAAGCGCAATACCAAATAGGTTAAAATCACTCCGGCGACAAAGCCAAACGCGATCATTTTCCACATTTCAGGGGTTAAGTTTTGCATAAATTACTCCTTACATCTTGAGTTTTAATGAAAATACAGAAATATCATACCGTTAAATACAACCAATGTCTTGTGGGATTTCTGTAAAATGTGTTGGGGATCACATTTTTTGGGTAAAATATCATAAAAAAATGACCGCACTTTATTTCAAAGCGCGGTCAAATTTTAGGAGATTTTCTTAATCAATTGGTGGCACATAAGTCCCGTTTGCAATAGCATTTTTAATGCGTTCTGCTTCGCTTAACACTTGCGCCAATAACGCTTTGACGTTTTCGAGCGTTGCGATTGGGCTTAGCGTAGTCATTTTCAGCGATTGTTTATCCCCGACTTTGGTCACACCAATGTTTGCTTCGCCACGGGCAAAGAGTTCATCTGCCACATTTTGGTTTAAGGCATCGATAAATTCAGCAGGGTAGCCGGCTGGTGCAACACGGAACAATACCGAAGCAAATTGTGCCGGAACCAGCATTTCCAAGCCTTCAGTTTCGTGAATGTATTGTTCCACTTGTTTGGTAAGGTAAACACCGTGGTCGATCATTGAAGCGTATAGCTCTTCGCCTAAGGCTTCTACCGTAAACCATAATTTCAACGCATCAAAACGGCGTGTCGTTTGAAGCGATTTCGCCACTAAATTTGGTACACCGTGCGCTTCATCGTATTCTGAATTTAAGTAATCCGCTTTGTAATCAATGAAACGGTAATTTTGCGGATCTTTTAATAAGAATGCGCCGCAAGAAATCGTTTGGAAGAAATGTTTATGGAAATCCAACGTAATGGAGTCGGTTAATTCAATGCCGTCTAAAAGATGACGGAAATCTTTTGAAAGTAGTAATGCACCGCCCCAAGCCGCATCGACGTGTAACCAAACGCCGAATTTATTGGTAATAGCACGAATGGTTTTTAACGGATCGATTGCGCCGGCATCGGTTGTCCCTGCAGTCGCAACTACACAAGCCACCACTTTGCCTTCTAAATAAAGTTTGGCTAAAGTTGCTTCTAATGCGTGTGGATCCATTTGGGCATTTTCATTGCAAGGCACGGTAATTACCGATTGGAAGCCCATTCCCATCATTGCCATATTTTTTTGCACAGAGAAGTGCGCATTTTCAGAGCAAATTACTTTTACTTTTTGCATTGCATCAGGTGGGATACCATCACGTTGTACCGACCATTCTGAACCGTCTGCATTTTTCCAATGTTTCGCAATGCAAGCATCACGTGCAAGTAGCACGCCCATTAGGTTTGATTGTGTACCGCCCGAAGTAAAGACCCCGGATGTGCCTTCGCCGTAGCCGGCTTTTTGACGCAACCAGTCAATCAAATGCTCTTCCATAATCGAACCGGCTGGGCTTTGATCCCACGAGTCCATTGATTGGTTAGTGGCATTGATTAACACTTCCGCAATTTGGCTCGCGACCATTGTCGGACAATGTAAGTGTGCTAAAGAGTGGGGGTGATGAACTTTAAGACTTGGATTTAAGAAGATCTCAACTAAATGATCTAAGGATTTTTGTACACCTATGCCCTCTTTAGTCGGTTTAAAACCATCAACCAAGGCACGCATTTGTTTGATTGAACCACCGGTGTACATTTTTTCATTTTTCAGCCAAGAACTGACCGCTTGCACGGCGTTTTGCATTGCGTTTTCGTAGTCTGCAATAGATTGTGGATCGTTACAGAACAGGGATTGTTTGTGTTTTGAAATATCTGACATTGTTTTTCCAATTTATTTGTAGGGGCGAAATATTTTTCGCCCAAAACAATCACGGAATATCAGGGCGAAAAATATTTCGCCCCTACGTGATTAATATATTGAAATATAATAAATTTCTATAAAATCAACCGCACTTTGATGATTAACCACGCACCGCTTTTAATGCGTCTGCGACAGATTGCTTGAAGCGTTTAATGAACTCTTCGCATTCTGCTTGGTTGATATTTACTGCACAAAGTACACGAACCACGTTGCCGCCACGTCCGCCACGTTCTAACAATAACTTGTTGTTAAAGCAGGCTTTTTGGATTGCAACTGCTAATTCGCCATCTTGTGGATAAGCACCTGTTGCATCTGCCGGTTTGCGTTCGTCCACAATGTCGATACCCATCATTAAGCCTTTACCACGTACGTTACCGATACAAGGGAATTCTTTGCTTAATTCACGTAATGCAGTGGTTAAGTATGCGCCACGTTCTTCCGCATTTTTCGCAAGATTTTCTTCACGCATAATTTTGAGTGAAGCGTAACCTGTTGCCATCGCTAATTGGTTACCACGGAATGTCCCTGTGTGTCCTGCCGGTTGCCACGCATCGAATTCTTTGCGAATAGCTAATACCGCTAACGGTAATGAACCGCCTACTGCTTTTGACATAACCACGATATCCGGTTGAATACCCGCATGTTCAAAGGCAAACATCTTACCGCTACGGCAGAAGCCTGCTTGAACTTCATCAACAATCATTAAAATACCGTGTTTTTGGGTCACTTCACGCACTTTTTGTAAGAATGAAATCGGTGCCGGAACAACACCACCTTCACCTTGGATTGCTTCTAAGATAACCGCAGCCGGTTTTACTACGCCGCTTTCGACATCTTCAATGAAGTTTTCAAAATAGCGTTCAACAGCTTTCGCACCCACTTCGCCACCAATGCCAAACGGGCAACGGTATTCGTGCGGATATGGCATAAATTGTACTCCCGGCATTAAGCCTTGTACCGGATTTTTCGCACCTAAGTTACCTGTTAAAGATAACGCACCGTGGGTCATTCCGTGGAAACCGCCGGAGAAAGCGATCACATTGCCACGTCCGGTATAGGTTTTAGCTAATTTGATTGCCGCTTCGTTAGCATCTGCACCTGAAGGGCCGGTAAATTGAAGAATGTATTGATCTTTAGGGAAGAATGATAAAAGTTCTTCGGTAAAAGCGTCTTTTAATGGCGTGGTTAAATCTAGAGTATGTAACGGTAAGCCACTATCTAAAACGTCTTGGATTGATTGCATTAACACTGGGTGGTTATGACCTAATGCTAATGTTCCTGCACCCGCCAAAAAGTCGAGATATTCATTTCCTTCTACGTCTGTTACCCAACAACCTTGCGCTTTTGCATAAGCAAAAGGAAGTTTGCGCGGATAACTACGCACGTTAGATTCCATTGCATCTTGACGATCTAAGAAATGTTTATTTGAGGCGAGAATTGCTTTTACAGGAGTGTTAATTGTCATTTTAAAAAACCTTCTAAATGAGGTGAAAAAAATAAGTCGGGTGCCTTGCGGGAAGCCTAAGCTTTCTTATCCTGAGAGATAAGATGCCATGGGGCATTTGACTCGCTACTTATTAAAAAAAGCGTTTCAGCTTTTTTATCTTTCCCCAGCAGGCGCTGGTTGAGATAGACACATCAAAGTGCGGTTAAAATGACCGCGCTTTTGAAGTCGGCATATCATAGCCGTTTTTTATAAAAAGGGAAGATTTTTCTACACAAGATTGATCCTTTTATAAGTTTAATGGTATTTTCATTTAAAGAAAAACAGACGCTCATAAATTTTTCATAAAAAGCTCGCATTTTGTAAGACACTTATGTATAATCACGCGACCCTGTGAATAGTGCGGTTTTCCCACCGCCTATTGTTTTATCGAGATCACACTCGAAGGGGTGCTGATTTAGATCAATGGTTGTACTCAAATGAGTACTGGGTATTAATATCAAATATTGGTAATTTTATTAATGAAAACTTTTGTAGCAAAACCAGAAACAGTTAAACGTGACTGGTATGTAGTAGATGCGACAGGTAAAACCTTAGGTCGTTTGGCGACTGAATTAGCTCGCCGTTTACGTGGTAAACATAAAGCAGAATACACTCCGCACGTAGATACAGGTGATTACATCATCGTTATCAACGCGGATAAAGTAGCTGTAACAGGTCGTAAAGAAACTGATAAAGTTTACTACTGGCACACTGGCTATGTAGGTGGTATCAAACAAGCGACTTTCAAAGAAATGATTGCTCGTCGTCCGGAAGCAGTGATTGAAATTGCGGTTAAAGGTATGTTGCCAAAAGGTCCATTAGGCCGTGCAATGTTCCGTAAATTAAAAGTGTATGCAGGTTCACAACACGAACATGCTGCGCAACAACCACAAGTTTTAGATATCTAATCACGGAGCAGAAAAATGACAGCAGCAAATCAAAACTACGGCACAGGTCGCCGCAAAAGCTCTTCAGCTCGTGTATTTATCAAACCGGGCAGTGGTAACATCACAATCAACCAACGTTCTTTAGACGTTTACTTCGGCCGTGAAACTTCACGTATGATCGTGCGTCAACCATTAGAATTAGTTGAGTTAACAGATAAATTAGACCTTTATATCACAGTGAAAGGTGGTGGTATTTCTGGTCAAGCCGGTGCTATCCGTCACGGTATTACACGTGCGTTAATCGAATATGATGAGTCATTACGTCCAGCATTACGTGCAGCAGGCTTCGTAACTCGCGATGCTCGCCGCGTTGAACGTAAAAAAGTGGGTTTACACAAAGCACGTCGTCGCCCACAATACTCAAAACGTTAATTTTATATTTTCGTTTATATTCAAGAAATTGCAGTCCATTGGGCTGCAATTTTTTTTATATTTTTTGTTTAAGAAATTGAATAATCCATCCTAAGGGGTTGAAAGTACCTATGTGATTTGTGGTAAAATAAGCACGTTTTTTAACTCGAAATTTTAGATATTAAACAGCAGGGTTGTAAAGCTGTTAATTGCATTTTACATCAGCGGAGGAATAGATGACCAGTGCGGCAAATAAACGTTCAATAATGACCCTTTTTTCTAATAAATCAGATATTTATTGCCATCAAGTGAAAATTGTTTTAGCGGAAAAAGGCGTTGCTTACGAAACGGAAAATGTCGATCCCAATGCTGTGCCTGAAGAATTAATGGAATTAAACCCTTATGGTACGCTTCCGACTTTGGTGGATCGCGACTTAGTGCTATTTACTTCACGTATCATTATGGAATATCTTGATGAACGCTTTCCACACCCCCCTTTAATGCCGGTTTATCCTGTGGCGCGCGGTAAAAGCCGTTTGTTAATGTTACGCATCGAGCAAGACTGGTATCCAACTTTAGCGAAAGCAGAAAATGGCTCGGAAGTCGAACGTGCAGAAGCCTTGAAGCAATTGAAAGAAGAATTACTTGCGGTTGCTCCAATTTTTAATCAATATCCTTACTTTATGAGTGAAGAATTTGGTCTGGTGGATTGTTATATCGCACCATTATTGTGGCGTTTAAAAGAACTTGGCGTAACTTTTACTGGTGCAGGCAGCAAAGCCATTAATGGCTATATGGATCGTGTTTTTGGACGTGATTCATTTATGCAATCTATTGGTAGTGCAGCACCAAAAAATTTAATGGATGATAAATAATGGAATATAAATCTACCCCTAAACGTCCGTATTTATTGCGAGCCTATTATGATTGGCTATTGGATAATAACTTTACCCCTTATTTAGTTGTAGATGCGACTTATTATGGTGTGGATGTCCCGCAAGAATATGTTAAAGATGGGCAAATTGTCTTGAATTTATCGCCTGGTGCGGTAGGGAATTTAGCGCTTGGTAATGAGACCGTTGAGTTTAGCGCGCGCTTTCAAGGTATTCCTCGCGCATTGTACATTCCTATGGGCGCGATTCTTGCCATTTATGCACGTGAAAATGGCGATGGTGTGATGTTTGAACCTGAGGCGATTTATGATGAGCTAGATAAATCACAAACAGGTCCGGTTAAAAGTGCGGTGGAAAAAACACAGGAAAAACCAAAGGCGGAACCGAAAAAAACAACGGCATCGTCAAAAACAACATCCCACTTGCGTATTATTAAGTAGATATGTTTATTAAAAAAATAAACAGAACCTATGGAAACGCCACGAAAATTTCGTGGTGTTTTTGTTTACTTTGTAGAGAATTGAGCAACTAAGTCACAAGGAAAGCCAAAGATAACAGCTGATAGAATGTTTTTTTTGTGCTAGAATTCGGCTCAATTTATCCCCATGTTTAAAAGGAAATAATATGAACGTTTTAGAAGGTCAATTAAGCGCACCAAATGCAAAAATCGCCGTGGTAGTCGCTCGTTTTAACCATTTTATTAATGATAGCCTAGTTGATGGGGCTGTTGACGCATTAAAACGCGTAGGACAAGTTAAAGAAGAAAATATTACTTTAGTGAAAGTACCGGGTGCGTATGAATTACCTTTAGCGGTTCGCCGTTTGGCGGATACGAAAAAATTTGATGCGATTGTGGCATTAGGTACGGTTATTCGTGGTGGTACAGCGCATTTTGAATATGTCGCAGGTGAAGCGAGTAGTGGTTTAGGTCATGTAGCACTTAATTCGGATATTCCCGTAGCGTTTGGTGTATTAACTACTGAAAATATTGAGCAAGCTATTGAGCGAGCCGGAACGAAAGCAGGTAATAAAGGCGCAGAAGCCGCATTAGTTGCTCTTGAGATGGTAAACCTTTTAGATCAAATCAACGCGGCGTAATGAATATGGCAGAGAAAAAAGTAAGCCCACGCCGCCGCGCGCGTGAATGTGCAATTCAAGCATTATATTCTTGGTATGTATCACAAAATGATGCGGCTGAAGTTGAGTTATCCTTTGTGACAGAACAAGATTTAAAAGGTGTTGATGTTCCTTATTTTCGTAAATTATTCCGTGGTGCTGTGGCAAATTTAGATAGTGTTGATGCTACCATGGCGGAATTTTTAGACCGCGCGTCAGAAGAACTAACGCCAATTGAAAAAGCGATTTTGCGTTTAGCCGTTTATGAACTCAAATTTGAGTTAGATGTACCTTATAAAGTGGTTATCAACGAAGCGATTGAATTGGCGAAGACCTTTGGGGCGGAAGATAGCCATAAATATATTAATGGCGTATTAGATAAAGTCGCGCCTGCGTTGGGTCGCAAGTAATATCTTATAAAGTGGGCAGGAATGTCCACTTTTTCTATTTCAATATTGATGTTTTAACATTCCATGACAGAAAATCCGTTATCACGTATCCGTTTAAAAAATCCGGTCCATTTTTTAGCCGTTGGATTAGGCTCAGGGCTGATTCGTCCTGCACCCGGCACTTGGGGAAGCTTGGCGGGTTTAATCATTGGTATGCTGTTATTGCCGATAATGGGCAATATTTCTTTCGCTATTTTGACCGCACTTTCTTTTGCTTTAGGCTGTTATTTATGCCAAAAAACGGCCGATGATATGGGCGTTCATGATCATGGTTCAATTGTTTGGGACGAATTTGTTGGAGTATGGATTTGTTTATTATTTGTCCCCGAAATTAATTGGTATTGGAGCTTCATTGCCTTTGTGGTTTTCCGTTTTTTCGATATCCTCAAACCTTATCCCATTAAAATTTTTGATGAAAAATTAGAAAATGGATTTGGCATTATGATTGATGATGTTTTAGCCGCTATCTATGGAGCGATTGTTATTGTTGGATTAGACGTATTATTATGATTAATCTCATCATTGTTCATCTATTTGGTTTAATGACACCAGGGCCTGATTTCTTTTATGTGACACGAATGGCGGCCAGTAATTCCCAGCGAAATACTGTTTGCGGTATTATCGGTATTACTTTGGGCGTGGCGATTTGGGCGTTGGCGGCAATGTTAGGGTTGGCGATTTTATTTGCTACGACACCTGCATTACACGGCATTATCATGATGCTCGGTGGAAGCTATTTGATGTATATCGGCTTACAAATGGCAAAAAGTCGAACAAATGCTGTTTTTGAAGCTGCCGGTGAAAAGGAATTAAATCAAAAGACAAGTATTAAAAAAGAAATCTTAAAAGGATTATTCGTTAATCTGTCTAATGCAAAAGCGATAGTCTATTTTTCTAGTGTTATGTCTTTGATATTAATAAATATTACTGAATTATGGCAAATGGGATTAGCCTTATTTATTATTATTGTAGAAACGTTTGTTTATTTTTATTTGCTTTCACTTTGTTTCTCTCGCCCATTCGCCAAACGTTTTTATAGCCAATATAGCCGTTATATTGATAATGTGGCAGGGATTATTTTCTTAGGTTTTGGTGCTTTTTTAGTTTATAGTGGTTTTACAGAATTTAACTGATCATTGAAAAGGAAAAAAATATGACATTAAAAATTGCTGTTGTCGGTGCCGGTGGTCGTATGGGACGCCAATTAATTCAAGCGGTATATCATACTGAAGGTGTAGAATTAGGTGCGGCATTTGAACGTAAAGGATCTTCTTTAGTCGGTGCTGATGCCGGTGAATTAGCCGGCATTGGTGCGATTGGCGTGAAAGTTGCAGAAGATTTAAATGCAGAAAAAGAGAAATTTGATGTGATTATTGACTTCACACGCCCTGAAGGTTCTCTTGAGCATATTAAATTTTGTGTGGAAAATCATAAAAAACTCATTTTAGGAACGACAGGCTTTGATGATGCCGGTAAAGCAGCGATTAAAGCCGCGTCTGAAAAAATAGGTATTGTTTTTGCATCAAACTACAGTGTCGGCGTTAATTTAGTCTTTAAATTGTTAGAAAAAGCCGCAAAAGTTATGGGGGATTATTGCGATATTGAAATCATTGAAGCGCACCATCGTCACAAAGTAGACGCGCCATCAGGTACAGCACTGTCAATGGGCGAGCATATCGCTAAAACCTTAGGTCGAGATTTAAAAACTCACGGTGTTTTCTGCCGCGAAGGAATTACCGGTGAGCGTAAACGCGATGAAATCGGTTTTTCAACCATTCGTGCCAGCGATGTTGTTGGTGAACATACGGTGTGGTTTGCGGATATAGGTGAACGTGTAGAAATTGCGCATAAAGCCTCCAGCCGAATGACTTTCGCCAATGGTGCCGTGCGCGCAGCAAAATGGCTTGCCACAAAAGAACAAGGGTTATTTGATATGACGGACGTATTGGATTTGAATAATCTTTAACAAAGTGCAGTTTTTTTTAGATAAGATTTGATAGCAAACGTTTTACTTTGAATTTATATTTATTACCCCTTATAGGGTATGATAGAGTTCAAGTGGAAATAATGATAGCTGTCCTAGCAAACTTATCTTATTTTGGCAGGGAGTATCATTTTGATATTCCCTTTTTTTATTTTGTCGGAGAAAAAAGATGACAACTCAAACAAAACCAACAGTCGAAGTAAAACTCGGCTTTAAATGGCAAGGTTTGTTTCTTGCTATTTTAGTAGGATTGGCGATTTGGCTATGTCCAACGCCTGAAGGGCTTACCACAAAAGCTTGGGGAATGTTAGCGTTATTCGTGGCAACCATTGTGGCGATTATTGCGAAAGCAATGCCAATGGGGGCGGCAACCTTGGTGGCTTTAGTGGTGAGCGGTTTAACCGGATTGACGCCTATCTCAGCCAAACAAGGCGAGGTCGGAATGCTTTCAGGCTTCGCAAACGGTACGATTTGGCTTATCGGTATTGCGATGTTTTTGTCTCGTGCCGTAATTAAAACGGGATTAGGTAAACGTATCGCCCTTTATTTTGTGGCACGCTTTGGTAAGAAAATGATGGGCGTGGCTTATGGTATGGCATTAGCCGATGTGGTGATTGGCCCGGGTATTCCATCTGCATCAGCACGTGGGGGCGGTATTATGTACCCGATTATGCAATCAATTGCAGATGCCTATGATTCAAAACCAGGTCCAACAGCACGCCGTGCAGGCGCGTTTTTAGCTATTGCCGTATCACAAATTGATACCATTGTATGTACTATGTTCTTAACAGCGATGGCGGGGAACCCGTTAATTGCTGAGTTAGCCAAAGGGCAAGGCGTAGAGATCACCTGGATGACATGGTTCTTAGGTGCCATTGTTCCTGGGGTGATCAGCTTGATTGTATTGCCTTATTTTGTGTATTTAATTTATCCACCAGAGCTAAAAGATACGCCTAAAATGGCTGAAATGGCACGTGATGAGTTAAAAAATATGGGGCCAATGAGTAAAGCAGAAATTATTCTTGCGTTAGATTTTGTTTTATTATTATTCCTTTGGACAGTGGGGGATTTATTTTTCCATATTCCTGCTACGGTTTCTGCCTTTATTGGATTAGTGATTTTGTTATTCACTAACATTATGACGTGGAAGAATATTATTGAAGAAACAACCGCTTGGGATACGATGTTCTGGTTTGCGGTGTTAGTCATGATGGCAAACGCACTCAATAAATACGGTGCAATTACGTGGGTATCAAACCATATTGCTGGATCCGTTGGCGCATTTAGTTGGCCGGTAGCCTTTTCAATTTTAGTTCTCGTCTATTTCTATACACGCTATTTCTTCGCTTCTGCAATGGCGCATATTTCCGCCATGTATTTAGCTTTCTTAGCAGCGGCGATTGCCGTGGGAACACCACCGATGATCGCGGCAATTGGTTTAGGTTATACATCAACCTTATCAATGAGTTTAACGCAATATGCAGGTGGTCCCGGTCCGGCATTGTATGGTTCAGGTTATAACAGTACAGGACAATGGTGGGGAGTGAGCTTCATTGCATCCATTGCTTCACTTGTCATTTGGTTTGGTGTGGGTGGTGTTTGGATGAAATTATTAGGTTGGTGGTAATTTAAAGCTCCAACTCTAAATCACTCTCAACCTGACAACAACAAAGCAAAATTTCGTTAGGGTTAATAAAGGCAAGGGGTAATTCTTTATAAGAAACCTTGCCTTTTTTTATTTTGACACGACAAGAACCGCAATAGCCGCTACGGCATTGGTATTCGTGATGTATGCCGTGGTTTTCCAAACTTTCCAGCAATGAAGTGCGGTTGGAATGGGCAATATTTTGTGCTGACTGTGTTAAGGTGATTTGATAGATTTTCATTTTTTCCCGAAAATAAAAAGTGCGGTCAAAAAATATCAAGATTTTTAACCGCACTTCGCTTAATGGTTATTACAAGTCAAAGTCGCCGAAATCACTCGTATCGACTTTTGAGTCAATTTGACCCACAAGATAAGAACTTACTTCAACTTCTTGTGGTGCAACCTGTACATTGTCCGATACCAACCACGCATTAATCCAAGGAATTGGGTTGGAGCGTGCTTGGAATGGCAATGGTAAGCCTACCGCTTGCATACGGATATTGGTGATATATTCTACATATTGCACCAAAATATCTTTATTCAAACCGATCATGGAACCATCTTTAAATAAATAATCTGCCCAAGCTTTTTCTTGTTCCGCAGCAGCAACAAATAAATCGTAGGCTTCTTGTTTACATTCTTCTGCAATTTCTGCCATTTCAGGATCGTCTTGACCTGCTGCCATAATATTCAAAATATGCTGTGTACCTGTTAAATGTAAGGCTTCATCACGGGCGATAAATTTAATGATTTTCGCATTACCTTCCATTAATTGACGTTCAGCAAAAGCAAAAGAACAAGCAAAGGAAACATAGAAACGAATAGCTTCCAGTGCATTAACGCTCATTAAGCAAAGATAAAGTTGCTTTTTCAAATTACGTAATGAAACCACACATTCTTTGCCATCCACGGTATAAGTGCCTTCGCCATATAAGCCATAAAGTTGGCTGTCGCGAATTAATTCATCGTAGTAACGCGAAATATCTTTTGCGCGTTTGATGATTTCTTCATTGGTAACAATATCATCAAAAACAATAGAGGGATCGTTAACGATATTACGGATAATATGGGTGTATGAACGGCTGTGGATCGTTTCACTAAACGTCCAAGTTTCGATCCAAGTTTCTAATTCAGGAATAGAAACCAAAGGTAATAACGCTACGTTCGGGCTACGGCCTTGAATAGAATCTAACAGAGTTTGGTATTTTAAGTTACTGATAAAAATATGTTTTTCGTGTTCAGGCAAGGCAGCGTAGTCAATGCGGTCTTGTGAAACATCCACTTCTTCCGGTCGCCAGAAAAAAGAAAGTTGCTTTTCGATTAGCTTTTCAAAGGTTTCATATTTTTGTTGATCGTAACGGGCAACGTTAACATTTTGACCAAAGAACATCGGTTCTTTGAGTTGATCGTTTTTGGTTTGGGAGAAAGTTGTATATGCCATAAAAATCTCGTGATTAATGAAATAGAGTAAAAGTATTTTACCTAATTATTTCTATTTTTGACAAAGGTTTAATTTAAATTCAGATTTTTGTAGGGACAGGGTTTATCCCTGTCCCAATGCGTGGGATTTTTTGTTTATAACTGTCCAAAAGCAATATCCGCCGCCGCTAAAGTGCGGTCGATATCTTCGTCAGAATGTGCAAGAGACATAAATCCTGCTTCAAAGGCGGATGGTGCAAGATAAACGCCTTGTTCTAACATTAAATGGAAGAATCGGTTGAATTTTGCCGCATCACATTTCATCACTTCTTGGAAATTTTTGACCGCACTTTGTTCTGTAAAGAATAAACCAAACATACCGCCCACATATTGCACACAAAGCGGTACATTATGTTTATCTGCTAAAGTTTTTAAGCCTTCTGCGAGTTTTTGAGTTTTAGTCGCTAAGATTTCTTCATTACCTTGTTTTGATAATTCTGTTAAACAAGCCAATCCTGCTGCCATGGCGATTGGATTACCTGATAGTGTGCCGGCTTGATAAACAGGCCCTGTTGGTGCAATGTATTCCATAATTTCACGTTTACCGCCAAATGCCCCCACAGGCATACCGCCGCCAATAATTTTACCTAAGCAGGTTAAATCCGGTGTAACACCATAATAAGATTGCGCACCACCAAGGGCAACGCGGAAACCGGTCATGACTTCGTCAATAATAAAGACCGCACCATATTGGGTACAAAGCTCACGCAACCCTTGTAAAAAGCCTTCTTGTGGTGGAATACAGTTCATATTGCCGGCAACAGGCTCAACAATTAAACAAGCGATTTCCGTTGGATATTGTTCAAAGGCTTGTTTAACGGAGTTTAAATCGTTATAAGTACAGGTTAAGGTATGTTTAGCAAAATCTGCCGGCACCCCCGGTCCGCTTGGTTGCCCCAGTGTTAATGCGCCGGAGCCGGCTTTGACGAGTAAGCTATCTGAATGGCCGTGATAGCAGCCTTCAAATTTAATGATTTTATCACGTTTGGTATAACCACGCGCTAAACGAATGGCAGACATGGTTGCTTCTGTGCCGGAACTCACCATACGTACCATTTCAATGGATGGCACTAATTGGCAAACTAATTCCGCTAAGGTAATTTCGCCTTCTGTTGGGGCACCAAAACTTAAACCATTGGGTACAGCTTGTAATACGGCCTCAATAATGGCAGGGTGATTATGCCCCAATACCATAGGCCCCCAAGAGCCGACATAATCAATATATTGTTTTCCATCGGTATCCGAAATATAAGCACCGGCCGCTTTTTGAATAAATACAGGGGTGCCGCCTACGCCTTTGAAAGCACGAACAGGTGAATTTACACCACCAGGAATAACTTGTTGAGCACGATTAAAAAGTGCGGTCGAATTTGACATGATTTTTTTCCAAATTTTTTGCTAAAAGTCCGTCTATTGTACTCTAAAAATCCATATCTTAAAATGCTACTTTATGGTATGCTTTTGCACGTTTTATCAAACAAATCACTTCTAAAATAAGGCATTAAAATGTTGTGGCTTAGTTTTATTTTTACCTTCATTGTTTCTTTCTTGACCATTGTGGCGATGCGCCCCGTGGCGGAAAAAATAGGCTTAGTGGATAAACCGAATTATCGTAAACGTCACCAAGGTGCTATCCCCTTGCTGGGCGGTGTTTCATTATTTATGGGCAACCTGTGCTTCTATATTTTCCAATGGGATCAGATGCGTTTGCCTTGGCTATATTTATTTTCGTTAACCGTATTGCTGATTATTGGTTTATTGGATGACCGTTTTGACCTGAGTGCGGCTTTGCGCGCAGTGATTCAAGCTGGTTTGTCTGTTGCGATGATTTATTTTGGTAAATTATCCCTTGATAATTTAGGACAAATTATCGGACCATTCCAAGTGACGCTTGGTGGTGTAGGGTTTGTGATTACCGTATTGGCGACCATTGCTGTCATTAACGCTTTCAATATGATTGACGGTATAGACGGATTACTTGGCGGGTTATCGAGTGTAGGTTTTGCTGCAATGGGTATTTTGTTAATTATGGACAATCAATGGGATTTAGCCGTTTGGTGTTTTGCGTTAATCGTGGCGTTAATTCCTTATTCGATGTTTAACTTGTGTATCCCTTTCGGTAAACAATTCAAAATTTTTATGGGTGATAGCGGTAGCACACTAATCGGTTTCACTATGATTTGGATTTTGCTATTAAGCACTCAAGGGCATGGTCATCCAATGAATCCCGTCACAGCGTTATGGATTATTGCTATCCCTCTAATTGATATGATCGCCGTAATTTACCGCCGCGTACGCAAAGGCAAAAGCCCATTTAAACCCGACCGTTTACACGTTCATCATTTAATGGTTCGCGCAGGGTTAACCTCACGTCAGGCTTTTCTTGCTATTACCGCATTTGCCGCACTATGCGCCACTTTTGGTATTTTGGGCGAAGTGTTTTATGTGAACGAATGGATCATGTTTGGTGCATTTATTCTGTTATTTTTCTTATATCTTTATTCCATCACAAGAGCATGGCGCGTAACGCGGTTTATCCGCCGAATGAAACGCCGAGCATCACGTAAGAAAGCCATTCAATAATCAATAAAAAACGCTTAACCTGTTGGCTAAGCGTTTTTTGTATCCCATGTTCAATTAGGCGTTATCGTCATTTTTAATATTGGAGAAAATATTCGCTAAAATTGGGCCTGATACATTGTGCCAGAAACTAAATACTGCACTTGGCACCGCGGCAATCGGGTTGAAGTGTGCCGCAGCCAGTGCTGCACCTAAGCCTGAGTTTTGCATTCCGACTTCAATAGAAACTGCTTTGCTGTCAGCAATATTTAGCCCTAATAATTTTGCCGCAAAGAATCCTACCAAATAACCTAAGCAGTTATGCAATACCACAACACCAAAGATTAATAAGCCTGATTCCACAATTTTATCTTTACTTACGGCAACCACTGCTGCCAAGATTAACACAATGGAAATAACCGATAACAATGGCATTGTTTGACTGATTTCAGATATTTGTTTTTTGAATAAGGCACGAACGACTAATCCTAAGAAAATTGGGAAGAGTACCATTTTTAATACGGAAATAAACATTCCGGCAGCGTCAATTTCTAACCATTGGCTTGCTAAAAGGTAAAAAATAACCGGCGTTAATAGCGGCGCAAGTAGTGTAGAAATCGTTGTACAAGCCACAGAAAGTGCGGTGTTTCCTTTAGCCAAATAGGTCATCACATTTGATGATGTGCCACCGGGGCATGAGCCCACTAAAATTACCCCAATCGCGAGATCTGCCGGTAAGTTAAAACATTTCGCTAAAGCAAAGGCGATGGCCGGCATAATCACAAATTGTCCGACAACACCAATAATCACGGATTTAGGGTGCTTGAAGACTTCACCAAAATCGTTAAAGGTCAGCGTAATTCCCATACCAAACATCACAATGCCCAGTAAATAAGGGATATAAGGGGCAAATTGTTTGTAGGTGTCTGGAAACTGAAACGCAAGATAAGCAAATAACAGCACCCAAAGCGCAAAGGTTTTGCTGGCAAACTGGGTGATTTTTAATAAGGTTTGCATAGAGTAGTCCTATATTTAAAGTGAGAAAAGGAGAGTTAAAATAGCATACTTCTTAGCTAATAAAAAGTGCGGTGAAAATAAGACGATTTTTCCAAAAATAAAGGACGGATATATCGCTCCGTCCTATAAAACCAGCTAAGTTAATTGAGATCGTCTAAGAGCGATCCTTTTGCGGCTTTTAAGTATTGCACCATTGACCAAACCGTCAATATTGCCGCGATGTAAAGCAAAATAAAACCTGTAATTTCCATCCAAGGGGCTTGTCGCCAAAGTAATCCACCTAGTGCGAGCATTTGCGCAGTCGTTTTGACCTTGCCAATCCAAGAGACGGCAACGGTTGTGCGGCTGCCAATTTCTGCCATCCATTCGCGTAGTGCGGAAATAATAATTTCTCGCGCAATCATGACGATAGCAGGTATCGTCACCCAGAAAGCATGATAATATTCCACAATCAAGACCAACGCCGCTGCCACAATGACTTTATCTGCAACAGGGTCTAAGAATGCCCCAAATCTGGTTGTTTGTTTCCATTTTCTGGCAAGATAACCATCAAACCAGTCCGTCACTGAGGCGACAAAAAATATTGCCGTTGCCGCAAAAGGCGACCAAGTGACAGGCAAATAAAATGCAATGATAAAAAAAGGAATCAGTATCACACGGAATAGGGTAAGAAATGTTGGAAAATTCAGCTTCATAATGAAATGCCATATTAAGTCAGGTTGCGACATTTTAAACGATATTTTGTTCGTTGAGAATGTTCTTTAACTAACTTTACAAAACAATAAAAAAAGCACGCCGAAACGTGCTTATCAAAATAATTATTCTACTTTAACGATCCAACCTTCAGGCGCAGGTTTGTCACCAAATTGGATACCCGTAAGTTCTTCGTAAAGTTTACGTGTAATAGGGCCTACTTCTGTTTCTGAATAGAACACATGGAACTGATCTTTGTGTTGAATACCGCCTACCGGTGTAATCACCGCAGCCGTACCACAAGCACCGGCTTCAACAAATTGATCTAGTTGATCAATATACACATCGCCTTCAATGGTTTCCATACCAAAGCGTTCTTTCGCGATATGTAAAAGCGAATATTTTGTAATGCTTGGTAAAATAGATTCAGAAATTGGCGTCACAAATTTATTGTCTTTGGTAATGGCAAAAAAGTTTGCTGCACCTACTTCTTCTATTTTAGTGTGTGTTTTTGGATCTAAATAAATTGCATCAGCAAATTTACGTGTAGCTGTGTCTTGCTCTGCTGCCAATTCATGTGGCAATAAGCTTGCCGCATAGTTACCGCCCACTTTTACGCCACCTGTACCCATCGGCGCCGCGCGGTCGTAATCCGTGGTAATAAAGTTAGATGGTGCTAAACCACCTTTAAAATATGCTCCAACCGGGCAACAGAATACAGAGAAAATATATTCAGGCGCAGCTTTCACACCAATATTTTCACCCACACCAATTAAGAATGGGCGTAAGTATAAGGTCGCGCCAGAACCATATGGTCCTAACCATTCTTGGTTTGCTTTAACGACTTCAGTACAAGCGCGGATAAATAATTCTGTAGGAACAGGTGCCATTAATAAACGTTCTGCGGTTTTTTGCATACGTTTTGCATTTTCGTGTGGACGGAATAAGTTAATTGAACCATCTTTACAGCGGTAAGCTTTTAAGCCTTCAAAGCATTGTTGACCATAGTGAAGTGCGGTCGAACCTTCGTGAATATGTAATGTGCTATCTGTAGTGAGTTTGCCTTCATCCCATTTACCGTCTTTCCAATGAGCAATAAAGCGGAAATCGGTTTTAATATAACTAAAGCCAAGGTTGTTCCAATCAAGATCTTTCATTTTTATTCCTTACAACGTAATTTGAGTTTAAAAAACTTTATCAAATATACGCCATTCTGATGGGCTTGAAAACAATTATTTACGTTTTTTGCTTGGTATTATGATAGAATGCGGACATAAAAAAACACCGTACAGAAAGTACGGTGTTTAGAACCCAAAATCAGGTCAAAAATATACAGGAAGTTAAATCGTTATTTATTCAGGAAAATAAATAACGCTGTTTGGTTTCCCAAACAATATGCAAACACAACATAATACTTAACTAAGAATAAATTCTTAATCAATTAAGGAATTACCAATCATTAAGTATGCGAATATTATAGAAGTGCTGTTTGCAATAGACAAGCTAGAAATACTTATGTGATAGATTAGAAAAACTAATCTGAAAGAAATCAATTCATTATATAATAAAAAAATTTGAATGGAAAGAAAAATGTTTAAACGTTTGCCACCCTTGAATTCATTGAAAGCTTTCGAACGCGCGGCAAGAAATTTAAGTTTTACTAAAGCGGCGGAAGAGCTTTATGTGACACAAGCAGCAGTGAGTCACCAAGTTAAATTATTAGAAGATTTTTTAGATGTCGAATTGTTTGTGCGCAAAAATCGTGCTCTTGAATTAACCCCGCAAGGTGAGCGTTATTATGCGGAAATTTCTCCGTTACTTTATCAAATTGCGGAAGCCACCCAAAAAATGCGTCAAAATCGACCGCACTTAACGGTCTGTGTGCCACAAACCTTTGCAAATCATTGGTTAGTGCCTCATTTGGGATCCTTTAATGCGCAATATCCTGAAATTGATGTTCGCATTAAAGCCGCGGATCATGATGATAATCTGTTAAATGCAGATACAGATATAGCGGTATATTATGGCCGCGGCGATTGGAAAGATGTGCATATTGATGTCTTGTCATCTCAGCAACTCGTCATGCTTGCTTCACCTAAATTGCTAGAGAGTATTCCCGTTAATAGCAAAGAAGATTTACAAAAGCACCACTTAATCCATATTCACACTCGTGATAATTGGAAAATGATCGCTGATTATCTCAATATTACCTCGTTAGATACACAACAAGGGGTTGTATTTAGCCATACGTTTATGGGCTTGCAAGCCGCAATTCATGGGCAGGGTATTGTGATTGCCAACCGTATTTTAGCCCAACAAGAAATTGACTATGGACATTTACAAGTGGTTTTACCAACTGAACTTAATGATCCCAAATCATTTTTTGTGGTGAGTGACATCAAAAATGATAATAAGCCCACGATTCGCGCGTTTCGCGAATGGATTTTAAAGACGATGGAGCAGGATACGAATAAATGAACAAATTAGCCTTATATTGTCGAATTGGTTTTGAAAAAGAAGTCGCCGCCGAAATCACGGATAAAGCCGCAGAACGTGGTGTATTCGGGTTTGCGCGCGTTCAAGAAAATTCAGGTTATGTGATTTTTGAATGTTATCAAGCAGGGGAAGCGGATCGTCTTGCGCGCGAAATTCCGTTTAATCAACTTATCTTTGCGCGTCAAATGATAGTGGTTTCCGAGCTACTTAATGAATTATCACCTGAAGATCGTATTAGCCCTATTATTGCAAAACTTCAAGCAATTCAACCGCACTTAAATCTGAAGCAAAGCACGGAAATTTGGGTTGAAACGGCAGATACAAATGAAGCCAAAGAACGCTCAACCTTTTGTCGAAAATTTACTGTCCCTTTGCGCCAAGCAATGAAGAAACAAGGTTGGCTAGGGTTTAAAGAGACGAAAAAAAGTGGTATCACGTTGCATTGTTTCTTTGTGCAATCTAACGCCTGTTATGTCGGTTATTCTTACAATAACAACCACTCAGCACATTATATGGGGATTCCACGGTTAAAATTCCCTGCAGACGCGCCAAGCCGTTCAACTTTAAAATTAGATGATGCGATTTTGACCTTTATTCCAAAGGAAGAAGAAAGCAAGCGTTTTACAGAAAATATGACAGGAGTAGATCTAGGGGCTTGCCCTGGTGGTTGGACGTATCAATTAGTACGCCGTGGTTTATTTGTGTATGCCGTTGACCATGGAAAAATGGCAGCCAGCCTACATGACACAGGACGTATTGAACATTGTCCCGAAGATGGCTTTAAATTTCAGCCACCAAAACGTAAGCGCGTGGATTGGTTGGTCTGCGATATGGTTGAACAACCAAGCCGTATTGCGGCATTAATGGCGAAATGGCTGATTAACGGTTGGTGTCGTGAAACCATCTTTAACCTAAAACTACCGATGAAAAAACGCTATGTGGAAGTACAGAGCTGTTTACAAAATCTTGCAGAGCAATTAGAACGTCACGGTTTGAAATTTCATCTCCAAGCGAAACATTTATATCATGACCGTGAAGAAATTACGGTGCATGTACAAATTAAAGATTAACAATAAACCCCGAGATACTTTTCGGGGTTAGATTACTACCGAGGTGGGTTTATTTTTTGCCATTTTATCTCTTCCTTTCGATGTACTTCCTTTAAGCAACAGGCATAGCAGAATAATGATGAACCACTTAACTATACGTAATCTAATACGCATTTCGCGTGTTAGGTATAAAATAGTATATTTTATAATCACAAAACATCAACAAGTTTTAATAGCTATTCAAACAAACATTCGTGTAAAAACTACCATTAATTTGTGTTTTATATAGATGAAACTTTCGATAAGCTTCAAATAATTCTGTATTGGGTGGTGTTGGGTTTTGCCAAAAATTAGCTAACGTTCCCTGATACGTTAAACCGGCGATATCATAATTCGCTCTACCTAATGTTATCGTTGGAACATGATGTAGCAATGCGGAAAGGCCACTAGTGCTATTTAACGTAACCATTCCTTTTGCTTTTCTTAAAAATACGGGCATAGGCACATCGTGAACATAAAATACACGATTTTTTATCTGTGGATATTGATCACAAATTTCATTAATTGTATTAGTGTAATCAATAAAACCTCTATCCATAGGGTGATGTTTTATGATTAAATTTAATTTTTCAGGTGCATGTTTAGCAAAAGAAATGAGAACTTCAGATAAAAAATGTTCTACATTTTTAAAATCACAATGTACTCTAACTTGACTATCATCATAAACCTGTAATGGTACAATAAAAAAATCGCCTAATTCATTATTAGTCACTTTTTGACTAAATTGATAATCTCGAGAATAATAATAGAGGCGTTTAATCCCGGATGTTATCCATAAACGAATATAATAAATCAAAGACAATTCTTTATGATGTTGATAGTGAGGATATTTTTTCTGTTTACAAAAAGCGGCAGAATAATATTTTATCGCGTTTTCTGCCATAGGCAGAAAACCTTTAGCTAAAGGTTTGGGCGCAATGGGTTCCGGTAGAGCTTGGTAATGATTTTCTAAAAAAAATTTAGCATTTTTGGGAATAGGAGAGAATGCATTAACCCCCTGTTTTTCTAATGTAACATAGTGCGGTCTAAAATAACCCTCTTCAAAAACCCAAAATTGAACACCATATTTTTCACAAATACGTTTAGCGATTTTATGATAAGGGCGATGATCTCCAAAACAAAGAATACTATCAATATGATTTTGTTTAATAAAATGTACTAAAAAACATTCCCAATCTTGAATAGACTGCTGATAATTAATGGTGTTTTTATGGTTTTTAAAATAAAAATATTCATCACCGCCATTAAAGTTAATTTTATAGACCGATTTATTTTGTTGTTCTAACCAACGGCTTAAGTCCTTGAAAAAATGCCCAATTGGACCCTGTAATAATACAATGTTTTTTGATGAAGCTACGAGTTCATCTAAATAATGTTTTAACATAATCCCCTTCTATAGAAAATAAACTTTGAATAAGTGTTTTAATTTATTGAATTGTTTTTTAGCCCAAGATTGGCGAATGCTCTTTTTACTTTCTAATTGTTTTGTTGTTAAATAGTGAATAATTGTTTTAGCGTCACTTAATTGCTTAGTTACCGGATTAAAATAAATAGGGTAGTCATTTAATGTTGCTGCAATTAATTCTAATAACGAGAGTTTTCTTGTACGTCTTGGCAAAGCAATATGATCAATTGTTAACCCCCAGTTAGCATAAAATGGTAACCCATAACAATGTACAATTTTATTGCGCAAAAGTGCTTCAAAACCGGCTAAAGATGTCATAGTATGAACTTCATCAACTGCCATAATACAGGACAAAATATTGCTTTCTGTTACAACTAAATCAGCGAATTGAGCTGTTTGTGATGGTTCTATATGCCCAATTCTATTGCCACTGACCACATCCGGATGAGGTTTATAAATAATATAATCTGTTGGATTTTCTAACCGCACTTTTTTTAATAATGCCAAATTAGACTGAATTTCCGGTGAACCTGTTTTAATTGAAGCATCATCTTCAACTTGTCCCACTACTAAGATTTTTTTTCGATGAGAAACCGTTAAGTTTAATTCATTTGCACCAACATTATATTTCCCTATATTTTGTGAAACTAATAAATTTTGTAATATTTTTGCTTGTTGTAATTCTTCTTCAGTAAAGGCTTTTGTTTGCAGGATATATTCTAATCGTGAGATTTTTTGCGAATTAAAATAAATACCTAAATCATCAACAACAATAGAAAGGGGCGCTACAAGATTAGAGCCTAATCCTACAGAACGAATAAATCCATCTTCAACCTGTAATGTCGAAATATGATTCTTTTTAGCAAAATCTAATAATAAAGGCTTGCCATTGCCCCAAATTAATAAGCGATTATTTTCTTTCCAATTAACATGTTTAAGTCTATTAATATGAGAAACAAAATGCAACCGGCAGCTTGGTAATTTAAAAAAAGGTTTTAAAACGGAACGCTTCCAAAAAGACATACCGACACAATATAAATTACCTGCGAATTGTAGATTTAACTTTTTTTGTTTGTGCAAATAATGAATAACATCAAAAATATTGCCTATTTCTCCAGAATTAGGATTAATATACCGACTATATTGAAAATAGGCAGCTTGAAATAAAGTCAATAAATCGCAAGTTTTACGTCTTGAGAATGTAGCAAGTGACTTTGCAATAGGGTGACGATCATCTGTCAGCCCCCAACCACAAAACCAAGGGACGCCAAACGTCACCACAGGCTTATTGAGCATAAGTGCTTCAAATCCCATTTGTGAAGTCACACAATACACTTTCTTCACGTTGCGAAGCAAGGAAAGCGGATTAATATCTTCGGCTAACAGCACGATATTAGCCGCTAATTGCTGTGAAAGTGCGGTTAAATAACCTTGCTTTTTGCCTGACAATACGTCAGGATGCGTTTTCACGAAAATAGTGGATTGCGGATTTTCTTGAATAGCCGCTTCTAGCATTTGCTGAAAACAATGTGCATCCGCCTGCCCATATTGAATCGCCATATCCCCCACAGTTTGATCCACCACCAAGACAGCATTTTCATCCATTGACATCCGACAATCAGGCGCATGGTTATATTTGCTCAATTGAAAATCCACAATTAAACGATGTGCCAACCGCACTTTTTCCGTTATCAAATCAGGCGATGATTGCAAAATCAACTTTTCCAACCGTGATGGCTTAGTGGTATCGTAGTAAATCCCTAAATCGTCAACCACCATAGAAAAGGGCGGATATCCTTTGACTCCTAACCCTACTGAACGCAAAAAACCGTCTTCTAAGGCAATAAAAGGCAACTGATGACGCGCTGCAAAATCCCTCGCTTTTTTTGTTGAGGGACGATAACCCCAACCCACAACTTGTTGAATATTTTTTGAGTGGGTTAATATTAATTTCATATCCGACAAAAAAGATGTCAAGAATGGGATTTTTAGAATACCTTTGGAAAATATGCGAGTTATCATAAATGATTAATTTCTGATATTAATTAGATTTTCAACTAATAAATGAACTCGTGTTGAAGGATTTGGTTCATTATTGATTTCACTATCTATTAAGGCATTCATAGCATTCTTTTTAGCTGTATTAAGATAGGGTAATAAGATTGTATAAATCCCTGGTCTAGCTTTTTTATAAATTTCATTAAATGTTTTTTTCCAATGTATATTTAATAAATCTACACACATATCTCCCGCACTTTTGGAACCAGTCCCGATAATTGGTGCTCGAGAAGCTATAAAATGACATAAATACCAATATTCAAAGCTTGGATAAGAAACAATTAACTGAATATTATTTACTTTTGCCAGCTTTTGAGCTTCATTAAATGTAGAATGATTATCACGATCAATGACGCAAAAAACTTCATCAAAGTCTAAATATTGACGTTGTTCTTCTCTTTTTTGTATAGCAGTTTCAACAACGGATTTCGGATCAGAATTATTTCCGGAATAGACTTTAATATTTACTGACGAAAGTTTTTCTTTAAGAATTAAATTCTCAAAATATAATTTCTCTGTTTTTTGTCCTTCACAAACAATTAATACTGTCTTATAAGCTTCTCTTTTAGGTGATTTTCGAGTTAACTCACGATTTTTTCGTTTCGCCATAGAAATTACACACTCCAAAATTCTTTTGGTAGTTGAAAATCCTGAAATACCGGTTTTGCACCATATTTCCCATGTAAATAATATTCTTCTATATCTTCACGATTTACATGAGGTTTGAAGTCGGTTAAAGGATATAAATTTGTTGAGCGATCCTTTCTTTTTTCGCAGAACCAAACTTGATCACGTCGTAATAGATTTTTTCTTAAAACAGATGTTTCATGTGTTGTAAAAATAAGTTGAGCATTTTTTTCATTAACTGATGAATTAAATAGTTGAACAATAAATCGAACTAAATCAGGATGAAGACTTTTATTTAATTCATCAATAATTAATGTATCACCATTATGTAATACAGCTAGAACAAGACCTGCAAATTCAAATAGTTTTTGGGTTCCATCAGACTCCTCTCTTAAATTTATTTTTTGTGAATAACCTAAATCATCATTATAGACAAAAAAAGTCTCATTTTGAGAGATAAGTTGTTCTTTTAAATCATTTAAAATTTCTGTTCTAATATGTTCAGGGAGTTTATCTGATAAATCATTAATATTAATTTGTGGTTTTTCAAAAACAATATCATTTAAATCAATTCCTGAAGCGCGTAACAGTTGAATTAAAATAGATTTATTTCTTTCAGATTCTTTACAAAAATCTTTTGAAATTTGATTGCTAATTCGATCTGTTCTTACGATTGGCATTCGGCTGGTTAATGTATAATAAATTGGTTTTAATTGTTCACTATTTAGATGAACAGAAGTTGAAAGAAATAATTGATCAGGGCGAGTTTGGTTTTGCCAACTTGTTTTTGCACCTTTAAAATATTCTGACATTTTCCAATCATAATTAGATGAATCTGTATTATATTGACGATAGAACCAATTTTGTTCTCTACCTTTAGGATAGACACTTAACCATTCTTCATAAACGATAGAATGATCTACAACAAACCCATAATCTACCCGAGTGGGTTGTAAATTGCCTTGTTCATTCATTAGATCTACAACAAAAGAAATATCGTAAACTGTCGGAAGTATTTGAGTATTATGGTCAAAAATAAAATATTCAGTTTGGATAGATTCATTAGGACTTTTATTAAATGAATTAGCCACAATATTAATCATTGAATCTAATGACTTAATAATATTAGATTTTCCTGAAGCATTAGCACCATAAATAACCGCTGATTTTAAAAGTAAAGGTGTTGACTTTGCTTTGCTATCAAAATAATTATCAGGTTTTTCATCCGTTGAACTTCGAACTAATGATAATGTTTGCTCATCTTTTATTGAGCGATAATTTTCCACTGAGAACTGAATTAACATAATAAAACCTATTTTCATATCGAAAGTTGGTAAAACTTACCGTAAAGTTGTTTTTATTATACCTTATTAAGGGGTTAATTCACACATAATTTAGGCTGTATTCGGATAAACAGAAAACAATGTCATCTTGTTTAACGGCAATCTCATTGGGGACGCAAAAAGGGTTTTGCAAAAGTGCTAATTTAGGTGGTTCTTTCTGTTTTAAACACTGTGTAGTGATCAACTAATTCAACAGTCCCCGATAAGTTTTTTCAGCTAACATCGGGGGCAAGCCTTGATTATAGCTATGTGGGCGAGTGTGGTTGTAATACACCACATAATCTCTCACATCTTTGACCGCACTTTCAAAATCAGCATAGCCACCGTAGGCCATCCACTCATACTTAAAACTTCTGAACCAACGCTCCATCGGTGCATTGTCCCAGCAGTTGCCCCGTCGGCTCATACTTTGCGTTAGCTTGTGTTTTTGCACACACCGGGTAAATTGCTTACTCCCATAAATACTGCCTTGGTCTGAGTGGAACAGCATCGTTTTCGTGCGTTTGATATGTAACATGACATGATTTAACGCATCCACAACCAATTGCGCATCGTGGTATCGACGCAGTTTCCAACCGACAACTTGACGAGTTAACAGGTTAATCACCACCGCTAAATAGCACCAAACCCCATTGACTTTAATGTACGTCGTGTCGCCACAAAGCACCGTCGTTTGTGGCGTTGGGGTAAATTCTCGCTTCAAGTGATTAGCAAAAATTTGCCCGGTTTCTTTATTTCGGTTATACCATTTTTGTGGTTGTTTGCTAAATAATCCCTGTTGAATCATTAAATTACGAATCAGCGGCAAACCGGCTCGAATCCCTTTTTGTCTCAAACCTGATTGAACCGTTCGCTTGCCTGCAGATTGACGACTTGCCTCAAAAATGAGCTTGATTTCAATCGCAAGTGCAGTGTGTTTTTTCACGGTTTTTGGCTGCATCAAACGTGCGTAATAGGCACTTTCTGACACACCAAATAACGCGCATAAACGCTTAATGCCGTGCGATTTTAACGTCGTGACCGCTTGGTATCGCTGTTCTCGAGAGACATTAAAATCGCTGTAGCCTTTTTTAGAATTTCTTTATCCTCTTCCAGCTCTTTGATACGGTTTTCTAACTCTCGAATGCGTTGTTGTTCAGGGTTGATTGGCTTTGAACCCGGCAACACATAGCCCTGACATTCCGCTTGAACTTGACTTACCCAGCGACGCAACGCGGTTTCACCAATGTCGAGTTCTTTGCAAGCTTGTGCAATAGAATATTTACGATCGGTAATCAATTTTACTGCTTCAGCTTTAAATTCTGCACTAAAGGTTCTTCTAGGTCTTCGCATTTTTATATCCTCATTTTGGGTTTAATTTTACCACCTATTGAGGACTGCGGGATTAGTGTACCACTACACAGCAACTATTTTGTCTACTATGCCCTTTTAATTATGAGGATAAAATTTGATGACATATTGTTTGAAAGATTGGTTGTATCTAGTAATAAAAAATCTGCACCTTAATTAGTTGGGTGTGTAGCCTAACTTCTGAAGTGCAGATCATTATTAACTAAGCCTTTTGTCTATTACACCTTTTTGCTATTCACAAATATTCGTTTATTATACTTGTAACTCGGATAGAGTTAGAGACTTTATAGCTATATGTTTTAGATCATTTTTCAAAACTTTTTCATTAAGTTCATCTATAAATTGCTCAGGATTATTTGCATTTAATCCGTTAAAATCTTCTAGATGATAATTCCACCATTCTATTTGCTGAATTTTTTGAATTAAATCGTCACTAAAACGGAATCTAATAATTCTAGCTGGGTTTCCTCCAACAATGGCAAACGGCGGAACATCTTTCGTAACTACCGAGTTAGCTGCAATAATTGCACCATTACCAATTTTAAGGTGGCTTTTTAAAACCACACCAGAACCAATCCAAACATCATTACCTATTTCAATGTTTCTATCTTGGCGAGCTATATTACTAAGATCTTCTCCTATTAAATTATGATAACCGGAGTTATAAAAAACAGGTGATGTAGAAATCCAATCGGGGAAGTGGTGAGCCCCCATAATGGAAACATTGACAGCAATACTACAAAATCGCCCTACTTTAACACCATAGCCTAAATTACTGCCACTATAACTATGACATCCCATAGACCATAATGTATTACAAAATCCCCAGAAGGTAACATTGCTTTCTAAACTAATATCTTTATTGACAGATAAAACAATATTTGGGTTATTCACCGCATGGTGAATTGTAATCTTGTTTTCTAAAAGTTTATCTTTGATAGCATTAAAAGGGATTTTAATAACATCATTTGATTTCATTGTTTTCCTTAAGTTTGTAATACAATTAATCATTCAATACATTTTGGCAAGAAAAAATCGTAAAATACATTCTTGCAAAGAAGATAAAAACTATTCTTCTGTATTCTGAATATACTCTTTCAGCTCTAAGTATTCACTTGGAAAGATAGTTTCATCCACCATATTTAATAGTAAAGGACGTTCCCAGAAAATATCTTTTTTAATGATTTTTGCTGGAATACCCGCAGCTACACAATTATTTGGAACCTCTTTTTTCACTAAAGAATAAGCTCCGATAACTGAGCCATTACCAATATGGCTCCCACCTAAAATCGTTGCACCATAAGCAACCCAAACATGATTTCCAATCACAATATCTTTAGATGGATTTACTCGTGTACCTGTATTCACATCATAAATAGCATGAGAATCGTCGGTTCTAACTTGATTATTTGTTGCAAACATACAATCATCGCCTATTATGATACTGGTTTGTTCTGCGCAAGTTACCCATACGGCATTAGTACTCGTTGTATTATTACCAATAGTAATATGACAACCGAATCCTAAACGGAAGGTACCAGACATATCTGTCTGTTGACCAATAGAAAATGAAGCATTATCACCTTTAAATTCAATGACAGTATTTTTTAAGTTAGATCGTTCATGTAATTTCACATAGTTATTTTTACCAAAAAATTGTACTTGTACATTTTTCAGTTCGAGTGGTGCTTCGATGATATTGTTATACTCATCTTGATAATATCCATTTACATTTAATCTGCTATTACTGAACTTAGTGTTTCTTCCAATAAATTTCTCAATTTCTATAGATAGCAAATTTAAAGTTTTTGCTAAATCAGTATCTTCTTTGGTTGGAAGTTCCCCATTTGTTGCCCCTATATGATGATATAAATTGGCTAAAACAGCCTTATCGTCACAGGATAGAATGATTTGATTAGTCATTACATTGGCTGTAAGTAATATAATAGGATGATTTCCATTTTTATAATGTATGTCTAAGCATTCTTCACGTTGAGTTATTACCCCCAATTTAGATGTATAGGTACTTATTATTTTTTTAATAGCTCCGTTTAATTCTTGTTTTATGAAAAAGTTATTACCTTCTGAATTTGCTTCAAAGCTAAAGAAAGTATTATTAAATCGCATCAGTTTTTGTGAAGATAGAGCAAATACTTGCTCAAAACCATTTACACTAATTTTTAAGAATAGCTCATAAGTTCCTACAGGCAGTTCAGAAATATCAATTCCTTTATATCCAAGTGTAGCAAACCAACACTTATCATAATTGAAATTTGTTCCTGCAGCATAATGCTTTGTAAGTTCTGGTCGAGAACCTTTTCCTAAGTTTTTGACATACTCACCAGAAGCCCCTTTAATAATAAGTTTATAATCAATATCGCTATATTCCCTAGCACTTTGACCTGTGATAATGCCTACACCTTCAATATAAAGGATATTTTCAATTAATCTGAAAATTTGTAAATCAACCACCGAATTTTTAAGAATCGATTTTGGTAAATTAGATAAAACACTTGAACTTTCTACATTAAGATTTTCCATTATGGTATGGATTTTAATGATTTCATCCAGAATTTTTTTCTGATCTATATCTGAAATAATTCTTGTTTTGTTTACATTAAAATTCTTAGCTGAAAAATATTCTAATTCTTTTACTTTTTCAGGTGATATATTTCTCAAAATAAAATCCAAATGAATTGAATCATCTTTTATTGATATATCAAAGGCAAAATGATTTCCTTTAGAAAAAAAATCTAAAACTAACATATTTCTAAAATATTTTAGGGAATGAACAATGTCTCTCTCTTTTAAATTCTTAACAATAAAGGATTCAATAATAGGAAATATATTTCTTATCGTTTTATGTGTAGAGTTATTCAAAATATAATTAAGCATCCCTGAAATAAGTACATTTTTACTTAAAAAATCCATCTTATTTGGCATATTTTTATACTCTGGCGGTGACCAAGAATTGTGTAACGAAATCACTCCACAATTTACTTTATCTAATAAGGCGGGTGAGAAGCTAAACGCCTCATTAAAATATAAATTTTTATAATCCTCGATAGCTCTATTAAGATTACTACCAAATACAGCTGACTCTAAAATATTGCCACTTTGTGTACGGTCAATAATATAAAAATCATCTTTATGCTCTGGTTTCTTAAGTAATGGATCGATGATCCCATTTCCAAAATAATGCCAAGGATAATTTTCTGGTTTGTTTTGAAGACGCTCCTGAGCTCCTTTTCGCCATTCACTTATAAGAGGATTATTAGGCTTACGAGAAAAAAGTACTGCAAGGTGGATAGCTTTAGCGTCAGCTCGTCCAAATGAAATCAGTTTAGTCTCTGAAATAGTACTGAAAATATCAAAAATATCATCAATCACAATACAATCTAAGTCTAAAAACAAACCACCAAATTTTTCTAGTACAGCCGCTGAGATAATATCAGACTGCATAGCAAAAGAGATAGTTTTTAATTTTTCTAAATCATAAGTATCACCAATATATTCATGTAAATTAGCATGATTTAGTATATGTATTTTGCAATTTGGAATATTTTTAATCCAAGTTTCTCTGCATAAATCTAGGTATGCTGGAATAGGGTTTGGAGACTCCCAAAAAGCAAAAATATTATTTTCTGTGATATCTACTAATTGTGTTACAGGCTGTGACATATTCATCTCCTAGTTATTATAGGGTTTCTAACTGTTTCTCTATGCTATATTTCAAGAGTGCTTTATCTTTTTTTAACTCTGCAGTTTCTGCGACAAGCTTCCAATATTTAAACGTATCTTGCTTAGGTATTATATTTAACATATTTTGAGCATCTTCTGATTGCCCAAGGCGACATAAAGCCAGTGCATATAAATACATTGCTCGTTCAGAATTATAAATATAGTCAATTAGCAAGTTTGTTAATGCTTGCCATTCATTTGAGCGATACAATTTTTCTGCTTTATATAACGCAATTTCTTGGCTCTGTGGATATTTTTCTCTAAATTGGGTCAATAGAGTTTCTTCCGCTATAATATTTTTTTGTTGTTCAAGTACCCTCAAGTAGTTTGGGACTAAATCTTCTGGTATCAGCAGTAAATTATCTTCAAAAGCACGATTCATTTGAGTAAATAATTTTTCATCATTATGACGTAATTTCGCTAAACGTGCTATCGCAATACGACAAGAGGGATCATTTTTACTATGATTTTCATAACGAACTAAATAGTCATGAGCTCGTTTTAAATTATTTAATTGCATACATATGTAACTTGCCAATAATTCTAGCTTAAAGATATATTTGTCTTCACTTGACAATTGTTCCAACAAATTTTCAATAAGGCTTATAGCAACAAAATATTCTTGTTGGCTAATTTTTTCAGCAAGTAATAATAATGGACTATACTCTATTGGTAATTCAGGTGACAAGTTTCGACTCAATATTTCGACAGACTCAATATCTCCACTTAATGCAGCAGCTAAAGTAGCTATTAATCTATCTTCTTGTGACCCTATCTTATTGTCTGCAAAATATTTAGCAGCCTGTTTTATATTACCAATTTTTAAATCTACTTTAGCCTGCCAATAAGACATATTTTTGACTTTATTTAGAGTTAGATAATTTAGTAAGTTTACAAAATCCTTATCATTGAATAAAGCACTTAAATATCTTTGCTCATACTCATCATATTCTTTATCATTTAGTTTTTTACTCTGTAATAAATTAAATATTCGCTTTCCAACAAGATTCCATTCTTTATAATTTTCTGCTTGAGCAAGCATATTTTTAACAACAGAAATATTGTCATTTTTTTCTGGAGAGTCTAAGTTGACTATTGCTTGGTAAACGCGCTGACAGTTTCTATTGTCTTGAAATTGGAAAGTTTTTTGAATACGCTTCAAGTATTCAGACTCAGCTCTTCCATGTATCATTATTTTTTCTAACTCTGATAGAACTTGCTCCTGTGTTTCTGTAACTGGACCAAAACCATCATTTTCATATTTAAAATACCCATGTTGAGTAGTATGTTCTCCAGAAAAAAAACTATTTTTATCAAATTGATAGTAAATAATTGCTTTGTTTAAATATGCCATATCAAAAGCAACAGAAGAATAATCAGTAATCAAGATAGAAGAAAAACCAAAAAGTTTTTGAACACTTGTTGTTTCTTTCACCATACTCCAAACATTAATATAGCCTGGTACATTAAACATTTCTAAATAAGGCTCAATATTTGGGTGCGGAGCAAAGAAAATTTCATATTGATATTTATCTGCTAATTCTTTTAATTTATCAGAATGCAATAATTTATACCAATGCTGCGCATAATCAGTTTGCATAAATGCTTTATTCAGCGTACGTGTATTACTACCAATCCCTATATTTTCACCGACAATATTTTTCCTCCAGGTTGGCATAATTAGAATGGATTTTCGATCCTTCTTATTTTCTAATGATAAATTATCGTAACGTGGAAATCCTGCAAGAATAACTTCTTTTTCTGTAAGCTTATAATTATTAAAATTAGCCACAATAGACTCATGCTCTTGATTTGTTACTGTAATAAAACAATGCAAATTCCTTTTAGAGTTTATCCATGTTGACAAATCATGGACTGTTACACCATGTTGTAAAAATACAAATTTTTTACTATCTTCATAAAAATCATTAAAATAATTATTGATATGTTTTTCTAAATGGCTAGATATAATTTTACTAACTCGACGTAAACACGTTTCAAACTCTTTACTACCAAATTCAACTAAATTAAATCCATCTCTTTCAAGTCGTTTCCAATCAGGTGCTGTTTTATTTAGAGCAAAATAGCACTTCTGCTCAGGATGATTTTTCATCATATAACGATAGAGATGCTCTGCATTATCATCTGCTTTAGTTTCTCTATCCATCAATAGCCAACTTCCATCAGAGTGATATTTCTCAGAAGGGGAAAATAAACTTGTTAATTCTTCTATAGTAATGCCATGAGTAAATGTTTTACCTTTGATAGAAATACGCATAGCTTTTTTATTGAGAAAAAAATGCAATTTTTCATAACAATCTAGTTCACCATATGGAATCCATAAGCGTTTCTCATAATTAAATAATGCATTATTTAATGTATTTACTACTGTTTTCTCATATTCAGGAATAATTTCTTGATTATTTATTTGAATGGAGTAAGGGTAGTCAAAATAACTAAAATAACTAGCTAAAAATTGTTTTCTTTCTCTATCTATATTTTCGATATATACTATTTGAAATGGTGGTTCTGCATTTTTAAATGCACCTAACATACCTACTTTATGAAACATCCATGTATTAGCAAAATTACTTTCCGTAATATTTTTCTCATCAATGTATAAGAAGACCTCTTTCATAAAACTATAAAATTTTTCTTTTTGTTCTTTATTTAAAAAATTAATACGTTCAGGTCGATTTAATAAATATTGAACATACCAACTCATATCATACAATGCTGTTTTCTGAATGTAATTAGGAATTACACCAAGTTGAGCCTTATATTTTTTAAGCATAGGTATGAATCCAAATTCAAAGATATTTGAATATTTTTCTTCTTTTTTCCATGATGTATCTAATGTTGAACTTGAATCATCGCGTTTACGATAGAAATAAATTGCTCCTTTATCAAATATAGCCTCTGTATTTTGTAAATCAATCAAGTAATCAGCAATAAATTTTCCATCTTCAAAGTTAGGCTTCACTTTATCATTAAATTTTAAATGTTTTTTTTGTATATGTGCTACTTTAAAAAAAGTTGAAGCCGAGGATAAATTAATAAACTTATCTAAGTTTTTAACTTTTTCTATATGTGTTTCATTAAAACGGAAACGCAACGGATGAGAATCTTTAACAAGATTTTGATTTTCAATAAATAACTTTATATTTGTAGCTAAAATACTAGCTGAAGGAGTTTTATTTAAACACTCATCTACAGATTTAAAATAATCAGGGTGCAAAAAATCATCTGGATCAGTAAAAACAACCCATTCTGTATTCACATATTCTAGCCCTAAATTTCGTGCAGATGCTTGCCCTCCATTTTCCTTATAAATATAGTGAATATTTTTAGGGTATTTTTTTTGCCATTTTTTAATAATTTCAGCTGAATTATCCGTTGAACCATCATCCACTAAGATAATATGGATATGATTTTTAAAACTTAAAGTTTGTTTAGTTATACTAATAAAGTACTCATCTAAATAACTCGCAACATTATAAACAGCAGAAACGATAGTATATTGATTGTTTGTTTTATGCTTAATAATTCTTTTTTGTTTTAAGTGAATTACTCTTTTTTGATACATATCTTTAAAGAATAATTTAGGGTCTCTCACTAGCTTTTTAATTTTACGTTTAATATTATTCATATTTTTTCTCTTATTGATAATAGTTTTCTAACATAGCTATTAGTTTTTGCTTATAGTTCTCAGTACTGTTATTACTATTAAAATCATTTGCACAAAAAGAATGTGGTTCTTGTCCTATTTTCTTTTTATGAATTAGTTTACGATATTTAACTAAAGCATCATTAGATCTAATATTAAAATAATAACAAATCTCTACTCTTGGAACGGATTTCCCTTCAAAATACATTAACCATGGAATAAGAAAATTAGCAAAATTTAAATCATTACTCATCCGAAATTTATTTCCTAAGAATGCTCTTATTTCATTTTCATATCTTTGCCAAGCTAACTGATACATGCTCTTTTTAAGAGGAATATACGTATGAACTAATGGAGTATCTAAGTTTGTTTGATAATATCGGTTTAAGAGAGTAATACTTCTTTCTGATGCAGATAGCGTTGGTGTGATTATACCATTTTCTCTCATTTTTCTTAGACTTTTTGCTGCGACAAAAAGCGATGCTACACCATTATTCTGAAAGAAATGTTCAGGCTGTAATGGTCTGGCAACAAAAACATCATCGTTAAAATAGATAAAGTTTTCACTCAAATTAGGAATTTTATGTAAAAAAGCCTCAATTACGTGAGAATTAAAGGTTGGTAGATATTCTGAATCAATAATATCTTTATGATCCACAATAGTTACTTTGTTACATTCGTTTAACCAAGCAGGTTTTTGGTTATCGGTTACTATATAGATATGATTGACCCAAGGCATAAATTTAATAACTGCGTTTACAGAATAATATAATTCATTGTGATTAGAAAAGCGGGCAGGATCTGTAGCATATAGTGCAGCGTCTTTCATATATAAAGGTACAAATGTTTGGTATTTTTTTTGCCAAAGCGCATCACTATCATTTACCCATGTAAAGACCACATCAATAGGAAATGTTGTTGCTACGTTTATGGCAACCAAATCATAAAGTAAACGATTACTTTTAATAAGAATGGATTCTAATGATTCAGAAAATGGTTGTTCTATATTTCGAATAGGATATTTCTTATTCAAGAAATCTCGGAAAAATATGCCTGGTTGTGTAAGTAATTTCTTTATTTTTTTATAATTATTCGCCATAGATAAGTCCATGAATTCGTTTAGGCATATGTTATACCAAAAGAATTTCTCTAACTGTATTAGTGCTAATCCCGTACTTTTCAATTAAGTAGTAAATTTAACCCAAATGAGGATTAAGTGTATATTGAGCTACTTCTAAAATGTTGGAAAAGTGTTTTCGACTTTTCGTTGTTTTCTTGGTTATGTTCAACAATAGTTATCTTCTTTATTTCTTGTGGCTTGGTTAAAAATATCTTTTAATATCAATTAATTATGGTTAGAATCTCATTGCTTGCTTGCTTGCTTGCTTGCTTGCTTGCTTGCTTGCTTGCTTGCTTGGAAAAATAGCATATTTTGTTATAAAATGTAAACCATTAGGGCGTGGTTTTATCGTTTTTTGGCGATATGGTTTTGTCAATGTGTTGCTGAATCGTGAGTGCTTTGGTTTTGGTGGGGAGCAACGACTATTCGGCTATCGCTGGTGGTATTAGAGAAGTTCCGTGCAACGGGTAGGCGATGTATAGTGAGTATTGTATTGATTTTCACCCCATACCGCCCATCTTTTCACTGGCAAAGCGCATCAAGGCTTTTAATGTCTCTCTTGGTTATATTGCCGTCTTTATCCATATCAAAGTCAGTTGTTGTGCGCTCTCGACAGTGATGAATAGAGATATAGATATTGCCGCAACATCACGGGGATGATAAAAAATAGCAAAGAGTACTCCGTTCTAGTGGAGTACTACCATAGTAATTAAGAATTAAGCAAATTGAAATGCAGGAATAAACGCCAATTCATTTTCAATATTGGCTTTAACTAATTCTGTGTCGTAGTGGTTTTGTAGATTTAACCAAGATTGTGGTGAAGTATTGAAAAACTTCGCTAAACGCAGTGCTGTATCGGGCGTAATGGCACGTTTACCTTTCACAATCTCGTTAATACGGCGAGGCGGAACCTGAATAGCTTTTGCCAATGCATATTGACTAATATTTAGGGGAATAAGCCAATCTTCAAGCAAGATTTCCCCCGGGTGAACTAAAGGGACAGTGCGAGACATAAAAACTCCTTAGTGATAATCAATAATTTCAATAATCGTAACGCATAACGTTATTAAGCACAACCGGGAAGGAAGTTACCAATGACAATGTATGTTAAAGACAGCTTTTATTATCCAGCGAAAAACATCAACAAGCCTTAATTTGGATTTGATTTAAGGGTGATGATTTGACTTGTCATTGGATTAATTGTTATCTTGTGCAGTAAACGCTGAAATGTCTTATGGTTCGACAAGCTCACCAACCGTGGTTCGACAAGCTCACCAACCGTGGTTTGACAAGCTCACCAATCGCCATTCCAGCTTTGTGCAACTACTATATAATATCGTAAAAAGGAAAAAAATATGAAAAATCCCTATTCAACGTTATCTTTATTGGCGTTGAGTCTTATGGTGGCAGGGTGTGATAGTCTGCCTACCTCTGGTCCGAGTTACAGTAAAGTCGTGTCGGTGAATGATAATAAAGCCCTTCCTGACGTTAATGTGATTGAGTTAGACAATAGTTTGGTTCAGCGTCTTTATCAAACTCAAGGTCAGCAATTATTTTCAGGATTTGATGTATTAAATAACGGTTCGGGTTATAGCGGAACAGTGAATGCGGGTGATGTGTTAGAAATTTCTATTTGGGAAGCTCCGCCTGCGGTGTTGTTTGGCGGGACTTTTAGTGCAGATGGACAGGGGAGTGGACATTTAACCCAATTGCCACCACAGATGGTTAACCAAAACGGTACGGTGAGTGTGCCTTTTGTGGGGAATATTTCGGTGGTAGGTAAATCGCCTGAACAAATTCAAGGACAGATTGTGGGCGCGTTGAAACGTAAAGCCAATCAGCCGCAGGTGCTGGTTAAGCTTGCGAATAATAATTCTGCCGATGTTACCGTTGTGCGTCAGGGAAGTGCAATGCGGATGCCGTTAACAGCAAGCAATGAGCGTGTATTAGATGCGGTTGCTGCAGTGGGGGGAACGCAGGAAAACATTGATGATATCACGGTGCAATTGACTCGTGGTAATCAAGTGAAAACCTTGGCATATGCGACATTAATTGCGGATCCGCGACAAAATATTTTCTTGCGCGCGGGTGATGTGGTGTCGTTATTGAATACACCCTATAGTTTTACCGGGTTAGGTGCAGTAGGGAATAATCAACAAGTGCGGTTTTCTAGCAAGGGGATTACGCTGGCTGAAGCCATTGGTAAGATGGGCGGTTTGATTGATACACGCTCAGACCCGCGCGGTATTTTTGTGTTCCGTTATGTGCCTTATGAACAGCTTGATCAAAATCAACAACGCCAATGGCAGGCTAAAGGCTATGGTGTTGGTATGGATGTGCCGACAGTTTATCGCGTAGATTTGCTTGATCCTAAGTCTCTGTTTTTATTGCAACGTTTCCCAATGCAAGATAAAGACGTTGTGTATGTATCGAATGCTCCATTGGCAGAGTTTCAAAAATTCTTGAGAATGATTTTCTCGATTACTTCGCCAGTGACCAGTACAACGAATACGATTCGTGCCTATTAAGGATGTTTAATGAATAATGTAGCTATCAACAATAAAAAGAAAAAAACATCTAAAATGCGAAGTCCTTTGTTGTGGTTGACCGTGTTTTTGCCAACGCTGTTCTCAACCATTTATTTTGGACTGTTCGCGTCAGATGTGTATATTTCGGAGTCAAGTTTTGTGGTGCGTTCGCCGAAAAATCAGGCGTCTTTAACGGGGTTTGGCGCACTACTACAGGGAACAGGTTTTTCGCGTTCGCAAGACGATGCTTATACGGTTCGTGAATATATTCAATCTCGCACCGCACTTTCTCAACTTGAAGAAGAAATTCCTGTGAAGGATTTCTATTCCACTAAAGGGGATTTTTTAAGCCGTTTTAATACCTTTGGTTTAAGTGGTTCGGAAGAAGAATTTTATCGTTATTTTAAAGATCGGATTAGCGTAGATTTAGATTCTGTTTCGGGGATTACAACGTTACGTGTACGTGCCTTTGATTCTTCGGAAGGGCAGGTTATTAATCAGAAGTTGTTAAACTTAGGTGAGCAATTAATTAACCGCTTAAATGAGCGTGCTCGGAAAGACACGATGGAATATGCGGAGCAGGCGGTAGCGGATGCAGAACATAATGTGAAGGAAGCGGGAGCCGCGTTAACGGAATATCGAATTAAAAACAATATTTTTGATTTGCCCGCGCAATCTGGTGTGCAATTAACCTTGATCTCAACATTGAAAGCAGAGTTGGTTCGCGTAGAAACGCAGTTGGCACAATTACAATCGATGACGCCCGATAATCCGCAAGTCGAAGCTTTATTGACGCGTCAAAAAAGCCTGAAAAAAGAAATCAATGAACAATCCAAACTTTTATCGGGACGTGGTAATTCTGTTGCCACACAAAGTGCGGATTATCAGCGATTAGTTTTAGCTAATGAATTGGCAACCCAACAATTAGCCGCTGCAATGACATCCTTGCAAAATACCCGTAGTGAATCCGATCGCCAACAACTTTATTTGGAAGTGGTGAATCAGCCTAGCCAACCCGATTGGGCGGCAGAACCGCATCGGTTATACAATATTTTATCTACATTGATTATCGGCTTAATGTTATACGGTGTATTAAGTTTGTTAATTGCAAGTATAAGAGAGCATAAAAACTAATGCGATATGGCAATAAAACAACATTTAAACGTTCGCGTGTTATTCAAGGTAGGGTAATTTATGCTCTATTGATGCGTGAAATTATTACGCGATATGGACGTAATAATATTGGTTTTTTATGGCTTTTTGTTGAGCCGTTAATGATGACGCTATTGATCACGTTGCTTTGGAAATTTGTTCGAGCCAATCAGGTTTCTACGCTAAATATTGTTGCTTTTGCCATTACCGGTTACCCGTTAATGATGATGTGGCGCAATGCTTCAGGGCGTGCCATTGGTGCTGTTTCAGCCAATTTAAGTTTGCTTTATCATCGTAATGTTAGGCCCTTAGATACCATTTTTGCCCGTATGCTATTAGAAATTGCTGGGGCGACGACAGCACAAATTTTCATTATGATAGTGTTTATTGCAATAGATTGGATTAGCGTACCACAAGATGCATTGTATATGGTGATGGCGTGGTTATTAATGGCAATCTTTGCAGTTGGCTTAGGGTTAATTATTTGTGCCATTGCCCAAAAATATGAAGCGTTTGGTAAAATTTGGGGAACATTGAGTTTTGTGTTTATGCCTTTATCCGGTGCTTTCTTTTTGTTGCATACTTTTCCTCAACAAGTTCGAGAGGTATTGCAATGGGTACCGATGATTAGTGGTACAGAAATGTTTAGACATGGCTATTTTGGTGATTCTATTACTACTTACGAAAATGTTGGTTTTTTGATTGTTTGTGATTTAGCCATGTTATTAGTGGGTTTAATAATGGTGAAGAATTTTAGTAAAGGGATTGAACCTCAATGATTAGCGTAAAAAATGTCAGCAAACGTTATCATACCCGTAACGGTTGGAAAACGGTGTTACAAGATATTAATTTTGAGCTTAAAAAAGGCGAGAAAATAGGGATTTTAGGGCGCAACGGTTCGGGAAAATCGACCCTGATCCGTTTAATGAGCGGCGTTGAACCGCCAACAAGCGGTGAGATTGATCGCCAAATGAGCATTTCTTGGCCGTTGGCATTTAGCGGCGCATTTCAAGGCAGTTTAACCGGAATGGATAATTTACGTTTTATCAGTCGGATTTATGGGACGGATCTTGAGTATATGCAACATTTTACCGAAGAATTTTCCGAGCTTGGTGATTATTTATATGAACCGGTAAAGAAATATTCATCAGGGATGAAAGCCCGGCTTGCCTTTGCTATTTCTCTCTCCGTAGAATTTGATTGCTATTTGATTGATGAAGTGATCGCGGTAGGTGATAATCGCTTTACGGCAAAATGTAAATACGAGTTGTTTGAAAAGCGCAAAGATCGCTCGATTATTCTAGTTTCCCATAGCCCGGCGGCGATTAAAGAGTACTGCGATAATGCCATGGTGTTAGACAATGGTATTATGCACAAATTTGAGAATATGGATCAGGCGTATCAGTTTTATAATAAGAGCTGTTAGATTGTTGACAAAGCTCATCTCTGAGAAATGCTACTGTGTAACACTTGCAAAAAGCTGAAATGGCAGTTGGTGAGCCTGTTGATGCACGATTGGTGAACTTGCCGAACTATAAGACATTTCGGCGACCGCACAAGATTTACGTTTCGACAGGCTCAACGACTGTTTTGTGGAGAGTGATTAACGGAATAAATCGCGATATTCTTCCAATTGGGCTTTGGTTAAGGTAAATACGCCCAAGCCACCATTTTTCAGTTCTACCCAATTAAACGGTACTTCAGGGTATTGTTCCATTAAATGCACCATACTGTTGCCCACTTCGCAAACCAGCACTCCGTCATCATTGAGATAATCTGCTGCATTGGCAAGAATCTGTTTGGTAATATCCAAACCGTCATAACCTGAACCCAGTGCAAGTTCCGGTTCAAAATGAAATTCTTCAGGCATATCACCGAGATCTTCTAAATCCACATAAGGCGGATTGGTCACAATCAGATCATATTTATCGCCGATCAGGTTCGTGAACAGATCGGATTGTAATGGAAATACGCGATCTTGCATGTCGTATCGCTCAATATTGATTTCCGCTACATTTAACGCATCAAAGGATAAATCCACCGCATCCACTTCCGCCGTTGGGAATTTTTCCGCGCAGGCAATGGCAATACAACCGCTACCCGTACAGAGATCTAAAATGCGTTTTGGGTTGTGGTGTAAAATGCCGTGAAAGCGATCTTCAATCAGTGCGCTAATCGGCGAACGTGGCACAATCACGCGTTCATCCACATAAAATTCCAATCCGCAGAACCATGCGCTGTTCACTAAATACGCCACCGGCACGCGTTTTGCCAAGCGTTCTGTAACAAGCCCTACCAATAATTGTTTTTCCGATAAGGTTAAACGGGTATCGAATAAATTATCCGGTAAATCCATCGGCAATTCTAAGCCGGTTAATACTAAATGTAGGCTTTCATCCCAAGCGTTATCTTGACCATGTCCATAATAAATATCGGAACGGTTAAAATTACTAAAGGTCCAGCGCAGAAAATCTTTAATGGTTTGTAGGTTGTTAGGTACATCATCGGATGCAATCAGTTCAACGAGTTCTTGATTATGTGTTGTCATAGGTATGTCCTTAAAAAGACGAAAGAATCTGTGGTATTATACGCAAAAATGAAAAGGAATGCAGAATGTTAAACGAAGAAGATATCGCTTTATTTCGAGAAAATATCCAAGGCACAAAGAAAATTGAGCAAAATACTTTTGTCGCGCCGCGTTCAGTTAATACGAAGAAAAAATCCGAACAACGTGAAATTCGTGAAAAGCAAGATACTTTATTTTATTTTTCCGATGAATATGAACCTTTATTAGATGAAGAAAGTGCGGTGAAATATTTGCGCGAAAATGAAGATAGCTATTTATTAAAACAGCTTCGCCGTGGAGATTTTTCTCCGGACTTGTTTTTAGATTTGCACGGTTTAACGCGCGAACAAGCCAAACAAGAATTAGCAAGTTTGTTGCAGGCTTGTGTGGATGAACATGTGTACTGTGCCAGCATTATGACAGGCTACGGAACCTTTACGCTCAAAAAGCAAATTCCACGCTGGTTAGTTCAACATCCGAGAGTGCGTGCTTTACATCAAGCACCAAAAGAATGGGGTGGTGATGCGGCAATTTTGATTTTAGTAGATGTTTAGGGGGATATAATAAAGCCGTGATTAGCTTGGCTTTATTACATCATCATCCACCCTTACTTAGATTTTAATCATATAAACTTGGCGCATTTTCATCAGGGCGTGTTTTAAAGCGACGGTGTAGCCACATATATTGTTCGACCCCTTTCATAATTTCTTTTTCTACTACTTTGTTCATTCGTTTAGCGATGTCAGTTTCATTGCTTAAATCACTAAAATCCACTGCCGGCGAGATACTAACGGTGTAGCCTGTACCATCTTGATTGCGTAAAGGGGCAAAAGGCACAACTTTAGTTCCCGGTGCAGAACGCAGTAAAAAATAAGAGCCTGTCGTTGTCGCTGCGTCTTTGACTGCAAAAAATGGCACAAACACCGCATTTTTTCGACCGTAATCATGATCCGGCGCATACCAAATGGTTTCTTTGTTTTTCAATGCTTTGATCATCCCGCGTAAATCTTTGCGATCTAACATCTCTTTGTTTGAACGCAAACGCCCCCAAACTTGTAGCCAGTTAAAAACAGGGTTGTCATTGGGGCGGTAAACGCCAATACCTTGGTGATGAATACCGACAATTCGTGCACCAAGTTCAAGGGTAAGAAAATGCACGCCTACAAATAAAATGCCCTGATCCCCATGATTTTTCAGGTGTTCTAATCCTTCGATTTTTGACCATTTTTTGATACGGCGATCGGACCAAAACCATGCCATACCTGTTTCAATAATCGCCATGCCAACGGATTTGAGGTTTTCCTGCAAAATCTGCTCTCGTTGGCTTTCGGGCATTTCAGGAAAAGCCAATTCTAAATTACGGCGTGCGATTTTAGCGCGTCTTTTGCCGACCTTTAATCGACTAAACAACGCTCCAAGTCCGGTGCCGATATGGCATAAAATAGGGTAAGGTAAACATAAAATCAGCCAAAATATGCCAACGGCGAGCCAAAATCCCCAATGTTTAGGGTGAAGATAGGATTTTTTAAATTGTGGTAAATGATTTTTAGACATTGCGATACATCCATTTGAAAGTGCGGTTAGTTTAACGCAAATTTTGAGAAAACTTAAGAAAAGCCTGTTGTCCTATGGTAAAATCACGTCAAATTTTTTTATGAGGATATTTTTTATGGCTCAGTATTCTGCTCAATTTCCTACCGCCAAAGTGCTTGTGCTTGGTGATGTTATGCTTGATCGCTATTGGTTTGGGGCGACTAATCGAATTTCCCCTGAAGCGCCTGTGCCGGTGGTTCGTGTACAAGAAAATGAAGAACGTGCAGGTGGTGCGGCGAATGTGGCAATGAATATCGCTTCGTTGAATGTGCCCGTACAATTGTTAGGTTTAACGGGAAATGATGAAGCAGGTTCCGCGTTAACCAAATTGCTTGAGAATGAGAAAATTCATTGTGATTTTGTAAAATTAGATACCCATCCAACGATTACCAAATTACGCATTTTGTCTCGTCATCAACAATTATTGCGCCTTGATTTTGAAGAAAATTTTAATAATGTTCATAGTGAAAGTTTGTTAGAAAAATTAAAAAGCGCGGTGAAAAATGTGGGCGCTTTGATCTTATCGGATTATGGTAAAGGAACGCTGAATGATGTTCAGCAAATGATCCAAATTGCGCGTCAAGCCAATGTGCCTGTTTTAATTGACCCGAAAGGCACAGATTTTGAACGTTATCGAGGTGCAACCTTGTTGACCCCGAATATGTCCGAATTTGAAGCGGTAGCCGGTAAGTGTGAATGTGAAGAAGATATTGTCACAAAAGGCCTGAAAATGATTGCTGACTTTGAATTGACCGCGCTTTTAGTGACGCGTTCAGAAAAAGGGATGACATTATTGCGTCCAAATCAACCGGCCTTTCATTTACCAACAGAAGCGAAAGAGGTTTATGATGTCACCGGGGCGGGAGATACGGTGATTTCTGTATTGGCAACTGCATTGGCGGATGGTCGCTCATTGGAAGAATCTTGTTATTTGGCGAATGTGGCGGCAGGCATTGTGGTGGGCAAATTGGGTACATCGACTGTTTCTACCGTTGAGTTGGAACATGCGATTCATGGTAGAACGACCACAGGTTTTGGCATTATGACGGAAGCGGAACTCAAAAGTGCGGTGCAATTAGCGAAAGATCGTGGTGAAAAAATTGTCATGACCAACGGTTGTTTTGATATTTTACACCCAGGTCATGTTTCTTATCTCGAGAATGCGCGTAAGTTAGGGGATCGTTTGATTGTTGCGGTCAATACCGATGCTTCGGTAAAACGTTTAAAAGGGGAAACCAGACCGATTAATGATCTGAATAACCGTATGGCAGTATTGGCAGGGTTAGCTTCCGTGGACTGGTTAGTGGCATTTGACGAAGATACGCCACAACGTTTGATTGGCGAAGTTTTACCTGACTTACTCGTTAAAGGCGGCGATTATAAACCGGAAGAGATTGCGGGCTCAAAAGAAGTGTGGGCAAATGGCGGTGATGTTCAGGTGCTTAACTTTGAAAATGGCTGTTCAACCAGTAATGTGATTAAGAAAATTCAAGAATTAGGTTAATTTTTGAAGCATTTTATCGAATTAAAAGCCCGAGCATAAAAACTCGGGCTTTTGCTTACATGAGATTGCTCACAAAAATCACAATAATGATGAGTGGCACAACGTATTTGACGTAGTTAAACCAAATTGTGGTGAACGTAGAATTTGGCGTATCTGACAGTTCTTGTTTGGCTTTGTCTTTTAACACAAATCCCACAAAAATAGCACAGCCAAGTGCGGTTAATAAAAAGAGAATATTGCCGCTGAGATAGTCGAAGAAATCGAAAATACTCATGCCAAATGGGCGAATATCTTTCAATACATTATCACTCAATACCGCCGGAATATTACCTAACACAAAAATGCTACCAAGGGTGAGCAGAATCGCTTTACCGCGGCGCATACGTAATTTTTCTTGTAGCGCGGTGATAATCACTTCATAAATAGTGATAGATGTTGTGAGTGCGGCGATAAGGAGTAATCCAAAGAACACAACGGCAAAGAATGTACCGAAAGGTAAATGGGAAAATACGATAGGCAAACTTTGGAATACTAAAGTCGGGCCTGAGTTTGGTGCGATACCGAAGCTGAATAATGACGGAAAAATCATAAAGCCGGCCAGTACAGCAATAATGGTGTTGGTGAACCCTGTAATCACAGCGGTTTGGATCAGATTTTCTTCTTTGCTGAGATAGCTTGATAAGGTGATTAATACGCCAAAACCAAGGCTTAAGGCGAAGAAAACTTGTCCTAATACTTTGATGAAAAGTTCCGCTGAAATTTTGCTGAAATCAGGTTTGAGATAATAAGTAATGCCTTCTATTGCCCCCGGTAAGGTGATATTGCGAATTACCATGCCAATTAAGAAGATAAATAAGAGTGGCATCAAATATTTTACCGAGCGTTCAATACCGCCAATAATACCTTTAGCAAGGATAATGTAGTTTGCGGCTACAAAAATAAAGGTGTAAATGGCGATTTGTACTGGGCTATTGCCAATGCTGAGATCGTAGAATGTTTTTGCGGTGTCTTTTGTAATTGGCGTTGAAATATCTAGGCTGCCACTAATTAGGCTTACAATGTAGTTCATTACCCAACCACCTAATACCATGTAATAACCCATGATAATAAAAGAGCCGGCTAATCCCATATAACCGAGAATTTTCCACCATTTTGAAATGCCTTTATCTTGTAATTTATCGCCAAACGCATCGATAGAGTTGACGCGTAAACGGCGACCGATCACATTTTCCACTAAGATCATGGGAATTCCGATGACAAACATGGCGAGACAGAATAGCAATACGTACGCGCCACCGCCGTTTTCGCCTACGAGATAAGGAAAGCGCCAAGTTGCGCCAAAGCCGACAGTTGCCCCGGCTACCGTCATAATATAAGTCAATTTGCTGGACCAAGTTTGGCGTTCTTGTTTTTGTGTCATGGTTATAGTCCGTTATGTTTTATTGTAAATGTAAAAAAGAGCCGTATTTTACTCTTACTTTAGTAAAAAGCCAAATTCACGCATTGCTTGACCTTGTCCTTGGGGGAAGGTTTATGATAGCAACCGTTATAAATCAACAGGAGAAAGATGATGACAGTGACTATTTTAGCTTTAAAAGACTTATCTTGTGGGCATTGCGTGAAATCCGTGACAGCTGTGTTAGAGCAACTTGATGGTGTTGAACAGGTGCAAGTGACCTTGCATTTTGCGAAAGTGATGGGGGACGTGAGTGCGCAACATTTAATTGATGCTATTGTTGCCGCAGGCTACGGCGCAGAATTGGCTCAGCCTGATTTTGAGCTGGCGTTATCGGGATTAAATTGCGGGCATTGTATTAAATCCACAGAAAAAGCCTTAAGTGCGGTGGAAAATATAGATGTTTTTGAAGTCAGCAAAACTTCCGCCAAAATTTATGGTTCAGCGGATCCACAAGCGGCGATCGCTGCCATTATTGCCGCAGGCTTTGAGGCGCATTTGGTGAATGAAAGCCCAAAGTCTGAACTACCGACACCATTAGCGGCGTTGCCTTCGTCTGGGTCGGTAGTGTTAGAACAAGAGATAAAACCCGCTTCAGCCAAGAGTGATAAGAGTATTTCGTTACTGTTGGATGGGTTGACCTGTGCCGCTTGTGTATTGAAAGTTGAGCGTGCGTTACAGGGTGTTGAAGGCGTGGAAAGTGTTAGCGTGAATTTAGCGGAGCAAACGGCTTTTGTGACAGGGGATGTTGACGCTCAACGCTTGGTACAACAAGTTATTCAAGCCGGTTACGGGGCTGAAATCATTGAAGATGAAAAAACAAGCCGAGAAAAACAACAAGCACAAGCCAAGCAGGAAATTCAACGCCGTCAATGGCAATCTATTGTGGCGTTAGTGGTTGGGTTTGGTTTGTTGTTTTGGGGCTTGGCAGGCGGTCAGACGCAGGTCACCGCAGATAATCGCTTAAATTGGCTGGCAGTCGGTTTGGTAACTCTTGCGGTGATGATCTTTACCGGGGGACATTTTTATCAACGCGCCTTTAAAAATTTGTTAAACAAAACAGCGACTATGGATACCTTAGTGGCACTAGGAACGGGAGCCGCTTGGTTGTTTTCCATGGCGGTGACATTAGCCCCTGAGATTTTCCCCGAAAGCGGGCGACATCTTTATTTTGAGAGTAGCGCGATGATTATTGGCTTGATCAACGTAGGGAAAATGTTAGAAGCGAAGGCAAAACAGCGTTCGTCTAAAGCCTTAGAGCGTTTGTTGGATTTAACGCCGAAAACCGCGAAAGTGGTGGATGAGCAGGGGACGCATGAGATTCCTTTAAGTCAAGTGCAACAAGGGATGACGTTACGTCTGCAAACAGGCGATCGCGTTTCGGTTGATGGCATTGTGACGGAAGGGGCGCTTTGGATTGATGAAAGCATGTTGACAGGCGAATCTTTGCCTGTGCAAAAAAATCCGGGGGATAAAGTCAGTGCAGGGACAGTGGTGACAGATGGTGCGGCGTTATTTCAAGCGGAGCAAATCGGTAATCAAACGCTGTTGGCGAATATTATTAAGTTGGTTCGTCAAGCGCAAAGCAGCAAGCCGCAATTAGGACAATTGGCGGATAAAATCGCCGCTATTTTTGTGCCGATTGTGGTGGTAATCGCGTTGCTTGCGGCATTGATTTGGTATGGCGTAACGCAAAATATTTCTTACGCATTTATGGTGTTAACAACAGTGTTGATCATTGCTTGTCCTTGTGCCTTAGGGCTGGCGACACCCATGTCGATTATTGCGGGCGTTGGGCGTGCCGCGGAGTTGGGTATTTTGGTGCGTGATGCGGACGCCTTACAAAAAGCAGCCGGTGCAGATACCCTTGTTTTTGATAAAACGGGCACGTTGACGAAAGGTGAGCCTAAAGTCACCGCACTTTATACCTTTGGCGACATGACGCAAGAAAGTGCGGTACATTTGGCGGCTGGTTTAGAACAGGGGGCTAATCACCCTTTGGCAAAGGCGATTTTGGCGTTAAATGACGGCGTTGCTGAAAAGGTTAGCGAGTTTCGTACTTTGAAAGGATTAGGCATAACCGGCGTTATTCAAGGAAAAAATATTGCTTTAGGTAACCGCACTTTAATGACGCAATTTGCCGTTTCTCTCGATGCCGCGGAGCCATTGTTTCAACAAGAAAGCGAGAAAGGGGCGACAGTGGTGTTTTTAAGTGTGGAAAATCAGCTGGCAGCTATTTTTGCCATTCGGGATCCTTTGCGAGAAGACAGCGCACAAGCGTTGCAACGTTTGGCATCTCAAGGCTATCAGTTGGTGATGTTAACGGGAGATCAAGAAAAAACCGCACAAGCCATCGCCGCGGAATTGGGTATTCACCAAGTCATTGCAGGCGTATTGCCGGCGGGTAAAGCGCAGGCGATTCAACAGCTTCAAGCTCAAGGGCGCAAAGTTGTGATGGTGGGGGATGGTATTAATGATGCCCCTGCTTTAGCGCAAGCTGATGTGAGTATTGCGATGGGATCAGGGAGCGATATTGCCATTGAAACGGCGGAGTTAACCTTAATGCGTCATAGTATGCAGGCGGTGGCGGACGCACTGAGTTTATCAAAAGGCACATTGCGCAATATGAAACAAAATCTCTTTTTTGCCTTTGTTTATAATAGCTTAGGTATTCCACTGGCAGCGGGCTTATTTTATCCCTTGTTCGGTTGGTTGCTTAATCCAATGATCGGTGGTGCGGCGATGGCGTTTTCTTCCATTACCGTAGCAAGTAATGCAAATCGATTGTTGAAATTTATACCAAAGCAATAAGTGCTGAAAAAATAAAGTGCGGTCAGAAAAATTCTCGTTTTTTCGACCGCACTTTTGTTATAAGATCGCACACAATTTTTCTAACAGAATTTGAGAATTATGGCACTAATTAGTTTAACCAACGGATATCTTTCTTTTAGTGATGCCCCTTTATTAGATCACGCTGATTTACATATTGAAGCGAACGAACGCGTTTGTTTGGTCGGGCGCAATGGCGCGGGAAAATCTACCTTGCTGAAAATTTTGGCCGGGGATGTGATTATGGATGACGGGAAATTACAGTTTGAGCGCGATTTGGTGGTTTCTCGTTTGGAACAGGATCCGCCACGTCATGCGGAAGGCAATGTATTTGATTATGTGGCGGAAGGCATTGGGCATTTATCCGATTTGCTCAAAGAATATCATCATATTTCCACCGCACTTGAAACGGATTACAGCGAAAATTTGTTGAACCAATTATCGCAAGTGCAAGCCAAGCTGGAGCATGAAAATGGCTGGCAGTTTGAAAATAAAATTAAGGAAGTGTTAGGTAAATTAGCCTTAAACCCGAACACCTTGCTTTCAGATCTTTCAGGCGGCTGGTTGCGTAAAGCCGCATTAGCACGAGCGTTGGTTTGCGATCCGGATGTGTTGTTATTGGATGAACCGACAAACCATTTGGATGTAGAAGCTATTGAGTGGTTGGAAGAATTTTTGTTGGGCTTTGACGGAAGTATTGTCTTTATTTCGCACGACCGTTCTTTCATCCGCAAGATGGCAACGCGAATTGTGGATTTAGATCGTGGGCAGTTGGTGTCTTACTCGGGAGATTATGACACCTATTTGACCACAAAAGAGGAAAACTTACGGGTTGAAGCCTTACAAAATGAATTGTTTGATAAAAAATTAGCCCAAGAGGAAGTGTGGATCCGTCAAGGGATTAAAGCAAGACGAACACGTAATGAAGGGCGGGTTCGTGCATTAAAAGCCTTGCGCGAAGAACGCCGTCAGCGTAGAGAAGTGTTGGGAACGGCTAAATTGCAATTAGATACTTCAAGCCGTTCGGGTAAGATTGTGTTTGAAGTAGAAAATGCCAGCTATGAAATTGAAGGCAAAAAATTGTTGTCGAACTTTAGTACAACAATTTTGCGCGGGGACAAAATTGCTTTGGTTGGACCGAATGGCTGTGGGAAAACCACATTTATTAAGTTGTTGCTTGAGCAGTTAAAACCAACGGGAGGCTCTATTCGTTGCGGAACCAAATTAGATATTGCTTATTTTGATCAATATCGTGTCGATCTCGATCCTGAAAAAACAGTGATGGATAATGTGGCGGACGGAAAACAAGATATTGAAGTCAATGGGGTAAAACGCCATGTATTGGGCTATTTGCAAGACTTTTTATTTCCGCCTAAACGCGCGATGACCCCTGTTAAAGCACTTTCGGGTGGTGAGCGTAATCGGTTGTTGTTGGCGAAATTGTTGTTAAAGCCGAATAATTTGTTAATTTTAGATGAACCGACTAATGATTTGGATGTGGAAACCTTGGAGTTGTTAGAGGAAATTTTAGCCGATTACCAGGGGACGTTATTGATCGTGAGTCACGATCGTCAATTTATTGATAATGTTGCAACTGAATGTTATATGTTTGAAGGAAATGGCGTACTGAATAAATATGTGGGCGGTTTCTTTGATGCGAAACAACAGCAAGCCAATGTGTTGGCAACAAAAGCGGTTGATGATGTCAAACAGAAAAGAATAGTTGAAAATGAGAGTAAAGAGAAAGTCGTTTCTCAACCTACGCGTCAATCTAATCGTCAACGTGTGGTAAAGCTTTCTTATAAAGAAGAGCGAGAATTAGAGCAGTTGCCGCAGTTATTAGAAAAATTGGAAGAAAATTTGACCGCACTTCAAGATGAAGTAAGTAATCCGGCATTTTTTGAACAATCTCATGAATATACTTCGGCTAAATTACAAGAATTGGCAGAAAAAGAACAAGAATTGGAATCGGCATTTTTGCGCTGGGAAGAATTAGAAGCCAAGAAAAATCAATCTGGAAACTAAAAAATAGTCAGAAAAATATGAATTTTTCACCAAATTGAACAAATTTAAGGCGAGCGATCTATTTTGTAAAAAAAAATGTAAAAAAGTGCTAGACAAGGATGTTGGAAATCATTAATATACGCCCCCGTTGCGACGCACTAATGAAATGTAACGCGTTCGTAGCTCAGTTGGATAGAGCGTTGGCCTCCGGAGCCAAAGGTCGCAAGTTCGAATCTTGTCGAGCGCGCCAGAGTCAATGCAATAACAACTTACAACGGTGGCTATAGCTCAGTTGGTAGAGCCCTGGATTGTGATTCCAGTTGTCGTGGGTTCGAGTCCCATTAGCCACCCCATCTATCGGCGAGTAGCGCAGCTTGGTAGCGCAACTGGTTTGGGACCAGTGGGTCGTAGGTTCAAATCCTATCTCGCCGACCACTTTATTTTTTTGCTCTTTAACAATTTATCAGACAATCTGTGTGGGCACTTGTAAGAATTCGTTTTGAA
>NZ_CABFKI010000004.1 GCF_901764995.1 Actinobacillus porcinus
CACCCAAGCTGTGGATAACGTTATGGTTTATGTTGCTAGTTTACTATAAATTTAATATACAAGGGACACACTGCGTGTGTCCATTATCAACATTGTTTCATACTATTGATTTTATTAATATTTTTGGACACACGGCATACAGCCCCAAAAACAAAAAGTGCGGTGAAAATTCACCGCACTTTGCCTTATGGGTTAAAGGAGAATTACCATTGGTAACCCACACCTACGCCGCCGCCTACATCACCGCGGCTGTTAGCGTTACCTTGAAGTTTCAAGATAAGTTTGCCGTTGTCTGAGGCTCTTGAGTAACCCACCGCCACGGCAGATTGACCTTTGAATGTCCCTGCGGACGCGGCTACCATTGAACGACCTGATTTAAACACTTGTGGTAAAGCTGCTGCTGCGTTTGCGCCAGCTACCCCTGCGCGTAAATCTTTGTTGTTACGATTGATTTTGTTATGAATATCGCCAAATTTATTGTCGATACCATTCGCCACCGCGTACAACTGGCTACCGTTTACGGCATCGGTACTTGTGCGAGACACTTCGCCCGGTGCAACGTTGGTGATTTTCGCTGCTGAGCCATCCGCTTTCGCGACTTTCACATCGCCATTTGCATCGCCACTCATCACAGGACCGCTATTACCGCCCACTTGAACCGTGGTGAAGGTTGGGGTCATTGACGTTGCAACGCTCACTTTATTACCGGATTGAGTAATATTGATATTGTTACCTGCATCAATCGTAATGGTTTCACCCGGGTTAATTAACTCGCTGGTTGTACCGCTGACCGCACCTGTTGATGAATTCGATGTCGTCAAGGTAAAGCCTGAGCCGTTAATCGCATCTCTCACATCTTTCGTGCTTGCCACTTTTTCTACGGTATCCGGTGTTGATACTACGCCTGTCGTGGTATTCGCACTGACTTCACCAAAGGCAACAGAAACTTGACCCGTTACATCTTTCGCATCAACCGCTGAACCATCCGCTTTGCTGTAAGTGCCGTCAGCATTTTTGGTTAAGCTATTACCGTCTTTATCAACATAAGTAATTTGTGTTGATGTACCGTCTACGTTAACGTTATAAGTCACATTTGTGCCATCAACGATAGCTGACGTACCCTCACCATTGTTAAAGCTTACCGTTGTTTGGTTGCCCACATTGGTCACATTCGCCGCATTGTTGTTGTCGGTGACTTTCCAAACTAATGAGCTGGTTGCATCGCCAATCGCATCGTGTAATTGTTTCACATTTACCGCATCGGTAGGTGCTACGCCACTTGATACGTTGCTGATGATATTACCGCCCATATCAATTTTTGAGTCCGGTGTCACGGTAAAGTTATTCACAGTCGTATCGCCGGCAACAGTTAAATTGTTGGTTACATCGGCATTTTTAAAGGTCACATTTTCAGTGGTAGAGAAGACAATGTCATTGCCCGTACCGCTAATTTTAATGTTTTGACCGGCGTTGTAGTTAACGGTATCGCCTGCTTTGATTTTTGAATCGCCATTCGCAACATAGTCGCTTTCACCGCCTACAGCAGTTGAACTCACGCTGTGGTAAACATTGTTAATGGTCTCCACAATATCGCCCACGGTTGCCACTTTCGCTGTGTCTGTAGGATTAGTTGGTTTTGCTTTACCATCTGCGACAGTGGATGTACCGGTTTTAACTTCAACTTTAATATTGCCATCGGTGTTTGTTACCGTTGTCGTATCGCCGTCAACAAAATTAATGTTATCCGCGACTTCCTTACCGTTCACTGTTGTCGTTGGTAAATCCACATCAAAGCTGACATCTACACCACCTTTTGAGTTAGCAGTGATATTCGCGGTAGTATTTTTACCGTTGACATAATTCACCACATCACCCGGGTTAATCACAACGGTATCACCCGTACTGGTTTGCGTTACCCAACCGGCATCGTTAATAGCGCTTGCTACATCGCTTACAGTCGCAATTGTGCCATTATCTTCATTCGCTTTTGCTTTACCTAATGTCGTACCAATATTGTTGACATCGGTATCGCTGCTCAAACCACCCGTTGCCACGGCATAGGTGAAGTTAGTGCCGTTTTGTTTAATGCTTAAGCCTTTACCTGCTTTAAAGGTTACCGTATTGCCGGCTTTCACTTCTGCATTAGATTTTGCATGACCCGCTGCTGCAGTTGCAAACGAACCGCCGTCTGTGTCTGATGTTGCAGTCCAATACACATTATTAATGGTGTCAATAACATCACCTGCGGTTACAAAGTTATCTCTATTTGTGGTTGTGCCTTCAAGTGCTGCTTTACCGCCATCCGCTTTGATATCTTGCGTCAATGCCGCTTTATTCACTTCAAATTTCACGTTCACATTGCCTGCCGCATCTTTGGTGACATCAGCAATCGTGGTTGTGCTGTTGACATAGTTAACTTTTTCGCCCGGGTTAATTGTCTCAACAGAACCATCTGTTAACGTGGTTTGCCAACCTGATTCATTAATTGCGTTAGCAACGGTTGTCGCATTAACTAATTTACCTGCATCAGCGGGTGCCGGGGTCTCCACTTTGCCGTTAGCAACACTTAAAGAGGTATTCGCTACCGCGGCGTTAACATTAGAAAGATCAACGTCGTATTTAATCGTTGTGGTATCACCATTATTTTCAACACTTACCGTTGTATTAGCACCTTTTGCAAACACAATATTATCGCCTGCAAGCACTAAATCTTTCTTGTTCGCAGCTGTCACGCTTTCTTGATAAAGGTTCCAACCTGCATTGCTGACTAAATCCACAACACTGCTGATATTGGCAATTTTGTTGTCATTGCCGTTGGTATTTACTTTGCCGTCCGGTGTGTACGCGCCTTTGCCTGTGTTAACATCCACTTTAATCGTACCACCATCGTTGGTAATCGTTGTGGTTTCAGTATTCGCCACAGGAAGTTTTGAGAAATCGGTGTCATAAGTGACATCAGTACGAGACTTACCATTTTTTGCCACAGTAACCGTTGTATTTGTGCCGTTTAAGAAGCGGACTTCATCACCAAAGCTGACCTGATCAACATTATCGGCATTATTGCCAATATTCCAATAACCGGAATTCACCGCATTGGCAACATCTGCCACCGTTGCCACACCGGTATCTGAGGTATTAGCAATCAATGCGCCTGTTTGAGTTGCGTTGAAAGTACCTTGATCCACGTCAAAGGTTACCGATGCGCCACCATTAGCTTGCGGAGTGACTTTAGCTGTAGTTAAAGTGCCATTTACAAATTGGACACCTTGACCCGGTAAGATATTCACATTGGTAGCGCCGTCCGGAGTGGTAACATTAAAGCCTTTACCTAACTCTGCAGCTACAGCATAAAGTTGAGAACCATTGATCGCATCTGTTGAGTCCTCTTTAATTTGACCTGCAGCAACATTTTTGATTTGGCGTTCATCTCCAGCAGCCCCCACGCTGACATATTCACCGGCGTCAACCGCATTACCTGCAAAGCCTGAGTAAGTAATAGGGCCCACAGTGGCATCATTCGTTGGCACAGCAGTTGCTCCTGCTGAATCATTCCCTAATACCACAGAATCTGATGTTGATACAGTGACATTGTTACCCAATACAAAGGTATTCGCACCACTAATAGTATTGTCGTTACCAAACGCATAAGAGCCATCTGCACCAGCTTGAATGGTATTTGGATCACCAAATGCGCCGGCATTATTTGCATACACTTGGTTGCCTACACCCACAGCGGTAGATGAGTTACCTGTTACATTAGAATCCGGACCAATACTGATTGAGTTTGAGCCTGAAACAACTGATGCGTTACCCATAGCAATTGAGTTAGTTGCAGTAGAAGTAGCATTTGTTCGATTACCAATAGCGATTGAATTATCAGCATTCGCGCGAGCTACTTGACCTAATCCCACAGCCATCGTTCCATTTGCATGAGTGGAACGACCAATTGCAATACTATAATCACCATTTACAATGGTTGTCCGACCAAGAGCAATACTGGAATCCACATTTGCTCGGCTTTGACTACCTATTGCAATACTATCAACCTGAGCAGCTTGAGCAAAAAAACCAAAAGACGCTGCACGCTCTCCAAGTGCTTTCGATTGATAACCAACTGTCAAAGCCCCCGCTGCCGTAGCACAAGAAATAGTACCGATCGCCATTGCTTTGGCTTCTGAAGCATTTGCGCTAGAACCAATTGCAACAGACTCGTCCTTTTGTGCCATGGAGTTATAACCAATAGCAGTCGCTTTGCTACCTGTAGCATTTGCAGAACCACCGATTGCCGTTGAAGAAGCATTATTAGAGAATGATTTATAACCAATTGCAACCGCAAATTGTCCATTTTCACCAACGATAGCCTCACGACCAATCGCTGTACTGTAAGACTCTGGATTCGTATTACGTTGTTCAGCACCCGCACCGATAACAACATCCTGTTGCCCTTCAGATTGAGCTTGTCGACCAATCACAACAGAGAGATTGTCGCCTTTAGCAGAGTCACCAATAATAACGGAACCGCCACCATTATTTTTATTTGAAACGTCCTTACCAATCAGAACGGCAGTACCATAAGTATTCCCTGCAGGCGTACTGATATATAAAGGATCATTATTAGTACCCGATGTCACACCTGAAGCACCTGCTTGGGGTTGAGCAACAGCCATTGCTGCCATCGCATCAGTCGTCCCCAATAACGCCGCACCCGCTACACCAAGTGCGAATAATGCCTTGCTTGGTTCAATGCGGTTGTCTGTTGTTGAAGATGATTTACCGTTTGATTTTGTTAATTCTGACGCAACCACAAAACGCTGCGCCGCGTGGTTCCAAATCACTTTGAAAATTTTATTCATATTTTAAATCCCCATTTTTAATGTTGAAAATTAATCCATTTACTGGATAACATCTGTCCTTAGGCATATTGGCTTTCACCAATAAATCACCTACCAAATAGCGTTAAGATACAGGTGGTTGGGGATTGTACCCCCCTTTAGCACGATAAGTCAATGAATTCAATTGATAATTTACATAAATTTACATTTCCCGTTTCAAGGCAATGGAAATCGGGCGGGAATAATGCGAATGTGCGGTGAAAAAATCGTGAATATGGCGTTTTTGTGATGATGGGTTGTTGGAGTTTGTGGACGGGGATACCCCTGTTCCTATGATTAGGAAAAAACCTTGCAAAAACTTATAAAGTATATATTATAAAACTTATAAAGAATTACCTTTATTACGTTATGAAAGAAATCAAAAAATGAACGCACTTACTAATATCCAATATATCAATGACGCACAAGGCACGCCTGCTTTTGCGGTTATTCCTTTGCCGACCTTTAATTGGCTAAAACAAAAAGCCAACATTGCCGATCCGCTTGAAACCGGCATACCGGAAGCCGTTGCTAAATTAGCCTTACTTAATGATTATTCTGCGCTAAGAGCTTGGCGCGAACATTTAGGCTTAACCCAAGCAGAAGTAGCCGGTCGATTAGGCATATCTCAAGCCGCTTATTCACAACACGAAAACTCTCAAACTTTGCGTAAAAGTACGCGTATAAAAGTCGCAAACGCATTAGGAGTTCGAGCGGAGCAACTTGATTTTTAATGCCGTGGGTTGACACCCACGGTTACCGCATGGTGCCGCCCCGCCGGGGCGGGCGTAGGGGTTAATCATATTTGCCCCGATGTTCCTGTGATTGATTTGGGGCTACCCCCTACCCCACAGCCCCTATGGGGCTGTCAGACCGATGACAAACATCAAATCATATTGTAGGGACACACTGCGTGTGTCCGAAAATGTTAATTCAATCAAAAGGCGTAAAAAATATTGATAACGGACACACGCAGTGTGTCCCTACAGTCATTTCATATTAAGATATTTTTGATTAGACTAGCTCAAAAAGGTACAAAACCGTTGGGGAAATAAAAATATAGGAACAATCAAAAAGGATTGTAAAACAATATAAATGGCTATATTATATAGTTACTGCAAGAGATAATAGAAATTGCAAGCGACTTAGATAAGCAATGTTCTATTTAAAAGCAGGGCGTTCTCGCTTGACGTTGAAGCCAGTGTTCGAATGAACCAACGTAAGGTTAAAACTGTGGTTTCTGCGGTTCTTACGGTAAAACCGTCTCAGCTGGCATTAACACTTTCATCTTGGCTATCGTGATAGATGTAATCTGCTTTATCTAATAACTTTGCTTCTGCAAGCTCAGACCAAAATACTTGGTAATCTTGTTTCATTTACGTTGTAACCCATTTTTTAAAACAAAATCCAGTTTTTGCATAACTTCATCGTGTGGAATTAACTTTATTTTTCCTGTCATAATATCTTGTAAAAAACGTTGTTCTTCCGTCAATGATTGCTCAAACATGGATGTAATTTTGTCTTTGAATATAGGTTGTGTTTGAACGTGTTGCATAAAATTCCCCTTAGTACGTAATACGATAAATTTGTTACATATTAAACCTTTTTCGTCAAAATTATAAGCAGTTCGTGAAGTGTTATTTGATTTGGGGGCGAAAAATATTTCGCCATTGAGAAAAAATGCACTTTCAAGCCGTGGGTTGACACCCACGGTTACTGCATGGTGCCGCCCCGCCGGGGCGGGCGTAGGGTTAATCATATTTGCCCCGATATTCCTGTGATTGATTTGGGGCTTCGTCAATTATTCTCGTTCATTATGCGGTTCTTGGAATAAAGGCGATATTTAAACCCAACGCAGATGATATTTTTGCAATGGTGTCAAAACGTGGTTTACTTGCGCCTGATAAGGTTTTGTATAAACTCTCGCGTGGTAACCCTGTATCTTTTGCAAGTTGGGTCATTCCCCTTGCTCTTGCTACGGTACTTAATGCTTGAATAAACTCTTCTTGAGTCCCTGTTGCAAAGGTTTCGGTTAGATAAGCCGCAATCGTTTCTTCATCTGTTAAAAATTCAGCAGGGTCAAAATCGCTTACGCTAAGATCGCTCATTGATAATGTTGTCATATTGTTTCTCCTAATCTGAACTTTTTACTAATCGCCATGCTTCTTTTGCTTTTGCAATATCTAAGGTAATAAAATTGTAATCTTTAGATTACAGTAAATCAAGCGTTTTCAATGATATTTGCCCCTGATATTCCCGTGATTGATTTGGGGCTAATGTGTTTAGCCCCTACGGTTCGTTCTTCCGTGATGATGGATTGTAGGGGCAAATTACATTTTGCCACTCTAATTCTCAGCCCCAAAGGGGCTGATTTATGAGTAACCCAGTATGGCTCTGCCATGCTGGGATATTAAATTTTTCATCAAAATGATAAACGGTTCGTGAAGTGTTATTGGATTTCAGGGCGAAAAATGTTTCGCCCGTACAGATGGTGTTATCCAATGTCCCACGCCGTATTTGCATTTTGGACAGGGATAAACCCTGTCCCTACAGGTGGTTCAGGTGCGTGAATGTAGGAATGGTTGTAGGGGCGAAACATCTTTCGCCCCTATTAGATAATGTTATATACCCCCATAAATTCGACCAAGTTAGGCTGTAATTAAGGGGATATAGTAAAAATAGTATGTGTTTCCCACTATTTTAATTCAGAATCACTAATTTTTTTCACTGAAGGTAAAGTAAATAGAGGAACAATAGTATTAACTTTTGCTCTACTTGCTAAAGAGTATATGTTCTCTCTAACAAATGGAATAAGTATCAATGGTGCATTTTTTTCAGCCCAATCATGAACAAATTGTTCTGGAAATGCTTCGTCTACGGAAAAAACACCATGTAATTTTACTTTTAAATATACAGGTGCAAATTCATCTTCAGAGTTAATTTCACCAATGACTCCAACATATAAAATCTCAGAGCTTGATGTATATTCTGAATGAGCTGTTTTAAGGGTAAAAACACTTTCTACATTTTCTTCCCTTGCTTTTGTTATGTCTCGAATTTTTAACTCTAATTCTTCAACTAAAATATCTTTTAATTGTATAGGATGTAATTTTGACATTATGCAGCAACCTCAAACATTTCATAAAAATCATCGTTAGAAGCAAATTTTGAATATGAATTTATTAAGTCATCTAATTGAGATATTGATAAATTTTGAATAATGGAACCGTTTGACATAAACGTATCGGTTAAATTATAAGACTCACCTCTTTCCTGAAAGAAAGATGTCCAAAAAGAATATTCGCTCTCAGAAACTATTTTTTCTAATTCTTCTTTAGAAGAAGATAAATACTTATCTAGCACTTTATCGACTACGTCTAAAACTCTAGGATCCATAAATTACTCCACTTACATCAAATTGCTAACAATTCATTGCTATCTTTAATTTCTATCAACTCTTCAAATCCATCTCTAACAACTAATATTTTTGCATCAGTTATTTGCATTGTTACAAAAGAATCAGGTATTTTAGGAATTGTTTCTATTGCTAAAACAATCTTAAATTTAAAGTTAATTTCATCAAATAATTTTGCAGACTCGAGTTCAATATCTTGTAAAAATTTAGCATAGACAATATGTTTTTTAGATATATCTTTTTCTTGCATAAGTTGAAATAATGCGATCAATGCCTTTCTCATTTTAGGTAAAGTTAAATCAATAATATATTTCTCATCACAAGAAACCATTGCATATATAATATCTTGTGCAGGGTAGCTAGCACTTTTAGCCCAATATTTTTTACACTTATACCAATGTTCAGCCAACAATTCTAAAAAGTCTAAATCATTCCAAAAGTAAGTACCCACACAGACTCTGTACGATTCTAGTGATGGCTTAAATCCAAACTTTCTTATTTTTTCCCCATCAAGTACTGTTGTTGCGTGAGAACACCAAAATTGTTGCATCATATCCAATCATACTAACTAATTATACTTTAATACTAACATAGAATTTCTAAGGATAGCTACTTTTTTGTAGGACTAATCACTTTCCGTGTTATAACGTGCAATTGTAGTGGTACACTAATCCCGCAGTCCTCAATAGGTGGTAAAATTAAACCCAAAATGAGGATATAAAAATGCGAAGACCTAGAAGAACCTTTAGTGCAGAATTTAAAGCTGAAGCAGTAAAATTGATTACCGATCGTAAATATTCTATTGCACAAGCTTGCAAAGAACTCGACATTGGTGAAACCGCGTTGCGTCGCTGGGTAAGTCAAGTTCAAGCGGACAAAAAACATACCGCACTTGCCATTGAAATCAAGGTCATTTTTGATGCAAGCCGTCAATCCGCTGGTAAGCGAACCGTTCAATCAGGTTTGATACAAAAGGGAATTCGAGCTAGTTTGCCGTTGATTCGCAACCTAATGATTCAACAGGGATTATTTAGCAAGCAGCCACAAAAATGGCATAACCGAAATAAAGAAACAAGGCAAGTTTTTGCTAATCATTTAAACCGAGCATTTACGCCTGATGCACAAACGACGGTGCTTTGTGGCGATACGACGTACGTCAAAGTAAATGGCATTTGGTGCTATTTAGCGGTGGCGATTAACCTGTTAAATCGCCAAGTGGTTGGCCGGAAACTGAGCCGACATCACGATGCACAATTGGTTGTCGATGCGTTAAATCATGCGATGTTGCAGACCAAACGTACGAAAACGATGCTGTTTCACTCAGACCAAGGCAGTATTTATGGGAGTAAGCAATTTACCCAGTGTGTGCAAAAACACAAGCTAACGCAAAGTATGAGCCGACGGGGCAACTGCTGGGATAATGCCCCGATGGAGCGTTGGTTTAGAAGTTTTAAATATGAGTGGATGGCATATGGTGGTTATGTTGATTTTGAAAGTGCGGTCAACGATGTAAAAGATTATGTGATGTACTACAATCACATTCGCCCACATAGCTATAATCAAGGTTTACCCCCGATTTTAGCTGAAAAAACTTATCGGGGACTGTTGAATTAGTTGATCACTACATCCGACATATTTTTTCAACCGCTAAATTAGCGGGATTGGCAAAAGAAACCGTTGAAGAAATTTTGCAAGAAATTTACATCAAACATTCACGGATAAATGAAATAAAAATCAATACGTTACCCTCATCTATCGCTGACCCGATTTTAACAGGATTGGAAAAGAAGTTAAGGAGAATGGATTTTTAATATTTTCGCATTATCTAATTAAATAACCTAACAAACATCTACCCAATTCTTACTATTTTGTAAAAATTCTGATCCTGATCAACGTCAATTTGTTGAAATTAGTGTTTAATTATTAGTGTTGAATTTTGCAGATTGAGTTGAAAGGAGAAAAATTATGTGTTCAACCTGCGGCTGTGGTAGTGCTCAAGTGAGAATCGGTGAATTACCGCATACTCATGATAACGATCCGAAAAAAATGTCTCAAAACCGACCGCACTTTACTATCAGCGGTTTTACCGCCGTGCAAGCGCAACATACTGACAACACCCAAGCCCGTTTGTTGAAAATCGAACAGGACGTGTTGGGGGAAAATAATCAATTTGCCCGTTTGAATCGGGATTTTTTTAAACAAAACCATATATTGGCGTTGAATTTAGTGTCCAGTCCCGGCTCCGGTAAAACCACGTTACTCACTTCAACCTTAATCCGATTGAAAGGACGCAAACAATGTTATGTCATTGAAGGAGATCAACAAACGGAAAATGATGCTCTTCGCATCCGCGCCACCGGTGTACCTGCGCTGCAAATTAATACCGGCAAGGGTTGTCATTTGGATGCCAAAATGGTGCTGGAAGCATTAGCCAAACTGCAACCGCAAACCAACAGCACGTTGTTTATTGAAAATGTAGGCAATTTGGTTTGTCCGGCGGAGTTCGATTTGGGCGAATTTGCTAAAGTTGCGATTCTATCGGTGACGGAAGGTGAAGATAAGCCGTTGAAATATCCGCACATGTTTATGGCGGCAAAACTGATGATTATCAATAAAATCGACTTATTGCCTTATTTGAATTTCAACTTGGAACAATGTATCGCTTACGCCAAACAAGTGAACCCGAATATTCAAATTCTCTGTCTTTCCGCCACTTCAGGCGAAGGGATGGATGAATGGTTGCAGTGGCTGGAAGCGCAAGCGGTTTAAGGATAAAAAATGCAGTTTGTTGATGAATTTCGTGATCCTGTTTTAGCGCGTAAATTGATTACCCGTTTGCAACAATTAATGGAAAAGTTGCCGCAATTTACCAAACAAAGACCGCTTTATTTAATGGAAGTTTGCGGCGGGCATACTCATACGATTTTTAAATTCGGGTTAGATCGTATTCTGCCGGAAACCATTGAATTTATTCATGGTCCCGGTTGCCCTGTGTGCGTACTGCCAATGGGGCGAATTGATGTGTGTATTGAAATTGCCCGCCGTCCGGAAGTGATTTTCTGCACGTTCGGCGATGCTATGCGGGTGAAAGGGCGACAAGGTTCTTTATTGGATGCCAAAGGTCAAGGTGCCGATGTGCGTATTGTATATTCTCCGTTGGATGCGTTAGATTTAGCGCAGAAAAATTCCGATAAAAAAATTGTCTTTTTTTCACTCGGATTTGAAACTACCATGCCGAGTGCCGCCGTCACGCTGCAACAAGCCAAACGTCAGCAAATCGATAACTTTTTTATTGTGTGCCAAAATATCACGATCATTCCGACTTTGCGTGAATTATTGCAGCAGGAGCAAGTCTTAATCGACGGTTTTATTGCCCCCGGTCACGTCAGTATGATTATCGGCACCACACCTTATCAAGCGCTCACCGACAAATATCACAAACCCTTTGTGATTACCGGCTTTGAACCTTTGGACTTGCTGCAAGCGATTGTAATGTTGGCGGAGCAGTTTGTTGACGGTCGCTGCGAAATTGAAAATCAATATAAACGCATCGTACAACAGGAAGGCAATCTGCTTGCCCAACAAGCCATGCAAGAGGTTTTCCGCTTGAAAAACAGTAGCGAATGGCGCGGGTTGGGAGAAATTGCCGAATCCGGCGTTGAATTAACTGAGGCTTATCAACAATTTGATGCGGAAAAACATTTCCACACCACGCCGCAAGCGGTAGCCGATGATCCTTTAGCCCGTTGTGGCGAAGTGTTAACCGGTAAATGCAAACCGAACGATTGCCAACTGTTCGGCACTAAATGCAATCCTGACAGTGCGTACGGCGCATTAATGGTGTCCTCCGAAGGGGCTTGTTCCGCCTATTATCAATATCGAAGAGAAGAATAAGATGAGTGATCTCATTACAATGGCGCACGGCAACGGTGGTTTGCTGATGCAGAAATTGATTCATGACTATTTTATGCGTTCCTTTGACAACCCGTTGCTTGCGCAGAATGAAGATCAGGCGCGTTTACCGCTGTCCTCCTTAGCAGCACAAGGTGATCAACTGGCTTTCAGCACGGACAGTTTCGTAATTGATCCGATTTTCTTTCCGGGCGGCAATATCGGCAAATTAGCCGTATGCGGCACAATCAATGATGTGGTGGTGAGCGGTGCGATTCCCCGTTATTTATCCTGCGGGTTTATTTTGGAAGAAGGTCTTCCGTTAAATCAGTTGCAACAAATCATCACCGCAATGGCGGAATGTGCCACACAAGCGGGCATTCAAATCGTCACCGGTGATACGAAAGTTGTACCGCGCGGTGCGGCGGATAAAATATTTATCAACACCAGCGGTATCGGTGTAATTCCGTCAACCGTCCACTGGGGAATGCAACATATTCAGGCCGGTGACAAAATCATTGTCAGCGGCACATTAGGCGATCACGGCGCCACTATTTTAAATTTACGGGAAAATTTAGGCATTCAAACGGATTTAATCAGCGATTGCGCCGTACTAACACCACTGGTGGCGCTGTTACGCCCGTTCAATGGCATTAGAACATTGCGCGACGCCACGAGAGGCGGTGTCAACGCCGTATTACACGAATTCTCCCACAGCAGCGGTTTGGGAATGCAAATTTATCAAGACAATTTACCGATTCGTACGGAAGTCAGAGGCATTTGCGAATTACTCGGTTTGGATGCGTTAAACTTCGCCAACGAAGGGAAACTCGTGATTATCGTCAGCCCCGAGGCGGAACAACAAATCTTATCCGCCTTACGGTCTCATCCGCTGGGCAAGAATGCAGCTGTGATCGGCGAAGTGATCACAGAGCAAAAAATTCGTTTAATCGGTTCTTTCGGTCAAAGCCGCTTATTAGATCTCCCTGTCACCGAACCGTTGCCGCGTATTTGCTAATAAAACAAAGGAAAAACCGACCGCACTTTTGAATAACTCGACCACACCTTGCACAAAGCGTGCAAGGTTATTGCAATGACCGTTTCACTCATTTTGACAGAGCAGACTTGCAATCACCGCTTGCCCCAATGCAATACCGCCATCACCTTGCGGGAATTGATGGGGCGTTAAAATTTCAAACTCCGTCAATTCCTTTCTGATTAAATAGCGCAATAGTCGGTTATGCCATACCCCGCCCGATAATACGATAGTTTTAACTTTATGTTGCCGTGCCTGTTGACGGGCTAAATCCGCCAGTCCTTTAGCCAAAGCGCAATGAAACAGCCAAGCTTTTTGTGCCGTCGGCAGTTGCAAAGGCAACCATTGCTGCCAAAACCACGCTAAATCCAACCGATTATCTGCGTTTAACGGCATAAAAACAGCCTGATTTTCGACCGCACTTTTATCCTTTACCGTTTGTTCGTATTGCCATGCAAGCGTTTCTAACTGACAGGCCGCTTCGCCTTCCCAAGTTAAACGTTCGGTGACAATATCTAAGGCGCAGGCAACCGCATCAAATAACCGCCCCGCAGAGGAAATCAACGGTGAATTCAGTTGATTTTCAATTGCTTTGGCTAACGGCTGCCAGTTTTTGCTCCGCACGGATTTTGTTGCTTCATAATCCTGCCAGTTCGGTACAAATGCCAAACAATGCGCCAGCAAGTTACGCCAAGGCTGCTTTGCCGCCATATCGCCACCGGCAAGGGCGACCGCCGGTAGTCCGCCTAAATGCTGCATTTTATCCTGCGTCACTAATAAACATTCGCCGCCCCAAAGCCGATTGTTTTCGCCCATACCGATACCGTCCAACGCCAAACCGATCACGGTTTCGTCAAGTCTGTGATGTTCCGCCTGCACACTGATAATATGGGCGTGATGGTGTAACACTTCAATCAACGGAATGCCATGTTCCGTCGCCAGTTTTTTCCCTAATTGACGGGTAAAATAACCGCCGTGCGCATCAACGGCGATCACTTCGGGTTTAAATTGATAAATTTGCTCGAACAGAGTGATGTTACGGATAAGTTGTCGTTGAATTTGTTCATTTTGCATATCGCCCAAATGTTGTGTCACCACGGCGTGATTGGTACGTAACAAACAAAATGTATTTTTCAGATCCGCTCCCAGCGCCAAAATATTTTTCGTATTGTTAATTTGCAATTCCGTTTCGTTCGGCACATAACCGCGTGCACGCCGCAACGTCTCTTTGCCGTCGAAAGCCACGCGGATAACCGAATCGTCCGCCCGTTGTAGAATATCCCGATTATGCAGCAACCAATAATCCGCCAAACCTTCCAGTTGGCTGAAGGCATCATTGTTGTCCAACACTGGCGGTAATCCGCTTTGATTGGCACTGGTCATCACTAAAGGCAGGTTGATTTCTTTCATTAACAGATGTTGTAACGGATTGCTCGGCAACATCACGCCGATTTCGTTTAAACTCGGCGCCACCGAATCATGTAGTCGTTTGGTTTTCTGTTTCGGCAATAACACTATGGGCGCAGCACTGCTTTGCAGTTGTGTTTTTTCTGCTTCGTTTAAACCTTGCAACCAAGTGAGATCGGGCACCATTACGGCAAAAGGTTTGCTCGGTCGTTGTTTACGTTGACGCAGTAAGTGGATCGCTTGTTCTCTTGTCGCATCGCAAGCCAAATGAAAACCGCCCAAGCCTTTCACCGCCACAATTTTCCCTTGTCGCAATTTTTCTACCGCCGCTAAAAGTGCGGTGTGATTTTGTGCTGTTTTTTGTTTGCCGTCACTCAGCCAAATTTCAGGACCGCAAACCGGGCAAGCATTGGGTTGAGCGTGAAAACGGCGATCGGCAGGATCTTTATACTCCCGCTCACAATCGGCGCAAAACGGAAAATTACGCATCGACGTATTTTTACGATCATAAGGCATGGCGCGAATAATGGTAAAACGCGGGCCGCAATGGGTACAATTGGTAAACGGATAGCGAAAACGGCGATTAGTTGAATCAAATAAATCTGCAATACAAGCGGGACAAGTGGCTGCATCTGGAATAATTTGCGTGTCCATTTGATTATTTTCACTTTCACGGATCATAAATTTATGAGGATCTAAAATGTTATCCCATTCTGTCTCTCGAATATGTAAATCGGTAATCTGTGCTAATGGCGGTAATTTATTCTGTAAGTCCGTTAAGAAGGTAGAAAGTGCGGTCGGTTTTTGCTTTGTTTTTGATTCAAATAAAATACGAATTAATACGCCCTGACCATCATTATTCACATCACCACATAAATGATATTGCTTGGCAAGTTGCCATACAAAAGGACGGAAACCCACACCTTGTACTTTTCCTTTAACGCGGATTTCAACTCCATAAAAATGCGCTGTTTTCATCATAATGCTTTCACATAAAGTAAAGAGAATCTAGTTCGCTTTATCTTCTCATTAAACACTAATAAATTAAACCTTAAATTTACATACAGATAATATTTAACAACAAAATAATTATTTTTAACAATCTACCTATTTCTATGTATTTTCTTGAAATGCCTACTTTTCATAAGGAAAATCTATTTTTTCATGAGATAAATCAATTTTTTTATGTTACAAAAGTGTTATCATTTTATATGTACCCACATATAAAATGCGTGTTTAGGAGTGAAATATGCAGCGATACGACGATTTGTTTTCGGCTCTTACCGATGTTTCCCGTCGAGATTTTATGAAACTTTGCACCGCAATGGCGGCGACGATGGGTTTGAGTGCCAACGCAAGCGCGGAAATGACCGATGCGCTAACTAGCCCACAGCGTCCACCTGTAATTTGGATTGGTGCACAAGAATGTACGGGTTGTACGGAGTCTTTATTACGTGCCACTCACCCAACAGTAGAAAATCTAGTATTAGATTTAATCTCTTTAGAATATCACGAAGTGCTTTCTGCCGCTTTTGGCGAACAGGCAGAAGAGAATAAGCACAACGCAATGCATAAATACAAAGGTCAATACATTTTAGTTGTCGATGGTTCAATTCCAGTAAAAGATGATGGTATCTATTGTATGATTGCTGGCAAGCCAGTTTTACAACATATCAAAGAAGCCGCTAAGGATGCATTAGCAATTATCGCCATTGGTTCTTGTGCTGCTTGGGGCGGAGTACCTTCGGTTGGTGGTAACCCAACTGGTGCGCGTAGTTTAGCTGAAATTTTACCTGGAATGCCTGTTATCAATATTCCTGGTTGCCCACCAAATCCCCATAACTTCTTGGCAACAGTCGCCTATATCATGACGTATAAAAAATTACCTGGTATGGATAAATTAAATCGACCACTCTTCGCTTATGATCGCTTAATTCACGAAAACTGTTATCGCCGACCGCACTTTGATGCAGGACGTTTTGCTCGTGAATATGGTGACTACGGTCATCGCCATGGTTGGTGTTTATATCACCTTGGCTGTAAAGGTCCTGAGACTTACGGTAACTGTTCTGTTCTCGAATTTTGTGATGTAGGTGGTAATAACTGGCCGGTGGGAATTGGTCATCCTTGCTATGGCTGTAATGAGAAAGGAATTGGTTTTACTAAAGGTATTTTCCAACTCGCTACTGTAGAAAATCCAACACCACGCGTAGATAAACCTAATGTCAATATGACAGAAGGTGGTGGAATTTCTAAAACCGCTGTTGGTTTGCTCGGTGGTGCGGCGGGTATCCTACTTGGGGTTAGTGTAATGACATTACGTAGTCTAAATACGCAACGTCAGACCCAACAAGTACAGTCAGATACACAAAACAAGACACAGGAATAGCATTATGGATAGACGTAAATTTCTCAAAGTAGGAATCTGCGGCGGACTCGCTTCAGGGCTTACGCCGATGACGGCGAACGCCTCGGCGGAAAACCGTCCGCGTATTCCGACTGCGGTGGGCATGCTGTACGACTCTACCCTTTGCGTCGGTTGTCAGGCCTGTGTCGCGGAATGCCAAAATTTAAACAAAACGGCGGTTAATCCGCAAGGCGAACAAACTTGGTCAAATAATGACAAATTATCGCCGTTTACCCGCAATATCATTCAGGTATGGTCTGACGGTGAAGGCAAATATAAAGATCAAACGCAAAACGGCTATGCCTACATTAAAAAACAATGTATGCACTGTGTGGAACCAAACTGCGTTACAGCTTGCCCTGTTCAAGCACTGACAAAAAATCCTAAGACTGGTATTGTGGGTTATGATCCCGATATTTGCACAGGTTGCCGTTATTGTATGGTCGCTTGTCCATTTAATGTGCCCAAATATGATTATAACAATCCATTTGGTGAAATTAGCAAATGTGAACTTTGTAATCAGAAAGGCTTGGAGCGTATTGATAAAGGCGAAAATCCAGGTTGTTGCCACGTTTGCCCAACGGGTGCAATTATTTACGGTAATTACAATGATTTACTCGCTGAGGCTAAACGTCGTTTAACCTTATTACGTGGTACAGACTATAATTATCCACGTCAAACTGTAGATAGCAAAGATACCTATAAAGCCAAAGTGCCACTATATTACCAACATATTTATGGTGAAACAGAAGGCGGTGGCACTCAGGTATTAGTTATCAGCGGTGTACCTCATGAAAATTTAGAATTACCTAAATTAGATGAATTAGCAACTGGAGCAAGAGCAGCAAATGTACAACATACGTTGTACAGAGGAATGATTTTGCCTTTAGCTGCCTTAGCGGGTTTAACTGCAATGACTTATCGTAGTTTACATGCTGATAAGATTGAAGCAGCTAAAAAAGAATGGAAATTAGCTCGAGAGCAAATGCGAGCAGAAGAAGAGAAGGAGGATCACCATGGCTAAAGCACGTCCTCTTGGTGGTCGTTTAATATCAATCCCGATATTAGTATTTGCACCACTTGCTGTTATCTGTGGTCTATTAATATTACGTCGCTTAGTTTTTGGTATCGGCTCAGTGACGGATCTAAATGGCGGTTATCCGTGGGGGTTATGGATCGGTTTTGACCTATTGGTTGGGACTGGATTAGCCTGTGGCGGTTGGGCATTGGCTTGGACAGTCTATATATTTAATAAAGGGAAATACCATCCACTAGTTCGTCCAGCTTTATTAGCAAGTCTGTTTGGTTATACTTTAGGCGGTCTTTCAATCACCATTGATATGGGTCGCTATTGGCATTTACCGTACTTCTTCCTACCAGGACAATTCAATACATCATCAGTTTTATTCGAAACTGCCGCTTGTATGACAGTGTATATTGGGGTCGTCACCTTAGAATTTGCACCTGTGATTTTAGGTTATTTTGGTTTGAAAAAATGGTTCGACAAAGTCAATAAAATTATGTTCTTCTTAGTGGCACTTGGCGCATTGTTACCAATGATGCACCAATCATCAATGGGTTCTTTGATGATTGTTGCAGGACACAAACTGCACCCAGTGTGGCAAAGCTATGAAATGTTGCCCGTATTCTCTCTGTTTACAGCCTTTATTATGGGATTTTCCATTGTCATATTTGAGGGGTCATTAGTAAAAGCAGGTTTAGCTGGCAAAGCCCCTGACGAACGTCACTTATTTACTCGCTTAGCGAGAATTGCTGCTGTTCTAATTGGTTTGTTTGTTTTACTTCGTTTCGGTGAATTGTATTACAACAACAAATTGCATTACATTATGCAAGGTGATTTCTATTCAGTAATGTTCTGGTTGGAAGTGGGTATTCTGTCTTTACCAACATTTACTTTATTTTTCGGACGTAAATTCTATGACAGTCGTTGGTTATTCGTATCCGCACTTTGTATGATTGGTGGTTCCGCATTATGGCGGCTAAATTATTCTATTGTTATGTTCGAGCCAGGTATGGGATATGATTATTTCCCATCAGCAGAAGAACTATTAATTTCCATTGGTTTTATTTCTATTGAAATTTGCGCTTATATTTTCATTGTTCGCTTGTTCCCGGTATTACCGGTATTTAAAGAAGTACAAGAAGAGAACAACATACAACACGGAGTGAAAGCATGACAAACAAACAACGTATTACTATCGACCCGATTACCCGCATTGAAGGGCATTTACGTATCGATTGCGAGATTGAAGACGGCAAAGTAACAAACGCTTGGTCATCTGGCACAATGTGGCGCGGTATGGAAAATATCGTACAAGGTAGCGACCCTCGTGATGCCTGGATGATTATGCAACGGATTTGTGGCGTGTGTACGACAGTACATGCCATCGCAAGCGTCCGAGCGGTGGAAGACGCAATAGGCGCCAAAGTGCCGCTGAACGCACAATATATCCGCAATATGATTCTGGCGGCGCATTCCATGCATGACCATATTGTACATTTCTATCAGCTTTCCGCGATGGACTGGGTGGACATTACTTCCGCCTTGGAAGCGGATCCGGAAAAAGCCGCAGAAATGTTAAAAGGCGTTTCTACTTGGTCGCTCAACAGCGCAAACGAATTCCGCAACGTGCAAAACAAATTGAAAGCCTTGGTTGCCAGCGGACAATTGGGCATTTTTGCCAACGGTTATTTCGGTCATCCGGCAATGAAACTACCGCCTGAAGTCAATTTAATCGCGGTCGCCCACTATTTACAGGCATTGGAATGTCAGCGTGATGCCAACCGCGTGGTTGCGTTGCTCGGCAGTAAAACGCCGCATATTCAAAATTTAGCCATCGGCGGCGTTGCTAACCCGATTAATTTGGATTCCCAAGCCGTGCTGAATTTAGAACGTTTAATGTTCGTAAAAAGCTGCATTGATAAATTGAACGATTTCGTCAATCAGGTCTATAAAGTAGATACTGCCGTTATCGCCGCCTATTATCCGGAATGGCTGCAGCTAGGAAAAACGTCACGTAATTATTTATCCGTACCTGAATACCCATTGAATGAAGATAATAGCGAATTTGTTTTATCTGGTGGCTATATTGAAAATGGAGATCTTTCTACTTTCCGTAATATCGCACATCATAAAGATGACTTTTTACGCAAAGGCATCAAAGAAAGTGGCAAACATGCTTGGTATGAAGACGATGAAGCTCTTGAACCTTGGGCTGGTTTAACCCGTCCGAAATATACCGGATGGCAAGAAGATGGGAAATATTCTTGGGTAAAAGCCCCTTCTTTCTACGGCAAAGTAGTAGAAGTGGGTCCATTAGCTTATCTCATGTGTGCATTGGCAAGTAAAGATAAATTGACATTGAAACATTTCAATGAAGTAGGCGGCTTATACCAAACCTTAACTGGCAAAGCGTTGAGTGTGGATGACTTACATTCTACTTTAGGACGTATTATCGGACGGACTGTACATTGTTGCGTATTAAACGATATTCTCGTCCAACAATGGCAATTGTTAATTGATAATATTGGACGAGGCGATACAGTTGCTTACTTAAAGGCGGATATTCCATCACAAGGTGAATTCAAAGGAGTCAGTTTCAGTGAAGTTCCACGCGGTATGTTATCGCACTGGGTAGTAATTAAAGACGGAAAAATTGCTAATTACCAAGCCGTTGTGCCATCCACTTGGAACTCTGGTCCACGTAACCAAGACGATGCATTAGGTCCTTATGAACTTTCATTAATCGGTACACCAGTTGCTGATCCTAAAAAACCATTGGAAGTTGTCCGCACTATTCACTCATTTGACCCTTGTATGTCTTGTGCGGTACATGTCATCAACACAGAAACTAATGAAGTGACTGAAGTGAAGGTATTATAATGAAGCCATTGATCTTAGGTGTTGGCAACATTTTATTGAGTGATGAAGGCATTGGTGTGCGTGTAGCGCAAGAATTGGAAAAACACCCAAATTTTGCACCGCACTTTGATGTTATTGATGGCGGCACTTGCGGTATGGAGTTATTGGATTCTATTGCTCATTGTAGCCATCTGATTATCATTGATGCTGTACTTGCGAATAAAGCGGCTGGGGAAATTATTGTTCTGTATGACGAACAAATTCCTACCTTTTTTTCGCGAAAGATTTCACCACACCAACTGGGTATTTGTGATGTGTTATCTGCATTAAAATTAACTGACGAACTCCCTAAACACGTCTGTTTAATTGGTGTTCAGCCTGAATCTTTAGAACCAGGGATCGGTTTGAGTGATAAAATTCAAGCCGTTTTTCCTACTATTTTTGCGAACTTAGCACAACAGCTAAGTAATTATGGTTTTACGGATCCTGCTATGTTAAAGGAATTGCAAGATGTATAGATATCCGGAAACAGAGTCAGAAAAAAACGCACTTTCTGTTATATCGGGTTTCATTGATAATCCGAGCGAATTATTCCGCTCGGAAATGGAAAAAATTGCCGAAAATATGCGCGACCTGCCCTTTTATCGTCACGATATTCCCTGTTTCACTCCGAACTTTGTGCTATTTGAAGGACAATGGATCGGCACCGTGCTGACGCCTTGGATGATGAGTATCGTCGTCCTGCCCGGTCCGCAACAACAGTGGGAAGAACGAGCGATCGGCGATAAACTGGGCTTGCAATTACCTTATAAAACTATTACGTTTACGGTGAGCGGTGTGGAATCCGTACCGCAATATTTAAGCAGTTCCCTACTCTCGCCGCTCGATCCTAATTTGACGGCGGAGCAAGCGATTCAGCTGACAAAAGATTGCTTAACGATGTTGTTATCCCTGCCGGTGCAACAACAAGCGCCGGATTTGAATAAACGCAACATTCTTCGTGCTATGCTTAAATAGCGGTGGTCAGTAATAAAAACAGGAAATTATTATGTGTTTGGGTGTACCGGGAAAAATCGTTAAAGTCGGTCAAAGCGGCTTAGAGCCTGCCACTATTGATGTCTGCGGCATACAGCGTGAAGTCAATATTGCGTTGGTTTGCGAGCAGGATCCGCAGGAATTACTCGGCAAATGGGTGTTAGTGCATGTGGGATTTGCGATGAGCATTATGGATGAAGAAGAAGCTAAAAACACCTTAGATGCGTTATTGGCAATCAGCCAACTGGATCACGAAGTAAGTGATTTTGAAGGCTTGCGCCAAACTAACGCAACGGCGTAATCTTTAATCCCTGATGTTTCAATAACATCTGCATCAAGCCGTCTTTTTGATCGCTTTGTTGATATTCCCTCTTTAATTTAATTAAACGCATCCGCAAATGATCCAATTCGTGGATGCGTTTTGCTATCTCTTTGATATGTCTATCCAACAATGCGTTCACTTCTTCCGACGGCGAAACCGCGGAGCGTTCTAAATTAAGTAATTGTTTGATTTCTTCCAACGACATATCCAGTGTCCGACAATAACGGATAAAACTCAAACATTCCAAATGTTCCGTGTTATAGCAACGAAAATTATTTGTTCCCCGTTCCACCGGCGGCAGCATACCCTGTTGTTCGTAAAAGCGAATGGTTTCTACCGTACAACCAAGCGCTTCGGCAAGTTGTCCTATTTTCATTGATCTATCTCACAATTTTAACTTTTTTTACTTGAGTCTGAAGTTACTTCATAGTTTATCATTTTAGCATATTAATAGCACTGTATTCATTCACAAAAAGAGACATTATGAAAACTATGCCAAAACTGACCGCACTTTTAACCGCCGTTTTCGCTTTTCCTGCCGTCGCACATAATGTGTGGCTGGAGAAAACCGCGAACGGTACGGAGTATGTTGTCAAGTTCGGACATAAAGAAACCGAAACCTATGCGGAACACAAACTGACTAAAGTTACCGCCGTCTTAAAGGATGACCGTCAACAACCTCTCAAAACTGTTTTTAATAACGGCGAAGCCTATATTAATTTACCGACCGACACCGGCTTGGTACTGATCGATTTTAATAACGGCACATGGTGTAAAATGCCGAACGGCAAATACGTTGAAGGCTCGAAAACGAATACAACCAATGCGGTAACTTGTCTTGCTGCACAAAAAATAGGCAAGGTGGTTATTAAAGTCGACGACAATCTGCTTAAAAGCCGACATGAGCGCTATGAACTTATCCCGCAAAGTCTGCCTGAAGCGGGTAAACCGTTGGCGATATTGGCATTGAAAAACGGCAAACCGGTGCAGGGAATCGGTGTCGGTGAAGGAGAAGACGCACCTTTGCAACAAACCAATGAACAAGGCATTGCCTATTATACGCCTAAGGCGGGATTGAATAAGGTGTGGGCGGAATTTACTGAAGATACGCCGAATAATCCGGACTATCATTCCGTCAGTATCGAATACTTATTAACTTTTGAACTGAAATAAGCATGAAAAAACGGATACTTATGCTGTGTACGCTGTTGCCGCTTTATGCGTCTGCGCACAACCTGCATTTAGTGGCGCAGCAACAAGGCGTGCAATTACAGGGCGATGCCTATTATTCGGATATGAAACCCGCCGTCGAACATTATGTCGGCGTGTTCAAGCACAACGACCGCGAAAATCCGATCATGGAAAGCATGACCGATAAAAACGGACATATCGCCCTGACCGTGCCTTCCGCCGATAAACACATTTTAGTGGTGGAAGGGGCGGAAGGGCATAAAGTATCACTGGAAGTACCGCACATTACCATAGCCGACAACAATTCAGTCAGCCAAAGCGAATTTCAACAGTTGCGCAAAGACATTGCGCAATTACAAGACAAAATGTATTGGCGCGATATTTTAGGCGGCATCGGTTATATTTTCGGAATTTTCGGCGCCGTTGTTTTATGGCGGCAGCGAAATAAAAACTAGTACGGATTAAATATGCATTTATCAGAAGGTATTTTACATCTTCCCACTTTAATCGGTTGCAGCGCCGTTGCCACAGCAGCCGTGGCATTCGGTATCAAACGGTTGGACGAACGCACAATACCGCTCAACGCATTGTTCGCCGCCGCTTTTTTTGTGGCTGGCACCATTCACATTCCGCTCGGTCTTGGCAGCGTACATTTAATTCTTAACGGCATGGCGGGGGTATTCCTCGGTTGGACGGTGTTTCCTGCATTTTTGATCGCCTTATTGCTGCAAACGGTTTTCTTCTCTTTCGGCGGTTTTGCCGTGTTAGGCGCCAATTTGTGCATTATGGGCTTTTCCGCATTGGCAGCACATTATTTATTCCGCCCGCTATTTTCTCCCGTCGTCTCGCGCACTAAGCTGATTTGCGCAGGAATCGGCAGTGCCATCGTCGGTGTCGGTGGTGCATTATGTATTGCTGCCTTCTTGCTGTTTTTAGACGGCGGTCGACAATATGCGGAATTAATCTATTTGTTATTTATCAGTCATTTGCCCGTTATGTTCGTGGATTCGATAATCAGTTGCGGCGTGATTTTATTGTTCACGCAAATGCAACCGAGCGCATTGAATTTCACCGCTAAAGAGGCGGATTCATGAGCATCGCGTTACGTTTCTCACTGGCGGTTTTCAGCGCTTTCGCACTCAGCGCCGTCGAAAATGTAAAAATCTTGACCGCACTTTTTATCTTTATCCTATTGTTTTTTCTAGGCTTATATTTTCGTCACCGACAGTTGCAACAGGCAATTAGGTTTTTACTGATATTCAATATTTTTACATTCTTTATTTGGCTCACCCTGCCTTGGAAATGGCAGGACGGTTGGCATTATTCTGCCGAAGGTCAGCAACTGGCATTGCTGCTCAGTTTGAAAATGAACCTGATCACCCTCTGTATTCGTTTATTATTACACCGCTTTAACGAACTGGATTTATTGACGCTGCTTCAGCATCCGTTTGTTCCGCCTAAATTTGTCCGTTTAGCCCTGCTCAGCGTTCGTTACATAAAAATCTTCGCCGAAACCGACCGCACTTTATCTACCGCCATGCGCGCCAGAGGCTTTCGCGCCGGTTTCAACCGTCGCACCTTTTACGTCACGGCACAACGGGTGGCGTTATTATTGATTCATGCAATGAATAAAGCGGAAATCGTCGATATGGCATTACGCGCCCGCGGGGTAAATTATCAAAAGATCAATGTGCATAAGGAACATCAAGGATGATTAACGTTCAAAACTTAACCGTTATCCGTCATCAACGCTCGGTATTAGACCGCTTCAATTTGCAACTAAATCCGCAACAACGCCTTGTGTTGCACGGTTCCGTCGGCTGCGGTAAAACAACCTTGCTGCACACTTTATTAGGCTTTTTACCCTTCAGCGGAGAAATTAAACTATTCGGGCAAACTTGTCGACATGAAAAAGATTTTGTTCCTTTCCGCGGCAAAATCGGGCTTCTGTTTCAACATCCCGACGACCAATTATTCGGTCCGAAAGTGATCGACGATGTGGCGTTCGGCCCGTTAAATCAAGGGTACAGTAAAGAACAGGCGTATGAATTGGCACACCGACAATTAGAAAAGTTAGAGATTTCTCATTTGGCGGAACGTGCAGTCAATCATCTGTCGGGCGGCGAAAAAAACTTCACCGCACTGGCGGGCGTATTAGCAATGCAACCGCAGGTTTTATTATTGGACGAACCAACCAACGGCTTGGATCCGAAAACGGTAAAAAAACTGACCGCACTTTTAGCGGAACTGCCGTTAACGATGATTATCGCCTCCCATCATCTTGAGTTTTCCGCCCGTATTGCCACCGATATATTGGATTTTGACGCTATTTCACCGCCATCTCTTTAATTCGTAATTCGTTGCCCTGCTGCATTTGAAAATGCGTGCCGCCGCAATACGGACAACTTGCCTGCGTCACCGCCAATTCCACCATTCGGCTGCACTGCCAACACCAAGCCTGCGCCGGCACATCAATAAAATGCAGTTTACAACCTGCCGCCACCGTCTCTCGGCAAACGACAGCAAAACAAAACTCAAGAGAAGATTTTTCCACGCAAGATAATGCGCCGATTTCCAACCATAAGTCCGTCACCTGCTTTACATTCTGTTTTTCACATTCTTTCTCAATAATCTTCATCATATTCTGACATAACGACATTTCGTGCATGGCGATTCCTTATTTAACGCATCAACTTTTTAGTTACAATTTCAGCATTATTTTAATAAAAAACACCGCTCTTTCGAACGGCGTTTTGACTATTTTAACAGTGAAGAACTACTCTTCCCCAAGTAACTTCAACTCACGTCCACGTACTTGTGATTTTAAGATTTCGACAAACTCTTCTACTTTGTAAGTGCCTAAGTCTGCACCTTTACGGGTACGCACAGAGACTTTGCCTTCAGCAATTTCTTTATCACCACAAACAAGCATATAAGGCACACGGCGTAAGGTGTGTTCACGCACTTTAAAGCCGACTTTTTCGTTGCGTAAATCTGCTTTCACACGCAAGCCCGCGTCAGAAAGTTGTTTCACTACTTTTTGCACGTATTCTGCTTGGCTGTCGGTAATGTTCATTACCACCGCTTGAACCGGTGCTAACCACGCTGGGAAGAAACCTGCGTATTCTTCGGTAATAATCCCGATGAAACGTTCGATTGAGCCTAAAATCGCACGGTGGATCATCACAGGCGTACGGCGACCATTGTCTTCTGCCACATAAGAGGCATCTAAACGACCCGGTAAAGCAAAGTCTAATTGCACCGTACCACATTGCCATTCACGATCTAAACAGTCACGTAATGCGAACTCAATTTTTGGACCGTAGAATGCGCCTTCGCCTTCTTGAATTTCATATTCCAAGCCGTTATTGCGTAATGCGTTTGCAAGCCCTTCTTCGGCACGATCCCACATAGCGTCATCGCCGATACGGTTTTCCGGACGAGTTGAAAGTTTTACGGCAATGTTTTCAAAACCGAAGGTGCTGTAAATATCGTAAACCATTTTGATACAGCTGGTTACTTCACTTTCAATTTGCTCTTCTGTACAGAAAATATGCGCATCATCTTGAGTAAAGCCACGCACACGCATTAAACCGTGTAATGAACCCGATGGTTCGTTACGGTGGCAAGAACCGAATTCTGCCATACGAATTGGTAAATCACGGTAAGATTTTAAGCCTTGATTGAAAATCTGAACGTGACCTGGACAGTTCATTGGTTTAATCGCATACTCACGGTTTTCTGATTGGGTAGTAAACATTAAATCCGCATAGTTTTGCCAGTGACCAGTACGCTCCCAAAGCACTCTGTCCATCATAAACGGACCTTTTACTTCTTGGTAATCGTATTCTTTTAATTTAGTACGCACGAAGGTTTCAAGCTCACGGAAAATCGTCCAACCGTCATTGTGCCAGAACACCATACCCGGTGCTTCTTCTTGCATATGGTATAAATCTAATGCTTTACCAATTTTACGGTGGTCACGTTTTGCCGCTTCTTCTAAGCGTTGTAAATAGTCGGCAAGTTGTTTTTTATCTGCCCACGCCGTACCGTAAATACGTTGCAACATTTTATTTTTGCTGTCGCCACGCCAGTATGCGCCCGCCACTTTTTGTAATTTGAAGTGATGGCAGAAACGCATATTCGGCACGTGCGGACCACGACACATATCAATATATTCTTCGTGATGATAAAGCGCCGGATGATCATCTTTACTGATATTCTCGTCCAAAATCGCCATTTTGTACGGCTCGCCACGGCTTTCAAACGTATCTCTTGCTTCCTGCCAGCTCACACGTTTTTTCACCACGTCGTAATTGGTTTTTGCCAGCTCTAACATACGTTTTTCTAACGCATCAATATCTTCTTGGGTTAAAGAGCGGTCTAAATCAATGTCATAATAGAAACCGTTGTCGATTGTTGGACCAATCGCCATTTTCACGTTCGGGAAAAGTTGTTTGATTGCGTGCCCCAGTAAGTGTGCCGTTGAGTGACGGATAATCTCTAAACCGTCTTCATCTTTTGCAGTAATAATTTCAAGGGTAGCATCTTCGCTGATAATGTCAGAAGCATCACGGCGTTCGCCGTTTACACGCCCTGCGATTGTTGCTTTCGCAAGACCTGCACCGATACTTTGAGCGACTTCCATCACAGAAACGGGGGTGTCGAATTGGCGTTGTGAGCCATCAGGTAAAGTAATAATTGGCATTGTTAATCCTTATACAGTGGTAACCCATACGAAAGGTTACTTGTTGGTTTATACGATGATGTAGGGGAATATAGTTCGCCTTATTTCCATTTTGTTATGGAATAGGAACAGGGCGAAAAATATTTCGCCCCTACAAATAAATAATCAAAATATATGTGTTAAAAAACACCGCACTTTTGACTAGTTCCTACAATGAACTATCAAAAAGTGCGGTGAATTCTAGCACAATTTCCCGGTATTATGTAGCGATTGTGCAAACATTAAATATTTTCGTAGGGGCGGGGTTTATCCCCGCCCGAATCTTATTCGAACATCAGGGCTTACGGGTGGGGATAAACCCCACCCCTACATAAATTTTCCTAAAATTGACTTTTGTGCAATTGCTACATAATACCGTATTACCGTAGGGACACACGCAGTGTGTCCGCTAAATATCATCAATATAAAATGAAACGGACACACGCAGTGTGTCCCTACTGATAAATAATTGAAATTTTTTGAATGGGTGTAAAAAACGCGGTGAATTTCACCGCGTTAGATGACAGCTTTAACTTATGCCAGATTTAATGGTTTAATTTTCCAAATTTTCTCTGCATATTCCGCGATGGTACGGTCTGATGAGAAGAAACTCATATTCACGATATTTTGCACCGCACTTTCTACCCAAGCGTCTTGGTTGCGATATTTTTCATCTACCGCTTTTTGCGCTTCTACATAGCTGCGGAAATCCGCAAAGGCTTGGTAGTAGTCGTGGGAACGTAAGCTATTGAGCAAATCTTGATAGCGGTTCGGATCTTTCGGCGAGAAACGTCCTGCACTGATTTGATCAATCACCGTGCGAAGTTGTTCATCTTGTTGGTAATAGTTAAACGGATAATAACCTTCGCGGCGTAAGGCTTCCACTTGTTCTACGGTATTACCGAAAATAAAGATGTTGTCTTCGCCTACGTTTTCTAAGATTTCTACGTTCGCACCGTCTAGCGTACCTAAGGTCAACGCGCCGTTAAGGGCAAATTTCATATTACTTGTCCCTGAGGCTTCCGTTCCTGCTAAGGAAATTTGCTCAGAAATATCTGCTGCAGGAATGATGATTTGCGCAAGGCTTACGCTGTAGTTCGGGATAAATACCACTTTCAAGCGACCTTTCAAGCGTTCATCGTGGTTAATAATATGCGCTACGTCATTAATTAAATTAATGGTTTGTTTTGCCGCATAATAAGCCGATGCTGCTTTCCCGGCTAAGATAAATACGCGTGGTGTCCAGTCTTTTTCAGGGTTCGCAATCATTTCGTTATAACGTGCTACGATGTGTAAGACGTTAAGAATTTGGCGTTTGTATTCGTGGATACGTTTAACTTGAACGTCAAATAAGGCGTCCGGATTTAATTCAATGCCTAGTTCACGTTTGACATAGTCCGCTAAACGCACTTTGTTTGCACGTTTAATTTGTGGAATTGCTGCTTTGAATTCAGGTGCTTGAATATGTGCTTTTAATTCTTGTAAACGGCTTAAATCGCGGCGCCATTCTGTGCCGATATAACGGTCAAATAAGGCAGATAAATCCGGGTTCGCTACGGCAATCCAACGGCGTGGTGTAATACCGTTTGTGACGTTAGTGAAACGTTCCGGATAAATACGGGCAAAATCTGCAAAGGTTGAAGTGACCATTAAGTCTGAGTGAATCGCCGCAACGCCGTTGACTTTATGTGACCCCACCACAGATAACCACCCCATACGCACTTTACGCGCATCGCCTTCTTCAATTAAAGACACACGGCGAATAAAGTGATCATCAGTGGTCACATAAGTGCGGACATATTCTAAGAAGTAATCATTGATTTCAAAGATAATTTGTAAATGACGCGGTAAAATTTTCGCCATCATTTCCACCGGCCATGTTTCTAAGGCTTCAGACATTAACGTATGGCAGGTGTAAGAGAAGATTTGACGGCACATATCCCAAGCGGTTTGCCATTCGTAACCTTCTTGATCCACTAAAATGTGCATTAACTCAGGAATTGCTAAAGCCGGGTGGGTATCGTTTAAATGAATTGCCACTTTGTCTGCAAGATTTTTTACCGTACCATGTGTGCGTTTATGACGGCGTACGATATCTTGTAACGAAGCAGAAACTAAGAAATATTCTTGGCGTAAACGTAACTCACGACCGGCTACCGTTGAATCATCAGGGTATAACACACGAGACACGTTTTCCGTTGACGCGCGATTTTCAATGGCACTGAAATAATCACCGCGGTTGAAGTCTTGTAGGTTAAACATATCGCCCGCGTGCGCGCTCCATAAACGCAAGGTCGCTGCGGAATCATTGTCATAACCCGGGATCATTTGGTCGTAAGCAAGTGCGGTGATTTCTTCGTCATTTTTCCACAGGCATTTTTTGCCTTCAAAATAAATATGACCGCCAAAACGAATGTTGAAACGTTTTGATGGACGAATAAATTCCCAGCAAGAGCCTTTTTCTAACCAAGCATCCGGTTTTTCCACTTGGCGACCGTCTTCGATATGTTGTTGGAACATACCGTATTCATAACGGATACCGTAACCCATAGCCGGAATCCCTAAAGTGGCAATTGAATCCATAAAGCAAGCGGCTAAACGACCTAAACCGCCGTTACCTAAACCGGGATCCACTTCTTTTTCTAAAACCTCTTCTAAATCGACATTTAATTCTTTTAAAGCTTCGCTCGCTAATTCGTACACGCCCTCTGCGATTAAGGCATTCGACAAGGTACGACCCATTAAGAATTCCATTGAAAGATAGTAAACACGGCGTGTTTTTTCATCACGTGATTGACGTGCTGTATTAATCCAGCCTTCTGTCACTAAATCGCGCACGGCATAAAGTGTCGCGTTTAACCAGTCGCGTTGACTCGCTTCTTGTGGTGAACGACCGATTAAGAAAATTAATTTATAAATAATAGTTTCTTTGAGTGATGCAGTCGTGTGCTCCGGCGCTCTATAAGGGAACGGCGCATCGATTTTATCAAATGTCATGATATGTTGAACTCCTCGTTGATTTTAAACGGCGCATTTTTACTCATCCTTAATTTAAAATACGCCAATAGTGGTGATTTTCATCACGAAAATATGAGCGCCTATCCTTAAACGCTAAAACTTATCGGTTTGCCACCTTGGTAAACACGAAAACGCTTATCTCGATAACAATGTTTTTAATGGTGGGCAGGGATGCCCACCCTACTTATTTCGATAACAAAGTTTTAATGGTGGGCAGGGATGCCCACCCTACTTATCTCGAGAACAAAGAACGATATAAATCTTGGTAATGTTCCGCAGAAATTCGCCAGCTGAAATCTTGTGTCATAGCTTGAGTGCGAACTTTTTGCCAAAGTTTTGGTTGTTGCCAAAGGGCGAAGGCATGTTGAATAGAGCCTTGTAAGCCGTGCGGCACGGCATCATAGAACACAAAACCGGTGGCGCAATTTTGTTCAATGTTTTCTGCGGTGCTATTCACAACGGTATCCGCTAAACCACCCGTTGAACGAACCAATGGCAATGTGCCGTATTTCAACCCGTATAATTGTGTTAAACCACAAGGCTCGAAACGGCTTGGGACTAAGATAACATCGCCGCCTGCAATGATTAAATGAGATAAGGCTTCATCATACCCAATGCGCACGCCAACATGTTGTGGGTAATAATGGGTTAACTGGCGTAAGCCTTCTTCAAAATGCGGTGCGCCTGAACCCAGTACGATTAATTGTCCGCCTTGCGCAACAATGTGCTGTGCGCACTCTAACAATAAATCGACCCCTTTTTGTTCCGTTAAACGTGTCACCATCACAAATAAAAGTGCGGTCGGATCTTGCGGTAAATTAAAGGCAGCTTGTAATGCAGCTTTGTTTTTCCCTTTGCCTGTGAGGTCTTTTTTGTCATAGTGATTTTCAATATAGCTATCACAAGTAGGGTTCCAAATCACATCATCTACACCATTTAAAATACCAAATAGGCGATTTTGTGCTTTTAAGGTGCCCAATAACCCTTGTAAGCCATAAGCAAACTCTGGGGTGGTAATTTCTTTCGCATAGGTTGGGCTTACTGCGGTGACGGCATCAGAATAATATAGCCCTGCTTTTAAATAGGAAATTTGACCATAAAACTCTAAGCCATTGACATTAAACATTGACGTTGGCAAGCCAATTTCAAATAAATGGTGATAAGAGAAAAAGCCGGCATAAGCAAGGTTATGTACGGTAAACACTGATTTGGCCGGACGCCCCTTGTTTTCCAAATAAGCGGCCGTTAAACCCGCGTGCCAGTCGTGAGCATGCACCACTTCTGCGTGCCACCAAGGATCTAAGCCGGTTGCCAATTCTGCCCCTACCCAGCTGAGTAAAGCGAAACGTTTGTAGTTATCGCCGTAATCGTTATACCAAGGATCGTGATACGGATTTCCCTCGCGGGCATAAAGTTGTGGCGCATCAATTAAATACACGCCAATGCCTTTATATTTGCCATAAAGCAATCGAATGTAGCCGGCAAAGAAGTGATGGAATTCATTCACCACTACCGTTTCAGGAATACCACGTAACATGGCCGGATAAGCCGGCACAACAATACGAACATCCATACCAATGTCTTTTTGAGCAAAAGGCAATGCACCCATTACATCCGCCAATCCACCGGTTTTTAATAACGGATATAACTCCGAACAAACATGTAATACTTTCATGAAATTTTCCTATAAAAAGAAGAAATACGGTGGAAATTACTATCAGTAACGTTGATAAACCCCATACAAGCTGTATAGGGTTCCTTTATCAGTGCTAAATATTAAATTTGATAACAAAAACCACCGCACTTTAGGCGTTATTTTAATCTAAATGTGCTTCAGATTCGACCGTTTCGCCATTTAATTTTTTAATCATAGCTTCGGTTACTAACACCACTTTGCCCGTGCTGCTGACACGGAAACGTCTGCGGTCTTCGTTAATATCCACACCGATTTGCATTCCGTCAGGAATAACAACGTGGCGATCAATAATACAGTTTCTTAACACACAGTTTTTACCTACGGTCACTTGTGGTAAGACAACGGAATAATCTACCGAAGATCCTTCATTGACTTTTACACGATCAAATAATACGGAATTGCTGATAGACGCATCGGTAATCACACAGCCACCGGAGATAAGCGAGTTATCCACCGGTTTCACATTGGAATTTTTATAAAAGAATTTTGACGGATAGGTTTGTACCGGGTTACCACGAATCGGCCAACGTTGATCGTAAATATCCAATTGCGGATTTTCTGACACTAAATCGATATTAGATTGCCAGAAACTATCCAATGTCCCCACATCACGCCAGTAGATTTCCCCTTCGGTGTTGCGTCCCATGCAAGAACGGCTAAATGGATGGGCATAAAGCACCCCTTCTTCAAGGGCTTTTGGCATAATGTCTTTACCAAAGTCATGTGATGTGCATGGCGTATTAACTTCACGCTCTAAGACATCATAGAGATAATCTGCATTGAAAATATAAATGCCCATGGATGCTAAAGACACTTCAGGTTTGCCTGTCATCGCTGGGGGATCTTTCGGTTTTTCAACGAAGGCTTTTACTTTTAAGTTTTCATCCACAGCCATTACACCAAAGGCTGAGGCTTCTTCTCGTGGTACTTCAATACAACCCACCGTACATTTTGCCCCACTTGAAACGTGGTCTAGCAACATTTGACTATAGTCCTGTTTATAAATATGGTCGCCGGCAAGAATAAGCACGTATTTCGGGCGATAATGATCGCGAATAATTGCCATATTTTGATACACCGCATCTGCTGTGCCACGATACCATGTAGAATCATCAATTTGTTGACGTGCCGGTAACATATCCACAAATTCACCACGTTCTTGTGGTAAGAATGACCAGCCTGTTTGTAAATGGCGCAACAATGAATGAGCCGCATATTGAGTGATCACACCAATTCGATTTAAGCCTGAGTTGATACAGTTCGATAAAGCGAAATCGATAATACGTCTATTCCCCCCAAAATATAAAGCCGGTTTTGCACGCTTATCCGTTAATTCGTGAAGTCGAGAGCCACGACCACCCGCGAGAATAAGTACAAGAGTTTCTTTCACCAACTCAAATTTGCTTGGTAATTGAGTAATGCGACTATTCATAGTATGCCTCCATGTGATTAATAAAATAACGCTCCTTGGTGCAAAATACAGAAATTCAGGTTTTCTGTATTTAACTGGGCATCTTGTAAAGAAATCTCAGCAGCACTGTAAGCAAGTTTCCAATTGCCTTGCGGCAAAGTAAAATGTTGTGATGCAGCTTTGGCGTTCAGCACCAACAGCCAATTTTTATCCAATACAATCTGCATTGCTTTCACCTCATGATTGTGCCAATCATCTAAGGACATCATGTTTCCTTGTGGGTTAAGCCATTGAACGTTATCGTTGTCCCACCAACGATCTGAACCTAAACTTGGAATCTGTTTGCGTAATCCAATAACGGTTTTCACCGCCTTAAATAAATGTTTATCGAAATCTGCCCATTTCAGCCAAGTGATTTCGTTATTTTGGCAATAGGCATTATTATTGCCAAATTGACTGTTACCAAACTCATCGCCGGCCAATAACATGGGCGTACCGTTAGATAACAGCAAGGAAAAAATCAAACCGCAGCGACTGAAAAAGCGTTGTTGTTCTACTTCGAGTATCATCGGTTCAATCCCTTCGATACCGTGGTTATAGCTGTAGTTTTCATTGCGCCCATCGCGATTTTCTTCGCCATTGGCTTCATTGTGTTTTTGGTTGTAACTCACCAAATCCCTTAAGGTAAAACCATCATGTGCAGTAATAAAATTCACCGAACGGTGGGGCAATTTATTGTCATCATTGTCGCCACGGAAAATATCATCAGAACCAGCAAAACGCTGGGCAAAAGCACCGCACTTTCCGTCTTTCCACAGCCAAAAACGGCACATATCATCGCGGAAACGATCATTCCATTCCGCAAAATCCGTAGGGAAATTTCCCACTTGATAACCAAAATCACCAATATCCCAAGGCTCTGCGATCATCTTGCACCGTTGCAAAGACGGCACACGGCGGATGTCTTCAAATAATAACGCTTGTGGGTTATAAGCAGGCGTTTCACGTCCTAATGCCGTAGCTAAATCAAAACGGAAGCCATCCACATGACATTCTTCTACCCAATAACGCAAGCAATCCACCACCCAACGGCGCGTTACATCATTGGCTAAATTCAAGGTGTTTCCACAACCTGTATAATTCACATACTCGCCATTGTCCCATTGCCAATAATAAGTCCGATCATCAATTCCTCGTTGGCTAAAAGTTGGGAAAGTTTTTTCCGATTCTGCCGAATGGTTAAACACCACGTCTAAAATCACTTCGATACCCGCTTGGTGCAAGGCTTTAACCATTGCCTTAAACTCACGCAAAGGCGCGCCACCTTCAGGGTTAGTGGCGTAACGTGGCTCAACGGCAAACATTGCTAACGGGTTGTAGCCCCAATAATTTTGCAAGCCTTTTTGTTGTAAGTGCGGTTCATCTAAAAAATAATTGACCGGCAACAACTCTACCGCCGTTACGCCCAATTCACGCAAATACGCCAAACTTTCAGGGTGCGCCAACGCGGCGTAAGTGCCACGAATGGATTCAGGCAAACGTTCATTTAATTGACTGAAACCTTTCACATGTAATTCGTAAAGAATAGTCTCCGCCCAAGGTGTTTGTAATGGCTTATCATCTTGCCAGTCAAAGGCGTCATCAATAATCACCGCTTTCGGCGCAAAAGCGGCGTTATCTTGTTCATTGTGTGGCAGAAAAATAGCCCATTTTTCCACCGCACTTAAATCAGGTTTGCCCACCACTGCTTTCGCATAAGGATCTAACATCAGCTTTTGTGGGTTAAGCAAACTGTCATCGGATTTAGGATAAAGGCGAAAACCGTATTGCATACCGACTTGCGCTTTTGTGGTCTGTACCGACCAAATATGATCTTGCACAATCATCGGAATACGTTGTTCATTTTGCCCCTGTTCATCAAACAAACACAACTCCACCGCAGCCGCTTGCGAAGAATACAGCGCAAACTGAAAGCCCCGTTTTCCTGAAATACGACAAGGCGTGCAGCCTAAAGAAAGTGGGATGGGTTGTTTTGTGATCATGGTTTTCCTTTTGTTTTTGAGATGACAATGCTATGTGATTATTTCGTCATTGTTTGTGATGTGCTGAAATACCGTTTGGTGAGCTTGTCGAACCATTAGGTATTTCAGCTGTTGCACAAGACTTACGTTTCGAGACATTCACCAAACGATATTTCAGCTTGTGCAGTCACCTATCACGACATTTTACGCTTTTTCTTTCACCACTTTCTCCGCACTTTTAGCGGTACGTTTGGTGGTGGTTTTCGCTGTCGCTTTCGTTGCTTTTTTAGTTGCTACTTTCGCCACAGTTTCTACGGTTTCAGCAACAATCTCAGCCTTTTTCGCTTTAGTTGTTGCTTTAGCTGTCGTTTTAGCAGTTGTTTTCACCGCAGTTTTAGTCGCTGCTTTACGCACTCTTGGCTTTTTTGCTTCTTTGACACGGAAGAAAACCGTTGCCAATGGTGGAATGACAATACTAATAGATTGCGCTTTGCCGTGGCTTTCTATCGCTTCGCTGACAACAACGGCTTTATTGCCAAGATCTGAGCCTTGATAAAGTGCGGTGTCGGAATTGAGAATTTCGGTATATTCGCCCGCTACATTCACACCAATACGATAGTCATAATGGGGAACCGGGGTAAAGTTGCTTACTACAACAATGCGCTCACCTTTACGGCTACGGCGTTCAAAGGCAAATACCGAGTTTTGATAATCGTCCACCACTAACCATTCAAAGCCTTGTGGATCATTATCTAATTCAAATAATGGAGCATTTTCGCGATAAGTGCGGTTCAAATCTTTCACAAAATTCTGCACGCCTTTATGCCAACCACCGCCAATGCCTTCATCCAATAAGAACCAATCTAGGCTTTCTTGGTAATTCCATTCGCGACCTTGGGCAAATTCGTTCCCCATGAAGAGCAATTTCTTACCCGGGTGTCCCCACATATAGCCATAATAAGCACGTAAGTTAGCAAATTTTTGCCATGTGTCGCCCGGCATTTTGTCTAACAACGAACATTTACCATGTACCACTTCATCATGAGATAGTGGCAAGACGAAATTTTCGCTATATTGGTACATCATGCCAAAAGTCATTTGGTTGTGATGATATTGGCGATAAATCGGATCTTTTTTCATATAAGACAGGGTGTCATTCATCCAGCCCATATTCCATTTGAAATTAAAGCCCAATCCGTTATTGTTTAAATCATGGGTTACGCCGGCAAAAGAGGTGGATTCTTCCGCAATAGAAATCGCCCCTGGGATTTCCTGTTGGATAATGTGGTTCGTTTGTTTAAGGAAATCGATGGCTTCTAAATTTTCACGTCCGCCGTATTGATTTGGAATCCATTGACCGTCTGCGCGGCTGTAATCACGATAAATCATTGATGCCACTGCATCCACACGAATACCGTCCACACCAAAATGCTCTAACCAGTAAAGCGCGTTGCTTGCCAAGAAGTTTTTCACTTCGTGACGACCATAGTTATAAATCAAGGTATTCCAGTCTTGATGATAGCCTTCGCGCGGATCCGCGTGTTCATACAACGCTGTGCCGTCAAAGGCGACTAAACCGTGGGTATCGCTTGGGAAATGACCGGGAACCCAGTCTAAAATCACGTTAATGCCTTCCGCATGAGCGCGTTCCACTAAGCGTTTAAAGGCTTCCGGTGAACCAAAACGACTGGTTGGGGAATACAAGCCAATAGGTTGATAACCCCAAGAGCCATCAAATGGGAATTCGGAAAGCGGTAAAAATTCAATATGAGTAAAGCCCATTTCTTTCACGTAAGGAATCAACTCATCGGCAATTTCGTCATAATTTAACCAGAAATTATTGGCTAAGTTACGGCGCCACGATCCCAAATGCACTTCATAAATAGAAATCGGTTGATCACTGCGATTTGCTTTACGGCGTTGCTCTGTCATTGGTACGGTCTCAGGCAAGGCACTCACTTGCGATGCCGTATCCGGGCGCAATTGAGAGCTAAACGCATAAGGGTCTGCTTTTAAACGCAGTTGACCATAACAATCGATTAATTCAAATTTATATAATTGCCCAAGGGAAACTTTGGGCAAAAATAATTCCCACACGCCACTGCTTACATGAAAACGCATTGGATGACGGCGACCATCCCAATAGTTAAAGTCGCCCACAACAGAAACGCGTTTCGCATTCGGTGCCCAAAGACGGAAATTTACGCCCGATACACCGTCACATTCCATAAAATGTGCGCCTAGCACTTCATAAGGACGTAAATGCGAACCTTCTGCTAACAACCAATTATCTAAATCACTGATCATGGGGTGAAAACGGTAAGGATCTTCAATGATTTGCGATTCATTTCCCCAGAAAACTTGTAATTGGTAAGCAAAAAAACTGCGGATTTGTGGTACTACCGCGGCAAAAAAACCACGCTCATCAATTTTTTCTAACTGACAGACCGCACTTTGTGTTTCTTTGTCTAATACCACAACCGTTGAAGCATCAGGAAGCAATGCTCGAATTTCAATACCGTTTTCGGTTTCATGCATCCCGAGAACAGAAAAAGGATCTGCATGTTGTCCATCAAAAAAGGCGTTGATAGTTCCTTGAGAAACGTATTTGCTCATAATCAATCCTTATTATTTTCTTGCGTGGTTAATGTGGTTCAAGAATGCTTGAATATGATCATTTTTGAACATTTCATCTAAATCCCAGGCTAATTTATGTTGCCAATTTGGGTATTCCTGCGAAGTGCCCGGTAAGTTGAAAGACACTTCTTGGCTTAATAAATTTTCTAACTGAACACCAATTAAACTGCTGTTGCTGTTTGCCAAATATTGATGTAATACCCAGTTTAGATGCCCATGCATCGCCATAGAAAGCGCATCACCCCAATAATCCGAAGGCAAATAATGATCGCGGTGCAAGGTATTTAATAATGCTTGTTTATCAATCACGCGTTGATCATATTTTGCTTTCAACGCATCACCTTGTAATACGCCCAATGCACCAAATAGTTCTAAGTCACGACAATGCCAGAAACTTTGTAGGGACGGCACATCATGCGTTCCAATGGTGGCAAAGGCTTTGCGCGGGAAGTCTTTACCTTGTGGGAATTGATGATGTTTTTGTTCAAAATACAACACAAAGTAAGAGAAAACAGAAAACTCGTCTAATTTCCACCGCACTTCATCCGGCACCGTGCCCAAATCTTCGCCGACCACTAAGCATTGATTACGTTGACTTTCAATGGCAAGAATACTCATTAATGCGTCAAATGGATAATGCACATAAACACCATCAGCGGCGGTTTTGCCTTCTGGAATTAACCATAAACGGAATAATCCCATGATGTGGTCAATGCGTAATACGCCGAAAAATTGCATATTGGCGCGAAGTAAATCAATAAATGGTTGGAAGCCGCGCGCTTTTAAGACAGACGGATTGTAAGGCGGAATATTCCAGTTTTGTCCGACAGGGCCTAATGGATCAGGTGGTGCGCCCACTGAAGCTTTAAGACAGAATAGCTCAGGATCTGTCCAAACATCGGCACTACCACGTGAGCTACTTACCGCTAAATCACCATAAATACCTAATTTCATCCCCGAATCGCGGCATAATTGTTGCAATTCGGCTAATTGCGTTTGTGCAACCCATTGCAACCAAGCATAGAAACTAATTTTGCTTTGGTATTTTTTGATCATGGCTTGGCGCGTTTTAGCCGTCATGCTTTGCCACTCTTCACACCAACCTAACCAACCCACTTTATTTTCATCAGGCGATTGTGTGTGTGCTTCTTGATCCAATACGCAGAATAAGCCCAATTGTTGTAAGGCTTCACCTTCTTTCTTCACAAAATCCGCAAATTCCTTACGGCGTTCTACAATTTGTGCCGACTTCGCACGTTGGAAATAAGCGAAAAGTTGTTCAAGTGCGGTGGTTTTGAGACGATTTACCGCAGGATAATCCACAAGATCGCCGGCACGTAAATGCGCAACTTCTTTTTGAATCTCATCTTGGTTGAACCAATTTTGAACACTTTTACAAAGGCTAAATTCAGGTAATTGCTCTACCGCAATATATAAGTAATTGAGCCAACGGCGAGAGGCTGAACTATATGGGCTGGCATATTGTGGCGCGGTTCCGTAATGTAAATGTAACGGATTAACTCCCACAAAATCCGCACCATAACGCACACCTTGTTCAATTAAAGTTCTTAAATCGGCAAAATCCCCCATACCCCAGTTTTTCTGAGAACGGACAGAATAAAGTTGTACATTTAATCCCCAAGCTTTTTTCTCATTGAATAATGGCGGCTGATAGGCGGTTTGTGGACGAACCAACAAACGAACGCGATAAGCTAAATTAGCAGATGAAAAATGCAAGGTGTAATAGCCGAAAGGCAAAGAAGGGAAAGAAAAAGGTTTATCAAAAGAAACTGTTTGCTCAGACAAGGACTGTCCGTTTTCATCGAAAAGTTGCGCTGAAAAGACCGCGCTTTGTGTGTCATTTGACACGGAATGAAGCGAATTTGGGAAATAAGAAATCGGTTCGCTTTCTTTGATCACTATCACATCATCAAATATGCCATCTTTATTCTCTAAGCTTGGCGGCTGTAATAGCTCAGTAAAATAGGCTAAGCTTTCATCGCTTGCATAAATAAGATGACCATCAATATCATAATGGGAGGGCGCAATGCCTACACGTTGGGCGGCTTGCTCTAAGACTTCTCTACTGCTCATTGTACATCCTAAACAACTAAATTAAACAAAATCCATGTCATATTTTACAAATGACCTAATTGGAGAAAAAAGTGCAACATCCTACTGCACTTTTTGCATGGTTCAAACAACAAACCATCGACAGGTGGATTGATTCTAGCATAGTTTTTTATATTTTCTAGCAGTTCTTGTGCCTAAACACCTTGTATTCCTATTTTTTCATTAAAAGTTTGAACTACGTCACAGATTATTGAAAAATTTTCTTTTATTATGGAAAAAAATTTCATTGCATGTAATTTCAGGAGGCGATTATGTGGAAATCAGTTTCTCAAGTATTGGCTGATCAATTCGGCGCTTATTACAACATTAAATCCAAAGAAAAAGTGCATACCGGTGAAATGCATGAAGCTTGGGTGATTGATGATGGTGTGCAACCTGTCTTTGCGAAAACCAATGAAAAATCTTATCGCTCGATGTTTCGTGCAGAAGCGGATCAATTGGCGTTAATTGCCAAAACCAATACGCTCTTTGTGCCTAGAGTGTACGGTGTAGGTTGCTCTTCCAGCCATAGTTTTTTATTGTTGGAATATCTTGCACTTCAAAAACCAACAAATGAAGAATTTTCAGCATTTGGGGTAAAACTGGCACAATTACATCAAATTCAAGGGCCTGAACGTTATGGTTTGGACTTTGATACTTGGTTAGGTCCTGTTTATCAACCGAATGAATGGCGTGATAATTGGGCAAAATTCTTTTCCGATCAGCGCATCGGTTGGCAATTAGAAATTTGCAAAGAGAAAGGCATTGATTTTGGTAACATCAAAACCATTGTAGAAAAATGTGCAGGGCGATTGCTCAAACACAAACCGCAACCTTCCCTATTGCATGGTAATCTTTGGATTGAAAATTGCGGTTCAGTCAATGGTAAAATCGCAACCTATGATCCGGCTGTTTATTGGGGAGACAGAGAATGCGATCTGGCTTTCACTGAGTTATTTGAACCATTCCCAATGGAATTCTATGAAAGTTATTGCCGCACTTTTCCATTAGACAAGGGTTATATTCAACGTAAACCGGTTTATCAGCTCTATTATTTATTAAATTTTAGTCATCGATTTAAAGAGCATTATGTTGCATTAACACGTAAATTAATCCAATTGATTTTAAATGATGAAATTTAAACTTGTATTTTTGATACAATGTTACTAAGGCTTGTTGATGTTTTGTGCTTATAAAATATACTATTTTATACCTAGCACGCAAAATGCGTACTAGGTTACGCATAGTTGAGTGGCTTTGCCACTCTAATTCTCAGCCCCAAAGGGGCTGATTTATGAGTAACCCAGTATGGCTCTGCCATGCCGGGATATTAAATAAACACTTATTGATGATCTTACAGCCTCAAAACATCAACAAGCCCTAGCAGATAAAAGAAAAGGGCTTCAATGAAGCCCTTTTAACTGAGATAAACTCAATTATTTTTGGTAAAGTGGTGTTGGACCTTCTAAGCCGCCCACTTTCACTTCTTTTTCATCTCGGATAGGTGTGCCATATGCACTAATTTCTACACGGCGATTTGGACGTAAGCAGTCTTTTAACTCTTGACCATGCGGAATACCGTCACAAGCTTTAACTTGTTGTGCCTTACCATAGCCTACCGCATTAATTTGCGCTACAACACCTTGTTGTGCTAAACGTGCTTTCACTGTATCTGCACGGCGTTGTGATAATTTTAAATTGTACTCTTCTGAACCTAAACGGTCTGTGAAACCAGCAACTTTAACTGATTTAGAACCTAATTTTTTAAGTTGAGCAGCAACATTATCAACGACCTCTTGACCTTTTGGTGTTAAGTTTGATTTATCAAAATCAAATAAGAAGTCACCACTTAAAGTGAAACCTGCATTACCGTTACAACCGTTTGGATACCAGAAGAAGCTTTGCGCTTGCATTTTTTTGTCAAACAATACTTTATATTGACAAATTTTATGTTCGCCATTTTCGCGATAATTGAATGTATAGTCCCACTCACGAACAAAGTATAAACCTTCAGCGTGTTGTGGATCGCCAATTAAATGACGAATTTGATCTTTCGCCATACCGCGTTCGATCATGCGAACGTTATCCCAGTTAGGCCACGTACCGTATTGTGTACCATCATGGTTATGGGTATTATCTTCAATTTTTGGCCACACTAAGTTTTTGATCGCTTCTTCAGGTGTATCACCTGCCGGCGTACCTTCATCTGTGACGTTGCTAATGTTGCCACATGCAGCAATAGTAAATGCTGCAGCAGCAGTGAATGCTAAACGTGATAGTTTCATGTTTGTTCCCTATTTGGAAATTAATTAATTACTGTAACTAGAAAAATCTAGTATCCCCAGAAACAATGAATCCTAATATTCATCAGGATGTTTATAATAATAGGAAGATTTCAAAAAGTAAAATAAAAATATATGCTTATCATCAAGAATTTTGTCAATTAATGTAAAGAAAGCACGTTAAATCTTTATAAATAGGTCTTCGGATGGCGTTTTACCCAGTTCAACAAAATATTATCCGCACTTTCTTCCGCTTGCTTTCCAAGCTTCTGCATGAAAGATTTCTTTTGTTTGTAATGTAAGCCAATCACAGACTTGCTCTCTAGTGCCTGTAAAATAAAATCATCACTGGTACGAATTTCATCCACTAAATTTAACCCTAAGGCTTGCGTACCAAACCAATGTTCACCGGTTGCAATTTTATCAATATCTAAGTGCGGTCGATTTTGCGAGACAAATTCCTTAAACAACTGATGGGTTTCTTCTAATTCTTGTTGGAATTTTTGTTTGCCTTTTTCCGTATTCTCGCCCAATACCGTCACCGTACGCTTAAACTCACCCGCCGTCATTACATCCACATCCACATCGTGTTTTTTCAACAAACGATGGATATTCGGCACTTGTGCCACCACACCTACAGAGCCAATAATCGCAAATGGCGCAGAAACAATCTTATCTGCCACACAAGCCATCATATAACCGCCACTTGCTGCCACTTTGTCCACGGCAACCGTAAGTTTAATCCCCTTTTGTTTCAAACGCATTAGTTGAGATGCCGCAAAACCATAACCATGAACCACACCACCCGGGCTTTCTAAACGCAATAACACTTCATCTTGCTCAGGCTTTGCCACCGCAAGAATCGCCGTAATTTCTTCACGCAAAGATCCCGTTGCAGACGCTTGAATATCCCCTTTGAAATCCAGCACATATAAAGTTGGTTTCACGTCTTTTGTCAGCACTTCCCCTTTTTTACGGCGCGCTTTTTCTTCTTTTGCTTTGGCTTTTTCTGCTTTTTTCGTTTGCTTTTCCTGTTCTTTTAACTCATCTTCCGTTAAATGAAAATCCTGTAACTTTTTACGATTTTCTTCAAATTCTTCCGATAAATCCGTAATGTCTAACTCGCCTTGTACACCATGCTTTTTCTGTTTTAAGGCAAAAATCACCACCACAATGCCCGCAATCACCAATAAAATGGTAAGAATTTCTAAAATAAAAATACCATATCCGACTAAAATTTCAGACCACATAATTGTTCCTTGTTCACAATAAAAAGAAAGCGAATAATACCGTTTTTATTGAATTCACGCATTAAATTTTCGCAAAACCTATTGCGGTAAATTTATTTATATTTCCTACTTGACAAACTCTTTTTGTACTAGTTTAATAGTACAAAATTCATTTGAGACAAGAGGTCCTTATGTTTCAACCTTATATTCAAGTATTTCATCAACCTGTCGATTATCACGCAGACTTAACGGAAGTGTTCCACACCCTTTGCGGTCAACGCGCCAATAGCCTGTTGCTCGAAAGTGCCGAAATTTCCAGTAAAAACAGCTTAAACAGCCTGCTTTTAATTAACGCGGCATTAAAAATCACCTGTTTAGGTAACCGCGTCACATTTAAAGCGTTAACAGAAAATGGCAGCACGGTTTTAAAGCATCTTGTAGGAAATCTATGGGGATTGCCTTGTCAGGTTCAACAACCGAAAGACGATGAATTGGTTGTCACATTTTCCGCGCCTGATCAAAACTTAGATGAAGACAGCAAATTACAAGCCTTAACCATTTTTGACGGTTTACGCCAAGTGAATAATCTGTATGCCCATAGTCAAACGCCAATTTTCTTAGGCGGATTATTTGCCTATGATTTAGTGGCAAATTTTATTCCAATGTCGAATATTGAGCTTAAAGATGATGGTTTAAGTTGTCCTGATTATGTTTTCTATTTAGCGGAAAATTTACTTCGATTAAATCATCAAACTCAGCAAGCAACGCTACAGACTTTCTGTTTTAGCAGTAAAGAAGCGGACAATTTACAACAAAGTGCGGCGAAAATTGCAGAAGATTTAAAAAATCTCAAACCGTTGCCACCAATCCAACGTGCCGGCACCGAAGTTGTTCCTAATCTTGATGACGATAAATTCAAACAAATTATCACCGCACTTAAACAGCATATTTATATGGGTGATGTGTTCCAAATTGTGCCGTCACGCCGCTTTAGTATTCCTTGCCCGAATTCTCTTGCAACCTATGGTCAACTCAAACAAAATAACCCAAGTCCATATATGTTTTATATGCAAGACGAGGATTTCACCCTATTCGGTGCGTCCCCTGAAAGTGCATTGAAATTCAGCACGCAAACCCGTCAATTAGAAATCTACCCTATTGCCGGCTCTCGTCCGCGCGGTTTTGATGCCAATGGTCAAATCGATCCTGAATTAGATGCGCGCTTAGAGTTAGAGTTACGCTTGGATCAAAAAGAATTGGCAGAGCATTTAATGTTAGTGGATTTAGCGCGCAATGACATTGCTCGCGTTTGTGACAGCGGCACGCGCCAAGTAAAAGACTTGATGCAAGTGGATCGGTATTCTCACATTATGCACCTAGTTTCTCGTGTGGTGGGCAAACTTCGTCCTGAATTAGACGCGCTACACGCTTATCAAGCTTGCATGAATATGGGCACGCTCACCGGCGCACCAAAAATCAAAGCCATGCAACTGATTTACCAATTTGAACAACAAAAACGACACAGCTACGGCGGCGCAGTCGGTTATTTATCTTCAGACGGTAATTTTGATACCTGTATCGTCATCCGCTCCGCCTTTGTACAAAACGGCATTGCCTATGTGCAAGCAGGCTGTGGCGAAGTATTAGATTCCGATCCGCAAATGGAAGCAGACGAAACACGTCACAAAGCACGCGCCGTGCTCAACGCCATTATGCAAATTAACAATTCAAAATAAGGTGAAAAAATGGCAACTATCGTATTCTTAGATAATTTTGACTCTTTCACTTATAATTTAGTGGATCAATTTCGTAGTCTGGGACATGAAGTAAAAATCTATCGCAATGATTGTGATGTGGATTTTTTGGAAAATCTTTGCAAACAACCAAACCATATCCTTGCGCTCTCCCCCGGCCCCGGCACGCCTGCCGAAGCAGGCAATATGCTTGCGCTCATTGAACGCGTTAAAAGCGCGGTGCCAATTTTAGGCATTTGTTTAGGTCATCAAGCGTTAATTGAAAGTTTTGGCGGCAAAGTCGTCCACGCAGGCGAAGTGTTACACGGCAAAGTGTCCAAAATCACCCATGATGAGCAAGCGATGTTCCAAGGTATTCAAAACCCAATGCCAGTGGCGCGTTATCATTCATTAATGGGAAAAAATTTGCCTGAAGAATTTATCGTCAACGCAGAATACAACCAAATTATTATGGCCATCCGCCACAAAACCTTGCCAATCTGCGCGTTCCAATTCCACCCGGAAAGTATTCTTACCGTGCAAGGCTCAAAATTGCTAGAACAATCCATAAATTGGTTGCTGGACAGGTAAGTACTCATTGCGGTTGTAGGGGCGAAACATTTTTCGCCCTTCCCCAAAAATATCATGAATTTTCAGGGCAAAAAATTTTTTGCCCCTACAAACACACAATAATAAGAAATAAGGAAATTATTATGCCAATCACCAACATCTTAACCGCACTTTTTGATAAAAAAACACTAACCCAAGCCCAATCCCAAACCCTATTCACCGCTATCGTAAAAGGTGAAATCTTGCCCGAACAACTGGCTGGCGCGTTGATTGCCTTAAAACTACGCGGTGAAACCATCGAAGAAATTACAGGCGCAGTGACCGCACTTTTAAGTGCAGCCGAGCCATTTCCCACCCCTGACTACCCTATTGCAGACATTGTGGGAACAGGGGGCGATGGTGCCAATACCATTAATATTTCAACAGCTTCGGCCATTGTTGGCGCCAGTATGGGATTAAAAATTGCGAAACACGGCAATCGCAGTGTGTCGAGCAAAACCGGCGCCAGTGATTTGCTTACCGCCTTAGGTGTAGACATTAATATGAGCACAGAAAATGCGCGAAAAGCCTTAGATGAAATCGGCTTAGCCTTTATCTTTGCCCAAAAATATCACACGGGATTTAAATATGCCGTTCCTGTGCGCCAAGCCCTAAAAACACGGACAATCTTTAACATCCTAGGTCCTTTAATTAACCCTGCGGATCCTAAGCGTCAATTATTGGGCGTTTACACTCCTGAGCTATTAAAACCTTACGCCGAAACCAACGCACGTTTAAACCATGAGCACAGCATTATTGTCCACGGTTGTGGTTTAGACGAAGTCGCCATTCATGGCAAAACTCAAGTGGCTGAACTACGTGATGGTCAAATTGAATACTATGATCTGTCACCAAAAGATTTCGGTTTCGAACCCAAACCACTCGAAAGCCTACGCGGTGGCGAACCCTTGGAAAATGCCCAAATTTTAACCGCACTTTTAAAAGGTCAAGGCAAAGCCGAACACAATCAAGCGGTCGCCATGAACACCGCACTCTTGATGAAACTATTCGGCTATGAGAATATTCGAGAAAACGCTCAAGAAGTGTTAGAACACCTCGCCACCGGCAAAGCATACAACACACTTGAAGCACTGACGAAATATTAATAACTAAATAAGAAAAAACATGAAACTAAACACCCCCACAATATTACAAAAAATTGTCGCTGACAAAATCGAATGGGTAAAAAACAAAAAATCAGAATTTCCCCTTACCGACTTTCAGCAAAACATTACAAAATCTGACCGCAGTTTTTATGTGGCCTTAGGGCAAGGCTCGCATCAACATCCTGCGTATATTTTGGAATGTAAAAAAGCCTCGCCGTCAAAAGGATTAATTCGTGGTGAATTCAACCCTGCGGAAATTGCCCATGTCTATAAACACTACGCTTCAGCGATTTCTGTATTGACGGATGAAAAATATTTCCAAGGGAATTTTGACTACATCAAAATCGTCCGCGATATTGTGACACAGCCTGTGCTTTGCAAAGATTTTATGGTTGATGAGTATCAGGTTTATCTCGCTCGTTATCACCAAGCTGATGCGATTTTGTTAATGCTATCTGTGGTGGATGATGAAACCTATCTAAAATTAGCCGCACTTGCGCACCAATTGGGTATGGGCGTTCTGACAGAAACCAGCAATGAAGCGGAATTTGAACGTGCGCTGGCGTTAAACGCTCAAATTATTGGGGTGAACAATCGTAATCTGCACGATTTAACGGTGGATTTAAACCGCGTAAAAACCTTGGTACACAAATACGCCGATCAGATTCCTGCGGATGTTCGGATTATTAGTGAATCGGGCATTTACACACATCAACAAGTGCAATCGCTAAAATCCGTGTCCCACGGTTTCTTAATCGGTTCCAGTTTAATGGGCAATGCGGATTTAAATAACGCCGTTCGTGCGGTGATTTTTGGCGAAAATAAAGTTTGTGGCTTAACGCGAGCGCAAGATGTTCAAGCGGTTTACCATCATGGTGCGCTTTACGGTGGATTAATTTTTGCCGAAGGTTCACCACGCCAAGTTTCATTGCGTCAGGCGCAAGAATTAGTGACAACGGCCCCGCTTCGTTTTGTAGGCGTATTTCAAAATCAACCTATTGAATTTATTGTAAAAATAGCGTCACAACTTAATCTATTTGCTGTTCAGTTACACGGTGACGAAAACGCAGAATTTATCACCGCACTTCGTGCCCAATTACCGGAACAAATCCAAATTTGGAAAGCGGTTTCCGTTGATGTTGAAACACAAGAAAGTGCGGTAGAAATTCCGCTATTTCCTGAAGTGAGCCGTTACCTTTTAGACAGCAAGATCGGCAACCAACAAGGCGGCACAGGCAAAACCTTTGATTGGTCAAAAATCCCAACGGAGTTAAAAGATAAAATTATCCTTGCCGGCGGAATCAGCCCTGATAATATCGATCTCGCCCTACAACAACATTGCTTAGGTGTCGATCTCAACTCAGGTGTAGAAAGCGGAAAAGGCATAAAAAACCCCGAAAAACTAACCGCAGTTTTTGACAAAATAAAATGTAACATCTCATCATCTAAATAATGGCGAATAGGATCCCCGTCTGAGCAGCCCGAGCGTTTTGAAATTTTTAGCAAAATTCAGTATGTTTGAGCGAAGCGAGTTCTGGAATTTTGCGTTAAAAAAATTTCAAATAAGCGAGGAAAAGCAGCGAAGTCGGGGTGTGCTTTCTTTTTGCTTACTTTTGCTTTGCACAAGCAAAGAAAAAGTAAGTCGCCATCGGCGAAATACGATTTTAATTTAAAAAAGGAAATAAATAATGACAAACACCCTTCTTAACCCCTATTTCGGAAAATTCGGCGGTATGTATGTCCCCGAAATTTTAGTTCCTGTGCTAAAACAACTGGAAAAAGCCTTTGTGGAAGCACAACAAGATCCGAGTTTCCAAGCAGAATTTGCGGATCTGTTAAAAAATTATGCCGGCCGTCCGACTGCCTTAACCCTTTGCCGTAATTTAACCAAAGGGACAAAAACCAAACTTTATCTTAAACGCGAAGATTTACTCCACGGTGGTGCGCATAAAACCAATCAAGTATTAGGTCAAATCTTGCTGGCAAAACGTATGGGCAAAACACGTATTATTGCGGAAACAGGTGCAGGACAACATGGCGTTGCCACGGCACTTGCTTGCGCGATGTTGGATATGCCTTGTCGCGTTTATATGGGCGCGAAAGACGTTGAACGCCAATCGCCGAATGTCTTCCGTATGCGTTTAATGGGGGCAGAAGTGGTTCCGGTGGAAAAAGGGTCTTGTTCTTTGAAAGATGCTTGCTGTGAAGCGATGCGTGATTGGTCAGCAAACTATGAAACCACCCACTATTTACTTGGAACAGCCGCAGGCCCACATCCATTTCCGACCATTGTGCGCGAATTTCAAAAAATGATTGGCATTGAAACTAAACGCCAAATTTTAGAAAAAGAAGGGCGTTTACCTGATGCGGTAATCGCTGCGGTTGGCGGTGGTTCTAACGCTATCGGCATGTTCGCCGATTTTATTGATGAAAAATCGATACGTTTAATTGGTGTTGAACCGGCAGGCAAAGGCATTGAAACAGGGCAACACGGTGCGCCGCTCGGTCATGGCAATCCCGGCATTTACTTTGGGATGTTATCGCCTATTATGCAAACAAAAGATGGTCAAATTGAAGAATCTTATAGTATTTCGGCAGGTCTTGACTTCCCTTCTGTGGGGCCGCAACACGCCTATTTAAATTCCATTGGGCGCGCAGAATATCCAAGCATTACGGACAATGAAGCCCTTGATGCTTTCCAAGCCTTAGCCAAACACGAAGGGATTATTCCGGCCCTTGAGAGTTCTCACGCGTTGGCGCAAGCCTTAAAAATGATTAAAGAAAATCCGGATAAAGAACAATTACTTGTCGTCAATTTATCCGGTCGTGGGGACAAAGATATTTTTACAGTGGACAGAATTTTAACAGAAAAAGGGGAAATCTAATGAGTCGTTTTGAACAGGCTTTTGCCAACTTAAAAGCTAAAAATGAAGGGGCATTTGTACCATTTGTTACCCTTTGCGATCCTGATTTTAACCGCAGTTTTGAGATTATCTGTACCCTAGTGGACAATGGTGCAGACGCATTGGAATTAGGTTTCCCATTTTCGGATCCATTATTAGACGGTCCTGTTATTCAAGCTGCCAATAATCGTGCGCTTGCTGCTCATTGTAGTACAGAAGAAAGTTTTCAGTTGCTCGCTAAAGTGCGGTCAAAATATCCTGAAATTCCTATTAGCTTGTTGCTTTGTGCCAATTTAATCTATGCCCAAACCCTTGATGGCTTCTATCAACGTTGCGCTGACGTAGGGGTTGATGCGGTGTTAGTAGCAGATATTCCATTACTTGCCTGTGAAGACTATGTACAAGCCGCAAAAAAATATGGCATCCAGCCTGTCTTTATCTGTCCACCTAATGCGGATGCACAAACCATTGCCGGCGTGGCAGAAAAAACCGAAGGCTATACGTATTTAGTTTCTCGCGCCGGGGTAACCAGTGCGGAAAACCAATCCCATGCGGCTAACTTGGATACCCTTGTAGAACAACTCAAAGCCAACCACAGTGCGCCTATTTTACAAGGCTTCGGTATCGCTAAACCTGAACAGGTCAAAGAAGCACTCGCACTAGGTGCCAGCGGTGCTATTTCAGGTTCCGCAACGGTAAAAATTATCGAGCGCAATCTCGATAATCACACGCAATGCTTAGCTGAATTAGCGGAATTTGTACGTGAAATGAAAGCGGCGACAAAATAATAAAGGCAGACTTTGTGCCTGTCTCAGATTACTGACAAAGTTCATCTTTGAGAAACCACCTAGCACGAGCCGTGCTAGGTTCATTAAGCCCAGCCCCGCTGGGGCTGACAGAAAGAGCCGCAGAGCGGCTCAGATTAAGTAACCCTATACGGCTCGTATAGGGTATGTCATTGGTCTGAGACAGGCTTTTGCCCTGTCTTTATTACTTGAAATGAGTAAGATGAACAGACGCTATAAATTCACGGAATATTGACGCAATACTTCGTTCATTTTAGCTTGCCAATTTTTTCCTGTAGATTTAAATTTTTCAACAACATCTAAGGGTAAATGAAGTGTTACAGTTTGTTTCGTGGATTTATAATGTGGCTTAATAACTCCCTTTTTTTCCATTTCAGCTTGATGAGTTAACAAAATGGAAAGCTTATCTGCAGGCAATACCTTTTCAATCGGTTGAAATTTATTGAGTTCTTGCTGAGTTAAAGGACGCTCAGCAATATTGAATTCTTCATCATTGCTGTAATTCATAAGTTTTAATCTCCCTTTTATTGGCTTTCCGAAAACTTATCACGCGAATGCCTTCATCAATAAAGGTAAATGCAACGAAATGCAAACGCCTATTTAAATAAGCCAATGCAGAAAAACGCTCTTCACCATATACAAATCGTTCATCTCGCCAAATCATTGCAGTTGACCATTCAAGTTTTCCGGCATCAATGAACGCTAATCCTCGTAACTCAATATTACGCTGATTTTTAGCATTATCAAATTCAATTTTCATTATCTAATTTGACTGTTCGTTATTATATGAAGAGATTATGCACTTGTAAATGAACGCTTCAAGCCAGCTTAATTCATTTTGGAATATACATCACAAAACAAAAACTCCAGTCGAATTTCACCGCACTTTTTTGTATCATAAGCGCATCAATTTTTCTCTTCCAAGGATGTAAAATGTTACTTTCCACTACCCCATTTGAAAGCACGTTAAATCAACTGGCGGATTTTCTTTGTGAACAATTTCCTGAGCAATTTACTTTTAATTTTCAGCACAATCACCCTAATCGCACGACACTTTTACAATGTATTGCCATGTCTGATTTTGTGGTAGAAGTATTCAAAAAACAACCGCACTTTTTAGCTCAATGCTGGCAGGCGATTCCACAACTTTGTGATTGCGACAATTACGATACGCGATTAGCACAATTGCTTGAACAGGTGGAAACGGAAGAACAACTTAACCGTATTTTGCGTCAATTTCGTAATCGCGAAATGGCGAAACTGAGCATGTGTCAAACGCTCAATTTAGGCACGGTGGAAGAGATTTTTATTCGGTTGTCGCAACTGGCAGAGAGTTTGATTATAGGGGCACGCGATTGGCTGTATCAACAAGCTTGTCAAGAAATGGGCACCCCGATGGACGCCAAGGGTAACGCGCAACAACTTTATATTCTGGGTATGGGGAAATTAGGCGGTTTTGAACTTAATTTCTCTTCCGATATTGATTTGATTTTTACTTATCCAAGCAATGGCGAAACCGTGGGCGCACGCCGCAGTGTGGATAACCAAAAATTCTTTACCCGTCTCGGTCAACGTTTGATCAACGCCTTGGATCAGTTTACACCGGATGGTTTTGTGTATCGCACAGATATGCGTTTACGTCCTTTTGGGGATAGCGGCGCACTTGCGCTAAGTTTTTCCGCCATGGAAACCTATTATCAAGAACAAGGGCGCGATTGGGAACGCTATGCCATGATCAAGGGACGGATTTTAGGGGCAAAATCGGATGATCCTAATGTAAACATCTTGCGCCAGCTACTGCGTCCGTTTATTTATCGCCGTTATATTGATTTTAGCGTCATTCAGTCTTTGCGCGATATGAAAAATAAAATTGAACGCGAAGTTCGCCGCCGTGGTTTAGTAGATAATATTAAACTGGGCGCGGGGGGGATTCGTGAAATTGAATTTATTGTGCAGGTGTTTCAGCTGATGCGCGGTGGGCGAGAAATCCGCTTACAGCAACACGAATTGTTGAAATTATTGCCTGAAATTGAGCGGTTACAGCTGTTAACCACGACACAACGTCAAGATCTACAAAATGCCTATCTCTTTTTGCGCCGTGTAGAAAATGTGCTACAAGCCACTGATGATAAACAAACTCAGCAATTGCCAACGGACGAGCTTAATCGCCAACGTATTGTGGCGGCAATGTCGGAATATACCCAATGGGATGCGGATCAAAAACCTGAAAAAATTCAACCGCACATTCAAAATTGGGATGAATTTTACGCCGTTTTACAGATGCATCACCAAAAAGTGCGGTCTGTTTTTCATTCATTAATTGGTGATGAAAATGAAAAAGAAGAAAGCGACAATGAAAGCGAATGGTCAGATTTTTTAGAAGCAGATTTCAATCACGATGATTTGTTAACCGTCTTGAGCAAAAAAGGGATTGCAGATGACATCATTGATGAAATTGACAATACTTTGGCGCAATTTCGAGCCAGCCTAGCGCGCCGTCCTATTGGCGTTCGTGGGCGCGAAGTGTTGGGCTTATTGATGCCAAACTTATTTGCGCAAGTGTTTGAACATTCGGAATATCGCGTTCTTTTACCGCGACTGTTAAATATTATTGAGAAAATTCTGTCGCGCACCACCTATTTAGAACTGTTGCAAGAAAATGCTCAAGCGTTAACCCAATTGATTGAGCTTTGTGCGCGATCACAAATGATTGCCGAGCAAGTGGCTCGTCATCCGATTTTGCTCGATGAGCTCATTTATAGCCAAACGTTGCTTAATCCGCCGCCATTTACCCAATACGCAGATGAATTGCACCAATATTTGTTGCGTTTGCCTGAAGATGATGAAGAGCAATATATCAACGCATTGCGTCAATTTAAGCAAACCATTTTATTACGTGTTGCGGCGGCGGATATTATGGGCGTGTTGCCTGTAATGAAAGTCAGCGATCATCTCACTTATTTGGCGGAAGCCATTATTGAAGCTGTGGTAAATCTTGCATGGCAACAAGTGACCGCGCGCTTTGGCACACCTGAACATTTACAACCAAATGATAAAGGCTTTTTGGTGATCGGGTATGGGAAATTAGGGGGCATTGAGTTGGGCTATAAATCCGACTTGGATTTGGTGTGTTTATATGATCGCCAAGACAGTTGGACGGTGGGCGGCAAAAAGCAAATCGACAGCAACCAGTTTTATCTTCGTTTGGTACAAAAAATTATCAGTATTTTTAGTATGAATACGAGTGCCGGCGTGCTTTACGAAGTAGATATGCGTTTGCGTCCATCGGGCGATGCTGGCGTGCTTTGTAGTTCACTCGCTGCCTTTGAAGATTACCAACGCAACGAAGCTTGGACTTGGGAAAAACAAGCCTTAGTCCGTAGCCGTGCAGTTTATGGTTCGGCAGAATTACGCCAACGTTATGAACAATTACGCCAACAATTACTCTCTGCACCACGGGATCTGAACCGGTTAAAAATTGATGTCCGTGAAATGCGTGAAAAAATGTATGAACATTTAGCAAACCACGATGAACATAAATTTAATATTAAAACTGACCGTGGAGGGATTACCGATATTGAATTCATTGCCCAATATCTGGTTTTGGCTAACGCCCCACAAAAGCCTGATTTGGCATATTGGTCAGACAATGTTCGGATTTTTGATATTATGGCTGAACATCAAATTATTTCCCTTGAAACCGCAGAAAAGTTAAAAGAGAGCTATACGTCTTTGCGTAACCGCATTCACCATCTCAATTTACTCGGTCAACCATCCATTGTTGCCGCAGAAGAATTTGCCCAAGTGCGGTTGTTTATTGGGGAGATTTGGAAAGGATATTTTCAATAAGGAAAAAATCAGGTGTATTATGCTCTGCTCTTAAAAGTTGGATTAAATAACCAAACTGCTCAAGGAGCAGATCAGACCACTGACAAATCTCTAGGCTTCTTGCTAGAGGATTGATCTAATAGGCGTATCAAAAAAAGGAAAACTTGAAGTATGTGTCAATCAGTACATTGATATACTTAACCAAGAGGTGGCAAAAGTGCGAGAAGAAAAAAGTTGTTAAAGCACTACAACAAGAAAAAGCTATCATACCTACAAATCTAACCCTAGCTATTTGCCAGGCTTACCCCTTTCGTTCACAGTGTACCCAAAATCAAAAAGCCGAAAGGCTGATAGCTCTTTACAATATACATAGCATAATGATACGATTAGTATATAATTTCATATTATAGTACACTCTCACCTCCCAAGGTAAATCAATATGATAAAAGCATTAAATACCATTCCTAACTACATTACTACCCCAATTAATTTACTCAGAAAAATCGCAGACTATGGCGATATTAATGCACAAAAAATGCTTGGTTGGCACTATCTCAATGGATTTGCTATTTCTCAAGATCTAAAACTCGCGTTTTACTGGAATAAAAAAGCCGCTTTACGGGGTGATCCTGCCGCAGAATTTATTGTTGGGTGGCATTATGAAAATAATATAGGTGTAGAGCTTAATTATAGAGAAGCTATTAAATGGTATGAACGTTCATCTGAACAAGGCTATCTTGATGCACAAATTAGATTAGCTGAGTTATATTTCAATGGCAAAAATGAACCAGATGATTACCAATTTACGCTTGCCAAAGAAATAAATAAAGCGACCAATTATGCCCAAATGGGTGCGGAAAAAGAAAATACGGTTGCTCAACGTATACTTGGGATGTGTTTATTGCAGAATGATAATTTTTCAGGCGTTTTACATCTTGCTCTTGCAAGTAAAAAAGGCGATGTATTAGCCTCTGAAACTTTAGCCATCACACTAGAACGATATAATCAAATTTGTCGGAATAATGAGTACATTATGCAGGTTGCATACCAACTTTTACTAGATTTTGAGTATGAAATAAAAAACAAACCAGCATCAGAGCTTAGCTATATTTCTGATGATTTAAAACCGCTGATTATTTATTTTTATCATCTTGCTATCAAGCAAGGTAGCCTTATTGCCCAAGATTATTTAGATCGTTTTTATAGAAGACATTCTGATAATGAATATATTCTACGTTTAAAAGAAAAAGACGATGAGCATAACATATCATCAGAACAAAAATGGGAGCAGTTCATTAAAAATAGTCTCACGGTAAATACCTATAAAAGTTTACAAAATGCAAAACAAGCTGCGCAAGATGGTGAAATTGAATGGCAAATCACCTTATCTGATTTCTATGAATATCGAGATGAGAATGAATATATAAAATGGCTTAAACTTCTTGCTGAATCAGGAGAAGAAACAAGCCGTTATTTATTGGCACTCACCTATGAAAAACAAAAAAATTATTCCGCTGCATTACATTGGTATAGAAAATCTATCGATAATCCTGAAGCTCAAGAACGTATTAGTTATTTCTATGAACATGGATTAGGTGTAGAACAAAACGAATATCTCGCATACCATTGGGCGAAAATGGCTGCGGACAATGGTAATGATGACGCTAAAGAAAGACTTCCTCAGTTAGTAATCTATTCGGAGATGTAAGATGAATAAGTTATTAGAAATAGACGGCTCAGATCTTAGTGATATTTTTCCTTATCTAAAAGATGAATATTGTCACTATAGTGAATTTTTACTTGTAGATAAGCCTTACAAAGAATTAGGATTAGATAAACCACCCGCTGAGTGGATAGCATATACTCATTATCAAGAATATCATAATGTGAAAATCCTTGAGCATAAATACGAAGAAAATGGAAAAGGAGAACAGTATGAATTCTATATTATCGAGCATAATACGAAAACTAGCTATAAAGATGAACTATATAATCAATATTCAGATAAAAAACAAAAAACGTTTGTTGATATCGTATTTAAAAATATTGATGAATTTACTCGATTCTTTAATTCACCACATAAAGATATTTTTAGTTACACATCCCTAGACAGGGTTTTATTTATTGATAAACTCTCAAAAACGACAACACATAAGGCTGTGTTATCTGAATTTTCTTATGGGCTAGAAATAATTTTTCAAAGTTATTACGATATTCCGATTAGTAATAATCATTGTCTCTATATTATTCCATCTCAAGGGAAATACACAACAGATTGGGGCGAGAATTATAACGGACATATTTATTTGTTATATCACTTAAATATTATTACTATCATCACCCCTAAATTTAGGTTTAGTATTGCAATAGACAAATATCAATCTAAATACCAAAATGAAAAAGCCATCCCTATTTATGAAATTCATAAGATAATAAATGGTGGGGAAGAAGTATTTAATAAATATTTAGGAAAATATGCTGATTTATTTCAAGATCAAACGGATTCATATGCATATATAAATGATGTTTTTTCCATCTTAAAAGCAATGGAAAAAGATTATTACCTTACTTATAAAGGAATGACCGAGAGCGACTATGAGTTATTTGTTTCACATTTTGATCATAATGAAGCGGAATTCTATAATAAAAATACAGGGGCATATAGCACTAAGTTCGCTCAAGATATGCAAGATTATTATAATGAGTTATATGCTCAAGAAGAACGTTCTGATTTAGAATTGGAATTACAAATTCTTAGAGAGCAATGTAAAACATTACAAAACCAAGTTGCAGCAACGATGAGTGTTGAAGACTATAAAATCTTTAAACTAAAATTGCATATTCAACATTTAAAAAATTACATCAAAGATCTAGAGTCTAAACTTCCTTCCCCTATCTGGTAAGATCTCATACCTTACTCAGTGAATTATCCCTAATCTGACAGCCTTAGCCGATCTGCTATCGCTGTCAGATTATTCTCATTGCTCAATCAGGAATATCCATATTCCCTCCATTTTTGATCTTACCTTGACTTGATTTTCTATCAATACTTTGTCAAAATGTATACTATTCGTATCGTTTGGATGATTATATTTATCTTATTTGGAGTTACCTATGCAAAAACTACCTACCTATGTTGTCCTTCTCACTTCATCTATTTTAGTGGGTTGTGATAAATATGACCTAAAAATCCCACAAGATCTTCAAACTGTAGAGTTTTATACCGCAAATGAAGAAAAGGCTTTGAAAGCTAAAAAAGAATGTGAACAGATCGAGAATGAAATCAAGCAAATTTCTCGCTCCATTCCTAAATCAGAACAGCAAGAATTCGATAAATACTTATCACAATCTGACTACTCTAAATTCAGAAAGAATTGCAGAAACGCTATAGACGGTTTAGATAATATTAAATACCAAAAAGAAAAAGCGGAAAGAGAACAACAAGAAGCAAAGGAACAGGCTGAGAAAGAAGCAAGAAAAGATGAAATTATTAAGTATATGAAAAATGCCTATGCATCATCCTATGAGCAACTACCATGGCAAGACGGTCTTTCTAAAATTTTAAGCGAAACTATCACTTCTACTAGTCATCCTGATTCTGATCCTGCAGGAAAGTTTTTTGGCTATAGAAACGAAGACATGTCTTCTATCGATAGAAATATGATCAAAAAGTTGGGGAATTCGGATATAGAATCGCATATCGAATATGGTTATGAATTAGCATTAGATGACAAAAACGAACTTGCTTTAATATATTCCGCAAACCAACTTTGGCAAAAAGGCTTAGCTGAGTTAAAAGCGAAGAACTATGCTGAGCTTGCTGTCGATGAATCTTACTGCAAAAAAGATAAAAGAAAATATTCTGCCTGTGATGTATGGAGACAAGCTATTTCTGAGAAACGTGCAGAAATTGTTAAAAATTACACCCTAAATTATGATAGTTTAAAAACAGACTATAACCAATGTGTTGTTCAATTGGAAGATTATTTGAAATCAGTCAATGTGGGCAAAAATGACACGGGTGTTCCTTATAATATTTTAAAAGGTATTCAAGAAACTGAAAAAAATATTTATGCAAAATACCCTTGTTCTGAAACGGAAGAAGCATTACGAAAATTAAATTTAAACTTCGATCACTATGAGAAACTAGATTAACATGAATAAATTAAAACATATCATAACCGAACTGTTGAAAAATGAAAAAATTAAAATATTTTTCAACAAAGTTATTCATCTTATAAAAGGATTAAAACAACATGTTGTTATCAATAATCTGATCAATAAAACGGTCAATTTTGTAAAACAGCATAAAGCCATTTCTGTTGCTATTGCGGTAAGTGTTGTCGCTATTCCCCCATTAATTACACCGACATCACATTACCCAAAAGAATGTCGTGGCTTAACAGGAGAAACGGATTATCGTGGTGGAATGCCTTGGAATGATAATTATGTGCCTGAATTATCTCTATTAGCATTTGAAGAAGATCCAAAACTTCTCTTAGGAAAAAAAGGAGGGATGTTTACTTATTACGATGATGATATTCTTCCTGAATTATTTGAAGCTAAATATTCTCGATTAGTAACAAGCTCTGGTAAAAAAAGTGCTGAAATTTATAGAGAACAACTTGCTAAAGCTTGTCAAAAATATAGAGAAGAATAAATATCATATTCCTATTAGCACTCTATTTCAGAGTGCTTTTTTATTATCCTTTTCTCTAAAAACGAACTTTCTTGCCCAAATAGTAAACTGCTTTAAAAAATATAAAACACGAAATACATCACCTGATAAACAACAAATCTTCATTTCACCCCAAGTGCGGTTAAAACGAAGTCCAAATTTTTCATTTTTATGTTCCCTTAATGTATTCTTTTCATATATATCACAAATATGATGACTAATATCAATAAGATCAGAAATTAAGTCAATCGATAAATAGGATAAATCTATTCTGATTTTAAACTCTTTCAGGAACGGATCTTGATGTTCTCTTAAAACATAAAAGCGATTACGAGAAACAAACATAAAAAAATTTTCCACGGAAATATTAAGGACATTTTCTTCAATAGTTTCTCTAATATCATTCTCATCAAAATCCGCTATAGTCCAAGCCATAGATAAATTCAGCGTATAGCTTTTATTCCCTAATAGTCTTACTTTTCTCAATATATTTTCATTTGTCATCATAATTATTCTCCTTTTATTTAATGAACTAAAAGGAAAGAAAAATCCCCTTTTAGATTACAAAAAAATATCATCTAAAGGGGATTTCGTTATAAATAATGTACGTTCTGAAACTTGGTCTGTCAAGGTCTTGACGAGATAAAAATATTTTCAAAAACACTGTATACTACCCGCAGAGAATCGATACTTTATTTAGTGATAAATCGAATGTAAATTATCGATGCGCTATAGATAGTATGTAGCATATTCTTCTCGGCTTTTATAAAGTCAAGATATGAATAAAGAAGAACGTGAAATCCTATTAAAACAACTTGGTCTATCAATCAAGTTAGAACGAGTCAGAAAAGGCTTATCTCAAGAAGATCTTGCCGAACTATCAGGCTTACACCGTACTTATATTGGTATGGTGGAGCGTGCTGAGCGTAATATTAGTGTGCTCAATTTAGTGCTGATTGCTAAAGCACTTGATACTTCAATCGATACACTATTAAACTGGCGATAGGCTAACATAAATCTAAAGCGCGGTGAAAAAATACATTATTTCCCACCGCGCTTTTCTTTTTAAACTAACCGGTATTATGTGCTCCTTACGCAAGCTCACCACTTGTACTTCCGCTTTGCGCAACGGCTACATCATACCGAAGTTACTTATCCCAAGGGTAAACACCACCATGTCGCTCAAGATTTTGTTGTTGCTTTTGAGCCATCACTTGGTAATTTAGTTGTCTAACTTCTTCACGACTTAACCCCGGAAAAGCTTTTTCGACTGATAAAATAAACCCCATATCATATTTATCTAAATCATACAGATAATTGACAGTGAATTGTTTTGTACAACAATGAGAAACATTAAATTGCACCAATGCATTAAACACATTTGTGTCATTATGAATACCGCTATACCAAAAACGAGAAATACCAATGGCTAACTCTCGACGCATCATATAACAATTCGTATCAATATGATGAGCTTTATGCGCAGTCGTATGCATCGCCAGAATTTGCCCATTCACCAAAATCTGGAAATTATAGGGATTATCGAGTTTATTCTCATAAAAACCAATTGATTCCAGCGTATCCTTACTAATAAACTGCTCAGCAGGCGAGTAAAAATTACGCAATGCATAAACATAATCTGCCCCTGATTCATTCAGGGTTTTAACACATTGCTCAACATGATTGGGTTCATACCAGTTATCATCATCCAAATAACAAATCGCGGCTTCTTTTACTAAAAAAGGCGCAATTGCATTAATACTACTATTTGTCCAACCATCCGCTCCGGTATTCATTGGCAAATAAATCGCGGTTACCTCAGGATATTTATCCAAAATGGCTTTCGCATCTGCACGAAATTGCTCACCGTCTACAAATACATAATGTTTACAAGGGTAAGTTTGTGCTTTCACACTCAAAATCGCGCGTTCAAGCTGCGCCCGACCAATGGTGGAGGTAATCACCGCTACGGATAATGTTTGATTCGCTGTTTGCATAACTTTTTTATCTCTTGAATGGTCAAATAAAGTGGGCAAATTATCACAGTTATGGGGGATAAATGCAAACGGCACACCAGGATTATCTTTGTTCTTGTGACAATTATTGCATGGCGAATAAGGTCTGTTTATCTTGTAACCCTATAAAAACAACAAAGGCGAACGCTCAGGTTCGCCTTTAATATCAATGGATAGCTTAGCCAATCACTTCCAAACCACCCATATATGGACGTAGTACTTCAGGCACGGTAATAGTGCCGTCTGCGTTTTGGTAGTTTTCTAATACCGCCACTAAAGTACGACCTACCGCTAATCCCGAGCCATTTAAGGTGTGAACTAAACGTGGTTTTTTATCGTTTTTACCGCGGCAACGTGCTTGCATACGGCGTGCTTGGAAATCCCACATATTTGAGCAAGATGAAATTTCACGATAAGTATTTTGCGCAGGAACCCAAACTTCTAAGTCATAGGTTTTGCATGAACCAAAGCCCATATCGCCTGTACATAATAACACTTTACGATAAGGAAGATTTAATAATTGCAAGACTTTTTCTGCGTGTCCTGTTAGCTCTTCCAAGGCTTCCATTGATTTTTCAGGTTCAACGATTTGCACCATTTCTACTTTATCAAATTGGTGCATACGAATTAAACCACGTGTATCGCGACCATAAGATCCCGCTTCTGAGCGGAAACAAGGTGTATGTGCGGTCATTTTCAACGGTAAATCTTCTGTATTTAAAATTTCATCGCGCACTAAGTTTGTAACCGGTACTTCTGCTGTAGGAATTAAGGCATAAGGTTGCTCACCTTCTAATGCTTTAGTGTGGAACAAATCTTCACCAAATTTCGGCAACTGCCCTGTTCCATATAATGTCGCGTGGTTAACCAAATAAGGGACATAGGTTTCCATGTAGCCATGTTGCTCAGTATGCAAATCCAACATAAATTGCGCCAAAGCACGGTGCATTTTGGCAATTTGACCTTTCATCACCGCAAAACGTGCACCACTTAATTTAACCCCTGCGGCAAAATCCAACCCACCGGCTAAATTTTCGCCTAGCGTCACGTGATCTTTGATCTCAAAATCAAAGGTACGTGGTGTCCCCCAGCGTAAAATTTCTTTATTTTCTGAATCGTCTTTACCCAATGGCACTTCATCGGCAGGGATATTTGGAATGGTTAACGCAATGGTATTTAATTCCGCAGACACTTCATCAAATAATGCTTTAGCCTGCGCCAATTCAATCCCCATGGTTTCCACTTCTGCCATTAAAGGCGCGATATCTTCCCCGCGCGCTTTTGCAGCGCCAATGGCTTTAGAACGCGCATTACGCTCTGCTTGCAAGGTTTCTGTTTTTACTTGTAATACTTTACGATGTTCTTCTAATTTCGCTAAATGCACGACATCTAAATCAAAATTACGTTTTTCTTTTAATTTCTGTGCCACTTCTGCCAGATTATTACGTAGTAAATTTGGATCGATCATATTGTTACCTATTTTTATTCCATAAAAAGTGCGGTTATTTTAACGTGAATTCAGGGAAAAATACAGCAGTACTACTCACACTAAATATGTCTATTTTTTCCACCGCACTTTATCACTCAATTTATCTTGCTCCCTTAGCCAATCTAATTTTTCTTTGATTTTAATTTCCATTCCGCGATTGGTGGGGAAATAAAATTGCGTGTCTTTTAGTGCTTCAGGGAAATAATTTTCACCGGCGGCGTAAGCATTGGGTTCATCGTGAGCATAGCGATACTCTACATGATTACCAAGTTCTTTTAACAGCTGCGTTGGGGCATTGGTTAAATGGCGCGGTACATCATAATCAGGGGCTTGTTTGGCAAGAGCTTTGGCGGCATTAAACGCGTTATACACCGCATTACTTTTAGGTGCTACGGCAAGATAAACAATGGCTTGCGCAATGGCGCGCTCCCCTTCTGCCGCACCTACACGCGTAAAACAATCCCAAGCGGCTAACGCCACTTGCATCGCGCGCGGATCCGCATTGCCAATATCTTCTGATGCAATGGCAAGCAAACGGCGAGCAACATAAAGCGGATCACCGCCTGCAGTAATAATTCGAGCATACCAATATAAGGCGGCATCAGGGGCTGAACCTCGAATGGATTTATGGACGGCTGAAATCAAATCATAAAAACGATCGCCCCCTTTATCAAAGCGCGCTTGACGTTCGCCCAGCACTTCGGTTAACAAAGCGCGGTCAATTCTTTTGCCGTTTTCGCTCTCTTCTGCCATATCCACCATTAATTCAAGGCAGTTCAAGGCAAGGCGAGCATCGCCATTCACATAATCCGCCAAATAGGCTAATAAATCTGCTTCAAAATCCAACCGCACTTCACCCAAGCCACGCGTTTTATCCGTAATCGCTTGTTGTAAAACTGCCTGAATTTCTGCGTTGGTTAAGGATTTTAAAATGTACACGCGCGCCCGAGATAATAAGGCGTTATTCAATTCAAAAGAGGGATTTTCCGTTGTGGCACCAATAAAAATAATGGTGCCGTCTTCAATATGCGGTAAAAATGCGTCTTGTTGGCTTTTGTTGAAACGATGAACTTCATCCACAAATAAAATAGTGCGGCGATCGGCTTGGCGATTAAGTTTGGCGCGGTCAATGGCTTCACGAATTTCTTTAATACCCGATGTGACCGCTGAAATCCGTTCTACTTCCGCGTTAATTTGATGGGCGATAATTTCCGCTAAGGTCGTTTTCCCTGTTCCCGGAGGTCCCCAAAAAATCATAGAATGGGCATGCCCAGCTTCAATGGCTTTGCGTAGCGGTTTCCCTAAACCAATTAAATGTTGCTGACCGCAATATTCTTCCAAGGAACGCGGACGCATACGCGCCGCTAACGGGCGAAAATCATTTTCAGCAAAATCAAACGTCAGATTAGACATACATCATTCCTACATCAAGTGACACTAAAAGAGAAAAAAGGGCGCATTTCTACGCCCCACAATATCATCTATTTTTTCTTTTTATTACGCTGATCATCAAATTCAGCCCCTTTCGGTACGCTAAATTTAAAGAGACTATCCGCTAAATCCGCGTTGGTAATGTTACGTAACGCGTATAAATTTGACTGCCCGTCTTTCTCAATGGTACTAAAGCCTTTTAACACGCCATTGGCATCAATACGAATATCAAATTGCTTAATATTGCTGTTTTTAGCTTTTGGGGTTAACACAAAGGTATCGCTGTTTTGTTGCACATTGTACTGATTCCAGTGACTGGCTTCATTACTGGTTAACAAGACAAATGGCGTATTATTTACCGCGTCAGCCACCCAATTTGCGGTCACTTGATCAACGAAAGGATCGTAAAACCAAAGGGTTTTGCCGTCTGCAATAATTTGGGTTTCTTGCGGTGATTTATTATCCATACGGAATAAATTTGGGCGTTTAATTTGAATTTTACCCGAACCGGATTGCACTTGTTTACCGTTGGCAGAACTCACGGTTTGATTGAAATCCGCACTAAATACGCTCACTTTCTGTAGGCGGGTTTGTAGCTCACTTGCCGCATCCGCAAAGGCGAAAGGCGTTGCCATGGCTAAAGTAAAAAGTGCGGTGAATTTTTTAATTGTTTTTTGCATTTGAGTTTCCTTTAATATTCCGATGTATTGCGAACCAGTAGTTCACGTTTACCGTTACGCATTTCAGAGACAATCCCCTGTTCTTCCATTTGATCCATAATGTTGGCTGCACGGTTAAAACCAATTTTGAGACGGCGCTGAATAAAAGAGGTTGATGTCATTCCTGTACTGCTCACCACTTCCACTGCTTTATCAAATAAAGGATCGAGTTCATCACTGTCGCCTGCATAGCCTGCATCATCAGCACTCACCTCTTCATCGTCACCAACACTTTCCAATATCGCTGAAATGTAATTTGGCTTACCGCGCGCGCGCCAATCATCCGCCACACGGTTTACTTCATCATCGGTCATAAATGCACCATGTACGCGCATTAATTCCGTAGTACCGTTGGCTAAATACAGCATATCACCGCGCCCTAACAAGGCTTCTGCCCCATTTTGGTCTAAAATAGTGCGCGAGTCATTGCGTTGCACAACCGTAAAAGCAATACGGCTTGGGATATTGGATTTAATTAACCCCGTAATCACATCCACAGAAGGACGCTGTGTAGCGAGAATCACATGAATACCCACCGCTCGTGCTTTTTGCGTCAAGCGAGCAATTAACTCTTCAATTTGCTTACCCGCCACCATCATCAAATCGGCAAATTCATCCACAATCACCACAATATAATTCATTCGCCCTAAATGTGGCGCAGTGGAATCCATGCTATCGGACGGTTTCCAAAGCGGATCAGGAATACCGTAGCCTTCCGCTTTTAATTCATCAATTTTGTCGTTAAATCCTTCAATATTACGCACGCGAACCTGTGCCAATAATTGATAGCGGCGTTCCATTTCTTCCACGCACCAACGCAGTGCATTCGCCGCTTTTCTCATATCCGTCACCACTTCCGTTAATAAATGCGGAATATCGTTATACACAGACAATTCAACCACTTTCGGGTCAATCATAATAAATTTTACGTCTTCCGGTTTGACACGATACAACAGGCTCAAAATCATAGTATTGATCCCAACGGATTTGCCTGATCCCGTTGAACCCGCCACTAATAAATGTGGTGTTTTGGCTAAATCAATCACCACCGCTTTGCCCGAAATATCTTTCCCCAATGCCATTGGCAACAACGCCTTAGAATTGCGGAACTCTTCACTATCTAATACATCACGCAAGTACACCGTTTGGCGTTTTGCATTAGGGGTTTCAATACCGATATAAGGTTTTCCGGGAATGGTTTCTGCCACCCGAATCGCCTTAAAGGTTAACGCACGGGCTAAGTCCGTATCAATACTAGTCACTTTGGACGCTTTAACCCCCGGCTGTAATTCTAATTCATAACGCGTTACAACCGGCCCCACCAATACATCTCGCACTTCCGCTTTTACATTAAAGTTACGTAACTGCGCTTCAATTCGGCGCGAAGTATGTTGTAATTCTTCCGGCGTAATATCATGAGTTTGGGTTGAATGTTGATCCAACAAATCCAAGGTTGGCATTGCTGTGGTCGGTTTTTCCGTAGATTTCGGGCTACCAAACATTTCTATCACCTTATCCACGGAAATAGAACGCAACCCATTCTGTTCGGGTTTAGGATGATTCTCGGTTTCTAACGCGATCCCCATTTCTTGCGCTTGCTTTTGGCGCATATTTTCGCGTTCTGCTTCTTGTGCCGCAAATGCTGTCGCTAAATGCCCTAACTCATCATCCTTATCAAGAGAAAGCTCATCTGCGCTTGTTTCTACGGGGAAAATCGGTTTAGGTGCTAATTTCACCTCGGGCATACGTGGTGTATCCGTTAAATCGTCTTCAAAACCCACCGCACTTTCTGCCGTTGAAAGAGAAATAGGCATTTCAGGCTCAACTTTTGGCAGACTTACGCTGGCAATACTCACTTCGGGCAATTTTTCTGATGTTTCAACCTGATATTCACCCAAAGAAGAAACATCATCATTATCATCACTTTCATAAATTGGGCTAGGCGATGCTTGTGTTTGAACCGAATTTAACCCTTCAATATTGATATTTAACTGCTCTGCCTGTTCAGCTTGGCTCTCTAAGGTTTGTTGCCATGGCGCAATCGGTTTTTCAATATCTTGAGTTTCTACGCTTTCCTGAGAGACAACCGCATCATTTTGCTCAATTTGTTTTTCTTCAGATTCATTTTGAACCGTTAACCAATGATAAAATTTTACAATCAAACGGATTAGCGACGCACCCGAGCAAAAAATAAAACCAATGATGCTTGTAATAAAAGCAAATAATAAAACCCCAAATTGACCTAGTGTTGGAAATAGGTGTTGCACCAAACTGCCACCAACTACCCCACCGGCAAGATGATAATTGTCGCTATCAAGCAATAAAGAACAAAGCGATGTCAATCCCAGCATTAACATTACAAAACCAAACATACGCAAGCTAAAACGCGTCCATGTTAGGCTATCAACGCGCTTTGTACGAATAAAATAAATTGGTGCAATACAAATTAGGAAAGGCAGGATATTTCCAACTTTACCAAAAAAGACAAAAAAGAGATCCATCACCCAAGCACCTAATTTGCCTGACTTATTAATCACTTCTGTTTGATAAGTCGAAACAGACCAAGCACTATCAATAGGACTATAACTTGACCAAGCAATAATCAAATAGAACCCAAAAAGTGCGGTCAATCCAAATAAAAATTCAACAAAATAATGTTGAGGCGTAAAGCCACTTGTTAATTTTTTAATCATTCTATGTGAGCGTTATTTTAATTGTAAAAAATTGGTTTGTTTGACTTCTTCCATCACGACATAAGTACGCGTATCGTTCACCCCCGGCAAACGTAATAAAGTCGTTCCGAGTAACTTACGATATGCTGCCATATCCGCCACGCGTGTTTTCAACAAATAATCAAAATCCCCTGAAACCAAATGACATTCCTGAATTTCATCTAAAGCCTGCACAGCCGCATTAAATTCTTCAAACACATCGGGTTTACCTCGAATTAAGGTAATTTCCACAATAACAAGTAGCGGCGCATTCAATAATTCAGGATTAAGCAACGCGCGATAACCTGTAATCACCCCCTGTTTTTCAAGACGTTTTACACGCTCCAAACAAGGCGTGGGCGACAAACCGACTTTTTTTGATAAATCAATATTTGAGATTTTGCCATTACGTTGTAATTCGTTCAAAATTTTGACATCAATGGCATCAAGGGCTTTAGGCAATTTTTTATCCACAAAATTCACCATATGGAAGAATAAAATTCTGCAAATTGTAGCGTATTTTTAAAAGAATGGCTATTTTGCATTAAAGTTCGCCATTCTCTGCTATCCCAAAGTGTGGAGAAATTCCCCGCACTTTTCCGCTATAACTCATCCAACACATTCAACGCATCAGCCAATTTCTTCACCATATAAACCCGCATGTTTTCCACCGCGCTTTTGGGCTTGTTACCAAAAGGCACGATAGCGCGTTTAAAACCATGTTTAGCCGCTTCGGAAATGCGTTCTTGACCGCTGGGAACCGGGCGGATTTCCCCGCCTAGCCCCACTTCGCCAAAAATCACTAAATCCTGTGGCAACGGGCGGTTTCTGAAACTGGAAATTAATGCCAATAATAAGGCTAAATCTGCACTGGTTTCTGTGACTTTAACGCCACCAACCACATTGACAAACACATCCTGATCGGACATTTGCAAACCGCCGTGGCGATGTAACACGGCTAATAACAAGGCAAGGCGATTTTGCTCCAACCCCACAGCAACGCGGCGTGGATTTGCCAACATGGAATGATCCACCAAGGCTTGAATTTCCACCAACAACGGACGGGTTCCTTCCCACAGCACCATGACCGAACTGCCTGAAGTTAATTCATCGCCACGGCTTAGGAAAATGGCAGACGGATTTTTCACTTCGCGCAAACCTTGTTCCGTCATGGCAAAAACCCCTAATTCGTTCACCGCGCCAAAACGGTTTTTATGGGAACGCAAAGTACGAAAACGACTGTCGGCTTCCCCTTCCAGCAACAAAGAACAGTCAATGGCATGTTCTAATACTTTCGGGCCTGCTAAAGTACCATCTTTAGTGACATGCCCCACCATAATAATCGCCACTTGGCGCGTTTTGGCATAACGGGTTAGAAAAGACGCACATTCACGCACTTGTGCCACCGACCCCGGTGACGATTGAATATCGGACAAATGCATAACTTGAATGGAATCGATAACAATAATTTGTGGTTTCAGTTGATCCGCTAAATGGCAAATTTGTTCCACGGAGGTTTCCGATAACATCTGCAATCTGTCGGCAGGTAAATTCAAACGATTGGCGCGCATCGCCACCTGCTGCAAGCTTTCTTCCCCCGTCACATAAAGTGCGGTCATATTTTGCGCCAATCCGCACATCACTTGTAACAATAAAGTGGATTTCCCTGCGCCTGGATGGCCGCCGATTAAAATCGCAGAACCCGGCACAATACCACCACCCAGCACACGATCCAGCTCCTTAAAACCGCTGGTAAAACGCGGTGTCTCTTGTAAGCTAATTTCCGCGAGCGTTTGAATTTTCGCTTGAGTTTCCCCCGCATAACCACTAAAACGATCATTTTTCGGTGCGGATTTTGCTGAAATCATCCGCACTTCGCTAATGGTATTCCAGGCTTTACAAGCGGAACATTGCCCTTGCCAACGGGCATATTCCGCGCCACAATCGTTACAAACATAGGCCGTTTTTGGGGCTTTTGCCATCTTATTCCACCGTCAACTTAATCAAATTAATCATACGTTTCACATATTGCCCTTGATGCAACAAATTCTCGAGTTTCCCCATTGCTAAGGCATTGTCTTTGGTTTCGCTGTGCAAGCGAATAATGTCACGAATTTTTTCAAACAGCCATTCGTTACTCTCCGTCAATGCCAGCAACATTTGCTCATCCAATTGTCTTTGTTGAACCGCGGCATGCAACAATTTTTTGGCTTCAACATAATAATTGGCTAGATTGAAAAACGCCCCGATACGCTCTACGGTACGCATAAAATCTTGGGCGAAATAGCTTGCACCCAATAATAAGGTTTCTTCGATCAGCTGTTGTTCATCATTAAAAAGCGCGGTCAAAATTTCCTGTGGATTTGAACTTTGCTGTTCAATAGCTAAAAAACTACGCCATTTTTCTAGCCAATCCGTCAACGGTGGCAATTCGCCTTTAGCAAGTTGATAACCGCGTTTTGCTTTGCTTGCCGAACTTAAACGAACCCCATCCGTTAAGGTTAAGTTTTCCACTAACGCCAACAAATCCGCCAACTCACCACGTTTTAATTCAAATTCCACTTCGCAAATGGGTTCAACATTTCCCGTCGCTTTAATTTCACCACGATCTAAGGCAATTTCAATTTCCGTGTCTTTACCACATTCAATCACCCAAGATTGACGTTCAAAATCGGTACTAAAAATTGGCGTTAAAGCCAAATCAGCAGGAAACTTGAACTCCGTTAAGCTATTTAGCATTGTGACATCGGGCATGGCATTTTCCAGCGGAAAATTATACTCGGGGCGAATATGCAATCCCCCTGTCACTTTTCCGTCTGTTTTTAATGTCATCTGAAACACATCATTTTCCGACCGCACTCTTAACCCCATTTTTTGTTTGGCGAAAAATCCGTCTTGTGTATCGTAATAGGTATTTCCTAAAAAAGATCCTTTTTGTTCAATAATATGAAAATCTGTCAAAGACTGGGCAAGCGTTTCTGCAAAAACAGGTGTGACTGCAAGTTTTAATTCAACTTCATGAGACATTGATGATAATTTCCTTATAAATTCTGACCGCACTTTGTGCGAAAACTGAAGATTGTGGCGATATTATAATTTAAAGCGTGAATTTTCTCTAACAATAAGATAATATGCGCGAAGTTTTGGGCATTGCCGACATATTGCCGACATATTGTTGTGCAGTGCCTATCACGCCAAGCAATTGGTATTATTTTATCAACCCCATTTAGGAGTTAATTATGGCGATGAATAACTTTCTCGGATTATTTGCCCATTCCCCATTAAAACCATTACAAAAGCACTCAGATAAAGTGACAGAAGCTTGTACATTATTGGTTCCCTTTATCGATGCTGTTTTTGAAGATGATTGGGAAAAAGCGGAAGAAGCCCGTTTACGTATTGTAGATATGGAACACCGCGCCGACAAATTAAAACGTGAAATTCGCTTAAAATTACCACGCGGATTATTCTTACCGATCGACCGAACCGATTTGCTCGAACTTGTGACCCAACAAGATAAACTGGCAAACTATGCAAAAGATATTGCAGGACGTATGGTAAGCCGTCAATTCCCTATTCCTACTGAACTACAGGATGCCTTTAAATCCTTTGTTTGTCGTAGTATTGATGCGGCATTGCAAGCGAACAAAATCACACGCGAAATGGACGAGTTATTAGAAACCGGTTTTAAAGGCCGTGAACTCACGCTTGTTAACAATATGATCAATACCCTTGATGACATTGAAGATGACACGGATAAAATGCAAATCGAATTACGCCGTGAATTGCGTAAAATCGAAGATCGCTATAATCCAATCGATGTGATTTCATTATATAAAACCTTTGAATGGATTGGCGTACTCGCTGACCAAGCACAACGTATTGGCTCGCGTATTGAGTTAATGCTTGCTCGTTCATAATTATCTTTAACATAGGATCTCGACTATGGAAGTATTACAAAATTACGGCACTCTGCTCATTCTTATTACCGCGGCATTCGCTTTTTTTATGGCATTTGGTGTAGGGGCGAATGATGTATCAAACGCCATGGGAACCTCGGTAGGTTCCGGGACTATCACCGCAAAACAAGCTATTGTGATTGCACTGATTTTTGAATGTGCGGGTGCGTATTTAGCGGGTGGTGAAGTCACGGAGACCATTAAAAGCGGTATCATTGATCCCAATGACTTCATCACTCAGCCTGAAGTATTAGTATTAGGGATGATGTCGGCATTATTTGCTTCCGGTTCTTGGCTATTAATCGCTTCTCGCTGGGGCTGGCCGGTATCCACAACCCACTCAATTATTGGTGCCATTATCGGTTTTGCTTGCATTACCACTGGTGCCGGTGCCGTGCGTTGGAATGCTATTGGCGGTATTGTCGGTAGTTGGTTTATTACGCCATTTATCGCAGGTGTATTAGCTTATGGTATTTTCTTAGTTATCCAAAAACTGATTTTTGATACAGAAAACCCACTCCGTAACGCGCAAAAATTCGGTCCTTATTTTATGGGATTGACGGTATTTATCTTAATTATCGTCACCGTTGCAAAAGGTTTGAAACACGTTGGTTTAAATTTAAGCACCAAAGAAACCGTATTGATTTCTTTAGGACTGAGTGCAATTTCAGTGGTCATTAGCCATTTCTATTTCCGTAGCAAAAACTTTATCCGCAAAGCGCGCCAAGGCACCTTTGGCGGCGTAGAACGCGTATTTAGTATGTTAATGCTGATGACTGCTTGTGCCATGGCATTTGCCCACGGTTCAAACGATGTAGCAAATGCTATCGGACCATTGGCAGCGGTGGTCACCATTGTAGAAAGTGGCGGTAACATTGCCGCTTCCGCCCCAATGGCTTGGTGGATTTTACCACTGGGTGCCTTAGGTATTGGCGTTGGCTTAATCGTCATGGGTTATAAAGTAATGGCGACCATTGGTACAGGGATTACGGATTTAACCCCGAGCCGTGGTTTTGCTGCACAATTCGCGACTGCGGCAACCGTAGTGGTGGCTTCAGGAACAGGCTTACCGATTTCAACCACTCAAACCTTAGTGGGTGCGGTATTAGGCATCGGTTTAGCTCGTGGTATTGCGGCGTTAAATTTAAATGTTATCCGTAATATCATTGCATCGTGGGTAGTTACGCTACCGGCCGGTGCGTTCTTTGCTATTGTAATTTATTATATTTTAGCGTTAATTTTCCGTTAATTTGAAAAGTGCGGTCGATATTTGGTAATATTTGACCGCACTTTTATTTTCCATTGATTGTATTATGTCAAAACTCATTAAAATTACTCTCTCTGCCCTATTATTAAGTTCAGCTTTCAACGCTTTGGCAGAAACCGCTTATGTGACTGAAAATCTAAACACCTATTTGCGCAAAGGTGCGGGCGATAATTTCAAAATTGCAGGTGCCATTCAAGCCGGTGAGCCCGTCACTGTGTTAAATCGTCAGGATCGTTATACTTTAATTCGCGATAGCAAAAACCGCGAAGCTTGGATTTTAAATAGCGAACTTTCATCAACGCCAAGCAGCAAAAGTGAAAACCCAAGATTAAAAGCACAGGTTCAAGAACTGACCACAAAATTAAACAATATCGACAATGATTGGAAACAACGTACCGCGGAAATGCAACGCCGTAGCATTGACAGCAACCAAAAAAGCAGCCAATTATTAGAAGAAAATTCCCAACTTAAACGTGAATTAGAAATTACAAAAAATAAAAATCGTGACCTAGAAGCCATGTTAGATGCAGGAAAACGCGAAATCGCTATTCAATGGTTTATTTATGGCGGTTCCGTTTTGGGTGTTGGGTTAATTTTAGGTTTAATTCTTCCGCTTATTTTCCCTAAACGCCGCCGTAATGATGGTTGGTCTTAATTCTTTTGCTATAACTATGGAAATCTATCTTGTTGGTGGCGCGGTGCGCGATAAATTATTAGGCTTACCCGTCAAAGATCGTGATTGGATGATTGTAGGCGCAACGCCTGAAGATTTGCTGGCTCAAGGCTATCAACAAGTAGGTAAAGATTTCCCTGTTTTTCTTAACCCTGAAACCAAAGAAGAATATGCTCTTGCGCGAACTGAACGTAAATCAGGTTCAGGTTATACCGGTTTTATTTGCGACTTTTCACCGCATATCCGTTTAGAAGAAGATCTGATTCGCCGCGATTTGACCATTAACGCCATCGCGCAAAGTGCGGACGGAAAATATCATGATCCCTTTGGCGGCATTGAAGATTTAAATCGCCGCATTTTACGCCATATTTCCCCGGCTTTCGCAGAAGATCCTTTGCGCGTATTGCGCGTAGCTCGCTTTGCTGCACGTTTTCATCATCTCGGTTTTACCATTGCCAAAGAAACCTTGGCATTAATGCAAAATCTTACAGAACAAGGCGAACTGGAACATCTCACCACTGAGCGCATTTGGTTAGAAACTGAAAAAGCATTAACAGAAAAAAATCCTGAAATTTACTTTGACACCTTGCGCAAAGTTGGCGCGTTGAAAGTACTATTGCCCGAACTAGACGCACTCCACGGTGTTCCGAACCCCGCCAAACATCACCCTGAAATTGACAGCTTTATTCATACTATGATGGTATTACAGCAAGCGGTTTTACTGACAGAAAATACCGATATGAACAAAAGTGCGGTGCGTTTTGCCGCGCTTTGTCATGATCTTGGCAAAGCATTAATTCCACAAGATATTCTCCCCCATCATTACGGCCATGAGAAAAAAGGCGTTCAACAGGTTCGCCATTTATGCAACCGTTTAAAAGTTCCAACCTACTATAAAGAATTGGCAGAACTCACTTGCGAATACCATACCCACAGCCATAAAGCCTTGGAATTACGCGCGGAAACAATTATAAAATTGTTTAATACATTTGACGTTTGGCGCAAACCGCAACGCTTCAAGGAATTTTTAACCGCTTGCCAAGCCGACAGCCGGGGTCGTTTAGGTTTTGAGCAAGTGAGCTACCCACAAAAAGCCTATTTATGGACATTGTACGAAACGGCAAAAGAGGTAAATATCCAACAAATTATTGATGCCGGCTTTGAAAAACAAGGTATTCGCGATGAATTGATGAAACGGCGTGTACAGGTGGTGAAGGCTAAAATAGCAGGATAATCACATTATCTTTTAAGATAGGCTGTAAAATGAGCATATGACAACACTCAAACACATAGTTAAAAGTAGAATAACAACTTGTTGGATATATAGATTTTCATTAATATAACGCAACTAAAAAAATTATTTACAAATTGAAGTAAGCCGTATGAGTTTGAATAAAGAATTAGGTAAAAAGAGAAAGTTATCATTAAAAATGATGCCTATTTTAGGATTGCTTTTCCCTCTGTCTGCATTATCTGCACCGAATGAACCCAACCTAAACCAAATTGACGCCCAGCAACAACAACGCCAGCAACAACAAAATGCAGTACGTGACGCACAATTACAATCCCGACCTGATGTGCGTTTAAATATTGCGCAAGAAAGCAAAGAAAAATTACCTAGCGATGAAAAACCTTGCTTTGATATTTATAAAATTTCGCTTCTCGATTATTCGGCAGATAATCAATATCAACCCTCTCAATTCCAGCTTGAACTCACTAAAACCGCACAGTCTTTAGATTTAACCCTACCACGTTGTATCGGGGCAAAAGGCATTAACGCTCTTGTTTCGCAAGTACAAAATCGAATTGTAGAAAAAGGCTATGTCACTACACGTGTGCTCGTACCTGACCAAAATCTTAACCAAGGCGAATTGGTGTTAATGGTGATTCCAGGGAAAATCAAAAATATTATTGTTTCTGACGTGGGCAATACGCCGCGTTTTACTCGTTTACACAGCTGGACTGGATTTACATTTGATTCGGGCGAGCTATTAAATTTGCGTGATATTGAACAAAGCCTAGAAAACCTTAAACGCTCGCCCACTGCAGATGCCAATATTGAAATCCAACCCAGCCAAGCCAAAGATGCTAATTTTGGGGACAGTGATTTATTGGTTACTTATGCACAAAATTTCCCCTTTCGTTTAACGCTTGGTTTAGACAATAGCGGCTCCAAATCCACAGGTAAATTACAAGGCACTGCAACCCTTTCTTGGGATAATCTTTTTTCTGCCAACGATTTATTTTATGGTAGTTTTACACACAGTATGAAACGCCATACTGACGATAAAGGGCAACGAGCCAGTAAAAACTGGAATCTTTACTACAGTATTCCTTTGGGTTATTGGGATTTAAGTTTTAGCCACTCTCAAAATGACTACCATCAAGAGCTGGCAGGCGCGTTTACCAATTACATTTATTCAGGTGAAAGTACAACAGATAAACTCACTCTATCCTATTTACTCTATCGCGATAGTTCGCGTAAAACGTCTATTTATGGTGCTTTTTGGTCTCGCCAATCGGAAAACTATATTGATGACGCGGAAATTGACGTACAACGCCGCCGAATGGCAGGTTGGGAAGCCGGTATCAATCACAGAGAATACATCAATCGTGCGATTGTAAACTTAGGGTTTAATTATAAACACGGCACAGGCGCACGTGGTGCAATCCCCGCACCTGAAGAACTTTGGCACGAAGGCACATCGCGCCCTGTGATTATGACGGCAACATTGAGCTATTTACAACCGTTCTCAGTCGGTGAACAAGAATTTCGTTTTTCTACGGAATGGTCAGCACAATGGAACAAAACACCCTTAATTATGCAAGACCGCTTTAGCCTTGGCGGACGTTATACGGTACGTGGTTTTGACGGCGAGTTAACTTTAACAGGCGAACGGGGTTGGTTAACACGCAACGAGTTAAGCTGGAATATACTCGGCTCAAATCAATGGCTTTACACAGGCATTGACGCCGGTCGCGTATCCGGTCGCACAATACGCGAACAATTAGGCAATTCCCTTGTCGGTAGCGTATTTGGTTTGCGTGGTGGGTTCAAAGGTTTTTACTACGACGTCTCATTATCCAAACCAATCAGCAAACCGGATGGATTTAGAACTTCTAACCTTTATACGGCATTTAATGTTGGGTATTCGTTTTAACTATTTATAGGCACATCATTTTCACTTAAAAATAAACTAAATAAGGAGCTCTCTATGAACAAAACCAAATTCCGTGTCATTTTCAACCGTACTTTGTCACGTTTGGTGGTGACCTCGGAATTAGCCAAAACCGCGGATAAATCATCACCCGTTGGGGATGGGGATGCAGTAAAAAGTGCGGTGCGTTTTTGTTCAGTTTTATCGTTGTCTTCCTTAAGTTTTAGCTTGTTTTGTGCGTTGGGTTTTGTGTCATTGGTGGTGCCTCAAGTCGCATTGGCAAACCTTGAAATCCGTGCTGATAAAACCGCGCCGGTCAATCAGCAGCCGATTGTTCTTTCTACGGCTAACGGCATTCCGCAAGTGAATATCCAAACCCCAAACAGCAAAGGGCTGTCTCACAATAAATATGCCCAATTTGATGTAGCGGAAAAAGGTGCGATTTTAAATAACAGTCGCACCACCGTGCAAACGCAGCAAGGCGGTTTGGTGACGGGCAATCCTTATTTGGCGCGCGGTGAAGCCCGTGTAATTTTAAACGAAGTGAATTCTGCCAACCCAAGCCAATTACGCGGTTATGTGGAAGTGGCGGGCAAAAAAGCAGATGTGATTATTGCCAACCCCAGCGGCATTCATTGTGACGGCTGCGGCGTGATTAACTCAGGGCGCACCACCTTAACCACAGGCAAACCGCAAACCCAAGCAGGTCAAGTCACCGGTTTTGATGTGGAAAAAGGCAAGGTGAAGGTGTCAGGCAAAGGGTTGGACAACAGTCGCGTGGATTATACCGAAATCCTTGCACGCGAAGCGGAAATCAACGCCGGCATTTGGTCAAACAAAAAACTGACCGTCATCACAGGCGAAAACCGTGTTCAACGCAGTGAAACTGCCGCAACACCCAATGACGATGACCATCTCAAAATTATTCACACCAAACCCGCTACAAATTCAACCCCACAGCCCGAAAAGTACGCCGTGGACGTGAGCGAATTAGGCGGTATGTATGCGGGCAAAATTTACCTTATCGGCACCGAACAGGGATTAGGGGTGCGCAATGCGGGGCATATTGGGGCGAGTGCAGGCGAAGTGCATATCGACAGCCAAGGGCGCATCGTCAATAAAGGCACGGTCAATGCCAACCAAAATATTCAACTCACCGGTAAACAAGGCATTGAAAACACAGGAAAAATCGAAAACCGCCAAAGTGACATTATACTTAATACACCGGCTGACATTCAGCAAAATGGCTCTGTTGTAGCACGTAACGGCAATATTCATCAAACGGCAAATCAAAAAATTCACCAGCAAGGTGAAACCATCGCCAAGGGCAATATTCATTACAAAGCCCCTACTGTTACCACATCAACATCATCCTTGATTGCAGCTGGCGTTGAGACTAAAGACACACCCAATGGCGAAACACGAACCCTTGAAACAACGTCAACACAAGGCAAAAATCTCACCGTCACCACCACAGGCAAAACTACCCTGCAAGGCAAAAATTTGGCTTCGGGAAAAATTCAGGTCAATGCGACCGACATCAATCTAAACCAAAGCCAAAGTGCGGCGAATTTTATCGACATTTCTGCGACACAAGGCGACATCCAAGCAAACAACGCCACGATTATTGCCCACCGTGATTTAACCCTCACCACCCCGAAAACACTGCAAACGCAAAATAGCACTGTCAAAGCAGAAAAAATCACGACAAAACAAACCGCACTTCACACGCAAAATGCAGTTTGGGAGCAGACGGGTAAGGATACGTTAACACTTGATGTGCTTGATACATTGCAAAATCAGGGCGGTACTTTCAAAACCCAAGGGGATTTAATGGTAAACGCTACGGGGCTCAACAACCAACAAGGGCGTTTTTTGGCTGAAGGTCAACTGACAATTAATACAAGCAACGGAAAAGTCGATTCTAGCCAAGGTATACTCGCTTCAAAACAAGATTTACGTCTGACTTCGGGAGAATTAATTAACGATGCGGGACTCATTCAGTCCCATCAAAACGTCAACATTAATACACAAGGGCAAAAACTATCTAACCAACAAACCTTAACCGAAGCGCAAGATAAAGGTATTGTGGCGTTAGGTAATCTGACGGTTCAATCAAATGATCTTATGAATCAGCAGGGGCGTATCGTATCGGGTAGCAATGCCAATATCCAAGCTGAACAGTTAAAAAACCTGTCAGGTGAAATACTTATCGGGCAAGATGGAAAAATTCATACAACACATCTTGATAACCAAGCAGGCACGATAGCCTCTGTGAATGGTAATTTGGCACTGACTAACTCAACGATATTGAATAACCGGCAAGGCGATATTTCAGCTAAAAATACATTATCGTTGCAAACGTTAGGTATAGAAAATCAACAAGGAAATATTACGTCATTAAATAACCTTATTATTGATACAGACAAACGCACACTTAACAATCAAAATGGGACGATTTTTGCAACTCATCGAGCAGAAATAAATACTGGGGATATAAATAATCAATATGGTTTGATCCGTGCAGATAACAACCTTGCGCTTAATACAAACCAACACACCTTAGATAACCGCTATACCCAAGCTAAGCAACAAGGCATTGTTGGGTTAGGTAAAGTTGCATTAAACGGTGTAACGACATTACTAAATCAACAAGGTAACTTGTATGGTAAAAATGAACTTGATATTTCTGCACAAGTGGATACCAATAACCAACAAGGAAACATCCAATCTAATGGGCATCTAACACTGTCAACCCATAAATTAGATAACCAAACAGGTTATATAACGGCACATATTGGTAACATTACCAGCCAACAGATTAATAACCATGCGGTATCTCACTTAGGTTCCTTAATCTACGGTGACAACCTTTCTATTTCAACACAACAGCTTGATAACCAAGAAACAAAAGCCACCGGGAAAAATCTCACTCAAGGGATTCAAGGCAGAAAGCTCGCGATCCAAAGTACGATTTTAAATAATCAAAATGGCGGAATTTATAGTGCAGACACCGCCGCCATTACCGCGAGCCAACGTATTAATAACCAACAGGGCGAACTGTTATCAGCAAACGCCATTTCCATCAAAAACAATGGTAATCTGATGGTAAATAACCAAAATGGGTTGATTCAAGGTCAAAATGCGATTGATTTAACGGCGAAAGGCTTAGAGACAGAAGGCACAATAAAAACCGCAGGCAATTTATCCATTGATTTAAAAGACAGTTTTACCTTAAACCAAGCCTTTGACGTGGGGAATAATCTGACATTTAGCACCCAAGGGGATTTCACCAACAACGTCAAGCAAGTCGTTGGCAACCAAGCCGCTTTTACAGCGAATCATATTCTCAATCCTGCCCATGCAGAGATTTCGTCAAACCGTACCTTGCTCAATACCGCAACGCTTACCAACTATGGATTGTTAGATGGTCAGGAAAATATCATCAAAACGCGTACATTAGATAATTTAGGCACCGGTCGGATTTACGGTGATCATTTAGCCATCCAAGCAGACAGTCTTAACAATCTCAATCAAGATGAAAAATCCGCCACCATTGCCGCACGAGATCGTTTAGATTTAGGTGTAGGCACCTTAGTCAATCGAGATCATAGCCTTATTTTCAGCCTTGGCGATATGGCTATTGGTGGACAGTTAGACGAAAATAACCAAGCGAAAGGCTATGCAAAATTCATCGATAACGGCAGTGCAACCCTTGAAGCTTTGGGGAATGGGGATATTAAAACCCAACGGTTATTAAATCACGATCTTTATTTAAAACTCGGGGAATATCACACCGATGAGCATATTATTGAATATGCACCGGCAAAGAGTTCTAAACGTTATGCTTTACTCAATAAAGATGGCAGTGAAGGTCGTTTGGAACTCAAAAATAATGATAAACACGATTCTAACTCCTACTTTATTTTGAACAATGGTACCCAAATTGCCTCTCGTTATTGGATGAGTTGGGATTATAATCGCCACACCGTGACAAGCACCATTGAATATCGTGATCCTGCCAATATTTTGATTGGCGGTCATTTGTCACTTTCAGGTGCAGATTTAGAAAATAATGCATCAAACCTTTCTGTCGGTAAAACTCTCTTATTGGGCAACAACACGTTTACACGCAATGAAAATAACAACAATCTCACTGCCGGCGGCATCACCTTAAAAAATATTGATATCCTTGGCACAATCGATATTAAAGATACCGGCATATGGGCTGGTTTTGGAAAAGAACATCGCCGTTATGGGGTGAGAGGTAAAAAACGTTGGGCGGTTTATGGCACGGGATCGGGCGAGATCAATGACGTCCATCCGACACAATATTTCACCTTTGATAAAGTATTAAATGAAATCGGCAATGAAATTACTGGCACAAATACTCAAATTGCCAGTCAATCAGCCGTCAATGCTATTGCATTAAAAACGGTGACATCAAAGCCGACAACTAGCGAACAAGGAAATATGACTATTTCTACGCCAAGTGCGGTTATTTCCGGACAAGTTTCGGCGCTTCATCCGGCCAATTTAGAGCAGAATATGCAGCCGGTGCTCAAAACCCATTTAACCGATATAAGGCTACCGCAAGCCAGCCTGTATAAAATTAACCCCGAGGCACCAAACGGTTATTTAGTGGAAACCGATCCCACATTTACCGACCGCAAACAATGGTTAAGTTCAGACTATATGTTTAATGCCCTGCGCCACGACCATAACTATGTCCAAAAACGCTTGGGTGACGGTTTTTATGAACAACGCTTAGTCAATGAACAAATCAACCAACTCACAGGACGCCGCTTTTTAGATAACTACAGCTCGGACTTTGAACAATACAAAGCCTTGATGGATAGCGGTATTTATTACGCCAACAAATTTAACCTTAGCCTTGGCGTGGGGTTAACCGCACAACAAATGGCGGAACTCACTTCAGATATGGTGTGGTTTGTGAACAAAGAAGTCACCTTGCCGAGTGGTAAAACCTTAACGGTCTTAACACCGCAAGTGTATCTTGTAGCGCGTAACCTAGATGTTACCCCACAAGGGGCGTTAATTTCAGCACGTGAAATTGTTGGTAATATCAATGGTGATATTCAAAATAGCGGCACCATTGCAGGGCAAAATCTCACCGCACTTTCAGCGAAAAATATCCAAAACCATGGCATTGTATTAGGCAATACGGTCAATTTGAACGCAGAACAACGCCTAATCAATCTCGGCGGTAAAATTCAAGCCTTGGACTCTGCCACATTGATTGGTGGTCAAGGTGTAGACATCGCCAGCCAAACAAGCCGCAGTGCGAATACGGATAATGCAGGTAACACCTTTGCACATACTTCTATCGACCGCCAAGCGGATATTCATGCGGGTGGCAAATTAACGGTTTACAGTCCGAAAGATGTTACCGTAAAAGCCTCCAATCTCAGTGCCGATATTATTCATATTCAAGGCAATCAGGTTGAACTTGGCACGGTCACAACTCACAATAAACAACATTATAACGGAGATGCGGATAACTATTATCGCTTAGACCAAACCCAAGAAGTGGGCAGTCAATTGACGGCAAAAAATGACGTGAACATTTTAAGCGAAAATCGCACCGCACTTCGTCAAGTCAGCGTACACAGCGATAAGGGCACAGTTGTCATTGGATCAACGCATGGAGACGTACAAATCCAAGCAGGACGACACCAAGAACAACTGTCTTTCGGCGCAAAAAGCACCCACCACGGCACCTTGCAAACTATCACCACCGTGAGCAAACATGACCACCATTATGATACCGCACAAGGCTCTGCCATTGATGGTAATAATGTCGTATTGCAAGCCAATAACGGCAATGTGAGCATTCAGGGTTCGAATGTGGTAGCGGAAAATCATCTTGTTGCTAAGGCCAAAAATATCAATATTCAAGCGGCAGAAAATCGCATTTTTGAAGAAGATTTTGAAAAAACCGGCAAATCAGGCTTAATGGGCAGTGGTGGATTTGGATTTAGCATTGGAGAGAAAAAAGAAAAAGTAGAACAAGACCGCACGCAAGAAAGTGCAGTAAGTAGCCAAGTGGGCAGTTTAAAAGGCGATACGATTCTTCACGCGGATAATCATTACCAACAAACCGGCAGCGTTGTCACCGCTGTCAATGGCGATGTCGATATTCTCGCTAAATCCGCCAATATCACCGCAGTGCGTTCGGATTATGAGAGTAATTATAAATATACTTACGAGCAAAAAGGGTTGACTGTATCGCTAACCTCACCAGTACTCTCTGCAATAAATGCTACTGAAAGCGCAATGAATTCACTGCATCAAATAGGAGAAAGTAAAAATAATCGTATTAATGCTCTAGCAGGTGCAAATGCATTTTGGAATTCATTTAGAGCAATAGAAGCAGGGCAAGCCGCTTGGGATGCTTTAGGAAAACTATCCCAAGGTGAAATAGCAAAATCAGGTATAGGTGTTTCTCTTACATATGGTCAACAAAAAAGCGTTTCAACAAGCCATTCTGAAGGTTCAAAGGCAATAAGTAGCGAAATCAATGCCGGAGGTAACGTAAATATCTTGGCACATGGTGATGGAGAGAATTCGGTCATTCATGTTGTGGGTTCGAATATCGCTGGGAATTTAGGCACAAATCTTAATGCTGATGGCGATATTAATATTGAAGCAGCGAAACAATATCACCAAGAGCGTAGTAATAATAAATCCAGTGGATTTAGCGCTGGTGTGACGATTGGAACTGAAGGGATTGGTTTTACTGCAGGTGGAAATTATGGCAAAGGCTATGGTAATGGCGATGAAACCACTTATACCTATTCCCACGTAGGAAGCCAAAATAGTCAAACTAATATTGATTCAGGTAATAATGTTACCTTAAAAGGAGCTCAGACCGCAGGGAAAGGTATCAAAATTACAGCAAATAATCTTGATATAGAAAGTATCCAAGAAACGCTCGACTATGAAAGCAAACAGAAAAATATGTCTGGTTCTGTGACCGTAGGAGCTGGCGCATCTGTATCTGCGAGCTATAGCTCATCAAAAATGAATGCCCACTATAAGAGTGTTGTTGAGCAGTCTGGTATTTATGCTGGTGATGATGGTTATCAAGTTAATGTTACTCATCATACCAATTTAGTAGGTGGTGTTGTTCAGTCATCAGATACAGCTGAAAATAGAAATAAAAACCTATTTTCAACCGAAAATATTGATTATACGGAATTGAAAAATTCATCAAGTTATGATGCTGAGGGTTATTCATTAAATGGTGGGGTTTCTATTGATGGTGATTTCCATATTCCGTTAGGAAATAATTCTGCCAAACAAGAAACAATGAATAATGAGAATAACAGAGATAAGGTAACAGAAACGCCGAAAGATAAAACCATTATAGATGTTATCAAAGGAATGGGAGGGACGGAGTTATCACAAAATGATTTGGATAAATCTGATAGTAATAAAACATCCGATACAGGCGTAAAACTTAATGGGCTTGCAGGCATATTTACTCAAGGAAATTGGGGGATTGCAAAAGCCTTATCAACAGCAGTATTGGGCTCTGTAAACCGTGATGGTAGTGAAACAGGTATTACAACAAGCCATATTGATACAAAAAATATCAAAATTTCTCAAGGTGATGCCATTGAAAACCAAGCAAAAATTACCGAGTTAAATAAAGGAAATATCAACAAAACAGTGTCAAAAGTCAATGTTGAGCAAATTAAATCGGAGTTTGAATCAGATTTAGCAACAGCAAAAGAGTTTATGGAAAACCTTAATCAAATTGGAGATAAACTCCATTACAATGTAGAAAAAAATGAGAAAAATATTTTAGTCAAATATAAATTAGAAAACTGTCAGAATTCTGCACAAAATTGTGTTAGAGCCTTTGAATTGAATCTTGAAGAGCTCAAAAATCGAGATTTAAAACCGGAAGAGGCCGAAGTCTTATCACATATGTATGCACATGGTATTTTAAACCAAAATGATATGGATAGGATTACTGGCGCCATTCAATATTCAGGCAAAGATATTTTAAATAATGCAAGCATTGTAGTTCGTAAACCTTATGCTGGGTTGGCGGAAGAAATGACCTATACCCTTTTTGAACGTCTGCGTGCAGGTATTGATTTACCCGCAATCTTTGGCGCATCAAACGCAAGCAGAGATCAAGTAGCTATTTGGGATAAGTTAAATAGCTACAATGCTCAAAATGCCGAAACTCACGTGTCATTAGATCACGTTGCGCATAGTTTAGGAGCAGCCAGCACTAAAAATGCCATGAACTGGGCGAAATCGCAAGGAATGGATTTAGATAATACTATCTTGAAAAGTTATGTCGCAGGTACGTCTTATCCCATTACAAATGGCACGATTTTAGGCTCATTAACGTTTGGATTATTGGATCAAGGTTATACGGAAAAAGCAGCAAGTTTATTCAAATCAGGTAGCATAGAATATTCAGTAGCACCAAGAGATGGTGTTGCCACAGGTGTTGGTTTGCCATGGCAAATTGGGTCATTGAGTTTTGGTATTGGAAATACAGACACAACAGGAAGTAATGATGTCGGAATACCGTTGTGGGGGATGATTATGGGGGATCATACTAGGGCTTATTATCGTGATGAAGATGTGATTAGATTCTTGAATAAAAATGAGGATGTAAATAGTATCCTAAATTATCAAAAGAAAATTTGGCAAGGAGAAAAAGTAAAAACTAAAATAATCTCATTTAGTAATGAGAACTCCGCAAATATAAAAGGGGAAAAATAATGAAAAGAATATTATTTTTATCTTTATTGTTAAGTGGATGTTATTTGGCAAATGGCTCACCATCATCCTATCATTATTGGTTAAAAAACGATAAAGTCATTACCTATAATGATATGAAATTTTGTGAAAATAAGGTCTATTTGACATTAGGCGAAAGATTCAAATATTTATCAAAAATGATGGAAATAAACGGATGGATTTCTATGAGAGAAAACTATCGCAAAGAATATAATGAATATATTGCATATATTACTAAGGCATCACCATATATAAGTTATTGCTATTATGAATTGGGGTATAGATTTAGACCTCCATTATATTGGTGTTTAGCTCAAGATGGAGATAATACGAGAATTTGCATGGAGAATATGAAGTATCGTAATTGAAAAAAATTGAATAAAATAATATGGATAGAATTAATAGCGCCATTCAATATTCAGGCAAAGATATTTTAAATAATGCAAGCATTGTGGTTCGTAAACCTTATGCTGGGTTGGCGGAAGAAATGACCTATACCCTTTTTGAACGTCTGCGTGCAGGTATTGATTTACCCGCAATCTTTGGCGCATCAAACGCAAGCAGAGATCAAGTAGCTATTTGGGATAAGTTAAATAGCTACAATGCTCAAAATGCCGAAACTCACGTGTCATTAGATCATGTTGCGCATAGTTTAGGAGCTGCCAGCACCAAAAATGCCATGAACTGGGCGAAATCGCAAGGAATGGATTTAGATAATACCATCTTGAAAAGTTATGTCGCAGGTACGTCTTATCCCATTACAAATGGCACGATTTTAGGCTCATTAACGTTTGGATTATTGGATCAAGGTTATACGGAAAAAGCAGCAAGTTTATTCAAATCAGGTAGCATAGAATATTCAGTAGCACCAAGAGATGGTGTTGCCACAGGTGTTGGTTTGCCATGGCAAATTGGGTCATTGAGTTTTGGTATTGGAAATACAGACACAACAGGAAGTAATGATGTCGGAATACCGTTGTGGGGGATGATTATGGGGGATCATACTAGGGCTTATTATCGAGATAGTTCGGTAATTAGATTTCTCACTAACAATGAGCAAAACCTTGCAGACGAGATAAAAGAGTATCAAAAGAAAACTTGGGGAAAAATTGGACCTGAAACAAAAGTTGTTAACTTTAATGATGGAGATAAGTAATGAAAAAGTGCATTTTATTATTTCCACTATTATTAGTTGGATGCTATTTGGCTAATGGAGCTCCTTTATCTACAAATTATTGGGTAAAACAAGGTGAAATAATCACGAGTAATGAGCAAACATTTTGTCATAAAAAAATTTATGGATCATTCAATCACAGATTTAATTATTTAGATAATCTATTTTGGAATGATAAACTATTCTCTATAGAGTATGAAGAATATTCACAGTATCTTCGTATAGCAAAGCCAATGATTAGTAAATGCTATTTTGATCTAGGCTAACGGTCTTAACACCGCAAGTGTGTCTTGTAGCGCGCAACCTAGATGTTACCCCACAAGGGGCGTTAATTTCGGCACGCGAGATTGTCGGCAATCTCAACGGTGATATTCAAAATAGCGGCACCATTGCAGGGCAAAATCTCACCGCACTTTCCGCGAAAAATATCCAAAACCATGGCATCGTATTAGGCAAGACAATATGGATATTTGTTGAAATCATTGTGGAAAAGAAATATACAATCACAACAAGCAGTTACTAAATTATCCACTGCAACTTTGACTAACCAAACAGAAAAACGTAAAATACGCGCGTTTTTTATAGAGCGACTGAATATGAAACTCCAGCAACTATTTCCTATTTTATTCTCAGCGTTGATCATCACGGGCTGTGCTTTAGATATTGATGATAACCGCCCTACTGAAGTCAAAACCATTGCAAAATCTGACCGCACTTGGCAACAACATTTAGCAAAAATTAAAAATATCCAACACTACTCTGCTACGGGGCAGCTGGGCTATATTAGTTCAACCGAACGCTTTTCCAGCCGTTTTGAATGGCAATATCAAAATGCTCAAAACTACACCTTAAAGCTCTACTCTACGCTCAGTTCAAGCAGTCTCGTGTTACAAATGCACAATGCGGGTATGACGATTTCTGACAATAAAGGCAATCAACGGTCAGAACGTGATGCAAAAGGATTAATTCGTGAAATTGTAGGAATGGATGTTCCCCTTGAGCAGCTTGCGACTTGGTTGAAAGGTCAACCTGATGAACGCGCTGATTATCAAGTGGGTGAAAATCATTATTTAGCCAATTTCAGTTATCCTGTTGATGGTGTAATTTGGACGGCTGATTATTTGGTTTATCACCAAGAAAAAGCCCCTGCTTTGCCTAAAGATATTTTGTTAAAAAATGCGGAGCAAACCTTAAAAATTCGTGTGGATAATTGGGTATTTTAATGAAAACACATCACTTTTTAACCGCACTTTCAGAGAAACATGATTTCAAATCAGGAAATGCTTGGCGTTTCCCAAGCCCTGCGAAGCTGAACTTATTTTTATATATCAATAATAAACGTGCTGACGGTTATCACGAACTGCAGACGTTATTTCAATTTTTAGATTATGGCGATTGGCTGGAAATCAGCTTACGCAATGACGCTGAAATTTGCTTAACCCCTGAAATTCCCCATTTAAAACCTGAAGATAATCTGATTTATCGTGCGGCAAAATTGCTGCAACAAAAAACAGGTTGTTCGCTAGGAGCAAATATTCATTTGGATAAAGTGTTGCCCATGGGGGGCGGTGTAGGCGGTGGTTCATCGAATGCGGCGACAACACTTGTGGCGTTGAATTATTTATGGCAAACCCAATTGTCTTTAGATGAACTCGCGCAATTAGGGGTGACGCTTGGGGCGGATGTGCCGATCTTTGTCCATGGAAAAGCAGCCATTGCAGAAGGGGTAGGTGAAATTTTCCACGATTGTGAACCTGAAGAAAAATGGTTTGTGGTGTTAAAACCTGAAACCTCTATTTCTACAGCGGTGGTTTTTTCACACCCTGATTTACCCCGTCACACGCCAAAAAGAACTGTTGAACAACTCTTAACTGATGATTTTGCAAACGATTGCGAAAAAGTTGTAAGAAATTGCTATCCTATGGTTGAAGAAACCCTAGGCTGGTTGCTAAAATATGCGCCGTCAAGATTAACAGGGACAGGTGCTTGTGTCTTTGCAGAATTCAATGATGAACAATCTGCACGCAGAGTATTTGAGAAAAAACCTGAGTATTTAACAGGTTTTATCGCAAAAGGCTGTAATCGCTCGCCATTACATCAATGGCTTGAAAAAATTTCTTTTCTTTAAAAACAAACCTTGAGGTTAAACCACCATGCCTGACATTAAACTTTTCGCTGGTAATGCAACGCCAGAGTTAGCAAAACGCATTTCAGAACGCCTATATATTTCTTTAGGTGACGCTACCGTAGGTCGTTTTAGCGATGGCGAAATCCAAGTACAAATCAATGAGAACGTACGTGGTAGCGATGTGTTTATTATTCAATCCACTTGCGCACCAACCAACGATAACTTAATGGAACTTATTGTTATGGTTGATGCATTACGCCGTGCTTCCGCCGGGCGTATCACTGCCGTTATTCCTTATTTTGGTTATGCTCGCCAAGATCGCCGTGTGCGTTCAGCGCGTGTGCCAATCACGGCAAAAGTTGTTGCTGACTTCCTATCTAGTGTAGGGGTTGACCGTGTGTTAACTTGTGACTTACACGCTGAACAAATTCAAGGTTTCTTTGATGTACCTGTAGATAACGTATTCGGTACGCCGGTATTAATCCACGATATTTTGAAAAAAACCGATTTAGAAAACCCAATGGTGGTTTCACCGGATATCGGTGGTGTAGTTCGTGCACGTGCGGTCGCGAAATTATTAAACGATACGGATATGGCAATTATCGACAAACGCCGTCCAAAAGCTAATGTGTCTCAAGTGATGCATATTATTGGTGATGTGAAAGATCGTGATTGTATCTTGGTTGATGATATGATCGACACCGGCGGTACCTTATGCAAAGCGGCAGAAGCACTGAAAGAACGTGGTGCAAAACGTGTCTTTGCTTATGCCACACACGCGGTTTTCTCTGGCTCAGCGGCGCAAAACCTTGCCAGCCCGGCATTAGATGAAATCGTTGTCACCGATACCATCCCGTTAACAGACGAAATCAAAGCCTTAGGTAAAGTGCGCGTATTAACGCTTTCAGGTATGTTATCTGAAGCTATTCGCCGTATCAGCAACGAAGAATCTATTTCAGCGATGTTCAATTAATTTGTAATTTGACATTTACGGGCGGAAGTGATTTCCGCCCTTTGTCTTCTCTAAATATCCCCAAAATCAACCGCACTTTTTCCCCTATTTTTTCGCAAAAATGCCCTATTCTGTGCTATAATTCGCTCAATTTTTTCATCTCAGAATTAGGAAAATTTCAATGTCTGAATTAAGTCAAGATATCACGCCGGTTAGTATCGAAGATGAACTGAAATCTTCGTATCTCGACTATGCGATGTCAGTAATCGTTGGGCGTGCGTTGCCTGATGTACGTGACGGTTTGAAACCTGTTCACCGCCGTGTACTTTTCTCTATGGATCAAAGTGGTAATACTCATAATAAAGCCTATGTAAAATCCGCTCGTGTGGTCGGGGATGTTATCGGTAAATATCACCCACATGGTGATAGTGCGGTATATGACACCATTGTACGTATGGCGCAACCCTTCTCGTTGCGTTATATGCTGGTGGATGGTCAAGGTAACTTTGGTTCCATTGATGGCGATGCCCCAGCGGCAATGCGTTATACCGAAGTACGTATGCAAAAAATCACACAGGAATTATTGACGGATTTAGATAAAGAAACCGTAGATTTCTCGCCTAACTATGATGGCAAGGAAATGATTCCTGACGTGTTACCGACCAAAATTCCTGCCTTGTTAGTCAATGGTTCATCAGGTATTGCCGTGGGTATGGCAACCAACATTCCACCACACAATCTTGGTGAAGTAATGGACGGTTGTTTGGCTTATATCGACAACGAAGATATTAGCATTGATGAATTAATGCAATATATTCCGGGCCCTGACTTCCCGACTGCGGCACAAATCAACGGTCGCCGTGGGATTGAAGAAGCCTATCGTACTGGACGCGGAAAGGTGTACGTGCGCGCGAAAGCGGAAGTGGTCACCAATGACAAAGGACGCGAACAAATTATTGTGACCGAAATTCCTTACCAAGTGAATAAAGCGAAATTGGTGGAAAAAATCGGTGAGCTCATTCGTGAGAAAAAAATTGAAGGCATTTCGGGTATTTTAGATTTATCGAATAAAGAAGGTATCCGTCTTGAAATCGATATTAAACGCGATGCCGTGGGTGAAGTGGTTTTAAATCATCTCTACTCGTTGACGCAAATGCAGGTGACGTTCGGGATCAATATGGTGGCACTTGACCACGGTCAGCCGAAATTATTTAACCTAAAACAAATTATTGAAGCCTTTGTGAAACACCGCCGTGAAGTGGTGACACGCCGTACAGTTTATGAATTACGTAAAGCGCGCGAACGTGCACATATTTTGGAAGGTTTAGCCATTGCTTTGGCCAATATCGATCCTGTGATTGATTTGATTCGCGCATCCAAAACGGCGGAAGAAGCACGCGAAGGGTTATTAGCACGTTCTTGGGCTTTAGGCAACGTTGCGCCAATGCTTGAAGCGGCAGGGGTTGACGCGTCTCGCCCTGATGATTTGCCTGAAGAATGTGGTGTGCGTGATGGTCAATATTACCTTTCTGACGCACAAGCTCGCGCTATTCTTGAATTACGTTTACACCGTTTAACCGGTTTAGAACACGAAAAAATCGTGGATGAATACAAAGAAATTTTAGTCGAAATCGGCGAATTACTTCATATTCTCACCAGTGCAGAACGCTTACGCGAAGTCATCCGCGAAGAATTAGAATTAGTGAAAACCAATTTTAATGATGCACGCCGTACAGAAATCACCGCGGCATCAAGCGACATTAATTTAGAAGACTTAATCGCACAAGAAGATGTGGTGGTTACCCTTTCACACGAAGGTTATGTGAAATATCAACCGCTTACGGATTACGAAGCACAACGCCGTGGTGGTAAAGGTAAATCGGCGACTAAGATGAAAGAAGATGATTTCATTGAACGTCTTTTAGTGGCAAATACCCACGATACTATCCTTTGTTTCTCTAGCCGTGGTCGTTTGTATTGGCTGAAAGTCTATCAATTACCTGAAGCAAGTCGTGGCTCGCGCGGTCGCCCTATTGTGAACATTCTTCCATTGGAAGAAAATGAACGTATTACCGCGATTTTACCGGTGGCAAGTTACGATGAAGATAAATTTGTCGTGATGGCAACTGCCGGCGGTATTGTGAAGAAAACGGCATTAACAGAATTCAGCCGTCCACGTTCAAACGGGATTATTGCGGTAAATTTACGTGATGAAGATGAATTAATCGGCGTGGATATTACCGATGGTTCAAACGAAATTATGTTGTTCTCTTCGCAAGGTCGCGTAGTCCGTTTTGCAGAAACGGCAGTACGTTCAATGGGGCGTTTAGCTACAGGTGTGCGTGGTATTAAATTAGCCTTAACCAATGAGATGTCTGAGGATGAAAGTGCGGTGGAAATTGAAGAAGTTTCTGACGATAGCGCAGAAGAAATTCTCGATTTAAATATTGATAAAGTCGTCTCTTTGGTGATTCCAAAAAATGATGGTGCGATTTTAACCGCAACTCAAAATGGTTATGGAAAACGCACCGCACTTTCTGAATACCCGACCAAATCCCGTAATACCAAAGGCGTGATCTCAATTAAAGTGAGTGAGCGTAATGGTAAAGTGGTGGCGGCAACCCAAGTGGAAGACAACGACCAAATTATGTTGATCACTGACGCGGGCACACTGGTTCGTACGCGCGTTAATGAAGTCAGCATTGTGGGACGCAACACCCAAGGTGTTCGCTTAATCCGTACTGCGGAAGATGAACATGTGGTGAGTTTAGAGCGTGTTGCAGAGCCTGAAGATGATGAATTTGAAGGTGAAAGTTCAGGAGAATAAGTAACCGTACTTTGGACGTTAAAAGCCACCGCAAGGTGGCTTTGTATTCATCGTTTTGTTATAACAACTTATCCCCAAACAAAAACTGCATCACTGCGTCCATACGTAAATGGGGAATGGGTTCGCCTTGTTCCAACGGTTGGGGTTCAAATTGATCAAATTCAAATCTTCGAGCTTCCCAAAATTCCGCTTTCGGTAATTTGGCAGGAACGGATCCCGGATATAGCGTGACTTTCTGTAAATCTGATGATCGGACACCTTGAATGGCTTTAAAGTTTTCACCATTTTGCGTCACATTCACTTGTTGAGTCGCTCGAATAGCAGCAATCGCGCTGTAATCCAACTCGACTCCCTCAAATTCTACATAGCGTCCACCCTCTTGCACTAACTGACGCATGAGACTCGTCAGGTTCGGTAATTGATCACTGGTGATATGATCTGCTTTAGTGGCAATAAACATCAATTTATCAATGCGAGATGAAAATAAGCGATTGAGCAAATTTCGTTTGCCATAATGGAAATTACTGAATAATTGATTCAACGCTTGTTGCATATCTTCAAAAGCTTGGCGGCTATGATTCAGTGGGGTTAAACAATCCGCCAAAATCACTTGACGATCAAAATGAACAAAATAGTTTTCATAAAAGGATTTGACAATATGCTTGCGGTAGTAACGATAGCGTTCGTTAAGCATCGCAAAGTAGCTATTGGATTTGGCGGTTTTGTGTAAATGTTGCCATTCACTTTCATTTAACCAAAGTAACGGAAAGAATTGCACGGCAGGCGAGCCGGCTAATTCCGCAGGTAAAACAAAACGCCCCGGTTGAATAAAATGTAATCCTTCTGCTTTGCAATGGTGCAAATATTCTGTGTAATCTTTGGCAAGATCCGCTAAAACATCTTCATTTGCCACCGCACTTAAATCCAATTTTTGCGCTTTTTCGAGCCATTTTTGGGCTAATTCAGCGCGTTTCCCCTGATGTAAGCCTTGTAAATGCAATGACCATTTCTGATAATTTTGTTCCAGCAAGGGTAAATCCAATAACCATTCCCCAGGATAATCAAATATATCTACATATAACGTGCTGTGTTCATTGAGCCAACTCATTAAACCCTGTTGGCGTTGATAACGAATAGCCAGTCGTGTTTCACTGACACCATGGGTGGACGGCGGAAAGTGCGGTGGATGTTGCATTAATTCGGCAAGATTGCCTTCATAATCAAAACGTGGGATACGCAAATCTTGTTGCGGAACGCGTTTCACAGCAAGAATACGTCCATTTCGCGCGGGCTCAAATAAAGGAATGTGATGATTATCTGTTTGATTAATATTCAATAACTGATTGATTAAACTGGTAATAAAGGCTGTTTTTCCACTACGACTTAACCCTGTCACCGCAATGCGTAAACTGCGATCGAAAGTGCGGTCGAAAACCTGCGTCATTTCTTTTTGAATTCGGTTGAACATTTTTATTTTTAATCTATGCCTAAATCCTTTAAAATTGGCACTAATTTATCATATAAATCTGAAAATATGCTTAAAATTTTAACCGCACTTTCTGTTATTTTAGCCAGCACCACTGTTTTTGCTTCACCGCGTGTGCCTGATGAAGTAAAAAATAATGGTTTGGTTTATTGCACGCATGCTACGGGTTTTTCTTTCAATCCACAAACAGCGGATGCAGGAACCAGTATGAATGTTGTCACAGAACAGATTTATAACAAGCTCTTTGAATTAAAAACGAACAGCTCGCAAGTTGAGCCGTCTTTGGCACAATCTTATGAATTGAGTTCAGACGGCAAAGTGCTCACCATTCATTTACGCAAAGGCGTTAAGTTTCATCATACCCCTTGGTTTGTTCCTACGCGTGACTTTAATTCTGATGATGTGGTTTTTTCCTTAAATCGTGTGCTGGGGCATAATACGTCATTGCCTGAATTTAGTTCTGAGCCTACCGAAAGCGTTAACCGTCAATACCAAATTTTCTATGGTTTAGCCAAAAAAACACGTTTCCCTTATTTTGAAAGCATTAAGCTTAACCAAAAAATTGAACGCGTAGAAAGTGCCGGGCCTTATACGGTAAAGATCTTTTTGGTGAAACCTGATGCCTCGATTCTTTCTCATCTTGCCAGCCAATACGCGATTATTTTCTCTCACGAATACGCATTACAATTAAATGCCGATGATAATCTTGTACAACTTGATACCTTGCCCGTAGGCACCGGGGCTTATCAGCTTAAGGATTATTTCCGTAGCCAATATGTCCGTTTAGTCCGCCACCCGAATTATTGGAAAACGAAAGCTAAATTAGAAAATATTGTCATCGATCTCTCTACGGATAAAACGGGGCGTTTGGCTAAATTCTTAAATAATGAATGTCAACTTGCCGCCTTTCCTGAAGCGAGCCAACTGGGTTTGCTCAAAGAACAGGGCGAACGCTTTCAAACCCATGTGGTTGAAGGGATGAATTTGTCTTTTTTAGCCTTTAATTTTTTACGCCCAACGATACAAGATGTGGACATTCGCCGAGCTATTGCGCAAGCCATTAATCGCCAGCGTATGATTAAGCATATTTACTATGATACCGCAACAGTAGCCAATAATATCATTCCGGCGGTCTCTTGGGCGGCAAGTCATGAACAAGCAAACTTTGAGTACGATTACAATCCTGAGCAAGCGAAACGTCTCTTACAAAACAAAGGGTTGTCTTTGGATATGTGGGTGCTGAAAGATGAACTTATCTATAACCCATCACCGATAAAAATGGCGGAAATGATTAAATTTGACTTAGCGCAAGTGGGGGTTAAGGTAAATGTGAGAGTCGTCTCGCGTAACTTTTTACTGCAAAATTTGCACGATAAAACGGAAGACTACGATATGATTTTATCGGGCTGGCTGGCAAGCAGTTTAGATCCCGATACGTTTATGCGTCCTATTTTAAGTTGTAGTACGGTACATGAAATTACCAATTTATCAAACTGGTGTTCGCCCCATTTTGATGAATTACTCGACAAAGGACTCGAAACCAACGCACCGAATTTGCGGGCGATTGATTATCATTTGGCGCAAAAAGAAATTTTAAGTCAACTGCCCATTTTACCTATTGCCAATGTAAAACGTGTGCTGATTAGTGATACGAACGTGCAAGGCGTAGAAATGACGGCTTTTGGTAATGTGCATTTTGAAAAACTCAGTTTCAAACAGGAGCGAAAATAATGTTATTTACGCTATTTCGCCGTATTCTGCTGATTCTTGTCAGTCTACTGTTGCTCAGCATTGTTAGTTTTGCCATTTTTATGCGCGATCCTGCGAATCAAGTGTTTTCCGGACCGCACTTTTATTCCGGTTATGCCGATTATGTTCGCAGTTTGTTGCATGGCGATCTAGGGATTACTTATAACGGCGGCGATCAACTGTTATCCGTCATTCTAACCGTATTGCCGCCAACCTTAGAGCTTTGCTTTATGGCAACCTTATTAGGACTACTCTTCGGTATTCCATTAGGCTTTTTGGGTGCATTTTACCGCAATCGCCCTTGCGGAAAAGCCATTAATGCCCTGTCGTCTCTCGGTATGTCTCTGCCGATTTTCTGGATTGCCCCTATTCTACTTTATTTTGCGGCAGTTTATCGCTGGGAAATTTCCGCTGTTGGGCAAGTTAATTTGCTGTATAATATTAAACCTATTACTGGTTTCGCCGCGATCGATGTATGGTTTATAGATGTCCCTTATCGTACAAAAGTTGTTCAAAATATTTTGCAGCATCTTGCTTTGCCTACGTTAGTGCTTATGATTACACCGATTATGGAAATCACTAAAATTATCCAACAGCGTGCAGAATGGGTGATGTCACAAAATTATGTCAAACTGCCTATTGCAAGAGGCTGGAGTGCATTTAAAGTTTTACGCTATTACTTATTACGTAATACACTGCCTTTGTTAATTCCACAGCTTCCCCGTTTAATCACTTTCATTTTGGCTCAATGCATGCTTATTGAAGGCACTTTTGCGTGGCCGGGAATCGGGCGTTGGCTGATCGACGCTGCTACACATCAAGACTATAATGCCATTGCTGCCGGTGTTATTATTATTGGCTTGTTTATTATGATTATTAATTTTCTTGCAGAACTTTTTATGCTGCTTTTAGATCCACTAAATAAGAAAGGTTGGTATGCTCGATAAAGAACCCCAAGAATTCCGAACTAGCAATGCCTTTATCGAGGTTTGGCATATATTTCGGCGCGATCGTATCGCGCTATTCAGCTTTTATGCCCTTATTTTGCTAATATTAACCGCACTTTTTGGATCATCTATCGCGCCATATCCTAGCGATATGATTTTTATCGGTAAAGAATTAATGCCTCCCTCTTGGAATGATAGAGGGGAAGTCGCCTATTTCTTTGGCACAGATGATATAGGACGCGATCTCTTTAGTCGCTTAATTAACGGTACCACTTACACGCTGGGCGCCGCCGGTATTATTGTTATTTTTACTGCCATTATTGGTGGTTTTCTCGGCATTGTCGCGGGGATGTCAAAGGGGATTAAATCACAGATTTTAGGTCATTTCCTTGATGCCTTTTTATCTATTCCCATTCTGTTGATTTCCATTGTCATTGCAACGCTCATGGAACCCAGTTTATCCAATGCCATGCTCGCTATTTTGCTGGCATTATTACCGCACTTTATCCATGAAATTTATCAGGCAATCCAAAAAGAATGGCAAAAAGATTATGTTCTTATTCAACGCTTAGATGGCGCATCCAACTTGACCTTACTGAAAGACACGATTTTGCCCAATATATTGGCATTGTATATTAAAGAGATTACGCGAGCGTTTACCGTGGCCATTTTAGAAATTAGTGCATTAAGTTTTATTTCCCTTGGTGCACAACGTCCAACCCCTGAGTGGGGCGCGATGATTCGCGATAGTTTAGAATTAATTTATCTCGCCCCTTGGACGGTGATTTTACCCGGCGTTGCCATCATGGGCAGTTTACTTATCGTTATTGTCTTTGGAAATGGGCTAACTAAGGCCATCGATAAATATTATGAATAGGTGAAATTATGGCTTTGTTAGATATTCGCAATCTTTGTATTGATATCAAAACCCCATTGGGGCGCATTCGCATTGTCGATAATGTCACATTGACGCTCGATGAAGGGGAAATTTGTGGCTTGGTGGGAGAATCCGGTTCCGGTAAAAGCCTTATTGCCAAGGTGATTTGTAATACATTCAAAGACAGCTGGATCATCACCGCTGAACGCTTTCGCTTTAATGATATTGAACTACTGAGTATGCCACCCCACCAACGGCGGAAATTAGTGGGACGTGAAATCTCGATGATTTATCAAGATCCCCTATCCTATTTCGACCCAAGTAAAGTCATTGGTAAGCAAATGATCCAAAATATTCCCTCTTGGACATTTAAAGGGAAATGGTGGCAATGGTTTGGTTGGAAAAAACGCCGCGCCATTGAGCTATTGCATCGCGTGGGCATTAAAGATCATAAAAGTATCATGCATAGCTATCCCAATGAAATCACTGAAGGGGAAGGACAAAAAGTGATGATTGCTATGGCGGTGGCTAATCAACCACGTTTACTCATTGCCGATGAACCCACCAATTCCTTGGAAGCCAGTACGCAACAACAAATATTTCGTTTGCTGACGAGTATGAATAAAAATAATAACACCACCATTTTACTCGCCAGTAATGATATTATGAGTATTAGTGAATGGTGCGACTCATTTTCTGTGCTTTATTGTGGACAAAATGCTGAAACCGGCCCGAAAGAGAGTATTTTAAATGCACCACATCATCCTTATACATCGGCACTGCTACATTCTATTCCGGATTTTAGTCAGCCTTTGCCGTTAAAAAGCCGTTTAAACACGCTTCGCGGCACAGTGCCATTGTTAGAAAATATGCCTATGGGGTGTCGATTAGGGCCACGTTGTCCTTTTGCCCAAAAAAAATGCGTCAATAAGCCGCCATTTCGCCGCATTAAACAGCATGAATTTGCATGTCACTACCCATTAAATTTACGGGAAAATACCCCAATAAAAGCGCCGACTTTAAGTCCATTGACATTAACAGAAAACGAATAAAAATGACCGCACTTTTACAAGTTGAAGATTTATGTAAACGCTTCCAAAATGCGGGGCGTTTTCTCACTAAAGATACTTTCTATGCTGTACAAGACATTAGTTTTACCCTTGAACCGCAGAAAACCCTTGCCATTATTGGAAATAATGGTTCAGGCAAATCTACGTTGGCAAAAATGATTGTTGGTCTATCCAAACCCACATCAGGAAAAATTTACCTGCAAGGAACAGAATTAACCTATGGCGATTACGCCTTTAGAACTAAACGTATTCGCATGCTATTTCAAGATGTACATTCTGCCTTTAATCCACGCCTGAATGTTGGTCAAATTTTGGATACCCCTTTACGATTAGCCACCACGTTAGATGAAGATGAACGCAATGAACAAATTTTTGACACCTTAAAACTGGTTGGGCTCTATCCTGAACATACCCATATTAAGATTAATACCATGTCCGCCAGCCAAAAACAGCGTGTCGCCTTGGCTCATGCGCTTATTCTACAACCTGATATTATTATTGCCGATGATGCATTAGGAGCACTTGATGCCTCCGTTAAAACGCAACTCACTAATTTAATGTTAGATATTCAAGAACGCCGTGGGATTTCTTATATTTATATTGGTCAACATCTCGGTTTAATTAAGCATATTGCAGATGAGGTTTTAGTAATGGATAACGGGCAGATGATCGAATATGGTAATACGCGCTCTTTATTTACAGACCCACAAACAGATATTACTCAACGGTTAGTTGAAGGATATTTTGGCAAGTTATTGGATGATACTTCTTGGCAAGAACAACCTATTTAGTCTCAAAAATCTCTCTTTTCTCATGAAAAAAGGCGAGTTAAACAAACCCGCCTTTTATCTGGCATAATATTCTGCCAACTATGCTTATTATTTTGACCGCACTTTTAGTATGTAATGAGGATATCAAATATCTACGAATGACGATAATCATTAGCTTGTTGCAACAATTGGCGACTTTCTTTCATAAATTGTTCAGAATATTCCCCAAACCATTCGCGCACTTCATTAAAGACTTTAATAAACCCATCTTTATCGCCTGTTTCAAAGAATTTTAAGCTTTCTTCATAGCTTTGTTTTAAGCTTTCAATCACTTCTAAATTCTCAGGTTTATCCATAATAATATCCGCATAAAGGCTACCATCTTGCGCAAATAAACGCCCGATCATCGCCAATTCCAAGCGATAAATCGGCGAGGATAAAGCTAAAATATTGGCTAACTTAATGGGTTGGCGTGATAAATGATAGCCGTTGGCAAAGGTAGAAAAATGACGCAAGGCTTGGATATAAGTCATACTATGATCATGTTCTGCCGCATCCACTTGATAAATTTTCGCCCCCCAAATAGCAATTTGTTCCAGCAACCATTCATAACGTTCAGGGTAACGCCCATCACAGCGCACCACCACTTGCTTCGCCATACTGGCAATGTCCGGCCCAAACATTGGGTGTAATCCGACTACCGCACCACGATGCACTTCGAGCATTTTTTCTAATGGCTGACGTTTTACTGATGTCAAATCCGTCAGCAACATATTTTCGGTTAAATAAGGTTTCAAGCGTTCAATGGTTTCCAGCGTTTTATTAATCGGCACACAAACAATCACCACATCTGCGCCTGATAAAATTGCCTGTGCTTGCGCCCAATCTTTGCTGCCCAATGCATCAACTGGATAACCTGAAGCACGTAAAAAACGTGCGAACAAACCACCTAATTTACCGTTTCCACCCACAATCACGATCTTTTTAATCTCAGGATTAATGGTTTTAAAACCGAAATGGTTTTCGCTGACATAAGACTCACGCATAACACGGCGTAACACATCTTCAATCAGATCCGCCGGCACCCCCATTTTCTCCGCTTCTTTACGGCGCGCCGCGAGCATATCCGCTTCACGCTCAGGCACATAAATCGGCAACCCTTGTTTATGTTTTATCTCCCCGACTTTTTTGACTAATGCCAAGCGTTTTGCAAAGACTTCAATCAGCTCTTGATCTAAAGCATCAATTTCGTTTCGGATTTCTTTTAATGCGTCCATCTCATTCTCTCTAAATGCAGTAAAAGGACGCTTAGAGCGTCCTTAAGTGCGGTTAAAATTAGGGGTATTCGACATTATAATGGAATAAAGCTGAAATGGCGGTTGGTGAGCTTGTCGAACCATAAGACATTTCAGCGTGTTGCACAAGACTTACGTTTCGACAGGCTCAACGACCGTCTTGTGCTACGATGACGTAATATCGGCTGTATTTTAACGATTTTTTAAATCTGCCGCAATTTTGCGTAACAAACTATCGGTGGTTTCCCAATCAATACAAGCATCTGTAATAGAAACACCATATTTCATTTCGCTGACAGGTTGCTCTGCCGATTGATTGCCGGCATTAATATTACTTTCAATCATTAAACCAATGATCGATTGACAACCGTTCACAATTTGCTGAGTCGCATCTTCTGCCACAATTGGCTGACGGCGGTAATCTTTGTTTGAGTTACCATGACTACAGTCAATCATAATCGCTGTTTCCAACCCTGCTTTTGCGAGTTCCGCTTCACATTGTTGCACGAATTCTGAGGCATAATTTGGTGCTTTGCCACCACGTAAAATGACGTGTCCGTCCGGATTACCTTCCGTGTGCAATAAATTCACCTGACCTTGTTGGTTAATCCCAATAAAACTATGCCCCATTGAAGCCGCTTTCATGGCATTAATCGCCGTGCCAAGACTGCCATCTGTACCATTTTTAAAGCCCACTGCCATAGATAAGCCCGAAGCTAATTCACGGTGGGTTTGTGATTCAGTAGTACGCGCACCAATGGCTGACCAGCTAAATAAATCCGCTAAATATTGTGGCGTCATCGGATCCAACGCTTCCGTTGCTAACGGTAAGCCCATTTCCACTAATTCCAATAACAATTGGCGTGCAATATGTAAACCATGTTCCACATCAAAAGAGCCGTCAATTTTCGGGTCGTTAATTAAACCTTTCCAACCCACTGTCGTACGTGGTTTTTCAAAGTACACACGCATCACAATATAAAGTTGATCTTTTAATTCATCAGAAAGTGCTTTTAAACGTTTTGCGTAATCTAATGCCGCTAAAGGATCATGAATAGAACAAGGGCCGATCACCACCAATAAACGGTTATCTTTTTTGTGAATAATGTCCGAAATTTCACGGCGATGTGTTTCGATTTGTGTACGCAATGCTGCCGGTAAAGGTAATTTTTGTTTTAATTCTGCCGGGGTAATTAATACTTTTTCGTCAATAATATGGACGTTATGAATACTGTCTTTGTTCATACTGCTTCCTTGATAACTATCTTGTTATTTGTAATTTGTTGATTGTAAATTTTTATGTACATTTGATGTAACGCTTACATTACACTAAAAAATTCATCTGCGCAAGGGAAGATTAAAAATAAATAAAATCTCACCGCACTTTATTTCACTTTCGCACAATTCAAACAATACAAATATTGTCCTTTTGGATCATTAAATGTATTGAATTGCCCTAACTGTTTTTGCACCACAACGGCCTCTTTCGGCATTCCCATTATCTCGAGAACCCAAGCTTTCGCTTCTTGCTTAAAGTTATTGAGAAACGCATGAATCCCCGTGGCTTCTTCCGTTAACCAAATCATTGAGTAACTCATCTCGCCGGCATTTTCCGCTAATTTGGCACTCGCTAATTCACTCGCTTTATCCATTGCCCGATGAATATCGCCCAATTCATCCACCAACTTGTGCTTTAACGCTTCTTCGCCAAGCCAAATTTGCCCCTGTGCCAATTTATCCACTTCTGTCTTAGAAAGTTTACGCCCACGGCTGACCACCTCTAAGAAAGCGTCATAGCCATGTTCAATCTCAATTTGGAATAAATCACCGGCTTCCTTCGGCAAACGTTGTAAGCCATCCACATTGGCAAATGGCGAGGTGCTCACCCCATCTGTTGAAATCCCCACCTGCTTTAAGGTTTTCTCAAAGGTTGGAAACATCGCAAAAATCCCGATGGATCCCGTAATGGTGTTTTTATCCGCCACAATATAGTCTGCGGTACTTGAAATCCAATAGCCCCCTGAAGCCGCCATATCCCCCATTGAAACCACCACCGGTTTTCCTAATTTTTGTAATTGTTCCGCTTCTTGACGAATTTTCTCTGAAGCAAAGGCACTGCCGCCGGGGCTGTTAATCCGTAAAATGACCCCTTTAATGCTGTCATCAAACTGCGCTTGATGTAACAACTTAACAATGCTATCTCCGCCAACATTTTCTTCATCGGATTCCCCATCAATAATCGCGCCTTCAATATTAATGACCGCAATATTGTGTTGAGAGCGGAAACTATCTAAACGATCCGGCAATGCGCTGAGATAGAGATCAAACTCAACATGTTTAAACTCATGCTCATCATTTTCGCCCCAAAGTGCGGTCAATTTTTGATTTAATTCCGCAGGCGTTGCCAATTGGGTCACCAATTTGCGTTGCAACACATATTTTGTACTGTCCCCACCTAATGCCTTTAATGCTTTTAAATATTGCGCGCTATCAGGCAAGACTGATTGCACAGGAATATGGCGATGCTCTGCTATGCCTTGCTGATAGTTTTCCCACATTTTGCTTAACCAACGGGTTGTATTTTGTTTGGCTTCAGGGGACATATCATCACGTAAAAACGGCTCTACCGCGGATTTATAGGTTCCCACGCGGAAAATATGCGGTGTCACTTCTAACTTATTAAGCATAGATTTAAAATACAAATTCTGCGCCGACAAGCCTTGAATATTAACATTCCCCACCGGATTTAAATAAATTTCATCGGCAAAACTCGCAAGATAATACTGGGCTTGAGAAAAATTATCCGCATAAGCAATCACCGGTTTATTCGCTTTTTTAAACTCAAGAATTGCGTTTCCCACATAATCCAACGCCGGTAAATCTGCGCCTTCAAAGTAATTCAAATCCAGCACCAGCCCTTTAATGCGATCATCTTCTTGCGCATGATTAATGGCATACACCACATCAAAACTTGAGATTTTCATGGGCACCGATTGCCCGTTAATTTCTTGAAGTGCGGTCTGCCATGTCATATTTTCATCGCGGTTATCTGCTAAATAACCATTTAAATTCAACAACAACGCCCCTTGATTTCCCACCAGTTCCGTTTGACTTTTACTGCCTGAACTTAAGCTAAACACCGTAATGGCAAGCAGCATAAAAATAAGAAAGAAAAAATTCATCACCACATTGCGAATAAAATTTAACCCTTTCCAACAAAATTTAAGTAAATTCCAAATGGTTTTCATAACTATCCTATAAGAATGAATTGGTCACGCCAATATAACAAAAAAGACACCAAATTTCAGTGCCTTTTTCTAAGGATTATGTAGCTGTTACACAAGCTCACCAACCGTAGTTCGACAAGCTTACCAACCGTCATTTCAGTTTTGTGTAGTTGCTACATAACATCTATTACGACCGTTTAAAATCAATTATTTTTAGCTTATTGAGTTTAAAATCAATTACAACTGCTCAAAATCGATTATTTTTAGCTGTTTTTGCTTAAAATCGATTTTTATACCTATTTAAAATTAAAATGACTAAATTCCCACCGCACTTTTTAAGCAGCGATTGTTCCTATCGCAATCGTTTGCTTAATGTGATATTCTTACGCCAATTTTTTATTTCACCGTTCATGTTATAGGAATAATAACGATGTCAAATGCAACACCAAAAATCGCGATTGTCATGGGTTCAAAAAGCGATTGGGCAACCATGCAAGAAGCCACGATGATTTTAGATGAATTACAAGTGCCATATCACGTAGAAGTGGTTTCCGCACATCGCACCCCTGACAAATTATTTAGTTTTGCCGAGAGCGCAGAAAGCAAGGGATACAAAGTGATTATTGCGGGCGCAGGCGGTGCGGCACATTTACCGGGAATGATCGCCGCCAAAACGTTGGTGCCTGTATTAGGTGTGCCGGTAAAAAGCTCCATGTTAAGTGGCGTTGACAGCCTTTATTCTATCGTGCAAATGCCAAAAGGCATTCCTGTGGGGACTTTAGCTATTGGGCCTGCAGGCGCGGCTAACGCAGGTTTGCTTGCTGCTCAAATTTTAGCGGCTTGGGATAGCGAATTATTAGCGCGTCTAAAAACGTTCCGTGAAAAACAAACAAATGTGGTGTTGGACAATCCTGATCCACGTGATGAATAAATAATCTCTTTCTGTGAGTTCAACCCACCCAACTTAGGAAATAACCATGCAAAAAAGTGCTTTATATCCCACGGTTTATGTTTTAGGCAATGGTCAACTCGGGCGTATGTTACGTTACGCAGGCGCGCCTTTAGATATTCATGTTGAACCACTCGCGTTTGATGCGCCTGTTTTTGATTTACCCCAAGATGCTGTTATCACGGCAGAAATTGAGCGTTGGGCTGAAACGCCATTAACCACGATGCTGGGCAATCACGAGCGCTTTGTGAACAAAAATGTCTTTGGTAAAACGGCGGATCGTTTTGCCCAAAAATCCATTTTAGAGGCGCTTCATTTACCCACTTCGCCTTGGACATTAGTAAAAAGTGCGGCGGATTTTGAACGTATTTTTACGGAGATTGGTGAAAAAGTCGTGGTAAAACGCCGCACAGGGGGCTATGACGGTCGCGGTCAATGGATTGTGACCGCGGAAAATCAAGAGGTTATCACCGATGACTTATTCGGTGAAGTTATTGCGGAAAAATTTATTCCTTTTGATGGCGAAGTTTCCATTGTGGGCGCACGTTTTCGTGACGGCTCAACCCGCTTCTATCCTGTTACTCATAATTTGCAGCAAAATGGGATTTTACGCTACTCTGTCGCAGATGGCTCTAATGCACACTTACAAGCGCAAGCAGAAATGATGCTAGGTAAAGTGATGGCGCATTTGGATTATGTTGGCGTGATGGCAATGGAATGTTTTGTGGTGGATGGACAATTACTGATTAACGAACTGGCACCACGTGTTCACAATAGCGGACATTGGACGCAATTAGGTTGTTCTATTAGCCAATTTGAGTTGCATTTACGCGCACTACTGGATTTACCGACCCCTGAATTGCAAGTGTTTGCCCCAAGTGTGATGGTTAACTTAATTGGTACAGAACATAATGCACAATGGCTTAATACACCATTTAGTCAGTTGCATTGGTACGGCAAAGAAGTTCGCCCGGGGCGTAAAGTGGGTCATATTAATTTAACCCATACGGATAAAGTCGTGCTGATTGCGCAATTAAATAAACTGCGCAATGAATTGCCTGAAGATTATCAATCCGGGTTGGATTGGGCAATTGAAAAATTGAAATAATCTAATTTTTATGGCGATCTGTTGATAATTTATCAATAGATCGCTTTTTTCTTCAAATATGATTGCAATTTTTTTGTAAAATACGTATAACTGACACATTCAATTTAAAACGCAACATTAGTAAGGATTAGTTATGTTTAAAAATATTAAAGCCGCACCTGCGGATCCTATTTTAGGTTTAGGTGAAGCATTCAAAGCCGAAACACGTAGCCCAAAAGTCAACTTGGGGATTGGTGTGTATAAAGATGCGCAAGGCAACACACCTATTATGAAAGCGGTGAAACAAGCGGAAGGTCGTTTATTTGAATTAGAAACCACCAAAAACTACTTAGCCATTGATGGTGTAGCAGAATTTAACGCGCGTACGAAAGAATTATTATTCGGCAAAGAGTCTGATATTGTGAAAAATGCACGTGCTAAAACAGTACAAAGTTTAGGCGGAACGGGCGCATTACGTATTGCAGCTGAATTTGTAAAACGTCAAACAAAAGCACAAAATGTGTGGATTTCAAACCCGACTTGGCCAAACCATAATGCTATTTTCAACGCCGTAGGTATGACTATTCGCGAATACCGTTGGTATGATGCTGAGAAAAAAGCCCTAGATTGGGAGGGTTTAATGGAAGACTTAAGCCACGCAGATGAAGGCGATGTTATCTTATTACATGGCTGCTGCCATAACCCAACCGGTATCGATCCAACACCTGAACAATGGAAAGCCCTTGCAGATCTTTCTGCACAAAAAGGCTGGTTGCCATTATTTGACTTTGCCTACCAAGGTTTAGCTAACGGTTTAGACGAAGACGCCATTGGTTTACGCACATTTGCCGCCAACCATAAAGAATTATTGGTTTCTAGCTCATTCTCGAAAAACTTCGGTTTATATAACGAACGTGTAGGCGCATTTACCTTAGTGGCAGAAACAGAAGAAATCGCGGCAACGGCATTGACACAAGTCAAATCTATCGTACGTACGCTCTATTCAAACCCGGCATCACACGGTGCAGCAACCGTAGCATTAGTGTTAGGCGATGACAAACTTCGCGCAGAATGGGATGCAGAATTAACCGAAATGCGCGACCGTATTAAAGCCATGCGCCACAAATTTGTTGCCTTGCTCAAAGAATTCGGTGCAGAACAAGACTTCAGCTTTATCATCGAACAAAACGGTATGTTCTCATTCAGCGGATTAAGTGCCGAACAGGTTGACCGCTTAAAAGACGAATTCGCCATCTACGCAGTGCGTTCAGGTCGTATCAATGTTGCAGGCATTACCGAAGACAATATTCGTTATTTATGCGAAAGTATTGTTAAAGTGCTTTAATAAAATACTTAAAAAACTGACCGCACTTTGTGCGGTCTTTTCGTTAAGATGGAAGATAAAAAATAACACGCAAACCCGTGTTGCCTTCCTGCTCATTTTGCCGATTTTCTAATTTCACACGAATATGATGCAATTGTGCGATACGCAGTACAATAGAAAGTCCTAATCCACTGCCCTTTTCATTTTGTCCTGCCGGACGATAAAAACGCTGACCTAATTTATCAAGATCTTCGTCATTTACCCCCAAACCATTATCTTCCACCACAATCTGATGTGTATCTAACCGCACATTAATCTGTGTGCCATTTGGGCAATATTTAAGGGCATTATCAATGACATTACGCAACATTAAAGATAACAACACAGGTTGACCTTGGATGGCTATCGGTTCATTGATTTTCTCTAACATCAACGTCATTTGATTTTTTTCTGCTTTAAAATAGCATTCCGAAATCACAGATTGGCTAATTTCACACCATGAAATCCTTTGCAAATCATCCAGTTGATTTAAATTATCTAGCCGTGACAGCGTTAACAATTGTTCTATAACTTGGCTCGCACGATCGATGCCTTGCGTCAGATTATTCAGCGCATCATTGCGCAATGCAGCATCATCTCCAAGCATCTGAGCAAGTTCAGCTTGAACGCGTAAACCTGCCAAAGGGCTGCGTAATTCATGAGCCGCATCAGAGGTAAAACGCCGCTCCCGTTGCAACATGTTAGAAGTGCGGTCAAAAAAGCCATTTAATCCTGTCACTAAGGGTAAAATTTCATTGGGAACCTGCTGAGTAGATAAGGGCTGAACCGCTTCCGGTGATCGTTCTTCCATTTCCTTGCCCACCAATCGCAAAATGTTCATTTCTTTGGTAATCAAAAAAATCATCAACCCAATCAGCACAGGTAACCCTGCCAACCATACCCACATCTGCGCCAAAACCATTTCTTCCACAATTTCATCGCGATAACCTTGTTTTTGCCCAACGGCGATCAGAAAATGGCGGTTTTCATAAGGCATCCAAAAAATACGCCAAGGTTCATTTTCTCCTTCAGGAATAACAGAATTAAAACCACGAGATGGGGAAAAAGGAATATTGTTTCCTTTCGCGTCATCGCTCACCACCCTAAAACCATCATGGGTAAAAATAGCAAATGCCAAGGCATCATCGTCATAATGTTTAGGACGGCGCGGATGACGAAAGGAATTCATCCGTGATTTTCGTTCAGATAATATTAAGCCTAAATCAGATGACGCGAGACGCTTGGCAAATAAGATTTGTTGCATATCAAACATTTGATTGATTTCTTTTTTGGCTTGAAACCAAGCAATTGCCGTAGATCCTGTCCAAATAAGAAAGGCGCTGATGGATAAAATCCAAATTAAACGAAAACGTAGGCTATTTTTATTCCACAGCTTCATCATTTTCCCCATTTTCCCCTAAGGCATAACCCACACCATGTATTGTGCGAATAAATTGTTTGCCCAATTTTTTACGTAAATTATACATATGCACTTCTAAGGCATTACTACTGACTTCATCATCCCAGCTATAAAGTTTTTCTTCAATAAAAGAACGGCTTAGCACACGTTCCTTATTCATCATAAATAACTCAAGCAATTTATATTCTCGCGCCGTTAAGGCAACCTCATCATCACGCAAAGTCACACGATGATTAATGGGATCAAATTTGACACCGCTATGTTCAATAATGGGATTCACTTGCCCATGTCGGCGGCGAATTAATGCTTGCAAACGCGCCACAACTTCCACCAATGCAAAAGGCTTGCACAAATAATCATCCGCCCCCAGCTGTAACCCTTTCACACGTTCATCTAGAGCATCTCGCGCTGTTAAAATTAAGACCGGAACATCCTGTTTATCCTGCCGCCATTGCTGCAAAATTGCCAAACCATCCATTTTAGGCAAGGTTAAATCCAACACTACCGCATCATAAGGGGCAGATTTAAGCGCGTCATAACCTGTTTTTCCATCCGTAAACCAATCCACTAAAAAGCCTGATTTACTCAATCCAATATTTAGCCCATTTCCAATTAAGCTATCGTCTTCAATTAATAAAATTCTCATTTTTTTCCACCGCGCTTTTTTTATCGATTGTATTCTGACATCAAGCCCCACATTCAACAAGCTCTTTCATTCCCTTTAATCACAAAGGAAAAAAGCGGCAACAGCCGCTTTAGAGCAATGACAAACCCTATACGAGCCGTATAGGGTTACATAATCTGAGCCGCTCTGCGGCTCTTCTATTCAGCCCCAGCGGGGCTGGGTTTAACGAACCTAGCACGGCTCGTGCTAGGTGGTTTCTCAAAGATGAACTTTGTCAGCAATCTGAAGCGGCAACAGCCGCTTTGATAAGATCTATTATTCTGCTTTTGCAACAGACTTCACTTCATCCAATTTCACGATTTTTTCAACGTCAAAAGCCTCCACTTCCGTTTTTCCCCAAGATTTTTCCACATCAGCGATAATACGTACTTTATCTTCAGGGCTAACCGTACCATGCCATGCTCTAGGTCTAATTTCTAACGTAATTTCACCACTGGCATCTTTAAACACAAAATCTTTTTTCCCTACTTGTTTAACAATATGCCCTTCTAACACAATAAGTTGATCATCTTGCCATTTATCTGCATCTGCAACCTTGGTAGCGTCTTTGGCAGTTACAAACCCCTTCCAGCCTGAATGGCTAGAGCGATGATGGAAATGCATACCTTGCGAATTCCCTTTGCCTGCTTGATGCTCACGATGGCGAGAAAAACGCTTCTCGCCTGCTGAATCCTGTTTTAAATCCATACAGGCAGCCTCCTTTCTACAATGAACATCCCCACCAAATGTTTCCGGTTTTGTTTCTGCATTGACAGCGAATGTCGTTCCAATTGTCGCGATTGCGATTAATGTCGCTAAACTTACTTTCTTCATTATTGTTCTCCTAAATAAATTGGTTAAGTTGTCAACGTTTTCTCTTTGACGGCGTTATTAAAACAAGAAAATCTGAAGAAAAAATGAAGAACCTATAAAATTTTTCACGTTACACATGACATAAAAAAGCCTGTCGTAAAACAGGCTTAAAACAACAAGATTATGACCACTTATCCGCGGCTTGATGATCGCTGTCGCGGCTTTCAATCCAACGTTCACCTTGTTTGGTTTGCTCTTTTTTCCAAAATGGTGCCCGGGTTTTTAAATAATCCATAATAAATTCATTAGCGGCATAAGCATCACCGCGGTGTGCCGAGCTTACACCCACCAACACAATTTCATCCCCCGTATGCAATAAACCTACGCGGTGAATCAGGCTTACACGTTGAATATTCCAGCGTTGCTTCGCTTCATCCACAATCTCGCGCAAGGCTTTTTCCGTCATTGCAGGATAATGCTCCAAATACAGGCTCGACACTTCATCGCCTAAATTCATTTCGCGCACTTTTCCCACAAAAATGGTCGTAGCACCAACAGAATGATTTTCTGCAAGCCAACGGTATTCGGCATTTTGATCAAAAGGCTGTTCTTGAACGGCAATACGAATATCCGTCATATTAACCTCCTGTGACAGGTGGGAAAAAGGCAATTTCATCCCCCGATTTCACCGCACTTTCTAAGGGACTTAAGGTTTGGTTAATTGCGACCAATAATTTCCCTTTCGCCAAGGCTAATGCCCATTTGCCGCCTTGTGCCGCTAAATGTTCGCGTACCGCTTCAGCGGTCGTAAATTCAGCGTTTAACTCCAGTTGGTCAACACCAATTAATTCTCGGGTTTGTGCAAAAAATAGAATTTTCAACATCACTTAGCCTTCCACTTTAAAATGGCCTGATTTTCCACCGCACTTTTCAAGTAAACGCACCTGAGAAATCACCATATCTTTTTGTACCGCTTTGCACATATCGTAAATCGTCAACGCCGCAACGCCGGCGGCAGTTAACGCTTCCATTTCAACGCCGGTTTTGCCTGTTAATTTGCAAAGGCTTTCAATGCGCACTTGATTGTGCTCTGGAAGTGCGGTCAAATTTACTTCCACTTTAGAAAGCAGCAACGGATGGCACAATGGAATCAGTTCCCAAGTGCGTTTTGCCGCTTGAATCCCGGCGATACGTGCCGTAGCAAAAACATCGCCTTTATGATGATTGCCTGCCATGATCATTTGCAAGGTTTCCGCGTTCATGGTCACAAAAGCTTCCGCGCGCGCCTCGCGCACGCTGTCTTGTTTGTTCGACACGTCCACCATATTGGCTTCGCCGTTTTGATTAATATGTGTAAAAGTTGTCATAAGTTTTCCTAAATACCTGAAATGGTTTAGCCGCCGATAGTTGCCAAATTGCTACGAATACCGCTATCGCCTTGGTGTAAAAAATGATGTTCTCGTTTGCCCTGTAATGCGGCTTGCAACCTTGATTTTAATTGCATTTGTTGCTCATCATGTTGTAACAAATCCCGTAATTCAATACCTTCTTCGCCAAATAAACACAAATGCAATTTGCCCATAGCGGAAACCCGTAATCGGTTGCAACTGGCGCAGAAGTTTTTCTCATAAGGCATAATCAAACCGATTTCCCCTTGATAATCAGGGTGTTTGAATACTTTAGCCGGCCCGTCTGTTTGTGCTTTAGGTTGTAATAACCAGCCTTCGCGGATCAGGCGATCTGCCAGCACTTGCCCTGAAAGATGATGTTGATGAAAAAAGTGATCCATTTCGCCGGTTTGCATCAGTTCAATAAAACGCATTTGAATAGGACGATTTTTCACCCACGCGAGAAATTGATCGAATTCTTTATCATTCAAAGTTTTCATCAACACCGCATTCACTTTGACTTTTTCATAGCCAATGTCAAAAGCGCGATCGATCCCTTTCATCACATCCACAAACTTATTTTCACCGGTAATTTGATGAAACATTTTAGGATCTAAACTATCCACACTCACGTTAATAGACGTCACACCTGCACGTTTCCATTCTGCGATCTCTTTTGCCATACGATAGCCGTTGGTGGTTAACGCCAGTTGGTCAATGCCATGAAGTGCGGTCAAATTTTCCACGATTTCCACAAAATCTTTACGTAATGTGGGCTCGCCCCCTGTTAAACGGATTTTACGTGTTCCCAATGCGGCAAAGGCTTGTCCCACACGGCGAATTTCATCAAGGGTTAAAAAAGAAGGGCGCGTTGATGTTGGCTGATAACCGTCAGGCAAACAATAAGTACAGCGAAAATTACAGACATCTGTAATGGATAAGCGCAAATAATAATATTCACGCTGAAAGGCGTCCACAAGAGACTGCCCCACATGTTTAATTGGAATAGATTGCATAGATACCTTTTCAAATACGGAAGGACCCACCGTTTCCAGTACATCCCTGAGCAAATAAAGTCATTTGCTGGCATGGCCACCCTATTATTTTTGTTGTGTCATAACTTAGGCGAACAAGCTCGGTAATCAGATAAATTTTGTGTATTGTAAAAGTGTTATCGATAAAGAACAAGGTGAGAACGTAAATTTACACTCTTTGGGGTAGGTGCTAGTGCAATTTTTTACTTTTAACGGTATGATAAAATTAATTTATTTTTAAACCGCACTTTTTCTTAAAGCGATTATGCAACATTTAACAACAAATCACTTAGAACAACTCAATCATATCGTAGCCATTGGTGGTGGACATGGATTAGGACGTGTCATGTCATCATTAAGCTTTATGAAAGAACGTTTAACCGGCATTGTGGCAACGACAGATAACGGCGGTTCAACCGGCAGAATCCGCCACCAACATGGTGGCATTGCTTGGGGCGATTTGCGCAACTGTTTAAACCAAATTATTGCAAAACCTACCACGGCATCAAAAGTATTTGAGTATCGTTTTGGTGGAAATGGCGAATTGGCGGGGCATAATCTTGGTAATCTCATTCTCAAAGCCCTTGAAGATATGGAAATCCGTCCGACAGAAGCCATTAATCTTATTCGTAACTTTTTACGGGTTAAATCCTTTCTTATTCCCATGTCTGAACAACCTGTGGATTTAGGCGCGATTTTACCATCAGGCGAACCTATCGTAGGGGAAGTGGCAATTGATAACCTAGAAGAACTGCCCGTCTCGCTTTTTCTTGAACCTATCGTCCAAGCCACACCTGAAGCGGTAGAAGCAATCAATCAGGCAGATGTCATTCTATTGGGCCCCGGCAGTTTTCTCACTAGCATTATGCCAAGTTTACTTTTGCCTGAAATGATTCATGCCTTAAAACACAGCCAAGGCAAGAAGATTTTTATTGATAATTTAGGCATTGAACACAGTCCTGCGGCGAATTTATCTCTTGTAGATCGTATTCAATGGATTCATCGTGTCATGGGGAAAGAGATGATTGACGGCATTATTACCCCACCTGAATTTGAACATTTAGCCCAAGCATTAAATATTCCCATTCTCGGACATAAGCTCAATGCCGATGATGTCGTTTATCGTCATGATCGCGAATTACTTTGTCAGGCTATCAATGAAATGGTGGGAATTTTGACCGCAGTTTAAAGCGCAAAAAAAAGCGTCTTGGACTGAAGACGCTACTCGGAAAGCAAAATTTAAGATGACTATTTTTTATAGTTCTCGTTTTTTATGGAGCCAAGGATATAAAATTCAGGTTCAGCTTGCAAACACCAATGTTTGATTTTGTGACACAGCGCACAAAATTTTTCTGTTTTGGGCGATATTAAAGAAAAAAGGCAGACGAATTTGCCTGCCGGATAGAATTTGGTGAGTTGATCGATAAGCCGGGTTCTGTCGTTGGACAATCATTCCTCTAGGCGTTACATCACTATAACGCTCAAGCAACCTACCCGAACTCTGAGCGGGCACACCCATTGAGTTCCTATTTGGTCTTGCTACGAGTGGAGTTTACCCTGCCGTGAACTGTTGCCAGCCACGCGGTGCGCTCTTACCGCACCCTTTCACCCTTACCTTTCCGAAAAAAGGCGGTCTGCTCTCTGTTGCACTTGTCGTCAGCTCGCGCTGCCCAGCCGTTAACTGGCACTCTGCCCTTTGTAGCCCGGACTTTCCTCTCGTTTACTTGTCCCACTTATCACCTATTTCAGGCTTGCCTTGCGGCACTAAGGGCTTCAATAAACCAGCGATTGTCTGACCAACTCAGGCGCGTAGTATAGCGGAATTTTAACTAGAGTGAAACAAAAACATCAGTTAAAATAACCGCACTTAATGCCTATAGGAAAAAAGGAAGGACTTATGGATTACTTGCAAAATGCTCGTGACACATTAAAAACCGAAGAGCAAGCTCTCGCGAAACTGAGCCAAAATTTAGACCGCACTTTTGATGCCGTTATCGAACTTATTTTAGCTTGTAAAGGTCGTGTAGCCATTAGCGGCGTAGGCAAATCGGGGTTAATTGGGAAAAAAATCGTGGCAAGTCTTGCCTCAACCGGCACACCAAGCTTCTTTTTACACCCCACAGAAGCCTTCCATGGCGACTTAGGCATGTTAAAACCCAGCGATGTCGTCATTTTGATTTCTTACAGCGGCGAAAGTGACGAAGTCAATAAACTTATCCCAAGCTTAAAAAATTTTGGTAACAAAATCATCGCGTTCACCAGTAACCCTAAATCAACGCTGGGTAAACATGCAGATTTTATTTTAGACATTTCTGTAGAACGCGAAGCTTGCCCTAACAATCTTGCACCAACCACTTCCGCTTTAGTTACCCTTGCCCTAGGGGACGCATTAACAGTGGCATTAATTCACGCCCGCGATTTCAAACCGATTGATTTCGCAAAATTCCATCCGGGCGGTTCTTTGGGTCGCCGTTTACTTTGTCGCGTTAAAGATCAAATGCAAACACGCTTACCAATCGCTAAACCTAATCTTAACTTTACGGATTGCTTAACAGTGATGAATGAAGGGCGAATGGGCGTAGCATTAGTCATGGAAAACAATCAGTTATGTGGCATTATTACCGATGGTGATGTACGCCGTGCATTGACTAAAAATGGTGCTGAGACATTAAATCAAACAGCACAAGATTTAATGACTAAAAACCCTAAAACCATTAACCAAAATGAATTCTTATCCCATGCGGAAGCCTTTATGAAAGAGAAAAAAATTCACTCGTTGGTCGTGGTTGATGATTTACAACAGGTCGTTGGATTAATCGAATTTTCATCTTAGGAACTCACATGCAAGAAAAACTACAAAAAATTAAATTGGTGATTACCGATGTAGACGGCGTATTAACAGATGGCTTATTGCATTACGATGCCAACGGCGAAGCCATTAAAAGCTTTCATGTTCGTGACGGATTAGGTATTCGTATGCTTATGGAGCACGGTATTCAAGTGGCGGTATTATCTGGCCGCAGCTCGCCTATTCTGCAAAAACGCATCGATGATCTTGGGATAAAATTAGCGTATCTCGGCAAACTTGAAAAAGAAAGTGCGTGTTTAGATCTTATCCGTCAAGCGGGTGTAACGCCTGAAGAAACCGCCTACATTGGCGATGACAGCGTAGATCTTCCTGCCTTTGCGGTTTGTGGATTAGCATTTGCCGTCAATGACGCCCCAAGCTATGTGCAAAATAATGCGGATTATGTGCTGACACAAGTTGGTGGAAAAGGCGCCTTTCGAGAAATGTCTGATATGATTTTACAAGCACAAGGTAAAATGGACAGTTTCTCAACGGCGAAAGGGTTTTTGAAAACGGTGATTAATATGGCGCAATAATTGCTATTTTAAGTTGTAACAAACGCAAGTGCGGTCAAATTTTATGATAATTTGACCGCACTTTTTTGTTTACCACCGATAATGATAAATTTGCCGGATCAATTTCTCCGGCATAACCACCGTTTTCGCTTTCTTATTGGGAATGGCTAATTCAAATAATGCCTGCGCAATGGCACGATGATTTTGCACACTACACACCACAGGATTTGCCAATAAATCCACTAATTCACTTTTACCAAAGGTTGCCAAAACCACATTCTCAGGAATAGATTTTTGTTTTTTCAAGAAGATTTCCAGCACACCCTGTAACAAAGTTAACGATGTCGTATAAATCGCATCAGGCAAGCCATGACATTCTAACCATGCTTCAAAAGTGACGGCAGCGGAATCTTTTTTAAATTCATCGGCATATAAAAAATGAACGTCTTTAATATCCGTGTTGGTGTTTTGTAAAGCTTCTCTGAACCCCATTTCCCGTTCTTTACTCACAACCAGTTCAGGTACCGCGCCAAAAAATAATACCTTTTTATAAGGTTGGCGTTCCAATAAATTCACACCTAAATGACAAGCATCCCGTATATCATTCGCTAATAAATTTTTTACACCTTCCGTATGAAGACGGCGGTCAAAGCCAATCACGGGAACATCTTGGTGTGTCAGATAGAAATCATTTTCCATAGGCAAACAGGTAGAAACAATAAGCGCATCCACTTGGCGTTGGAAAAGATGTTTAGCACATTCCATTTCGTTATGAGCTTTATCATTGGAACACGTAATTAATAACTGATAGCCCTTTTCACGGCAATGATTTTCCAATAGGTTCGCAATTTGGGCATAACTGATATTGGCAAAGTCCGGAATAATCATCCCAATCGTATGACTACGCCCCACTCGCAACCCTGCCGCCATTGCATTGGGTTTGAAGTCATATTTATCGATCAATGCCTGTACACGCTCAATCGTTCTATCACTCACACGATATTCTTTCGCTTTACCATTTAATACATAGCTGGCTGTGGTTCTTGATACCCCGGCTAATTTTGCCAGTTCTTCTAATTTCATAATAAATCCTTTCTCAATCTATCCATAGCTGAACCGAGTATAGCATTGTCTTTTTTCTACTTCAGAAGGAATAGTGAAATCTGCGAAGTTGATCACAAAAAATATTCAACTTTTTCACCGCACTTTTAGCCAATAAAAAAGAAAAATTTTTGACGAATAGAAAATCTCTTTTAACTATAACAACTTACTTTCTGTCAATAATCAGACTACAAATTTATTACTTGAAAAATCCTATGCTTTACCTTATCTTGTGCCCGTTTTAATTTTTCAACCCATATATAGTGTTAACCCAACCTCATTCATAGGCAGATAAGATGAATAAAGCATTGATGGTCACCAAACGTGACGGACAACTTGAACCCATCGATTTAGATAAAATCCACCGCGTCATTACTTGGGCGGCGGAAGGTTTAGACAATGTGTCTGTTTCGCAAGTGGAATTGCGTTCACACATTCAGTTCTACGAAGGTATTCGTACCTCAGATATTCACGAAACGATCATTAAAGCGGCAGCAGATTTGATTAGCAAAGACGCGCCGGACTATCAATATTTAGCTGCACGTTTAGCCATTTTCCATTTGCGCAAAAAAGCCTATGGTCAATTTGAGCCACCACGTCTTTATGAGCAAGTGAAAAAGTTAGTTCGTATGGGCAAATATGATGAGTCACTTTTAACGGATTATTCCCGCGAAGAATGGGAAGAAATGAATGATTTCTTAGACCACTGGCGCGATATGACCTTCTCTTATGCGGCGGTGAAACAGCTTGAAGGCAAATATTTGGTACAAAACCGCGTTACAGGCGAAATTTACGAGTCGGCTCAATTCTTATATTTATTGGTTGCCGCAAGTTTATTCTCAAAATATCCAAAAGAAACGCGTTTAGATTATATTCGCCGTTTCTATGACGCTACGTCAACCTTTAAAATTTCATTACCAACGCCGATTATGGCAGGGGTGCGTACGCCTACGCGTCAATTTAGTTCTTGCGTATTAATTGAATGTGGCGATAGCTTAGATTCAATTAATGCCACCGCATCAGCGATTGTGAAATACGTTTCACAACGTGCTGGAATCGGGGTAAATGCCGGTGCTATTCGTGCATTAGGTAGCCCTATTCGCGGCGGTGAAGCGTTCCATACAGGCTGTATTCCATTCTATAAATATTTCCAAACCGCCGTTAAATCTTGTTCACAAGGCGGCGTGCGCGGTGGTGCAGCAACGGTTTACTATCCGCTTTGGCATTTAGAAGTAGAAAGCCTGTTGGTGTTGAAAAACAACCGTGGTGTGGAAGATAACCGTGTTCGCCATATGGACTACGGTGTACAGTTGAATAAATTAATGTATCAACGCTTAATTAAAGGTGGTGACATTACGTTATTCAGTCCATCTGATGTCCCGGGGTTATATGAAGCTTTCTTTGCCGATCAAGAGAAATTTGAACAACTTTACGAACAATATGAACAAGATCCGGCTATTCGTAAACGCACGGTTAAAGCGGTAGAGTTATTCTCATTATTAATGCAAGAACGCGCTTCAACAGGTCGAATTTATATTCATAACGTGGATCACACGAATACCCATTCGCCATTTGATCCTGCGGTTGCCCCTGTGCGTCAATCGAACCTTTGCTTGGAAATTGCCTTACCAACCAAACCATTAACACATTTCCACGATGAAAATGGTGAAATTGCGTTATGTACACTTTCGGCATTCAACTTAGGTAAAATTGAAAATCTTGATGAATTAGAAGAACTTGCCGATTTAGCAGTTCGTGCTTTAGATGCCTTATTAGATTACCAAGACTACCCTGTTGCCGCTGCGCGCCGTAGCTCACTCGGTCGCCGCTCTTTAGGGATTGGTGTGATTAACTATGCTTATTATTTAGCAAAAAATAACGTTCGTTATTCAAATGGCAGCGCAAATAACTTAACACACCGCACATTTGAAGCTATTCAATATTACTTACTCAAAGCTTCAATGAATTTGGCTAAAGAACTCGGTCCTTGCGAATTCTTCAACGAAACCCGTTATTCAAAAGGTATTTTACCGATTGATAACTACAAAAAAGATATTGATAGCATTACCAACGAACCACTTCATTACGATTGGGAAACATTACGTGAAGAAATCAAAACCCACGGTTTGCGTAACTCAACATTAACCGCGCTCATGCCGTCAGAAACCTCTTCACAAATTTCTAATGCAACCAATGGTATCGAACCACCGCGTGGTCATATCAGTGTCAAAGCATCAAAAGACGGTATTTTAAAACAAGTGGTGCCGGAATATGAAACCCTAGGCGAAAACTACGAATTATTGTGGGATATGCCAAATATGGACGGTTATTTACATCTTGTGGGTATTATGCAGAAATTCGTTGACCAATCGATCTCTGCCAATACCAACTACGATCCACAACGTTTCGAAGATGGCAAAGTACCAATGAAAGTCTTATTAAAAGACTTATTAACCGCTTATAAATTCGGTTTAAAAACACTTTACTATCAAAATACCCGAGACGGCGCAGACGATGCCCAAGAAGATATGGATGACGGTTGCGCAGGCGGTGCTTGTAAAATCTAATCACTAGATAACGAAAACAACCCTGTACAAATCAAATTGTGCAGGGTTGTTTTTTATATCATCAACATAATAATAAAACTAACGAGCCGCTTCTTGTGCTTTTTGCATAAGTTCATTAGCAGCCGCTTCATTCAGTTCTTGCGTTTTCTCTTTTTCTAAACAGACTTTTTCGTACATTTTAAAGAATGGATAATAAATTACCACATCTAATAAAATTAAGCCTGCACTCAGTATTGGTGCCCATAGATCGCCTCCTGACACCAAGTACGCCCCAATTGGTGCCGGTGTTGTCCAAGGTGCCATGAGGTAGATACGGTGAATGAGATTAAAGTCAAGTAAGAGATAGGCAATAATCGCATTCGCCATTGGAGCGAAAATCAATGGGATAAAGAATAATGGGTTCACAACCATTGGTACACCGTACACGATAGGTTCGCCGATAGAGAAGAAAGACGGAACCAAACCGATTTTACCGATGGAACGTAAGTGTGCAGATTTACTGCGAACCAATAAGAAGGCTAAGGCAATAACCCCACCTGATGCCCCATGCACAATATAGAAATCCCAGAATGAGTTGGTGATGATATATGGCAATGGTTCACCTGCTTGGAACGCGGCAAGGTTTGCTGCCATGTTTTGCAATAGGAATGGTGTCCATAATTGCATCAACACTAAAGAACCGTTAATTCCCAAGAACCAAAGCAAGTGTGTGGCGAAGACGAATAAACAGATTGCACCTAAAGAATCACTCACTTTAATTAATGGTGCCATAAAGTCCATGATAATCTGTGGGATAGTTGAACCTGTTGCGTGTTCAATGTAGAGTGTGACCGGATAAAGCGTGAGCAATACGGCTAAAATTGGAATCACGATATTTAAGGATTCTGCCACCGCACTTGGTACTTCTTTTGGTAAACGAATACGGATGTTTAAGTACTCTAATAAACGGGTTAATTCCACCGTATAGATCGCGATAAAAATCGCAGAGAATAAACCAATTCCTCCAAAGAATTTAATATCCATAGCACCATCTTTCACCGGTGCGGCGACTAATAAGAAAGTCATTACCGATAAGAACGCTGCCGGTAAAGGCTCGCGTTTATAGGCTTTCGCAAGGTTATAAGCGATACTTGCAGAGGTAAACAGGGAAATGGCATTAAAGGACATTTGGAAGAAACGCCAACCATAATCACTTGCCCAGTGAGAAAATGTCCACCACGCTTGACCAAAAGAGTTTTGGGTATTTTCGTCAAAAGGTGGAATCAGCAAAATCATGATAAAACTGCCCACAATCAAAAACGGTAATACCACAATAAAACCATCTCGAATCGCAGAAATGTGCGGTTGAGTTTCTAGCCGTTTTGCTACAGGTGCAACGTGTTGATTCATAAAATCAATGAAACGTGTTGAGATACTACTCATAACTATTCCTCCCCGTTTGCAATTTTAAAACCTAAGATATACCAATCCGGTTGGTAATTTTCGATGTGTAGAATACGTCCTTCCGCGGTGTTTTCTACATGGAATTTCAGTTCAGGATTTAATGCCTCAATGTTGCCGTATAAGGATAATGGCAGGCTATTTTTACCCGCTTTCAATCCATCCACAAACAAGTATAAATCTGACCGCACTTTTGTATGATAAAGCGTGACATCACCCAGTTTTTGGGTTGGATTGCGGCTGCATCTAGAGTGATAAATCCCTTCACCATTAACCGCCAACCATTGACCTAAGGCTAATAAACGATCCACTTGCTCTTGCGGAATGGTACCATCTGCTTTAGGCCCGATATTTAATAACAGGTTGCCGTTATCTGCCACGGTTTCCACCAAAAGTGCCACCAAATCTTTCACTGAAATTAAATGGCTTTCATCTTCCACTTGGTTATAGCCGAAAGATAAGCCCATACCACGGCACATTTCCCATTTTTTATCACGAGAAGCGGTACCATGTTTGTATTCTTTAGATGTAAAGTCACACCACAATTTATTCCAACGGTCATCAACCACACCTTCCGCGACCGTATTGTAATAATGAGCAAATAAGTGTGGTAACATATGTTCGCCCGCTTTTGGCCAACCGATATCATTCCAAAGCACATCCGGTTTATAGCGGTCGATAAGCTCAATCACCTGTTTATAGGCAAAATCCGCATATTCATAGGTCGGGCAAGCATTAGAGAAGTTTTGGCTTTCCGTAAAAATCGGATCAGAGGCATATTGCCAATCGATAATTCCCGAATAATAAGCCCCCATACGCAACCCTTTCTCACGCACTTGTTCCGTCAATTCACCCATTAAATCCCGTTTTGGGCCTGCCTGCGTACAGTTAAAGTCAGTATGTTTACTTGGAAATAAGCAAAAACCATCATGATGTTTCGTAGTCAATACCACATATTTCGCACCGGCTTGTTTAAATAATTCCGCCCATTGATCCGGCTGCCATTTTTCCGCTTTCCACTGTGGAATAAACTGAGCATAGGTAAAATCTGCACCATAGGTTTTCAAATGATGCTCATAGGTGGGGCCTTTTTGAACATTAATTGAATTGAAATACCATTCTGCATAAGGGTTATTACAGAACCATTGTTCATCAATATCAATCTCTCCCAACTGGCAAGTTGGCGGTGCAAACGCTGGTACAGAATAAACACCCCAGTGGATGAAAATGCCGAATTTTGCATCTTCATACCATTGCGGTACTTCATGAGTTTTGATTGAACTCCAATCGGCATGATAGCGTTTTTGTTTCATAGTGCCTCCTAGCTAGTACGATAAATATTGAATATATTTTTCATTAAGAAGCCTAAATAAAAAAGAAATTTTAAATTTTAGTCGTATTTTCGTGAACTAAATCACAAAAAACTCTAGCACAGTCGTATTTCATTACAAATAAAATGCCCGATTTTGACTAAAAATTAAAAAATCGGGCATAAAAGTGTCTGATATTGAATATATGATTTAATTAGGACTAAAAAGGCGACATCACTGTCGCCTTCTTTCTAATTAAATCTTACAAATTGTCTGATTTTTCAACCGCACTTTGATTATTATTTTCCGCTTTAGGTTCATCTGATTGTGTTCGTTTTGAACTGTTCTCATCCCAACCCGATGGCGGTGTTACGGGCTCTCGGTTCATCAATTGTTTGATTTGTTCTTCTTCAATGGTTTCATATTTCACTAACGCATCTTTCATTGCGTGTAAAATATCCATATTATCAATCAACAACTGACGAGCACGTCCGTAGTTACGATTTACAATAGCACGAACTTCTTCATCGATAGTATGAGCCGTTTCATCCGACATATGTTTGGCTTTGGCCATTGAACGCCCTAGGAACACTTCGCCTTCATCTTCTGAATAAAGAATTGGACCTAGCTTATCGGAGAAACCCCATTGGGTCACCATATTACGCGCAATATTGGTGGCGACTTTAATATCATTTGATGCACCGGTAGAAATATTTTCTTCACCATAAATCAATTCTTCAGCCAAACGACCTGCATACAAGGTAGAAAGTTTACTTTCTAATTGTTTTTGGCTGATGCTCACTTGGTCACCTTCCGGTAAGAAGAAGGTCACACCTAGTGCACGTCCGCGTGGAATAATCGTCACTTTGTGTACCGGATCGTGTTCCGGTACTAAATAACCCACAATAGCATGACCGGCTTCGTGATAAGCCGTGCTTTCTTTTTGCTTATCCGTCATCATCATTGAGCGGCGTTCAGGGCCCATATTGATTTTATCTTTCGCTTTTTCAAACTCTAACATAGTCACAACACGTTTATTGCCGCGCGCGGCAAAGAGTGCTGCTTCGTTAACGAGGTTAGCCAAATCGGCGCCTGAATAACCTGGTGTTCCGCGCGCTAACGTCATCGCATCTACATCATCACCTAAAGGCACTTTTCGCATATGGACTTTTAAGATCTGCTCACGACCACGTACATCAGGCAATCCAACGGTCACTTGACGGTCAAAACGACCTGGGCGAACCAGCGCTGGATCTAATACATCAGGGCGGTTAGTCGCCGCAATAACAATAATGCCTTCTTTGCCCTCAAAGCCATCCATTTCAACGAGCATTTGGTTTAAGGTTTGCTCACGTTCATCATGACCACCACCAAGACCCGCTCCACGTTGACGCCCTACGGCATCGATTTCATCAATAAAAATCAAACAAGGCGCATTTTTCTTCGCTTGTTCAAACATATCACGCACACGTGATGCCCCAACGCCCACGAACATTTCCACGAAATCAGAACCTGAAATCGTAAAGAATGGTACTTTAGCTTCCCCCGCAATAGCTTTAGCGATAAGGGTTTTACCGGTTCCCGGTGGACCTACCATTAAAACGCCTTTTGGAATTTTACCGCCAAGATTTTGGAATTTCGTTGGATCTCGTAAAAAATCAACAATCTCACCAACTTCTTCTTTCGCTTCATCACAGCCGGCGACATCTTCAAATGTGACTTTGATTTGATCTTTGGTCAACATTTTGGCGCGGCTTTTCCCGAAGCTCATCGCTTTACCACCACCGCCTTGCATTTGGCGCATAAAGAAGAACCACACACCAACGAGAAATAGCATTGGGAACCAAGAAATAAGCACTTGCGAGAGTAAGCTACGCCCTTCAGGCATTGTGCCTTCTACTTTGATTTTTTTATTTAACAAATCATTTAAGATTTTGTCATCATAGATTGGCATTACCGTGGCATATTTTGAGCCATCAGTTTTGGTAACGCTAATCTCACGATCATCACTAAATTTAACTTGTGAAACTTGATTGTTCCCCACATCTGTAATAAATGTGGTGTAATCCGTTTGATTGCTCGTCTCAGTGGAATTAAAGCCTTGGTATGCGGTCATCATGACAACAGCTACCACCACCCAAAGGACTAGATTTTTTACCATATCGTTCAAGGTTTAAACCTCATAGTTAGTTAAAAAATTATTAGTTAAAAATTTGTTAATAGCATATATTAAAATTGACAAAGAAACTAATAGTCAACGCCAATTTTTTCCGTAGGACAAGGCTTTTTTTCTTAACCTTTATAACCTGTTGCTACAATATAAACTTCACGAGAACGCCCACGCGAAGCTTCAGGTTTTCGAACTTTGACCACGGAAAATAAGGAACGAATTTCACGTAAATATTCATCAAAGCCTTCGCCTTGGAATACCTTCACCACAAAGCTCCCTTTGGTGGCAAGAACCTGTTTACACATATCTAAAGCAAGTTCAACAAGATACATAGCGCGCGGAATGTCCACTGATGGCATACCACTAAAGTTCGGTGCCATATCGGACATCACCACATGAACCTTTTCGTCCCCCACGCGTTCCAACAAGGCATTTAAGACATTTTCATCGCGGAAATCTCCTTGTAAGAAATCTACGCCTACAATAGGATCCATCTCCAAAATATCACAAGCAATAATCCGCCCCTTGTCACCAATTTGCGTCACCGCGTATTGCGACCAACCGCCAGGTGCCGCACCCAAATCCACCACCGTCATTCCCGGTTTAAACAATTTATCGGTTTGCTGGATTTCATCCAATTTAAAATAGGCACGCGAACGCAATTTCTGTTTATGCGCCTTTTGGACAAAAGGATCTTTAAAATGTTCGTTTAACCAACGGCTCGAACTTGCCGAACGTTTTCTTCCCATAAAATAAAAAATTCCGTTAATGTTTCTTTGTTATTGGGGCAACTTTTTACGATTTAAAGTGCAACTAAAAAATTAATTTACTGTTGTCCGAACAAACTATGATCAATTAATTCACATAACGCATTAATGATAAACAAATGACTTTCCAAAATATGACTTTCTTTTTGGCTGGGTGCTTGAATTTCAATATCATTTTCCGTCAAGATACCTTGATAATAATCATTTGTCGCCCCAGTTAAGGCGATAATTGAAACATCCTTTGTTGTCGCACAGTTGACCACATCTAAAATCGGCTCATCATTTGCAAAAGGCGACATGACAACCAAAATATCCCCTTGTTGAGCCACTGCATTAAACTGACGCTGATAAAGTGCGGTCAAATGCTGATCAGAAATAATGGCGGCGCCGACCGCACTATCTAGATTTAATAGCACCGAAGGAAAACTCGGGCGTTCTAAATCATATCGATTAAGCAAATTTGCCACTAAAATCTGCGCATTGGCATACGAACGCCCATGCCCACACACAATAATTTTATTCCCACGCAACAATGCCGCGACAATGGCATGAACCGCCTTTTGCAATTGCTCAGGTAAGGTTCTCGAAGCGGCAATTTGCGTTTGAATATTCTCATTATAAAGATCTTTAATTTTATCAAGCATAATCAATCCAAAAAATTAGGAAACCACTGCATATCATTAACAGTACGCCCAAAAGCAATCAAATCAAAACGGCAATCAGCATCTTCCAAACTGCAACCCCGTTTCGCCAGCCACATATTGGCCGCATCAAGCCATTTCTGTTGTTTCCGCCAATCCACACTTTCCACTGCCGACCCAAAAGCATTGCTTTTACGTTGGCGAACTTCTACAAATACAATGGTTTCACCCTCTTGCATAATCAAATCAAGCTCACCGCACTTAAAATACTGGTTGGCAGCGATAAACTTAAGTCCTTGGCGTTCTAAAAAAAGGCGAGCTTGATGCTCAAAGCTCGCCCCTTGTTCACGCGTGGTTAAACGGCGTTTTAATGAATCTAACATTAATTTAATGGCACCACATTCCCATCTTGATACTCAAACCACGTCATATTACGTTCAATATTACAATTTGGCCCGGCGCTGAGTTTACCTGTCAAACCACTCACAGCAAAACCCGGCACTTGACGCAACTCATTAAATTGATTAACTAATAACCACGCATCGGCACCCATTGCATACAAACGCATTAAACTATAATCGCCGCCTGTAGCTTGATTAATTTTTTGATATTGTGCCGCATCTGTTTCTTTAAAGAACGGAATATCGCTAAATCTCACCCCGTTCATTTGTAAACGGAATTCAGGCGTACTATTTGAGGTGTTACTACGTGAACTTGCATAAACCCGCGCCGTTGAACCGGAATTCGTTAATGCGGATTTAATATCAATTAACTCTTCCGCGGTTGCTACCACATAAACCCCTTCCGCATTTTTATTTGCACCGTCTTGAATTAATACCGCAGCTTCATCCGTACTACTAAAGAATTTGATATTCGCATCATTGCCTGACAATTGTTGCCAACGAACATTGAACGCTGAAGCGGTACGTTGTCCCACGTCTGCTTGTGGAACGAGCACTAATGGATTGCGAATATTATCATTCCACATACGATCCGCCCCTGATTCCGCTTCATCTTCCGGTGACAAACCAAAATAGCAAAGCTTATCTACCGCACGTTCATTATAAGTGGAATTTAAGGTTAAAACATCAAGGCCTTGAATAGCACTTGGATTATTAATCACCGTATCCACATTCGGTTTCAATAATGGCCCTACAATCGCGGAAGATCCTGTGGCTTTGGCTTGCGCTACCGCATCTTGTACAGAGGTGGCAATAGTATCAATAAATTCCACTTGCATTGCATTATCAGCACCACGAGCATCATTAAATCCCGAACGCACCGTTGAGCCAATCACACCCGCATCGCCACTTAACGGCAACAATACCGAAATTTTATTCAACTGTGTTTGTTGGAAGTTACTCACACTTTTCAATTCAGTCGGGAATAAATACGCCGCGCTATGAGTTGGATATTGTGCTTTCCAGCTCTCTAAAACTTTCGCTAATTGTGACGGCTGATTGACATTATCATTATAGGTTTTCGCCAACGCTAACCAACCACCTAATCCTGGGTTACTGTCTGCGCTCGCACCGCTGACCGTGCCTTTATTCGCCGCACGCAACAATGCCCAAGTGCGGTCAATATTTTCTTGTTTTCGTTGAACGTCCGTTAAATTCGCATCCACTTGAACACGCGCTTTTACCGCTTCAATCACATCATTTTGATTTTCTGCAATTTTTGCGGCCACTTCATAGTAACGTGCTTTTTGCGATTGACTTAATTGCGCAAGATTAATCCCGCGAAGCGCGCTCATCGCTTCCGTATTTTTACGTTTTGCCGCTAAAATATGCGCATCAATAATCGATTTATCCAATAACTGCTCTGGCGTTAAATCTTGTAACTCCGCTAATAACGCTTCCGCTTGCGGAACTTTATTTTCGGTCATCATTACACGTGCTGCAAGCAACTTATAAGTCTGCTGATCTTCTCTATTTTGCGTTTGCTCAAGCTTGTTCATATAAAAATCAGAACTGGCATTGGCATCATTTTTTAAGGTGCTTGCAAAATTATCACCAAATAAATTCGTACAACCTGCTAACAACATTGGGAATAAAAGTGGCATTAAACGTTTCTTAAATTTCGTGCCTTGTAATAAAATAGTCATAAATCACTCCATTGAGAGTTTTGAGAAAATTATGCAGATCTTACTTCTCTCACCGACTAAAAGCAATTAAAAGAAGAAACAAAATGAACCAAACCGGCATTTTATATATTGTTGCCACCCCCATCGGCAACTTACAAGACATATCCCAGCGCGCGTTAGACACCTTTGCACAAGTAGATTTAATCGCCGCGGAAGACACAAGACACAGCGGTTTATTGCTCAATCACTACGGCATCAAAAAGCCCTTTTTTGCCTTACACGATCACAACGAACAGCAAAAAGCCGATCTCTTAGTGGAAAAATTACAGCAAGGTACAAATATCGCGCTCATTTCCGATGCAGGCACACCATTAATTAGCGACCCTGGATTTCATTTAGTACGCAAATGCCGCCAAGCGGGTTTAAAAGTCGTTCCGCTACCTGGTGCTTGCGCCGCCATCACTGCATTATGTGCTTCAGGTATTGCCTCAGATCGCTTCTGTTTTGAAGGCTTTTTACCCGCCAAATCCAAAGCGCGTAAAGACAAATTACAAAACATTGCCGAAGAAGACCGCACTTTAATCTTCTACGAAAGCACACACCGCATTTTAGACACGCTAGAAGATATTGAAACTGTACTCGGCGCTGAGCGTTATATGGTACTGGCGCGAGAAATCACCAAAACTTGGGAAACCATTTCAGGGGACACCGTCAGCAATTTACGCCAATGGCTAACCGAAGATCCTAATCGAACCAAAGGCGAAATGGTGTTAATCATTGAAGGAAAACCCAAGGCAGAAGATGACGATAGTTTTAACCCACAAGCCATCAAAGCCTTAACTTTAATCGCCAATGAATTACCGCTCAAAAAAGCCGCCGCTATCGTGGCAGAACTTTATGGCTACAAGAAAAATGCGCTTTATCAATTTGGGTTGGATCATTTCCAGTAAACGAAAAGATAATAAACCTAGCACCAATCGTGCTAGGCCATTTATAGTCCATTATCACTAATCGCGCGGTAACCATTTATCAATGATACGTTGCAACTCACCGGATTGTTTTTCCAACGCAAAGAATTGATCTACATAGGCTTTAAAACGGAAATCATTATTTGGTACCAACCATGCATTTTTAGCCGGTTTCAATGGTTTATCCGGATTCACGGCACAAAGTACACCCTTATGCTCATGGGCTTTTACAATAGCTTCCGCGGCTTCGCTTACAAATACATCGGCTTTTTTATCAATGACTTGCTGGAAAATCGTCAAGTTTTCAGGGTTCATGGTTAATTTTGCTTTGGTCAACACAGTACGCGCATAGTTTTCATTACTACCGCCCGGGTTAGCAATAATATTCACCTCAGGGCGATTGATATCTTCTACAGTTTGGTATTTTTTCACATCTTCACAGCGCACAATCGGGGTTTTACCGTTAGTAAAATAAGGTTCAGTAAACAATCCTTTTTGTTGACGAGCCAACGTGATAGAAATCCCGCCTACGGCTAAATCACATTTTTGCTCAAAATCCGCTAATAAGGTTTTCCATGTGGTTTTAACGATAGTGACTTTAGCATCTAAACTTTCTGCTAATTTATTCACTAAGTCATTATCCACCCCCTCAAATTTGCCGTTTGTATCAAAACTAAAGGGTTTATAATCCCCTGGCGAACAAACTTTAATTTCTTTGGTTTCAAGAATTTTAGCTAACGTATCCGGCGTTTGAGTATTCGCTTGAACTGAAACACTGGTAAGTGCGGTGAATAAAACGGCTAAAAGTGTTTTTTTCATTTTGCTTCCTCAATAAATAATAAAAAAGAGTTTAGGCATAATACCTAAACTCTTTACATATTGGCAAGTTATATTTACATTCCTGTCACGCTTTTAATACGATCAGCGAACATCCCTACACTTAATGCATAATAAGTTGAACGGTTCCAATCTAAAATAGTGCGGAAATTATTGGTCACTAAAAAAGCACGCCCCACTTCTTTATCAGGACGAACTAACCATAGCTCTGCATTTGCCATGGCATTTAACTTATTCTGCTCAAAGGCATTTTTTAACGTTACACCTTGCGCTTGCCAATCACTTAAAGAACGAGATTTACCTTTTTCTGTCCCCGATTGTGCCAAATCGATATATTGCGTTAATTCTACTTCGACACCCCAAGGTAACTTATCATTCCAACCTACGGTATGTAAATAATTGGCAATAGATGCGAACACATCATATTCATTTGTCCAAATATCTTTACGACCGTCACCATCGCCATCAGCAGCATAACTCAAATAGGACGTAGGCATAAATTGCGTTTGCCCCATCGCCCCTGCCCAAGATCCCAATAAACGTGTGCGTTGAATATCATTACGATCCAGCATTTTCATAGCATTGACAAACTCTTTGCTAAATAACTTTTCACGGCGACCATCAAAGGCAAGTGTCGCTAGCACAGAAAGCACATCAAAATTCCCTTGATAATAACCAAAGCTACTTTCCATACCCCATAAAGCCAAAATAAATTCTTGTTGAACACCAAAATTTTGGCTTGCTTTCTGTAATGGCGTACGAATATCCCAGTAATTTTCTTCTGCTTTATCCACTTTGGCTTGGGTCAAATGTTTGGTTATATAGTTGGTTGCCCCATTTGGATTAGGCGGCGAAGGCGGTTGATTTTTACGGCGCGCTAAATTGCCTGCTTGCTTCTGATCTAACGCTACCGCTTTCGTAATATAGCGAATATTTTGTTGGGCATTTAAGGTTGCCGCAGAAACACCCTGCCCTGCTGCTTTACGTTTTAAAAATTGCACATAATCTTGGAAGTTATTCAATGTTCGTGCTTTGTTATAGGTTGCCGTTTCGGCTAAAGGCGAAATACGCTGAGTATTTGAGTTTGAAGAGCAGCCTGCCACCATAAAGCAAACGGAAAGTGCGGTTAATTTTAGCAATGTTTTCATCATTATCTCTTTTTAATTATTTTCTCATTAATTTATATAAAAGTTTCACTACTGAAACGGGCATTAAACGTGGTAACGTACGCGCTAAAAAAGTGACAAAACCACTTACCGCACTTTGAATTTTAAGCTGTTGTTTTAGGCGATACAGTTTCCATTCGCTTTTAGCATAAGTCCAACCGCGGCGGCGGCTGAACATCGCATTACCCGCCGTACGTGCCAATAAAAGCACTTCAGGTAAATTGCCCACTTTTTTACCCGTGGCAATAATACGGTTCCATAAATTGTAATCTTCTAGGAATAAATGATGCTGATAATAGCCCACTTCTTCGAGTAAGGATTTACGATAAGCCACAGTCATATGATTAAACGGTGAGCGCATTTGATTAAATTTTACAATCTCTTCATAGTCTGTTGGCACATGACGTTCTGCGGTAATCACCGAAGGATCCGCATCAAATTCCGCAATTTGCGTACTAAACATCACCACATCAGGATGCTGTTCAATATAAGCAACTTGTTTTGCAAAGCGTTCCGGAAGACAAATGTCATCCGTATCCATCCGGAACAACCATTCATTACGAGCGGCTTTAATCCCTTCATTTAAGGCTTTGCCCAATCCTACATTTTGTGGCAATGGCACGCGTTTAATCGGTAATTTGGTCTGAAATTCATCAATTACAGCGGCTAATTCAGCAGTAATTGCCCCATCTAAAACCAACACAATTTCATCAGCTTGCACCGTTTGATCCACTAAACTTTGTAAGCTGGCACGTAAAAATTCGGGATTTTCCTTAATATATAAGGACATTAAAACTGAAAATTTCATTTATACAAATCTTTTTAAGTTAATTGCCAATTTAGGCGAAATAAATGTAACCACTGCAATAATTAAATGACTTAAACGATGACTCAGTTTAAACATTTCAAAATAATATTTTGCAGCTTTCCGAGATAAATTCATCGCGTGCGGATAAACTAAAATATACAGCGAATTTAATTTAAAGTTATCTGCTTGTTCTGACGTTTTTACATATTTTTCGCGAATAACCTCAATAGCTTTTTCTGTATTTTCCATATTAGTCGACACACTCGAGCGTTTCGTATGGAATGAACATAAGGTTAACGGTTTATCCACATAAATAGGGTTAAAGTTTTTACTTGAAACCACTTTTAATACAAAATCATAATCTTCAAGAGATTTTAATTCCGTTGATAATCCATTTAATTCAACAAAAAAGGCTTTTTTAATCCCTATCATTGGAATACCACCAATTTTATTCGCCAGCAGTATCTTTTCCAAAGTTAATTGCTCCGGGGGTAATGGATGAGTGATATAAGTAAATCCCTCATTAACCATTTCACATTTTGCGGGGTGATAAATAAAATTCCCTTGCGGATGTTCATTAATGGCTTGAGCCAATAATTCACATTTGTTATTTTCAAAACGATCATCATCATCTAAAAACAACAGCCATTCATTTTGTGCATGCTCTGCCCCAACATTACGGCTTTTAGCCGGCCCTGAATTTACCTCATTACGAATCAGCGTAACAGGGAAACTAAAAGTGCGGTCAATTTGAATGGTATTTGGTGAACAATCATCTACCACAATAACTTCAAAATTTTTTACCGTTTGCTTTTCTAAACTGCTTAATAACGCCGTTAATTCTGCATTACGATTATAGGAAGGAACAATAATACTAAACATTATCTTCTCTCAAAAAGTTTTAATTTTCCTTTATTTCCAAATAATGAAATAAACATTAAAAATGTGGTCATTAAACCTGGGTAAGCATAAGTATCTGCTTTGATATTTAACACGCTTAATAAAAATAAGGTAGATAAAATATATATCCAACTGCCATTAAACCAGTTATCCGCAATACGTTTAACAAAATAAGCCGTAAATAAAAAGCAAATTAAGATGTAACCCACACCACCATATAATGCTTGGCGAATAAACCCTGAATCTGAACCACCATAATAGCTCCAACCATTAGGTTGATAGTAAAGCCCATCCCCCATAATTAACTGTTTTATTGCCGGCATAAATAAATGTTTATTCATCAAAGTATCTGTGGATGAACTTAAACTTTTACCATGAAATAAATTAATTAAAGGCTCAAGTGCATGTTCAACATAAGGATGTGTTGGATAAAAATAAGCTAATCCTAAGCATAATAAACCAAATGCTATCAGTGCCGAAATATAGCTAAAACGGAAATAAACCAGAATACTTACTGTTGAAAAAATTAAAAATGTGCGCCCTGAAATCAAGCCAATACAAAGCAGTAAAAATAAAAATACGCCATTTAATGCTTTATCTTTTTTATGTGCTGCTAACAGAAAATGTAATAGCATTAAATAGAAAGCACTTAATGGGAAAAAGGCAGATGAGGTTAAATTATAAAGGCGATATTCTTGTTCTGAACCAATAAAGCGCGGTAAATGTCCGCCCATTATTGAGTTCGTATTAAGTGCAAGTTCTACCGCAAAAGAAATCCCTAATAATGCCAAAAATCCTATTATGGCTTGAACAGCAATACCCATATTTAAATCTCGCAGTAATTGTGTTTTATTTTCTGTATTTAGATAACATACATTGTAAATCACAATCCCAAAACCAAACATAACCGCCGATTTAATATACATGCTGATCACTCCCCATTCTTTTGTTCCGTTAATTAGAATAGGGATAATCGAAAACACAATTAAAGCTAAACAAACCAGCAAGCTATCCACAGGAAGTACGAATTGTTTTTGTGCTTTTTGATACCATCGATAGCCAAACCACAACAAAGTCAAAACGCCTATTAGCATACTCATGCGTAGGATATGAAAAAACCAAGGATCATATAAATAAAATAAATTGACTAATGCAGACATTATAAATTTCTCTTAATTGCCAATATTTTTTTCAGTGGAAATTTCAATAATTTTTTGAACATATTATTATTCAATGAGCCGCGAATAGCTTCTAAATTACTGGTTAAGCTTGGATTTTCAATTGCCATTAAAGGACGAACAACCACAGTATCTAACTGCCATTTCTGTTCAAAAGAAATAAAATCATCCGCAAGCCAATAAATATTTTTTTCAGCTAAAAACTTTCTACAGGCTGATTTTTTAATTAAATACGCCACTGTACCGGCAAAATAATTTCGGTAAGGATAGGCATAGCCGTATTTTGTGTTAGCGAGTTTCTTTTGAGCAAATTTAAAAGTGGTTGGATAATTAATAAATAACTCTTTATCGTCAAAACTTAAAATTTTTGACTGTCCAACTAAAACAATATCTGCATTGAGTTTTTCATTTAAAAGTGCGGTTAAATTTTCATTAAAATCTTCAGCAAAAAGGACATCATCTTCACAGATCAATGCATACTCATTTTCAGCAATACGTTGATCATCAACAATTTTCTGATAAACCGCTAGGTGACTTAAAGTACAACCAATTTCCCCTTTTGTCACATTACGATGATAAGTTTGTTTAAAACGTTCAAAGTTGAATTTTTGCTGTAATTCGGATTCAGATAACACCATCGTATTAATGGCATTAAAAATCTCAAAATCCGCCGTATCCGGTTGAGAGAAAAATAGCTCACGGCGATACCTATCTTTCTCAAGAGAAATTAAATATTTTTTCATTTTTGCTCTATTTTCAAGTTTTTAATCGGATATTTAAAATAATACACAATCGAGATAGCTAAACGCGTTAGGCTTGCTCCCAAAAAGGCAAATGCCACGCCATAAAGTTGCTCTTCTCTTAACAGATAAAATAACACTACAAACACACCAATAGAAATTAATTGGCGGGTAAATAACAAAATTTGTTTGCCTTGAATTAACATATTTTGCGAAAGCAACCAAGACAATCCCGCAATAATTGAATTTAAAATAAACCAAATAAGAATAGGGGCAACTTCAATATATTTCGCGCTAAAGAAAAAACGGATAATAGGTTCTGCTAATAATGGGGTTAAAATAACAGCACCAACACTCATTAAGGCAATCACAGCTAATACTGATTTAATTCGATTTAAATTATTCAATAAACCTGAATAATAATAATCGGTTAGCATATTAATAAATTTAGTTAATAAGGCATCAAAGGCAATACAAACGGTATAAAGCCCTAAGTAATAATGGCCAATCCAAGCGACAATTAAGAATTTATCAATACTTGATGTGGTTGCACCAAATATTTGATAGAGATTTTGTTTACCCCATGTTTTTAAGAAAAAAGGGCGGTCTATTTTTTCAAGATGTTCATTTTCCTGCTTGAATTTTCTCTCAATTTTATAGAGATAATATAAACAGGTCACACCTTGAATAAGACTAAATACAGTCAATAATTGAATCACTAATTCAAGGGGTTGCTCACCTAGTAATAAATAAGCCCCGCCATAAATCGCCACTAATAATACCGGTTGTTGTAAGGTTAATGCGCGATAAATTTTTAATTTAGGATCAATTTTACTTTTTTCTAGGGTAATCGTAAGAATGGCTGTAAAAATCACATTAATCACAAATAACCATTCAAATTTAGTAAAATCAAACAGCGCAATTGCTAATAATGCCACTATAATTGCGACCGCTAAAAAAGCCAGTAAATAACGGCGCCAATGTAAATATTGTTTATGACGCATTGAAAGCGCGAGCGCAAAACCCGAGCCCCCTGTTGCAATGGTTACAACATAAGAAACCGTTGTAATAAATAATTGATGCGTACCACGATCATCCACGGAAAGCATATGAGCAAGGACAAAGGAACTTACCATCGTAAGCCCCATACTTAAAATCGTGACCACAATAAGTGTGAATAAATGACGATTATTTTTCATCGGAATTATAAAGTCTCGTGTAATCTATTTCACTTGTCCATTGATGATAATAGCCTGAGTTTTTCCCATAGGAATTATCACAAACTTGATTAGGTAACCCTAATAAACAAGAAAAAATATGCCCATGTAAACGACTAGTGATGACTTCATCATAACTCAGGAATATATCTTGACAACGTGAAATAACCGCTAATGCATGTTGATACCAAAGATCATTAATTTTATTTTTTACAAAGCCTAACTTAAATTTATTCGCTAATTTAGAAAAACGACTACACCATAATTCAAACTTAATATCACTTGGTAATAAAATATCTTCCCAGTCTTTTACATTATCTAAGTTAGGTAAGGTTGCTTGAATTTCTGCTTCAATATGGCTTTTCTCAATATCTTTGCGTAAGAAATATAACGTACGTTGTGTATTTTTATGTTCTTTTGGTGGCAATTTACCATACAGTTGGTGCGCCATATCCGGTGAAAGATAAGTATATTGAGAAAAATGAGTTTTCATCATTTCAAAGGTTTTACGATCTCGTGAAAAGAGGTGTAAATCTTGATGTTGAGAAAATAATGATGCCGATTTTTTCATTGCATCATCACAAGAATAATGCGCGGTTTGTGGTAATAAAATAATGCGATTATTTGGAAATGCCTGAACAATATCTTCACGCATTTTTTGAATCAGCGGATATAAATCTCCAAAATTACCACCACCGTGACATAAAATCGTAGTGTTTTTTCCAATATATTTTTTCGCTTCCTTTAAATCGAAGGCTTGCAATGCTCGGCGCAATTTAATTTGAATGTGGTAATCTTTAAAAAATTGCTCTGTTCCTGCATAAATTAATAAATCCCCTACGTTCAAATGTAGCGGATAATCAAAATAAACCACATCATTTTTATCTAAAATAAGTTCATTAATAGCACTTAACTTTTGTTTTAATGAAACTAAAACTGAATTCATAACATTCCTAATTAACTAAATTGGTTAGGGAGTTCCCTTATCAAAAAACCTGCGTATCATAGCACTTTGATTGCCCTTTTAACAGTTGTTTAAGCATTGAGTTCCTAGCAAATTTAAGGAATAATAAGCAAAAATTTTTTACTCTGGATTGCCTATGTTTGAACTGACTAAAATCATCACCAATATCATTCTACCGCCCTTTGATGTCATTCTGCTATTGATTCTTGCGTTTATTTTGTCGCTATTTCGTTTCAAAAAACTTGCATTTTTGACCGCGCTTTTGAGTGTCTGTATTTTGTATTTTTTCAGTATTCCATACACCGCCGAAAAGCTCAGTGATAGCCTTGTTCAAGAAGACCATTTAACCGTGAATGATTATCGTCAAGCACAGGCGATTGTGGTGTTAGGCGGAGGATTGCGAGATAGCAAGGAGCTTTATAGCCCTATTACGGTACCGGGTTTGCCATTAGAACGCATGCGTTATGCCGCCTACTTGCACAAAGAAACGGAATTGCCTATTTTGATTAGTGGCGCAAGCCCAAATGGAAACTCAGAAGCCAAGGTGATGGGGCAAGAGTTTTTTACCTTTTTTGGTATCAAACCTAAATGGTTAGAAGAAAAATCGACCAACACCAAAGAAAATGCGTTCTACACCAAAGAAATCTTGGAGCGAGAAGGTATTACGCGCATTATCTTAGTCACCCATCAATGGCACATGCAACGCGCCAAAATGCTATTTGAACGACAAGGATTTACGGTTTATCCTGCCAGTGTCGGCTCAGGAAAAATCCCTGAAACCTACGGTTTAAATTATATGCATTTCATCCCACAAGCCGGTGCGCTTAATGCCAATATGCAATTGCTAAAAGAATGGATTGGTTACTGGAAAGAGAAAATTTAGGCATAATAAACAAAATGGTTGCTCATCAATACATTAAATAATGAGCAACCCTGTGACAAAATTACCTATCTATTCTGCATATACCGCGTTATAGAGCTTATGTTCAAAATTCACCAAAGGCGCACGCTTTGTCTTATTTTCCAATTCACCGGTAGAATAACCATTAATAAATTGGACAAATGCCACTTTCTCGCCACGTGCATTAATCATAAAACCCGCCAAATTATAGACCCCTTTCAATGAACCTGTTTTGGCAATCACATTTTTGACTAAAGGGGATTGAATCAACCCGCCACGCCCGCTGATTGTACCGTCAACCCCTGCAATCGGGAATGTTTCCATTAAATGTAATGTGCTTTCATTCTTCGCAATATATTCCAACGCTTGTAACATGGTATTCGGATCAATCAGATTATGGCGCGACAATCCCGAACCATCGGCAACAATCGTATGCCCAAACTGAATCCCTGCTTTGGTGGACAATACTCTTTTCAATGCCATTGCCCCGAGCTGAAAAGAAGTCGGGCGTTTATAGGTATGGTACGCCACCGTACGAAATAAACTATCCGCAATCTGGTTATCGGATTTTTTCATCATTTTTTTTAATAAATCAGGTAATGGCTTAGAAAAATGCTGTGCCAGTATTTTTCCTGTTTGGGGTTGATGTGGTACTTGAACTTGTCCGTTAAATTCAATCCCCAGTTGTTTGAGTTGACGTTGAATAATCGCTGCAGCGTAAGCATCGGGATCTTGCACCGCAAAACTTAAACCAAAGGGCTTGCTCTGACGCGCAATACAACCCTTAATCTGATAGCGATTATTATCATGCACAACCGCATCCAACTGGCAATAAGGCGCATCTTCATTGCTCACCACTTTGACCTGACCAAATACTTGGATTGGATATTGTGACGGCACATTAAATTTAACATTCTCCCCCACGGATTGATTCGCATCTAAATTCACTGAAAAACAGTTGTTATCAATATTGGCTGCCGCAGGAGGGGAATTAAAGCACATCGTCAGATCATTCCAAATCCAGCCAATACCACGATCGTGGCTTGCAAAAACAGAAGTATCTAGAATTAAATTTCCCTTAATTTTGTTTACGCCTTGTTGCTTAACTTTCGCCAATAATTGATAAAGTTGACCACTGGTTAAATCAGGATCCCCTGTAAATTTTACAATTAAATCCCCATTTAGCTCGGAGTTCTGCAAATTGCCATTCGTTAATACCGTTGTTTCAAATTTAAATTGATCGCCTAATACTAATTTTGATGCCAACGCGGTAAATACTTTTTGGGTACTCGCCGGTAACATAAAGGTAGACGCGTTGTAATCTGCAATGACTTGATTGGTATTGAGATTTTTGGCAACAAACCCAAGGCTGGCACCTTGTGGTAAACCCTGACTAAAACCTTGAACATCCACTTGTGCAAAACCGGTTGCGCTAAGTAAAAGTGAAGAAAGAATAAGTTTTCGAGAAAATGCTGTTGTATTTAACATAGTAAAAGTGCGGTTAGTTATTGCTATTTTTTTTTAGACGAACAATAATAGACCGCGATTCCCTTAGAGTAAATTTATTTTTGCTCATAATCTCAATTTTTTATCTATGCTGCGACATCACAATGTGATGCCGTGGTTTTGTTTTTACTTAATAAAAGAGAAAACGAAAATGAAACAAATTCCAATGACTGTTCGCGGTGCTGAACTCTTACGCGAAGAACTTGATTTTTTAAAAAACACACGCCGTCCTGAAATCATCAAAGCGATTGCAGAAGCGCGTGAACATGGTGACTTAAAAGAAAATGCGGAATATCACGCTGCACGCGAACAACAAGGCTTCTGCGAAGGTCGTATTCAAGAAATCGAAGGCAAATTATCCAATTGCCAAGTGATTGATGTAACTAAAATACCGAATAACGGTAAGGTTATTTTTGGCGCAACCGTTGTACTACTCAACGTAAATACAGACGATGAAGTGACCTATAAAATCGTAGGCGATGATGAAGCGGATATTAAATCAGGCTTAATTTCTGTGAATTCACCTATTGCACGCGGCTTAGTCGGCAAAGAAGTAGATGATACGGTAAATATCGTCACCCCCGGTGGCACCGTTGAGTTTGAGATTGTGGAAGTGAATTATATTTAATCAAATTCAGCTTCAAAAGCCTTAACTCACTAATGTTAAGGCTTTTTTACTTGGTATTTTAAAAAATATTTGTTAAACTGACCGCACTTTTGGGGCTGATTCTGGATTCGACGGGATTAGCGAAGCCCAAGGTGCACGTCGAGGTGCGGTAGGCCTCGTAAATAAACCGCAAAAAAATAGTCGCAAATGACGAACAATTCGCTTTAGCAGCTTAATAACCTGCTCTTAGCCTTCGCTCCCTAGCTTCCGCTCGTAAGACGGGGATAAAGCGGAGTCAAACCCAAACGAGACCGTGTGGACGCTTCGGCTTGGAGATCGAAACACTAAATTGAATCAAGCTAGCTTATCGCTTGCGTGTCTGTCCGCTGGTGATAAGTGAAATTAAAGACGAGACTAAACGTGTAGTACTGAAGGTAGAGTAATTTCGGACGGGGGTTCAACTCCCCCCAGCTCCACCACCCAAACTAATAACATGGTATCACAAAGCGTCAAAATTATTGATAATAAAAGAATTTTTTATAATTTGATGTATCACAAAGTATCAGGCATACTCATAAAAAGTCAATTTTTTTGTAGTAATTTTTGTAGTAAGATTTAGAAGATTAAAAAACCTTACTACAAAAAATAATTGCTGTTTTTTGTATTATTACACTTCAAACGTGCGTAATCCTTGATTTATAAGGGTTTACAGCCAATAAACGTTCCGAAATTATTATTAATAATTTTGATTATTTAAGTCTTATTTATCAATATTTTAAAAAATAGTTTCGGAACGTTTTTTAGTATGTAAAAGGGTCAAGTAAACAAAGAAAAAAGCCTTCTCATAGAAACTTTTCCCATCATCACACCTGAACCATTCCCACTTCTCTCATATAGTTATAAATACGCCCAATCATAATATCTTAGAACGATTTGCCGATGTCGTCTTTTGTCATTGGTGCGGTCATATTGATGTGTCGGATAGTGGCATTGATACGGAAAGCGATGAAGATTACCGCAAACGCATTTTACTTGCCCCCGAAGCCTTTACGACTTGTGGGTCGATTGCGGCTTATGAATATCATATCGGAATGCATTTAGCCATGGAACATTATCGTCATAAAACACAACATTGGCAATTTCGATTGGCTGTGATTTTAAGTGCGGTGATTTTTTTAGTGGTTTTGCCTGTGATATTTTTTCTGCGAATGAGTGAATAAGTTTTCTCACAAAAATAAAAGCCCAAGATATGGTGAATATCTTGGGCTTTTTGATCAGCTCAACTAGCCTGTGTTACGCATACCAGCGGCAACACCTGCAATTGTAATCATTAATGCTTGCTCTACGTCAGGATTTGGATTTTCAGGATCTTGACGTAAACGGCTGAGCAACTCAACTTGTAATAAGTTGAGTGGGTCGGTATAGACATTGCGTAGCGCAATAGATTGTGCAACCCATGGTAAATCAGACATTAATTGTTGACCTTTGCCTGAAAGTGCTAATACGGTTTTAATATCTTCGGCTAATTGCTCACGCAACGATTGACCGAGATACCAAAGCTCTTTTTTCACTAAACGTTGATCATAATGTTCGGATAACCAAGTATCTGTTTTACTAAACACCATTTCCAACATACCGATACGCGTATTAAAGAACGGCCACGCTTGACACATTTCTTCAATGATGGCTTTGTTTTCTGCATTGTTTTCCATGGCTTGACGTAAAGACGCACCGGCCCCTAACCACGCAGGCAGCATCAAGCGGTTTTGCATCCACGCAAAGATCCACGGAATCGCACGTAAGCTTTCAACCCCACCATTTGGATTACGTTTGGCAGGACGAGAACCTAACGGTAATTTTGATAGTTCTTGCTCTGGAGTTGCGCTACGGAAATAGGGCACGAAATCTTTATCGCCACGCACCACATCACGATAAATTTTGCAAGATGACGCTGAAAGTTCATCCATCACGGTACGCCAGCTTGCTTTAGGTTCTGGTGGTGGAAGTAAGTTGGCTTCTAAAATTGCACTGGCGTAAAGATCTAAGGTTTCCATCGCAACGGCAGGTAAACCTAATTTGAAGCGGATCATTTCGCCTTGTTCCGTAACGCGTAAACCGTTTTTCAATGAACGTGGTGGTTGAGATAATAATGCCGCGTGAGCTGGTGCGCCCCCACGACCCACTGTACCACCACGACCATGGAATAAGGTTAATTCAATGCCTAATTTTTCGCAGAGTTTCACGAGATTTTCTTGACCACGATATTGCGCCCAAGACGCCGCCATCATACCGGCATCTTTCGCACTATCAGAATAACCAATCATCACCATTTGTTTATTGTTGATGACACCGCGATACCAGCCTACATTAAATAGTTGGGTCATCACATCTTCAGAGGCATCTAAGTCGTCAAGAGTTTCAAACAATGGTACCACCGGCAAATGATATGGAACACCGGCTTCTTTTAATAATAAATGCACACCTAACACATCTGACGCAGTGCGTGCCATCGAAATAATATAGCAAGAGAACGTGCCTTCAGGTTGTTGTGCAATCACGCGGCAAGTATCTAACACTTCCTGCGTTTCCGGTGATGGTGTCCAGTCACGTGGAAGAAGTGGGCGGCGTGAGTTTAATTCACGAATTAAGAATGCCTGTTTATCTTCTTCTGTCCAGCTTGCATAATCGCCTAAACCGATGTAACGAGTAATTTCACCGATAGCATCAGAATGGCGTGTGCTTTCTTGGCGGATATCTAAACGCGAGAATGCCACACCAAAACAACGAATACGGCGTAAGGTATCCAATAATAACCCATTGGCAATAATGCGCATACCGCACGCGATCAAGGATTGATAGCTATCATAAAGCGGTTCCCACAAATCATTATCTTGGGTAATGATCTCGGCTGCGGTGTATTTTGGTAAACGACCGGCAAGCAGATCATCATAATAATCAAGGGTATTTTTCAGTTTGGTTCGTAAACCTTTCATCACTTGACGATAAGGTTCAGCACGCTCACCGTATTTGCTTCTAAATTCATCGGTACAAGCCGAAATAGAAAGCTCATCTACTAAGGCTTGAATATCGCCTAAGAACAAATCTGCCGCTTTCCAACGAGCCAGTTGTAATACTTGTGTTGTGACTTTTGCCGTCACAAATGGGTTACCATCACGGTCGCCACCCATCCAAGATGAAAAACGAACCGGCGATAAATCGATTGGTAATTCATAACCCAAATGTTCAACGGCATTGTCATTCAAACGGCGTAAGAAAGCGGGCACTGCTTCCCACAGGCTGTTTTCAATCATCGCAAAGCCCCATTTGGCTTCTTCAAATGGTGTTGGGCGTTGTGTACGAATTTCGTTGGTATGCCACGCTTGCGCAATTAATTGCAATAAACGGCGCTCAATATTATGGCGTTCGTCTTCCGTTAAATCGCTATGTTCTAATTTGCTTAAACATTTGTTGATTTCCACTTGTTTATGCACAAGAGAACGGCGTGTTACTTCTGTTGGGTGCGCAGTTAATACTAATTCAATCAATAAGTTATTGATTGTTTTGATGATTTCATCGCGTGAGACATTTTGCGTTTTTAAGCGTTTAAACAGCGATTTAATTGACCGTTCTTCTGCGGTTTTGTCTTGATGGTGGCGCGAAATGGTTTGGTATTGTTCTGCCACATTGGTTAAGTTCAAGAATTGGTTAAATGCGCGCGCAACAGGGATAATATTTTCGGTCGAAATATTTGAAAGAAGCGATAAAAGTTCGCTACGTGCTTGATCATTACCGCTGCGAGAATCACGAGACAGTAAACGAATTTTTTCGATTAATTCTAAAATATCGCTACCTTGTGCTTCACTGATGGTTTCACCCAAAAAATGCCCAAGCATATTTATGTTGCCACGCATTGTGGTGTATTCTTGTTCTTGTGTCATAGTTGCTCTCCGTAAATTTAATTTCTTGCCCAAATATAACCAAAACAAGTTAATAAATGCAAATAGAAATCTGCAAAAAAACAAAAATCTGCATTTTTCTTGTTTTAGATCGTGTTTTTTTAAAATTTAAGGGGCATTTTTAGAATAAATTTAATTTTTCACTTTATTCATTATAAAAATCCATAAGAATTTAACCGCGCTTTTTATGCCATATAACCATAAGCTGAAACCATTAAGTTTTATTTAATTTCAAGCTATCTTTGTCGCAATTTTCTTGAAATTTCGCTATAATCAACCGCACTTTTGAGCGATATAATGTCGCAACCATGGAATATAGCATGGAATTAGCGTAGAGACGCCTAGCTTAGCGTCCATTTAATACACAGGAACACATTTCTATCCAATGAAACTTCAAGCCAATAACAAAGTCTTAGATTTGTCCCAACCTCAAATTATGGGGATATTGAATTTCACCCCGGATTCATTTTCCGATAGCGGTCAATTTTTTACGCGAGATAAAGCGTTGTTTCAAGTGGAAAAAATGCTCAATGAAGGCGCGGCGATTATTGATATCGGTGGTGAATCCACCCGATCAATGGCAGAAGATGTATCCGAACAGGAAGAATTAGCGCGAGTGGTTCCTTTGGTGGAAGCCGTGCGCCAGCGTTTTGACTGTTGGATTTCGGTGGATACGTCAAAGGCTGTGGTGATGGAAGAATGTGCGAAAGTGGGGATGGATATGATTAATGATATTCGTGCCTTACAAGAACCCAATGCCTTAGAAACTGCAGTTAAATTATCGCTGCCAACTTGTATTATGCATATGCAAGGGCAACCACGCACAATGCAAAGTAATCCGCAATATCAGGATGTGGTTGCAGATGTGCTTGAATTTCTTGAAAAACGCACCGCACTTTGTTTGCAAGCAGGGATGAAACCTGAAAATATCATTTGGGATGTGGGATTTGGCTTTGGTAAAACGGTGCAGCATAATTTTAAGTTATTGCAACAAAGCGCGCGTTTTGCCGTGCATGGCTATCCTGTACTCGCCGGTCTTTCACGTAAATCAATGATTGGTGCGGTATTAGACAAAACGGTGGATCAACGTGTAGTGGGTAGTGCCACAGCCGCATTAATTGCCGCAATGAATGGCGCAACGATTTTGCGTGTACATGATGTGGCAGAAACCGCAGATGCATTGAAAATTTGGCAAGCGACTTTAAACGCATAAAATGAAAACATACATAGGATGAATTTTTCATCCTGTTCTTACACTTAAAAATAAAGGAAATAAAATGGCAGAACGTAAATATTTTGGTACAGATGGTGTACGCGGTAAAGTGGGTGAATTTCCAATCACCCCGGAATTTGCCCTTAAATTAGGTTGGGCAGCGGGGAAAGTCCTTGCGACTCAAGGATCGAAAAAAGTCTTGATTGGTAAAGATACCCGAATTTCTGGTTATATGTTGGAATCAGCCCTTGAAGCCGGGCTTGCTGCGGCAGGGCTTTCAGCGGCGTTTGTAGGGCCAATGCCAACCCCCGCTATTGCTTATTTAACGCGTGCTTTCCGTGCGGAAGCCGGCGTCGTTATTTCCGCATCTCATAACCCTTATTATGATAACGGTATCAAATTTTTCTCTGCGGCAGGCACAAAATTACCTGATGAAGTGGAAGAAGCCATTGAAGCCATGCTTGAGCAACCAATGGATTGTGTCGAATCGGCCGCTTTAGGGAAAGCCACACGTATTGTCGATGCTGCAGGGCGTTATATTGAGTTTTGTAAAAGCACCTTCCCAACGGATTTAAGTTTAGAAGGCTACAAAATTGTGGTGGATTGCGCTCATGGTGCCACTTATCATATCGCGCCGAGCGTGATGCGTGAATTAGGGGCAGAAGTAATTGAAATTGGTACAGAACCGAATGGATTAAATATCAATGAAAAATGCGGGGCAACCGATATTAAAGCCTTACAAGAAAAAGTCTTAGAAGTGGGCGCGGATGTTGGTTTGGCTTATGACGGCGATGGCGACCGTATTATGATGGTAGATCATTTAGGCAATAAAGTGGACGGCGACCAAATTCTGTACATTGTTGCGCGAGAAGCCTTACGCGCAGGGAATCTAAAAGGTGGTGTAGTCGGCACATTAATGAGCAATATGAGCCTTGAAATTGCCCTTAAACAATTAGGTATTCCATTCCTACGCGCGAACGTAGGTGACCGTTATGTGTTGGAAAAAATGCAAGAAAATAACTGGAAATTCGGCGGCGAAAATTCAGGGCATATTATTATTGCAGATAAAAATACCACAGGTGACGGTATTATTGCTTCACTTGCCGTATTAACCGCGATGGTTCAACATAAATTAACCTTAAATGAACTCACCGCAGCCGTGCAATTATTCCCACAAGTGTTAATCAACGTGCGTTTTGCCGGTGGTGCAAATCCGTTAGAAAGCGAAGCCGTGAAATCCGTTGCGGCAGAAGTGGAAAAACGTTTAGCCGGAAAAGGTCGTATTTTATTGCGCAAATCAGGAACAGAACCCTTGATCCGTGTGATGGTGGAATGTGAAGATGGCACGTTGGCACAACAATGTGCGGAAGAAATTGCAAACGCAGTAAAAGCAAACTAATTGTTCAAATTTTTTCCACTTAACAGAGTGCGGTAAATTTTTAACTTGTTTTGAAATAAAATTTCGTTATAATGACCGCACTTTTCGTTAACAACGATAACCAAATTTAAAACGCGACCGTAGCTCAGTTGGTTAGAGCACCACCTTGACATGGTGGGGGTCACTGGTTCGAGTCCAGCCGGTCGCACCATAAATCTAAATCATTTCATATCAATCCATATCAAATGATTCTTAAAAGCCTTGTAAATCAAGGCTTTTTCTTTTTTGCTGTATCAATCCATATCAATCCGTATCATTCCATATCAAAATTTTGGTATTACGTTTTGGTATTTTTTTGTGATGTAATACCCAAATTAAGGAAAATAATGATTTTTCGTAATACCAAAATTATTTTGGTAATACCAAAAGGAGGAATATATGGCGGTTACAGTTAAGCCATTAAGCATTACAGAATTCTGAAAAAGAATGAAGTTGATACTGGTCGGTTGAAAAATATTACGTTTATAGATATTGAGAAACGTTTAAATCACCATTTAATTCCAGTTCTTGGACGTTATCCCGTTGCTGAAATTTCTGCACCATTAGCTATTGAAAAATTAAAACCATTAGAGAGAGAGAAAGAAAGCTAATGTAAAAACTATTAGAACTGCCTGATTTCAGTTATAAAATAAATGAAAACGTAAAATAAATCTTGCTTTACTGGCGTTGGATTAAACCATATTGCATTAGCCCACAATTCGCCATTCTTTTTGCTTTGCCCGTTGTTTATCTACTCGCATCAAAAAATAAGCGGCGATATTCACCGCCGCTACATAACTAACAAGAATAACGAAAAACATTAGTTGCCGTACACCGGTAAACGTGCGCAGATTTCTAATACTTTCGCTTTGGTCGAAATAATGACTTCGTCTTCTTTCTCTGTACCCATTGCGTCTAAAACATCACACATCCAGCCGGCTAATTCCGTTACATCTTTTTCAGTAAAACCACGGCGAGTTACTGAAGGTGTACCCACACGGATACCTGAAGTTACAAATGGTTTTTGCGGGTCATTCGGTACAGAGTTTTTGTTTACAGTAATATTCGCACGACCTAATGCCGCATCAGCCGCTTTACCTGTTTTACCTTGTTTGATAAAGCTCACAAGGAATAAATGGTTTTCTGTGCCGTTTGAAACCACGTCATAACCACGGGCCTTAAAGACTTCCACCATCGCTTTCGCATTTTTCAACACATTGGTTTGATACTCTTTGAAAGCCGGTTCTAAGGCTTCTTTAAAGCAAATTGCTTTTGCCGCCATAATATGAACTAATGGACCGCCTTGGTTAGCCGGGAATACTGATGATTGTAATTTTTTATAGATTTCTTCATCGCCACAAGCGGATAAAATCAAACCACCACGTGGGCCACCTAAGGTTTTGTGTGTTGTGGTTGTTACTACGTGTGCATACGGTAATGGGCTTGGGTAAACGCCAGCAGCAATAAGACCTGCCACGTGTGCCATATCAACGAATAAATATGCGCCTACAGCGTCTGCAATTTCACGCATTTTTGCCCAATCAACCACTTGTGAATACGCAGAAAAACCTGCCACGATCATTTTCGGTTGACATTCTTTCGCTTTCGCTAACACATCATCATAATCGATTAAACCATCAGCTGTGATACCGTAAAGTACAGAATTATAAATTTTACCTGAGAAACTTACTTTTGCACCATGGGTTAAGTGACCGCCATGAGCTAAATCCATCCCTAAAATTGTATCGCCGGCATTAATTAACGCACCATAAACTGCCGCATTTGCTTGCGAACCTGAGTGCGGTTGCACGTTAGCATAATCACAGTTAAATAATTCTTTTGCACGATCAATAGCTAATTGCTCAACAATATCCGCATATTCACAGCCACCATAATAGCGTTTACCCGGATAACCTTCTGCATATTTATTGGTAAATTGAGAACCTTGTGCTTCCATTACACAGGGACTGGCATAGTTTTCTGAAGCAATTAATTCAATATGTTCTTCTTGGCGGCGATTTTCATCTTGGATCGCTTGCCATAATACTGGATCGTAATCGGCGATAGTTACACTTCTTTTAAACATTGTTTGTATCCTCGTTTTGTTGTAATGATGACGTATAGTTTACAACTATATACGCTATTTTTTAATTAAAATTTCATTGTTAATTTTTCATTGTTCAGATGAATTCTTTTCATCTGATGCATCGCAGCATTATTTATTCTGCTCTCTCGCCACCGCGCGATAACCAATATCTCGGCGATAGAAACGTCCTGTCCATGTGACTTGTTCTGCTAATTTCAAGGCTTTTTGCTGTGCGTCAAATACGCTGTTGCCCAGTGCCGTGACACAAAGCACGCGTCCACCGTTAGTGACAAGTTTGCCGTCTTTTTCTGCCACACCGGCTAAAAAGACTTTTTCGCCTTGTTCAGGTTGTGCCGGAATACCGTGGATTTCATCATTTTTACGATAATCCCCTGGGTAACCTTCCGCTGCGAGCACGATACCAAGTGCCGCCTCTTCCGCCCATTCTGATTTCACTTCGTTTAATTTGCCTTCACAGGCTTTTAAGCAAAGTTCCACTAAATCCGATTTCATTCGCATCATAATCGGTTGCGTTTCAGGATCACCAAAACGGCAGTTAAATTCGATGACTTTCGGCTGACCGTTTTTGTCAATCATCAGACCGGCATATAAGAAACCTTTGTACACATTATTTTCCGCCGCCATACCGCGCACAGTCGGATAAATAATTTGTTCCATCACGCGTTGGTGAATTTCTTGTGTTACCACTGGCGCAGGCGAATACGCCCCCATGCCGCCTGTATTCAAGCCTTTATCGCCCTCGCCGACGCGTTTGTGATCTTGTGATGTTGCCATTGGCTCCACATTCACGCCATCCACCATCACGATAAAGCTCGCCTCTTCGCCATCTAAAAATTCTTCAATAACCACGCGACTACCCGCTTCACCAAAGGCATTGCCAGACAGCATATCTTTAATCGCCTCTTCCGCCTCTTGCAAGGTCATCGCCACAATCACACCTTTACCCGCCGCTAAACCATCAGCTTTCACCACAATCGGCGCGCCTTTTTCACGTACATAAGCCAACGCCTGATCCACATCGGTAAAGTTTTGATATTCCGCCGTTGGAATCTTATGACGCGCTAAGAAATCTTTAGTAAAGGCTTTAGAACCTTCCAACTGCGCTGCTGATTGACGCGGCCCGAAAATGGTTAACCCAGCCGATTCAAAGGCATCCACCACACCAACAACTAACGGCGCCTCAGGGCCAACAATAGTTAAACCGATATCATTTTCTTGGGCAAATTTCACCAACGCAGGCACATCTGTAGCAGAAATATTCACATTTTCCACCGCACTTTCTAACGCTGTGCCGGCATTACCCGGTGCAACAAAAACTTTGCTTGCTAAAGGTGATTGTGCTGCTTTCCATGCTAGAGCGTGTTCGCGACCGCCATTTCCGATGATGAGTATGTTCATTTTGTTATTCCTTTGATTGTTTTGTTGTTCGAAATGTATTTCGAGCTTTTTTATAAATCGTGTTTCGCCGATGGCGACTTACTTTTCTTTACTCGTGTAAAGAAAAGTAAGCAAAAGAAACACGCCCCGACTTCAATGCTTTTCTGAGCTTTATTGAAATTTTTTTAACGGAAAACAAGTAAACTCGCTACGCTCAAACAAACTTGTTTTCCTAAAAATTTCAAGTCGCTCAGGCATTTCAGACGGGGGGGGGAACCGAACATAAAGCGCGGTTAATTTTTAACAAGTCTGCCGGTTTTGATATTCCCTAAATGGGTTCCCTTCTTTGCCGCCTAAAAAAGTGTTAATTTGTAGGAAAATGCCGTCTGTTTGAGCGTAGCGAGTTTAGGCATTTTCCGTTAAACAAATTCACGCTTTTTTAGGAAATAAGGCAAAGCAGGGTGTGCTTTCTTTTTGCCTACTTTTGCTTTGCACAAGCAAAGAAAAAGTAGGTCGCCCATCGGGCGAAACCCGATTTTAGTGTCTAAAGTGTCTCATTTTAGTAAGAACCATCACCATATTATGCTCATCCGCCGCATCAATCACTTCTTGATCGCGCATTGAGCCGCCTGGGTGGATAACACATTCAATGCCCACTGCGGCAGCAGCGTCAATGCCGTCACGGAATGGGAAGAAAGCGTCTGACGCCATAACACAGCCTTTCACTTCTAAGCCTTCATATTGTGCTTTGATACCTGCAATTTTCGCAGAATAAACACGGCTCATTTGACCTGCGCCAATACCAATGGTTTGATTATTTTTCGCATAAACAATGGCATTAGATTTCACAAATTTCGCCACTTTCCAGCAGAATAATAAATCTTCTAATTCTTGTTGAGTTGGTTTACGTTTGCTGACCACTTCTAAATCATCAATGCTCACCATGCCTAAATCCGCGTCTTGCACCAATAAACCGCCGTTCACACGTTTTACATCTAAACGAGCTTGTGGTTTGCTAAATTCACCACATTCTAATAAACGCACATTTTTCTTCGCTTTGACCACTTCAACTGCCGCGGCTGAAACCGTTGGCGCAATAATCACTTCCACAAATTGACGTTCAACAATGGCTTTCGCGGTAGCTTCATCTAATTCACGGTTAAAGGCAATAATGCCACCAAATGCTGAAGTAGGGTCAGTTTGATAAGCGCGATTGTAAGCCTCTAAAGCATCTTTTCCTAACGCCACCCCACAAGGATTCGCGTGTTTAACAATCACACAAGCTGGTTCATCAAAAGATTTCACACATTCTAATGCCGCGTCAGTGTCCGCAATATTATTGTAAGAAAGAGCTTTACCTTGTAATTGTTTCGCAGTTGAAACGCTGGCTTCTTTTACATCTTGTTCGACATAAAATGCCGCGTTCTGGTGACTATTTTCACCATAACGCATAGTTTGTTTACGGATAAAGTTCAAGTTTAACGTGCGTGGGAATTGACCGCACTTCGCGTCTTTATCCTCTTCCTCTGCCGCAAAATAAGGTTTCACCATTTGACCAAAATAGTTGGCAATCATCGAATCGTATTGCGCCGTATGTTCAAAAGCTTTAATGGCTAAATCAAAACGGGTTTCTAAAGTAAGGCTGTTTTGGTTTTGATCCATTTCCGCAAGAATGGCGTTAAAATCATTATTATTCACCACAATCGCCACATCTTTATGGTTTTTCGCCGCAGAACGCACCATTGTCGGACCGCCGATATCGATATTTTCTACCGCATCTTCAAGCGAGCAATTGGGTTTCGCCACCGTTGCCGCGAAAGGATAAAGGTTTACCACCACCATATCGATCCCTTCGATACCATGTTGTTGCATAACGGCATCATCCGTACCGCGGCGACCTAAAATCCCGCCATGCACTTTCGGATGAAGGGTTTTTACACGACCGTCCATCATCTCCGGAAAGCCTGTGTAATCGGACACTTCCGTCACTGGCAATCCGTTGTCAGCTAAAAGTTTTGCTGTGCCACCTGTTGATAATAATTTCACACCACGTTGATGTAAGCCTTGTGCGAATTCCACAATACCGGCTTTGTCAGAGACGCTTAACAACGCTTGACGAATGGGACGAGTTTGCATGAATGTTTCCTTTTATGGGTTAATATAAAAAAATCCTGCGCATTATAGCGCAAACGTTTGCGCAATGCTATGTAAAGATCATTTGTAATGATCAAAAAAGACCACAACTGCGGTCTTTTTGAATCTCACTTTTAACTTATAAACTCAACAATTTTTCCAAAGACGGGGCAAAATAATACGCGCCTGTGACAGGTTTGGTAAAACCTAAAAGGCGGTCGCTTTTGCCGTCTAATTCGCCGAACATGCTGAGTAATTGTTGTTCGATGTTATGCAAGGTGGCGCAATAGGCGATGAAGAATAAGCCGTTTGTGCCGCTTGCGGTGCCGTAAGGTAGGCTTTGGCGTAAGATTTTTAAGCCTTTGCCGTTTTCTTTCACATCAGTGCGTCCAACGTGGGAAGTTTCCGGCACTTCGTCCAGCTCTACGCTGTCAGCCTTGGTGCGTCCAATCACATTTTCTTGTTTTTCAACACTTAATTTGTCCCATTTTGGTAAATCATGTTCCCAACGTTGAGTGAAGACATAGCTGCCGTCTGCGTCTTCACCGTTGGCAATTAAGCCCACTTCTGCACGCGCTTGAGCTTTCGGGTTTTCTGTGCCATCAATAAATCCGGTTAAATCACGATCTTCTACCCAACGGAAACCGTGAATTTCTTGTTGAATTTCCACCGCACTTTGGAAAGATTTCACCGCGGCTTGCGCCAAAGTAAAGTTCACATCAGGGCGATTGGATTGAATATGCACCAGCAAATCATATTGGGTCGCCGGTGCGATTAAATTGCCCTTGCCCAATGTCACAAAAGGTTTTAATTCAGGCGCGCTGCCTGCTGTTGCAAGCTGTTTCCATACCTTGTCACCAAATGCCACTGTCGCGCCTAAATGTGCCTCTGGGAACTTAGCTTGTAGTGATTGTAATTGCTCGATAAAGGCACGACTTGCCGCAGGCAATGCGCTAATTTCCGAGACGTTCGCCTCTAAATAAATCCCTGCTTTGCAGCCTTCCAATAAAATACCGCTTTGAGCTGTCATGGTGTTCTCCTATTTTGTTAATTTATTCACCCAATCTGCAAAAGGTTGCGCATCCATAAATCCGGTCACTCGCGAACCTTGAATTTCTTCGCCGTTTTTATTAAAGAAAATAATAGTCGGCAGTCCTAAAACCTTTAATTCTGCCATTAATGTTTTATTTTCCGGGCTATTTTGGGTCATATCCACTTGCAATAATAGCACATTTTCAAACGCCGCTTTTACCCCGGGTTCATTAAAGGTATATTTTTCAAACTCTTTGCAAGCCACGCACCAATCTGCATATAAATCCAACATTGCCATGGATTTTGGATTATCCGCCAAAGCTTGTTGCAATTCGCCATAGCTTGAAATACGAACAAATGGTGTAGGATTGGCGGAAACTTCCCGCGTTTCCACCGCACTTTTTTCCAATAATGGCAATGACTTATTGTTATGGTGGAGGGCAAAAAAGAGCGTAAAGGTCACGATTAAACCCACCCAATATCTTTTCGATGCCACCCAACAACAAAATGCGATCAGCCACAATGCCCATAAATGGGTTGAGTATTCGACAAAAACGCGTTCCAATAAAAACACTGGTAATAGTAACAAAATAAAGCCAAACAACTCTTTCACGATGTTCGTCCACTCGCCCGATTTGGGTAGGATTTTGTTACCGAATAATGTGATTAAAATCAACGGCCCGCCCATGCCTAATGCCAATAGATACAACGTAATTGCGCCTGTGAATAAATCGCCCGATTGTGCCACGTAAAGCAACGCCCCTGAAAGCGGTGCTGACGTGCAAGGTGACGCCACCAAGCCAGCAATCATCCCCATCACAAATACGCCGCCCAATGCGCCTGATTTTTGGTTACTGCTCCATTGATTGAGCTTATTTTGCCATTTATTCGGCAACTGCAAATTAAACACACCGAACATAGACATGGCTAATAAAATGAATAAAATCGACAATCCCATTAACACTGGCGGACTTTGCAACGCGACTTGAAACGGTAAGCCAATCGCGGCGACAATTAAGCCGAGCAACGTATAAGTGAGCGCCATACCTTGCACATAGACAAAGCTCAAGGCAAAGGCTCGACCCAAGGATGGACGTTGTCCCTGCCCAATAACAATCGCCGAAAGCAACGGCAGCATGGGCAATAGGCAAGGCGTAAATGCTAAACCCACACCTAAGATAAAGAACCAAAACACCGCATATTTCGATTTAAACAAGCTTTCCGCCAGTTGATCTTGCTCTGATTTTGGCATTAAAAGTGCGGTCGAATTTGGCTCCGTTTTTTGTTGCAAAACACCCGAGTTTTTAACCGCACTTTGCTCCGTCAAATTATGTTGAAAAGCAGATAAATCCACGCTTTTTTCTTCCGGCGGATAGCAAAAACCTTTGGTACAACCTTGATAAGTCACCGTCAAACGCGTGGATTTTGCGGTTTCCAACAAGGGTGCAACAACGTTCAAATTATCACGAAAAATTTCCACCTTGCCAAAAAATTCATCTTGGTGCATTTCCCCTTGTGGAAATTGTAACTCCCCCACTTTCCCTTTTTCCGCAATGACGCTGATTTCTTTTTTATAAAGATAATAGCCATCAGCAATGTGCCAATTTAACAGCAAGTTTTCCCCTTGCGGCGTGACAGAAAACTGAAAAGCCTCTTCTGCTTTTAAAAACTCAGGCGTTTTTTTATCAAACAACCCCGCTTGCGCAGAAAGTGCGGTGAAAAATAAGGATAAAAAGAGAAAAAATTTTTTCATTATTACGGTTAAACTCGCTACTTTTATTTTTCTTTAGTGTCTTTTTGATGAGCTTGACGCAAGGCTTCTGCCACCATAGCGATAGCTTGCCCGGCGGGAATCCCCTGAGCCATTAGGGTTTGAATTTGTTCAACGGCTTGCTGTTGTTGTTCGTGTGTTAAGCCTAATAATGCGCTATCCGGCATAATTTATCCTTTAATAAAGCCAATAAAAGCAGTAATATAGCAAAAATTTTTATTCAGCGATACAGGAGCAAACACAATGCCTTTTAACTTAAAAAATCGTCATTTATTAAGTTTAGTTAATCATACCCCGCGTGAAATTCAATTTCTATTAGATCTCGCTAAAGATCTCAAACGTGCAAAATACGCCGGTACCGAACAGCCGCGCTTAAAAGGTAAAAATATTGCATTAATTTTTGAAAAAACCTCAACTCGTACACGCTGCTCTTTTGAAGTTGCCGCTTACGATCAAGGGGCTAATGTCACTTATCTTGATCCTGTTTCATCTCAAATCGGTCACAAAGAAAGTATTAAAGACACTGCTCGAGTGTTGGGGCGTTTGTATGACGCTATCGAATACCGAGGTTTTAGCCAGCAGGTAGTAAATGATTTAGCCAAATATTCCGGTGTACCTGTTTTTAACGGTTTAACCGATGAATTTCACCCAACCCAAATGTTGGCAGATGTGTTGACCATGATGGAACATAGCCCAAAACCACTCAATGAAATTAGTTATGTTTATATTGGCGATGCGCGCAATAATATGGGGAATTCGTTGTTATTAATCGGCGCAAAATTAGGAATGGATGTACGAATTTGTGCGCCAAAAGCGTTGCTACCGGAAGATAGCCTTGTGGTGATGTGCCAAGAATTTGCCAAAGAAACAGGCGCACGAATTACCGTCACGGAAGATATTGATACTGCGGTGAAAGGCGTGGATTTTGTGCATACAGATATTTGGGTTTCAATGGGCGAACCGATTGAAGCTTGGGGCGAGCGTATTGACTTATTAATGCCATATCAAGTGACCCCTGAATTAATGCAACGTACAGGCAACCCGAATGTGAAATTTATGCATTGCTTACCGGCATTCCATAATTGCGAAACAAAAGTAGGCCAAGAAATCGCCGCTCAATACCCTGCCCTTGCCAACGGCATTGAAGTAACGGAAGATGTTTTTGAAAGCCCAATGAACATCGCTTTTGAACAAGCCGAAAACCGTATGCATACCATTAAGGCAGTGATGGTAGCGTCTTTGGGGTAGGACCAAAATATGCCTATTAGATCAAATCTCTAGCGAAATACCTAGAGATTTGTCAGCGATATGACCGCACTTGTTATGAAAGTGCGGTTTTTATTTTTAACTCTTCTATACTCGCGATATAGGTGATTTTTATTTAGTGGGAATTTCCGACTGACAATGTGGGCAATCTAAAAAATGTTTTTCATTATTATGCACAATATAATGCCCCATTTTCTTCGCTTTCGTGTCGAGATAGCCTGTGTTGTAGCGGTTTTCCCCCACATTCAACGGCACACGTTCCACCACATTGATCCCGTCTTTTTTCATGGTATCAATTTTAGCCGGGTTATTCGTTAATAAACGCACCGCTTTGACGCCTAATAATTCAAACATATCCGCACAAACCGAAAAATTCCGTTCATCCGCTTTAAAACCTAAGGCAAGATTGGCTTCAATGGTATCCATCCCTTTATCTTGCAAAGAGTAAGCGCGAATTTTGTTAATCAACCCGATTCCGCGTCCTTCTTCGCGATGATAAATCAACACGCCACGTCCTTCTTCGCTAATTTGACGTAAGGCGCTGGCTAATTGGAAACCACAGTCACATTTCAAGCTATGCAAGGCATCCCCTGTTAAACATTCTGAATGAATACGTGCTAAAACAGGTTTACCATCTGCGACATCCCCCATCACCAAAGCCACGTGTTCTTTTTTGGTGTCAGGAAATTCAAACCCGACAATTTTAAAAATGCCAAATTCTGTGGGCAATGTGGCTTCCGTCACACGCTGAATTTTAGTCATAAAATAAATCCTTATCCTTTCTCGTTCGTCAGTGATAGAATGTGCAACGTTGTTTATTGGACAACGATTTTATTTACCACTGGAGTTTCAAATGTTAAAGCGTTTGTCATTATATACTTTTTTACTTTGCCTTGTGCCGATTTTTGTATGGATTTTTTCTTGGGCATGGGCAGGTGATAACCATCTTACTCAATTTGATCATTTTCTTTACTGGCTTACAGAAACAGGCAGTGTGCCTTATGCCGTTATCAGCTGCGCGGTTTTTGCCTTGCTGTTCTACCCTATTTTCCCTAATCGCAAGAAATGGATGTTAGGCGTAGGGGTGATGGTGTTGTCTATGGTTGCCACCCAAGGCATTAAGACCGTGGCTAAAAATGCTTTTGCCGAACCTCGTCCTTATGTTGTTCAATTTGAAGAGCAATCAGGTATGTCCTCAGAGGCATTTTATGCACTACCGCGCAATGAGCGTGAAGTCGTCATTCATCATTTCTATGCTGCAAAAACAGACGTCCCAACATGGCTTGCTCATCATCGCGAAAATGAAACCGGCTATTCTTTCCCATCAGGTCATGCTATTTTCGCTGCCGCTTGGTTATTATTAGCCGTGGGCTTTACGGAGTTTTATGGCCGTTGTCGCACTGCCTCCAAACTTCTCGTGGCGGGCACTTTAATTTGGGCGGTGTTAATGTTAGTCAGCCGACTTCGCTTAGGCATGCATTATCCGATTGACTTATTTGCCAGTATTTTAATCGCTTGGATTGTGCATGGTGTTATTTTTACATTTTTAGCCAAAAAAGCGATCTTTATCAAAGAATAATGTCGTAAGTGAGGTTAAAATTTAAAAAGTTTTTTTAATCAAAAGGTAGCAGTATGTTATATGGATTAGACATTGGCGGCACAAAAATTGAACTTGCCGCATTTAACGAAAAGCTCGAAAAGCAATATAGCGAACGCGTTCCAACGCCTAAAAACAGCTATGAAGAGTGGCTGGATACTATCGTGGCATTAGTGGAAAAAGCGGACGCCAAATTTGGTGTGAAAGGCTCTGTGGGTTTAGGCGTTCCGGGCTTTGTTAACCACGAAACAGGGATTGCGGAAATTACCAATATCCGCGTGGCAGACAATAAGCCGATTTTAAAAGATCTAAGCGAACGTTTAGGCCGCGAAGTTCGCGCAGAAAATGACGCAAACTGTTTCGCGCTGTCTGAAGCTTGGGACAAAGAAAATCAACAATATCCTTGTGTGTTAGGGTTAATTCTCGGCACAGGTTTTGGCGGTGGATTAGTCTTCAATGGTAAAGTCCACTCCGGCAAAGTAGGAATGGCGGGCGAATTGGGGCATTTACAGCTCAATTATCACGCACTCAAATTGCTCGGTTGGGATAAAGCCCCGATTTACGATTGTGGTTGTGGCAACCGCGCTTGTTTAGATACCTATCTTTCAGGTCGTGGCTTTGAAATGCTTTACCGTGATTTACAAGGCGAAACCCTTTCTGCCAAAGAAATTATCGAACGTTTTTATGCGCAAGATGAAAGTGCGGTGAAATTTGTTAACATGTTTGTTGAGCTTTGTGCGATTTCAATTGGTAATATTATTACAGCATTGGATCCACACATGATCGTATTAGGCGGTGGGTTATCAAACTTTGATTATTTGTATGAAGCCTTACCAAAAGCATTACCGGCACATTTAATGCGTAGCGCGAAAGTGCCTGTAATCAAAAAAGCCAAATACGGCGATTCCGGCGGTGTACGCGGTGCCGCGGCGTTGTTCTTAGAACGTAAATAGGTTATTCCTGTACTATGTACAATGAAAAAGAGCGGTTTTTAAGCCGCTCTTTTTGGTATCAATGAGATTACATCACAATATTATAAGCCACGGCGGCTAATACCCCACCGATGATTGGACCCACAACAGGAACCCACGCATAGCCCCAGTCTGGTGATGTGTTTAATTTTTTGCCTAAAATGGCTAACGCAATACGCGGACCTAAGTCACGAGCCGGGTTAATCGCATACCCTGTTGTGCCGCCTAAACTTAAACCAATCGCCCATACTAAAATCGCCACAGGTAATGCACCGATTGAACCTAAACCGATTGGTGCGGCAGTTTCTGTACCCGGTAACATCACTTTACCTGATGTAATAAAGAAGATGACAGAAACAAGTACTACGGTACCAATAATTTCACAGAATAGGTTATTTTTATAGTTACGAATAGCCGGTTCTGTTGAGAAGCAAGCGCGTTTTAAACCTTCGTTATCCGTAGCTTGGAAATGATCATAGTAGAATAAGTACACTACAAATGCACCCAAAATCCCGCCACCAAGTTGCGCCGCGATATAACCCGGAACCATTGCCCAATCGAACGCACCTTTTACCGCTACGCCAATTGTGACGGCTGGGTTTAGATGTGCACCGCTATATTCACCTGTTGCGACAACTGCAACATAAACTGCAAATGCCCAAGCCGTTGTAATCACAATCCAACCTGAACTATTACCTTTGGTTTTATTTAAGCACACATTAGCCACCACACCATTACCCATTAAAACAAGAAGGGCTGTGCCTAGGAATTCAGCTAAATAAGCATTCATAAGAAAATCTCCATATTATTGAAAGTGCGATGTTTTTTTATAAAAAAACATCCGTTGGCAATCTCGTTCATTTTCAATCAAATATAAAGTAAATGTCTTATGCGACTGTTTGCCATTATGTACGTATTGGTATAAATAGCAATAGCCTAGCATAACTAATTTTTAAATTTGATAAGCAGATCACGTTACTGAACAAATGTGATAAAAATTTTGTGACCGAGTTCAAAAAAACAAAATTTCTTTATTTAATTTGCCTGAAAAATCGATTAAGTTAGTGGCTACGCAATTTTCGTTCATCATCAAAATAACCTATTTGCATTATGTGCAATGTTGTTAACCCTAAAACACATAAAAGGAATTAAATTATGGCAGACAAAAAATATATTATTGCATTAGATCAAGGTACAACAAGCTCTCGTGCAGTACTTCTCGACCATAACGCCAATATTATTGAAATCGCACAACGTGAATTTACCCAAATTTATCCGAAAGCAGGTTGGGTTGAACATAACCCAATGGAAATTTGGGCAACACAAAGTTCAACCTTAAACGAAGTGGTTGCTAAAGCCGGTATTTCATCTGATGAAATTGCGGCAATTGGTATTACCAACCAACGTGAAACTACCATTGTATGGGAAAAAGAAACAGGTACGCCTGTTTATAATGCGATTGTGTGGCAATGCCGCCGTACATCGGATATTACGGATAAACTCAAAGCAGATGGCCATGAGGACTATATTCGTAGCACCACAGGTTTAGTGGTTGACCCTTATTTCTCAGGCACCAAAGTAAAATGGATTTTAGATAATGTTGAAGGTGCCCGTGAAAAAGCAGAACGTGGCGAACTGTTATTTGGTACCGTGGACACTTGGTTAGTATGGAAATTAACCCAAGGTCGCGTTCATGTTACAGACTACACCAACGCCTCTCGTACGATGCTATTCAACATTCATACCAAACAATGGGACGATAAAATGTTGGAATTACTCAATATTCCACGTTCTATGTTACCTGAAGTGAAAAACTCCTCTGAAATTTATGGCCAAACCAATATTGGGGGTAAAGGTGGCGTTCGTATTCCTGTGGCAGGTATCGCCGGTGACCAACAAGCGGCGTTATTCGGTCATTTATGTGTTAACGCAGGTCAAGCGAAAAATACCTATGGCACAGGTTGCTTTATGTTGCTTCATACCGGGGATAAAGCGATTAAATCAAAAAATGGCTTATTAACCACTATCGCTTGTAACGCCAAAGGCGAACCGGCTTATGCCCTTGAAGGCTCTGTATTTATTGCAGGGGCGTCAATTCAATGGTTACGTGATGAACTCAAAATTGTTCATGACAGCTACGACAGTGAATACTTTGCAACCAAAGTGCCAAGCACAAATGGCGTTTATGTCGTTCCTGCCTTTACAGGCTTAGGCGCGCCATATTGGGATCCATATGCACGCGGGGCGATTTTGGGCTTATCGCGTGGTGCAAACCGCAACCATATTGTTCGTGCGACCCTTGAATCTATCGCATACCAAACGCGTGATGTGTTAGAAGCAATGCAAGCCGACTCCGGCAACAAACTTCAATATCTCCGTGTTGATGGTGGTGCAACGGCAAATAATTTCTTGATGCAATTCCAATCTGATATTTTAGACGTCAACGTTGAACGCCCTGTAGTGAAAGAAGTGACCGCATTAGGTGCAGCGTATTTGGCCGGTCTTGCAGTTGGCTTCTGGAAAGACTTAAGCGAACTTCAAGATAAAGCACGCGTAGAACGCACATTCACACCGGATAACGACAACGAAAAACGCGAACGCCGTTATAAAGGCTGGAAAAAAGCCGTTCGCCGTGCCTTAGAATGGGAAAAAGAAGATGCTGAATAATTCAGTATTGAGATAAAAGAAAGTGCGGTCAAATTTCCTATATTATATAGCAGCCGTACAAGATGGTCGTTGAGCCTGTCGAAACGTAAGTCTTGTACAATACGCTGAAATGTCTTATGCTTCGACAAGCTCACCAACCGCCATTTCAGCGTTGTGCAAGGCTACATAATATAGCAAATCTCTATTATTTGGCATAGTAGACAAAAGTGTTGGTTTTAATTATTTTTCTAATTACTACCAACTCTTTTTATTTATAAAATCTTCTATAAACATAGTCTTATGCTTTTTCGTTAATCCGTTTGAACAGATAATTTCTGTTTCAGTTCTTTAAATAACCTTTCCAGCCGATTTGTTGTTTTTTTCTATATTTAGATGAGCATATTTCTCAAAAGTAAATAAATATCTCATATAGTATTTAAACTAGCATAAGCCCCTCTTACATTACGATGTTTACAATAAGGAAAATAGCCTTGTTCATTAGAATATTCAGAGCGTTCATCTAAAAAGTCTTTATGTTTTAAATACCATTGGTATAATCTTAAATAACTCTTTCATTAGCCTTTCTCTCTTAATCGGTTGAGTGCAAGCTTGTAATAAACATCTTTTTCTGTTCGTACAAAATAGTGAGAAACGACATTATTGGTGATCGAGTCCATTAAAACTAATATGCCAAAATAACGCCCAAAGAAAGTCGTATCCATAACAATATTCAGATATTTATTTAAAGGCGGTTGTAGGACTGTTTTTTGGGCTTTATCGATATATATTTGAATCATTCTGACTGAACAATGATATTTAATGGCGAGTTCTTTATAGGTTTGTTTTCCTAAAATATAATCGTTCCAAATTTTAATTGGATCTAATTTGTTCTTGAAGGAAAATGTTTTATGACACTTATTACAAAAATATCGTTGAATATTATTTAATGTGCCATGTTTCTTTATTTTCGGATTTTGGCAAAATGGGCAATTTTTTGTTCATATTTCAAAAATAGGGCTTAAAGCCTTGTACTATAAGGCTTTAAGCCAGTTTTTAGCAACTATTTTGTCTATTACACCTGTAATTATTCATTTGCGACATAATGACGAAAATAGCACAAAAATCCGATCTATCTTTATTTATTAAATGCGATTAAATCGAACGTTTTACTTCAACCACTTCGAATACTTCGATTTGGTCACCGACTTTTACGTCATTGTAGTTTTTCACGCCAACACCACATTCCATATTGCTACGCACTTCAGAAACGTCATCTTTAAAGCGACGAAGTGAATCTAATTCCCCTTCGAAAATAACTACGTTGTCGCGTAAAACACGGATTGGTGCAGAACGTTTAATAATCCCTTCAGTCACCATACAACCTGCGATTGCACCAAATTTTGGATGACGGAAGACATCACGAACTTCTGCCAAGCCGATGATTTCTTGCTTGAATTCAGGTTGTAACATACCGCTCATTGCTGCTTTGATTTCGTTTAATAATTCATAAATGATTGAATAATAACGTAAATCAATATTTTCAGTTTCGATCACACGGCGTGCTGAGGCATCGGCACGAACGTTAAAGCCCACGATAATTGCATTGGAAGCTGCGGCTAAGGTTGCGTCTGTTTCAGTGATACCACCAACACCGGAACCCACCACTTTCACTTTTACTTCATCCGTTGAAAGCTCAGCTAATGCTTGGCAAATTGCTTCAACCGAACCTTGTACGTCTGCTTTCACGATCACATTTAATTCTGCCACATCACCTTCGGTCATATTGCTGAACATATTTTCGAGTTTCGCTTTTTGCTGACGCGCTAATTTCACTTCACGGAATTTACCTTGACGGAATAAAGCCACTTCACGGGCTTTTTTCTCATCGCGCACCACGGTCGCTTCATCACCCGCCGCAGGAACACCTGAAAGACCTAACACTTCCACTGGGATGGATGGACCCGCTGCGTCAATTTCTTTACCGTTTTCATCACGCATTGCACGAACACGACCATATTCAAAGCCACAAAGTACGATGTCGCCTTTGTTTAATGTACCTGATTGAACAAGAATGGTTGCAACCGGACCACGACCTTTATCGAGATAAGATTCGATAACAACACCGCTTGCCATACCATCTTTCACCGCGGTTAATTCCAACACTTCAGATTGAAGAATAATTGCATCTAATAAATCATCAATACCCGTACCTTTTTTCGCAGAAACAGGAACAAATTGAACATCACCACCGAATTTTTCAGAAATGACTTCGTATTGCAATAATTCTTGTTCTACACGATCCGGATTGGCTTCCGGTTTATCAATTTTGTTTACCGCAACCACTAGCGGCGCGCCTGCTGCTTTAGCGTGTTGGATCGCTTCAATGGTTTGTGGCATGACACCATCATCTGCTGCAACTACAAGAACAACGATATCTGTTGCTTTCGCACCACGCGCACGCATTGAGGTAAATGCCGCGTGTCCCGGTGTATCTAAGAAGGTAATCATCTTACCGTCATCGGTTTCAACGTGATATGCACCGATGTGCTGAGTAATACCACCCGCCTCACCTGCTGCCACTTTCGCTTTACGAATGTAGTCTAATAATGAGGTTTTACCATGGTCAACGTGACCCATGATCGTCACCACTGGCGCGCGTGTCACTTGTTCAGCATTCACATCACGATCGCCTAATACCGCTTCTTCTAATTCATTTTCATTACGCAAAATAACTTTGTGACCTAATTCTTCTGCCACAAGTTGTGCAGTCTCTTGATCCAGCACTTGGTTAATGGTCACCATTTCGCCCATTTTCATCATTAACTTAATGATTTCAGTAGCTTTTACCGCCATTTTATTCGCTAGTTCAGCAACGGTAATGGTTTCCCCAATAACAACATCAGCTTTCGAAACAGAAACAGGTTTAGTAAAGGCTTGTTGAATTGCGCTACCTTTTTTCGCATTTTTTCCTTTACCTTTCAGATCTTTCTGATTGCGGCGATCAGCACTGCGCTCATTTTTGCTGCCATTATCATCATCACGGCCGCCTTTCTTCGCCTTAGCAACCTTATTCTTTCCACCACGATTATTATTTTCACGGCGGCGATTATCTTCATCTTCCGCTTCACGGGCGTAGCTTGAGGTTAAATGATAATCTGAATAATCTTCTGAACTGCTGTAATTGTCTTCGCTGTCATCACGTTCTGCATAACGGCGCGCTGCTTCCGCAGCAAGACGCGCTTGTTCTTCTGCTTTTTGACGTGCTAATTCTTCCGCTTTACGTCTTAATTCAGCTTCTTCCGCTTTGCGTTTTTCTTTTTCAGAATCAGCCGATTTTGCTACCGCACTTTTTTCTTGTTTGGCTTCAGCGGCTTTTTTCGCTTCTTCTTCCGCTTTAGCTTTCGCTTCAGCCGCCGCTTTTGCTTCCGCTGCGGCTTTTGCTTCTGCGGCTGCTTTTTCTTCTGCTGCACGTTTTTCTGCAGCGGCTTTTTCTGCAGCTTCTTGCTCTGCTTTTAATTTAGCTTCTTCTTCCGCTTTTTTAGCTGCAACAATAGCTGCCGTATCCACTTTACGGGATTTGCGAACTTCAACTTGAACCGCTTTCGCTTTTCCACCCGCAGTTGTGCCACTTACAGTAGATTTTTCACGGCGTTTTAAACTGAGTTTTTTTGGTGCGTTTTCCGCATTTTGTTCTTTATCCGTCATTTTCTGCTCCTATTACTCACCAAACCAACAGATATTACGTGCCGCCATAATAAGCTCACCCGCTTTTTCCGGGCTTAATTCTTCAATATCCGCTAAATCATCAACGCCTTGTTCCGCTAACTCTTCCAGAGTTAAGATTTGTTTTTCAGCCAATTTAAAGGCGATATGACGCTCCATACCATCAAGGTTTAATAAACGTTCTTCGATGTGCGCACTTTCTAAGGCTTTTTCTTCTGCCAACGCTGTCGCTGTAATCGCATCTTTAGCACGAGTTTGTAACTCTTCCACTAAATCTTCATCTTCTAAACCATCAATAGCGGTTAGCTCGCTCACCGGCACATAAGCTAATTCTTCAAGGTTGGTAAAGCCTTCATCAATTAAAATTTGCGCAAATTCTTCGTCAATCTCAAGTGCGGTCATAAATAAGTTTAAAATTTTATTGTCTTCCGCTTGATGTTTTTGTGCCAACTCATCAGTTGTCATTACATTTAATGTCCAACCGGTTAATTGAGTCGCTAAACGAACGTTTTGACCATTACGGCCAATCGCTTGCGCTAAATTTGCTGCTTCCACCGCAATATCCATGGAGTGATTATCTTCATCCACCACAATAGAGCTCACATCTGCAGGTGCCATCGCATTAATCACAAATTGTGCCGGGTTATCATCCCAAAGCACGATATCAACACGCTCACCACCTAATTCATTGGTAATCGCTTGAACACGAGCACCACGCATGCCGACACAAGCACCTACCGGGTCAATACGTTTATCATTGCTTTTTACCGCAATTTTGGCACGCGAACCCGGGTCACGAGCGGCCCCTTTAATTTCGATAATCTGTTCACCAATTTCCGGCACTTCCAAACGGAATAATTCTTCCAACATTACAGGTTTTGCACGTGTAACAAACAATTGGAAACCTTTGCTTTCCGGTGCGACTTTATAAAGCACACCACGAACACGATCCCCCGGACGGAAATTTTCACGCGGAAGCATATCTTCGCGAACAATCACCGCTTCTGCTTTAGCCGGATCTTCTTTATTGCCCATTAATTCTAAAATAATGGTTTCACGGTTTACTTTTTTCACCGTACCAATCACAATTTTGCCTTCTTCATGAAGGAATTGCGCCACAACACGGCTACGTTCTGCATCACGAATTTTGGTGCTAATCACTTGACGTGCGGTTTGCATCGTAATACGGTCAAAGTCAATGGATTCAATTTGATCTTCAACAACATCTCCAACTTGAATATTTGGATCATCTAAACGTGCTGCTTCCAAGGTCATTTCTTTCGTTGGATTTGTCACCTCTTCCACGACTGTCCAACGGCGGAACGTATCAAATTCACCTGTTTTGTGATTAATCACCACGCGAACATCAATCTCAGACGGTTTATCAACCCCTAAACGCTCTTGTTTTTGAGCATGTTTTTTCTTAGTTGAAAGGGCAATGGCCGCTTCCAACGCTTCAAAAATCACTTCTTTTGGTAATGATTTTTCGTTTGATACCGCTTCAGCGGCGAATAAAATCTCTTTACTCATTTTAATAATACCTTTTAATTGAAATCCTTAAAATTTTGGAACTACATTGGCTTTTTGAACATTGCCAAATACAAATACTTGCTCTTGACCATCCACAACTAATGTAATCATATCGTTGTCCACTTTCTCTAATTTACCCTGCCATTTACGGCGATCCGCAACAGGAATTCGTAAATGAATAGAGACATCTTGTCCAACAAAACGCTCAAATTGCGATAGCGTAAATAATGGGCGATCGAAACCGGGTGAAGACACTTCAAGATTGTATTTATCGGCAATCGGGTCTTCTACATCTAAAATCGCGCTCACTTGACGGCTTACATCAGCGCAATCTTCGATCCCCACGCCACCGTCTTTATCAATAAATAAACGCACAGTCATAAAACGACCTGCACGTTGACATTCAATGCCCCATAGCTCACAGCCTAAGTCCTCAATGGCCGGTGTAAGCATCTCTTTTAAATTTTGTTCTAATGTTGCCATTATGTTCCTACTTATCCTTTTTATGGACGTAAAAAAAGCGCTTAACGCGCTCAGTGAAATTTTTCCAAATTTTACGTACAAAAAAACCCAAATTTCAAATTTGGGTTTCACTGAACCGTTATTTCTTTCTTAAATTAAGAAGTGGTTGCGGGGGCCGGATTTGAACCGACGGCCTTCGGGTTATGAGCCCGACGAGCTACCAAGCTGCTCCACCCCGCGTCCGAAATATGCGCGTATTATACGCTTAGTTTCTGTTATGTCAAGGTTTTCCTAAAAATTAATACAAATTAGGTGTTTTCGCTCTGACAAGGATTAAAAACCAAAACCTGCACCAAGGCTAACTCCGGCACCGCCATTGCTTGCACCAAAGCCGCCGCCCACACCGGCGCTACAACCGGATAAAAGTGCGGTCAAAACCAAAACTAAAAATAACTTTTTCATTTTTTCCCCTTTACTAATTCAAATAATCGATATACCGCCAGCAAATCCTTTCGTGCAATCGGTTTAAATGGCAATAAAAGATAATACAGCCAGCGATATCTTGTTAAAAACTGAACACATTCTTCCCAAATTACAGGTTCGCAAGCGTCAGCTAACACCTGAACCGTTGCCACAATATCATCATCACTTAGCTCTTTTGTGCGACATAAACCATGAAGAAACACTAATACATCACGTTTTTTCTTCCAATTGAGATCGCGCGTATGAGAATGATCTTCTAAGTCAATAAAACGGACTTCACCATTGTCCCAAGCAATATCACGAATTGCCGGGCGACCATGTACTAAACCCATTTTATGCAAATTAATCAGTGCCAAGGCAACATCGCGCAGAATATTCTGTTTTTCTACCGCACTTTTGGTGGGAAGAATATGATTTAAGGTCTTCCCTACATCTTCCAGCACCAAATAATTCTCCGTTGCCACTAACAAACGCGCGACAGGGGCATGTTTATTGTCCAAATACAATAAAGTCCGTAATTCTTCTTGAAACAGCTTTTGCGGGTAGGGTTTTAATAAACGCTCAACCCCGGTAAGAATTTCCGGTTGTTTTAACCAATATTTTTTCCCTGCATATTCAAAAGGATAAATCCGTTCTCCTTTTTGTTGCTGATAAAGTAATTCAACATAATCAGCAAATTCACGAGTTGACTCAATTAACATGATAGATCCCATAACATCCTAAATGCTTCATCATAAACACCTCAAAGTGCGGTGAAATTTTACCGCACTTTCAAGGGTTATTTCCACAAACGCGGATCAACACCACGTTTTTTCAATGCGGGATAATGATCAATTTTAAATTCCGGTTCATGGCCTGCTTTCAATTGTTTCTGGAAATCTTTCAACAAAATCCAAACAAGTGGCGATAAAGCTAACAGTGCAATCAGATTAATCAATGCCATGCTGCCCATTACCGTGTCCGCAAACGCCCACACAATAGAACCTGAGTTAACCGCACCAAAGTACACAAAAAATAACACCACTAAACGAAACAACACCACTGCCCAAGTCTTATTTTTCAAAAAACGCATATTGCTTTCCGCATAAGCATAGTTACCAATAATGGATGAGAAAGCAAAAAACAATAAAATTAACGCCAAGAAATGCACACCAAACTCGCCAATATGATAACTCAGGGCATTTTGTGTCAACGAAATACTTTGTAAGGATGCCGAACCATAATTATCAGATAATAAAATAATCATCGCCGTACAAGTACAAACCATCATGGTATCCACAAACACACCTAACATTTGGATTAAACCTTGGTTAACCGGGTGCTTCACTTCTGCAGTTGCTGCCGCATTAGGCGCCGATCCCATCCCCGCTTCATTTGAGAATAAACCTCGTTTAATGCCCATCAACATCGCTGTTGAAAACATCGCACCAAACATGCCGCCTGCCATAGCAGAAAAATCAAAAGCACTGGTGAAAATGAGCTTAAAGACAGAAGGCAATTTTTCAATATTCATGCCAATAATAATCGCTGTCGTCAGTAAATAAAATAGCGCCATTAAAGGCACAAAACGCGCTGAAACGACTCCAATACGTTTAACACCACCAAAAATAATCACACCTGAAAGTACAACTAAGACAATACCGACATAATGCCCATTCCAGCCCCAAGCATTGCGGGTCGCTTCAACAATCGAATTTGACTGAACCGCATTAAAGGCGAAACCAAAGGTGAAAATTAACGTCACCGCAAAAGCAACCGCCATACAACGTGATTTTAATCCCATGCTGATATAATAAGCCGGTCCACCACGATAAGAACCGTCTTTATCTTGAATTTTGAATAATTGGGCTAACGAAGACTCCGCAAAAGCGCTTGACATTCCCATAAAGGCAACCAACCACATCCAAAATACAGCACCGGGCCCGCCTAACGCGATTGCCGTTGCTACTCCACTCACATTTCCCACACCAACACGACTGGCTAACCCTGTTGCAAAGGCTTGAAATGGCGTTAATGCATGTTCAGCCGCTTCACGCCCAAACCACATTTCACGTAAACTTTGCGGAAAAAGACGCAATTGTACAAAACCCGTTGTGAGAGTAAAAAACAACCCTACCCCCAGCAACATAATAATCACAATGCTCCAAAGCGGCTCATCAATATATTGAATACACCATTCAATGATATGTTGGAAAAAATCCAATAAATCTGACATAAAAAATCCTTAATACCAATGCAAAAGCTCGGCATTTTAAGGTTTTTGAGCTTTAAGGCGAGAAATTTTATAAGAGAAAAACAAGAAACGGGAATAAATTAAAAATTTTTCAAAAAAATAAAGACTATTTTAGATAAAAATTAAAGGCGTGCAAATAAAATTACTCGCACGCCCCGTATTATAATGATTGCAGATGCTCAATGCCCGTAATATATTGCCCCACATCCTGATTTTCAGGCTTGTGAATATAAGGAATTCTGCCCAATAACGGTGCGTTAATTTTATTTTTTAACACATCGATAATTTCGGCATAATGGCTCAAGCCTGGGTTAATACGATTTGCAATCCATCCCACTAAAGATAATCCCATGGTTTCAATGGCTTTCGCGGTTAACAAGGCATGGTTAACACAGCCTTCTTTGATCCCAACCACAAGAATAACCGGCATTTTATGTTGCGCCACCCAATCACCAAATGTCAGGTTTTTATTCATCGGGGTTAACCAACCAAAAGCCCCTTCAACTAACACGTTCGCATAGGTAGATTGAAGCCGATTGAGATCTTCATCAATTTTATCCAATTTTATACGTTCACTTTCTTGCGTTAACATAGGAACCGTATGGGAAAAGGTATAACTATTTATCTCTTGATAAGTCACATCTTCATTGGTGGAATTCAATAACACTAATACATCATGGTTATCTTCCTCACCGTAATCGCTCACATCGCTGTCTAACACATCGCTATAAACAGGTTCATTTTGCCCTGTGGCAATCGGTTTATAACCCACAATTTGCTTATCTATGGCTTGAAACGCTTGAATGATCGCACGACTCGCGATGGTTTTCCCCACGCCCGTATCCGTGCCTGTGACAAAAAATATACTCATTATTATCTCCTACATATTCATCTACTTATTTTTAAGTAAATTTTATGCTGGAAATTTTAGGAGATTTTCAGAAATGAAATATTGAGATAGCACAAGTTTTTATGAACTTTGTGCAATTTTTGATTTAATTGACGCAGAAAAATGGCGCAAGCCTTTTGAATCACCTTGCTTCGCCATCGCCTGCATCGCTTGTGTTGGGGCATGAAGTAATTTATTGGTTAATTTCAAACTCAATTCTTGCAAAATTTTATCCGCACTTTCGCCTTGCGCTAAAGATGCTAATGCTTTTTCCAGCAAATCCTGGCGAATTGCTTCGGCATTTTGGCGATAATCACGAATCAGATCTGACGATTGATGTACTTTTAGCCAAGCAAAAAAATCTTGGCATTCTTCGTCAATAATCCCTTGCGCCTGTTCAGAAGCCTTCTCGCGCTCGCTCATATTTTGTTGAATAATGTGATTTAAATCATCCACAGTATAATGATACACACTATCTAATTTAGCCACACTTTCATCCACATCTCGTGGTACCGCAATATCAATCATTAACATGGGTTTATATCGGCGTGCTTTTTGCGCTACTTTCACCATCGCTTGCGTCACCAAAACATCCGGACTGCCCGTAGAAGAAATAACTAAATCTGCTTGATTTAAACCTAATTGCAATTGATCTAACCCCAATACTTCGGTTGGAATTGAAGTCTCTAGTTTCGTCACTAACTCATTCGCACGGCTTAAAGTGCGGTTAGAAATAATTAACTTTTTCACCCCATGACGAAGTAAATGACGAGCCACTAATTCAATGGTTTCACCGGCACCAATCAACAAAACATTCAATTCCGCCAAACTTTCATAAATCTGACGCGCCAAGGTAGTTGCTGCGTAGGCTACGGATACCGCACTTTCACCAATATGGGTTTCGGTACGCACGCGTTTTGCCGCTGCAAAGGTTTTTTGGAATAGACGTGAAAGCTCGCTGGATACCGCAGTATGCTGCGTATCATGATAATAATCTTCGCTAATTTGATAGGCTTGTTTAACTTGACCGAGAATTTGCGGCTCACCCAAAATCAATGAATCCAATCCGCAAGCCACACGCATCAAATGTTCTGCCGCTTGCTGATTTTTATGCAAATAAAGGCAAGATTGTAATTCTAAAATATCCAGCTGATGAATTTGTGCAAACCAAGCGACACATTCATCGTGCCATTGCGCAGATTGTTCGGGGGGGATCGCTTTATTATGTAAATAGATTTCCGTGCGATTACAGGTTGATAAAATCACCGCACTTTGTCCTAGGCTAAACTGCTGAATTTGCTGTAACGCAAGTTGGCGTTTTTCGTCTGAAAACGCCACTTTCTCACGCAATCCCACACTGGCTGTTTTATGATTAATACCTAGAACTAAAATCGTCATAATAAAAATGAAAAAAAGAATCCGCCCCTATTTTAATGCAATTCAGGCGTTGTGCGCAAATTCGTTGCTTCGGTTTACAAATAAATACTTAATTTGAGTTAGTTTTCCGATATAAATCTTTACTGTAAACCACCCCAGTAGGATTATCAATCTCAAACCCTGCTATGCTTGAAGCGACAAACGCATGTTGTGTGTACTGGAAAATTGGCAAGAAAATGCGCTCCGTTTTTACAACTCGCTGAATCTGATCATATAACTTCGCTCTTTCCGCTACAGTTTCTGCTTTCAAGCTTTTTTCCAACAAGGCATCCATTTCCGCATTTTTAAATCCCATTTTATTATCGGGATGAGCGGAATGTAGTGATAATAAAAAAGCGGAAGGTTCATTATAATCCGCACACCAACCCGAACGAATAACCTGAAAATGCCCTTTTTGACGTTTTTCTTGTAATTGTGCCCAAGTTACGGGATCGGAAATCACCCGAATTAAATCTGATTGTGCCCAAGCTCTCGCTATACGCTGAGCAATATTGGGGTGAATACCTGAATTATCATAGGTTATGGTCAATGTTAAAGGGTGATTTTCTGAAATTCCTGCCTGTTGTAACAGTTGCTCAACTACATTTGCTTGCCATTCTGAATTATCTTCTAACCACATATTTCGCGGCAAAAAGCTATTAGAGGGCAACATGGATAACTTCTCGTTTTGTACAATATTTTGCACCGAAATCATCGAAACTAACGCCGTTCTAACCGCACTTTGTTTTAAATAAGGATCCTTAAAATTAAATTCATAAAAATAGGTACAAAGTTGTGGAAATTGCTGATTCCCCCATGTTGAGCCGGCCGGCATAGCCACCCAATCCATTCCTGTAACAGGTTGATCAGGTTGTAATTTCTGATAAACTACTTGCTCAAAATGAACCTTTGAGAAATTCCAATAATTCGGATTTTTCTCTAAAGTAATAAAAGGCCCCTGTTGCCCCAATACGCGATAAGCGCCATTCATCAAAAAAGAGTGATCTTGACCCAATTTCTTCGGTAACAAAGCAACATGTGCCAACATTTCGGGCAAATACGGGGTTGGCTTATCTAATTGCAACTGTAATGTTCCGTCATCCAACGCATGAACCCCCAATTTTTCCACCGCCACTTTCCCTGCAAGCACATCCTGTGCATAGGCTAAATTCATAAATTGCAAATATTGTTTTAAAGGCGAATTACTCAACGCTAAAGATCGCCAACTTTGCACAAAATCCGTTGCCGTGACGGATTCACCATTTGACCATTTTGCACTTTGACGAAGTTTAAATTGCCATAACTGATTATCTTGCGTCTGCCAACTTTCTGCTACCGCAGGAATAATCTGTCCATGCTGATCATATACCACTAACCCTTCTAATACATCGCGCAAAAAATCCGCTTTTTCAGGATTATCTAATGCATCCAAAGATAAGTTCATATCCGAATAAACGCCACGCAACAACGGTTTCGCTGTTAATTCAGGCGCATACTGATTTGATTGAGTTTGCAACGAGACGTTTTTCTTGGGTTGATAATGCGCTAACTCATCACAACTGCAAAGCGTAAATACACTGATAAGAATAAAGAAAAATTTAACCGCACTTTTCGTTGATTTAAACATAATAAGATTTCATTAAATAGACGAAAAGGCTTCTAGCCAACACTAAAAGCCTTATGAAAATACGAAGTTTAAAGCAGCTAAAAAATTAAATCGCCGAAACGTTTAGACTTGAGCCACCCACAATACGCACTCGTGCACCCGGTTTTAAGGTTGGATCAGCTTTTTGTACCACAACGATTTCATTGCCGTCATCTTTCTTAATCACTAATTCCAAGGCATCTACTTGGCTGGCTTTTTCTTCAACTTTACTTCCAATCACTGCCCCTGCAATGGCGCCCACTGCTGTTGCGACTGCTTTACCTGTACCGCCACCAATCGCAGAACCCGCAATACCACCTAAAGCACCACCACCAACAGTACCAATTACGCCTTGATTATCCGCTTGGATTTTAACCGGGCGAGAAGAAACAATGGTACCATAACTAATTGAACGCGCTTCTTTAGATTGTGCTGCAGAATACACATCGCCACTAAAAATATCAGTATTCGCACAGCCTGTCACACCAAGACTTGCAATTAATGCCAATGCAATCGTTAATTTCTTCATTTAAATTCCCTTCTACTTTTACAATATAATGATGTCTTACTCCGATAAAACCACAGTCTTAATGGAATAAGGATGAATTTTAATTGTGACTTCATTTTCTGGATGATCCACAAAACTGACCGCAATCGATGGATTAGGCAACTGTTCCCCTTCCACCTTAGGTTCACTCACTTTGAGTTTCAAATGCGGTAATTGGTTCAAATTAAATTGTGATTTCATCCGTACAATCCAATCTTCGGTCCGTTCATTGGGTAAAAATGGAACTACAATTTCAATATGCTCCCAGCCTTCACGCGGATAAAATTTATCTTTGGGGAACGGTAATTCCACGATAGAAACATCCTGCCCCAAAAAACGTAATGGCGTATCAAGTTCAATAAGATAAATAACTCGCCCATTCACCACATTATCGCAGAAAATTTTACCGCATTGTGTCAACGCTGTCAGCCAATGCTCGGCATCTTTACAATAATTTACTCTCACTGCTAAATGATCGATTTCAAATTTGGATATATCAATCTGCATTTTCTCAGCGAGCTCTGCTATTTTCTGCTCAAAGAGAAGAAAGTCGCTATAAAGTGCGGTTGGATTTTGGAATAGTTTGTGGGAACAATGAATCATAATACGCTGCTCTATAAATGAGTTGTACAAAATTAATCCTATTTACCTGATTAATTATACTACCGGAAATCACTTTTAGATGAACTCAAACTAATTTCTAAAAGAATCTACAATGATTTTGAAGCAAACTTAGTGAAGTGACAAGGGGCATCGTTTTTATTGTTCCAATAAAAAACCTTTCCCAATCCAGCATAGTTCGGTATCATACAGCAGATTTTTTACTTTATTTATAAATAGGCAAAACGTGAATATTCAACAACTTTTATCAGATAAAATTCAACAAGCAATGGTAGCCGCCGGTGCAGAGCAAGGCGTTGAAGCGGCAGTTCGTCAATCAGGTAAACCACAATTTGGCGATTATCAAGCTAACGGTATTATGGGGGCGGCAAAGAAATTGGGGTTAAATCCGCGTGAATTTGCGCAGAAAGTGCTTGATAACCTGGATTTAACCGGTGTCGCGGAAAAATTAGAAATTGCGGGCCCTGGTTTTATTAATATTTTCTTAGATAAAAATTGGTTAGCAACAAACGCTAATAATGCGTTAAGTGCGGTCAATTTTGGTATTAAAACGGATAAACCACAAACCATTGTCATTGATTATTCTTCCCCGAACGTGGCAAAAGAAATGCACGTGGGGCATTTACGCTCAACCATTATTGGGGACGCCGTTGTGCGTACCTTGGAATTTTTGGGCAATAAGGTTATCCGCGCAAACCACGTGGGCGATTGGGGTACGCAATTTGGTATGCTCATTGCTTATTTGGAAAAAATGGAAAATGAAAATGCCACTGCAATGGAATTAAGCGATTTGGAAGCATTCTATCGCGCGGCAAAAGAACATTATGATACGGATGAAGCTTTCGCGGAAAAAGCACGTAACTACGTGGTGAAATTGCAAAGCGGCGATGAATATTGTCGTACCATGTGGAAAAAATTGGTGGATATTACCATGCACCACAACCAAGAAAACTATAACCGTTTGAACGTAACGCTCACTGAAAAAGACGTTATGGGCGAAAGTTTGTACAACCCAATGTTGCCTGAAATCGTGGCAGACTTAAAAGCCAAAGGATTAGCGGTAGAAGATGAAGGCGCGTTAGTGGTGTTCTTGGATGAATTTAAAAATAAAGACGGCAACCCGATGGGCGTGATTGTACAGAAAAAAGACGGTGGTTTCCTTTATACCACCACCGATGTAGCAGCGGCAAAATATCGTTATGAAACCCTAAAAGCAGATCGTGCACTGGTCTTTTCTGATAGTCGCCAATCGCAGCATATGCAACAAGCTTGGTTAATTACGCGTAAAGCGGGTTATGTACCGGATAGTTTTTCCCTTGAGCATCCGTTCTTCGGAATGATGCTTGGCAAGGACGGCAAACCGTTTAAAACCCGTTCCGGCGGCACGGTTAAATTAAAAGATTTGTTAGACGAAGCGGTAGAACGTGCGGATAAATTGATTTCTGAACGTAGTACTGAGCTAAGTGCGGATGAAAAATCAGCGGTTGTAGAAGCCGTTGCTATTGGTTCGGTAAAATACTCAGACTTAAGCAAAAACCGTACTACAGATTACGTGTTTGATTGGGACAATATGTTGACCTTTGAAGGCAACACTGCGCCTTATATGCAATATGCTTATACGCGTATTCGTTCAATCTTTGCGCGCGCCGGCATCAATGCCGACCAACTCACAGGGGATATTCTTTTAACTGAAGACAAAGAACGCGCCCTTGCAATTAAATTATTGCAATTTGAAGAAGCATTAAATGGTGTCGCAAAAGACGGTATGCCGCATATTTTGTGTCAATATCTCTATGAACTTGCAGGTGCATTTTCAAGTTTCTACGAAGCTTGCCCAATTTTAAATGCCGAAGAAGCAATTAAAAACAGCCGTTTAAAATTAGCTGATTTAACCGCAAAAACCTTAAAACAAGGTTTGGACTTGCTTGGTATTAAAACGGTTGAAAAAATGTAAATCATTATTTTATCCCCCTTTTTAGGGGGATTTAGATTGATGACAAAGTTTTATTTAATATTTTAATATGAAATGACTGTAGGGGCGAAACATCTTTCGCCCTGATTTATCATGATTATTTTGGGGCGAAAAATATTTCGCCCCTACAACATTATTTAGGTTTGTCAGCGGTCTGCCCCCCTTTTTAGGGGGATTTTTATTATTTAACAGCAAACAAAGAAACACAAGCAAAACGACAACAAGCAGAACAAACGATCATGTCGAACCTCGGTTGGTGAGCTTGTGCAGTTACTGCATAATATCGCTACAGAAACAATTCGTTACAACATCCAAAACGGCAATGCCACTAAATCTTCCGCTAACCATAGACGTTGCGGATATTGATTGATAATCGCGCCATTCCCTATTTTAATTTCTGATTCAGGTAGATTCGCTTTTAAAATACCAAAATTCTTTGCCATTTTTTTATCCGGCGTTGCTGATGTTTTGATTTCTATAGGGTATAGCGTTCTATCGTATTCAATAAGCAGATCAATTTCTTTCTGATTGGTATCCCGATAAAAATAAATCGGTGGCTCAATCCCTTGATTGTAGTAAGATTTAATAATTTCGCTGACAACAAAAGTTTCAAAAAATTGACCGCTCTTTGCGCCCTGCTGAATGGTTGATGGCGTCAGCCATTTTGTCAACCAAGCCATCAGCCCTGTGTCTAACATATAAACTTTAGGTGTTTTTACAGCACGTTTTAAATGATTATTACTATATGGTTTCAGAAGATAAATAATCCCCGAGGTTTCCAATATGGTGACCCATCGTTTGATGGTATCAAGTGAAACACCCACTTCTTGAGCGATATTGCTGTAATTGAGTAACTCACCGCTACGCGCGGCAATAGCGACCATAAAACGCGCAAAATCAGCAATATTCGTCACATTCGTCAATGAACGTACGTCTCGTTCGATATAGGTTGAAACATAGGACGAATAATAAATCTCCCAATTCATCTCTTGCTCATACAGACGGGGCATATAGCCTTGATGGATAATATGCCAAATATCATCTACAGCTTGACATTGCTGTTCTCGAGCGACAATGTAATCGTTGGTAGGCAAGAATGGCGCATAAAAATTAATTTGCTGAATTTCCCTTAAGGAAAATCCCTGCAGTTTTAGCACGGCTATTCTACCGGCTAAACTTTCCGACACATTTTGCATTAATTGAAATGCCTGCGAGCCTGAAAGCAAAAAGCGTCCTGTGGATTTTTGTTTATCAATCGCTAATTTAAGGCTTGAAAAAAGCTCAGGTACGTATTGCACTTCATCTAAAATTAACTTACCGGGATGGTTTAGCATAAATAACGTAGGATCATTCTGAGCTTGATTTACCAAGATGGGGTCATCAAATGTGACATACTGATAATCCGTGCTAATATGCTGTAATAAGGTTGATTTTCCCACTTGGCGTGGGCCGGTCACCAAGACAGCCGGAAATTGTTGGATAAGCGATTGCAATAAAGGTTGCATTTGACGAGAATAAAAAGCCATAAGCGTAGATCTAACTAGGGTTGAATATGACTCTTATTAAACAAGAAAACAGCACAAAAGTAAATTAGTTTAATCTAAGATACAATCGTAGATTAAACTTAAAATATGAACGATACGATATTAAAGGTGTTGATAAACGCGATACGAGTCGTATAGGATTACCTAATCTGATCGCTTGCCACTTCTCTATTCAGATATTCAACCCTCATAACTATGTAGGAAAAGCACAAATCCTTTTTTTTCATTCATTTGATGTTTTTGTTATTTTCTTAGCTTTTTTTATTATAATAAAATTAGTTAGTTTTATTTTACTTTTTAATCAAAAATGGCTATTAATAAAGATTCTATATTAGAGATGATAAATAATATTAATTTATCTACTATTAATGATGTTAATTTATTTCCAGAGTTGGAAAGCTTTGCTCATGAATTAATGAATTCATCTAATCCACAGCACAGATTTACTGCTTTAAAGATTAACAACAGACTTCAAGAAAACCCACATTATCAAACTTATTTAAAGTCTGATGTTATTGAAAAAGAAATTAAAGAAGAAGCAAAAGAAAAGCAGTATTTTAAAGCTGTATATCAAAACAAAGAAGCAAATGCTTATCAGAACATTCAAACCAAGAAAAAAGAAGAAAAACAAGATAAAGAGAACAGTTTAAAAGAAACTTCTTCTTATCAGCATAATTTTCTATTATATGATAAGTTATTTAACCAATATGGAATGAATTGGGATTATTTATCCAATCAAGAAAAACAAAATTTCAAGATAGGTATAGAGAAATTTTCTCAACATATTGATAAAGAAAGTTTATATTCTTGTTTACCTGAGAAAGATAAGAAAAATTTAAATAATGGTTTGATTAATCTTCAAGTTGTTGCTGTTGCTAATCAACATAATAAGGCTTCAGATGAACAATTTAAAAAAGCTGCTGAAAATCATTATAAATTTTTATTTGACATGGTAATAAATTTAAAACTTGGAGAGATTAATCAAGTTCAAGTTTTAGAACAACTTTCTAAGGAAAGAGAAAAACAAACTAAACTTATTGATGAAAACCCTGTTTTTAATGATGAGCAAAAAAGAAACAACAAAAAAGAATTGGCTTGGCAAACTGATGCTGTTCACCATTTATATTTAATTACCCAAAGTGTACAAAATCAGAAAAAAATAGATCCAGATCATATTACATATATGTTAGGAGCTTTATATCTAGAAAATCCAAGCCAAGTCAGTATTGAGATCATCAAAACTTTATTTAATGAGAATCAATCTGTTTTAGATGAAATTATGAAAGACCCAGCTTTAAAAGAAAAATTTATTGAACAACTGATAGATAGTGGAAATAAAAGAAAAAATCTCCAATCTATTTTAGATGATAATCCTGAAATAAAAGATAAATTAAGAGAATATGGAATTGACGTTAAAAAGGAAATAAAGAAAAAAGAAGATGCTGAAAATGAAGCCAATAAATCTTCACCCCCTAAAGAAGATGTTGATAAAGTAACAAACAATGGTAATTTATCTTCAACCATAGAGCAACATCCAAATATAGGAGAAAAAATTAACCCTAGTGAATCTAATGTGGATGATAATGAAAATAAAGTAAGTTTAAAACTAACCTAAAAGAATAGGGCTTTAAAGCCCTATTCTTTATTTGACACATAAATTAGTTTTGATTCTTAATTTTTCTTTACCTTGATATTTATAGGTGTAAACTAATCTATATGGAATTTTCTGCCTTTCAGCATATTCTGTTTCAGAATATTTTATATCTAATTTTTTAGTACAAGTATTATCTGTATAGAACATAATATGTTTATATAATAGCTCTGCTCCATCATTCTCAATTTCAAAACCTGTTTTTTCTGCCTCATATAATTTCAACTCTTCCCAACCAGCATAAAAATCTTTGTCATTTGCTAATAGGTTAGTTGAAAAAGACAATGAAGCTATTCCTAATAATAAAATTAATACTTTCTTCATTTTTAATTTCCTTTTTTTATTTTATATTACCGTAGTAAATTAACCTTGTCCGCGTTTTTTTAATTTAAAGGCAAAATTTTTATTTGGAGTGAAATTTTGCCTTTGTGCTTTTGCTACATAGTTATGAGACCTTATTAATATACTCTTGGATTCTCGCATTAATTAGCTCTTTGTCATCACTCTCATCTGATTTATAAACAATATTTATCACCTCATTTAAATCATCATTTGAAGCTTTTTCCTCTAAGAAATTTTCAAGTTGAGTGGAAATAGCAAGTGTTTCATTACAGGATAAAGAAACAATTGCTTCTTTAATCTTACCTTTAGACTTGAGGTTAGCGTCATACAGGAAACGGAAGATTTTTACTTCTGTTGTAATTTCTGAGCCCGGTAATTCTTCGTAAGGACGATTTAAAGAACGAGGTGGTAAAGTTGTAGTATCTTGCTGATATATGCTTTCTATCTGATTTAATAACTCTCGTATTGAGTACATTCCGTTGATCAGTTTTTGATAGTGTTCAAGTGCTGTAAGGAGTTTTTGCTTATAACTCATATATACCTCGCTAAAAAAGAAATAAACTTCCCAATTGTAAAAAAAAAAAAAAAAAATCAACCCCTGCGGAAAACTTTTTAGGCACAAAATTGTCTATAACATATCTGATATTTCTTTCCCACAAGGCAGGTAAAACGCTGAGATTTCCTTTTGAATAGGCGACTATTCGTGAATAGATTGCGGCAGGATCTTGATCGATCAGAGGATCACGAGATGCTGAAAGTAAGCGGTCAACTTCAACCAATGTTTTACGTTTTTTGTTTTTACTTTTTATTTATTTTGTACCTAGCACGCAAAATGCGTCACTCGGTACGGCTTTGCCGTGCCGGGATATTAAAAAAGTAACAACATTAAACCTTATTTAAACTGTTGATCACGCTAAATAAAGGAAATTATTATGTGTACTGCTTATTCTTCTGAAAACGGTTTTTGCTGTTTATCTGTTGCGCCACAATTTCGTTCTTCTTCTCATCTTTCGGCTGAAAAAATTTGTCGTCTTTCTGATCAAGAAATCTTTTCGTTAATGGTGGAAATGCGTTGGGGGTCGGCAGAAAAAATCTGTTGCCCACATTGCCAACATACTCAACCTTATTTTATTCAAAGCCGTCAAAAATGGCGTTGCCGTGATTGCAAGCGGGAATTTAGCCTGACTTCCGGCACGCTGTTTGCCAGCCATAAATTGCCGTTGCGCACCTATTTATTGGCGTTGGTGTTTTATATCAATGCCAAACAAGGCATTACCTCAAAACGCTTGGCACGAGAATTGGCGGTGAATTATCGCACGGCGTTTATGCTGAGCCATAAAATTCGTGAGAGTTTAAAACCCGATTTAGACGCGCAAAAAATTAGCGGAGAAGTGCATATTGATACTTGCGAAGTGAATGTTTTGGTGGAGTCTGAAACCTTAAAAGAGCAAAAAGCAGACAAGGTCAATAATCAAGATCGAGCCTTTTATTTATCCGAAATTCCGCCCAATATGCAGCAAAATGCGCAGAAAAAGCAGGAAAAATGGCAAATAAAACATCAACAAGATGAACAAAAACGCAGAGAAAATTATGCTCGATATGGAAGAACTTTAGACTATCGCGCCAAATCTTTTGTGAAAGAAAAGCGTAAGTTGTTGGTTATGACCAATAATGAACGACAACAAACCTTAGTTTTTCCGATTTATGCTGAAAATAAGGCAACGATTTCTTATTTGGTGAAAAAATATGTGGCGCAAGGCAGCACAATTTGCACCGATGGCGCACGCGCCTATAAACATTTAGTCGCTTTGGGCTATGAACACGAAAGTGCGGTACATTCTAAGAAGATTTTTAAAAATTCAAAGGGCTATCATAATAACTGGGCGGAAAACTTTTTTAGCCGCACCAGAAGTTTGTTGGTTCAGCTTGCGCAGGTAAAAAATATGCATTTGTGGGCATATGCAAATGAAATGGCGTTCCGTTTGGATCATTGCGTAATGCCTTCGGGGTCAATGTTTTTAGTTTTGTTGCAAAAAACGTTGCAAACAACGGTGCAAGACTTTTGGAAAGGTTATGGAAAAACGGGTTATGCGGTGAGAGATGAGATGGTGTTTTGATTTGTAAACATTTCCCCCTTGAAATCCATTTTTACTCCCCCATTTTCTATTGCACGATGAAGTTGCAATGCGCTTTTTTTGAAAAATTCAAAATTTTTTTAAAAAACACCCTTGAAAAAGAAATTGCAATCCACATTTTATGATCACGTAAGACGAGACGATAACCATCTCGTCAAAAGTAAAACAGATTTCAAACTAGGAGAAAACATATTATGGGTAAAATTATTGGTATTGACTTAGGTACAACAAACTCTTGTGTTGCTGTAATGGACGGTGACAAACCGCGCGTGATTGAGAACGCTGAAGGTGATCGTACGACTCCGTCAATTATCGCTTATACAAACGATAACGAGACATTAGTTGGTCAACCTGCGAAACGCCAAGCGGTAACAAACCCGAAAAATACATTATTTGCAATCAAACGTTTAATCGGTCGCCGTTTTGAAGACAGCGAAGTTCAACGCGATGTAAACATTATGCCATTTAGCATTGTGAAAGCGGACAACGGCGATGCTTGGGTAGATGTAAAAGGTGAGAAATTAGCACCGCCACAAATCTCTGCGGAAGTATTGAAAAAAATGAAAAAAACCGCAGAAGATTTCTTGGGTGAACCGGTTACTGAAGCGGTAATTACTGTTCCTGCATACTTTAACGATGCACAACGTCAAGCAACGAAAGACGCAGGTCGTATCGCAGGTTTAGATGTAAAACGTATTATCAACGAACCAACAGCGGCAGCGTTGGCTTACGGTTTAGACAAAGGTAAAGGCAATCAAACTATTGCGGTTTACGACTTAGGTGGTGGTACATTTGACTTATCAATCATTGAAATTGATGAAGTGGGTGGCGAGAAAACCTTTGAAGTATTAGCGACAAACGGTGATACACACTTAGGTGGTGAAGACTTCGATAACCGCGTGATTAACTACTTAGTTGACGAGTTCAAAAAAGAGCAAGGCGTAGATTTACGTAATGACCCACTTGCAATGCAACGTTTGAAAGAAGCAGGCGAAAAAGCGAAAATTGAGCTTTCTTCCGCACAACAAACAGATGTGAACTTACCTTATATCACAGCGGATGCAACAGGTCCTAAACATTTGAACATCAAATTAACTCGCGCGAAATTAGAAGCGTTAGTGGAAGATTTAGTGGCTCGTTCAATGGAACCTGTGAAAGTGGCGTTAAATGATGCCGGCTTGAGCGTGGGTCAAATTGATGATGTGATTTTGGTGGGCGGTCAAACGCGTATGCCATTAGTTCAACAAAAAGTAGCTGAATTCTTTGGCAAAGAACCACGTAAAGACGTGAACCCTGACGAAGCGGTTGCTGTAGGTGCGGCTGTACAAGGTGGTGTGTTATCGGGTAATGTCACTGACGTATTGTTATTAGACGTGACCCCATTATCATTAGGTATCGAAACCATGGGCGGTGTGATGACCACCTTAATTGAGAAAAACACGACTATTCCAACGAAAAAATCGCAAGTATTCTCAACAGCGGAAGATAACCAAAGTGCGGTGACAATTCACGTACTTCAAGGTGAACGCAAACAAGCGAGCGCGAATAAATCTTTAGGTCAATTTAACTTAGAAGGCATTAACCCTGCACCACGCGGTATGCCACAAATTGAAGTGACTTTTGATATTGACGCGGATGGTATCATCCATGTTTCAGCGAAAGATAAAGGCACAGGTAAAGAACAACAAATTACCATCAAAGCATCTTCAGGTTTAAGTGATGAAGAAATTCAACAAATGGTGCGTGATGCAGAAGCAAACGCAGAAGCAGACCGTAAATTTGAAGAATTAGTGCAAGCACGTAACCAAGCGGATCATTTAGTTCACTCTACGCGTAAACAATTAAGCGAAGTGGGTGATAAATTATCTGCTGACGACAAAGCACCAATCGAAAAAGCGGTTAGTGAACTTGAAGAAGCGGCGAAAGGTGAAGACAAAGCGGCGATTGATGCAAAAGTACAAGCATTAATCCAAGTGTCTGAAAAACTTATCCAAGCCGGTCAAGCGCAAGCACAAGCGGATGCGACTGCTCAGCCGCAAGGTGGCAAAGGCAACGATGATGTGGTTGATGCTGAATTTGAAGAAGTGAAAGATAAATAATCTTTATCTGAACACTGAACCCAAGGGCGTAGCAATACGCCCTTTTGGTGTATATCTAAGAGAATAATTTAATGGCAAAAAGAGATTACTACGAAGTTCTAGGTATTCAAAAAGGCGCTGACGAGAAAGAAATTAAGCGTGCCTATAAACGCCTAGCAATGAAATATCACCCCGACAGAACCAAAGGGGATAAAGAAAGCGAAGAAAAATTCAAAGAAATCAACGAAGCCTATGAAATCTTAAGCGACAAAGAGAAAAAAGCCGCTTACGATCAATATGGTCATGCAGCCTTTGAACAAGGTGGATTCGGCGGTGCCGGTGGCGGATTTGGTGGCTTTGGCGGTTTTGGTGGATTTGAAGATATTTTCAGCGAAATGTTCGGCGGTGGCTCTAGCCGTCAACGTGTTGTTCGCGGTGAAGATTTACGCTATGACATCGAAATCAGCTTAGAAGAAGCGGTTCGTGGCGTCACCAAAGATATTCAAATTGCGACCCTTGCGCATTGTGATGAATGTAACGGCACTGGTGCAGAAAAAGGCTCAAAAGTCGAAACCTGTCCAACCTGTCATGGTCATGGCCGCGTACGCCGTCAGCAAGGCTTCTTTATGACGGAGCAAATGTGTCCGACTTGTCATGGCACAGGCAAAAAAATTGAAAAACCTTGTAAAAAATGTCACGGTGACGGACGCGTTCATAAAAACGAAAGCCTTTCTGTTAAAATCCCCGCTGGCGTGGATACAGGTAACCAATTACGTTTAGCCGGAAAAGGAGCCGCCGGTGAAAATGGCGCACCTGCCGGAGATTTATATGTGGTTATTCACGTTCGTGAACACCATATTTTTGAACGTGACGGCAGCAATTTATATTGCGAAGTCCCAGTTAGCTTCACGATGGCGGCATTAGGTGGTGAAATTGAAGTCCCTACCCTTGATGGTCGTGCCAAACTCAAAATTCCTGAAGGCACACAAACAGGCAAAATGTTCCGTATGCGCGGAAAAGGTATTACCGCAATGCGTTCAGGCTATGCCGGTGATTTGATTTGTAAAATTATTGTAGAAACCCCGGTTTCACTCAATGAAGAACAAAAAGAATTACTACGCAAATTTGAAGCCAGCCTTGAAGGGCAAGAAAAACAACGCCCGAAATCATCTCGCTTTCTCGATGGCGTGAAGAAATTCTTCGATAATTTAGGGAAATAACTTCCCGAAGCAGAAATATACGGTCACTGACCGAAACTGTGAATAATAGGAAAAGGGCGTTTGCCCTTTTCAGATCATTGACAAACATCTAGACATATCACTAAAGGTTTGTCTAGCGGTTTAATTATTTATTTCCATTTTCCTTTTGTAACTATTTTTTTCATTGCATTTTTCGACTGTTTCAAGAATTTCTATACAGTGTAAATCACTGTTCTCACTTAAAGCTGGACTACCAATTCTATATAAATCAAATTCATTATGACATACGATGGGTGAAAAAGTTGTTTTTTTTCATTGTATTATTTCCATAAGACGTTGAATAAATGAGAGATATGTCTAACAACATATCTCCCTATGGTTAATTATGCTACTTCTGCAATGCGTTCAGCGGAAATGAACGTATTTTCGTATAGCTTCTGCGCATTAAGTGCGTCAAACATATAATCACAAGCGGTGCGAGCAAATCCTGTTGCTTTAAAAATCGCTTTTTTATCTGCTTTCAACACCTTTAACCAACTATCAATGTAGACAGCATGTTGCGGTACATCATCAAACCCAATATGCGCCCAAAGAAAGACACAGACAATTTCGGCAACAAGCTCTTCCATGGCATAGAGTTGATTACCAAACTTCACTTTTCCTGAAGTAATACCTTCTCGATCGAGACGTTTGGCATGTCCTGTTGCATATGTCATTTCATGTAATAACGTGCTATAAAATTTTGAATGTGATTCAAATTGCTTCATTTCAGGCATCAAAATTTGATCTGTTGTCGGCATGTAGCAAGCACGGTTAAAGTAGCTTAATTTAAACGCTTTTAAATCTATTTTCTGTTTTCGTTGTTTTAGTGGTGCAAGCGGTCATTTTCGCCAAATTTTTCGCAATTCATTATTTTTCTTGAGATAACACAAAGGGACTTTCTCGCTGAAGCCCTGTTTTCAATAGTTTCCGTCCGCCAAATCCCGAAAAATTCAACCAATTCCCTATTTCTTTTTATTTCTTAGTTTTAGTGGTTCTATACACCCATGGATGGTCTAGCCGCCACAAGAATGAGATCACCATCTTGTGCACCTGTCGTGTTCGCATCTAAGCGTTCGATACCAAAGGATATGCCACTTACGACAGAACCAGTCATGGTATTTTGTTCCATTCTTTTCAAAATGGAATCAATCACATCCATTAAATCCGCATTGGTTTCAGTTTGTGCTTCATTTAAGGTTAAATCCGTGAGAGCTTTTTCCGTGTTACTGATAATGGTGTCAATTTGCTCTTGTGATTTTGCTACGCAAACTTCTGCACATAATTGGTGGCCAAGCGCATATAGCTGACGGGACTGACTTGAACGGCGCACAATATTCGCGTAAGTGGCAATATTTGCCGCAGTTGGCGTGCTTTTGGCGATTTCAGCTAAATAAGCCAAGCCGCCTACTTCATTCAGTTTCTTTTCTTCTTGTAACGTTCTTTCCAGTGTTAACAGATCGACAGGAATATTAGCCGACAACATTTTTGTTATTGTCGTAAAAATGATTTTATGTGCAGCAAAATAGAAGTTTTGCG
>NZ_CABFKI010000005.1 GCF_901764995.1 Actinobacillus porcinus
TATCCACAGAAACTATGGATTAAAATTGAATAAAAATTTTTTTGTTGAACACAGTTGCTACAATTAATTATGCGTATAACGGATTAATACGATCTACATTCAAGCCGAATTTCGCAATGGCGTCTGCAACCACTTGAGTCGTTACTGTGCCTTCTTTCGCTAATTGCGATAACGCAGCAACAACAATGTAACGTTCATCCACTTCAAAGTGTTCACGTAAGTTTGCACGGCTGTCTGAACGACCGAAACCATCTGTACCTAACACATGATAGTGTTTAGTTGGTACGAATGCACGAATTTGATCTGCATAAGCTTTTACATAGTCGGTTGCAGCAACAGTAGGGAGATCCGCTAATACTTGTGCAACGTATGGTACACGAGGTGTTTCAGTTGGGTGCAACAAGTTCCAACGTGCAGCATCGTTACCATCACGACCTAACTCATTAAATGACGGTGCAGAGAAGACATCTGCGGTAATACCATAGTCATTTGCAAGAATACGTGCAGCTTCACGAACTAAACGCATAATTGCGCCAGAACCTAATAATTGAACGTGACCTTTGCCTTTACCTTCAACGGTTTCAAATTTATAAAGGCCTTTACGGATACCTTCTTCAGCACCTGCCGGCATCGCTGGTTGCTCAGTGATTTCATTTAATGTGGTCATGTAATAGAACACATCTTCTTGTTTTTCACCGTACATACGGTTGATACCATCTTGCATGATCACAGCGACTTCGAAAGCGAATGACGGATCATAGGTAATACAGTTAGGGATAATGCCTGCTTGAATATGGCTATGACCATCTTCATGTTGTAAACCTTCACCATTTAAGGTTGTACGACCCGAAGTACCCCCCACCATGAAACCACGCGCTAATTGGTCACCCGCCAACCACATCATATCGCCCACACGTTGGAAACCAAACATAGAGTAATAGATGAAGAACGGAATCATTGGTTGATTGCTTACTGAGTAAGATGTCGCTGCCGCAACCCAAGATGAGGTTGCGCCTAACTCATTGATCCCTTCTTGCAAGATTTGACCATCTGTTGCTTCACGGTAGTAAGCCACTAAATCACGGTCTGATGGTACATAAACCTGACCTTGTGGGCTATAAATACCCACTTGACGGAACATCCCTTCCATACCAAAGGTACGGGCTTCATCCGCAAGAATTGGCACAATGGTTTTACCAATATTTTTATCTTTTAATAAAATATTTAATACACGCACAAATGCCATTGTGGTTGAAATACCACGTGGTTGCTCATCAAGTAACGCTTGGAATTCTTCCAATGCCGGAACTTTATATTCCACATCAAATTTTGCACGGCGAGCAGGAACATAACCATTTAAGGCTTTACGTCTGCCGTGTAAATAATTATATTCTTCAGAACCTTCAGGGAATTTAATGTATTCCAAGTTTTCCACTTGTTCATCAGTTAATGGTAAATGGAAATGATCACGGAAGCCTTTTAAGCTCTCTAATGACATTTTCTTGGATTGATGTGCGGTGTTTTTACTTTCAGCTTCAGGAATTTTATAGCCTTTAACTTGGTGAACTAAAATTACAACCGGTTTATCTGCTTTTTGCGCACGTTCATAAGCCGCATAAAGTTTTTCAGTATCATGCGCACCACGGCGTAATGCCCAGATTTCATCGTCTGTCATGTCAGCCACTAATGCTGCAGTTTCAGGGTAACGACCAAAGAAGTGTTCACGAACATAAGCGCCATTTTTAGATTTGAAGGTCAAATAGTCGCCATCAACTACTTCCATCATTAATTGTTTTAATTTACCGGACGTATCTTTTTCCAGTAATTTATCCCAGTTGCTTGCCCAAAGGACTTTAATCACTTCCCAGCCAGCACCGGTAAACAAGGCTTCTAATTCTTGAACGATCTTACCATTACCATGAACTGGACCATCTAAACGTTGTAAGTTACAGCTAATCGTGAAAATTAAGTTATCTAAACCTTCACGTGCCGCAAAACTCAAATCGCCTTTAGATTCGATTTCGTCCATTTCACCATCGCCTAAGAACGCGTAAACTTTTTGATCTTTGGTATCTTTTAAGCCACGGTTATCTAAATATTTTAAGAAACGCGCTTGACGAATTGCATTCACTGGGCCTAAACCCATTGAAACCGTTGAGAATTGCCAGAAATCAGGCATTAATTTAGGGTGTGGGTAAGAAGATAAACCATCTGCAAAGGCTTCTTGACGGAAGTTATCCATTTGTTCTTCCGTGATACGACCTTCAACAAATGCACGTGCGTAAATACCTGGCGCCGCATGCCCTTGGAAGAACACTAAATCACCACCGTTTTTCTCAGTAGCACCTTTAAAGAAATGGTTAAAACAAACTTCATACATTGAAGCAGCAGATTGGAAAGTCGAAATATGACCACCTAAATCCAAATCTTTCTTCTGACTACGTAACACCATCGCAATGGCATTCCAGCGTACCGCTGAACGAATACGGCGTTCAATTTTTTGGTCACCCGGATAAACCGGCTGTTCAGAGACAGGGATAGTGTTAACATAGGCGGTTGTGGTGCCTGACGGCAAAGAAACACCATCAACACGCGCTTTGCTCATCAATTCTTCAATGATAAATTTTGCACGCTCAACGCCTTCTTCACGGATTAATGAATCAAGTGATTGTAACCAATCTTGAGTTTCGATTGGGTCTACGTCATGGGTTAAGTTTTCCGACATAGTACTTTCCTTTTTAAGTGGGTGAATCAAATGGCTTACAACTTAGAAGCCGCTTAAATCCTAAACAGATAAAATCGAACTTGTTATCTATTTAACAAAATTTTTGAAATTTTATAGAATTTTTTGAGTGAAAGATAGTAAATTTTACTTATTTTTAACAAATTTTTCACGATAACAAACAAAAATACATTTTACCGCTTTATCCAATAGCTTTTAACGAATTTTTGACCGCACTTGGGTGAGCTGATTTGGTTCAACTGTTGGAAATGCAAGATTGGTCACGGGATTCTGCGGTGAAAGCACTGTTAGTGGTATGGTAGTTGTGTGAAGTAAGGAACAATATAACATTGCATACATGCGCCGGAAATAGGTATAATAGAAAAATCTTTATTATATAAATGCAGTTGGGAATTTATTAGGTTTTTTATGCAAAAACATCATGTTGACGTATTAATTTCAGAACAAAAAGTGCGGTCTAGAATTGTCGCATTAGGAGAGCAAATAACCGCTTTTTATCAACAAAAACAAGTTGATAAGCTTATTGTTGTTGGCTTACTTCGCGGATCATTTATGTTTATGGCGGACCTTGTTCGCGAACTTAAGTTACCTGTTGAAATTGAATTTATGACCACATCCAGCTACGGCAGCGGTATGACTACAAACCATGATGTAAAAATCACACAGGATTTAAATGGTGATATTAAAGGCGAGCATGTTCTCATCGTGGAAGATATTATCGATACAGGCTATACGCTTGAAAAAGTCCGCGCTATTCTCAATTTACGTGAACCTGAAAGCTTAGCAATTTGCACCTTACTAGACAAACCGTCACGCCGCGAAGTTCAAGTACCTGTAGAATGGGTGGGCTTTGAAATCCCTGATGAATTTGTGGTGGGGTACGGTATTGATTATGCCCAAAAATATCGTAATTTAGGGTATATTGGGAAAGTGGTGTTGGAGTAGGCGAACAGAATTTGGAAAAGAGCTTAATTCATATCAATTAAATATTAATATATAGAGATAAGCAATCTGTTTCGAGTATTAAATTTTGCAGGGTAACAAGATTAGGCATTGTTTTTTTAGATTCTAATATACTGATTAATGCTTTAAATAATAAAACTAGCAAATCAGGGGGTATTAACATGTTGCATATTTTTAGAAATATGCTAAATAATCCAGTTAGAAAATTTATTTGAGATAATTGTGATAAGGAGGTTTTTTATGGCAAATCAATTTGAAATGAAAACCTTATATAATAAAATTATAGCGTTAGGTTTTAAAAAGAAAGATATCCAAGCTATTTTACCCGAATGGTGGAATGATAATATTGCTAAAACACAATCAGGCTTTTTAGAAGCTGCGGTATTATTATCTAAATCATTAAGTATTAATTTGAAATCACTTATTTCAGAAGAAAAAGCTTGTTTTGATTTGCCATTATCTAATTTTAAAGCAAAAGGTAATATAAATACTGCTGAGTTAGATATAGCCGTTGCATTATCAACTGTTGCAGCAAAAGCAACTTTACGAGGTTTTAGTGCAGAAAAACGTTATGATGGATTAACGGCAAAGAAAGTGCGTGAAACATTACTGTCTAGAGGAAATAAGTGGATCGATTTTCGTACATTAGTAGAATTTTGTTGGGAAATAGGTATTCCGGTTCTACATTTAAATCTTAAAAATTATAAAAAAATGCAGGGACTTGCTATAGAAATAAATAATCGCCCGGTAATTATTTTAACAAGTCAGCATAAATATGGTTATTTGGTATTTGATTTAGCACACGAGCTAGGTCATATTTTGGCAGAACATACAAAAGATAGTATAGTGGTTGATGAACGTATTTCTCCAAAAGGCATTGAAAAAAATGAAAAAGAAGCTAATGACATTGCCTTAGAAATATTAACAGGATCAACTTATCATTTTACAACAAGAAGTCGTAATGCTAGCTCTATTGCGGAGGCTTGTATTTCCACAGGAAAAGAAAGGAATATCGATCCTGCTCATTTAGTATTAAATATTGGTCATTCAATGGATAATTGGGCATTGGCTAATTCGGCATTAAAGATTATTAAGGAGAAGCTAAATATTAGTTCAAATGATCCTGCAATCTGCAAAGAGGTAATGTTAGAACGGCTAGATTTTGAGACAATGGGGGATTTTAAACACCCTATGCGAGTTATTACGTCTTCTCTCAATAAGGCTGCTTAGAATGTTGTTATTATCTGATAATGATATTCTGGTTAAATTAGGTTTATCAGGATTACTACCTGATTTTTTAAAGTTATTGAGAGTAGAAAATAATCAAGTCTATATTACAGAATCAACAGTGTATTCTTTACCTGCGCAGTTAAAGAAATATACTAAGGATAGCGATATACATCGAGCGGTATTAGAGTTAGTTGCTCAATTTCAAAAAATCTCTTCTATAGATATAGGGTTATTAGAGCAATTTAGCACTGTTAGTGATATTGATTCTGGAGAAGCTATTTTAGCTACAAAAATGATTGAAAATCCTTCCGCCTATTTAGCCACAGGGGATAAACGATTTTTAAGAGCAATAAAGCAAACAGACTTTTCTAAAGACTTTGAAAATAGAGTTTATACTTTTGAATTGGCTTTATTGTTATTAGTAGAGTCTATAGGATATGAAAGAGTGAAATCTAAAATATTGGAAACTTCCCAATTACTTGATAAACCTTTAGATGGTTTATTTAAATTAGCGTTCAGAGTAGATTCTACAAAGGATAGTGATATTGAGTGCTTGATTAGCTTTACAAAAGATATTCAAGATTTACACTCTCTAGTATGAGTTTATGTGAGATTTTAAATAACTTTCTTAAAGTGAAGAATAAATTTAGATTAAGTCATTAATAATATAAATATGTTAAACGAGGATTAAATGTCAAATTTAGTAGAACAAAAAAATGATGAAATTGATTTAATTGAACTCTTAAAAACACTTTGGGATAAGAAAATCTGGATTCTTATTTCTACCTTTATATTTACAGTAATCGCTGGGGTTTATGCATTTACAGCAAAAGAGCAATGGACTTCTACAGCAGAAGTCATTGAGCCCAAAGTTTCTGATTTAGGGAGTTATTTCAATATTCGTAAGGAATATGCTCGTATCTTAGGGCAGGAATTTGATGTTAATAAGTTAAAAAAAGAGCTATTTGAGAAATTTAATTTAACTTCTAATGCGTTAGATGAACGCAAAGCTTTCTTTGAACAATCAAGCCTTTACAAAAAACTTTCCGAAGGGAAAAAAGAGCAGGATAAAAGAATCATTCTTTCAGAGCTTATGACTAAAGATTTGGTTGTTACTAAACCTGACCTAAAAAAAGAACCTGATGCACAATGGCGTAAAATTAGTTTTGCGACAGAAACACCAATAGAAGCTCAGGATATATTACAACAATTTATTGCTTTTACAGGTCAAGTAGCCTATCGTATTGAATTAGATGATTTTTTAATTGGGTTTAACGAAGTTGTTTCTGATTTAAATTATGAAAAGACAAAATTTGAGCGTGATTTAACGATCCAAAAGCGAATTCAATTAGAAAATTTGAATAATGCTCTAAAAATTGCCCAAGAAGCAGGAATTAAGGATTATGCAAAATCATTTAATTCCGCAAGCGACAGTGCGATTCAAGCGCTAGCAATGTCAGAAGTAAAATTACCACTTACAGACTCTAAATTAAGTGATGGCTCTTATTTATTTATGTTAGGTGAGAAATACTTAAAAGCGCAAATTGATGTATTAAATCAAGAAGCCATTGTTTACCCACCTAGATATTATGAGGTTACAGCTCAACTAAAAGAATTAGAGCCATTATTAATGAAGATAAAAGAAGCTAAGGCGAATACGTTTAGCTATCAGGCAAGTCCGGATTATCCTGTAACAAAAGATAAGCCGAAAAGAGCGATTATTCTAGTTATTGGAGCAGTAATAGGCGGATTATTATCTTGTTTATTCCTTTCTATTGCTTATTTATTAAATAGAAAAGATACTTATGAAAAAAATTAAGATACTGCATTTTAGTCAAGTTGGTGGAGGCGTAGATAGATATTTACGTCTCTATTTAAAATATTCAGATAAATCTCAATTTGAAAATGTTGTTATTGGGACACCTAGTCTCAATAAAGACGATTATATAGATAAAACAAATAAATTTTATCAATTGGATATTAGCCAATCATTTTCTCCATTTAAATTACTAAAAAATATTTTCTTAGTAAGAAAAATTCTCAATCAAGAAGCACCCGATATTTTGTATTTACACAGTACATTTGCGGGAGTTATTGGAAGAATTGCAGCGATAGGTTTGAAATGTAAGGTAGTATATAATCCGCATGGTTGGTCATTTAAAATGAATGTATCACCTTTGAAAAAGAAAGTGTATACATTTATAGAGAAGATACTTTCATTACTAACCGATAAATTAATTCTTATTTCTAAATCTGAATATCAGTCAGCTAAAGATATTGGTATCCGTAGTGATAAATTAAGTTTAGTCTATAATGGTATAGAAATAACGGTATCTAATAAAGTTGCTTCACTGCCAATAGATATTAGTGATAAATATGTAATTGGTATGATTGGGCGGTTAAGTGAACAGAAAAACCCTTTATTTTTCCTAGAGTTTGCAAGAGAAATTTTAAAACTTTATCCTGATACTTACTTTATTATGGTTGGTGATGGTGAATTAAGAAATGTAGTTGAGCAAAAAATTACTGAGTATGATTTAGGTAAAAATATTCTTATTACAGGGTGGGTAAATAACCCGGAAATGTATTTAAATTTATTTGATCAAGCGGTGTTATTTTCAAGATGGGAAGGCTTAAGCCTTGCTATTGTAGAATATTTGGCACACAAGAAGCCTGTACTTGCAACTAATATTGGTGGAATTAATGATGTTATTATAGATGCTGATACTGGATTTCTTATTGAAGAAAATGATTTAGAAAATGCTATTATAAAATCCAATATATTTAGAAATAATCTTAATTTAAGAAATAAAATTATTGAAAATTCCTATAATTATTTGAGAAATAGATTTTATATAGCAGATAAAATAAAAGAAATGGAAAATATTTTTCAAAGTATCTTAGAGAAATAATATGGATAATAAAGTATCTTGTATTGTAGTTTGTTATAATCCTAGCAATGAAGTTGTAAAAAATATTGAAACTTATATTAACTTTGTTGATAAGGTTATTATTGTTGATAATTCTGATATTGATAATTCAACTCTCTTTAGTGAATTGAAAGAAAAATATCATTTAATATATTTACCCTTATTTAATAATACAGGTATTGCTTACGCATTGAATATAGGTGTAACAAAGAGTATTGAGCTTAATTTTGAATATATTATTACAATGGATCAAGACAGTTGTTTTTACAATAATTTAGTTGAGGTTTATAAGGAATTTATTCAGCATAATGATATAAAAAATATTGCAGCACTATCTCCAAGTTACAAAACGGATAGGGTAATTCAGCTTAGAAAAAATTCTTCTCTTGATCATGAAGAAAAGCTAATAACTATGCAATCAGGAACACTTTTTTTTAGCAAAAAGTTTGAAATAATTGGTAAGTTTAATGAGGATTTATTCCTTGATGTTGTTGATTGGGAATATTTCTTTAGATTGCATAAATTAGGTTTCAAGACTATCCAATGCAATAAAGCAATTTTGCAACACGCCCCAGCTGAAAGTTTACCGCTTTTTAAATTTAGAGGGAAACAATTTTCTGTAGGAGTAGCTTCTCCTCTTAGATATTATTATCAAATACGTAATTTATTATGGTGTATTTTAAATATAAAAAGTTATTTTATGCTAAAAACTATAGCATATAAATTTTTTAAGATTGTTTTCTTATTTGATAATAAGAAAGAATATTTAGCTTATGCAATGAAAGCAATTAAAGATGCTTTCAAAGGAAATTTAGGAATTTATAAAGATTAATAGGTTTGATAAATGAAAAAAGACTTAATTTCTGTAATAGTACCTATATACAATGTTGAAGTATATTTAAGAAAATGTATAGATAGTATTTTGGCACAAGATTATCCTAACTTAGAAATCATCTTAGTAGATGACGGGGCTACAGATAATTGTGGTCAAATTTGTGATGAGTATGCACAAAAACATTCTAATATCACGGTCATTCACAAAAAAAATGGTGGGTTATCTTCGGCAAGAAATGCAGGGATTGAGATAGCAAAAGGAAAATATATTTCTTTTGTAGATAGTGATGATTGGATCGAAAGCGATATGATCAGCACTTTATATACTGATCTTAAACAAGATAATGCAGATGTAAGTGCTATTATTTTTTATCAAGAATATAGCGATGGACGATTGATCAAAAACTCTCATCAAACTGAAAAATCTCTTTTGTCTAGAGAAGAAGCATTAAGTTGTTTTTTATTTAATGATTATTTAACACCTTGTGCCTGTGGAAAATTGTATAATATTGAATTATGGAAAGATATTCGTTTCCCAGAAGGAAAGTTATTTGAAGATCAACTCACTATCTATAAAATCTTAGATCTTGCAGATAACGTAGTATTTAATCCTTTACCGAAATATTATTATTTTAAGCGAGAAGGATCTATTGGACATTCGGTATTTAATGATAGAACCTATGATTTATATCACGCAATTAATGAAGAATATCAATTTCTTGTAAATAAATATCCTAATATTAAGGCAGATTTAGTTGTGGGTAAAATTACTTGGGAGATTGTGTTCATTAATATGATGCTAAGAGGCTGTAAGAACGATCAAGAACTTATTAAAAAAGTTAGACAATTTGCGAGAAATAACACGATGCCAGTATTAAATTGCAAATTTATTAATAAGATTAGAAAATCTCAGATACTCTTATTTGCTTATCTATTTAATATTTATAATCCTTTATATTCTTTATACAAACGTTGTAAGGGTATTAGCTAAGATAAATTCTATGGAAATATATATACTCTGTTGTTTCATAAGTTGTTTCTTCGGTTATCTTGCAAAAGGTAGGTTGCGATATTTTTTTATCTTTTTATCGTTAATACCTCCTTTGATAGTATCTTCATTAAGGTATGATAATGGTGCAGATTATCTTATGTATGAGGATATGTTCCACTCTATTTACACATACGGTTCTTATGAATCCGTAAAATCTATAGAGGTTGGTTTTTTATATCTAATAGAGCTCATATCTATCTTATCTAATAATACCATTATTTATTTTGGTATTATAGCGTTAGTGATACTTTTTTTCTATTATCATGGGATACTTAGTATCTCTAAGAGTGTACCGTTGAGTATTTTTCTATTCTTCATAACAGGTACATTCTTTGATACTTTTAATGGTTTAAGACAATATATTGCAGCTTCTATTATATTTTGGTCATTTAAATATATTATAAAGGAAGATATTAGAAAATATTTACTATCTATTTTCTTAGCTTTTCTATTTCATTATACAGCAATAGTAGCTTTACCTATTTATTGGATTGTTAGAAAAAAATATAGTAGTAAATTAATTCTAACTGTTATCTTATTCTTTATGTTAGCTAATAATTTGATTGAAAATACTTTCTATACCCTACTATCTATGACAAGATATTCTTTCTATTTAGGTTCGGAGGAACTCGTTGTAGTACCTACAGTATCAAGTATCATTTATACATCTATTGTTGGCTGCTTAGGCATTTATTTTTACAGAGTATATAATTCCGTTTTATCTAAGAGATTTATTATCTTATTTAATTTGCAAGTGATAGCTTGGATTACTGCGTTACTCTCATTGTCAATTCCTCTTGCTTCAAGATGGCAATATTATTTTGTACCAGTGTCTATTTTATTTATTCCTGAATTAATATATTTATCAAAATATAGATTTAATAAAATTCTTATTATTTCTATAATTTTTATTATGTATATATCCACATTGTTTTATGGAGTATTATATAACGGTTGGTTTGGTGCATATCCATATAATTTAATTAATTTATAACTATTATTGAGAACTAAAATGATCCCTAAAAAAATTCATTATTGCTGGTTTGGTGGAAAACCCTTGCCAAATAGCGTAAAAAAATGCATTAAATCTTGGAAAAAATTTTGTCCAGATTATGAAATTATTGAATGGAATGAGAGTAATTATGATGTAAATAAAATACCCTTTATTCAGCAAGCCTATCAAGCTAAAAAATATGCTTTTGTTTCTGATTATGCTAGATTAGATATTATATACTCTGAAGGTGGTATTTATTTAGATACTGACGTAGAGCTATTAAAGAACCTAGATCCTTTACTTGTAAATCAATGCTTTTTAGCAATGGAATTACCAGGGCTAGTAAATACTGGGTTGGGATTTGGTGCTCAAAAAGGTCATTGGTTTATTAAAGAAAACATGGATTTTTATCGTAAAATCGATTTTGATACCAATAATATTATTACCTGTGTCAAAATTACTACAGATCTACTGAAAAAATATGACTTTTCTTTCGATAATTCAAAACAAGTAGTAAAAGACATTTCTATATTCCCTACAGAGTATTTTTGTCCTATGAATTATCAGACGAAAGAACTAAAAATAACAAATAATACATATTCTATACATCATTACGATGCAACTTGGCAACCAATGAGTATGAAGTTTAAGTCTTTTTTAAAGATGGTATTAGGAGATAAACAAATTATGTTTTTAAAAAAGATTAAAAATATATTCTAAGTATTTTAGAATTAGAGGAAATACTATATTATGAAGTTAAATGTTAAAGGCATAAAGTATAACTTTATTATGAATTTGATTCTTACAACATCAAATTTCCTTTTTCCTTTAATTACTTTTCCTTATGTATCTCGGGTGTTATTGCCTGAGGGAGTAGGGAGGGTTGCTTTTGCTCAATCTATTATTGAATATTTCTCAGTGATAGCTACATTTGGTGTTGTTGGATATGGTGTTAGAGCTTGTGCGCAAGCTCGAGATGATAAAGAACGATTATCAAAAACTGTGCATGAAATCTTTATCATAAATTTAATTATGGCAGGGATTTCCTACATTTTATTTTTTATACTATTATACTCTGTAGCTAGAATCCACCAAGATTTTTCGCTATTTTTAGTTGTTTCATTATCTATTTTATTTACAGTACTCGGAATTGAGTGGCTTTATAAAGGAATTGAGAACTATCAATATATTACAATTAGAAGTATTATATTTAAGTTTATATCACTAGCTTTAATCTTTATTTTTGTTAAAGATAAGGGTGATTATATCTATTTTGCAGGGATTTCTGTATTTGCATTAGTAGGCTCTAGTATTTTAAATTTAATAAATGCTAGAAAAATAATCTTTTTTAAACGCTATGAAAATTATGAATTAAGAAAACATTTTCTTCCAATGCTTTTTCTTTGCTTAACATCACTTTCATATGCGTTATATATCACGGCTAATGAAACAATTTTAGGTTTTCTATCTAATCATCAAAATGTTGGTATATTCAGCGTTGCGTTACGAGTAAAGGGGATTTTACTTACTTTTATTGTAGCATTAGGTGTAGTTTTGATGCCTAGGTTATCATACTATATTGAGAATAATTTAATGGAAGAATTTATTGATGTACTGAATAAATCAATGAGTTTTATTATTTTCATTTCTTTCCCAACAGCAGTATTTTTCTATGTATACTCTCAAGAAGTAATATCCGTTTTAGTTGGTAATGATTTTATTAATTCAATTCTAATTTTAAAAGTAATCATTTGGGGAATTGTAGTTACAGGGATAACCAATGTTTTAGGCGTTCAGGTTTTATTACCCTTAAAGAAAGATAAACAATTCTTTTTATCTATCTTTTGTGCAGCCATCTTAAATATAACTCTTAATTTTATATTAGTTCCCAAACTAGGAGCATTAGGTAGTGCTATTTCTCTTTTGTCGGCAGAAATTTTAGTATTATTGATACAAATGTATATGCTAAGAAGTATGCTTGTAAATATTTTCAGGAAAATAGAATATACAAAAATAGCTATTGCTTGTATAGTTACACTATGTATAACCGTTCCTATTAGCAGTTATATTATATATTTTGAAAATAATCTTTTTAAAATTTTAGTTTCTTCTGTATTATTTTATATGGCATATTTATTTTTATTATATATTATGAAAGAGAAAAATATTTCCTATGTTTTGGATGTTTTATCAACTAAATTAAAGAGGTAGAAAATTGTTTTTTATCAGAGTATTTAGATTTTTTATCGAAAGATTAATGGCTTAATTAAAAACTTTTCTATGCGTAGAGCTTATAATAAGCTAGGTACAAAAATAGAATCGAGTAGTATTAACTGGAATGGTTTTATTTGTGGAAAATATTGTTGGATAGGGAAAGATACAATTATTCAAGAGAATGTATCTATAGGCGACTTCACTTATACTAATACTTCTATGAATAAGGTGTATATAGAAAGCAATACTGAAGTAGGAAGTTTTTGTTCTATTGCTTCGGGGGTTATTATTGCACCAATGAACCATAATATAAATTTTATTACTACTCATCCTATACTGTATAATAAAGTTTATAAAGAGAGACTAAAATTTAATGTACATTTAAAAGAAGAACAAGAACTGGATAAAAATATAAAGACATTTATTGGAAATGATGTTTGGATCGGAACAAATGTTATCATAAAGAGAGGGGTTAGAATAGGAAATGGCGCTGTTATAGCTGCAGGGAGCGTGGTAACTAAAGATGTTGAAGATTATAATATCGTTGGTGGCATTCCTGCTAAAGTAATCAAAACAAGGTTTCCAAGTTTATTTTTAGAGGATTTAGATAGCTGTCAGAAAATATGGGAATTAGATTTAGATACTTTAGAGAAAAATTTTGACTGTCTTTACGATGTCTCAGATTACATAAAACGATTTAAATTATAAATACGTAAGAGAATTATTTATGAATAGATATATATGTGCTTTATTTTTGCTATTATTTGATTTTATTGCTATATTCTTCGCTATTTTTATAGCCGTTTCTTTTAGGAAACTGTTAAATCTATTTTTTGATATTCCTTATATTGATTATTCTTATTTGGGATTCTACTCAGTATATATTACTTTAGTAATTATATTATATTATTTCGGTGTTTATACTAAAAGATTTGATTTTTGGCATGAAAGCAAATTAGTTTTTAAGGCGAGTATTCTGTCATTCCTACTTATATTCTCTAGTTTGGCATTAGGACAAAATGCAGAATATTACTCTAGAAGCACATTAATTCTGATTTTTTTCTGTTGTTCGATATGTATCCCTATTTCAAAGTTTTTCCTTAAAAACTTTTTATTCAGAATAGGCTTTTGGCGCAAACCTGCAAAAGTTATTAGCGATAATGAATTTTTTAAAAATCAATTGTTTGAGGATCATTATTTAGGTTATGTAAAATCTTCGGGATTAGATAGAGGCGTTATCTTTATTGACGGGCAGTCAATAGAGAAAGAGAGATTAAATAAAATCATAGAAAATAATATAAGTAATAGTAGAGAAATTATATTTACCCCTGTGCTAAGTGGTTACGATTTTTCAAATTCTTATATTTATAATATGTTCAACTCTAGGACTAATATTTTCTCATTAGAAAATAAGTTACTTAGCCGAATAAATCAAGTTATAAAAGGTATATTAGATTATTTTCTGGTTTTAGCATCAGCAATCTTTTGGCTTCCACTTTTAGGGCTTATATCAATTATCATAAAAATTGAAGAGCCTAAAGGTAAGGTCTTTTTTAAACAAAAAAGATTGGGCGTAAACGGTAAAGAATTTTTATGTTATAAATTTCGTTCAATGTATTCAGATCAATCTTTTATGAGTCAATGGCTAAAAGAGCACCCTGAAGAAAAAGAATATTATGAAAAATATCATAAATATATGAATGATCCCCGTATTACTAAAGTTGGTGCCTTTTTACGTAAAACTTCATTAGATGAAATTCCTCAATTATTGAATGTTCTTAAAGGAGATATGAGTTTAGTAGGACCTCGTCCATATATGATTATTGAAAAAGAGGATATTGGGCAAAAATCATCCTTAGTACTAGCCGTTAAACCTGGGGTTACAGGGTTATGGCAAGTAAGTGGACGTAGTGATGTCGATTTTTCTAGCCGTGTTGAGATGGATGTTTGGTATATGAAAAATTGGTCTTTATGGAATGATATTGTGATATTGCTAAAAACTATAGGTGTTGTTCTAAAGCGTGATGGTGCTTCATAAGAAGGAATAGAGAACTTGGGTATATGTAATATGACAGCAACAAATTTTAAAACAGAAAATAATACATTAAGAAAACTTATTGGAAATGGCTTAACTTATAAAATTCCTCGTTTTCAGCGTGATTACAGTTGGGATGCTGAACAATGGGAAGATTTATGGGTAGATATTATGGGAATTATTGAAGAATCCACAGACTCTGCTCATTATATGGGCTATTTGGTTCTTCAATCCACCGATGATAAATCATTTGATGTTATTGATGGGCAACAACGTTTAACAACAGCAACATTAATAATTTTAGCGGTTTTAAAAAAACTTCAAGATTTAATTGATGAAAATATTGATGCTAATGCCAATGCAAGACGTTTAGAGCAAATTCGTCAAACATATATAGGCTATCTCGATCCTGTTACATTAGTTTCTCGCCCTAAATTAACCTTGAACCGTAATAATAATGATTATTTTCAGAATTATTTGGTTCCATTAGCGAAATTACCGCAAAGAGGACTGAGAGCTTCAGAGCATTTATTGCGTAAAGCATTTGATTGGTTTTATCAAAAGGTAGATCAATATTTAAATCGAGAAGAGGGTAATGAAGGTGTTCGATTAGCACAATTAGTTGAATATATCAGCGATAACTTATTTTTTACGGTAATTACTGTTTCTGATGAATTAAATGCTTATAAAGTATTTGAAACACTTAATTCTCGTGGTGTTCGTCTTTCTTCGACTGATTTATTAAAAAATTATCTTTTTTCTATTTTAGATAAAAATCAAGAAAATACTCACGAATTAAGAAATTTAGAAGAGCGTTGGGAAAATATAGTCAATCGTCTTCAGTCAGAAAAATTTCCTGATTTTTTACGTATTTATTGGAATAGTCGAAATAAATTCACTCGACATACAGAATTGTTCAAAGTAATTCGAAATAATATTCGAGATAGAGCAGCTGTTTTTGCATTATTGAGAGGAATGGAAGAGGATTTAGATACCTATTTGTCTTTATCTTCCCCTGATATTTCTGATTGGTCGCTAGAAGATAAACGTTTGGTAAATATATTGAAACTTTTCCGAGTTCGTCAGCCATTTTCCTTATTGTTAAGTGCAAAGCGTGAATTTGATAGAGAGAATTTTACCAAATTACTCTATGCTATTATGGTAATTTCTTTTAGATATAATACGATAGGTACGTATAGCCCTGCCGAATTAGAACGAGCTTATAATAATGTTGTTGAGCATATAAATAAGAAAAAAATTACTAATGCAAATCAAGCATTAGGTTTATTAAAATCGGTTTATATTGATGATCAACGTTTCAGCAGAGATTTTGCAGAAAAAGTGATTAAAACAACAGATTCTAGAAGCACTCAATTAGTACGTTTCATTTTATGTGAAATTGAACACTATATTTCAAATAGCGTAGAAATTGATTTTTCAAGTGATACTTTTAATATTGAACATATCTTACCTCAAAATGCACCAGATAATTGGGGGAATTTCAGCTATGAAGAAATGAATGCATTGACTTATCGTTTGGGAAATATGACTTTGTTACAATCAAATGCCAATAGAAAACTAGGGGTTGCTGAATATTCTCAGAAACGAGAAATTCTTAAAGAAAGTCATTTTGCATTAACCAAAAAATTAGCAGAACAATATACTGAGTGGACACCTCAAACAATATCATCTTGGCAAAGATGGCTTGCAAATCAAGCTAAAACAATTTGGCGAGTTGCACAATTAAGTTAGCTTATTAATATTGCTTAAATAAGTTATATGACAAATTAAAAATAATGATTATATCGAGAAAAATAAAATGACAAAAAAAATTTTAGTAACAGGTGGCGCAGGCTTTATTGGCTCTGCAGTCGTTCGCCATATCATTAACGACACTCAAGATTCGGTGATTAACGTAGATAAATTAACCTATGCAGGGAATTTAGAATCACTCGAAGCGGTCGAAAATAATCCACGTTATGCTTTTGAACAAGTTGATATTTGCGATAAAGCCGCATTAGAACGTGTTTTTGCGCAACATCAACCTGACGCAGTGATGCACCTTGCGGCAGAAAGCCACGTGGATCGTTCTATTGACGGGCCGGCTGCGTTTATTGAAACCAATATCGTTGGTACTTACACCTTATTAGAAGTGGCTCGTAGCTATTGGAATAACTTGCCTGAAGAAAGAAAATCCGCTTTCCGCTTCCACCATATTTCAACCGATGAGGTTTATGGGGATTTGGAAGGAACAGACGATCTTTTCACCGAAACAACGCCTTATGCACCATCTAGCCCATATTCAGCGTCAAAAGCCTCCAGCGATCACTTAGTGCGTGCTTGGTTACGTACTTATGGATTACCAACCATTGTCACTAACTGCTCAAATAACTATGGTCCGTTCCATTTCCCTGAAAAGCTCATTCCATTAATGATTTTAAATGCATTAGAAGGGAAAAAATTGCCAGTGTATGGCAATGGTATGCAAATTCGTGATTGGTTATTTGTGGAAGATCACGCTCGTGCGCTATATAAAGTGGTTACGGAAGGTGTTGTGGGCGAAACCTATAATATTGGCGGACATAATGAAAAAGCAAATATCGAAGTGGTTCGTACAATTTGTGGCTTATTGGAAGAACTTGTTCCGAATAAACCGGCTGGCGTGGCGAAATATGAAGATTTAATCACTTATGTAACTGACCGCCCAGGGCACGATGTGCGTTATGCGATTGATGCCACCAAAATTGGTAAGGAATTAGGCTGGAAACCACGAGAAACTTTTGAAACCGGTATTCGTAAAACCGTGGAATGGTACTTAAATAACAAAAAATGGTGGAGCCGTGTATTAGATGGTTCTTATAATTTAGAACGTTTGGGGATTAAATAAATTAAGATGAATGATTTAATTAATACGGATAATTTATTTACTGAATTATCTCTACTGATAGATAAAGCTCAACGACATGTTATTAGTTATGCAAATAGTTCGCTTGTGGCTTTATTTTGGCACGTAGGGCAAAAGATAAACAATGACGTATTATTAAATGAAAGAGCTGAATATGGGCAAAAAATTGTGTCGACATTGTCGACACAATTAACAGAGAAGTATGGGCGAAATTTTTCATTACGTAATTTGCGCCGTATGATGCAATTTGCTAATGAAGTGCCGAGCTTAGAAAATGATGGCAATATTTTTATTAAATTAAGTTGGTCTCATATCGTTGAGTTACTTCCGCTTAAGAATAAGGATGCAAAAAGATTCTATGCAAATTTAGCGTTTGAATCTAAGCTCAGTGTTCGTGAATTACGTAGAAATATTGAAACTAAAGCTTTTGAGCGTACTCAACTTGCTAATTTCCAAGCAAAACATTCACCTGTTTTGCCATTAGATACTTTTAAGGAACCTTATTTATTAGATTTTCTTAATTTACCTTCCGGGTATTTAGAAAGAGACTTAGAACTGGCTATTTTACAAGAATTAGAACAGTTTATTTTAGAACTTGGCAAGGGCTTTGCGTTTGTTGAACGTCAAAAGCGTATGATTATTGATGGTGAGGATTTCTATTTAGATCTCTTATTTTTCCATCGAAAATTAAGGAGATTGGTTGCTATAGAGTTAAAAGTCGGAAAATTTAAAGCACAAGATAAAGGACAAATGGAACTCTACCTTAACTGGCTAAATAAGTATGAGCGTCAAGATGGGGAAGAGTCGCCTATTGGGCTAATTTTATGTGCTGAAAATAGTAAAGAACAAGTAGAGCTTTTACAGCTTTCACAAAGTGGAATCTTGGTCGCAGAATATTGGACAGAATTACCACCTAAAGAATTATTAGAACAACAGTTACACAAAAGTTTAATTGAGGCTAAAGAACGTTTAGCAATAGCCAAACAATTAAATGAAAATTAAGAGAAAATATATGAAAGGCATAATTCTCGCAGGCGGTTCAGGCACTCGCTTGTATCCGATCACCCGTGGTGTATCAAAGCAACTTCTTCCTGTTTATGATAAACCGATGATTTATTATCCGTTATCAGTATTGATGTTAGCGGGCATTCGTGATGTATTGATCATCACTACACCTGAAGATAATGAGGCATTTAAGCGTTTACTCGGCGATGGTTCTGATTTTGGTATCCATCTGCAATATGCGATCCAACCAAGCCCTGACGGTTTAGCACAAGCGTTCTTGATTGGTGAAGAATTTATCGGCAATGACAGTGTTTGTTTGGTGCTTGGCGATAATATTTTTTACGGTCAGCATTTTACCGCTGCATTAAAAGCCGCTGTTGAACAAGTTGAACAGAAGGGTGCGGCGGTATTTGGGTATCAAGTCCGAGATCCTGAGCGTTTTGGTGTGGTGGAGTTTGATGAAAATTTAAAAGCGATTTCAATTGAAGAGAAACCCGCTAAACCTAAATCCAATTATGCCGTCACAGGATTGTATTTCTACGATAATCGGGTGGTTGAGTTTGCTAAGCAAGTCAAACCTTCGGCACGTGGTGAGTTGGAAATTACCGATCTAAATGATCTTTATTTAAAAGATGGTTCGTTGAATGTTCAAATTTTAGGTCGTGGTTTTGCATGGCTAGATACAGGAACTCACGATAGCTTACACGATGCCGCCTCCTTTGTAAAAACAGTACAAAGTTTGCAGAATTTACATGTGGCTTGTTTGGAAGAAATTGCTTGGCGTAATGGCTGGCTTACTTCTCAACAAGTTGAAACCCTTGCGAAACCAATGGCAAAAAATGAATATGGTCAGTATTTATTACGTTTAGTCAAAGGTGGTAAATAATGGCGAAGTTCTTAATTACCGGCGCAAAAGGGCAGGTTGGACATTGTTTAACGCAGCAATTAACCGGCAAAGCTGAAATTTTAGCGGTAGATCGAGATGAGTTAGATATTACCGATCAAAGTGCGGTGAAAAAAATCGTTGAAACTTTTAAGCCCGATGTCATTATCAATGCCGCAGCACATACGGCGGTTGATCGTGCTGAAAGTGAAGTTGAGCTATCAGAAGCAATCAATGTTAAAGGCCCACAATATCTTGCCGAAGCGGCTAATGAAATTGGTGCGATTATCTTGCATATTTCTACCGACTATGTGTTTGAAGGCACTGGCTCGGGCGAATATAAAGAAGAGGATCAAACCAATCCACAAGGTGTTTATGGGCGTACAAAATTAGAAGGCGAAATTGCCGTTCAACAAGCAAATCCTCGCTCTATCATTTTACGTACTGCTTGGGTATTTGGCGAACACGGACATAATTTTGTCAAAACAATGCTTCGTTTAGCAAAAGATCGTGATAGTTTAGGTATTGTGGGCGATCAATTTGGTGGCCCAACCTACGCAGGTGATATTGCAAAAGCATTAATTGAAATTGCTAATCAAATTCTTGCTGGCAAAGAAAATGCTTTTGGCGTTTATCATTTTACAGGCAAGCCTTATGTGAGTTGGTATGAGTTCGCCAACGCAATTTTTGTTGAAGCAGAATCGCAAAAACTTCTTGAAAAACAACCGCACTTAAAAGCAATTACCACAGCGGAATACCCAACACCGGCCAAACGCCCGGCAAATTCACGTTTGGATTTGACGAAAATTAAGCAAACCTTTAACATTGAACCAAGTGATTGGCAGAAAGCATTAAAAAACATTAAGGCATACGCATCATGAAAATTATTGAAACAAACATTCCTGACGTGAAATTATTAGAGCCACAAGTTTTTGGTGATGAACGTGGCTTTTTTATGGAGACTTTCCGTGATGAATGGTTTAAACAAAATGTGGCAGATCGTACTTTTGTACAAGAAAACCATTCAAAATCAATCAAAGGCGTTTTACGAGGTTTGCACTACCAAACTGAAAACACACAAGGCAAGTTAGTTCGTGTTGTACAAGGCGCAGTTTTTGATGTTGCCGTAGATTTACGTAAAAACTCACCAACCTTTGGGCAATGGGTTGGCGAAATTCTATCTGCTGAAAATAAACGTCAATTATGGGTACCAGAAGGTTTTGCGCACGGTTTTTATGTATTGACCGAAACCGCAGAATTTACTTATAAATGTACGGATTATTATAATCCTAAAGCAGAACATTCTTTGATTTGGAATGACCCAACGGTTGGGATTGAATGGCCGCTAGATGGCGAACCGAGTTTATCGGCGAAGGATTTAGCGGGTAAACGGCTACAAGATGCGGTTTTATTTGATTAATTCGTCCAATGAATAAAAGGCATAGTAGATAAAATGGTCATAGACAACAAATTTGTCTACTATGTCTCTATTGCACTATTATAAACAGACTTTACAGAAGTTTAGTCACAAAAGCAGTGAGCCTAATACTTCCTTTTTGAATATCAGCCTTTGTCCCCTTACAATCTTTAATCGAATTAAATTACTACTAGATAAAGAGAATTTCATTATGTGATATTGACAACCACACCCATCAGCAAAATAACCTTTAGTAAACAGCTCTCCTTAGGATTAAGATAACCACACTACTTTACAAAACGCTTTTAAAATGTATACTTTCTGTATACAAAGAGGCTGGAAATGATTTTATCGTTTAAACACAAGGGGCTTGAACGATTTTTTACCACAGGTTCAACCGCAGGTATTCAAGCCAAACATGCAACGAAATTACGGCTACAACTAGATGCACTCAATCGTGCGACTTGTCCACAAGATATGAATGCGCCCTGTTGGCGATTACATCCATTAAAAGGTCATCTCAAAGAGCATTGGTCAATTACCGTAAACGGAAACTGGCGTATTACCTTTAAATTTGAAAATGGGCACGCTGAAATCGTTGATTATCAAGATTATCACTAGGAGATACTATGAAAATGCATAATCCACCGCATCCGGGTTTAGTATTAAGAGAATATATTGACGGAATGAAAGTGGGGGACGTTGCTCAAAAACTGGGTGTTTCTCGTATTTCGCTCTCTCGTATTCTCAATGGTAAAACCGCCATTACACCTGAAATGGCAACTCGTATCGGACTTGCGTTAAATAACAGCCCAAGTATGTGGCTTGGTATGCAGGCTGATTATGATTTGTGGCAAATAGAACAAAATCAAACCTTTCATATCACGCCGCTTTACGCCTAAATCGGTTAATTGTAAACGCGGATTGAGTTAAATGGGCATTAAAAAACAGCTATGCTGGGATATTAAATAAATACCTATTGATGATTTTGCAACATCAAAGCATCAACAAGCCCTAGAAAAACTGATATAGTAAGGCATACTGTATCAGTTTTTCTTTTTAGGGAGTTTATATGGCAATGCAGATTTTACTTTCAACTGAAAAAGCATCTCAAGCTTGGGGTGATAATGCCTTATTAAGTTTTAATGGTGAGCAGGCGATTATTCATCTTGCGCAAAATAACGAGAAGAATCACCGCACTTTTGTTCAAAAAGCAGCACGTAAATTACGAGGGCAGGGGATTAAAGACGTAGAGTTAGTGGGTGAGCTTTGGCAATTAGAATATTGTTGGGTATTTTATCAAGGTTTTTATACCGCGAAACAAGATTGGGCGGTGGAGTTTCCTGAGTTAGGCGAGGATCATGATGAATTGCTTGCTCGAATTCAATGTGGGGATTTTGTTAGAGAAATCATTAATTTATCTTCATCAGTTATTACCCCTATTGAGCTTGTGAGACGATCTGTTGATTTTATTTCTGAGCAGGCTGAACAGGTTGAGCGTGAAAGTGCGGTCAAATTTGAGGTTATTTCCGGAGAAACGTTATTAGAACAAAATTATCAGGGAATTTGGGCGGTCGGGAAAGGTTCGGCGAATCCGCCGGCTTTGTTGCAACTGGATTTCAATCCAACGGGGGATGAAGATGCTCCGGTATTCGCGTGCTTAGTGGGGAAAGGGATTACCTTTGATAGCGGTGGTTATAGCATTAAGCCAAGTAATTTTATGGAAAGCATGAAATCCGATATGGGCGGTGCTGCATTGTTGGTGGGCGCATTAGGGCTTGCTATTGCACGCGGGTTGACACAGCGTGTGAAATTATATTTATGCTGCGCAGAAAATATGGTTAGTCATAATGCATTTAAACTGGGCGATGTAATTACTTATCGTAATGACGTAACGGCAGAAATTATGAATACAGATGCGGAAGGGCGTTTAGCTTTAGCGGATGGTTTAATTCTCGCCAGTGAGCAGAAAGCACAGTTTATTTTAGATGCGGCTACCTTAACAGGTGCGGCGAAAATTGCGGTAGGAAATGACTATCATTCGGTGCTTTCTATGGATGATGAGTTAGTTTCGGCTTTATTGCGTTCGGCTCAGGATGAACAAGAACCATTTTGGCGTTTGCCTTTTGAGTCATTTCACCGTGAGCAAATTAGCTCTTCTTTTGCCAAAATTTCGAATACGAGTTCGGTTGCTGTAAGTGCAGGCGCGAGCACTGCAACAGCCTTTTTGTCTTACTTTGTGGAAAATTATCAGCAAAATTGGTTGCATATTGATTGTTCCGCCACCTATCGCAAGTCAGCCAGTGATTTATGGGCAACGGGCGCTACGGGAATAGGAGTTCAAACTATTGCTAATTTGTTGTTAACGCAAGCAGCATCCTTTTAGCCTAATAACTCTCAATAAAATTAGCATTAGCTAATACTGAAATGAGTATATGACAAAGTGTTTTTATTCTTTCCATAAAAACACTTTTAATTTGCTGTATTTTTATGGTTATAACCATAAATAAATGATAAAATTCACTTAAATTATGAACGTAACCCAAAATAATTTAAGATGATTAACCGTCCCAACTATCTCAAACAACTTAAACCTTTCATCAATATGCCTTTAATCAAAGTGATTACAGGCATTCGCCGTTCAGGAAAATCTACGGTCATCAAGCTTTTACAAGCGGAATTATTGGCACAAGGCATTGCCGAACAACAAGTCATTCATATCAATTTTGAAAGTTTTGCCTTTGCTGATTTTAAAACTGCCGACAAACTCTATGCTTTGGTAAAAGAAAAAATTCAGACTGCCGAAAAATACTACCTTTTGCTTGATGAAATTCAGGAGGTGGCAGACTGGGAAAAAACCGTCAATGCGTTTATGGTGGATTTCAATCTTGACTTGTATATCACAGGTTCAAATTCACATTTATTGTCGTCTGAATTGGCGACTTATCTCGCTGGGCGTTATGTGGAAATTCCCATTTTTACGCTGTCGTATCAAGAATTTTTAGATTTTAAGGCAGGATACACACAGCAAATCATTCAAAACTCCACCGCACTTTTCACAGAATATTTGTGTAAAGGCGGTTTTCCAATGGTGCATACCGCCGATTATGAAACCGAAACCGTCTACAAAATTGTGCAAGATATCTATGCGTCCGTGATTTTGCGAGATACGGTACAACGCCACAAAATTCGCGATGTGGAGCTATTGGAACGCATTGTGAAATATGCTTTTGACAATATCGGCAACACGTTTTCAGGCAAAAATGTAGCGGATTATTTCAAAAGCCAACAGCGAAAAGTAGATTTAAATACCGTTTATAATTATTTGAAAGCATTAGAAAGTGCCTTTATTTTGCACCGTGTTGAACGATTTGATATTAAAGGCAAAGAGATTTTGAAAACCCAAGAAAAATTTTATTTGGGCGATGTGTCCTTGCTTTACGCCACAATGGGTTTTCGCACCAGTTTGATTTCGGGTATTTTGGAAAATTTGGTTTATTTAGAACTCAAACGCCGTGGCTATCAAGTGTATATTGGTAAATTGGGGACGCAAGAAATTGACTTTATCGCCCAAAAACAAAACGAAAAAATTTATATCCAAGTGGCGTATAAATTGGAAAGCGAGCAAAACGTTCAGCGAGAATTTTCGCCTTTGCAAGCCATTGCAGATAACTACCCAAAATATGTGATAACCATGGACGATTTTTGGCAGGATAATATTGATGGCATTGTGCATCAGCATATTGGGGCGTTTTTGTTGGGGTAGCTGTGAGAAATGCCATCTGAAACTTAATTTCAGATGGCATTTTATTATTGAATAGAAAGCCGTTATCGTTTTGGTGTAATAGCAACAAATTTGTCTATTACACCAATAAACACCTATTGATGATTTTACAATCTTGAAACATCCACAAGCCTAACGTTTCGATTTTTTGATAAACTTCATTAAACGCTTACGTTTACGTAATTGGCTTGGTGTCAATTTATTACGTTTTCCTGCAAATGGGTTGTTACCTTCTTGGAATAGAAGACGAATTGGTGAGCCGATAATTTTTAAGCTACGGCGATAATAATTTGATAAATAACGCTTATAGCTATCAGGTAAACGTTCAATTTGGTTGCCGTGTACAACGATAATCGGCGGGTTGTAGCCACCTGGGTGTGCGTATTTTAATTTGATACGGCGACCACTCATCATTGGTGGTTGATGTTCATCTGTAGCCATTTGTAGGATACGTGTGAGCATTGAGGTTGTCATTTTTTGCGTTGCACAAGCGTAAGCTTCGCGAACGCTGTCAAATAAATTCCCGACACCGCTACCGTGTAAAGCAGAAATAAAATGCACACGAGCAAAGTCAATGAAATCAAGGCGGCGGTCAAGTTCTGATTTAACGCGATCTTTGATCTCTTGATCCAAACCATCCCATTTATTGACCACGATCACTAAAGAGCGTCCTGCGTTCAAAATAAAGCCAAGCAAAGAAAGATCTTGGTCTGAAATACCTTCGCGCGCATCAATGGTTAATAACACCACATTGGCATCTTGAATCGCTTGCAACGTTTTAATCACGGAGAATTTTTCAACTGCTAAATGGACTTTTCCGCGTTTACGCACGCCAGCGGTATCAATGATGGTGTAATGTTGTCCATCGCGTTCCATGGGGATATAAATACTATCGCGTGTTGTGCCGGGTAAATCATAAACGACCACGCGATCTTCACCTAGAATACGGTTGGTTAAGGTGGATTTTCCAACATTTGGACGTCCCACAATGGCAATTTTAATGTTCTTATCTTCTGGCTCTTCGTTTTCTTCTTCCAACGCTTCATCAAGGAGCGCGGTGTCGTTATCGTCAGAAAAGTCGAAATCACTATCCCATTCATCTTGCGCTGAATCTTCTGTATTTTCTACCGCACTTTCTTCATTCATCTTAGCGGCTAATGGCGCAAGGACATCTTCCATAAGCTGGGTTACCCCGCGACCTTGGGCTGCCGCAATTTGTGCAATATCCCCTAAACCTAATTGATAGAATTCAGCACAATGGCTGTCGGCATCAATACCATCTGTTTTGTTGGCAACCACAACCGTGGTTTTGTTCTGGCGTTGGCGTAGATAATGGGCGATACCGATATCTGCCGGTGTTAATCCTGCACGAGCATCAACGAGAAATAAAACCACATCCGCTTCTTCGATAGCAAGCAAAGATTGCTCCGCCATTTTTTCTTCCACACCTTCTTCAGAGCCATCAATACCGCCTGTATCGATAACGATAAAATCATAGCCTGCAATATTGGCTTGACCGTATTTACGGTCGCGTGTTAGACCTGGAAAGTCGGCAACAAGGGCGTCACGTGTGCGTGTTAATCGGTTGAATAATGTGGATTTGCCAACATTAGGGCGACCCACTAGGGCAACGACTGGCGTAGTCATAAAAAACCTCAATAAATTAGAAAAGTAGCACTTGGATTAAATGCTCAAGCGCAAAATAAATAATCGGGCATTATAGCGGATTTTCCTAAAGATGAGAAATAAAGTCGCTGAAAATGGGGGAAAGTGCGGTTAAAATTTCATTATTTTTAACCGCACTTTAAGGCCTAGACTGCAGATTTTCTTGTTAAGCCAATGTAAATACAGAATATAAAGCCAGCCAGTAACGCGTAAGGCGAATATTCGCTAATGCCGGCACCTGAAGCCGCAAGGCTTAGGCGATGTGCAGCGGCAGCACCAACAAGCATACCTAAAATAAACATACTGGAATTATTATCGCCTTCACCAAGGTGAACGAGATGCTTACCGGGGCAGCCGCCACCTAAGGCGAAGCAAAGCCCACATAATGCCATACCCAAGAAATTCCAAAGCCATTGATTGTGAGCAATTGGTTGTTTTTCAAATCCTAAATGAAATTGCCCTAGGGAATAATTGGTGAGCATTGCAAATAGAACGAGTGCAATCACGCCACTTAATAAAGTCGGATCTTTGAATAAAACCATATTACGGAATGCGCCGATTGAACAAAAACGGGATTTTTGCATAAGGACGCCTAAGATCAAACCTGCACCAAGAGAAAGCCATAGATTAGCATGTTGAGCAGCAGGCCCTTTTTGTGAAAAATAGAGTGGCAAGCCTTCACCCAAGCTAAATTGGCTCAGCAAACCTAGAAATAGTAGGAGCGCGATGATAATGGGTAGGAAGCCAATGATTGTTGATTGTTCTTTGGCTTTCCCTAAGGAAAATCCTTTGTTGGCAAAGAAAATTCCACCCAGTACACCAACAAATAAGCCCGCAATTCCGGCTATGGCGGTTAAATCCCCACCACCTAAGCGCAAATAAGCACGCCATGGGCAACCTAAAAATACTAAGGCGCCAATCATGGCGAAAATACCGAGAAAAAATCGGGTAAAGGGTGCAGAACCACCACGTGGTTTGAACTCTTTAGATAGCAATGCACTGATTAATGCACCCAAAATTAAACCGATTAACTCAGGGCGGATGTATTGTAACGGAGCGGCTTGATGAAGCCCGATAGAGCCTGCAGTGTCACGTAAAAAACATGCGGCGCAGAACCCCATGTTTGCCGGGTTGCCATTGTAGGTTAGAAGTGGAGCAATGATACCAAGTGCAGCACCTGCAACCATAGGCCATTTTGAAATTTTCATAATGAAACCTTAATGATATCGAAAGTTAAAATAAATTGGAGAGGTTTATACTTGCTGTTAATTTATAGAAAATCAACTATAAACTACATTGAGTAAAACGTGTTTATTGTACAAGTTAATGTGATGAATGAAAATGATGAAGATCAATATATTGAAAATAATACAAAAAATAAAAGCACAGTTTTGAAAACTGTGCTTTCTAAATATTGGCGGAATGGACGGGACTCGAACCCGCGACCCCCTGCGTGACAGGCAGGTATTCTAACCAGCTGAACTACCACTCCGCAGCTAATTTATATTAAGGAGTTAAAATGAAAAAAATTGGCGGAATGGACGGGACTCGAACCCGCGCCCCCCTGCGTGACAGGCAGGTATTCTAACCAGCTGAACTACCACTCCGCTAAGTGCAGCGAATAATACTTGCCAAAGTAAATTTCGTCAACCCTTTTTTTTATTATTTGAAACAGTTGATTAATTAATGCACGGTTTCTACTTGTTCAGTTTGTGGCATTAAGCGTTTTACCCAAATGCAATTTTCTTTACTTTTTTTCTGAATCGCTTTTATTTGTTCTTCGTGCGCAAGGCGTTCTTCTTCTGAGGGTTGTAACACTTTCAGATCTGTTACAATTTCAACCGCACTTTTTGCAATGATTTGTACTTTTTCCGTTTCTATTTCAGGTATTTGTGGCTCTGTTTCATCAAACAAACTCACTTGCCCGCCTGTCATGGCAAGATAGACATCACCTAAAATTTCCGCATCCAGCAAAGCCCCGTGAAGCGTACGTTTGCTGTTGTCGATATGTAAGCGATCGCAAAGTGCATCTAAGCTATTGCGTTTGCCGGGATATTGACGGCGAGCCAGCTGCAATGTATCGGTAACAACACAAATATCCGCTGTTTTGATATCAATATGGTGTTTTTTGAATTCATAATCCATAAAACCCACATCGAAGGGCGCGTTATGAATCAGTAATTCCGCGCCTTTGATAAAATCAATAAATTCTTGGGCAATAGTGGGGAAATCGGGTTTATCCGCCAACATTTCATCCGTGATCCCATGCACTTGGATAGCTTCAGGATCGACTGGGCGATCAGGTTTGATATACAGATGCAGTTTACGCCCGGTATATTTACGATTAATCATTTCTACAGCACCAATTTCAATAATGCAATGCCCTTCATAATGGGCACCAAATTGGTTCATCCCCGTGGTTTCGGTATCAAGTACAATTTGGCGTTCGATTTGATGTTCTGTTTTTGGTGTTGTCATTAGAATATTCTCACAATTTACGGTATGATCCTGATAATTTTAACGATTGTATCAGATTATGAAGAAATACATTGAAATTTTTACGGACGGTTCCTGTTTAGGCAATCCTGGTGCTGGTGGCATTGGGATTTTATTGCGTTATAAACAACATGAAAAAACGATTTCAAAAGGTTATTTTAAAACCACGAATAACCGCATGGAACTGCGCGCGGTGATTGAAGCATTAGAAAGTTTAAAAGAACCCTGCAAAATTACGCTAAGCAGTGATAGCCAATATATGAAAAACGGTATTACACAGTGGATTTTTAATTGGAAGAAAAATAATTGGAAAGCGAGCACCGGGAAACCGGTTAAAAACCAAGATTTATGGATTGCCCTTGATGCGGCAATTCAACGCCATGAAATTGCTTGGAAATGGGTCAAAGGACATGCAGGACATCGTGAAAATGAAATTTGTGATGAGTTAGCCAAGCAAGGCGCAGAAAAGCCGACTTTAGAGGATATTGGCTATCAAGCAGAATAAAAAAGTTGCTAATACAAAACTAGCAACTTTGTTATTTATCATCTGTTAAGAATTCGGGCAATTATGCCGCTACCATGACCATCGCCGGACGAATAACGCGATTATTTAATAAATAACCTTTTTGTAACACGGTGGTAATTTGGTTTGTTTCAAAACCTTCTGTAGGCTGCATGGAAATCGCTTGATGTAAATCCGGATTAAAGGCTTCCCCCACAACGCCCACAGGCTCAATGCCAAAACGTGCAACTGTCGCCAATAATTCTTTCAACGTTAATTCTACGCCGTCAAATAAGCCTTTGATTGCGTCATCTTCTTTATTGGCAGGTGTTGCCAGGGCGCGTTCAAGATTATCAATGGTATTCAAAATATCTTTTGAAAATTTCTCTAAAGCAAATTTATGGGCTTTTTCCACATCTTGTTCTGCACGGCGGCGGATGTTATCCACTTCTGCACGAGCACGCAATAAGGCATCTTGTTCTTTTTTTGCGGCATCTGCAAGCTGTTCTTCTAATTCTTGAACGCGCGCAATCGCTTCTTCTAAAGGATCCGCCACAGCTTCTTCTGCTTGAACCTCAGGCTGTTCTAATTCTTCTGTGTTTTCAGCCACATTTTCTTGCTTTAATTCTTGTTCAGACATTCTTTTCTCCGTTTTATCAATAAAAGTGCGGTCATTTTAGCAAAGGATTTTGTGAATGTTAACCTTTGCGCCATGCTCGTTTCGTTGTAATATAAGGGCTGTTTTAGATAATTCAAGCAAAATCTATGGAAATCCAACAAGAACTTAATCATCCATTACACACTTCCTTTAAAACCATTGGGTTAGTGGGACGTCCGCGCCATGATGTTACCTTGCAAATGCACAAAAATATCTATCTTTGGTTGCAAGAACGTGGCTATCAAGTCCTTGTGGAAGAAGAAGTCGGAAGTGCATTGGATATCGCCAAATCCGATTGGGCAAACCTTGAGGAAATTGGGCAAAAAGCGCAGCTGGGCATTGTTATTGGTGGCGATGGCAATATGTTGGGACGCGCTCGGATTTTATCTAAATATGGTATGGCATTAATCGGCATTAACCGTGGAAATTTAGGCTTTTTAACGGATATTGATCCCAAAAATGCCTATGCACAATTACAAGCCTGTCTCAATGGCGAATTTGTAGTAGAAGAACGTTTTATGCTTGAAGTGAACGTGGTGCGCGATGGGGAAATCATTGCCACTGGTAATGCGATTAACGAAGCCGTAATCCACCCCGCTAAAATTGCCCATATGATTGATTTTCATGTGTATATTGACAATAAATTTGCCTTTTCCCAACGTTCCGATGGTTTGATTATCGCCACTCCAACAGGCTCAACCGCCTATTCTTTATCTGCCGGCGGCCCTATTTTAACACCACAATTAAATGCCATTGCGCTCGTGCCCATGTTTCCACATACACTCTCATCTCGTCCGCTAGTTATTGATGGCAACAGCGAAATTTCGCTACGTTTCGCCGAATATAATACACCGCAGTTAGAAGTGGGGTGTGACAGTCAATTAACCTTGGGTTTTAACAGTGATGATATTATTACTGTAAAAAAATCACCCTATAAACTTCGTTTGTTACATCTTCAAAACTATAATTATTACAATGTGTTAAGTTCAAAATTGGGTTGGCTGAAAAAACTTTTCTAAAATCCACTGTAAAAAATTACTTTACTGTATATTTAAATACTGATAAACTTATTTTCATACAGTAAAGGAGATTTTGCTATGCTCACTCAACTCACTATCAACAATTTTGCTATTGTCCGTCATTTAGATATTGAACTCGCCAAAGGAATGTCCGTTATTACAGGGGAAACGGGGGCAGGAAAATCCATCGCGATTGATGCGCTAGGCTTATGCTTAGGGCAACGTACGGAAGCTTCTATGCTAAGGGAAGGGCAAGAGCGCGCAGATGTATGTGCCACCTTTACTATTGAACCTGAAAGTCCCGCAGCAAATTGGCTTGCTGAGCAAGAATTGCACGATCAAGATAATCCCGAAAGCTGTATTTTACGCCGCATTATTAATAATGAAGGACGCTCAAAAGCGTTTATTAATAGCACACCGGTGTCTGTGGCGCAATTAAAAGAACTCGGGCAACATCTCATTCACATTAATGGGCAACATGCTTCACAGCTATTGCTTAAAGGCGATTTTCAATTGGAAACGTTGGATAATTTTTGTGCGCATAGTCCGTTATTGGCACAAATGCAAAAAGACTATCAACAATGGAAAACGCTCCAACAGCAAGTTAAAAGTTTCAAACAAAAATGCGCTGAGAACGAAGCTAAAAAACAACTTTTACAATATCAAGTGAGTGAGTTAGATGAGTTTAATCTTCAACCTAACGAATTTTTAGAATTAGAAGAAGATCACAAACGTTTATCAAATAGCGAAGAATTGACCGCACTTTCACAATCTGTATTACAGGTTTTAAGTGAAAATGAAACGGTCAGCGTAGATAGCCTGCTTTATCGCGCGACTCAGCATTTAGATGAATTAGTCTCATTAGATCCGAATTACGCCGATGTTCAAACCATGCTCAATGATGCTTTAATTCAGGTGCAAGAAGCTACAAGCACCATGCATAGTTTGTCATCAGGTATTGAACAAGATCCTTATTTACTACAGGAAATTGAAACTCGAATGGGACAAGCTATTCAACTTGCACGTAAACATAATGTTCAACCTGCTGATCTCGTGGTATTTCATCAAAACCTTAAAAATGAATTAAATGCTTTAGTGGATTTTTCAGAAAGTGAAGAAGAATTATTAGCGCAAGAAAAACAAGCTTTTGAGCAAATGCAACAAACCGCCACCGCACTTCATCAAAGCCGTCAACAAGGTGCAGATAAATTAGCGGCGGAAGTCACCGCATCAATTAAGCAACTAGCAATGGAAAATGCACAATTTTTTGTGAATTTGGAAACGGATTACAACAAAATTACCGCCAACGGTGCAGATAGCGTGGTCTTTAATCTGCAAAGTAATTTAGGGCAGTCCGCTCAGCCATTAGCTAAAACCGCTTCAGGTGGTGAACTTTCACGTATTGCTTTAGCGATACAGGTACTAACTTCAGATAAAACAGCTATTCCAACACTGATTTTCGATGAAATTGACGTAGGGATTAGCGGTGCTACAGCGAGCGTAGTGGGTAAACTGTTGCGTCACTTAGGAAATAAATGCCAAGTGATTTGTGTGACTCATTTACCACAAGTAGCTTGCCAAGGTCATCATCATTTTACCGTAGAAAAATTTACCATTGACGGCAAAACTGAAACTAATATGACCGCACTTTCTGCCCAAGAGCGCGTCAAGGCATTAGCAAAACTGCTTGGTGGCGCAAGTATTACGGAAAGTGCATTGGCTAATGCCCAAGAGATGCTCGATCTTGCATCATAAACCTATTAGGGGAAGGAGTATCCATTAGAAATGATATCCCAATAAAAAAGACCTTAACTCCTGTTAAGGTCTTAACCCCAAATAATCTACCTATTATATCTATATCCCTATAAACTAAGGTATAAATAACCTAAGTTAGAGACTAAGCTAGAAACGATAACCTAGCCCCATAAAGAATACTAACGGATCTAAACGAACATCTTGGGAATGTTGTACACCACCAAGTTTAAAGTCTGCTTTAGTTTTGATTTTTGCATAGTAAACGGCAGTATTGAATAGTAATTTATCTGTTAAATTGATATCCAAACCTGCGTTTAATGCTAACCCCCAAGAATCATGAAGTTTTAAATCTGTTACACCGGTCAATTTCTCGGTTTCATCAAAGAAATTGGTATAGTTAATACCCGCGCCCACATACGGACGTGCTTTGGCGTCTTTATTTAAGAAGTAATATTGCGCATATAAGCTTGGTGGTAAATGTTTCGTTTTGGCAACTAGAGCACTACGCAATTTAATTTCATGGCTAAACGGCGTTGCGGCTAATAATTCCACACCGATATTATCGGTGATCATGTAAGTTCCTGTTAAGCCAAGTTGTGTATTTGAATTCACATCCAAGCCTAACGCATCATGAGCTGAATTCGCTGTATTTTCTACATGGGTAGGCATAACGTGTGCCGCACCGGCACGCACAATCCAACTACCTGCTTCATGGGCAGAAGCGACACCGCTCACTAAAGTTGCTGCGATTCCTAAGGTTAACATTGTTTTTTTCATAATGAACTCCTATGATTATCAAGGGGATAAATATCCCTAAATTTTTTATGTGTTTATATGGAGCTTAAATATACCCCTATTGGGGGATAAAAACTGTGATCAAGATCATAATTTTTAAAATTTGTTAAATTTTCTTTTTTGCTTTTAAACAGTTTTTATTATGCTACTCATTCTATCAAATTTTGATTCATATCAATTTTTCACTTTTTTAGGCATTTCAACATAAAGTAGGTATAATGGGCGCAAAATTTTTAATGCGATGTAGGGTATTTTTATGGCTATTAACTTCACGCTACTATTTAAAGAGAGTTGGAACTTTGTGCGCAATCAACGCCAATTTTTTATGACGTTTGTATTGATATTTGTCGGTGTAACGTGGTTACTGACATTTATTGCGCCGGAGCAACCACGAGCAATGGTTTCTGACAATGTTGCAGACGATATAAGTATGTTGGTGCAAAAAATCGTTCCCTTCTTTATTTCAGCCTGGGGACTGGTGGCAATTCATCATATTAGCCAAGGGAAAAATTTAAATTTGCAAACCACCGCAATACAAACACTCCGCCGTTTTTTAGGCTTTTTCCTTTTAAGTATGTTATGTCTGCTTCCACTCGGACTGGGGATTCTCAATGGGGTGTACGCCATTGTCCAAAATCAACCGCCTTCTTTTTTTGCTATGGTATTGATTATCATGGGGATTTTTGTTTTTGTCCGTTTTTGTCTCGCGCCTATCGCTTATTTAATGGGGGATTGTCATCTCAAAAATGCCCTTCCGAATATGTTAAAATTGACGCAGCGCCGCGGTAGCACATTGTTTTTATACTGCCTCATTACGCATTTTTGCTTTCCATTACTTATTTTTCAATTAACGCTTTTTGTGATGAACACCGTCTCATTATTACTCGTATTTATAGTGAGCGCGATCATTAACACGTTCTCACTTGTATTAACATATCGTTTTTATACCATTTTCACACAACAGGCGAATACTAAATGAAACAACTACTCGAATTTATCCCACTGATACTCTTTTTTGTGGTTTACAAACTTTCCGGTATTCAAGCGGCTGCAATAACCTTGATGATTGCGACCGCACTTCAATTAGCTATTTTAAAATTTAAGTATGGCACCATTGAGAAACAACAAATTATCATGGGAAGTGCGGTGATATTTTTTGGTGCTTTGACGGCTTATTTTAATGAAGTCAAATACTTACAATGGAAAGTTACCTTGGTTTACGCGCTTTTTGCAAGCGTACTATTAATCGCACAATTTGGTTTTAAAACACCTTTAATTCAGAAATTACTGGGTAAAGAACTTGAACTGCCGTCTGAAGTTTGGAACAAACTTAATCTCGGCTGGGCAGTTTTCTTTATCATCTGCATGCTCACAAATATTTATATCAGCCAAAATTATTCGGAAGAAATTTGGGTTGATTTTAAATCTTTTGGCATTATTGTTATGACACTCGTTGCAACTGTGGCAACAGGGGTTTATATTTATCGTTATCTTCCAAAGGACAAAGAATAAGCTATGACAGAACAAAAACAAGTTCGCCAACCAGATGGTTCGTTAATTTTACGTACACTGGCTATGCCATCAGATACTAACGCGAATGGCGATATTTTCGGTGGTTGGATTATGTCGCAAATGGATATGGGTGGTGCAATTTTAGCGAAAGAAATTGCAAAAGGCCGAGTTGTAACAGTTTGCGTGGATAAAATCACTTTTCTACGCCCTATTTCTGTAGGTGATGTCGTTTGTTGTTACGGCAAGTTACTGAAAGTTGGGTGCACTTCGATGCAAGTTAAAATGGAAGTTTGGATCAAACAAGTTTATGAAGGCGTTCGAGATCGATATTGCGTAACGGAAGCACTCTTTACTTATGTTGCCATCGACAAAGACGGCAAACCGCGTCCAGTGCCAACCGAAAATAATCCGGAGTTAGAACAGGCGCTTGCATTATTAGGTTAATGTAAGCGGGTAAGATGCACAAACAAAAGGAGAAAATATGGACTATTTTGTTATTTTCGCTCAAGATATCCCCAATACGTTAGAAAAACGCCTTGCTGTTCGCCCACAGCATTTAGCGCGTTTACAGCAATTACAGGATGAAGATCGCCTTCTTACGGCAGGCCCTAATCCGTCTGCCGATGGCTCTAGTGTAACGGGTTCTACGGTGATTGCTAAATTCGTCACTCTCGAAGATGCACAAACCTGGGCTGGCCAAGATCCTTATGTCGATGCCGGCGTCTATGGTGAGGTTATTGTTAAACCTTATAAGCGCGTTTTCTAATCTCGCTATGACGTATAATACGCACCTTTATTGGTGCGTTTTTTATCCGAACAAAGAAAAAAACACCGCACTTTTCTTATTTTTATGATCTAAATCATAAAAAATGTCTAATAAACGACATTGCCTATTGTTACAAATTTGTTGCAAATATAAAATACCCCTAATTAAAACTAGGGATTATAGGGATGGTTATGAAAACACCACATATTCTTATTGTAGAAGATGAAACGATTACGAGAACCACGCTGAAAAGTATTTTTGAAGCGGAAGGTTATGAGGTTTTTGAAGCGACCGATGGGGTACAAATGAACCAAATCTTAGCGGAAAAAGAGATTCATCTTGTCGTCATGGATATTAATTTACCCGGTAAAAACGGGTTAATGTTGGCTCGAGAACTTCGTGAAAAAGCCAATATTGGTTTAATGTTTTTAACCGGGAGAGATAACGAAGTTGATCGCATTCTTGGCTTAGAAATTGGGGCAGATGATTATATTACTAAACCATTTAACCCACGCGAGCTGGCTATTCGTGCGCGTAATTTATTACAACGTACCATGAAAAATAGCGAAGAGCCGCAAAGCATCGTTGAGTTTTATCGTTTTAACGGTTGGATCTTAGACATTAATCGACATGTCTTGATTAATCCGGAAGGGGAAGAATATAAACTGCCACGCAGTGAATTTCGTGCAATGCTTCATTTCTGCGAAAACCCCGGAAAAATTCAAACCCGTGAAGAGCTATTACACAAAATGACAGGGCGTGAATTAAAAGAAAATGATCGAACTGTTGATGTAACGATTCGCCGTATCCGTAAACATTTTGAGAACCACAAAGGAACACCTGAAATCATTGCGACTATTCATGGGGAAGGTTACCGTTTTTGTGGTGAATTAGAATAAACAAACCATAACAAATAAAAGCGATAATAAAAAAATATGACAAAGAAAAAACAAAAAGTAGGCTCAAATACCATTGCGCTGAATAAACGTGCGCGACACGATTACTTTATCGAAGAAGAAATTGAAGCGGGATTATCTCTGCAAGGCTGGGAAGTGAAATCCATGCGTGCAGGGAAAGCAAATATTAGTGATAGTTATGTTATTTTTAATCAGGGCGAAGCTTTTCTGTTTGGGGCAAATATTCAACCTTTGAGCGTGGCTTCAACGCATGTTGTTTGCGATCCAACCCGAACACGTAAGTTATTGTTAAGTAAACGTGAATTAGATAGTTTATTTGGTAAAGCTAATCGCGATGGATATACCATTCTTGCGCTTTCGCTTTACTGGAAAGGCGCTTGGGCAAAAGTCAAAATTGGCTTGGCAAAAGGGAAAAAACAACACGATAAACGCGAAGATATTAAAGAACGCGAATGGAAAATGCAGAAAGATCGCATTATGAAAAATGCTCAACGCGGCTAATAGACCCTAAACAGCTTCATTAATACGAAGCTGTTTTTTTATGAAAAGCATACAGCTTGAGAATTTTTACATAAAAACTTGAAATTAATTTCAGCCTGTATATAATGGCAATAAATACTATATAAGGGTAAGGAGAGCAAATGAAATTAAGTAAACCATTGACTGCGCGTCAACAAGAAGTCTACAACTTTCTGAAAAGTTATATTGAAAAAACAGGTATGCCGCCTACGCGCGCAGAAATTTCACGAGAATTAGGCTTCCGTTCACCGAATGCAGCCGAAGAGCATTTAAAAGCACTTGCGCGTAAAGGTGCGGTAGAAATCTTAGCAGGTACATCACGTGGTATTCGTTTATTACTCGATGCCGCTAATGATGAATTAGACGGATTACCATTAATTGGGCAAGTGGCAGCAGGTGAGCCTATTTTGGCAGAACAACATATTGAAGGAACGTACAAAGTGGATCCTGATATGTTTAAACCACAAGCAGATTTTTTGCTTAAAGTGTATGGTCAATCCATGAAAAATATTGGCATTATGGATGGTGATCTTCTTGCTGTTCACAGCACAAAAGATGTGCGAAATGGTCAAGTGATTGTTGCGCGTATTGAAGATGAAGTCACTGTAAAACGCTTAGAGCGTAAAGGCGATGTTATTTATCTTCACGCCGAAAACGAAGAGTTTGAGCCTATTGTGGTGAATTTGCGTGAAACAGAGCATTTTTCAATCGAAGGTATTGCGGTCGGAATTATTCGTAACAATGCTTGGATGTAATTGAATATCATTGATAATCTTTTGGGGGAATAGGCAAATTGTCTATTCCCCCTTTATTTATGCAACTGCTGTCCCTTTCAGTAATTTTCGCATCCAACTACGGTTTGCGCTTAAGGCATGCAGAATATCTTCGCTTAAAGGCAAGGGTTCGCCATAAATGAGCGAAGCAAGGGTTTCGCCTAAAAGCGGTGCAGACGTTAAACCGCGCGAACCGAGAGCCGCGATAAGGTAAAGATTTTTGTAATTGGCTGCAAGTGGAATAGGCTGTTTGCGGCGGCGCAAGTTAAACAGGTTTTTATATTGTTCGGCTTGAGCAGAAAAATTCGGCACGTTGCCCACCATGGGAATACGATCACGCACAGCACAACGTACGCCGACTCTTGCGAGATTATTCCCCGTGTTCACATCTTGCGTCCAATCTAAACCCAAATTTTTCTGGATTTTATGTTGATTTTCTTGCTGTTCAACGTCACTAAATTGACGATCATCACAATCGCGAATATGGCTTGCACCAATGCAATGGGTGGTTTGCGCATAATCTACAGGGGTTAAATAGCCGTCATAACAAACCACAGATTTGAGCTTGCGTAAGTTTTCTGTCGTTGGAATTTGGCTCACTTGACCGCGAACAGGATAAAGCGGTAGCTGTTCCGTTTGGGGAAAATGATTGACTTTGTAACCATTGGCAAGCACGACAATATGGTGGCTACATTTTTCTTGATTTTCATTGTAGAGTAACCAGCCCTCTTGCGTTTGCTCAAGTGCGGTAATTTTTTGTGATGTTTTCATGGTTAAGCCTAAGGTTTGCAAATAGGCAAAACTATTTTGCACAAATTGACGCGGAGCAAGCCACGCGCCTTTGGGAATAAACCCACCGCCACAAGGCACAGGCAATCCGATCGCTTCGCTGAGTTCTTCTGCCGTCATTGAACGATATAATTCGGGCGACCAGTGATAACCGGACACTTTCGCTAATTTCGCCGCACTTTTTTCATCGTAACCACATAAGGCAACGCCGCACATCTCGTGTTCAAATTCAATGTTATTGAATTTTGCTTGGCGTAAACGTTGGTGCCCATAGGCAAAAGCGTGAATGTAGAAACGGATATTTTTCACATCGTCATCGCTGAGTTGGGGATAAAATGCCCCTTGTTTATTGCCTGAGGCATTGAGTGCAGGGGCTTCATCTTCGCAGTACAGAGTGACGTTGGCACCACGTTCTAAAAGTGAAAGTGCGGTGAAAAGTGAAGCAATTCCACCGCCAACAATGGCAATATCTGCCTGTCCGTTAAATTGCGCCGATTGCGGAAAATACCAAGGGGTTTGGCTATGTTGCTCTGACGGATTGTTTTTTGTGCCGGCTAAACATTCTCGCTTATGACCAAATCCTTTGCGTTTTTCCACTGTGAAGCCCACGGCTTCAAGCCCTTTTCGCACCGCACTTGCCGCCGTAAAGGTGGCAAAGGTGCCGTTGGTTTTGCTGTAACGGTGCATTAAAGCATAAACTTGTTCATTCCACATGTCGGGATTTTTGCTTGGTGCAAAGCCATCCAAAAACCAAGCATCTACGTGATTTTGCATATAATCCCCGAGTTGTGGCAGTTGCGTTTGAATATCGCCAAACCAAAGATCCAGTGTGGTTTCTTCGAAATGTATACGTGTGCAGCCTGAGATGGGATCTTGCCAATTTAATTGCAAAGTGGCAGAAAGCGATTGAAACTCAGGGTAGCTTTGATGGGCTTGAATTAGATTTTCCAATGGAATAGGGTGTTTTTCAAAAGAAATGAAAAACAAGCGTTTAAGCGGCGAGTTAGGATTTTCTTGGCGAAATTTCCGAAATAATGTTGTGGTGGCAAAGAAATTTAGTCCTGTACCAAAGCCTGTTTCCGCAATGACAAAATGGCTTTCACTAAATTGTTGCCAACGTTCCCATAAATGATTTCCTTCAAGAAAAACATATTGCGTTTCGGCTAAGCCGTTCTGATTTGAGAAATAAACATCATCGAAAGCATCAGAAATAGGCGTGTTAGTGTGATCAAAATGGATTTTTGCTGGTTGTACGTGTAACATAATGATTTCTTTTATGGTGTAATTCATGCATTATAAGGCAGAATTGCGTAAAGTGGTCGAATGTTGTAATAAAAACTTGATTTATTTTGATTTCATAGTAAATTAGCGTTCAGCTTACAAGTGTAAGGCGAGTTTAACCTTAAATAACCTAGTAACAAAGGAAATAAAGAATGAAAAGAGCTGTTATCACAGGTTTCGGTGTTATCTCTAGTATCGGTAACAACAAAGAAGAAGTTTTAGCGTCATTAAAAGCAGGTAAATCAGGGATTGAAACTGTGCCTAGCTTTATCGAAATGGGGATGCGTAGCCATATCGCAGGGACGATTAAATTAGATCCTTCTGAGCATATTGATCGTAAAGTGTATCGTTTTATGGGCGATGCAGCAGCTTATGCCTATCTTTCTATGAAAGAAGCTATTGAAGACGCGGGCTTAACAGAAGATCAAGTATCGAACGACCGTACCGGTTTGGTTATTGGCGCGGGTACAGGTTCTGCCCATAGCCAATTAGTGGCTTGTGATGCGGTGCGTGGCCCGCGTGGCGTAAAAGCCATTGGTCCTTATGCCGTAACCAAAACAATGGCGTCAAGCGCGTCAGCTTGCTTAGCTACGCCTTATAAAATTCGTGGTGTGAACTATTCAATGAGTTCAGCTTGTGCAACATCAGCACACTGTATCGGTCACGCTTGGGAATTAATCCAATTAGGCAAACAAGACATCGTCTTTGCCGGTGGTGCGGAAGAATTATCATGGGAATGTGCGACTGAGTTTGATGCAATGGGTGCACTTTCAACAAAATACAATGACACCCCGGAAAAAGCTTCTCGTGCTTATGATGCAAACCGTGATGGTTTCGTTATCGCTGGCGGTGGCGCGGTTGTGGTTGTAGAAGAATTAGAACACGCGTTAGCTCGTGGTGCAAAAATCTACGCAGAAATCGTAGGTTATGGCGCAACATCTGATGGTTATGATATGGTGGCACCAAGCGGTGAAGGTGCAGAACGTTGTATGAAACAAGCGATGGCAAATGTTGATAGCCCGATTGATTACATCAACGTACATGGTACATCAACACCGGTAGGTGACGTGAAAGAATTAGGTGCGATTAAAAATGTCTTCGGTGACAAGGTGCCGGCAATTTCATCAACAAAATCAATGACAGGTCACTCACTAGGTGCAGCAGGGGCGCATGAAGTGATTTATACATTGTTAATGTTACACAATGATTTTATTGCACCAAGCATCAACATTGAAACCTTAGATGAACAAGCTCAAGGCTTAAATATTGTTACAGAAACCAAAGAAAACGCAGGCTTACAAACGGTAATGTCAAACAGCTTCGGTTTTGGTGGTACAAACGCAACCTTAGTTTTCAAGCGTTATACTAAATAATTAATGTAAAATGTAATCAAAGTGCGGTGAAAATCGATGATGTTTTTCACCGCACTTTTTTTGTCGCCAAAAATCGAGTATGCTGTGGGAAATCGTAAATAAAGGAATGGATTATGACCAATTTAATTGAAATGGGAAAAGCGGCACGTCAAGCTGCCTTTGAGCTAAGTCAGCTTTCAACCCAAGAAAAAAATCGTGCGTTACAAATTATTGCGGATCAACTGGAAGCCAAACAAGATGAGATCTTGCGTGAAAATGCAAAAGATATTGAAAATGCCAGAGAAAAAGGGATTAGCGAGGCGATTATTGATCGTTTGTTATTAACCCCTGAGCGTCTGAAAGGCATTGCTAATGATGTGCGTCATGTGATTTCTTTAGCCGATCCGGTGGGCAAAATTATTGATGGCGGCGTGTTAGATAGTGGTTTGAAATTAGAGCGTTTGCGAGTTCCCGTTGGTGTGATCGGTACAATTTATGAAGCTCGCCCTAATGTGACCATTGATGTGGCAAGCCTTTGTTTAAAAACAGGCAACGCGGTGATTTTACGTGGTGGCAAAGAAACACAACATTCCAATCAGATTTTAGTTAATGTCGTGCAACACGCCCTTGAACAGGCAGGTTTACCAAAAGCCGCGGTACAAGCGATTACTGATCCCGACCGCACATTGGTGATGGAATTGCTGAAGTTGGATCGTTATGTGGATATGATTATTCCACGCGGCGGCGCAAGTTTACATGAGCTTTGTAAACAACATTCAACCATCCCTGTGATCGTGGGCGGAATTGGGGTTTGTCATACCTTTGTAGAGCAAAGTGCGGATCAAAATAGAGCAATTTCGGTGATCAAAAATGCGAAAACCCAACGCCCTAGCACCTGCAATACCTTGGAAACCTTGTTGGTTCAAGAGAGCATTGCCGCGGAATTTTTACCAAAACTCGCTGCAGACTTAAACGTCAACTATTTTGCAGATGCGACTGCGCTGAATATTTTAAAACAGGCTGGTGCGGATGTGCAGGCGGTGCAAGATGAAGATTTGCGTAAAGAATGGCTTTGCACGAATTTGAATGTATTGGTGGTTAAAGATATTCATGCCGCCATCGATCACATTCGCGAATATGGCACGCAACATTCGGAAGCGATTTTAACTGAAAGCCAGCAGTTGGCACGTCAATTCGTGGTGCAAGTGGATGCTGCCGCGGTTTATGTTAATGCGAGCACCCGTTTCACTGACGGCGGACAATTTGGTCTCGGCGCAGAAGTGGCGGTCAGCACACAAAAACTGCACGCCCGCGGCCCTATGGGATTAGAAGCCTTAACCACTTATAAATGGGTGGCTGTGGGGGATTATACATCACGAGTGTAGTGCATTTTAGCGTGGCGGGATAACTGCCCATTTGTATTTAGCAAAGAGCCGAATAGACAAAAGGCGTTAACCGAAGTTAACGCCTTTTTTGAATTCTGGTTGCGGGGGCCGGATTTGAACCGACGGCCTTCGGGTTATGAGCCCGACGAGCTACCAAGCTGCTCCACCCCGCGTCTGATGTGCGTAAATATACGCTTTTCATTTAAGATTGCAAGTCAAAATCGTGCAATTGCCGACAAATTAAACGGATTGGGTAAATGATTGCTGAATTTGTCGCCAAAGTTCACGCTTTTGTTTGGCATTTTGTTTCAATTTCACCAGTTCTTCCGTTTGCCAAAGAGGGCTATTATCCGTTTTCAATTGTTCAAAAGTGCGGTGAATTTTTTCGCTGTTTTCTGACAACAACCAATAATACACCGGTTGTTGAACCTTTAAATGTTGGGCATGATCAAAATCGATAAGCAAACATTCATTTTTCTGTATTTCAACACTGCGCAAAAGATCCCATAAAAAGGGGTCATCAAAATCTAAAGCCGTTTCAGCAATGACAATAAGACGGATTTCTTGTGACACAGGAATATTCACCGCCCCTTTTAGCACATCAGGCCGGCGTAATTGCCATTGCGTAATCCCCATTTCTTGTAGTAACAAATCGCGTCTGTTCATTCGGTTTCCGTTTTCCGTTATAATGCCGATAATTTTAGCCTACCTTATAGGATTTTCCCAAATGATTTCTCTCGAAAGCCAAGTTTTAGAACGCCATTTACATTTATTTCAAGATAAAACCATTTTATTTGCGGGCGGCATTAACGATGATTTTCCGCAACAAATTCGTCCAATGGCAAAAAATGTTGAGATCTGGTCTTGGTATTTTGATTATGCCAAAACGCAAAGTGCGGTGAATTTTTCGGTTGGTTTGGATAAAACCGCGGAGTTGATTGTGTATTATTGGACAAAAAACAAAGCGGAAGTCCAATTCCAATTAATGCAATTGCTTGCCAACGCAAAGGTTGGACAGGAAGTATTGATCATTGGCGAAAATCGTTGTGGTGTGCGTTCGGCAGAAAAATTGTTGGGCGAATTGGGGGAGGTGGGCAAAATTGATAGCGCGCGCCGTTGTGGCTTGTATCATTTTCAACTACAAAAAACACCGCACTTTCAATTAGATAAATATTGGACGCTTTATGAGAATCCGCTGTTGGATGACCTAAGAATTTATAGTTTACCGGGGGTATTTAGTGCCAATGAATTGGATAATGGTACGGCATTATTGCTCTCAACCATTGATACGCATATTCATGGCGATGTGTTGGATTTAGGCTGTGGTGCAGGGGTGATTGGCGCGTATTTGAAAAAGCAAAACCCGAAAGCCAATGTTATGATGACCGATATTCACGCCATGGCAATTGAATCGGCGAAGAAAACCTTAGCGGAAAACCAGTTAGATGGTAAGGTGCAGGCAAGTGACGTGTTTTCGCATATTCAAGACAAATTTGATCTCATTATTTCTAATCCACCGTTCCATGACGGCATTGATACCGCTTATCGAGCCGTGAACGAATTGATTAAACAGGCAAAATGGCATTTAAAAGACGGCGGCGAGCTACGCATTGTGGCAAATGCTTTCTTGCCTTATCCTGATTTACTTGACCAATATTTTGGTTCACATGATGTGCTGGCGAAGAATGGGAAATTTAAGGTTTATTCTGTCAGAGCGTAAAGCGAGTAGGGCGAATGGAAATTCGCCCTTGATGATAGCTTATTATTACAAATGCAATGATGCTTTTTTGATTGATCACTAAAACGTCTTCTCAAAACTCAAATAAACCCGATTTCGTTTATATGAATAAAGATCCACTAAATTTGAATTCACACGCTGATATTGATAGCTGATTTTCGGCGTAATTCCCCAAAAATGCAGGTTACGATGCCAAAGTGTAACGTTCAGACCTAACTCTCTATCTTGACGTACTTGATTAAAAATGCGGTGAGCTTGGTCAAATTCACGCTTTCCATAACTGAGCTGAATACGGCTGGAAATGCCGCCCCACCATTCTTGCCCCCAACCGATTCGCCCTGTATAGCGTTTTGAGGCTAAAGAACGCTCTAATGTCCGATCTCGCAGCACATCTACACCGCCATAGAGATAACTTTTCGCATTAAAGGCATAAAGTAGCGTGGCAGAACCAAATAATGTTGTGCTATCCGCCAGCTGATTTTCACCCCGATGTTTGAGCTTACCCATTTCCCCTGCGGTAGAAAGTTGCCATTGGGAGGTAAGCCAATGTTCGGCTTCAACTCGAACTCCATAGCCGTGATTGTAGCGATGATTACCATACCAACGCATTTCGTAATAAGGCAAAAAGGAAAGACGACTTTGGGCATTTTGATACTGGTAGCCAAGACTTGAACGGTTTTGTTGATCGTCAAATTGATGATTATCCCAATAGGATTTTCCGCTAAATTGGTTCTCAAAATGCAGATAGTGCGAACCGCTGACGTTCCAATTTTTAGCCAAATTGAGATGATAACTTAGCCCATTTGCCGATTGCGGTAGCGACTCTTCCGTTTTCTTAAACGGCACATTCCCCACCCGAACATAAGGCGAGCTTGAGGCATTATTGACATTGCTTTCGTGCAAATAATTCACACCAAAGTCGAATGTCCAATCCGAACGTTTTTGAATAGCGGCAATATATTGTTCCACTCCATTTGCAATTTGCGGTGGTAATCCGTCCGCTTGTAACTTACGAAATTGTGCAAGTGCGGCTTCATTTTGCCGATCTTCAAACAACATCTGCGCTAAACGAAAACGCACAGGCTGAAAATTAGGGTGTTTCGCAATAATGCCACGATAGAGATCGATTGCCGTTTTATACTCCCCCTGACTTGCCAAAATAATGCCGTTGGCATAATCGATCAGTATCAAATCGGGATTGGGTGTTTGTTGATAAATCCACACCAGTTCAGGCAATAAATGAAATTGTCGGCTATCAATCGCCCGATTTAACATTTGACGAGTCAGTTCAGGCTTACTAATAAGCTCTTTAGTTAAAGTGATTTCCTCACTATTTGCGGATTTTTCTGAAAAAATAACCGCTTGTTGTGGTAATGTAGGCTCGGCGGATTTGATTTCCAATTCGGGAGTAGCGTTTGCTACTAGGGGGATAAAAAGGGTAAGGGGGAGATATTTTTTCATAAGTTTAAGTGTAATTTGCTATGCCAAAATAGGCATTTATACAAGTTTTCATTAAAGATGAAGTAACAAATTACACTTAAAGCTAAAAATCAGAATAACTCTGAATGCGTGCCTGCACGGGAAAAGACGATTTGATTTAATTTTTCATCAATAACATAAATCAACAAAAAATCCCCACCAATATGACATTCTCTAAAACCGGCATAGTTACCCGTTAAAGGATGATCTAAATATTCGGAAGGTAATGGCTCATCATTTGCAATCAATAATAGCATTACTTTTTTCAGTGTATGCATATTATAACGCCCTGATTTATTCAGTCTTTCCCAGTCCTTACGAAAGGTTTTAGTATATTCGGCTGAACGAGGAAAAGCCGCACGTTTAGTGTGTTGAGTTTTCGAGTTCATCAAATAATGCTTCCGCAGATTTTAACGCACGTTTTTCATCTAAGATTTCTTGAGCTTCTTGCATTGCCTGTAATGTCACGGCATTTGGCACTTTTACGTCAAACGGTATTGCCTTTTCTTTTGCAACACGAGTAACCGCAATGCGTAAGAATTCAGACATCGTTAAGCCCATTGCTTTTAGTGCAGCGGTTGCTTCATCTTTAATGCCATTATCAATTCTAGCTCGGATATAAGTTTCACTCATTTAGAATTCTCCTTCTCATTTGTAGTCCTATTGTAGTCTTCTTTGAACAATAAGTACAATCTAAAGAATTAAACCCACACAAAAAACTTGTTAATGTGCGGGGTGAATTTATATCCTACGATTGATTATTGACGTTTGCCACCAAAAGATGTTAGTCCACCAAGGTTATTAACAGAACCTACCACTTCTTCAGCATTTGGGCCAGCAAAGAATCCAATATACTCACCCGTTCGGATTGCCCCGCTTTTTCTTGTCGTTTTAGCTACCCCACTAAATCCCATATATGGCATATTGATATATTGATTAGTGACTGGCGAACTAATAACACCTTGTTCTAACTGGATATCCGCACGCCCATTCTCACGCTCAGTAATAGCTCCTTCTACCGTATTTTGAGCAAAATCAGCAGTTAAAGAAAACTTAGCTTTAGTTACCGATCCACTACTATCCGTATCATTGTTATAATTGCGATCTAGTGCTAATCCAGTATAAGTTGCACGGATTCGATTTTGGATAGCCGATGATTTAGCAGCATCAGTTGGGATAAATACAAAATCATTTCCTGAATAGTATGTTTGAGAAGATACATCATCAGGAATAAATTGCTCGTAACTTGAATATGCTTGGTTAATAAAATATGCTTTTCCAACATTTATACCATCATCATTAACAACATCAATTTGTCTTACATCATCTGATTCTGGATATTTAGAAAGATCTATTTTTACTGAACTTCTACCAATCGTTGCTCGCTGTGAGGCAGTATCATATCCTCCTAAATAACGCCAAGTAGAATCCAAATAAAGTTGTTTTTCTTGTAATTTTGCTAATTCGGCTTTTGCTTTTTCTACATCTTGTTGAGCTTTCTCTTGTTCTGCTAAGGTTTCTGCTTTCGCAACTTCAAGCGCTTTATTTGCTGTGGCTAAGTCTTTTGCAGCTTGCTCCGCAGCCACTTGAGCTTTTGCTTGTTCCGCTAAGGTTTCAGCTTTCGCAGCTTCAACTGCTTTATTTGCTGCAGCTAAATCTTGTGCTGCTTTATCTGCTGCCGCTTGGGCTTTCGCTTGTTCCGTTAAGGTTTCTGCTTTCGCAGCTTCAAGTGCTTTATTTGCTGTGGCTAAGTCTTTTGCAGCTTGCTCCGCAGCCGCTTGAGCTTTTGCTTGTTCCGCTAAGGTTTCTGCTTTCGCAGCTTCAAGTGCTTTATTTGCTGTGGCTAAGTCTTTTGCAGCTTGCTCTGCAGCCTCTTGAGCTTTTGCTTGTTCAGTTAAGGTTTCTGCTTTCGCAGCTTCAAGCGCTTTATTTGCTGTGGCTAAGTCTTTTGCAGCTTGCTCCGCAGCCGCTTGAGCTTTTGCTTGTTCCGCTAAGGTTTCTGCTTTCGCAGCTTCAAGCGCTTTATTTGCTTCAGCTAAATCTTTCGCTGCTTTATCTGCTGCCGCTTGAGCTTTCGCTTTTTCAGTAGCATTCGCAGTTTCTATATTTTTTAACGCTTGCTGTGCTTTTACCAGTTCATCTTCAGCCTTAGCTTTAGCCGCTTCTACTGCTTTTACTTTTTCGGTTGCTTCATTTGCACTATTTTGTGCAGATTTAACCGCTTGTTGCTCTACTTCCACCTGTTTTTTCAAGGCTTCGATTTGTTTTGCTTGCTCTGGATTATTCGTTGGTGCAGATGAGCCACCGCCACCACCGCCTGAGCTACAAGCTGTTACACCTAGTGAAACTAAAATTGCCATTGCTGCTGTTTTAACTGACAAACGCATAGAAAGTCCTTATTTTAATGTGTTATTTAGGGAAAATATGTGTAAAATACGAGCTATTTTAAAAGTAGGATAAATCTTCTGCTAACAACAAATCGTGTGGCAAAGCTACTCAATTTGTGGGTGGACAAATCAATGGAGGGGAGTTTGTGAGTGTTAATGAGAAAATTCGTATGATGCGAGAAATGAATCAATGGTCACAAGAAGAAATGGCGGCAAAAATGAATATGTCAACGAATGGTTACGCTAAAATTGAACGTGGTGAAACCAAGCTTAATTTGCATAAACTTGAACAGATTGCCCAAATCCTTAATATTGACATATTAGAATTGATGCATAGTGAAGGAAAAGGGGTTCTGTTTTTAATGAATGAACATGCCAATAACACAAACTATTATGGGAATCCTGAAAACCTTACTGCTGAAATTGAAAAATTAAAGCTGACAATAGCGCACAAAGATGAAATGTTAATGCAGAAAAATGAGGAAATTGTGGCATTGAAAGAAATTATCGCTTTGTTAAAAACAAAAGCCGATGAATAATTAAATTTATGACAGGTTAAAATGCTTAATAGTAGTAATTCAACTATTGCGGCAAAAAGGAACGCTATATTACTTACATAGGGAATAGAGACTTTAGGGCGAATGGAAATTCGCCCTTTTGTATGTTTAAGGTAATTTGGAAAGCACACAATAACCTTTTTCCATGCCGATGATGTCATAATCGGTATCAGCACAAATAAAGGCAGATTGGCCTTGTGTGAGTTCAAGTGCGGTTGAATTAGTGCGAATTTCTAATTTACCTTCCATCACAAATAAAATCGTGGCATTTTTTGCTGTGGATTGGATATTGAAATTTGGCGCAAAATTCACGTTTTCTAAGGCAAAATCTTTCGCGGGTGTCCAGTAGTCATGGGAGCCGTTACCTTGCGGGGCGGCAGGGATGAGTTCTGGGATGACTTCGCGGCAATCTACAATTTTGAGTAATTCCGGAATATCCACGTGTTTTGGTGTTAAGCCACCGCGGATGACGTTGTCTGAACACGCCATTAATTCGATGTTTTGACCACGTAAATAGGCGTGTGGAATCCCTGCATCTTGGTAAATGCCTTGTCCTTGTGGGACGTGAACGATATTAAATAAATAGAAGCACATCAAACCCGCATCTAATTTATCTGCGGGGATTTGCATTGCATCACGGCAGTAAAGCACCCAATAATCAGGGTTTTCAGGCGAGAGATCTTCTTGTTTTCTTGACGCAAAAATAGGGTTTAACCAAGATTCGAGTTGAGCTTGATCCGCTTGCATAATGTTGGCATAGAAGCTGTGTAAATCTTGTTTTTCTAATTGATCCGCAAGCTCGGAGAAATGGGCTTTTTCGCGTAAGGTTGCCAAAATTTGAGCTTTAGGTTTGAAACCGTGTAATAACCAGAAATCAGATAACGCGATCATCATTTCAGGTTTATGGTTGTTGTCTTTATAAGTTCGTTTTGGATCTTTTAAATCAACACCACGCGCATTTTCAGCGGCAAAACCGAGTTCGGCTTCGGCTTTAGTTGGGTGAAGTTGAATAGAGAGTGGGGCTTTTACGTCAAGGATTTTGAGTAAATAAGGCAGCTCATTCCCAAACGTTTGACGGCTTTGTTCACCAAGTGCGGTTGGATTTTGCTTCAAAAATTCAATTAAAGACTGATTTGTGCCGTTGACTTCGATTTGTGATGGTGAAGAAACATGCGCACCCAGCCACCATTCTGCATATTGTGTGTTTGGTTCTTTATTAAAGTGAATTAAGTTAGGAAGATAATCTTCACCGCCCCAAACGTAATTTTGTAATGTTCCCGTTAGCTTATAAATTCCCGTCATTTTTTGTCCTATTTATGATGAAATATTTGGACTGGTATTGTATCAGAATTGGTGAGATTGCGCGGAAAAATCCCGTTAAGTGCGGTGAAATTTTGTTGTATTTTGACCAATAAAAAAGGGCATAATATTTTCATTATGCCCTTTGTATTGGATGATGATTAAATCGCCGCTACGCCCCAAATGGCTACAATAGTGTAAAGTACCGCTAATCCGTAAAAGATGAAGCCGCCTGCCGGAACATGCACTTTAATATCGTGCATACCGTGGTGAACACGGTGTAAGCCTGCCCACATTGGGAAAATAGTCAATGCTAAGATGACCAATTTACCAAACCAGTGATGGGCAAATGCGATAATACCTTCAGGGCTAATCATACCGAATGGTAATAATACGCCTAGGATTAGAATTAATACAGGGAACGCAAGACCGCTCACCATACCGCCGGCACTAAACATTAACCATACAGGTGGCTCGTTAGAGCGTTGTGGATTTTGATTGCTCATATTCTTTGCTCCCTAGATAAAGGCTAATACTAAGCCAAGGATTGAAACAACCACAAATAAACCTTGAAGCGATTTTTTGATCACATCAGCTTTAATTCCTGTGGTACCGGACATCACTTCACCCGTCATATTGAATAAGGTGAACGCATGTAACAATAATGCTGCAAGTGAAATTAAGTTTAAGATCACCACAATCGGATTTTGTAAGAATTCAACAAATCCTGTTTCAAAGGTGTTTGAACCTAACGCAAATACACCTTTAAGCAACACTAAGCAGAACCACACTGTTGGAAGTGCGGTAGCTTCGCGCAACATATAGAATTTGTAGAAATCCCAACTTTTCCACCAAGTCGGGGTGATTTCGCGTACGTATTTTTTACGTTTACTTGTTAATTCGCTCATAGTATTCCCCGCTTATGCTTTTGGTTTTAACATTGAGATTAAGTAGTCTTTCGCGCTTTCCAATTTACCTTGGTTAATCGCTGCCGCAGGGTTTACGTGTTTCGGACAAACTTCTGAACACGCGCCTACGAATGTACAAGACCACACACCGTTTTCACCATTGATAATTGGCATACGCTCTGCTTTACCATTATCACGGTTATCTAAGTTATAACGGTGAGCCATTGTTAATGCTGCAGGGCCTACGAATTCCGGGTTTAAACCGAATTGTGGGCAAGCTGCGTAACATAAACCACAGTTGATACACATTGAGAATTGGCGGTATTTTTCCAACTGTTTTGGTGTTTGTTTAGTACGGCTTTTCGCAAGTTCTGTATTTTCATGCGGTTTGCCGTCTAATTCAGGCATTTTGTTACCGATGATATACGGTTTAATGCTTTCTAAACTTTCAATGAAGTGACTTAAATCTACAACCAAATCGCGTTCGATTGGGAAGTTTGCCAAAGCTTCAATACGCATATGACCGCTATAGTCGCGTAAGAAAGTTTTACAGGCTAACTTAGGAATACCGTTCACCATCATACCGCACGAACCACAAATCGCCATACGGCAAGACCAGCGGTAAGATAGTTCAGGTTCTAAGCGGTCTTTAATATAACCTAACGCATCTAATAATGATGTTTGGTTATCGTAAGGCACTTGATAGGTTGTCAAATGCGGCTCTTTGTCAGTTTCAGGATTGTAACGCAAGATTTCTACGTTCATTACTTGATTCGTCATTGTTGCGTCTCCTTATGCCTTTTGTGCAGCTTCTTTTGCTGCTTTTTCTTGAGCTTCAGCTTCAGCACCGTAAACACGTTTCGCCGGTTGCGATTTCGTGATTTTCACTGGGCTGTAATCAATGCGTGGTGCATCGTCGCCGTTGTAGAACGCCAATGTGTGTTTTAAGTAGTTCACATCATCACGTTCTGTGTAGTCTAAGCGTTGGTGCGCACCGCGAGATTCTTTACGTGCAATCGCAGAGTTTGCGATAGATTGTGCTACGTCTAAGATGTAACCTAATTCAACGGTATAAAGCACGTTGGTGTTAAATACGCTTGAACGGTCTTGGATACGGATACGTTTATAACGCTCTTTCAATTCAGCGATTTTATTCACCGCAGTTTGCATGCTTGCTTCATCACGGTAAATACCACAACCTTCTTCCATTGCCGTACCCATTTCTTCGCGGATATCCGCCCAGTTTTCAGTACCTTCTTGGTTGTAAAGATCTTCTAAACGTTTCACCACATCTTTAGCTTGTGCGTCAACCGCACTTTGGTTCGCAGGTTGCGCTTCAACTGCGCGTTGTGCCGCGTATTCACCTGCAACACGACCTAAAACCACTAATTCTGCCAATGAGTTAGAACCTAAACGGTTTGCACCGTGAAGACCTGAAGATGCACATTCACCCACAGCAAATAAACCTTTGATGCGAGTTTCGCTGTTGAAGTCAATTTCGATACCACCCATGGTATAGTGAACAACAGGACGTACCGGAATTGGTTCTTTAACCGGGTCAACACCTTCATAAGCATTTGATAATTCACAAATAAACGGTAAACGTTCATGTAAGTAGTCTGCACCTAAATGACGTAGGTCTAAGTGAACCACATCAACGCCTTTTGCGGTTTTGAGTGTGTTACCTTTTTTCCATTCTTGCCAGAACGCTTGTGAAACTTTGTCACGTGGACCTAATTCCATATATTTGTTTTCCGGTTTACCGATTGGTGTTTCAGGGCCTAGACCATAGTCTTGTAAGTAACGGTAACCGTTTTTGTTCACCAAGATACCACCTTCACCACGACAACCTTCGGTCATTAAGATACCTGTATTTGGTAAGCCTGTTGGGTGATATTGAACGAATTCCATATCACGAAGTGGAACACCGTGACGATATGCCATTGAAAGGCCGTCACCTGTTACGATACCGCCGTTTGTGTTGAATTTGAATGCACGGCAACCACCACCTGTTGCGATAACAACCGCATTGGCGTTGATTTGCACTAATGTGCCTTCCATCATATTCATTGCCACTAAACCACGTGCGTGACCATCATCTACTAAGATGTCTAATACGAAGTGTTCATCGAAACGTTGAATTTGTGGGAATTGAATTGAGGTTTGGAAAAGAGTATGAAGCATGTGGAAGCCCGTTTTATCGGCAGCGAACCAAGTACGTTCAATTTTCATACCACCGAAACGGCGTACGTTAACATCACCGTCTGCTTTACGAGACCAAGGGCAACCCCAACGCTCTAATTGTGTCATTTCAACAGGGGAATGTTGTACGAAATATTCAACAACATCTTGTTCACATAACCAGTCACCACCGGCAACAGTGTCTTGGAAGTGTTTGTCATAGCTATCTTCATCTTTGATAACCGCTGCCGCACCACCTTCTGCTGCTACGGTATGGCTACGCATTGGATAAACTTTTGATACTAAAGCGATTTTTAGGTTTGGGTTAGCTTCCGCTGCCGCAATCGCTGCACGTAAACCGCCACCACCTGCACCCACAATCGCAATATCGACATTAACAGTTTGCACGATATTTTTCTCCAATCAATAATAGTAAAAAAGAAAATGATGATAAAATACGGCGTATTTCAACCGCGCTTCTCTATCACGCTACTATTTTCGCTATAAATCTTCTGAATTTCTACCCCTTTTTTATTATTTTGTTAATTAATTTCGCTTTTTGTGATCTAACGCAAAAAATGGATTTTCTTTGAATGAAAAATGATAATTTAAAAGTAAAGAGCGGGCAGATAAATTGATTAACCCACAGCGATTCACTAAAATAGCCATATTTTTATTAGCCGAGAATCATTATGTCAGAACAGCAATGGCAACCGTCAGCCAGTATTGATAACTTGTTAAAACGCGCCAAAATTATACGCGAAATACGCCAATTTTTTAGTGACCGCGGCGTGTTAGAGGTGGAAACCCCCGTACTCAGCGAATTTGGTGTTACCGATTTGCATTTGTCTACTTTTAGTACAGAATTTATTGCCCCACAAGGCGAACAATCTAAAACCCTTTGGTTGAATACTAGCCCGGAATATCATATGAAACGCTTGCTTGCCGCAGGCTCCGGGGCGATTTTCCAACTTTGCAAAGTTTTTCGTAATGAAGAAGCAGGGCGCCGTCATAACCCAGAATTCACTATGTTGGAATGGTATCGACCGCACTTTGATATGTATCGCTTAATTAACGAAGTGGATGATTTATTACAATCGATTTTAGATTGTCCTGCGGCGGAAAGTATGAGTTATCAGTTTGCTTTCCAAGAATATGTCGGCGTAGATCCGCTTTCTGTTGAGCGAGCTAAGTTAGTGGAAATCGCCAGAGCGCATCATTTTATGTGTGATGATGACGAAGAACGGGATACGTTACTGCAGTTTTTATTTAGTGAAATTGTAGAGCCTAAGATTGGGCAAGACCGTCCGGTTGCCATCTATCATTTCCCTGCAACACAAGCGGCATTGGCGCAAATTAGCTCAGAAGATCACCGCGTGGCGGAACGTTTTGAGTTTTATTACAAAGGCTTAGAGCTTGCCAATGGTTTCCATGAATTAACGGATGCCAAAGAGCAGTTACGCCGTTTTGAACAAGATAATTGTCAGCGCGAAAAATATGGTTTACCGCAACGCGCAATTGATTACCGCCTATTAGCAGCGTTACAAGCAGGTATGCCGAATACCTCCGGTGTGGCATTGGGGGTGGATCGTTTATTGATGATTGCCTTGGGGGCTGAGCGAATTGAAGACGTGATGTCATTTGGCATTAATAACGCCTAAAGTGCGGTCAAAAAAAGTGTTATTTATTACTTGCACAAAGCTGGAATGGCGGTTGGTGAGCTTGTCGAACCATAAGACATTCCAGCATGTACTGCACAAGATTTATGTTTTATTATTTTCCAATGACATCAATAATCAATACTTCAGATTGCGATCCTAATCGTAAAGGAATTCCCCAAAAGCCATAGCCTGAAGTGACAAAATAATGCCCATTGCCAAGTTGTTTATAACCATAGGCCAAATCATACATCAATATGGTAAATAAATTGGCAGGAAAAATTTGCCCCTTGTGCGTATGCCCTGACACCTGTAAATCAATAGGTAATTGGCTATGTTTCATCACATCAGTAGGGCGATGATCCATTAAAAAAATCGGCATCTTGGTATCCACCGTTTGAAGCAAGGTCTTGGTTTCAGGACGATTAACCGCCATTTCATCATTTCGTCCAATAAGGACAAATTGATGATTTACGACCACACTTTCATCTTCCAATAGCTGCAACCCAGCTTGACGAATTTCTTGCGCAACGCGGATTTTATCCCCAAAGAAATCATGATTGCCCAACGTGGCATATACCCCAAGCGGTGCTTTCAATTTTGCTAAATGGGGTTGCATTTTTTCCGCTAAATAGGCGTTGACATTATCGTCCATAATATCCCCCGGCAATAAGATCAAATCCACTTTTTCACGGTTAAAGATTGCCGCGAGTTCATCGATTTGCTTACCACCAAATAATGTCCCTAAATGGAAATCGCTTGCCACACCAATGCGCAACGCGGGCAAGGGTTTGTTAATTTGAATTTGATAATGTAATACATTAGGCGTATAGGCATTATAAATGCTTAAACCGAATAAACTTGCCAGCGCGATAGGGTAGAGCAGGCGCAAAGTACCGTTAAATAAAGTGCGGTCAAATTTTGTGACGTTTTGTCCCCTTTTACAACAGGTTAATAACGCCCATCCCCCTAACGCAATAAAGCTGTTATACAGCAAAAAAACAAGGATGAAGGCACTGACTCGAAATTGCGGATAAACGCGGAAAATGGTCAAAAAAATAACAGCGTTAGCACCAATAAAAAACAAGGATGACAACAAAGAAAGCGTTTTCTTACTTAGCACAGGCTGAAAAAGCCAACGCAAAGTGCGGTCAAAAATAAACAGAAATAATTGTAAAACAAGAGCAACGACAGCAAAAATAAGATAATAACGAAGTTCCATACTAATTGAGTAAAATGAAAAAAAACGGAGAGAGTGTAGGGGAGTTTATGGGGCGGTGCAAATGTTTTTTAGGCGATAACGCCGTCTTTTATTGAAAGATAAACCTATTTTATAACAATCCTATAAAAATTCTCCATTTTCACCAATCTGTTATACTTTTCCCCACAAAAATTGTATCTTCACGCTTTGTTGTTATTCCCCCACAATTTACCCCTATTTTTCTTATTTAGGGTATTTTTATGGATCTCGGTCTTACGGCGTTGATGCTGGCTCGTATTCAGTTTGCATTTACCGTTTCTTTTCACATTATTTTTCCTGCAACTTCTATCGGTTTGGCGTGCTTTTTGGCTTTTATCGAATGGCTTCCACACCTTTTCCCCGCAAACGTTTTTGGTTAAGCACATAACCTTGCACCAAAAATTGTTTCAACGTTTGGGTTGCCCATTGACGGAATTGTGTCGCTCGCTTAGAACTAATTCGATAAACGTGATTGTTTTTTATAGTAGTAGAATGGTGCGTTTGCTAACGCACCATTCAGCATATAAAACAACCGACCTTTATCCCCCAACCTGCACACTCGGAGCTACACCAAAATAACGTTTGTATTCTCGGCTAAACTGACTGGGGCTTTCGTAGCCCACTTGGTAGGCGGTTTCAGCAATCGCCATATTTTCTTGTAAAATCAATCGTTTCGCCTCCATTAGCCGCAGGGATTTTTGGTATTGTAGGGGCGATAGTGTGGTGATTTCTTTAAAGTGATGATGAAAGCCCGACAGCGACATTCCGCATAGTTCCGCCAGCGTTTCTATCCGCACCGTTTCACGAAAATACTGTTGCAAATACTGGGTCGCTTTGGCGATTTTTTGCGTATTTGAACCAAAACTCACCATCTGTTTCAATTTGTTTCCCTGCTCGCCTTTGAGTAATCGGTAATAGATTTCCTGTTGGATAAGCGGTGCAAGAAATGCTATATCACTTGGATTTTCGTGCAAGAGCAATAAACGTGCAAAGGCATTTTTCAATTCACTCTCTAAATGCCATTGCGTGAAAGCGGTAGGATTTATCTCGGATTTTGCAACTGGCAAAGTTTGTTCTAACAGTATTTTATTCACCGCTTGTAAATCAATTTTCATTGATAACACCACAAAAGGCTCTTCGGGGCTTGCCTTAGTAATCTTGCCACACATCGGAATATCCACAGGGCAGAACATAAAATGTTGCGGATCAAACAAAAAATGCTGCTCTCCCAACCGCACTTCACGCTCGCCGTTTATCACAATGCAAATACTCGGCTCTTGAATCACATTTTCATAGGAAAACGGCTGATCGCTATGATGAATAACCAGCCCTTTAATCGGAGAATGATAGGTTTGATTATGGGGAATAAGCTGTAACAAGCGTTTAAATTGACTATCTGAAAGCATAATAATTTGGAGAATTAGGCAAGATATTTGTAGAAATTATATATAGCTTGAAAGCGCAATTCAATATAATAGCCACATTCAAAAACAGAATAATGTACGAATAATATGAGGTTAAATATGAAAATCTTTTACAAAACATCAGCAACAGCAACCGGCGGACGTGACGGACGTACTCAAGTAGATGACGGCTCTATCGGCTTTGATTTAGTCGGCTTTCAAAACGAAAGTGGTAAAGTCGGCACTAATCCTGAACAACTTTTTGCAATGGGCTATGCCGCTTGCTTTGATAGTGCAATGAACCACGTTGCCCCAAGTTTAGGCTTAAAACCCACCAAATCAAGCACCACCGTTGGCGTAGGCATTGGACAAAAAGCAGATGGTGCATTTAGTTTGGATTTAGACATTACCATTACCGTTGAAGGCTTGAGTTTGGAAGAGGCGAAAACCTTAATCGAAAAAGCTCACGCCGTTTGCCCATACTCCAACGCAACACGCGGCAATGTTGATGTACGTTTGCACGTTAATGTGGTTCAGACTTTTGATTTGTAATGATGTTTTAGATTAAAAAGCAAGCGGTCATTTTCGCAAAATCTTTTGCAAAAACGACCGCACTTTTATTTCTTAGCCGTCAAATAAAAACTTTCATCTATCAATTCATAGAGCAATTTATCGTTTATTTCAGCTAAATTCAGGCTCAACCAATGCTCTTTATTCATATGATAAGCAGGGTAAATGCCGTTCATCATTCGCAAAGAACCGATTTCTTTAGGTTTGGCTTTCACATTAACCACCCAAATTTCTGCGTCATTTTCCAGCCCAAGTTTATGGGCAGGAATGTTCATCAATAGCGCAAACCATTTGCGATGATACGAATGACGAAACACCGCATAATCAGGGTATTTCGCCCAAGGATATTCAGGCTCAATGCCATAATGCTGTTGAATGTAAGATGAAAGTGTTAATGCGTTCATTGTTTTATCCGCTATTATGTTGTATTGGCACAAAAGTTAATTCTTAAGAAGTCGAGTAGAGTGGGCATCCTTGCCCACCCTTGTATCTACATTTTCACGAGATTATCTTGCCGGCTGTGCTTCTTCGATGATTGACGGTGATTTAGGTTTGTTATCCAATACATCCCACAGACTTTCAGCTTTTGTCGCAGACGGTGTTTCTGTTGATTGCGCCGGTTTGCTTGAATTCACTGCGGGGGATTCATTTATTGCATCAACAGGTTCACTACCTGCACAGAAGTTTTGGTTTTTATCAATCCAAACGGGAATATTACGTACAGGGCTTGCGCAGTTCCAACTGCCGTAGCTATTAATCCCAATCATTTTGATAGCTTGTGGTTTTTCAGGTTTAAAGGCTTTTATGTTAGCGCGAGCAAGGTAGTTTTTATATAAGTGTAGCGCGCCACTTGCCCCGGTCAGTTTTGTGTCACCATTATCATCCCGCCCCACCCAAACGGTTGTTACGTGTTCGCCATCAACGCCCACAAACCAAGTATCACGAGCGTCATTGGTTGTGCCTGTTTTGCCGGCTAAATGTAGATCCGCATAGTCGTTCATTAGACTACGTCCCGTACCACGTTCCACCACTTGTTGCATGGCATAAAGGGTTTGGTACGCGGCTTCTGCGGGTACAACTTGTTCAGGTTGCGTATTATGTTGATACAACACCTTCCCTTGGCGAGTGGCGATCGTATCAATTGTAGTGAGCTGAATTTTTCCCCCATTATTGGCAATGGTTTGATAGAGCTTCGTTACATCATAAGGCGAAATAGAATAAGAGCCCAATAAGGTTGCCGGCACATGTGGGATTTTCACTTTATCCCAACCCATGGCTTTTTGGGTGGCAATCACTTCTTTCAAGCCCACTTTCATCCCAATATTGACTGTCGGAATATTAAGCGAACGCGCTAAGGCATCCACTAACATAACCGAACCGCCATAATGGCGATCATAGTTGCGTGGTTGCCACGGTGGGCTGCCTTTTACCGTAATGGTAATCGGTTGGTTATTAATCGGCGTATTTAAACGGAACTTATCAGGGTGTGAAAGTGCGGTTAAATAAACCGATGGTTTGACCAATGAACCAATTTGACGTTGTGCCATGGTAGCACGGTTAAAACCCGCGTAGTTGATTTGAGTTCCCCCCACAATGGCGCGGATTTCCCCATGTTTGTAATCAGCGATTACCATCGCCGATTGCAAGGCAGGGTTTTTCGTTTGAAGCTGTAATTCTGCGGTGCCATTTAAGACCGCTTGCTCTGCATAACGTTGTTGGTTTGGATCAAGGGTTGTAAAAATTCGCGCGCCTAATAATTGATTATCGCGCTGTTCCCCTAAGTTTTCACGCAATTCACTTTGTAATGTCTGAATAAATGCAGGGTAGTTGCGAGCAATATTTCCTTTGGTTTGAACGCCAAGGGGACGTTTGCTTAGGGTTTGATAAAGTTCTTCATCAATCATTTTATGCTCAACCATTAAACGCAAGACCACATTACGGCGTTCAAGGGCGAGAGCAGGATTGCGCCAAGGGTTGTAAAGGGATGGGCCTTTTACCATACCCACCAATAAGGCAATTTGATCAAGACTGATTTCGCGCACAGAATGGCCAAAATAAAAATGGCTGGCGAGTTCAAAGCCATGAATCTGCGAATCCCCATTTTGACCAAGATAAATCTCATTGAGATAGGTTTCTAAAATGGTGTTTTTTTCATAACGAAAATCCAACATGATTGCCATAAAGGCTTCGTTGATTTTTCGTGTTAAAGAGCGTTCGTTACTTAAAAACAGGTTTTTAACGAGCTGTTGTGTCAGTGTACTTCCACCTTGCACTGTATGTCCGGCACGGAAATTGGTGTACATGGCTCGCGCAATACCTAATGGGCTAATGCCACCATGTTCATAAAAACGGCGATCTTCCGTTAAAATTAAGGCATCAATCAATAAACGAGGGTATTGTTGCAACGGGATCGCTAAACGTTCTTCTTTATCTTCATCAGATTGCAACATGGCAATGAGTTTTGGTGCGAGACGAAATTCAGGTATGGTTTTGACTGTAACCAAATCTTCAATCGTGGCTAATTTACCTTGAGCAAAACGCAGGCGTAACACTCGTTGTGGTTCCGCGCCTGTTGGAAATGGAAATGAACGGCGTAATAAAACAATGGTGCCATCTTCAATTTTGAAATCACCGGGGGCGGCGATTAGGGTCGTTTGACGGTAGTCATTATCCAGTAAAATTTGCTTGATCTGTTCCAGTGACAGCTTATCTTCAACGCGGATGCTTTCAATGCGGCTATAAACTTCCGCCGGTAATCGCCAAATTTGCCCATCCATTTTGGCACGAATTTGTCCGTCTAAATAAATGCCGTAAAAGGTCGCTAACGCAGCTGCGGTTAAGGCAAATTTTGCTGCAGTACCTTTCCAGGTTTTATACCATGGTTTTGTCAGGTGAGTATGATCTTTATTTGCTTGTGCTGACATGGTTGCTCATATTCCTAAAAAAATAACCGCACTTTAGCGGCTATGAGTAAAATCCTGATAGGCGAGAAGAAAATGCTCAAAGTCTTCTAAGCCGCAAAATGCAATGCTTTCTTCATCGTAATAGTGAAAATCCGGTTCGAGTTCATCACTAACGGTAAAGGCTAAATTATTCGCTCTGACCATGACTTCATCCGCATTAATAAACAAGCTATATTCTTTGCCAATTAATGTCATTTCTTGTTCACAAAGACGTTTTTTTGCTTGTTGAATAGCATTAAGTGCGGTGGAAATTAACTGAGAATTATGGGGTAATTCTGTATTAAACCAATTTGCCACGGCAATATGTTCCATTGAACATTTTGCCATCACATTGCCCTGAAAGTGTGTAAATTGGAAATCCATAGCCTGAAAATTAGATACTAAATGATGAACCGCAACCACAAGTGCTGGAAGCATTTGGGTTTTGTACCACAAAACGCGAACCTTCTAAACCTTCTGTGTAATCTACCGTTGCGCCAATTAAATATTGCAAACTCATTGGATCAACTACTAAATTCACGCCTGCGTTTTCTACGGTTAAGTCCCCATCGTTGACTTTTTCATCAAAAGTAAAACCGTATTGGAAACCGCTACAGCCACCGCCGGTAATATAGACGCGTAATTTTAAATTGGCGTTTTCTTCTTCTGTAATTAATGCTTTCACTTTGTTTGCGGCGGCATCAGTAAAATTAAGGGGAACTGAAATATCTGTCATAATGTGCTTTCCTATAAAATCTGTCATAAATAGCGGTTTATTATCCAATAACCCACAAGAACGTTCAAGGATATTTTCGCCTATCCTGCTTATATGATATGATACGCGGACATTTTTAAGGAGAGTTTATGAGTATTCCATTAAGAAACGAAGAAGAAATTGTAAAATTACGCGAAGCCTGCCGATTAGCACAAGATGTATTGGTGATGATTGAACCCTATGTGAAAGCAGGGGTGAGCACAGGCGAACTCGATCGTATTTGTCATGATTATATGGTGAATGTGCAAGGCACCATTCCTGCTCCATTGAATTATCACGGTTTTCCAAAAGCTACGTGTATTTCAATCAACGAAGTGGTGTGTCACGGCATTCCAAGCGATGACCGTATTTTAAAAGACGGCGATATTCTCAATATTGATGTGACGGTGATTAAAGACGGTTATTACGGCGATAACTCAAAAATGTATATTGTCGGCGAGCCACCTATTCGCAGCAAAAAACTCGTGGAAGCAGCACAAGAAGCCCTTTATGTGGGATTACGTGCCGTGAAGCCCGGTGTGCGTTTAAATGAAATTGGTAAGGCCGTGCAAAAATACACGGAAAGTCAAGGGTTTAGCGTGGTACGCGAATATTGCGGACATGGTATCGGTACCGAATTCCATTGCGAACCCCAAGTGTTGCATTATTACGCCGATGATGGTGGTGTGATTTTGCAAAAAGGTATGGTCTTTACCATTGAGCCAATGATTAACGCAGGCAAAAAAGAAACCCGTTTAATGGGCGATGGTTGGACGGTGAAAACCAAAGATCGTAGCCACAGCGCACAATATGAACATCAAATCGTGGTGACTGACAACGGTTGTGAAGTGATGACCATTCGCGAAGAAGAAGAAAAAGCCGGCCGTATTTCGCGTGTTATGGTGAATGTGTAACCGAGAATTTATTGCTCAGGGTTAGCCGTTTGGTGAGCCTGTCGAACCACGGCTGATTAGCCCGCCAATATATCTGCATGAGGTAAAAATGATAGGGTGGATGTATATTCTAAAATGTGCGGACGGTAGTTATTATACAGGAAGTACGAGAGATCTTGAGGGACGGATATATGAACACCAAAATGGTTTAGGTGCGAATTATACTCGAAAGCGTTTACCTGTAGAATTAGTCTATTGTGAAGATTTTGAGACGATTGAGCAAGCCTATCACAGAGAAAAACAGATACAGGGTTGGACTAAGGCAAAGAAAGAAGCATTGATTTCTGAAAATTTTGATCGTTTAGTTGAACTAGCTAAACCGAGCATAGTGGCTAATGGTTCGACAAGCTCACCAAGCGCCACTTTTTTGAATTCGAATAGCTTATTAGCTAAACCGAGCGCAGTGGCTAATGGTTCGACAAGCTCACCAAACGCCACTTTTTCCCATTCTAATATGTTATTGACACCACAAAATATCAAATTCCAAAAAGACACGCTCAAACAAACTGAGTTAGCCCATTTTCTGCAAGCGGATGTAAATCAGTTAATTTCTGACCGCACTTTATTCTGTGACAATTTGCTGAAACAGCTTTGGGCGCAGTTTGAATTGGATAATTCAGATTTAGCGTTAATTGCCGTGGGCGGATATGGGCGTAAGGAAATGTTTCCGATGTCGGATCTTGATTTTCTGATTTTGAGCGAAGAGAGAAATTCCCCTGAAATTGAGCAAAAAGTGAGTGCGTTTATCCAGTTTTTGTGGGATTGTGGCTTTGATGTGGGGGCATCAGTGCGGACATTGGCGGAATGCGACAGTGAAGGGCGGCAGGATATTACTATTGCCACGAATTTGCTTGAAAGCCGTTTGTTAATCGGTAACGCAAAATTATTTGAAAAATTGACCGCACTTTTATGGCAGCCTGATTTTTGGGATCGTGAAACTTTTTTTAACGCCAAAATTCAAGAAAAAAATGCGCGTTATGAACGCTATCATAATACGAGTTATAACCTTGAACCCGATATTAAATATAGCCCGGGCGGTTTACGGGATTTGCATCTTATTTATTGGATCGCTTTACGCCACACCAATGCCTTAACCTTGGAAGAAATTTTGCAATCGGGGTTTATTTATCCTGAAGAATATGAGCGTTTGCAGCAAAGCCAGCAATTTTTATTTAAAGTGCGGTTTGCTTTGCATTTAATTTTGAAGCGTTACGACAATCGCCTGTTATTTGACCGTCAAATTAAAGTGGCGGAATTACTTGGTTTTCACGGAGATAAAAATCAAGGCGTGGAAAAAATGATGAAACAATTTTTCCAGGCGTTACAACAAATTTCCAGTTTAAGCGATATTCTCACCAAACATTATCGCGAACATTTTCTCACCCCGATAAAAGCCACTGATATTATCCCCTTGGATGCGCATTTTGGTTTGCTAAACCATGAAATCGTGCTTTTAAATGAGCATATTTTTATGGAGCAACCCGATACCATTTTGGATTTATTTGCCCATTATACTCAACAAGCGCAAGCGGAAATTCATTCGGCAACCTTGCGCAAATTATATTCTGCATTAAGCCAAATTAGTGAGCCATTAAGTTCATTTCCTTTAGCACGAGAGAAATTTTTACGTTTATTTAATCAACGAAATGCCATTGCGCGCGCTATTTCGCCTATGCACAAATATGGCGTGCTCACCGCTTATTTACCCCAATGGAAAGCGATTGAAGGCTTAATGCAATTTGATCTTTTTCACCAATATACGGTAGATGAACATACGATTCGTGTGTTGCAAAAATTGGAAAGCTTTTTAGACGAAAGCCAGCGAGAACAGCATCCTTTGTGCTCGGTCATTTTCTCTCGCAATTCTGACCGCACTTTACTTTATATTGCCGCGTTATTTCATGATATTGCGAAAGGGCGCGGTGGCGACCATGCTCAATTGGGGGCGGTGGATGTGGCAGAATTTGCCCGTTTGCATGGGTTTGATAATCGTGAAATAGCGACCTTGGTTTGGCTTGTGGAAGAGCATTTATTAATGTCCGTGACAGCTCAGCGGCGCGATATTCATGATCCCGAAGTGGTGATGCATTTTGCGGAACAAGTGCAGAATAAAGTGCGGTTAGATTTGCTGATTTGTTTAACGGTGGCAGATATTTGCGCCACCAATAGCACCCTGTGGAATAACTGGAAGCGATCGTTATTTGCCGGCCTTTATGAATATACGCGTCAACAATTTAATCAAGGGATGGATTCTCTCTTAGATACTGCGGAACAAGTGGAAGAAAACAAAAAACGCGCGTTGGATTTGTTGCAATCTCAAGGTGTTATGGACGATGTCATGCCGCTATGGATGCGTTGTTCCGATGATTATTTTTTACGTAACACGCCGAAACAGCTCGCTTGGCATGCGACCTTGTTGGCAGATTTTTCCGAGGATATTTTAGTTAAAATCAGTAATCGCTTTTCTCAAGGCGGGACAGATATGTTCCTGTATTGTCAGGATCAAGTGCAACTATTCCATAAAGTCGCCGGCACCGTTGCAGCGAAGAAATTGAGTATTCATAGCGCGCAAATTAGTACCAGTTTAGATGGCTACGTATTGGATACTTTTGTTGTGACAGAATTGAATGGGGTTGCTTTAAAAAATCATCGGCGCCGTGAATTAGAACAAGCGGTGACAGATACCTTACGCACAGGAAAAACGCCGAAGGTGAGTCTGTTAGGCAATCAAAAACTGCAACATTTTAGCGTAAAAACGGAAGTGCGTTTTTTGGATAACAATAGACGGGATCGCACAGAAATGGAATTATTTGCTTTAGATAAAGTCGGGTTGTTGGCTGAAGTCAGCCAAATTTTCGCGGAATTAGAACTGAATTTGTTGAATGCCAAAATCAGCACCATTGGCGAAAAAGCGGAAGACTTTTTTATGTTAACCAATAAAAACGGCATGGCATTAACGGAAAGTGAAAAACAAGCATTAAAAGCGCGGTTAAGTTGTTTGTAGTTTACCTATACTGTATCAAGGTTTAAGTCTGTTGCCTTTCTCACAAAAAAATTAAAGGGGAGTTAGTTAAAATAGGGCAAAATCAGTAGATTTTCCCCTTAGTTTAGTGTAAGTTTTAACCAAAACAATAGAAATTTAGATCTTTTAGCCTTTTTTTCAAAAAAAAGATCATTTTCAGATCTTTTTCTGCTGAAAATAAATTTTAGTGAAAATAGGCTCTCTCAAATCAATTCTAAGCAACTTTTTAGGGGTGAGCCTTATCTTCCCCTTAGTTTAGTCAAAAATGGCTTAAAATTGATTTTAGGGGCATTTTAGAAGATTTTGAGATTTTTGCTTTAATTTTGCTCTTTTTTTGAGTAAAATCAATCTCATAACTTGATGGTTTGATAGAATTTAGCCTTTAACCCCTTAAAGCTTTTACTTTAATCTTTTAGTCTTTTAACCTTTGGAGATTTTTTATGAAAAAATTATTAATTGCTTTGTTTTCAACAATACTTCTTTGCTCTTGTAGTACAAGCAGTGCTAAATCAAAAGCAGAAACAGAAGCAAACACTGAAAAAATTGTTCAAACAGTTTATGTGTTAACATTTAAAGGTAAGGACTATTATCCAGAAAAAGCCAAAACATTACCAGATAAACAAAATCGTTTATTAGAAAAAATTGTAGCTGCTAAAAAATATGATAATGCCATTGCCAAACAATTTAAAGATAATTCAAAACTTGTCCCTTTTAATGACTTGTTTGAAGAACATCACAAAGTTTTTAAAAATAATGATGTTTATTTACATGACATTTTGGAAAATAGAAACTATAATGCCAAAATTTTAGATGCATATTTAGACTATTATCAAAATATGTTAAATAACTTTAAGCAAAATCGTGATCTTTTTGCTCAAAGAAGTCAAGATAAGAATATGTTAAAAAAGATTGATAAATTATTTAACCAATTAAATGTACAACAAAAGGATCAATCCAGATTCTTTAATCAATTACAAAATTTAAGAGGGTTATAAAAATAAAAGAGAGATTTTTTAATCTCTCTTTTTCTTTTTTAAAAGTTGATAACAGCAACTAAAACCATCACTAAAACAAAGAATCACCACAACATTTCCCACTCAACCCCTCAATAATCGGGCAATGTTCGCTATCATCCCCAGGGCATTGGTTGGCTAGATCGGTGAGTAATGTGCGCATAGATTGTAATTGCTTGATTTGGTTGTCAATTTCAGCGATGCGAACCAATGTTCGGGATTTTACATCGGCACTGCGGCGGTGGGGGTTTTTATAAAGCTCTAATAAATCCTTACATTCAGACAAAGAAAATCCCACTTGGCGGGCTTGATGTAACAAGTTGAGTTCTTCGATGTGGGTTTGATTGTAGGTTCGATAGCCATTAGCCGCGCGCGCAGGCGGGGTAATGAGCCCCTTTTCTTCGTAAAAACGAATGGCTTTGGGCGTTAAATCTGTGCGTTTTGCTACTTCATTAATGTTCATTACACATCCGTTTTTTCTTTGAATTCACACAAATCTTCAATAATACAAGAACCGCAGCGTGGTTTTCGGGCAATACAAGTATAGCGACCGTGCAAAATTAACCAATGATGTACGTCCACTTTAAATTCCGCAGGAACCACTTTAAGCAATTTATTTTCCACTTCCACCACATTTTTACCGACCGCAAATCCGGTACGATTGGCGACACGGAAAATATGGGTGTCCACGGCAATGGTCGGGTGTCCGAAGGCCGTATTTAACACGACATTAGCCGTTTTGCGCCCCACGCCGGCCAAGGCTTCTAACGCCGCGCGATCTTCCGGCACTTGGCTGTTATGTTTTTCAATCAGATCCTTACAGGTTTTAATAATATTTTCCGCTTTGCTGTTAAATAAGCCAATGGTTTTAATATATTCTTTCAAACCGTCCACACCCAAGGCATAAATAGCTTCGGGGGTATTGGCAACAGGGAATAATTTATCCGTGGCTTTATTCACCCCTTTGTCGGTTGCCTGTGCCGATAAAATCACCGCAATTAATAATTCAAAGGGCGAACTAAAATTCAATTCCGTAGTCGGGTGGGGATTGTTGTCACGCAAACGTGTCAGAATTTCAATGCGTTTTTGTTGGTTCATGATTTACGCGATTCCCGGATATTTTTAGCGGCTAAAATAATGCCCAAGCCAATAAATGCGCCAGGCGGTAAAATAGCAAGCAACAAATTACTGTCATTATGGAAAAATTCAATACGGAGTGATTTTGCCCAATCGCCGAGTAATAAATGAATTCCGTCAAACAACGTGCCGTTGCCGATAATTTCACGCAACGCCCCTAAGACGAATAAACTTAAGGTCATGCCCAACCCCATGGCGAAACCATCAAATGCCGCGTGCATAACGCTATTTTTAGACGCAAAGGCTTCAGCTCGCCCAATCACGATACAGTTGGTCACAATCAGCGGAATAAAAATCCCAAGGGATTGATAAAGGCTGTAAGTATAAGCATTCATCAATAATTGCACCGCGGTTACCGTAGTGGCAATAATCATCACGTAAATAGGAATGCGGATTTCATGGGGAATTTGCCGGCGGAAAAGGGAAATCATGGTATTGGTACAAACCAACACCAACAAAGTCGCCAAACCTAAACCGAGCGCGTTGGTGGCAGTATTGGACACCGCCAATAACGGACAAAGCCCGAGTAATTGTACGATAGCCGGGTTATTGCGCCATAACCCTTGGCTGAGTAATTCTCGCCAAATTGAAGGTTGTTTTTCTGTCATATTATTTTTGTGTATTTAAAATTTCTAATGCGGAACGTTTTACTTGATTCACAATGGCGCGTGGCGTAATGGTTGCTCCGGCAAATTGATCAAATTTACCGCCATCTTTTTTCACTGCCCAATCTTGCAGATTGTCTTGGGAAATTTTTTTGTGATTAAAACTTAAGATCCAATGGGAAATTCGGGTTTCGATTTTATCGCCCAACCCTGGGGTTTCTTTATGTTCCAATACCCGAACGCCTAAAATTTCCCCGCCGGTGGTCATTCCAAACAATAAACGAATATTGCCGGAATAGCCGTCAGGTGCAGTCGCTTCCACCACGTAAGCATTAATGTTGCCTTGCAAAAGTGCGGTACAAATTTTATCAATTTCACGAGACGGCGAAACTTCGCAGTTTGCCATAATGTCATTATCGTAATAGTTTGACGGCAATACTTGCGCCAATAATTCCTGCTGTTGCTTAGCAATGGCTTCATCAATTTTGCCTTTGGTTAAGAAATAAATGCCACTAGAAATCGCGGTACAAAGTAAGGCAACTAAGGCAAGCAACGCACCGTATTTGGCGGAAATTTTTCCCATATTCATCTTAATGCCCCCCTTTTAAACCGTAACCTGTCACTCTTGGACGTGTGTATTGATCAATCAGCGGCACACAAATATTGGCTAATAATACCGCGAACGCTACGCCATCAGGGTAGTTGCCGTAAAAGCGAATAATGCCCACGAGTACGCCTACCAGCAATCCAAAAATCCATTTCCCACGCGGTGTAACCGGCGCTGAAACAGGATCCGTGGCAATAAAAAATGCCCCGAACATTGCCGCACCGCTTACCAGTTGGAAGAACGGGTTAGTGCCAAATGGCGAGTAAAAATAGTTAAAGGCACTCATCGCAAAAAGCGCGGTCAAAAATGCCACCGGAATTTGCCAATGAATAATTTTCTTCCAAATCAAGAAAATCCCCCCCACGAGAAAGGCGATATTGACCTGTGTCCAGCCAATGCCCTCTAAACTTTCTCTCGCCCCAAGGGGAAGAATGTCGGCAAAAATAGGTGAACGGCTGATTTCACTTAGAGACGCCGCGCCTGCTTTGATCCCTGTTTTAACGCTGTCCAATGGTGTCGCAGAACTGACCGCATCAATAGATGAAGTGAGTTGCGATAAGCTAAAACCATCACTGGTGATACCTGAAAAAATCAGGCTAAAGCTGTCTGACAAAGTCGGCGGTTCGTTTAATAACGCAATCGGAGGCATCCAATTTGTCATTTGCACCGGAAATGAAATTAGCAACACTACATAACCGACCATGGCAGGATTAAACAGGTTTTGCCCTAATCCGCCATAAACCTGTTTACCGAATATCACGGCAGCAAAAATGCCAATTAAAACAAGCCAGTAAGGGGCGTAAGGCGGAATGGCCGTCGCCAAAATAAGTGCGGTTAAAATCACACTAAAATCGCTAATGTAAAAAAGCGCCTTTTTTTTGCGCAATTTTGTGACGATAAATTCTAAAAATACCGCGGCGGCAATGGCTAAAAAAGATTGAATAAGTACCCCAAAACCAAAGAAATAAATCTGTGTCACCAAGGCGGGCAACATAGCAAAAATCACCCACAGCATAATGCGCGCCGTGAGCTTACCGGAATGAATATGGGGGGAACTGGTTAGTTTAAACATTCGTGTTTATTTTCCTTTTCTTTATTAGGACTTGTTGATGTTTTGAGAGTGCAAAATCATCAATAGGTGTTTATTTAATATCCTGGCATGGCAGAGCCATACCGGGTTACGCATAAATCAGCCCCTTTGGGGCTGAGAATTAGAGTGGCAAAGCCTCTCTTTTATAAGCACAAAACATCAATAAGTCTTAGTCTGTTGCGCCGCTTTTTTCGCTTTCGCACGCGCAATGGCTGCGGCAACAGCGGCTTTTTTCGGATCCGTTTCTTGCGCAGTTTCAGGTTCAGAAACAGTCGTATTTTCAACCGCACTTTGCGATGATTGCGGTGTGGTTTCTGTATTTTGTTGTTGCGCTGCTTTTTTCGCTTTTGCTCGGGCAATCGCAGCGGCAACAGCGGCTTTTTTCGGATCCGTTTCTGCTGGCGTTTCAGATGTAGAAACAGTCGTATTTTCAACCACACTTTGCGGTGATTGCGGTGCGCTTTCTGTATTTTGTTGTTGCGCTTTTTTCGCTTTTGCTCGCGCAATGGCTGCGGCAACAGCGGCTTTTTTCGGATCCGTTTCTGCTGGTGTTTCAGATGTAGAAACAGTCGTATTTTCTACCGCGCTTTGTGTTGATTGCGGTGTGGTTTCTGTATTTTGCTGTTGCGCGGCTTTTTTTGCTTTGGCACGTGCAAGGGCAGCCGCTACCGCAGCTTTTTTCGGATCAAGTGCGGTTGAATTTTCTGCGTTTTTTTCCGTTTCAGGAATTGAACCGCACGCGCCATTTGTTACCTTTGACTGGTCTAATTCTTGTTGACGCGCAAGACGGCGGGCTTTGCGTTGTGCCATTAAATCTGCGTTATCAGGCAAGGTTTCCCCATTTTTGCCGATAATGGTTTTGATTTTGGCATCCGCATTGATGGTTGTAGCTTCGCCTGCTTTTTTGGCTTTTAAGCGTTCAAGGGCGGCTTTTACCGGGTCTTCCCCTTGATTTGCGGCAACTTCTTCGCGGCGCGCAGCAGCCGCGCGTTGGCTACGCGCTTGGCGTGCTTTGGCTTCTTGCTCAAGGCGGGCCTGACGGGCTTCAAAACGAACTTTGGCTTCTTCCGATTTTTTCGCTTTATCCGCAATGTCCCAAATTTTGGCTTTTTCTTGACGGAAATACTGAATTAATGGGATATGACTTGGGCAAACGTAAGCACATAAACCACATTCAATACAATCCATAATATTTTGCTTTTTCGCGTTGTCGTGGTCTTCCGCGCGGGAATACCAGTACATTTGCTGCGGCATTAAATGCACAGGGCAAGCGTCCGAACAGGCGGAACAGCGGATACAAGATTGCTCTGTTGCCAGTGGGTCATATTCAAAATGATCAGGTGCCAGCAAACAGTTGGCGGTTTTGGTTACCGGTGCCGTTAGGTCAGGCACCATTAACCCCATCATTGGCCCGCCCACGAAAACAGGGAAGCGCGTATCCGCTTGATAACCCGCCTTTTCCAATAAAAAGTGGATTGGTGTTCCAAAACGCACCCATTGATTGCCTTTGTTTGGAATTTTGTCACCCGTTAAGGTCACTACGCGTTCAATTAACGGCTCATCATTAATCACTGCGCGTTTAATGGCAAAAACCGTGCCGACATTTTGCATTAATACGCCGATACTGGATGAACGCTGACCGCTAGGCACTTCCATTCCCGTTAGAATTTGAATTAATTGTTTTGCCGCACCCGAAGGATATTTGGTTGGAATCACGCGAATATCAATGTCATTGGCGCCATGCAACGCATGTTTTAATGCTTGGATGGCTTCGGGTTTATTGTCTTCAATGGCGATAACCATTTTTTCAGGGCGCAAGATATAACGTAAAATACGACAGCCTTCGATAATTTCCTCGGCATAATCGCGCATTAATCTGTCGTCACAAGTAATATAGGGTTCACATTCCGCGCCATTAATAATCAATAACTTCACTTTATTTTGTGCCGCATCCACTTTGGCTGCCGTTGGAAATACCGCGCCACCTAACCCTGCAATCCCTGCGCCATAAATTTTTTGAATAAGTTGTTCAGGGGATAATTGCAAAAAGTCATCTACTGGACATTGCTCGCGCCATTGATCCAATCCGTCCGCTTCAATATGAATCGAGAGTTCAGATAAACCTGATGGGTGAGCGGCGATATGGGGCGCAATGGCTACGATTTTGCCGGAAGTTGGTGCGTGAACAGGCAAGGCGCGTAAGCCATCCCCTTGGGTTAAAGCTTGCCCTTTGAGTACCGTATCGCCCACGTTGACCAAAATATTGCCCGCACTTCCGGCATGTTGTTTCACCGGTACATAAAAATGCGTTGCTAAAGGCGCGTGCGTAATAGGCGTTTGATTAGATTGGGATTTCATTTCAGGCGGATGAATTCCCCCTGCAAAATCCCAAAGCTTACCTGAATTGTAGCGGCTAATTACATCGGTCATTCTTTTTCTCCTTCCGCCACGGTTTCAATTGTTTTCACAGGAATGATCTGACTCGCCATTTTCCAGTCCCAGTTATCTAAATGTTGCTCCACTTTTTTCATGGAAATACAATCCGTTGGGCAAGGTGCGACACAGAGTTCGCAACCGGTACAAAGGTCGGGAATCACCGTGTGCATGGCTTTATTTGTGCCAATAATGGCATCCACAGGGCAGGCTTGAATACATTTTGTGCAACCAATACACATATTTTCATCAATAAACGCCACTTTCATTTCAGGGGCTTCAACGCCATCCATAGCAGGCACATCCACACCTAAAATTTCCGCAATTTTGACGACCGTGGGTTGCCCGCCAGGAATACATTTCGTGATCTCATCACCATTAACAATGGCTTCAGCGTAGGGTTTACAACCGGGATAGCCACATTGCCCGCATTGACTTTGCGGCAAAATGGCATCAATTTTTTCTGCCAAGGGATCCGCTTCCACTTTAAGTTTAATGGACGCAAAGCCTAAAATTGCCCCAAAAATCAAGGCAAGGACGGCGATAGATAAAAGCAAGGTATAAATCATCATCTTAAGCTCTCACTAATCCGGCAAATCCCATAAAGGCAAGGGACATTAAGCCTGCGGTAATGAGCGCGATAGAAGCACCGCGGAAAGGCAACGGAATATCCGCTCCCGCCAGACGTTCGCGCAGAGAAGCAAATAACACTAGAACCAAAGCAAAACCTAGGGACGCGCCAAAACCATAAATCACAGATTGCACTAAATTATGGGCAAGATTGATATTAAGCAAAGCCACCCCTAACACCGCGCAGTTGGTGGTAATTAAGGGTAAGAAAATCCCCAGTAAACGATAAAGGGTTGGGCTGGTTTTATTGATCACCATTTCGGTAAATTGCACCACAACGGCAATGACCAGAATAAAGACCAACGTGCGCAAAAATTCTGCATTGAGCGGCTTTAATAAATAAGCGTCAACAAGGTAGGCACAAAGGGATGCTACCGTTAACACAAACATAGTCGCCAATCCCATTCCAATGGCGGTATCCACTTTTTTAGATACCCCCATAAACGGACAAAGCCCTAAAAATTTCACCAACACAAAGTTGTTGATCAGTGCGGTGGAAATGATAAGTAAAATATATTCCATAATAGCCAATAAACCGAAAATCGCGAGATAAAGATAAACGCGTATTATCCTAGTTTTGGGGTATGATAACAATAAAAAATTTTTGATGGGGTGAATAGGTGTGGTAGGTGCTGTTTTTTCAATACCAACAGTGTTTACGGCGTAATCGGCGGTGGAAGCGGTTCCGGATTGCCTAAAAAGTGCGGTTGTTTTTCGATAAATAATTCCCACAACATCAACACACGCGCCAAGGCTTCGCGAACGCGTGTCATTGAAAAAGGATAAGGCGTATCTGCGGCAAAACAAATGGCGTTGATATGATAATATTTGGCAATAAATAAGGCGCGTTCGCAGTGAAAACGCTGGGTCACAATGGTCATCGGTTCTGCCTGAAACACTTCTTTGGCGCGGATAATGCTATCTAAGGTGCGAAAGCCTGCGTAATCGGAAAATAAAAATTGTTCACTAATTCCCATTTTCCGTAAATCGCGCTTCATGGTTTTGGGCTCATTGTATTGCAAGGTGCGATTATCGCCACTGAGCAATAAATAATCTAATTTTTCAGCGGAAAATAACGCCTGTGCGGCTTTGATACGTTGTTCATAGAATTGATTAGGCACGCCTTTTGACACATATTTTGCCGTCCCCAAAATTAAGCCATAAGGTCGGTAGGGAATTTGGTTGATGTCTGTATAAATCTCATTCTTCATATAATAGGCAATACCGCGATCAATCGCCGTAATTATTGTCCCCAAAATAATGAACGATCCCATTCCCCATAGAAAAAGGCGTTTTACAGGAAATGACCTGAAAAACGACCGCACTTTAGTCAGAATTGGAATAATGGATAATGGCATTTACGAATACATCTTCATTTTCAATGCCCTAACCTTAAAGAAAAGTGCGGTGAAATTCAAGTTTAAATTTGGGTCGATATGATTTTAGCCGTTTAGACGTCTAAATTTTCTTGACAAGATCGCATGACATAGGTAGTTTATCATTTATTTTTTAATTTACTTCGGATAGTTTCATGGCAGTACAGAAAGTCACGCTTTTTACCGAGCAGCCGTTGCATTTGATTTTTGGTGAGCAACTTGAAAATATAGAAGTGGCTTATCAAACCTATGGCACATTAAATGCGGATAAAAGCAATGCCATTTTACTTTGCCATGCCTTAACAGGGGATGCCGAGCCTTATTTTGCCGAAGGTCAACAGGATGGCTGGTGGCAACAATTTATGGGCGCAGGGCTTGCCTTTGATACCTCAAAATATTTCTTTATTTGTTCCAACGTGCTAGGGGGTTGTAAAGGCACAACTGGGCCGGCATCCATGAATCCCCGAACAGGCAAACCCTTTGGCAGTCAATTTCCGCATATTGTGGTACAAGATATTGTTCGGGTGCAAAAAGCACTGATTGATTATTTGGGCATTTCTCATCTTCATGCGGTTATTGGTGGATCTTTTGGCGGTATGCAAGCCACTCAATGGGCGATTTATTATCCTGATTTTTTAGATAATGTGGTCAATTTATGTTCATCTTTAACCTTTAGCGCAGAAGCTATCGGCTTTAATCACGTTATGCGTCAGGCGATTATTAATGATCCGAATTTTAATGGTGGGGATTATTATGATGGCGAACCGCCGGCAAAAGGGCTGGCGATTGCGCGAATGTTGGGGATGTTAACTTATCGCACAGATATTCAACTTGCCAAAGCTTTTGGACGTGCAACGAAAGCGGAAAGCCAATTTTGGGGCGATTATTTTCAAGTGGAAAGTTATCTTAGCTATCAAGGTAAAAAATTTTTGGATCGCTTTGATGCCAACAGTTATTTGCATTTATTGCGCGCCTTAGATCTTTATGATCCTGCCGTGGGCTTTGAAAATATGAAAGCGGCATTATCTCGCATTAAAGCACGTTATACTTTGGTGGCAGTGACCAATGATCAGCTCTTTAAAATGGTAGATTTGCATAAAAGCAAAGCCGCATTGGAGCAGGCTGGGGTTAACTTGCAATATTACGAATTTGCTTCAGACTATGGACATGATGCCTTTTTGGTGGATTATGATGCCTTTGAAGGGAAAATCCGGAGTGGGATTGAAGAGCAGAATTGAAGAATTGAATAGTGGAGTTAAATTGTGGAATTGGAGCCTGTTCGTGGAGTCCGCCCTATAAATTCAATAAAAAATGCAGCCTAGGGGAAGCCGCATTTTCATTAATATGAGTACTTATGCATTAGGGAGTTGCATAAGTGGCGTTATTATAACCCGAATTTGTTTATATTCAAGGCAAATTATTTAGCTGGTTTGACCAATACCATATTGTGAGAATTGAAATTTTCTCGCAAATTTTTCACCGCACTTCCATTGGGCAAAACCAATTCTGGCGCAATATCAAACAAAGGCACAATCACAAACTCACGATGTTGCATATCATAATGAGGGAGCGTTAAACGCTCCGTTTGCATTTCAATCTTGCCATACAACAAAATATCTAAATCTAATGTCCGCTCACCCCAACGGCGTAATCTCACGCGCCCCTGTTCGTTTTCAATCCGTTGCAATTCATCCAGTAAAGTCAATGGCTCAAGCTGCGTTTCAATACTTAAGACCGCATTGACATAATCAGGTTGATCTTGCGGGCCCATAGGCTTGCTGCCGTAATAGGGACTTACCTGAATGCATTGAGTTTGAGCTAACTGTGAAATAGCCAAAACCGCGGCATCAAGTTGTGCCACGGGTTCATTTAAGTTACTCCCCAGAGCGATATAAGCCGTTGTCATAAATTAATCCATTGCTTTGGGTTTACGTTTTTTACGGGTGCGGTAATAACGTTTTTTCGGTTTAGGCGCTTTTTTATTTTGCTCTTGCACCAAGGCATCACGTTGCTCAATATTGCTGAATTGATATTCATGCCACCAAGTGGCTAATTCAATCGCTTCGCCCCCTTCCACTTCAGCACGCATTGCCAACAAATCATAAGCGGCGCGGAATTTTAAATGCGCCATAGTGCGTTCAGGTTGTTTGCCCGCACGTTTCATTAATTGCAACTGTAAAAACCAAATATCCCGAATCACAGCCGTATGGCGGCGTGGCGCAGCAAGTGCGGTGCAAAATTGGTCTAAAATCTCGTTGCTTGCCAACGCATAAGCATCGTGATTATTTAAACCGCCTTCATTTTTGAGTATTTCCACTTTTTCACGCAGTGGATACCAAAAGAACGCCGCGAATAAGAAAGCCGGGTTAATACGCAATTTATCGGCAACCCGTTCATCCGTTGATGTCAGTGCTTTTAAAATCATGCGTTCTGCAAGGCTATCACCTTTTTCCGTGAAAAACGGCATGAGCGCAGGAAAAAGTTGCTCAAACAAGCCATATTCACGCAGTAACTGATAGGTTTTTACCCCAAATCCGGCCTGTAATAATTTGAGACTTTCATCAAATAAACGGGCAGGCGGAATATTTTTTAGCAAATGCGCTAATTCGCGAATCGGCTTTTCGCTAGGTTTTTCCAAGAACATATCCAGTTTCGCCATAAAACGAATAGAGCGAAGCATACGCACAGGATCTTCTTGATAGCGCGTCACAGGATCGCCAATCAGGCGCAATTTCCCCGCCTTGAGATCTTCAATACCGTTAAAATAATCGTGAATAACGTTATCTTTTGGGCTGTAATAAAGGGCATTGACGGTAAAATCACGGCGTTCGGCATCTTGTTCCAAGGTGCCGTAAACGTTATCGCGTAATAACATACCATCTTCATTTTGACGAGCGTGATTGTCGTTTTTGCTCTCGGTATGATTAGCGCGGAAGGTGGCGACTTCAATAATATCGCGCCCAAACATCACATGGGCTAAACGGAAACGGCGTCCTACTAAACGGCATTGACGTTGGAACACTGCCTGAATTTGTTCCGGTCGAGCATTGGTTGCTACGTCAAAATCTTTCGGATTTTTGCCTAACAATAAATCACGCAAACAACCGCCCACCACATAAGCTTCGTAGCCGTGACGGTTGAGTTTTTCCACCACCGCTAAGGCATTTTTGCTAATCATACGTGGGTTAATCCCTACTTGGGTTGCCTTAATGATGTGTTTGTTGTAATGCGCCGCTTGTTTTTCTGATTTTAGGCTTTTTGCGGTTGAACGAGCAGAATGGGTCGCTTTGGCGGACGCAAAGTGCGGTTCATTTTGTTCTTGTTTTTTTTGCCCTTTTCGTACAAGCAAATTTTTGATGTAAGTTAAAATAACGGTTCTCCAAAATAAAAAAGAGTGGGCATATTCACAATGCCCACTCAGAGTACTGACAAACCTAAATAATGTTGTAGGGGCGAAATATTTTTCGCCCAAAAATAATCATGATAAATCCGGGCGAAAGATGTTTCGCCCCTACAGTCATTTCATATTAAAATATTAAATAAAACTTTGTCAGCAATCTGAGTAGGCATATTCATGCCACTAAATTTCCTTAAAGTGATTAAAAACCCATTTGTTTTTCACGAACTTCAGCTAGGGTTTTGCAATCGATACATAAATCCGCAGTCGGACGCGCTTCTAAGCGGCGAATACCAATTTCAACACCACAAGATTCGCAATAGCCGAAATCTTCCGTTTCTAACTTTTTAAGGGTGCTTTCAATTTTTTTCATTAATTTACGTTCACGATCACGCGCACGTAACTCGAGGCTAAATTCTTCTTCTTGTGTTGCACGGTCAGCAGGATCAGGGAAGTTTGCCGCTTCATCTTGCATATGTGTAACGGTACGTGAAGTTTCTTCAATAATTTGATCACGCCAAGCTTCAAGAATTTTTTTGAAGTGAAGCACTTGCTTCTCATTCATGTATTCTTCGCCAACTTTTTCTTGGTATGGTTCTACGCCAGCTAATGCTAAAAGGCTAAGAGATGATTTGTTTGTTGCTGTCATGTTGTTTTTCTCCAATCAACAAATACGTCCTGTCGAACAGCAAGGAATAAAAATTACGTACTGCCCACAAAGAAATAGACTATAAAGTAAAGCGTAAAATCTACTCGTACTTTTTAAAGCGCATATAAATAGCAGAACTTCCCCAATTAAGCAAATGAATTTACTTTTTTTGACAAAAAAATAACGAGAAAAATATCGTTTTGTGATCTAGCTTCCAATTTTTGACGAAAGATTTTGCTTTAAGCAATGAAATTGATCACAGTAAAGAGAAAAAACATGCGCGGTTAACATGCAATTAAATTTAGATAAATTGGCTTTTATGATCATTACCATGGCATTGATGTTGCTATGGATGCCGGCTTTTTTGTTTTTTCCTTGGCAAATTGGTTGCGGGGTGATGGTGGCGATCCTGAGTCTTGCATTTTTATGGGGTAAGCAAACAAAACACTTAACCCCCCCAAAAAACCTAAGACAATCGCTTTTTTATTTCGCCATAGGCATAGGGTTTTTTACCTATTTTCAATCTCAAGCCTTCAATTTATATCGCACAGCGAAGGACGTTAAGGTTGAAACTATCCGCACTGAAATTCGCATTGATGAAATTTTACATCAGCAAGATTACCAAACCTTGATCGTTTCCAATGAAAAAGGGCAGCGAATTTATCTTCAATGGCGGTTACAAGAAAAACCAAAACTTGGGGAAATTTGGTCGGCAGAGCTACGCATGCGACCGCTTTCATCCCGCTTAAATCAAGGCGGCTTTGATCGACAACAATGGTATTTTTCCAAAGGCATTACGGCAACAGCGACTACAAAAAGCGCGGTGAAAATTCGGGATGATTTTTCTTGGCGCGAAAAACGCTTAAATCAAGCGTTAACAGATACGCAAAACCTGCCACAGCAAGGCTTATTACTCGCCTTGGGATTTGGCGAGCGCGCGTGGCTTTTGCCTGAAACTTGGCAGCATTATCAGCAAACCAATACCGCTCATTTAATTGCCATTTCAGGATTGCATATTGGTTTAGCCATGTTATTGGGTTTTGGCATAGCGCGTGGCGTTCAATTGCTATTCCCCACCCACAATATCAGCCCTATTTTCCCCCTGATAACCGGTGTGGTTTTAGCCATTATTTACGCGGAATTAGCCGGATTTGCGATTCCAACTTTCCGCGCGGCATTGGCGTTATTATTGGTTTTGCTGGTAAAAATCGGGCGGCGTTATTATACACCGTGGCAACTTTTTCTACGTGTTATCGCGCTCTTGTTGCTGTGCGATCCTATGATGATTTTGTCCGCCGGTTTTTGGTTGTCCGTGGGGGCGGTGGCGAGTTTAATTTTATGGTACCAAGTCTTTCCCTTAAGGTTAATTTTATGGAAAGGCAAACCCTTGCCGTCAAAAGTGCGGTGGATTTTAGGTTTAATTCATTTGCAATTGGGCTTATTTTGGTTGTTTACGCCGATTCAACTCATGATTTTTGCGGGCTTCTCTTTCAATGGATTTGTCGCCAATTTAATTGCCGTGCCGTTTTATAGTTTCTTCTTGGTGCCCGTCACCTTATTTGCCGCGTTGACAGGGGGCATATTGTATTCTTGGCAGCTCAGCCATTTTCTTGCAGAACAGATCACAAGGGTTGTGGCATGGTTTGAAGACGGTTGGCAAACCATCAGTTTGCAAACCAGCCTGATTGTCACGGCAATATTGGCGTTGCTGTTTATCCGGTTGATGAATAAGATTTATGTTCCCCAAAACACTAAAAATAAGGGCAGTATCATAAATAGCGAAGTTGTTCATTCTTTTCCAAGTTTATGGCGACAACGTATTAGCGTTTTAGGGGGATGGCTTGCCTTTTTTTGTTTGATGACGGTTGGGGTTCAAAAAATCACAGAACCCCATTGGCGTGTAGAAACCTTAGATATCGGGCAAGGACTTGCTACCTTGATTGTGAAAAATCATCATGCTTGGTTATATGACACAGGGGCAAGCTGGGCGGGCGGTTCCATGGCGAAAACGGAAATTTTGCCTTATTTACAACGACAAGGTCTTGAGTTGGATGGGGTGATTTTAAGCCATGACGATAATGATCATTCCGGCGGTGCAAAGGATATTTTAGCGGCTTATCCTCAGGCATATTTGTTGAATGCTTCCGCGCAAAATTATGGCAAAACAGACCGCACTTTATGCCTTGCAGGGCTACAATGGCGTTGGCAAGGATTAGCCTTTGACGTGTTATCACCCACAGAAAACGTAGCGCGCGCGGACAATCCCCATTCTTGCGTTGTTTTAGTGACGGATGGGCGATTCAAGGTGCTATTAACAGGCGATGCCGATAGCGCAACGGAACAGCGAATTTTAGCTGCATTACCCCAAATTGATGTTTTGCAAGTGGGGCATCACGGCAGCAAAACCTCAACCGGCGCGGCTTTTGTGCAACACATTCAACCAAAAATCGCGTTGATTTCCAGTGGGCGTTGGAACCCTTGGCATTTTCCGAATAAAGATGTAGTGGCAAGGTTAGAGTCGGTGGGAAGTGCGGTGAAAAATACTGCGGTTTTAGGGCAAATTTCCGTGGAATTTGATAAAAACGCCATGAGATTGCAGAGTGCGAGATCGGATTTTTCCCCTTGGTATCGTGGATTTATTGGCGAAAGATCGAAATAACAGGTACAATGCGCGCAATTTTTATGAACTTAGATATGCATTATGACCAAAGAAAAAGATATTTCCACCATTAAAACCTTTAAACGCTTGTGGCCGACCATTAAGCCTTATAAATGGGCGTTGATTGGCGGGGCGATTATGTTGATCTTAAACGCCTTGATTGATTCAGGGCTAATTTATTTGCTTAAACCGTTGCTGGATGACGGCTTTGGTAACGCAGATCATAGCTTTTTGAAATTAATGGCGTTATTGGTCGTTGTGTTTATTTTCTTTCGTGGTATTACGAACTATTTTTCTGCCTATGCCTTATCTTGGGTGTCAAGCAATGTAGTGATGACCATTCGCCGCCGTTTGTTCCGTCATATGATGGTGATGCCGGTGACTTATTTTGATCAAAACCCTGCAGGGCGTTTACTTTCTCGGGTGACTTACGATACAGAAATGGTGGCAAATTCATCATCCAGCGCGTTGGTTACCATTGTGCGTGAAGGCGTGTATTTGGTGTCTCTGTTTACGGTGATGATTTACACCAGTTGGCAATTATCGCTGGTACTATTTGCACTTGCCCCGATTATTGGTGGTTTAATTGGTGTCGTGTCTAAACGTTTCCGCGAGTTAAGCCGTAATATTCAAAGTGCCATGGGCGAGTTAACTACATCGACCGAACAGATGATCAAAGGGCATAAAGTGATTTTGTCTTATGGCGGTTATGAAGTGGAAAGCCAACGATTTGATCACGTAAGCGATGATATGCGCCGCAAAGGGTTGAAAATAGTGAAAGCGGACGGTGTGGCAGATGGTTTAGTGCAATTAATCGCTTCTTTTGCCCTTTCGGCGGTGTTGTATATTGCGACTATCGAAGGGCTTGAAATTGAAGATTTAACCGCAGGATCCTTTACTGTGGTGTTTTCTTCCATGATGGCGATGATGCGCCCATTAAAATCCTTGACCAACGTCAACTCCCAGTTCCAGCGCGGGATGGCGGCTTGTCAAACCTTATTTGATTTCTTGGATTTAGAGACCGAAAAAGATGCCGGCACCAAAGTCGTTGAACGCGCCAAAGGCGATGTGGAATTTAAAAATGTGTCTTTTGCTTACGAAGGCAAAGATGAGTTAGCTTTAAAAAATATTAATTTTTTTATTCCACAAGGCAAAACAGTGGCGTTGGTTGGGCGTTCCGGTTCCGGCAAATCCACCATTGCCAGCTTGTTAACGCGTTTTTACGATGTGAAATCCGGGGAAGTGTTGTTAGATGGCGTCAATATTCAAGACTACAAATTGAGCAATTTACGTGAACAATGTGCCATTGTTTCTCAACAGGTGCATTTATTTAACGATACCATTGCTAACAATATTGCTTATGCCGCGAAAGATAAATATAGCCGCGAGCAAATTATTGAAGCCGCCAAAGCCGCTTATGCCATGGAATTTATTGAAAAAATGGAACATGGGCTGGATACGGTGATTGGGGAAAATGGTGCCAGTTTATCAGGCGGTCAACGCCAACGTTTAGCCATTGCGCGCGCCTTATTGCGTAATTCCCCGGTGTTGATTTTGGATGAAGCCACTTCCGCGTTAGACACGGAATCAGAGCGCGCGATTCAATTAGCCCTTGAGGCCTTACAAAAAGATCGTACTGTGGTGGTGATCGCCCATCGTTTATCGACCATTGATAATGCCGATGAAATTTTGGTGATTGAAAATGGGGAAATTAAAGAGCGCGGAAATCACACCGCACTTTTAGCCCAAAACGGCGCATACAAACAATTGCACGCCATGCAATTTAGTCATTAATTTATAGGGGCGAATCACATTCGCCCATTTTTTGTATTTAGGACAAACAATGAAATTCTGGTACTCAAATTCCATCATTGCCTATTTTCTCTTGCCATTCTCTTGCTTATTTTGGCTGATTAGCCGTGTTCGTTATGCGCTCTTTAAACTGGGTATATTAAAGTCGTATCGCGCGCCGGTGCCTGTGGTGATAGTGGGCAATTTGTCCGTGGGCGGAAACGGCAAAACCCCTGTTGTGGTGTGGTTGGTGCAACAATTACAAGCGCGCGGTTTAAAGTGCGGTGTGATTTCGCGCGGTTATGGTAGCCAATCTAAGGTTTATCCCTTATTGGTGAGCGCAGAAACCGATCCTATTCAAGGGGGCGATGAACCGGTTTTAATTGCCAAACGAACCGGCGTGCCGGTTTGTATTTCGGCGAATCGCCAAGACGCCATTGAATTGTTATTAAAGCAACAGCATTGCGATGTGATTATTAGTGATGACGGTTTACAACATTACAAACTGCAACGTGATATTGAAATTGTGGTAATGGATGCCAAACGCGCCTTAGGCAATGGTTTTGTCTTGCCCGCCGGGCCGTTACGAGAAACCGCGGCGCGATTGGCAAGCGTGGATTTGGTGATTACCAATGGCGGTGAAAACCAATATACTGATGCCGTTATGACTCTGGTGCCGAATTATGCTATCAATTTAGTGAGCCATAAGAAGTGTTTATTAAAAGATTTTAAACAGGCTTCTGCCTTAGCGGGCATTGGCAACCCACAACGCTTTTTTGATATGTTGCAAGGCTTGGGTATTCAATTAACGCAGGCGCAAGCTTTCCAAGATCATCAACAGTTTAGTGCACAACAATTGAGCCAATTTAATGACAATGAACCACTGTTGATGACCGAAAAAGACGCCGTAAAGTGCGGTCAATTTGCGCAGCAAAATTGGTGGTATGTGCCTGTTGATGCGGATATTTCGGGGCAAAAAGCCACCGCACTTTTAGATAAAATCGAACAAATTGCGAAAGGAAAATAAAATGACACAATTTACTGTAATTATTCCAGCTCGTTTTGCGTCTAGCCGTTTACCTGGGAAACCATTGGCGGATATTGCAGGCAAACCGATGATCCAACATGTTTGGGAAAAAGCGCAACAATCAGGGGCAAGCCGTGTTGTTGTGGCAACAGATAACGAAGATGTAAAAAACGCTGTAGAAAAATTTGGCGGCGAAGTTTGCATGACTTCAGAAAAACACAATTCAGGCACGGAACGCCTAGCGGAAGTGGTGGAAAAATTGGGTATTGCAGATGATGAAATTATCGTTAATATCCAAGGGGATGAGCCATTGATCCCCCCAGTGATTGTGGCGCAAGTAGCGGAAAATCTCGCCAAATTCAAGGTAAAAATGGCAAGTTTGGCGGTTAAAATTCAAGAGCCGGAAGAGCTCTTTAACCCGAATGCGGTGAAAGTGCTAACGGATAAAGACGGCTATGTGTTGTATTTTTCGCGTGCGGTGATTCCGTGGAACCGCGATGAATTTGCGCCCGTGGCAGCGAAAACGAAATCCATTGAAGAATTACAATTAGGCGATCATTATTTGCGCCATATTGGCATTTATGCTTATCGCGCAGGTTTTATTAAACAATATGTTCAATGGCAACCGACAGCCTTAGAGCAAATCGAAAGTTTGGAACAATTGCGCGTGTTGTGGCATGGCGAACGTATTCACGTTGAACTTGCCAAAGAAACCCCCGCCGTAGGCGTAGACACCCCTGAAGACTTAGAAAAAGTGCGGGCGATTTTGTACAACAAGTTTAACTAGATTTTCATTTGATAACTATTCCTATTTACAAAGGTAAATTTTGCCGTTATGCTTATTTTCCTTTTATCTTTTATCAATAGGAAAGGTCATCTAATGAGAAAAACAGTTTTATTTTTAACCCTTGTTGCAAGTGCATTTTCAGCACAAGCGCACCGAGTTTGGATGCAAACCGATCACACGCACGGTGATGAAATTTTAAAAGCAGATTTAGGTTATGGGGAATTTCCAACCTTAGAAACGATCCCTGAAAAACGTTTAAGCTTTTTTGATCGTGGTGTGACCTTGTTTACCCAAACGGGAAAACAGAAATTAGTGCAAAAAGGTGAACATAACTATCACTTTGAAACGGAAAAACCTGTTAAAGAAGGTAGTTATATTGTGGCGGCAGAATACAAGCCCACCTTTTGGTCAAAAAATGCCGAGGGTTGGAAACAAGCAGATATGAAAGACACACCCAATGCAAGCTATTGCGAGTTAACATCGATGTATGGCAAAAATATTGTGAATGTTGGGCATGAAAGTGCGGGTATTGATGTGATTACCAAACAAATCGGCCATGAACTGGAAATTGTGCCGATGGATAACCCGGCCAATATCAATGTCAGTGATCGTTTTAAAGTCAAAGTGTTATTCCGCGGTGAACCTTTAGCAGGCGCCACCTTAACGGCAACCTTTGATGGTTTTGATACTGCAGATAACACGAAAACCCATAAAGTAGAAGCCCAAGCCTTTTCAGATATCACGGGGGATGATGGCACAGTGGATATTATTCCGCTTCGTCAAGGATTTTGGAAGGCACAAATTACACACGAAGTGCCATTTAAAGACCCACAACAATGCCAAAAAGCAAAACATTATGCGACTTTAACCTTTAATATTGGTAGACAGTATCATTAGTTGCCATTTAAGCTTGAATTCGGCATAATTTGCCACATTCCGATGAGAATAATGTAAACCCTTGTTTATTTTGCAAGGGTTTTATTGTATCTAAGTGCTTGAATTAACTATTATGTTCGACCATAAAACCTTCCTAAAAAATGTGACTAACGATCCCGGCGTGTACCGTATGTTTGATAAAAACGATACGGTGATTTATGTGGGGAAAGCCAAGGATCTCAAAAAACGATTATCCAGCTATTTTCGTACTAATTTAAGCAGCAAAAAAACCGAAGCCTTAGTGGCGGCGATTGCGCGTATTGAAACCACCATTACCACATCGGAAACGGAAGCGTTGCTGCTTGAGCATAATTACATTAAAACCTACCAACCGCGCTATAACGTCTTATTGCGTGATGATAAATCCTATCCTTATATTTTGCTGACCAAAGAACGCCATCCGCGGATTACCGCTTATCGGGGATCCAAAAAAGTCATCGGGGAATATTTCGGGCCTTATCCACACGCCGGCGCGGTGCGTGAAACCTTGTCGTTATTGCAAAAGTTGTTTCCGATTCGTCAATGTGAAAATTCCGTGTATAAAAACCGTTCGCGCCCTTGTTTGCAATATCAAATCGGGCGTTGCGCCGCGCCTTGTGTGGAAGGGCTTGTGAGCGATGAAGACTATAACGCACAAGTGGATTATGCGCGCTTGTTCTTGCAAGGCAAAGATCAGCAAGTGTTAGATCATTTAATTGGCAAAATGGAACAAGCCAGCCAAGCGCTGAATTTTGAAAATGCCGCGCGTTATCGCGATCAAATTCAGGCAGTGCGCGCGGTAACAGAAAAACAATTTGTGAGCAACGAACGATTGGACGATATGGATATTTTGTCCATTGCTTATCAACACGGCGTGGCTTGCGTGCAGGTGTTATTTATTCGTCAAGGCAAAGTGTTGGGCAATCGTTCATATTTCCCGAAAGTGCCGGCCAATACGGATTTATCGGAATTGACCGCGACCTTTGTGGGGCAATTTTATTTGCAAGCCCACCAAGGGCGCACCGTGCCAAATAGCATTATTGTGGATCACAAATTAGAGGCAAAAGAAGAAATCGAAACCCTGTTAACGGAACAAGTAGGGCGTAAAGTCAGTATTCAAGACAACACCAAAGGGACGAAGTCGAAATATTTGCAATTGGCGCAAATGAACGCCAATGCCGCTTTGGCATTAAAATTAAAAGAAACCACCTTAATTAGCGAGCGTTATCAAGCCTTGCAGGCATTGCTGGGTATTGAAAAAATCAAGCGAATGGAATGTTTTGATATTAGTCATACCATGGGCGAGCAAACCATTGCTTCTTGTGTAGTCTTTAACGATGCCGGGCCACTTAAATCTGATTACCGCCGTTTTAATATCGAAGGGATTACGGGGGGAGACGATTATGCTGCCATGGAGCAAGCCTTGAAAAAACGCTACGACCGTGATTTAGAGCCTGAAAAAATCCCGGATATTATTTTTATTGACGGCGGCAAAGGGCAACTTAATCGCGCCTTGCAAGTATTTCGCGAATTGAATGTAAAATGGGATAAAAACCGACCGCACTTAATTGGGGTGGCAAAGGGCGTTGATCGCCGAGCCGGGCAGGAAACGCTGATTTTGAGCAAGGAAGGACGAGAAGTGAATTTAGATCCTGATAGTTTAGCCTTGCATTTGATCCAACATATTCGCGATGAAAGTCATCATCATGCCATTACAGGACACCGTAAAAAACGGCAAAAAGCCTTTACTCAAAGCGGGTTAGAAACCATTGAAGGCGTAGGCGCAAAACGCCGTCAGGCATTGCTGAAATATTTGGGTGGCATGCAAGGCGTGAAAAACGCCACTTTGGATGAAATTGCGTCCGTGCCGGGGATTTCAAAATCCTTAGCGGAAACTATTTTTGAGACTTTGCATAGTTAACAGTCACGATTTTGCAAAAAAGTGCGGTAAAAAAGAGAGAATTTTTATGTTAGAACCACTTATTGAAACCCATCCGTTTCCACCTGTATTACCACCAAAAGCCACGGTGATGATGATGGGAACCTTTCCGCCAACTGCCGAGAAACGTTGTATGGAGTTTCATTATCCCAATTTTCAAAATGATATGTGGCGGATTTATGGTTTGATCTTTTTTAATGATAAGGAATATTTTCAAGTCAAAGGTGAAAAGAGATTTGATGCCGAACGTATAAAAGCATTTTTAATGGAACGTGGCATTGCTTCTTGCCCAACGGTGTGGAAAGCCATTCGAGAACAAGGTAATGCTTCTGATAAATTTTTAAAGATTGTCGAGCCTGTGCCGCTGGCGGATGTTCTTAAACAAATTCCCCATTGCCAATGGATTTTTACCACGGGAGGCAAAGCCACGGAAGCCTTGTTTAGTCTTGTGCCTGAAAAATTAAAAGAGCCTAAAACCAACGAATTTATTGATTTTCCTTTTGCAGGGCGTGCGTTGAAATTATATCGGGTTCCTTCCACATCACGCGCTTATCCCTTGAGCTTAGAGAAAAAAGCCGCCGCCTATCGCGCATTTTTCGAGTTGGCAGGGATTTTGTAAAAGGCGTATAATCCCATAACGTTCATTAAAAAAGGACAGCTAAAATGGAAGAAGATTTGACCGCACTTCAAGGGGCGTTGAACGACACGGTGGCAAATACCATTCGTTTAACCCAATATAGCCATGGCGCAGGTTGTGGCTGCAAGATATCTCCTAAGGTATTAGGGACGATTTTGCAAACTCAACTGAATACGTTTGTAGACCCGAATTTGTTAGTCGGGAATGATACAGCGGATGATGCCGCGGTGTATGATATTGGCAATGGGATTGGGATTATTAGTACTACGGATTTCTTTATGCCCATTGTGGATGATCCTTTTGAATTTGGACAAATTGCGGCAACCAACGCCATTAGCGATATTTTTGCAATGGGCGGTAAGCCTATTATGGCCGTGGCGATTTTGGGATTTCCGATTAAATTATTACCACCGGAAGTGGCGCAGCGCATTGTAGACGGTGGTCGTTTTGCTTGCCAAAAAGCAGGGATTGCGTTAGCAGGCGGACATTCAATTGATGCACCGGAACCCATTTTTGGTTTAGCCGTCACGGGCGTCATTAGCACGGATAAAGTGAAGAAAAATGCTTCTGCAGAAGTAGGTAATCAGCTATTTTTAACTAAGCCGTTGGGGATTGGCGTACTGACCACGGCGGAGAAAAAAGGCAAGCTCAAAGCCGAACATCAAGGACTAGCGGCAAAAACGATGTGTGAAATGAATCTTGTGGGTTCGGCATTCGCTGAAATTGATGGCGTAACGGCGATGACCGATGTCACAGGCTTTGGTTTATTGGGACATTTGCGTGAAATTTGCGAAGGTTCAGGCGTCAGTGCGGTGGTCAATTTTGATAAAATTCAAACCCTTGATGGCGTTGTGGAATATATTGAAAAAGGCTGTGTACCCGGTGGTACTCAGCGTAACTTTGATAGTTATGGTGACAAAATTAGCCCAATAACAGCACAACAGAAAGCGATCTTATGTGATCCGCAAACTTCAGGTGGTTTACTGATTGCCGTTCGCCCAGAGGCAGTTGAGCGAGTAAAAGCCGCTGCTGAAAAAGCAGGATCGCGGTTGTTTGCCGTGGGTGAGTTATTACCGTTGCGTGATGATGGTATTTTGATTGCTGTCGCTTAACTTTCTATCGAATAAAAACCGTTGCTTAGGCAGCGGTTTTTATTTTGGGGATAAATCGGTATAATCACCGAAATTTTTTATCAGAGAGATGACCATGAAATTTATCGTTAAACTTTTTCCTGAAATTATGATTAAAAGCGACAGTGTTCGTAAGCGTTTTATCAAAATTTTAACCAGCAATATCCGCAATGTGTTAACCCGTGATTTTGACGTTGCCGTAGTGCGCCATTGGGATTTTATTGAAGTGCGTTCACAACAAGAAGATCGCAAGTCAGAAATTATTGATACCTTGCAACGTATTCCGGGAATCCACCATTTTTTAGAAGTGGAAGAACAGCCTTTTACGGATTTGCACAATATTTTTGAGCAAACCTTGGCGCGTATGCGTGACGAATTAGACGGAAAAACTTTCTGCGTACGCGCGAAACGCCGTGGCAAACATAGCTTTAGTTCCTTGGAAATTGAACGTTATGTGGGCGGTGGGTTGAACCAACATATTGAAAGTGCGAAAGTGAAGTTAAAAAATCCCGATGTGACGGTTCGTCTTGAAGTGGAAGACGATAAATTGCTCTTTATTAACGCGCGCCACGCAGGTATCGGCGGTTACCCCATTGGTACGCAAGAAGATGTTTTATCCTTAATTTCGGGCGGTTTCGATTCGGGCGTGTCGAGTTATATGTTAATTCGCCGCGGTTCTCGTGTGCATTATTGTTTCTTCAATTTAGGCGGTGCTGCTCATGAAATTGGGGTGAAACAAATGGCGTATCATATTTGGAGCCGTTATAGCACGTCACACAAAGTCCGTTTTATTGCCATTAATTTTGAAGATGTCGTAGGCGAGATCCTTGAGAAAATTGATAATGGGCAAATGGGCGTGGTGTTAAAACGTATGATGGTGCGCGCGGCGAGCAAAGTGGCGGAACGCTTTAACATTGAAGCCATTGTTACAGGCGAAGCCCTTGGGCAGGTTTCAAGCCAAACCTTAACCAATTTGCGTTTAATTGATGAAGCGGCGGACGCCTTGGTGTTGCGCCCATTGATTACCCACGACAAAGAGCAAATTATTGCTATGGCGCGTGAAATTGGTACGGATGATATTGCTAAATCTATGCCTGAATTCTGTGGGGTGATTTCTAAAAATCCAACGGTGAAAGCTATTCGTGAAAAAATCTTAGCAGAAGAGCAGCATTTTAACTTTGATGTGCTACAAAGTGCGGTGGAAAATGCGCAATATTTGGATATTCGCGACATTGCGGAACAAACTGAGCGCGAAGTGGTGGAAGTGGACGCGGTGTCAGTTTTAAGCGACAACGACATTATTTTAGATATTCGCAGCCCGGAAGAAACCGATGAAGCCCCTTTTGAATTGGACGGTTATGAAGTGAAATTAATGCCGTTCTACAAATTGTCATCTCAATTTGGCAGTTTAGATCAAAGCAAAAATTATGTGTTGTATTGCGAACGCGGCGTGATGAGCAAGTTGCAAGCCTTATATTTAAAAGAAAATGGCTTTGCCAATGTGAAAGTGTTTAGAAAATAATCAAAAAAGCAATCGTTTACATAAAAAATGTGATCTTGATCAGATTTTTGAGAAATTCTCGGGAACTTTTATTGACGGCATAATTTTTCTTTGGCAATATCTCGGCTGCTTAAGGATTTAAGCGATGTTTGACTTTTAGTTTTGCTGAAAGTTCAAATGGAAATTGTTATAAAAATAAATTCTGATAAGGAATTAAATTATGAAAAAGACATTAGTAGCATTAGTAGTAGCGGCAGCAGCAGCGTCTGCAAGCGCAACAACAGTTTATAACAACGAAGGCACAACAGTTGATGTTGGCGGTCGTTTAGATGTTATGATTGGTAAATTCAACGAAAACGAACGTACCGATTTACGTAACAACGAATCTCGTATCGAATTCAAAGCACAACACGATTTAGGCAACGGCTTAAAAGCAATCGCATTCACTCGTTTACGTTTTAACGATGGTGGCGACCGTTGGGATACTCAACAATCATTTAACAATATCAAAACTAACAAATTATGGTTAGGTTTTGAAGCGAAAGATATCGGTCGTGTAACATTCGGTAAACAAGATACTAACGGTGATGCGATCCAAATCAACGATAACGCTTATATCTTTGGCGGCAACAACAACGTATTAGATGGCGGCGATAAAGTTCTTTCTTTCCGTTCTACTGATTTTCAAATCGCAGAAGGTCAAAAATTAGGCTTTGGTGCTGACTATGTGTTTGGTCAATCAACAAAAGATGATAACCAAGCAACGACAGCAAAACTTGATGCTGACGGTAATGTAGTTAAAGATGCTAACGGTAAAACCGTTATGGTTCAAGATAGCAGTAAACTTAAATATGGTTACAATGCTGTAGCTTTCTATGAAGGTAACTTCTCTGGCTTAAAAGCAAACTTAAATGCAGGTTATACAGTAACTAAGTATGATGATGACACAGCCTCTAATGTAACTGGTTCACAAGAAAAAGCATGGCGTGTGGCTTCTAAATTAGGTTATGGTCCGGCTGAGTTTGGCGTAGAATACGGCGAAACTAAATTTGAAAATGGTCATACAGACGCAGGTAAAGGTAAATTCTTAGAAGTTGCAGCGAAATACAACTACTTAGAAAACGCTTCTGTATATACAGCATGGGAACACAACGTATATAAAGGCGACACAGATGGTTTAGCATTCGATGTGCGTGATGCGAACTTCTTACGTTCTGTTGCTGGTAAGTTAAGCGTTGAAAACGGTGGTAAATTAACTGAAAACGTATTTATCCTTGGTACAGACTATGCATTTACTCCAAATGTTGTGACTTATGCTGAATATGCATATTCACATGTTAAAGCTAACAGCAAAGCTAAAATTGAGGGTGCTGGTGTAACTGGATACGCTGATGGCACAGCAAAAGCGAAAGATCATCGTTACGGTGTTGGTGTTCGCGTATACTTCTAATCAGTTGATTAGCTAAAATCTCAAACCCGATCTTAGGATCGGGTTTTTGTTTTGATTTTGATGAAATATTGTATAAAATGACGACAACAAATAGGAGAGATATTATGTTTTCACTCAATTTGGCGAGTGTCGCGATTAGCTCAGCTCTAGCGATTGTGCCGTTATCATTCCAAATGCAGGCTACAAATACTTTACAGACAGTAGAGCAACAACAAATTTCAATGAAATCTGAGTTGCGAGAAATTGTTATTGTTGCAGAAGCGTTGCTTGATACTTTTTATAAAATGGCTTCTCAAGATCATTCGGTATTTGAACGTCTAGAAGGTATTGATATTGCCGCTTTGTTAAAACAATCTGAACATCTATTAAATGGCTTACGTTCGCATTTTTCAGCTGAAGCCGATGTTGAATTGCTTGATAATTTTGCTAAAACGGTAGAAAAGACAAACCAACTTTATCAAGCGATTGAATACAAAAAAGAAGCGGATCATATTTTGCTGTCTCGAGTAAATTCACCAGCAAGTATTATGATTAAACATGGTTCAAATCGTGATGAAATTAGACAAGCATTGTTAGGGCACTAATATGGCGATTGATGTGCTAATTTCTGATGAGTTTAAATTGGGTAAAACCAATAATACTAAATTTGTCGATTTTCCATTTTTGAATGAAGTACAGTTTGAGTTATTACTTGATTTTGTTGAATATGTTTCAAATGACAAAGCATTACTAGGAAAAAATAAACCATCTTGGTTAGATGACAACTTAGATATTATTCCTGATACGGAAAGCTATCAAGCCTTTAATTTTTGGCATTACCATTGTGGTGAATTTGATCCTAATGTTCCAATCCGAGCATTAACCTATCAGCTTAAATTGAATTTAGACGGGTTAACATCAGCAGCCGTTATTCACTACCGAAAATTATCAGAAACTGAGATTGTGATTGTAGGTTATTCGCCTATTCACGTTCCATTTCCAAAAGAAGATGATCCTGAAAATCCATTATTTGGTGATTAAGAAATGTAGGGTGGGCATTCCTGCCCACCATTTATATTCGATGATATTTTCGGTGGGCAAGGATGCCCACCCTACATAAATCTCACGCTGTTTTCGCATTTTCGGACATAGGCAATATGTCCTTGCAGGATCGAGATTTAATCTAAAATCTGATGTTTCTCTTAAATCTGTAAATAACATAATATCGAAGTGATTTTTGTAGTTACAAATATTGACGAAAATAGAAAAGGAGAGTTTAATGTGGACATCAACTTACGTCAGATAACAGAGAAGTGAGAGCATATTATGAAGATCAAAACACTAGAAGAACAATTAGCTGATCCCTATTACGATGATGCGGATCAATTTATTGATGATGAAAGCCCGGAATGGACGGATGAAGATTTTAAACGGGCATTAAAATTTGAAGAAATGCCTCCGGAATTACAGCAATTGGTTCTTTGGTCTCGCGAACGCAAACGCGGTCGTCCTCCTGTAGAAGAGAAAAAAGTCAGTGTAACCATTCGTTATTCGAGTAAAGTCATTGACGCTTTTAAGGCCACAGGCAAAGGGTGGCAAAGTCGAATGAACCAAGTGCTGGAAGATTATGTTGCAAAATCGATGTAGTTTTGTTTGTATTGCGTTTATTTGATGTAAAGGAGAGTGGGTAAGCATTATTTTTTATTGTCAAAGTGCGGTCAAATTTATTGAAAAAAAAGCGATTTACACGCATAATATGCCGACTTGCAAACGCTTAACTAGTAGGAAAATAAACATGTCAAACACAATTTTACAAAGTCTTCCAAAAGGCGAAAAAGTGGGGATCGCTTTTTCCGGTGGTTTAGATACTTCTGCCGCATTGTTATGGATGCGCCAAAAGGGCGCGGTGCCTTATGCTTATACGGCAAACCTAGGTCAACCTGATGAAGATGATTATAATGAAATTCCACGCAAAGCGATGGAATATGGTGCAGAAAACGCCCGTTTAATTGATTGCCGTACGCAACTTGCCCATGAAGGTATTGCCGCAATTCAATCAGGTGCGTTCCATGTTTCAACAGGTGGTATTACCTATTTTAACACAACTCCATTGGGTCGTGCGGTAACAGGGACAATGCTTGTTGCGGCAATGAAAGAAGATGATGTAAATATTTGGGGTGATGGTTCTACCTTTAAAGGTAACGATATTGAACGTTTCTATCGTTATGGTTTATTAACAAACCCAAATTTAAGAATTTATAAACCTTGGTTAGACCAACAATTTATTGATGAATTGGGCGGTCGTCATGAGATGTCTGAATTCTTAATTGCGAACGGCTTTAACTACAAAATGTCAGTGGAAAAAGCTTATTCAACAGACTCTAATATGCTTGGTGCAACGCATGAAGCGAAAGATTTAGAGTTATTAAGCACGGGCATTAAAATTGTAAAACCAATTATGGGCGTTGCATTCTGGGATGAAAATGTTGAAGTAAAAGCGGAAACCGTGACCGTTCGTTTTGAAGAAGGTGTGCCGGTGGCGTTAAACGGTAAAACATTCTCTGATGCCGTTGAATTATTCTTAGAAGCAAACCGTATCGGCGGTCGCCATGGTTTAGGTATGTCTGACCAAATTGAAAACCGTATCATTGAAGCGAAATCACGTGGTATTTATGAAGCCCCGGGAATGGCGTTATTACATATTGCTTATGAGCGTTTAGTGACCGGTATTCATAACGAAGATACGATTGAACAATACCGTATTAACGGTTTACGTTTAGGTCGTTTGTTATACCAAGGTCGTTGGTTTGACCCACAAGCCTTAATGCTTCGTGAAACGGCACAACGTTGGGTTGCGCGCGCGATTACCGGTGAAGTGACCCTTGAATTACGCCGTGGTAATGACTATTCCATCTTAGATACTGTTTCACCAAACTTAACTTATGTCGCTGAACGTTTAAGTATGGAAAAAGTCGAAGATGCGCCATTTGATCCGGTAGATCGTATTGGTCAATTAACCATGCGTAACTTAGACATTGTGGATACGCGCAATAAATTAGGTGTGTACTCACAAGCGGGCTTATTAGTTGCCGGTAAAGATTCAGTATTACCGCAGTTAGGTAAAAGATAAGCCGTAAAAACAGCGTTTTATTAACCGCACTTGTAATTAACCCCTATACAACATGAGCTGTATAGGGGTTTTTGTTTTATCTTATTTTTGATGTTTAGGCTAAGATTTTATCTAATTCCGCACTGACATCTTCCACTTTTTGTGTACCGTCTAAACGGAAGTATTTTGTGTTGTCTGCTTTGGCTTCTGCTTGATAGTAGTCAACCAGTGGTTTAGTCGTAGTGTGATAGACTTTTAAGCGATCTAAAACTGTTTCCGGTTTATCGTCTGCACGGATAATTAAATCTTCACCGGTTACGTCATCTTTGCCTTCCACTTTTGGTGGGTTGTAAACCACGTGGTATGAACGACCTGAAGCCGGGTGTACGCGGCGACCGCTCATACGTTCCACGATCACGTCATCCGGCACATCAAATTCTAAAACATAGTCAATGCTTACGCCTACTGCTTTTAGTGCGTCAGCTTGTGGGATTGTGCGTGGGAAACCGTCTAATAAGAAGCCTTTTGCGCAATCCGGTTGTGCAACGCGATCCTGTACTAATGCGATAATTAAATCGTCAGGAACGAGTTGACCCGCATCCATTAAGGTTTTCGCTTGTTTACCTAATTCGGTTCCTGCTTTGATTGCTGCGCGAAGCATATCGCCGGTTGAGATTTGTGGGATGCCGAATTTATTCATAATAAATTGTGCTTGAGTGCCTTTACCTGCACCGGGTGCGCCTAAAAGGATAATTTTCATGATTGTTCTCCTGAATAAAAAGTGCGGTTACTTTAACGTGAATTTAGAGAAAATGCAAATGAATAACGAGATAATGACTGTTCAAAAGTATAGTATTTATGTATAATGATGGTGCGCTTGAAATGGCGTAGGTGGGTCTGCTAGCAGTCCCGCCAGTTCGCAGCTAGCGGGGCTGTAGCAGATCTTGTGATTTATTTTCACAAGGAGCATGATATGAAACGAATTATTCGTTTAATCATTGTTATTCTGTTGTGCCTATTGCTACATAGTAGCACTGGAACTGGCTTATTGCAGAATAACCTTAGGGTCTGTTTATCTTTCAATAAAAAGCTGCGTTGTCGCCTAAAAAGGCCATCGGCTAGGCGTAAAACGCAGTTAATAGCGGGACTATTTACAAGTTTTACAACAACGCCGATGGCCTTTTTAGGCACAACCCGAAGGGGCGGGCTTCTTTTTTGCCCACTCTGTGTTAAAAAAACTTTGTTTAGAATGACTAAACGGCAGTTTTTTTGCCTTGATTGGGCAAAAAATAAGCTCCGCCGCAGCCTTTTATTGAAAGATAAACAGACCCTAACGTTCGGGGAGCGCTAGCCCTGAACGTTTTTATTATAATGGTTTTTGCTGTGTTATCCAATCTTAATTTTTTCACGCCACGGCGCCACCCAAATTAAGCAAATCATACCAGGGATGGCCAAGAAAAAGCAGAACCAAAAATAATGGTAATAACCGAAATATTCGATTAATGCGCCTGCTTGCGTGTTAATCGTTGCTCTAGGCAAGGCTGATAGGCTGGTGAATAAAGCCAGTTGGGTTGCGGTGTAAAGTGGGTTGGTTTCACGTGCCATAAAGGCGACAAAAGCCGATGTGCCGAGTCCTACACCAATAAATTCAGCCGCAATAACCAAGCTTAATGCGGTGAGTTCGTATGTGCCAATTTGCTCAAAGCGTCCGTGATTGGCGAGCCAAGCAAAGCCTAAAATAGTAATAATTTGTACGAATCCAAATAGCCATAACGCTTTATTGATCCCGATTTTGAGCATAATCACGCCGCCAACAATGCTAGCGATAACCATTGGCCATAGGGAGGCATTTTTAGCCACAATGCCAATTTGGGTTTTGGAAAAGCCCATATCGTAGTAAAAAGGGGAAATGAGTGCCGTTGCCATACTGTCGCCCAGTTTATAGAGAAAAATAAAGGCAAGAATGCCTAGCGCGCCCCATAGTCCTTTACGGCTAAAGAATTCGTTAAAGGGTTCGAACACATTTTCTTTTAACGTACGGTTTGTTTTGAGTTCAATTTGGGGTTCACGGCTCAGAAATAAGGTCATTAGAATCCCCGGTAGCATAAAAAGCGCGGTGATAATAAAGACTGTTTGCCAAGGGAGATGATCAGACAAAATGAGAGATAATGAACCTGGAATTAAGCCTGATACGCGATAAGCATTCACGTGAATACTGTTTCCTAAACCGAGATCAGCGTCAGATAAGATTTCGCGGCGGAACGCGTCTAACACAATATCTTGGCTGGCAGAGAAAAAGGAGCAAAGGGTGGCAAGTCCGGCAATGAGCGTTAGCCCAAAGTGGGTTTTGGGATCTAAAAATCCGAATAATGCCAAGGAAATAAGCAGCAATACTTGGGAAATGAACATCCAACCACGGCGGCGACCTAAAAATGGCGGAACATAGCGATCCAATAAAGGTGACCATAGAAATTTCCACGTAAAGGGTAAGGTTACCGCAGTAAAGTAGCCGAGAGATTCTAAATCGACTTGCTCTGAGCGCAGCCAAATAGGCAGTAGGGAAGTGATAATATACAGGGGGAGCCCTGAGCTAAAACCCGTGAATACGCAAATAAGCATATTACGGCTAAATATTTGAGAAATAAGCGATGATTGTTTTTGCATAATAAAAAGGGGCGAATATGTCGCCCTGCCGAATATTGATAAACCCTATACGAGCCGTATAGGGTTATTTAATCTGAGCCGCTCTGCGGCTCTTCTATTCAGCCCAGCGGGGCTGAGTTTAACAAACCTAGCACGGCTCGCGCTAGGTAGTAATCAAACTGGAATTTGATTAATCTTTATAGCCTTTCGGGTTGTTTTTTTGCCAGTTCCAAGTGTCTTTCATCATTTGTTCCAGACCACGTTCTGCTTTCCAACCCAATTCTTTTGCCGCTCGGCCGGCATCTGCATAGTTGACGGCAATATCCCCGGCGCGGCGTGGCGCAAATTTATAAGGGATTTCAATACCATTCGCGTTATTGAACGCGTTAACCATGTCTAAAACGGAATAACCCACGCCGGTACCTAGGTTATAAATATGCAAACCGCGGTCATTTTCGTGACGATTTAAGGCTTTGACGTGACCAACGGCTAAATCCACAACGTGGATATAATCACGCACGCCTGTGCCGTCTTGGGTGTCGTAATCGTTACCGAAAATAGATAATTCTTTCAGTTTACCAATCGCCACTTGACTGATGTACGGCATAAGGTTATTTGGAATACCATTTGGATCTTCACCGATCAATCCACTTTCGTGAGCACCAACAGGGTTGAAATAGCGAAGTAGGGTAATGCTAAATTCAGGCACGGCTTTAGCAATGTCCATTAAAATTTGTTCTACCATTAATTTTGATGTGCCGTATGGGTTGGTTGTGCCGCCCACTTTGCAATCTTCTGTGACAGGAATACGTTCAGGATCGCCATAAACCGTTGATGATGAACTGAAAATAAAATTCCACACGCCGGCTTTACGCATTTCTTGGATGAGATTAAGTGAACCGGTTACGTTATTACGATAGTATTCAATCGGCTTTTGAACACTTTCACCTACGGCTTTTAAGCCTGCGAAGTGAATCACTGCATCAATGCTGTTTTCTGCAAAAATGCGTTGTAATAATGTACTATCTAGAATATCGCCTTCATAGAATGTTACCGATTTACCCGTAATTTGCTTTACGCGCTCAAGGGATTTTGGCGAGGAATTACAAAGATTATCCAACACCACAACATCACGATTGTTGTTTAATAATTCGACTAAGGTATGTGAGCCGATATATCCGGCACCACCGGTTACTAAGATTGCCATAGATCATTCCTTTTGACAGTATAAAGAGATGACAAGTATAGATCCTTTAATAAGCAAGCAAAAGTAGATTTGTGAAAAATCCATTATTTTTAACCGCAGTTTAAGGTGTTTTACTTTCATAATTAGGCTCTTTTCGGTACAATACGCGCGGTTTTGACTTTTAATCAAAAAGGTGACTTATGTCTTTAGAAAAAACGTTTGAACTTTCAGCTCGTGGCTCGAATGTTCGACAAGAGATTATTGCAGGCTTAACCACGTTTTTAGCGATGGTTTATTCTGTGATTGTTGTGCCAAATATGCTTGGTGCGGCAGGTTTTCCTGCTGAGAGCGTATTTATTGCGACTTGTTTGGTGTCCGGTTTAGGATCGATTTTAATCGGTTTATGGGCGAATGCACCAATGGCGATTGGTTGTGCCATTTCATTGACGGCATTTACCGCATTTAGCTTAGTGCTAGGTCAACAAGTGAGTATCCCTGTGGCATTAGGTGCCGTATTTTTAATGGGGTTAGTATTTACCGTAATTTCCGCGACAGGAATTCGTTCTTGGATTTTACGTAACCTTCCGGCAAGTATTGCGCATGGTGCAGGTATTGGGATTGGTTTATTTTTGCTTTTAATTGCAGCAAATGGTGTCGGTGCGGTTGTTGGCAACCAAGCAGGACTTCCGGTTAAATTCGGTGAATTTACGTCATTCCCTGTGATGATGTCGTTACTTGGATTAGCGGCAATTATTGGCTTAGAAAAATTGCAAGTAAAAGGTGCAATTTTATGGGTGATTATTGCAATTACTATTGTTGGTTTAATTTTTGATCCCAATGTGAAATTTGGTGGCGAAATTTTTAAAATGCCAACTTTCGGAGAGCAATCACTTTTCTTAGCATTGGATATTCAAGGTGCATTACAACCTGCGATTTTACCTGTGGTATTCGCGCTTGTAATGACAGCGGTATTTGATGCAACAGGTACGATCCGTGCAGTTGCCGGACAGGCTAACCTATTAGATAAAGATGGGCAAATCATTAATGGTGGCAAAGCCTTAACATCTGACTCTGTGGGCAGTTTAATGTCTGGTGTCTTTGGTACGGCGCCGGCTGCTGTTTATATTGAATCTGCCGCAGGTACAGCTGCAGGTGGTAAGACCGGTATTACAGCGGTTGTGGTGGGGATTGGTTTCTTATTGATGCTATTTTTCCAACCTATTGCAAATTTAGTGCCTAATTATGCCACTGCGCCGGCATTAATGTATGTTGGTTTACTCATGTTAAGCAATGTGAGCAAATTAGACTTTGCTGATTTTGTGGGTGCGATGAGTGGTTTAGTTTGCGCGGTATTTATTGTCTTGACTGCAAATATCGTTACAGGCATCATGCTTGGCTTTGCGGCACTTGTGATTGGTCGCATTGTTTCAGGTGATATCAAGAACTTAAACGTAGGAACGGTCTTAATTGCAATTGCATTAGTCGCTTTCTATGCTTTTGGGTGGGCAATTTAATCTTTTTTAGTTATTAAGGACAGATTTATTATGAATAAATTTATCAAATTCGTTGCTACATTAGTTTTAGCATTCGGTATTACAGCTTGTGGTGATGATCCAAAAGCAGATTACAATAAAATCTTAGAATGGAATCAACAACAACAGCCTGTTCAACAAAAATTGTTAGGTGAATTCCAAGCGTCATTAGCACAAGTGAAAACACCTGAAGATGTTGATGTACTATTGAAAAAATATGAAGATGGTGCAAAAGCGATTATCGACTCATTAGATAAAGTAGATGTGAAAAGCAAAGAAATCAAAGAGTTTAAAGATAAAAGCAAAGCATTGTTAGTGTTGTCTGCTGATGTGACCTTGAAATCTGTAAGAGCTTCAGTTAAACCATTAACGGAAGAAGAGAAAACAGCATTACAAGCGCAAGTGAGTGAATTACAAACTTCTGCAAAAGCGTTAGCTGAGTTAGATAAAGTTTTAGTAGAAAAATACGGTAAAGCTGATCAGGCTGAGAAAAAATAATCTTGAAAGAAAATTTTATTTTTTAACGTATTAGGTTTGGGGACTCAGTTCTGTGTTTATGGAACTTAGTCCTTTTTTTACAGTTAAGCCGCGAATTTCATCAAATGACGAGTACGCGGTTTTATTTGGTGAATGGTGTTGGTGACGGTGCCAATGATATTTAATTTAGCAATATCGTCGGTTTTAATATTCGTGGCTTTAGAGCTGAGCGCAAAGAGAACAAATTCCCCATTGCTGTGAACAACAAATTCATAAATTTCCATTCGGTGATTTTGTTCAATGACGATTAAATCACCTTCATGTAATTCATCCTGTTTTTCAACCACAAGCATATCGCCTTGTTCAATACCCCAAGCAATCATATCGGGATTGGTTACGCGAATAAAACAGGTTTGTTGAGGATGTTTAATACAGTATAAATTGAGATCTAATTTACGACTATAGGATATTGATGCATTTCCACCATCCACCATATCATCAAAAAATGGAAGCGGGTTGTATGAGAAATCATTAGCAATCATAGAGTTAGTTTTTGTATAGTGCATAATTAGCTCCTATTCATCTCCGTATAAATACCGTAAAACAACTATTTATTAAATCAGCTTGTTTATTTGAACAGGTGTATAATACTGTATTTAAAAATAGTTAGTCAACGTTTTTTTCAATCTTTTTTTAGATATTTTCTTTTCATGACAATAAATTTGTAATTTTCAGTTTCTTTTATGTGAATTTTAGGCTATCTTTAAGTCTCCGTTGGATCTCATGATCCTTGTGTTTAACCAGCAAGCAAACGCTTGCGTAACTTATGTGATTTAATTATGGCTAGTTCACGTTTTATTTCTCTTTTCTTCCACGGCAGTTTAGTGAAACGTATTGTCGTGGGTTTAATTCTCGGTGTGATTGCAGCATTGATCAGCCCTGATTTAGAGCCGGTTTTCGGCTTTAATTTAGCTGAAAAAGTAGGGCTTCTAGGCGCGTTATTTGTTAAAGGTTTGCGTGCGGTTGCACCAATTTTAATTTTTGTGCTTGTGATTGCGGCGATTGCGAATAAAAAAGTTGGCTCGAAAAGCAATATGAAAGATATCGTTGTACTTTACGTTATTGGTACTTTTGGTGCGTCAGTTATTGCTGTATTGGCAAGCTTCCTATTCCCAATGTACATTCCATTATCAACAGCAGCAGATTCTCTTTCGCCTCCAGGAAGTGTGACAGAAGTTTTTGCGGTGGTAATTTCTAATATTTTCGCCAATCCAGTTGAAGCTATCGCAACAAGTAACTTTATCGGTATCTTAGCTTGGGCAATTGCTCTAGGTCTTGCTTTGCGCCACGCTGCAGATACGACCAAAAATGCATTTAATGATTTTGCCGAAGCGGTATCAAAAATTGTTCACTTAGTGATTAGTCTTGCGCCATTTGGTATTTTTGGTTTAGTCGCGGCAACGTTAGCGGATAAAGGATTAAAAGCACTTTTAGATTATGGTCATTTATTACTGGTTTTATTAGGTGCAATGTTCTTTGTGGCATTTGTTGTCAACCCAATTATTGTTTATTGGAAAATTCGCCGTAATCCGTATCCGTTAGTGTGGAAATGTGTGAGTGTCAGTGGTTTAACGGCATTCTTCACACGTAGCTCGGCGGCAAATATTCCAGTTAATATTGATTTAGCAGAAGAATTAGGTTTGGATGAAGAAACTTATTCTGTTTCAATTCCATTAGGGGCGACCATTAATATGGCGGGTGCGGCGATTACAATTACTGTATTGACTTTAGCGGCAGTACAAACCCTAGGTATTCCGGTATCTATTCCAACCGCTATTTTATTAAGCGTTGTTTCTGCTGTTTGTGCTTGCGGTGCTTCTGGGGTGGCTGGTGGCTCACTGTTATTGATTCCGTTAGCTTGTAGCTTATTTGGTATCAATGGTGATGTTGCGGCACAAGTGATAGCAGTGGGTTTTGTTATTGGTGTATTGCAAGATTCAACGGAAACTGCCTTGAACTCATCAACTGACGTATTATTTACTGCGGCAGTTTGTATGGCGGAAGAGCGTAAAAATAACGCCTAATTGATTGGTTAAAAAAGCGGCTTCAGTTTTCACTGTGGTCGCTTTTTTGTTTCTTCAATTTTGAGTAAAACAGGATATGTTTATGTTATATATTGAAAACGCACAATTTAAATTACATCAAAATCGCTTCTTAAATTTACCGCACTTTATCATTCAGCCGAAAGATTATTGGGTCGTAATTGGTAGTAATGGGAGTGGTAAAACCGCTTTTTCTTTGGCATTAAAAGGCAATCTTCCTGTTTATTCAGGCGAATATCAAAATCAGTTTTATCGTATCAGTTTGCTTTCCTTTGAACAGCAACAACGCTTTTTAGAACAAACCTTTAAAGATCGCAATAATGATATGGTTAGCCCCGATGATTTCGGTAAAACAGCGCGACAGGTCATTCTAAATGGGGCAGAAAACCATGCGCTTTGTAAAGCGTATGCAGAATATTTGCATATCACCCCATTACTCGATCGTCCATTTATGCAACTTTCTACAGGAGAGAGTCGCAAAGTATTATTGGCTCAAGCTTTGGTAAATGAACCTGATTTATTGATTTTAGACGAACCTTTTGAAGGCTTGGATCATCAATCTGTACAGGATTGGACAGCCTTGCTTCATCAACTGAGAGAAAAAATGGCATTGGTGTTAATTGTCAATCGCTTTGGCGACATTCCAAGTGGGGCGGAAAATATTGCGATTTTGGATAATCTCGAATTAATTTTACAAGGTGAACGTCAACAGATTGAACAACAGAGTATTTTTCAGCAGCTACAATATGCAGAAACGGCGTTGGATGTGGCATTGCCTGAGAGTGCGATGCCGAGAATAAAACTACCTGAAAATCAACCGCACTTTGAGTTGCAAAATGTCAAAATTCAATATGGCGATAAATGTATTCTCAATAACCTTTCTTGGCGCGTGGAACCGAAGCAACATTGGTGGATTAAAGGCCCTAATGGCGCAGGAAAATCCACCTTGTTATCATTAATTACAGGCGATCATCCGCAAGCCTTTAGCAATCATGTGATCCTGTTTGGGCAACAGCGTGGCAGTGGTGAAACCATTTGGGAGATTAAAGCCAAAATAGGTTATGTCAGTAGCCAACTGCATATGGATTATCGTGTAAATAGTTCCGCATTAGATGTGGTTCTTTCCGGTTTTTTTGACAGCATTGGTGTTTATCAGCAAGTGCCTGATGCTTTGCATATTAAAGCGATGCAATGGCTTTCGCGGTTGAATTTGACCGCACTTGCGAAAAAGCCATTTCGTTCTTTATCATGGGGGCAGCAGCGATTGTTGTTAATTGCGAGAGCGATGGTTAAACATCCGCCTGTGTTGATTTTAGATGAGCCATTGCAAGGATTGGATGGCTTAAACCGTAAGTTAGTTAAGAATTTTATTGATCAACTTGTTATCAATAGTGAAACACAGTTACTCTTTGTTTCTCACCAAGATCAGGATGCGCCAAGTTGTATTACGCATGTATTTGAATTTGTTCCTGAAAAGGATGGTTATAAATATGTACAAAGTGCGGTGTAATTTGTTATAGTTTTTACGTCAATTTAACAATTCAGTAAGGAGTCTGAAATGGAAGAACTTCCAATTGCAACGATTGTATTTATTGTGCTTGTGGTCTTTGTGCTTTATTCCACAGTAAAAGCCGTGCCGCAAGGGTATCATTGGACTATTGAACGTTTTGGGCGTTATACCAAAACCTTAACCCCGGGGTTAAATTTTGTGGTGCCATTTGTGGATCGTGTTGGGCGTAAGATCAATATGATGGAACAGGTGTTAGATATTCCATCGCAAGAAGTGATTTCAAAGGATAATGCGAACGTGTCGATTGACGCGGTGTGTTTCGTGCAAGTAATTGATGCGCGTAGCGCGGCTTATGAAGTGAATCACCTTGAGCAAGCCATTATCAACCTTGTTATGACGAATATTCGTACAGTGTTAGGGGGAATGGAATTAGACGAAATGCTATCACAACGAGACAGCATTAACGGTCGTTTACTTTCTATTGTGGATGAAGCCACCAATCCTTGGGGGATTAAAGTCACGCGTATTGAAATCCGCGATGTGCGTCCACCACGTGAATTAAGCGAAGCGATGAACGCACAAATGAAAGCGGAACGTAATAAACGCGCCGAAATTTTGGAAGCGGAAGGGGTTCGCCAAGCGCAAATTTTACGCGCGGAAGGGGAAAAACAATCGCGCATTTTAAAAGCCGAAGGGGAAAAACAAGAAGCCATTTTGCAAGCGGAAGCCCGTGAACGTGCAGCAGAAGCGGAAGCTAAAGCGACCCAAATGGTATCTGACGCCATTGCGAATGGTGATACCAAAGCCATTAATTACTTTATTGCACAAAAATATACAGAAGCATTAAAAGAAATTGGTGGTTCGGAGAATAGTAAAGTGGTGCTAATGCCGCTTGAAGCGAGCAATTTAATGGGCTCCGTGGCGGGCATTGCAGAGCTGTTGAAAGGCGATAAAAAATAAGGATTGTTTATGGACATGTTTTCTGCACAATGGTTTTCCACGTGGACAGAATGGCATTGGTTGATTTTAGGCTTTCTATTGCTGATTGCTGAAATTGTTGTCCCAGGGATTTTCCTTCTTTGGTGGGGACTTGCCGCTATTGTGGTGGCTGGGCTGATGGCATTAGTTCCCGCCTTGTCGTTAACAACCTTAGGTGTGCTTTACGCGGTTTTAGCCACGATTTTAAGTGTGATTTGGTGGAAATACCAACACAGCCGAGATAAAGCGGATGATCAACAATCTGTGCTAAATCAACGGGATCATGCGTTAATCGGTGCAAAAGGTGTGGTTGAAGAAATGGCGGCAAACGGTATCGGACGTGGACGCTTTGGCGACACTACGTGGCGTATTCAAGGCGAAGATTTACAGGTCGGTGATCGCGTAGAAGTAAAACACGTACAAGGCATTACGTTGACGGTAGATAAGTTTTAATATATTGAACATACTTTTTCTATGAGATGCGCTTTGATGTTGTTCAATGCTCATCTCATTAAATTTTTTAGGAATCCTTTATGAAAAATCATTTAATTATTTTTGCCCATCCCAACCCTACGAGTTTTACTTCCGCGATGGTAGAGCGCGTTGTCGCGGCAAGCCGGCAAGTTGGGGCGAAAGTGGTGATTCGAGATCTTTACGCGATGAATTTCAACCCGGTGTTAAGCGCGGTGGAAATGAACGGTGAATTGTCCTCTGAAATCTTGCAGGAGCAGCAATATATTCGTGACGCCGATTTTATCACTTTGATTTATCCTTTATGGTGGATGGGCTTTCCGGCGATTTTAAAGGGCTATCTTGATCGCGTGTTAAGTCATGGATTTGCTTATAAAACGGATGCAAAGGGTTCGGTGGGATTGCTTCAAAGCAAAAAAATTCAGCAATTTATTAATATGGGCAGCAATGAAGCCGAATATCAAGCCAATGGTTATGCCAAAGCCTTAGATATTTGTTTGGTTAATGGTTTGTTTAATTTTTGCGGCATTACAGAGATTGAACATCGTTTATTCGGTCGCTTATATGGTATTACTGATGCAGAACGTCAAGCTATGTTGGATGATGTGGCGGAAAAAACGGTGAAAAATTTGACCGCGGTTTAGGGCGAATTAAAGGGCAAGATGACTTGCCCTTTTTTGTGCCGCTTTATTGGCATTGATTCATTAAGAATTGCGTCAATAACCCCACCGGTCGTCCTGTTGCGCCTTTATTGGCACCTTGTAACCACGCTGTTCCGGCAATATCTAAATGCGCCCAAGGGTATTTTTTCGTGAAGTTCGATAAAAATGCCCCTGCCGTAATCGCGCCGCCCCAGCGTCCGCCAATATTGGCAAGATCCGCAAACGGTGATTTAAGCTGTTCTTGATATTCTTCGCTTAACGGTAAACGCCAAGCTTTATCTTGGGTTTGTTGTGATGCGTTGAATAAGGCTTCAGCGAGCGTATCATCGGTGGACACTAAGCCGCTATTGTGTTGACCTAAGGCGACCACACAAGCCCCCGTTAAGGTAGCGACATCAATCACACATTCAGGTTCAAAGCGTTCCACATAGGTTAAGGTATCGCATAAAACCAAACGCCCTTCCGCATCGGTATTTAACACTTCAACGGTTAGCCCATTCATGGTGGTCAAAATATCCCCCGGACGGTAAGCATTGCCATCAGGCAAGTTTTCGCAGCCGGCCAATACGCCAATGACATTTAATGGCAACTGTAATTCCACGAGAGCATTCATCACCCCATAAACCGATGCTGCGCCGCACATATCGTATTTCATCTCATCCATTTCCGCCGCAGGTTTGAGAGAAATACCGCCCGCATCAAAAGTTAAGCCTTTGCCCACCAACACAATAGGTTTGGCGTTAGGATTTGGGTGATTACGATATTCCATAATGGCAAGTTGAGCTTCATTTTTAGCACCTTGCGACACACCCAAGTAAGCATTCATCCCCAATTCCGCCATTTCTTTTTCACCTAACACCGTTGTTTTAACAAGTGCGGTGCGTTTTTCTAAGGTTTCGGCTTGGTCGGCTAAATATTTCGGATTGCACACATTCGGCGGACAATTTGCTACATCACGAGCCAATTTTACCCCTAATGCTACGGCGCAAGCCTGTTGGATAGCGCGTTGTACTTCTTCGGTTTCGATGGCAAAAAATACGTTTTCTAAGGCGAAAGTCTCCGCTTTTTGGCTTTTAAATTGATCAAACACGTAACTTTCCGCTTCCAAGGTTTCAATGGCAAAACGCACATTCCAATAGAGATCGCGTCCCTTAATTTTTACATCTGTTAACCCATTGAATAAGTTTTTCGCGGACGTTGCTTTGGTTGCTTGGAAGGCTTTTTGTACCATTTGTTTGAATTGGCGTTCAGTGATTTCTTGCGGTTTACCTGCGCCCACTAAGAAAATGCGTTGTGAACCTTGACGCAAGAGTGAGGTTTCACCGATTTTCCCTGAAATTTCACCGCACTTAATCAGTGCGCTAATTTCGCCTTGCGTATCAAATTGTTGCGCGGTTTCTGATAAAACACCGTCTTCAAAAATGGCAACCCATACCGCATCAGCAGTATGAAGTGCGGTTAAATTTGCTGAATATTTCATGTTGTTTCCTACTATTTTTACATTTGAAAATAAGCTATTATAAGCGGCTAAATTTGACTGAACTTCATCGCTTATGAAGCGGTCATAAAATGAATGAAATTGAATTAAATTGCAAGCGGAAAAAGAGATAACGTGATTTTAACCAAGTATTTAACCAAAGAAGTGCTCAAAACACAGATCGCTATTTTATTTATTTTATTGCTGATTTTCTTTTGTCAGCAACTTGTACGCGTGTTGGGTTCGGCGGCAAGTGGCAATGTGCCCGCGGATTTGGTCATGTCATTATTAGGACTTGGTATGCCTACGATGGCGCAATTGATGTTGCCATTGTGTTTGTTTATTGCACTGTTGCTCACCTTAGGTCGCTTATATGCAGAAAGCGAAATCACGGTGATGCGCGCCTGTGGGGTAGGTTCTCGTATTTTGGTGAAAGTTGCCCTAATGCTTTCATTCTTTACAGGGGCATTGGCGGCTTATAATGCCTTTTGGCTCTCGCCTTGGGCGATTAAAAAACAAGCTGAAATCATTGATGATGCCAAAGCTAATCCTAAAATGTCCGCGCTTTCAGCGGGTCAATTTATGACATCAAATAACAATGACTTTGTTTTATTTATCAACCATATCGAAAATAATCAAATTAAAGATATCTATTTGTTTCAAACCAAAGAAAAAGCCAATTCAAAACCTTCTGTGATTACAGCGGAAAAAGGTGAATTAAAATCGTTGCCGAACGGGGATCAAATTTTAAATCTACAAAATAGCCAGCGCGTGGAAGGTTCGGTGGCATTGCCGGATTTTCGTATTACGCATTTTGAAGAATATCAAGCTTACTTAGGCTATCAAGCCACAAATAATGAAAATTCAGAAGCAGAAACCTTAACGTTTAACGAGCTGTTAAAGGGAGATACGCCGGCGATGAAAGCAGAGTTTCATTGGCGTATTGTGTTGGTGATTGCCGTGCCATTAATGGCGTTAATTGCCGTCCCATTAAGCCGAGTTAATCCACGCCAAGGTCGTTTTGCCAAGATGTTACCGGCATTAATGTTATATCTCATTTATTTTCTCGCTCAAAGTTCATTAAAATCAGCGGGTGGAGCTGATAAATTAGATGCAAGTATTTTTATGCCATTAGTCAGCATTTTATTTTTGATGATTGGGATTATCTTAAACAGCTGGGAAAGTGCGTTTATGTATAAAATTCGCAATTTGTTTCGCCGCAAAGTAGCATAAGGATAACAAATGAATACGTTAGAGCGTTATATCGGTAAAAGTATTTTAGGGACAATTTTTGCTACTCTGTTGGTGTTAGTCGGTTTATCTGCCATCATTAAATTTGTGGAACAATTTCGCAGTATTGGACGCGGTACATACGATATGCTACAAGCCATCGCTTATACTGTGTTAACCATGCCGAAAGATATTGAAACCTTTTTCCCGATGGCAGCATTATTGGGGGCATTGATCGCGCTAGGTAATCTAGCCAGTCGTAGTGAGCTAGTTGTCATGCAATCGGCAGGATTTTCTCGTTTAAAAATCGGTCTTGCTGTGATGAAAACTGCCTTACCATTGGTTCTCCTGACCATGGTGATTGGCGAGTGGGGTATTCCACAAACAGAACAATATGCACGTGATATGCGCGCTAGAGCGGTATCTGGCGGTTCAATGATGTCCATAAAAAATGGAATTTGGGCAAAAGATGGCAATGATTTTATTTATATCCAGCGCGTAACGGATAATACAAGTTTACAAAATGTCTATATTTACCATTTCGATGATGCGCGTCAGTTGCAAAGTGTCAGCCATGCTAATACTGCAAACTATACTGGCGAGGCTTGGTCTTTTAAACAATTAAATGTTTCGGAAATTTCAAAAGAAAAAATTGAAACGAAAAATTATCTCACCAAAGAATGGAAAACTTCATTAACACCGGACAAATTAGGAATTGTTTCCATTCGTCCAACCTCACTTTCTATTTCAGGACTGTCCGAATATATTGCATTTTTAAAACAAACAGGGCAGGACAGTAAAAAATTTGAACTCACGTATTGGCGTAAATTATTTCAGCCGATTTCTGTGGGCGTGATGATGATGTTGGCACTTTCTTTTATTTTTGGTCCATTAAGAAGTGTGACAGCAGGTGCGCGAATTGTTACGGGTATTTGTTTTGGTTTCTTTTTCTACGTGGTCAATGAAATATTTGGCCCGCTGACATTAGTTTATAATGTGACGCCATTGATAGGCGCATTATTACCAAGCCTAATGTTTTTATTAATCACTTGGTGGTTGTTAAGCCGTAAACGTGACTGATAAAAATACGGTGTAATAGACAAATTTGTTGCTATTACACCTTCCTTTTTCGATATGCCTATTAGATCAAATCTCTAGCAAGATGTCTAGATGTTTGTCAGCGGTCTGAAACGCGCCATTGCAGCGCGTTTTCGTCTTTATTTTGATTTGGTTTTCGCTTTGTCATTACGTTGGGTGGCAATGCTATCGAGATATTCTAATGTAATATCACCTGTCACATATTTCCCTGTAAAGACTGACGCATCAAATTCGCGAATATGTGGATTTTCCTGTTGAACAGAAATTTCAAGCGAGGCTAAATCTTGGAAAATCAATTTATCTACACCAATTAATTTCGCGATTTCATCTACATCACGCCCGTAAGCAATCAGCTCATGTTTCGTTGGCATATCAATACCATACACATTCGGATAGCGAATTTCAGGGGCGGCTGAAGCAAAATAAATTTTATTCGCCCCCGCGGCGCGAGCCATATCCACAATTTGCTCTGACGTGGTACCACGAACAATCGAATCGTCCACCAGTAAAACATTTTTGCCTTTAAATTCAGATGAAATGGTATTGAGTTTACGACGTACCGCGCTAACGCGTTGTGTTTGCCCCGGCATAATAAATGTGCGTCCCACGTAACGGTTTTTCACGAAGCCTTGACGATATGGAACCCCTAATATCGTAGCGATACGTAACGCAATATCGTTAGAGGTTTCAGGCACCGGAATCACCACATCAATATCTAAATCTTTCCATTCGCGGGCAATTTTTTGTCCCAAACGTTCGCCCATATGGACACGTGCCGCATAAACAGACACGCCGTCAATGGTTGAATCCGGACGGGCAAAGTAAACGTACTCGAAAATACAAGGAGTCAATTTGGTGTTTTCAGCACAGATTTCAGAATAAATCTCGCCATCAAAGGTCACGTACACCGCTTCACCGGGTTTAATATCACGCACAAATTCAAAACCCACGGTATCTAAAGCAACCGTTTCGGAAGCAAACATATATTCCATTTTGCCATTTTCTTCGCGTTGACCTAAAACCAATGGGCGAATGCCATTTGGATCGCGGAATGCCACTAAACCGTGATCAATAATCATTGCCACACAAGCATAAGCACCACGAATATCTTTATTGGTGGCTTTAATAGCGGCAAAAATATCGGTCGGTTCTAATTCTTGTTTATGAATTTGGTCAATGTGATAAGCCAAAATATTGAGTAAGGCTTCTGAATCAGATTTGGTATTAATATGACGGCGTGCTTCGTGGAACAGCTTTTCTTTCAGTTCTTCCGAATTGGTTAAGTTACCATTGTGAACCAAGGTTAAACCGTAAGGTGAGTTCACATAAAAAGGCTGCGCTTCAAATTCACTGGAACTTCCCGCGGTCGGATAACGAACATGCCCTAAACCTGCATTGCCTTTTAAGCGTTCCATATGGACTTGTTGGAACACATCTGCCACTAAGCCATTCGCTTTTCGTAAATGAAAGCAATGCGTTTCATCTACGGTCACAATGCCTGCCGCATCTTGACCACGATGCTGCAACACCATCAAGGCATCATAAATTGACTGATTTACCGGAGTTTGACTCACAATCCCAACAATACCACACATTTGGCAATCCTCTTATTTAATCGTAGGTAAATTTAAAAAACTTGAATTTGCTTGCATTTGCTCGAAGAACCATTGTTCAATAAAAGCAAAATGCGGAATTAATTTTGATGCTTTCCACATCTCTTGTTGATTAAGATTGGTAAAGATATCCGCAAAAAATAACAATGCCGCCACAATCAACACACCACGTAAAAATCCAAAACAGGCGCCTAACACGCGATCGGTGCCGGAAAGTCCTGTTTTATCCACAAGTTGACCAACAACGTAATTCACCACCGCGCCAACGATGAGCGTTGACACGAATAAAATAGCAATCGCCGCCCCGTTGCGAATATATTCAGACTCAATTTGCGTTAAGAAACTAGCGAGATTTGGATAAAACTGGCTTGCTACGATAAAAGCACAGGTCCAACTGGCTAAGGATGTCACTTCACGAACAAAGCCTCGAAACAAGCTGACAATCAAAGAAAAGGCAATAATTGCGATGATAATATAATCAATCATTCAAATAATCCCAATATAAGGAAAAAGAAACAGGCGCTATTTTACAAAAAAAGTAATCGTTTGCGTAGTAGGAAAATAAAATAATTTTACATCATAGTTCCTGCCAAAATTCCGCCCCTAGATGTTTTTCTGCGAGACGCAATAATTCCGCTAAATCTTGATAGGTAGGATTCTCTACCTTTTTTATAACGACATGTTTTTGCTGCAATTGCTGTGAAATTTGCTGAAATTTAACCGCACTTTGAGTGGGTAACGCGGTTTGAGCCCGTTTTCCCAACCAATAAAGCCCTTGAAAAGGAATACAAAGGGCAAAAAGCGCGGTTAAAATGGCAATAGAAAAAGCGGTATTATTGGTTTTTGCGTAAATTTGCTGCCAAACCACGGAAAATACCGCCAAAAACGGCATAAATTTTTGCGCAAATTTTGTGGCTCGAATAATGCGGTTTTCCGGGAAAATTGCGCCTAAGGTGGGATGCATCAGCCAAGTATCCGCGTATTTTTGCCCTTGCTTAATAAAACGAAAAAAGCTCATTTAAACACCTATCAAAAATAAACCCTGTACGAATACAGGGTTAGAAAAAATAAAACTAAAGCTGCTCTAACAGTCCTAATACCATCTCTGATGACATTTTCGCGGCAAGGGGTAAGAATTCTTCAAAGGACATACTTGCTTGCCCATCGCCAGCATCTGAAATGGCACGAACCACCACAAAAGGCACATTAAAAGCATGGCATACATGGGCAATTGCCGCCGCTTCCATTTCAACGGCGGTAACCGTTGGGAAATCCGATTTAATTTGCGCTAAACGCTCGCCACCGGCAATAAAACTATCCCCCGAACAAATTAAACCAAATTTCACATGATGCCCTTGTGCTGTGGCAATTTTCTCCGCAAGTGCGGTTAAATTTTCTGCCGATTTAAAGGTCGGTGGGCAAGCCGGCAACTGACCTTTGGCGTAACCAAAGGCTGTCACATCGGCATCATGATAAGCGGTTTCTGTGGAAATAACGATGTCGCCAACACTTAACCCTTGCGCCACGCCGCCTGCAGATCCCGTGTTAATCACTACATCAGGTTTAGCCAATTGCAATAATGCTGTCGTCCCCATCGCTGCCGCTACTTTACCGATTCCCGATTGTAACAACGCTACAGGTTTGCCGTTAATTTTCCCTTCAAAAATGACCGCACTTCCCACTTTCTGTTCCGTTTTATCCGTCATTAATCCCGCTAAAATTTCCACTTCTTGCGCCATCGCGCCAACAATAGCTATTTTCATCTTTTGTTACCGTTTACTCTTTAATCCAATTTTGTTCGTTAAAAAATCCAATACCGCGAAAGTATAATCATCATTATAAAGCGTGCTGCTGGTTAACACATATTCGCCATTAATCACCACATAAGGATAGGTAAACACGCCATATTTTTCCGTCATTGCAATACTTTGTTGTGCCGCTTCTGAAATTTCAGGCGATAAATACATTTCTTTAAATGTTTGCCCATCTACCCCTTGCTTTTCTAACCATACCAGCAAGTTCTCAAATTGAGACAAAGCAATAAATTGCGCTTTATCCATGGTTTCAAACAGCAGTTTATCAGACACATCCGTGCGCCCAACGGCTTGTAACGCATAAAAAGTGCGGGCAGAAAATTCATTATTTTCAAGGGCGACAGGATATTCTCGATAAATCACATGACTTGCATTAATTTGCGCATAAAGTTCTAAAATATCTTGCACACTCGAACAATTGCGGCAATCGTAGTCAAAAAACGACTGGATAATGATTTTCCCATCCCGTTTTTCATCTATCTCAATCGCTTTATCATAAGTAAAATAATCTTTGCCTTCTTCAAATTGATTTTCTTCAGGGGGCGACAACGACTCAATGGCAAAAGATTGAGAAACGCAACAGAAGAAAATCAAAAAATGCCAAAATCTCATTATGCTAAAGGCTCAATATAATCCACTAACAACTGCACATCGCGATTACCACGAAATTCATTAATATCCAGTTTATAGACCAATCTGGCGTGACGAATAGAAAGGTCGGGATAATAGCGCGTATCTACATTGAAAGCAATGGCATCTAATAATTGTCCCCCTTGCATTGGTTCTAGCAACATTTTCAAATGCCGCTCGCCAACCAATCGCTGCTGCAACAATTTAAACTCGCCATCAAAAACAGGTTCAGGGAAAGCTTGCCCCCAAGGCCCAGCCGCGCGCAGTTTTTCCGCCGTTTGCACATTCATTAACGCGGGTTCTAATTCACCGTCCGTCCACAAGGTTCCCTTGAGTTCATCATCGCCTAACCATTCCGTCACCACATGATCAAAGGCAGATTGGAATTGCTCGAATAATTCTTCCCGAATACTCAATCCTGCCGCCATTGCATGCCCGCCAAATTTCAGGATCATATCTGGATGGCGTTGATGCACCTGCTCTAACGCATCGCGCATATGCAAACCTTCCACAGAACGCGCAGAGCCTTTGAGAATCCCTGCGCTATCTTGCGCAAAAGCCACCACCGGGCGATGAAATTGATCTTTAATTCGAGAGGCTAAAATGCCTAATACGCCTTGATGCCAGTCCGATTGATATAAGGCCACCCCAAGCGGAAGTTGGTTTGTCTTGCCTTGAAGTGCGGTTAATTTTCGGCAAATTTCAAGGGCTTCTTGCTTCATGCCTTGCTCAATTTCTTTACGCGTTTGATTTAAGCTATCCAACTCTAACGCCAAGGCGCGCGCGGTTTCCATACTTTCCGCCAACAATAATTCTACACCGACAGACATATTGTCCAACCGCCCGGCGGCATTTAAACGTGGCGCAATGGAAAAACCAAGATCACTGGCGGTCAGCCGGGTTAGATCTTTATTCGCTACTTCAACCAAAGCGCGAATACCATAACGACAGCGAGAGGCTTTAATGCGCGCTAACCCTTGATGGGCTAAAATACGGTTATTTTGATCCAACGGCACCACATCGGCAATGGTTCCCAATGCCACAAGATCTAATAAATCACTAAAATTAGGCTGCGTTTTTTCATCAAAAATCCCCATTTCACGAAATTTTGCGCGCAACGCCAGCATCACATAAAAGGCGACCCCAACGCCTGCCAAAGATTTAGACGGAAATTCACAACCCGTTAAATTCGGGTTAACAATCGCGTCTGCATCAGGTAGGGTTTCCGGCGGTAAATGATGATCTGTCACAATAACTTGCACAGCATGCGATTTGAGAAAAGCCACGCCGTCTAAAGATGACACACCATTATCAACCGTAATTAGCAACTCAACGCCCTGCTCAATGGCCATTTCCGCCACAGGAATACTCAAACCATAACCTTGTTCAAAACGATTAGGAATCAGAAAATGGACATTGGTAAAACCTAGCTGGCGCAAAGCGGTGACCATTAGCGCAGTGCTGGTTGCGCCATCCGCATCAAAATCACCTACAATAATAATCTTCTTATCGCGAGAAATTGCCAACATTTCTACCGCACTTTTCATCCCTTTTAACAAAAAGGGAGAATGCATAGATTGCAATCGATGATCTAATTCTTGGCTGTGTTGAATATGACGAGAACGATAAATGCGATCGAGCAAAATATCTTCACAAACAGGCGTTCCCTTGGGAATATCACGGCGTTGGATGATTTTATTCATAATAATTTATAGAAGCAGAAAAAATTTCTAGCTTCATTCCGAATTAAATGAGCCGGTTAAAAGCGGCTCTACAACAAAGGGATAAAGAAAAAAGCTGTTGAAATCAACAGCTCTTTTATCTATAATTTTCGTTGGTCGGTCAGGGCTTTTAACCCTGATGCTGACAGGGGTTAAAAGCACCTTCTGACCATTAAGTCCAACTTTTTGTGTCAGCTAAGGACATTTGACGATGCCTAAATTATGGATTTTTATCCTAATTTTTGTGTTGTTTATGCTTTTTTGCCCGCCAGCATATTAAGCATTTCCGACTACAACAAGGGGTAGGCAACTGCCCCTTTCTTCGTATTATAAAACTCTCTTTCTTTTTTTCAAGTTGAAAATAAGAAACTGTTTATCCTTCAAGTGCCGCTAGCAATTCTTTTGGTGCAAGATAGCCGCCGATAAGTTCGCCTGTTGATGTGACAATACTTGGCGTGCCGCGTACCCCAAATTGTACGCCTAAGTCGTAATGTTTTTTCACGATATTAGGTGTTTTTAATTGTGTCGGTAAGTTGCCTTTTTCTGCTTCATTTAAGGCATAAGCTTTATCTTTAGCCGTAAAAATAGCTTCCATTTGTTCTGCTGTTTTATCCATTCCTTTGCGTGGAAAAGCTAAATAACGCAAGGTAATGCCTAAATCGTTGTATTCCTTAATTTGCGAGTGCAATTTATGGCAATAACCGCAGGTAATATCCATAAAAACGGTCACAACGTGTTTTTCATTTTTTGCCGGATAAACAATCATTTCATTTTCATAGCTTTCTAAGGTTGCCATCAACGCTTTAGCGGAAACATCTACAATCTTATTGCCGTTTAATTCAAACAATTTGCCTTGCAAAACATATTTACCGTCTTCTGAGACATATAAAATGCCTTGATCTGTCACCGCAGTTTTTAACCCCTTAATCGGTGATGATTTAACTTCAACCTGTTCTGCACCAAGTTGTTTTAAATTTTTAATAATCGCTGCGTCATCCGCAATGCTGTTCATGGAAATCATTGCCACTGAAAGTGCGGTTAATAATTTTTTCATTTTGCGTTCCTAAAATAAGTCAGAAAGTTGAAATTATAGAGAGATTCATGGAGAGTGCAACTGATAACCGATTTTCTAGTAGAAAAAAAAGCGGAAAACACCTATAATCACGCCTTATTTTTGACTTAATTTTGACGGTAAACAAACCAAAATGTTTGAAATTAATCCAGTAAAAAACAAAATTGCCGATCTCGCTGAACGCACAGCGGTGCTTAGGGGGTATCTTTGACTTCGATGCCAAAGTAGAACGATTGGAAGAAGTCAATGCCGAACTCGAACAACCTGATATTTGGAATGAACCTGAAAAAGCACAAGCTTTAGGAAAAGAACGTTCCGCCTTAGAAATCGTGGTCGATACCATTAAAAAACTCGATCAAGGATTAGAAGATGTGGACGGTTTGCTTGAACTTGCGATTGAAGGCGAAGACGAACAAACCTTTAATGAAGCTGTGGCGGAACTTGATGAATTAGAACAACGTCTTGCCATGTTGGAGTTTCGCCGTATGTTTAGCGGTGAACATGATGCAGCGGATTGTTATGTGGATCTGCAGGCGGGTTCTGGCGGTACAGAAGCACAAGATTGGACGGAAATGCTATTGCGGATGTATTTGCGCTGGGCGGAAAGTAAAGGCTTCAAGGCGGAACTTATCGAAGTGTCTGATGGGGATGTGGCGGGATTAAAATCAGCAACTATCAAAGTTTCAGGCGAATATGCCTTCGGTTGGTTACGTACGGAAACCGGTATCCATCGCTTAGTGCGTAAAAGCCCTTTTGACAGCAACAACCGCCGTCATACATCTTTTGCCGCTGCGTTCGTTTATCCTGAAATTGATGACAATATTGAAATTGATATTAACCCTGCGGATTTGCGCATTGATGTTTATCGTGCTTCAGGCGCAGGCGGTCAGCATGTAAACAAAACCGAAAGTGCGGTGCGAATTACGCATATTCCAAGTGGTATCGTGGTGCAATGCCAAAACGGTCGTTCGCAACATCAGAATAAAGATCAAGCCATGAAACAACTGAAAGCGAAATTGTTTGAAATGGAAATGATGAAGAAAAATGCGGAAAAACAAGCCATGGAAGAAAATAAATCGGATATTGGCTGGGGAAGCCAAATTCGTTCTTATGTGCTTGATGATAGTCGCATTAAAGATCTTCGCACAGGTGTCGAAAACCGTAATACGCAAGCGGTATTAGACGGCGATTTAGATAAATTTATCGAAGCCAGCTTAAAAGCCGGTTTATAGTAAAGAAAGGAAACCATAATGTCAGAACAACAAACTCAAGAATTAGATCTTAATGGCGAAATGATCGCTCGCCGCGAAAAATTAGCCACATTACGTGCACGCGGTAATGCTTTCCCTAATACATTCCGCCGCGATGCTTATGCTAAAGATTTACATCAGCAATATGATGAAATTGATGCTGAAACCTTAAAAGAGCAAGATAATCAGGTTAAAGTCGCCGGGCGTATTATGCTCAAACGCGTGATGGGCAAAGCGTCCTTTTTCACTATTCAAGATGTGACCGGTCAAATCCAACTTTACGTTGCACGCGATAACCTGGCTGAAGGCGTTTATAGCGATTACGTCAGCTTATGGGATTTAGGGGACATTGTTGGTGTGTCTGGTGCGTTATTTAAAACAAAAACAGGTGAATTAACTGTTCGCGCTTCAGAAGTGGAATTATTAACCAAATCCCTTCGCCCATTACCCAACAAAGTGCAAGGTTTAACGGACCAAGAAACCCGCTATCGCCAACGCTATTTAGATTTAATTTCTAACGAAGAATCACGCCGCACTTTTATGATCCGCTCTCAAGTGGTTTCAGGCATTCGTCAATTCTTCTTAGAGAAAAACTTTATCGAAGTAGAAACCCCAATGCTTCAAGTGATTCCGGGCGGCGCAGCGGCAAAACCGTTCATTACGCACCACAACGCCTTAGACGTGGATATGTATTTACGTATCGCACCGGAGCTTTATTTAAAACGCTTAGTGGTGGGTGGTTTTGAGCGCGTTTTTGAATTAAACCGTAACTTCCGTAACGAAGGGGTTTCTGTTCGTCACAACCCTGAATTTACCATGATCGAATACTACCAAGCTTATGCGGATTACCACGATTTAATGGACAATACGGAAGAATTACTACGTAAATTAGCCTTAGATATTTTAGGTACAACAACCGTGCCTTATGGCGAATACGTGTTTGATTTCGGCAAACCGTTTGAGCGTATTACGATGCACGATGCTATCGTAAAATACGGCAACGGCATTACACGTGCAGACTTAGATAACTTTGAAAAATCGGTAGAAATTGCCAAAGGTTTAGGTATTGAAATCCAAAAATCTTGGGGATTAGGCTCTGTGGTGAACGCCATTTTTGAAGAAGTGGCTGAACACCAATTAATTCAACCAACGTTCTTAATGGCACACCCGGCAGAAATTTCACCACTTGCACGCCGTAATGATGAAAACCCTGAAGTAACAGACCGTTTTGAATTATTCATCGGTGGACGTGAAATTGGTAACGGTTTCTCTGAATTAAATGACGCCGAAGATCAAGCAGAACGTTTTGACGCACAAGTTGCGGCTAAAGACGCCGGCGATGATGAAGCAATGTTTAAAGACGAAGACTTTGTGGTTGCCCTTGAACACGGCTTACCACCAACAGCAGGCGAAGGTTTAGGTATCGACCGTTTAGCTATGATTTTTGCTAACGCCCCTTCAATTCGCGATGTCATCCTATTCCCAGCGATGAAACAAAAAGCGTAAAACTCAACAAAAACAAACCGCACTTTTGAGATTCACATCGAAAGTGCGGTTAAATTTGGTGAATTTTAAAGCGAACAATCACAAATCTAAAATTAATGCTTGCAAGGTTTTTGAATCTTCGTATAATGCATACCAATTCAACACACTTGATACTTACCAGTGAAGCCTGGGTGGCGAAATTGGTAGACGCAGCGGATTCAAAATCCGCCGCCCTTAAAAGCGTGTCGGTTCGAGTCCGACCCTAGGCACCACCGGTAAGTATCATGAATAAAAAGTCACTTGAAAAAGTGGCTTTTTTATTTGGCAAAAGAAACTAAAACTCAATAAGTTACGTGCAGAATACTGCAATTATGTATATTTAATCACTAATATTGTTTACATGTCTTTACTGTTCATTTATGATCTGTTTAGATCATAAATGAAGTTAATTTGTTCCAAAATTGTTCCAAAAATTTAAGGTAAAGAAACATGGCAACATTCAATAAAGTTAATGGTAAATGGCGCGTTCAAGTAAGAAAAAAAGGCATCACTAAGTCGGCATATTTTCGCACAAAAGCCGAAGCGCAAGCATGGGCCTATGACATAGAAAACAAAATACTGTCCAACGACTATTACAACAGAACCCCTAACATCACATTTTCGGACTTACTTGACAAGTATATTAAAGAAGTTAGCGTGAATAGTGCAACCACTATTGCACAGGTGGCGACAGATCAAGCCTATGACACATTAAGCCAACCTAAGCCTAAACTAGAAAATAAATAGGTGGGCGGTCTCGTCAAAGGCTACGCCAACGGTGGTTATACCGGTGACGGTGGCAAATATGAACCCAAAGGCATTGTGCACGGTGGGGAATATGTAATGACCAAAGCAGCCACATCGCGCCTTGGTACGCCATTATTGAACGCGTTGAATTATGGTAAAAATGCCGTACTTGCCACAGGGTTAGGGGTCAGCGTGGCAATGGCACAACCTATAAAAGTGGACGACCGCGCGCCATTGCGCCCAACGCAAACCCAAGCGGTGCAAGTGACCCAACCGATGAACATCACTATCGAAGTGAACGCGGCACAAGGGCAAGATGAAAAAGCCATCGCGCGCGAAATCGCCCGTCAACTGGCACAAATTCAATATCAACAACAAGCCAAAGCACGGTCATCTTACCGAGACCGTGAATAACAGGAAAAGGGCGTTTGCCCTTTTTTGTTGTCTATTTTAACGATAATTGCTAGGATCAGCGAAAAAGGAAAAATGACGACAACATGTTTAAATATGATTTTATAACAACCCAAGATACTGACAGTGGCATATCTTATGTATCCGCTGATTTCAAAGTAGGTGATGTCACCTATATAGCAATTTTTTCTGATGATAAAGACACCTTGGATTTTTTAACAGAAAATCAAGAAATTGCCCCAATTATTCAAAATAAAAAAATATATTCTTTCAAATTTGCCGTAAAAAGTTACATTGAACTAGGTCATGATGATTTATATGCACCACCTATAGATCATGATTTTGGAAAAAATGAAATTAAAGAGCTAAAAGAACATCTTGAAAGATTAATGTTAGAACATTATTTATTGTTTAAGCCAAATGGTTATGTATTTATTGCAGAACGCCCATCCTTAGCGCGAATGTATCGGAAAATGTGTTGCAAACCTAGTGTGCTTATGGCAGACTTTGTACCAATAATGGACTTAGGCGATGAGCAAGATTGTTTTATCGTGAAAACCCCAAACTATTAAGGAATGAATGATGAAAAAAATGACTGCCGCTGAATTAAAACGAAAAAAATTAAATGAATTTCGTCAAGCCTACCAAAAAGCCAAGGCTGAAGGAACTCAAAAGCCTGTTAAATCTTAAAGCGCATCCCCTGATTTTATCAGGGGATTTTTATATCCCCAATAAACGTATCTTGCTTTTGTCTTTCTCTCTTTCACATTCCCCCACGCTCGCACCATTTTCCCAACCTTGCCAAAATGCCCTTAAATTTAACCGCACTTTAGGCATTTATGACCGCAGATTTAAACCGCAGAATAGAAAACATCGTCCGCTTGGGTACCATTGCCGAAGTGGATTTTGCCCATGCTAAAGCCAAAGTAAAATCCGGTGGGATTTTAACGGATTGGTTGCCTTGGGTGACCGCTCGCGCGGGCAATGTGCGCACGTGGTCTGCGCCTAGCGTGGGCGAACAATGCGCGATTTTGGCGTCAAGCGGTGAACTGACTACCGCGGTTATTTTGGTGGGCATTTATACCCAAAATGCACCAAGCCATGCGCCTGACGAAAATGTGATTGATTTTCCTGACGGTGCGCGCGGTGTATAAGCCCCTATGTTTAGGGGTTTAAAATTTTATCTGAAGCGATTTTAGCTAAAAAATTACTGCGGTTTTTATATTCTTTATGAACCGCAACAAAATCATCAATGCGTTTAATTAAATAACTAGGAAGCGTGATATTGATACGTTCAGCTTTGCCGAGAAAATGGCTAATATCAACGTCAACAACCCCAAAAAACATACCGTAATCGGTAAAATCAGGGTTATTACGATGATTTTCGATACTGGTTGGCAATGGAATCTCTTCGCCATCTTCAACTAATCCTTCAAGGTGAAATACGATGGCTTCTTTGACATTTTTATATGCTTCTTCGAGAGTATCACCGGCAGAGAAGCACCCGGGAATGTCAGGGACAATAACGCCGTAAGCGTGAGTTTCGTCACCGGGTTCAATTGCAATTGGATATAACATATTTTGTCCTTTTAGGTATAGCAGGGCTATTTTAGCCCGGCTTGTTTAAGTATTGAAAGTTCAGTCCTTTTTTTAAATCCTTTTTAGGATGTGGCGCTGTTACTCGACCTTGTTTAGTTGATGTTTGAATTGATGATGGTTTCCACTTGTTGAAACTAAGAACCAACCATCCGCTTCAATCATTTTAATTATGGTTTTACTATCCACATCTTTATGCTCCCTTGCTGCTTTTGTGCGTATTGTACTTACCTTTAAGAATTTGCCAATAAGTTTATATGTATTGTGTGTATTTTTTATTATCTTAAATTTAGTCATTTAATGACATAAAGTAGAGGTTATTATGGAAACGATAAATCAAGAAATTTTAGAAAAACTCACCGCGCTTGAACAGATGTTAGCGCGCCATGCGCCGTTTCTCTTGATGATTGTTGCCATTTCTTATTCCTGTTTTTTGGGTGTAAATTATCTTCATTTATGATCTAAACAGATCATAAATGAACAGTAAAGACATGTAAACAATATGAGTGATTAAATATACATAATTGCAATATTCTGCACGTAAGTTATTGATTTTTAGTTGCTCTTGCCAAATAAAAAAGCCACTTTTTCAAGTGGCTTTTTATTCATGATACTTACCGGTGGTGCCTAGGGTCGGCATTGTTATTTAGTATAATTCAATAAGTAATAGAAATTCGGTTCACTAAAAACGCAAATTTGAGCGTGGTAAACTTTTTGAAAGTTTTTTGATTTTAATCAATAAAAAAATGCATAATTTTGCATAAATCTGCGTAAAAAGATCTGAATGTAAAGATCTAAATCGCGCTAGATCTCGCTTGGTTGGATCGCCTTTTAAGATTTGCGTAAAAACATGCACTTTTACTGTGCGGGCGAGGCGAGGCTTTGACTGCGATTTTTCAGACGTGGAATGCGTGAAAAATGGCGAAAAATAAAATTTCTACCTTTGTATTATCTAGTAAGTTGATATAATACAATTAGGGAATAATTAATAATTTAAGGAAAAACAATACCTTATTTATTTAGAATAATTTTTATTACATCAAAATAAAAAGCACACCATTTATATAGTGTGCTTTGCGCTTCAAAAGTGCGGTTAACTTTCAAGAAGTTTATAGGGTTCAAACCGAATGACTTCTTGCACTATCCGTTAACGGTCGCACATCTTCCGCATTGAGCGTGGTTTTAACGGTGTTAATAAGCGTTTGATCCGCAACGCCTTTATCCACCGTAGAAAGCAACGTCACTTGCACCTTTCCTGGGGGGGACTGGTGATATTGACGTCTTTCACCAAAGGCGATGCGGTCAATGCATGATATTTATAGCCTTTCAAGTGGCAAATTATCAAGGCGAAGCCAGTCGTTATATTACGGATTTTGCAGAAAAAGCCGGTATTACCAACCAAGCGGCAACACAACTGATTTTGCAACAGGCGGCAGGTTTGGAAAGATTGCAGGTTGAGCTTGCCAATCAACGCATGCGTAAATATGAGTTGAAAAAAGACGGTTTGAGCGAAACCGCAATACAGACCAATTTTGATGACATTATTCAACAAATGAACCAGTTGGTGGAGACGTATCAAAATGGTTAATCCAACTCAAATTTATTTGGCGTTTTACAAACAGAAACGCTCTTGGCGCAAAGAACCGTGGAAATCGTTGGCGGACGCGGAAACCTTTCCTTTAAACAAACCCACCTTACTCACAGGCATTACGTCAAGTGTGATTGCCAAAGCGGGCAAAACCGGCACCCTTGCGCGCGCCCTTGACGGTATTGTGGATATCACCAACACTAAAGTGATTGTGGTTCGCGTGGAAGAAAGCGAATGTGATTGGTGGTGTAGATGAAAACGGTCAATACACCGGCTTGAAAGCCTTTTTAGTGGCGCAAGCGGTAACCGGTGTTAAGCCGCGCATTTTTATTGTGCCGAAATACGACACTCAAGAGGTCACCACGGAATTATTAACGGTAGCGCAAAAGCTCAACGGTTTTGTGTACGCCTCTTGTTATGGCTGTAAAACCAAAGAGCAAGCGGTGCAATATCGCCATCAATTCTCACAACGTGAATTAATGTTGATTTTGGGTGATTTCTTATCCTTTAACACAGCTACGAAATAAACAGAAATTTAAGTTGTTCACTAGCAGATTTTAATTGTTGAGCTTCTTGTGGCGCAAAACCTAAATCAGCAAAGACATTACCGTTAGCGTCTGTGGTATGGCGAATTTGAGTATCAATCATTTTGCTTGCTCCTGTAATGCTTTCACGCTTAATGTTATCGGGAAATTCTCGAATATCATCGAGAGCAGAGCCAACCCAATGGATTGGTTTTCGATTATTTTTTTTATTCATAATGTATAAAATTTTATACAATTTATTTCTTTCGGCAAGAAAAAGTGATGTCTTCAATGTTGAATTTATGAACTTTTGCTTAAAGCAACCCTAACTGAATTTCATTAGATTCTTCAGGTACAATAACATGAACCCCCACCAACCGAACCGCTCGTCCATGACATCTTTCCCATATTTTTTCTAATAATTGCCGAAAGGTTTCAAGGCTAAATTCCACCGCACTTTTTTCAAGGGTGGTGACATGGAAATCCTCAAATTTGAGTTTTACCCCCATTTTTCGATAATGGTGTAAAGGAATATCAGGTTTAGCGCGCAATGTGCGGCGTTCTAATTCAGGATAAAGTGCGGTTAAAATATCTTGTGCTTCTTCAAGGGTTGAAATGTTATAAGATAAGGTTCGTTCAACGCCCACGGATTTTCGTTCGCGATGGGGTTGTACTTCCCGTTCATCAATACCATGACTAAAATCCCAAATGCGTTTGCCCATTTTGCCGAATTGATTGACCAGAATAGGCAAGCTTAATTTTTGAACGTCACGACAGGTTTCTAATCCCATTTTTCGCAAATGTTCAGATGTTATTTTTCCAACCCCTGGAATTTTATGTAAGGGCAGGGTAGCAACAAATTGTTCAACATCATTAGGGCGAACCACGCATTGCCCATTGGGTTTATTTTGGTCTGAAGCAATTTTGGCAAGAAATTTTAATGGCGCAATGCCGGCAGAAGCGGTGAGATGCAACTCATCAAAAATCGCTTGGCGGATTTCTTGCGCGATCCACGTTGCGGATCCTGAGCATTGCGGGCAATCTGTCACATCCAAATAGGCTTCATCCAGAGAAAGGGGCTCAATAATATCCGTATAACGGCGAAAGATGGCATGAATTTGTGCGGAAACCGCTTTGTATAATTCCATTCTGACAGGAAGCAAAATAAGGTTAGGACAAAGTTTAACCGCCTGCGCCGTAGGCATCGCGCTACGACAACCAAATTTGCGCGCTTCGTAGTTACAGGTGGTCAGAACGCCCCGTTGGCGACTGGTTCCGCCTACAGCAACAGGTTTGCCAACAAGGGTTGGATCTTCACGCATTTCTACAGCAGCGTAGAAACAGTCCATATCAATATGAATAATCTTTCGAGTAGCCTTTTTCATCAAAGCGCGGTCAATTTAAACATAGTTTTTATTGACCGCACTTTATCATAATTCGCTGTATAAATAAATAGGCTTTATTTACTGGGTTCTGGTGAGATTTAATACCTTGGAAAATAATCGTTTAAACAATAATGGGATGGATTGTGTTCCCCGTTTTTCGATTTCATTAGAAATGGCTATCGCTAAATCAGGTTTAGACGTCCGTTGAATGGCGCGCTGAATAATTTTATTCATCGGGTAGGCATTATTTTGCGGAATCCAATGGGCAAGACGAACAAAAACCTGATTAAATCCTTCCACATAAAAGAAATGCTCAATATCACTACGCGGTAAAAGGGTTAAGCGATCATCCAATTTTTCCTGCTCATTAAGCATGGATTTCACGATTTCCGCGTATTTTCGTCCTGCTTCATCGCCATCCGTCAAGGCGTACCATTCAATGCCCATGGCTTGCGCATACTTAATTAAAGGGCGTAAACCGGATTGGGCAAATTCCACAATGCGAATCCCTTCCATGGCAAGATTGATGCCGAGTAATGCGGCGATTTCAGATAAAAGCCACACTTCAGTTTCGCCTTCCACTAAAATCCAGGTGCGAGAAAATAAGGCGAGACTGCGATTATGATGAATATGAAAGGTTAAACGGCGTAAATCTTCTTTGCTCAGATCGCGGCGGTCAAGCTGATAAGCGCGTGTGCGATCTGTATAACGAACCAGTCGGCAAATATCGCGTAATGACGCTTGAGAAATCAGTTCGACTGAATTGGTTGTGGTAATACGTTGAATGGGCAGATATTGGGTGAGTTCCCACAAGATGGTTACCATTCTTGGGTGTAAGCGGGCTTCAGGATCTTCAAAAATAAGAATAGGGTGAACCGCATGCGTTGTTTCGGCATGGCGTTCAAGCATGAGTAATGAGGTTAAAAAATGCAACAATTGGTGTTGTAACTGACGTTGACCATCTTGCTTTAATTTAGCGCATAAGGCTTTGAGATCATTCCATAAATTGGTGGAATCAAAGACCGGATCTTCTAAAGGCGTTCGCATAAAGTAATGTTGTAGCAAGACGCCAACAGCCCGTAATTCACGACAAGAATGTTGTTCAACTCTATTGCAGAAAGTCGCGGCTTGTTGGGCACTTTGTGCATGAAGACGAGCATCGCGCAGGCGATAAATCGGGTAGCGGTTAATCAAAATAAGAGCAATATTCACCGCACTTTTCAGCTCGATGGTTTCACCTTGCGCATTTAAAAAAGAATAATGGGTTTCAATTTGCGTTCCTTGTTGTTCACCGGTGACGCGTAAATAAATGCGATCTAAACCATCATCGTGGGGCACAAAAACATGCTGCAATGCTTCATTTTGTGGCGCATCATTTTCTTGAGCATCACGTTCAGAAAAGGTAAAGAGCAAGGTAATATTTTGCGGTTCTTGCGATTGGTGAAAATCTTCAGCAGTAAACTGATAGAGCGTATTTTTACCGTTTAGAATTAAACTTAATGCCGCCAATAAGCTCGATTTTCCCCAAGCATTTTCCCCGATTAAGAGCATGTTGGGACGTAAGTGAATAGAAAGGCGATTAATGCCGCGAAAGCCCATAATTTCCAGTTGGCGTAAATACATTCGTTGAGTTCCATTCGTTTTAAGTTAGAATAAGCATAAACAGACCACACTTTATTTTCAAGAGATAAAAAAGATGTTTGAAGGATTATTAATTGTTTTAGCCCCCATGTTGTTGGGCTATTTAATCAAAACTCACAATGAAAAATTACTGAGCCGCATTAATCGGATGGTGATGATATTACTTTATGCGATTTTATTTGTGATGGGCGTGTCTTTAGGGCAAATTGAAGATGTCTTCAGCAAACTGCCTAATATTGGTTTCTCTGCCTTGACCTTTGCTTTGATTATTATGAGCTGCAATATTATTGGGCTGGTTATTTTTGATAAGCTTAAACCGGCGCCATTAAAGCATCTCGGTTCCAATTTACCGCCGCGTTGGAAATTGCTTTTAGATAGTGCCAAACTTTGCTCAATGGTTGTGTTGGGCTTTGTGTTTGGTTTTTTGAGTTATGGATATTTTGCATTGCCATTACATGCGAGCACTTATGTGTTAGTCACTTTGATTTTCTTTGTGGGGATTCAATTGCGGAATAATGGCATTTCTTTGCGTGAAGTGTTGTTTAATAAACGCGGCATTTACACAGGGTTGATCATGATTATGACCTCGTTAGTGGGCGGCGTATTTTCTGCTTACGCGCTGAATTTACCGTTAACGCAAGGTTTGGCGATTTCATCAGGATTAGGCTGGTATTCTTTATCCAGCGTGGTGATTAATGATGCTTGGGGCCCGATATTTGGAAGCATTGCCTTTTTTAACGATTTGATGCGTGAAATTGTAAGCCTGTTTGTGATTCCGTTATTTATGTTTCACTATCGTTCAACGGCGGTCGGACTAGCCGGCGCCACAGCCTTAGACTGTACACTTCCGATTATCCAACGTTCAGGCGGAATGGAAGTGGTGCCACTTGCTATTAGTTTTGGTTTTGTCACCAACATCGCGCCCCCAATTTTGTTGGTCTTTTTCTCATCCATTCCCCTTTGAGTTTGGGATGAAAATCAACAGGGCGATTTTATCATCAAGTAAGGATCAGGATATTGATAGACAAATTCTAACTCATCACAGATTTTATTGCCGTGGACAATGCGCTGTAAATCCGAGTCTTGGCAGTCAAAGTGCGGTGGATTTATGGCAAGTTTTTCCGCCATGGCGGTATAATATTCGGCACGCGTAGGATGTTGTGGCGCGACCAAATGATATAAACGATGACCACTTGGGGTTTCGAGTAAACTTTGAACGGCGCGTGAACAGTCTTCTAAATGCACCAAATTCACAGGGCTGTTGCCTTGTTCATAGGATTTTCCGCTCATCGTATGGACAGGATGACGATCATCACCAATTAATCCGCCAAAGCGTAAAATATCAATATCCAAATCTTCAAACTGAAAAAGCATTTGTTCGATTTGATAGAAAACAGAGTTTTCATCTGCCGCGCTCAATTCCGTAAATTCGCCATGTGCTTGGGGAAAAACGGATGTCGTGCTGATAAAGATAATATGCTGCACCCCATACAATAAGGCTTCATTCACCAAATTCTCAATACTTCGCATATAAACATCAGGATCGAAGAAATGTGAGCTAGGCGGTAAATTAATCACAAGGCTGTCCACAGACAAGAGCGCATAAAGGTCGTCAGGATCGGCATTGATGTCAGGGGTGAGTTCAAGCTGATAGGTTTCAAGTCGCCATAAACGCATTTCTTCCACCCCTTCAGGCGTGCGTTTACTGCCTTTTACATCCCAACCCAGATTACGCAAATCACGGGCTAAAGGTAAACCAAACCAACCTAATCCAACAATGGCTACTGATCGCATAATGTTCCTTGTAGGGGCAAAACATTTTTTGCCCCAAAATATCGTGGAATGTCAGGGCGAAAAATATTTCGCCCCTACAGTTCTTTGGGGTTATTTGGACAACAAATCCAACGCTTCTTGGTATTTCGCTACGGTTTTTTCAATCACATCCGCCGGTACTTTCGGCGCCGGGGCTTGTTTGTTCCAACCGCTATTTTCTAACCAATCGCGCACAAATTGTTTGTCAAAAGACGGTGGATTGGTGCCTTCTTTATAGGTTTCCACTGACCAAAAACGGCTTGAATCAGGGGTTAACACTTCATCCATTAACGTCAATGTGCCGTTTTCATCTAAACCGAATTCAAATTTGGTGTCGCAAATAATAATGCCTTTGGTTAAGGCAAAATTTGCCGCTTCCGTATAAAGCGCAATCGCAGCATCACGTACTTTGGCAGCAAGTTCGGCACCAATTTGACGCTCACATTCTTCATAAGAAATATTAATATCGTGATCGCCCACTTCTGCTTTGCTGGATGGCGTAAAAATCGGTTGTGGTAATTTGCTCGCTTCAACCAAACCCTCAGGTAATTTTAAGCCACAAATCGTCCCTGTTTTGTTATAGTCTTTTAAACCTGAACCGGTCAAATAACCGCGCACAATACTCTCAATTTTAACCGGCGTAAGACGTTTACAAACCACCGCGCGATCTTTGACTAAATCCGCTTCTTCTTTGGGTAACACATCATAAACACTGTCACCGGTAAAATGATTTGGCATAATGTGTTCTAATTTCTTAAACCAAAAATTAGAAATTTGGGTCAAAATTTCGCCTTTACGCGGAATAGGATCATCTAAAATTACATCGAAAGCAGAAAGGCGATCTGTCGCCACCATCAACATACGTTTATCATCAATTTCATAAAGATCACGTACTTTTCCGGAGTAGATTTTTTTTAAACTTAATTCGGTCATTGTGTTTGTCCTTGTTGATATTGTATTTTAAAAACTGCCCAAAAGTATACCGCACTTTGCAAACGTTTGCTATACGGTTTTAGCTTGCACTTCAAGCTAAAATAGCCGACAATACGCCCCGATTTTTATAACGGAAAAAGAATAACAATGACCTATCCACAACAAGTTGATAAACGTCGCACATTCGCGATTATTTCTCACCCCGATGCGGGTAAAACCACCATTACAGAAAAAGTATTGTTATACGGAAATGCCATTCAAACGGCCGGTTCCGTAAAAGGCAAAGGTTCCACTGCCCACGCAAAATCAGACTGGATGGAAATGGAGAAACAACGGGGTATTTCAATTACCACTTCTGTGATGCAATTCCCTTATAACGACTGCTTAGTAAATTTACTGGATACCCCGGGGCACGAAGACTTCTCGGAAGATACCTATCGCACATTGACCGCCGTTGACAGCTGCTTAATGGTGATTGATGCGGCAAAAGGGGTAGAAGAGCGCACCATCAAATTAATGGAAGTTACGCGTTTGCGCGACACGCCAATTTTAACCTTTATGAACAAACTCGACCGCGATATTCGTGATCCAATGGAATTATTGGACGAAGTTGAAAGCGTGTTGAATATTCATTGTGCGCCTATTACTTGGCCGATTGGTTGCGGTAAATTATTTAAAGGGGTTTATCATTTATATAAAGATGAAACCTATTTATACCAAACAGGACAAGGCTCCACCATTCAAGAAGTACGCATTGTTAAAGGTTTAAATAATCCGGATTTAGACGCGGCGGTGGGCGATGATTTAGCGCAACAACTGCGCGATGAATTAGAGTTGGTGAAAGGCGCGTCCAATGAATTTGACCACGATTTATTTATCAGTGGTGAATTAACCCCGGTTTTCTTTGGAACCGCTTTGGGTAACTTTGGGGTAGATCATTTTTTAGACGGTTTAACCCAATGGGCGCCAAAACCGCAACCGCGCCAAACGGACGTGCGTTTAGTGGAAAGTTCAGAAGAAAAATTCAGTGGCTTTGTGTTTAAAATCCAAGCCAATATGGATCCGAAACATCGCGACCGCGTGGCGTTTATGCGTGTCGTCTCGGGTAAATATGAAAAAGGGATGAAATTAAAACATGTGCGCATTGGCAAAGATGTGGTGATTTCTGATGCCTTAACCTTTATGGCGGGCGACCGTTCCCATGCGGAAGAAGCCTATGCCGGCGATATTATCGGTTTACATAATCACGGTACCATCCAAATCGGCGACACGTTCACCCAAGGCGAAGAAATGAAATTTACAGGTATTCCAAACTTCGCACCTGAATTATTCCGCCGTATTCGTTTAAAAGATCCATTGAAGCAAAAACAATTGCTTAAAGGTTTGGTACAACTTTCAGAAGAAGGTGCCGTACAGGTTTTCCGTCCGCTAATGAACAACGATTTAATCGTTGGCGCAGTCGGTGTGTTGCAGTTTGATGTGGTGGTTTCGCGTTTGAAATCGGAATACAACGTGGAAGCGATTTATGAAAACGTGAACGTGGCAACCGCTCGTTGGGTGGAATGTACTGACGCGAAGAAATTTGAAGAATTTAAGCGTAAAAATGAGCAAAATTTGGCGTTAGACGGTGGGGATAATTTAACCTACATCGCCCCAACCATGGTCAATCTCAACCTTGCGCAAGAACGCTATCCTGATGTGACGTTCTTTAAAACAAGAGAGCATTAATATCATTGCTAACAAAAGTGCGGTTAATTTCACCGCACTTTTTTGTTTGTTATTTAAACCTCAGCACGGACGTGTGGGAATAAAATATTATTTTCCAAATGGGTATGCTCAATTAAATCTTCCGCAAATTTTGCTACACCGGCATAAAGTGCCAACCAAGATGAACAGGCGTCAGTAGGCGGGGTAAAATGATGGGTTAGAGACGTTAATACTTCCAGTTGTTCGCCCATTCCTTCGTGTTCCATTTCCATTACACGAATTGGCATACAAGCCATGGCATAATTGCCTGCACAAATCATCGGGAAAAGAATTTGCTCTTCTTTCATCATATGTTGACGCAGTTCGTCATAAATTGCTTGTAAGGCTGCCGTTAAGCCAATAGGTGCATCGTCACGATCGCCGTGTACACGTTCAACTTTTTCTGCTAATTCAATGAGTTCCGGCAATTGCGTACGGTGAGTATCGTGGAAACGTTTGACTAAATGCGCCGTAAAATCCGTATAACTTGCCTGTGTCCAATCTGTTGTCTCTCTTGTATCCGTTTGTTGTAATTCCAATAAACGAGCTTCTAATTCAGCGAGCTCAATGCCTTTTTGTTTTGCGGCTTGAGCCAGTTCAACTGCGCCACCACAACAAAAATCTAAACCATATTCGCGGAACAGTTTTGTTGAACTTGGAATTGCAACGGCAATTTCGCCTATTTTTTGATTTGCAAATGACATAATAAAATCCTTATGTGTGAGTTTGTGTTTAAAGCCGAGTTAAATGGTAAGGTATTTTTTTACTAAATGCAAAACCAAAAAGAAAAAAGCCACGAAAAAACTCGTGGCATTAGACGCTATTTTGACTTACACATCATAAGTCCCCATCACAACTGCTTGATCCAAAATATGACCTTGCATGGCAAAATGGAGATCGTTAAAACGGAAACCTTGAGCTAAATCTAATTTAGTATCAAGGGCATACACAATTAATTCATAACGGTGTAAGCAATTTGGTGGTGCCATACCACCGTAAGCAGAAGCTTCTTCAATGCTGAAATTACCGAGTTTACTTGCCCAAGTATTGGCACCTTGCACAAAATCCACCGCGCTTTGGCTTTCATTTTCAGCAACAGATGTACGCGCAAGGTTGGCGATAAGCCAATGGATCCAAACAAAACCGCTGGCGGTAATGGCATCTTTATCTTCGAGCACCACCGCAAAGGATTTTGTTCCTTCTGGCGCGTCTTCAATTTGGAACGGAATGGAATAACTAGGCATGCCGTTTGGAGTAAATTGGGTTCCACGTTTGCCGTATTTATCTTCAAATGCACCATTGACAATGGCAGAGCTGGTTACTTTCATTGTTTTTTCCTTCTTTAATGTGATTAGTGTTGGGATTATATCGAATTTGAAGCTAAATTTTGCTAGACTAAATCAAACTCTTTGCAAAGAAGTGAAGGAAAATTATGCATTGTCCATTTTGTTCAACAGAAGAAACGAAAGTGATTGATAGCCGTTTGGTGTCAGAAGGTTATCAAGTAAGGCGGCGGCGTGAATGTACTCATTGTCGTGAACGCTTTACGACATTTGAGACCGCAGAGCTTGTTGTGCCCAAAATTGTGAAAACAGACGGTTCTCGCGAGCCATTTAATGAAGACAAATTACGCCGCAGTATGCAGCATGCCGTGGGCAAACGCCCTGTGAGTGAAGATGACCTTGAGAAATCTATTGGTCATATTATTCATTATTTACAAGCCACCGGTGAGAGAGAAGTGCCAAGTAAACTGGTGGGCAATTTAGTGATGGCTGAGCTGAAAAAACTGGATAAAGTCGCTTATATACGCTTTGCATCTGTGTATTTAAGTTTTGATAATATCAACGAGTTCACCAAAGAAATCGAGAAATTAAAGGATTAATGATGAGCCAATTTACCCCACAAGACGAACAATTTATGCAACGTGCTATTGAGTTAGCTAAGCAAGGACGTTTTACGACAACACCCAACCCTTCAGTCGGCTGTGTATTGGTTAAACACGGTGAAATTGTGGGGGAAGGTTTTCACTATAAAGCAGGGGAACCGCATGCGGAAGTGATGGCATTAGGTGCCGCAGGAGAGCAAGCAAAAGGGGCAACGGCTTATGTGACTCTTGAGCCTTGTTCTCATTATGGGCGTACACCGCCTTGTGCCTTAGGTTTGATCAATGCCGGTGTGACGAAAGTCATTGCCGCTATGCGAGATCCTAACCCTGAAGTGGCAGGGCGTGGGTTGAAAATGCTTTATGATGCCGGTGTTGAAAGTGCGGTCGGTTTATTGGCAGAAAAGGCAGAAGGCTTGAATAAGGGCTTTTTAAAACGTATGCGTACAGGTTTGCCTTTTGTGCAATTGAAATTGGCGATGAGTTTAGATGGACGTACTGCGATGGAAAATGGTGAAAGCCAATGGATTACAGGATGTCAAGCGCGTGCTGATGTGCAGGTTGGGCGTGCGCAGGCTTCCGCGATTCTTTCCACCGGCGTTACTGTTGAAATGGATAACCCGAGTTTAACGGTGCGTTGGAATGAACTGCCTGAAGAGATAAAAAGGGAATATCCGGCAGAAAATCTACGCCAACCTGTGCGAGTAATTTTAGATTTTCAACATCGTGTCCAACCGCAGCATAAATTATTTGAAACGAATTCGCCCGTTTGGTTAGTGAGCGATAGAGCGCGTGATTTAACGGATTTTCCTGATTTTTGTGAAGAAATTATCGTGGAGATTACGGATAATCCGACCACGCTGTTTAATGTGATGCGCATTTTAGGGCAACGTCAAATTAATACGGTTTGGGGTGAAGCAGGGGCTACTTTAGCCGGTGCGTTGATTGAAGAAAATTTAGTGGATGAGTTAATTGTCTATATTGCACCAAAATTGTTAGGTGATAAAGCGCGAGGATTGTGTCGCTTACCGAATGTAACGGAGTTGAAAGATGCGCCAAAATGGGCTTTACAAAGTGCGGTTAAAATTGGGGCAGATTTAAAAACGGTTTATATAAGGGAAGATAATGATTAAGAAATTACTACAATCTGCTTTAATTGGGTTAGTTTGTGCCGCACTGATTTTATTTGTTGCCCCGCGTTTTATGGGGAATTCCTTGTTGCCCTTAACGAATGAAGTGATGTCTTTTAAACAGGCGGTACGTTTAGCCGCGCCGGCAGTGGTGAATGTTTATAATCAGTCTTTTGTGAGCGAAAATAACTTAGATGCAGGGGATGTGATCACCAGTGAATTAGGTTCAGGGGTGATTATGTCGGCAGATGGGTTGGTGGTGACGAATAAGCATGTGATCCAAATGGCGGATCAGGTGATTATTCTTTTGCAAGATGGCCGTGCCTATGAAGCGACCTTAGTGGGGGTGGATAGCTTGACCGATCTTGCGGTGTTACGTATTTATGGGGAAAATTTGCCCACTATTCTACAAAATCCTAAACGCCTTGTTCATGTGGGGGATATTGCCTTAGCCATTGGTAATCCTTATAACTTAGGGCAGAGCGTATCACAAGGGATTATTAGCGGCACAGGTCGTAATGCCATTGGTGAAACCGTAGGACGTCAAAATTTTATTCAAACAGATGCATCGATTAATAAAGGAAATTCAGGGGGCGCGTTAATTAATTCATTAGGGGAATTAATTGGAATCAATACCTTGACGATCGGAAAAAATGAAGTAGAGACGGCTGAAGGTTTAGGATTTGCGATTCCCATTAGTGTGGTTAATGATGTGGTACAACGCATTTTAAGAGATGGGCGCGTTATTCGTGGTTATTTGGGCGTGAGTACCAATATTTTATACAGCAATGGGCAAGAGCGTGATTATGGGGAAGGGATCATGATCGATGCCCTTAAACCTAATGGTCCGGCACAAAAAGCGGGATTAAAAGAAAATGATGTGATTTTAAAATATGGTGAACAAGCGATTGGATCGCCTTCGCAGTTAATGGATTTAATCAGTAATACCAGACCGAATACCACGGTACCCTTGTTGATTTTACGTGGTGACAAACAACTGACTATCCCTGTGACCATAGAAGAATATCCGGAAGAAGATACGCGCTCAGAGCCATAATACATGCGCTTTTGCTAGAACATCGGCTGAAATATCAGTAAAATAGCCGCCCATTTATAATCGAGATAATAAAAATGACAGCATTAAATATTGCCATTGCCGCAGAATTTGAACTTTGTGAAAAACTCAGTGAGTATTTGGCACAAAGTGATTTAAATATCAATAAGTTAGCCATTGTTGAAATCATTCCGTTTAACGAAGAACAAGGCGTACGCTTTAATAATAAAGCGGTTGCACAGCTGACTACTGACGAGGTTGATTGGTCGGATTTTGATTATTTGCTTTTTGCCGGTCATGCACAACAAGCCGCACATATTGCCAATGCCGCGGAATCCGGTTGTGTCGTGATTGATATGAAAGGCGTAACTGCAAATATTGCCGGTGTACCTGTTGTGGTGCCAACGGTAAATGATGAGGACATTGCGTCTATTCAACAACGTAACATCGTAGCCATGCCGGATCCACAAGTAGCTCAATTAGCATTGAGTTTGTCACCGCTGATTGAACAAATTCAATTAGATCAAATTGTAGCGACATCCATGTTGCCGGCATCTTATACGGACAGTGAAACCGTATCCAAATTAGCCGGGCAAACAGCACGTTTATTAAACGGTATCCCATTGGATGAAAACGAACAACGTTTGGCCTTTGATGTTTTCCCACAAAGTGCGGTGAATTTAAGCCAACAATGGCAAAAAATCTTCCCGGCAACCCCTGTGGTATTCCATTCGATTCAAGTGCCCGTATTTTACGGAATGGCGCAAAAAGTCACCGCACTTTCGGCGTATGAATTAGATGTAGATGCATTGCGTAGCCAATGGCAGGAAAATGCCTTGATTCAGGTGGAAGAAAACCTCATTACACCGGTGTTGAATGGCGAACAAGAGAGCAGTGAAGACAACGTTAAATTGCATTTGAGCGGCTTAAGTGCGGTGGAAAACGGGCTTGAATTTTGGTCTGTAGCAGATGAACAGCGTTTTAATTTAGCTTGTTTAGCGGTGAAGCTTTTGGAAAGTATGGTGAAATAAGTAACTAAAAAACTATCGGATAGCTGATAGGTTTGGTGTAATAGGTAAATTTGTTGCTATTACACCAAAAACAGCTCAAATAGACAAAACAGTTGCTAATGTTTATTTTCTTTAAATGTTAGCAACTTTTTCTATTTAGAAAATCCTGTATAAACAATACCTTACGTCTTTTATTTAATCCGTTATGCTTATTTATTCTGCCGAAATGTACCGGATATTTCAACTGTTTACCAGCCAAATTCCGTCATTAGTTTTTTCCATTGTTCATCCAATCCTGCGCGGATTTCGATTCTTTCCTGTGTAATCGGGTGATCAAAGCTTAATGTCTCTGCATGTAGCATTAATCTTGATACCCCTGTTTTCTCGCTCAATCCGCGATTTTGGTGTAAATCGCCATATTGCGTGTCGCCAAGGATAGGGTGAAAAATATGCTTCATATGACGGCGTAATTGGTGTTTCCGCCCTGTTTGTGGCATTAATCGTACTAAAGAATAACGCGCCGTTTGATATTTGCCGATTGCCCAAGGCATTTCTACGGTTTGCAAACCGGTGTAATTTGTCACCGCACTTTGTGGTTCTTTATCCTCTTGCGCAAATTTATCTGCAATTTTATCCAATTGAATTTTAAGGGGATAATCAATCTGTGCCGAACCTGTTAAATAACCACGCACTACGGCAAGATAGCTTTTTTCTACGGTTTTTTCTTCAAATTGCAGACAAAGCAAGTTAGCCATTTCGCTATTCAAGGCAAATAACAACACGCCCGAGGTTGGGCGATCTAAACGATGAATAGGAAAAACATACTGCCCGATTTGATCGCGCAGCGTTTGCATAACAAACTGTGTTTCATGACGATCCAACCAACTGCGATGCACCAACATTCCGGCGGGTTTATTGACTGCCACCAAATACGCATCTTGATACAGAATTTCTAACATCATTGATTTTTCAGTAATTCTTCCAGTTCAAGCAAGGGTTTGAGCAAATCTTGTAAACGCTCGTGTTTCTTTAGGGCTTCTTCAATATAAGGCGAAATGGCGATTTGGCTTGGCAATGGATGTTGGCTTTCGCAAAGGGCGTGCATACGCGGAATAAAAATCCATTGCAACCATTCGGTGGCACTCATGCGATCAATGGCGAACGGCTCGGTGCTGGCAAAAGCTTCTTCACTAGGCGCTTCAATTTGCCATAAATCCAGTTCATTCATGACCGTTTGAAGCGCGGTTAAATGTTGACGTGTTTTTTGTCGAATTGGCATAAATTCTCTCAATAGGTTAAGATGTTAAACGTTGACGTATTCTAACGAAATTAAGAAAGAAAATGTATCTGGTTGAAGTATTTTTCCAAAATAAACACTCCGCTCCCCTTTTAGCGCAAGTCCCTTTTATCAATCGTGTAATTGATCAGTGGCGATATAATGGGCAAATTATCGGGCGCGAAATTCCTGTTTTTATGGCTGAGCAAGAAGGGGAAATGGGGCTGGCAACCCGTGTGATTTGCCCAGAGCAATCCAGCCTTTTACTTGAAAATAACAATGTTGAAGTCGATCAAGCCTTGGCGCAAGCGGAAAAGCGCGGTTTATTTTTAGATAGTTTTCACATTGTGGGCGAAGATTTAAATTCCGATGTAACGTTTGAACAAGAAAAACCCGAATGGCAAGTGCTTTATACTACCCATTTGCAGGTTTGTTCACCCTTGCATAGCGGTGATAGTTTGGCGCCTATTCCCTTGTACAAACAACTCAAAAATCAACCGCACTTAAGTATGGATGTAATCAAATGGCAAGAAAACTGGCAGGCTTGTGATCAATTGCAAATGAACGGATCGGTGCTGGAAAATCAAGCATTAACAGAAATTTCCGATATTCAAAGCAACACCTTCAAGCATGGTTATTACCTTGCCCGAGAAATTGAACAAGAAACACAGATTCCGACTTTCTATTATTTATACCGCGTGGGCGGCAAGAATTTACAGAGCGAGCAACAACGAAAATGTCCTAAATGTGGCGGCGATTGGACATTAGCACAACCACTTTTTGACCTTTTCCATTTTAAATGCGATGATTGCCGTTTAGTATCAAATCTCTCTTGGAACTTTTTATGAATTACGAAAGCCAATTAAACAATCTCAAATTGGGACAAAAAACCGAATATAAAGCGGAATATGACCGCACATTATTACAACCTGTGCCGCGCGCCTTAAACCGCGATGGATTAGGGATTACCGCGCAACAGCCCTTTACGCAAGGTAGCGATATTTGGACGGCGTATGAAATTTCTTGGCTCAATCCTAAAGGGTTGCCGCAAGTGGCGATCGCCGATGTTGAAATTGATTTTCGCTCTGAAAATTTGATTGAGTCGAAAAGTTTTAAATTGTATTTAAATAGCTTTAACCAAACCAAATTTAGCACATTTGACGAAGTTCAACGCATTATGCAGCAAGATTTAAGTGAATGTGCCAAAGGGGATGTCAAAGTGCGGTTAAATCCGCTGGCGTTTTATAATGCGCAACCGATTGCTCAATTACAGGGCGAATGTATTGATGAGCAGGATATTGAAATTGACGATTATGGTTTTGATGCCACTCTTTTGGAAAATAGCGTAAATGAAAATACGGTGGAAGAAACGCTCGTTAGCCACTTACTAAAATCAAACTGCTTAATTACCAGCCAACCCGATTGGGGTTCGGTACAAATTCATTATGTAGGCAAACAAATTGATCGGGAAAAATTGTTGCGTTATCTCGTGTCTTTCCGCCAGCATAATGAATTCCACGAACAATGTGTAGAACGGATTTTTTGCGATTTAATGACCTTTGCTAAGCCCGAAAAACTCAGCGTTTACGCGCGCTACACGCGCCGCGGTGGTTTGGATATTAATCCTTTCCGCTCCAATTTTGAAACCGTGCCGCAAAACAATCGCCTTGCACGTCAGTAATGAAAACAATTTAAAAGGATTTTAAATATGAGCCATATTCACTACGTTAACCCGAAAGGCAGTATGGATTTGCTGTCCCATGCTGAAGTGGAACAATTAACCAAACAAGCACAATCGCCGCTTTATCAGCTCTACCGAAACTGCTCTCTCGCCGTATTAAACTCGGGCGCAGTCACAGACGATAGCCGTGCATTGTTGGGCAAATATGCTGATTTTGATATTCAGCTGCTTGCTCGTGAACGTGGTGTGGCGTTGGAATTACACAATCCACCCGAAACGGCGTTTGTGGATGATGTGATGATTCGTAATATTCAATATCATCTTTTTGCGGTGTTGCGGGATATTTTATTTGTAAACGCAATGATGCAACGTTTTGGCTTAAACGACGCACAAACAGGCGAAGCCATCACAAATCAGGTTTTTAGTATTTTGCGCAACGCGAAAGCCCTGATCGTAGGCGAAGAACCGAATTTGGTGGTGTGTTGGGGCGGACATTCTATCAGCCAAACAGAATATCAATATTGCCGCGCGGTCGGTTTAGAGCTTGGGCATCGTGAGCTTAATATTATTACAGGTTGTGGGACGGGCGTGATGGAAGCACCAATGAAAGGGGCGGCAATCGGGCATGCTAATCAACGCTTCAAAAATGGGCGTTTTATTGGTATTACCGAGCCATCGATTATTGCCTCCGAGCCGCCTAACCCGATTGTCAATGAATTGATTATTATGCCCGATATTGAAAAACGCCTTGAAGCCTTTGTGCGCATGGGACATGGTATTATTATTTTCCCCGGCGGCCCGGGCACCTTTGAAGAATTTATGTTTATTTTGGGCATTAAACTGAACCCTGAAAATCAAACCCAACATTTGCCGTTAATTCTCACCGGCCCCAAAGAATGTGCCGATTATTTTGCCGCGATTGACCGTTTTGTGGGAGAAACGTTGGGAAAAGAAGCGCAAAAGTTATATGAAATTATCATTGATGATCCTGCTGCGGTGGCACGCCATATGCGTAAGGCGATGATTGATGTGAAAAAACAACGTTACGATAATGCGGACAGCTATGGATTTAACTGGTCATTAAAAATCGATCCTGCATTTCAACATCCGTTTATTCCAACCCATGAAAATATGGCAAATTTAAACCTGCACTTAAACCAAAGTGCGGTGGATTTAGCGGCAAATTTACGCCGTGCCTTTTCAGGTATTGTTGCGGGAAATATTAAGTCGGAAACCCAAGATAACATTGAAAAATACGGAAAATTTCAATTACGCGGCGATGAAAATCTAATGAAAAAAATGGATATTTTATTGCAAAGTTTTGTTGAACAACATCGAATGAAATTGCCAACAGGCGATGCCTATGTGCCTTGCTATGAAATTTCGTAATCTCTAATTTGCTGTCACTTTAAAGGAAAGCTTATGAAAAAAATTGAACAACTTTTTGCCAACAACCACAGTTGGGCAATCCGAATGCGCGAAGAAAATGACGATTATTTTCGCGAGCTTGCTGAACGTCAAACACCGGATTTTCTTTGGATCGGTTGTTCGGACAGCCGCGTTCCTGCGGAAAAATTAACCAATCTAGGGCCGGGGGAATTATTTGTTCACCGAAATATTGCCAACCAAGTGATCCATACGGATTTAAACTGTTTATCTGTGGTGCAATATGCGGTGGATGTGCTAAATATTGAGCATATTATTATTTGCGGTCATACCAATTGTGGGGGGATCAAAGCAGCGATCACAAAGCAAGATGTGGGGCTGGCGAATAACTGGTTGCTACATATTCGCGATATTTGGTTTAAACACAGTAGTTTAATCGGCAAATTATCCCCTGAAAAACGCGCGGATATGCTCACCAAGCTCAATGTTGCCGAACAGGTTTACAACTTAGGCCGCTCTTCTATTGTGCAAGATGCTTGGGCGCGTGGGGCTAAATTATCATTACACGGTTGGGTTTATGACGTCAATGACGGTTATTTAATTGACCAAGGTGTGCTAGCCACAAGCCGCGAAAGCCTTGAAATTTCTTACCGCGAAGCGATTGCTCGTTTGCAAACCTTGGAAGAAGAGGATATTTTCAGAAAAGAAATGCCAGAAAATAGCTAAAAATTAACCGCACTGGTGTAATAGAGAAATTTGTTCAGACCGCCGTACACCCTATACAAAGCTGATCAAGCCGTATAGGGTTATTTAATCTGAGCCGCGCTGTTCAGCCCCAGCGGGGCTAGGTTTAACGAACCTAGCACGGCTCGTGCTAGGTGGTTTCTCAAAGATAAACTTTGCCAGCAATCTAGAACTATTTGCAAACCGATAGTTTTTTATATTTAATTCCGTTTTTTCACCGATTTACGAATCACCAATTCAGGATGAATTTCAATGGTACTGCGTTCATCGGATTTGGTGTTAATGCGGTCAAATAAGAGTTTTAACGCCTGTTCCCCTAAACGTGCTTTAGATTGGTGAATGGTGGTTAAAGGCGGTGCGCAGAAACGGGAAATATGCACATTATCATAACCAATGATTGAAATATCATCAGGAACACGCAAGCCTTTTTCGGTAATCGCGGAAATCGCGCCGAACGCCATAATATCGTTACAACAGAAGACCGCAGTGGGGCATTTAGGTTGTGCAAGCAAACGGTTCATGCATTCATAGCCATCTTCAGGCTCAAAGGATCCTTCTAATAACCAATCAGGGTTCATTTGTAACCCCGCTTCATGTAACGCTTTTAAAAAGCCTTCGTACCGTTTTCTTGCCGTTGTTTTGGTTAATTCTGCGCTTAAATAACCAATTTCAGTGTGACCGTTATCAACCAAATGTTTCCCGGCTAAATAGCCCCCTTCAAAACTGTTATCTAAAATGCGATCCGTATTAGGATTTAAAGGACCCCAATCCATCACCACCATCGGAATCGCATTAAATCCTTTGAGTAAATCCAAGCTATCTGCTTTGTATTCGGAACACATCACCAAAATACCGTCCACACGCTTTTTAGCAAGCATATCCACGTGATTTTTAATCTTTTCAGGGTTATTTTGGGTATTACATAAAAACAGGGAATAACCTTGACGATAACATTGATCTTCCACCGCATGAATAATCTCAGCAAAGTAAGGGGCTTCGCTGGTAGTGACAATCATCCCAATGGATTTTGTGGTATTTACTTTTAAACTACGTGCCACAGCACTGGGTGAATAATGCAGTTCTTCGATTGCTTTTAAGACAATTTGTTTGGTTTCATCTGCCACATGGCGAGTTTCATTAATGACATGTGAGACCGTGGTGGTTGAAACCCCCGCTAATTTTGCAACATCTTTAATCGTAGCCATCGCATTCTCCTTTGAAATTTGCGCTATTATATCGGCAATACAGTAAAATTAATATGGAAAAATTGCAGATAACTGCTAGAATGCAATCGTTTAACAATAACAAATGGAGAAAATAAATGAGCGATTTTGGTTATTCAATGATGATGACATTATTATCATTAGCCTTGATTATTGTTTTAGCTGTTTCAATTTTTTAATTTGAGATAAGAATTGGACAAAGCAAATAGTGTTAATTCGGAAATAAATTAAACCGCACTTAAATTAGTTTCCGAAATTGTATAAAGCTGAAATGGCGATTGGTGAGCTTGTCGAACCATAAGGCATTTCAGCGTTTTTTTACACAAGACTTACGTTGGTGTAATAGACAAATTTGTCGTTAAATCCTTTTACGTTAAGATTTTAACGAGGTTTTGACCATTAAATTTGTCCTTTAAGCCACAAAAGCGGAAGATGATTTAATTGATGAAGTGATTATGAAGCTTGTTGATTTAATCGATCCGCAATCGAAAACCGCACACGTGGCGGTTTAATTTTATCAACCTACCCCGAAAGTGAAAGCTCTCGGGGTTTTCTTTTATCTAAACAAACTAACAAGGAGTCCATTATGACAACTTTTAATAAAATCTTAACCTCAGTGTATTCAACTATCTCAGGTTTCTCAATGAACCAAGACGGCTCAATGAATGTTACCTATGCGATCGGGACAGGAACTGAAGATGATGGCGAAGTCACCGAGTTCAACCCGCTCATCACAGAGTACAAATATCTTGATTCATAGCAAGCTATGAACATTATGACCGCACCAATGTCAAAAGATGACATCGGCAAATCATTCCAAGATATTATGATTGTTCATTGTGATTGATATACTTAATGCAATTTGTGATTAGTCATAGCGAAATGTTACCGTGCCAGCCGTAGAGACAGAAACATACAGCCCATCACGATCAGCGACTTTATAAACTTTGTCTTTAGGTTTAAGAGATTTGATTTTTGTATCTGTTAGCATTTTACGTCATTTTTACCGTCATTGATTTGACGGTATTTTCAATCTTTTTGTCGATATTGACAATACTATACCGTCAAAAACACCGTCAGAAAAATGAACTAATGTGAAATGCTATGAAATGGTATGAAATAGAAAAGCCTTGTTTCCACAAGGCTTTTGGTTGATTTTGAAATGAATTGAAAAGGTATGAAAAGCGGAGTTTTTATTCCCATTCAATCGTTGCAGGTGGTTTACCTGAAACGTCATACACCACACGAGAAATGCCATTCACTTCGTTGATAATACGGTTGGAGATTTTGCCGAGTAAATCGTATGGTAAGTGCGCCCAATGTGCGGTCATAAAGTCGATAGTTTCTACTGCACGCAATGAAACAACCCAATCATATTTACGCCCATCGCCCATTACGCCCACAGATTTGACCGGTAGGAACACGGTAAAGGCTTGGCTGACTTTGTAGTACCAGCCTGATGCGTGGAGTTCTTCCATAAAGATCGCATCGGCACGGCGGACTAAATCGCAGTATTCTTTTTTGATTTCACCCAACACACGCACGCCTAAGCCTGGGCCTGGGAATGGGTGGCGGTTGAGCATTTCTGCCGGCAAGCCTAGTGCCAAGCCGATTTTACGCACTTCGTCTTTGAACAATTCACGCAATGGCTCAACTAAGCCTAATTTCATATAATCTGGTAAGCCACCTACGTTATGGTGTGATTTGATCACGTGTGCTTTGCCTGTTTTGCTGGCAGCGGATTCGATCACATCTGGGTAGATTGTGCCTTGTGCTAGCCATTTTACTGAAGTCAATTTTTTCGACTCATCATCAAACACATCAACGAACACTTTACCGATGGTTTTGCGTTTCGCTTCAGGTTCATCAATGCCTTTAAGGGCATCTAAGAAACGATCTTCGGCGTTTACACGGACAATGTTCAAACCAAATTTATCGCCGAACATTTCCATCACTTGATCGCCTTCGTTTAAGCGTAATAAGCCGTTATCCACGAATACGCAGTGCAAGTTTTTGCCGATCGCACGGTGTAAAAGTAGAGCGGTCACAGACGAGTCCACGCCGCCGGATAAGCCTAAAATCACTTCATCATCGCCAACTTGCGCTTTAATGCGAGCCACGGCATCTTCAATGATATTTTCCGCTGTCCATTTGGTTTCGCAGCCACAAATGCCGACCACGAAATTTTTCAGTAGTTCTAAACCGCTTTTTGTATGGGTCACTTCTGGGTGGAACTGCACACCATAGAAACGGCGACTTTCGTCCGACATTGCCGCAATTGGGCAAGTTGGGGTGACGCCTGTCACTTGGAAGTTTGACGGTAAACGGGTAACTTTATCGCCGTGGCTCATCCAAACGTCTAATTTTGGTTGAGAAGCGGTCAAATCATCGTTCAATTTTGCAAATAAGCTATCAGTTGCTTTTAACTCAACAGATGCATAGCCAAATTCACGGCGATCTGAAGTTTCCGTTAAACCGCCTAACTGCATCGCCATAGTTTGCATACCGTAGCAAATGCCAAGCACTGGCACGCCAGCGTTAAACACATATTCAGGTGCACGTGGGCTATTTTCTTCAGTGGTACTTTCAGGACCACCTGAAAGAATAATCCCTGTCGGGTTAAATTCACGGATCTGTTCTTCCGTCACGTCCCAAGCCCAAAGCTCACAGTAAACCCCGATTTCACGCACACGACGTGCGATCAGTTGGGTATATTGTGAACCAAAGTCAAGGATTAAGATTTTGTGGTTGTGGATGTTTGTCATTTTTGTCTCTTATGTTACATTAGGAATTATTAACTGATTATGAACAGAAGTTGATATTAATTTATTAACTTCTTTAATCAGAGATTTACAAATTAATTTACCAATACAAATATGAATACCTTTGTTCGGGTTATTTTGGATATTCACTTCTTTTCTTTTAGATATTATTGCCAGATGTAAAGGTGATATAGGAAAAATATAATCACTGCATATCTGAGCGTTTTTATTAAATTCTTTAGTACTTGTAATAAAAGGGGAATCAGAAGTCAAAATATATTCCCCAGAATCATTATAAGCTATATCCACATGAATTTCGAACTTAAATAGATCTAGTATGAATTTTTTATATTCAATATAGGCTAATAATATTAATGGAATATTATTATCATTAAGATTCTTTAGTTTTTTACCTAAAAAATAATTACTTCTGAATTTTTGTAAAATGGCAAATAATAACATGAACTGAATGTCTGTTTGACTAATTTTATGTTCCTGAATAATCTTTGGTAGATTATTTATAAATTCTCCGTAATTAGTCTCAATTGCTGAAAACTCATCTTCAATAAGGTTTGATAAAAGTATTTGCTTTATTTTATTTATATCTTTTAATTCAGATTCTGTTAACCTTGCTTCAATAAAATGAATCAGGTTATGTTTTTTAATATAGATTGTTAAGTCATCTTGAGTAAGTAGCTCTAACCACCTAGATGTTTCATATAAATTTTTTAGAAAATTTTTAGTTTCTAAACCATATTCAGATTCTAAAAAATCTTTATATAAATTTTCTATCGTGTGAATTTGCTGTCCTGTAATAAATGTTAATAAATGAAGATCGTTTTCAAAAAAGCACCTTTCGGGTTTGGATTTATACTGTTTCCCATTTTTAGGTTCTATCGTCAGTTTACCCTTTTTATCTATCCATTGCTTAGAATATACAATAGGTAAATAATGATGGCGTTTTTTGCTAGCTTGATTTAATATTTTTTCCTTTGTCATATTCATAGTTCTTGTTCATCTGTATCTAATAAAACTGGCTATAAAAACGGAAAATAGCTAGAGTAACTTGTGTAATATTTTACAATTTTCAACCTCATTTTATTTCAACTTCTTCTTACTTTCCGCAATCATTTTCTTCGCAGATAAATCGCTCACCACTTTTTTTCCCGTTTTGCTCTCTAACTCTTGTAAAGCGACTTTGGCGACATTTCCGCCTTGTTCAGCGACTTTTTGATTTTCTTCAAAGGTTTCAGGGTTTACCGCTTGCGAAATATCTTTGACTGAGGCTTCGGCTAACATATTGAGAATGAGCTCTGTGTTCGTCATATTATCGCGTAAGTTTTCTTTCTTTAACCCTTTGAATTGCTTATATTCTTTAGTGGTTTTTCCACTCCACGCTTTGGTAATAATATCGGTTAAAACGGCAAATTGTTGCCCTTCTTTCACACCGACACGTTTCCATTCGTCCGTTAATTCCTTACGAATTTCAATGCTTTTTAAACGCTGGTTAATCCAATTTTCCGAATAGCCTAATCGCAAGTAATCCTGCATTGCTCGGTTGATAGTAAGTTCCGGATCTTGCAATTCATCTAAACGCTCACTTCCCACTTGTGCTAACCAAAGTTTAAATGGCTCAGCTTTCGGGGACGGAATGGATTGAATTAAGCGCAGTAGTTGCGGTACATCGGCTACATCGCTTTTATAAAATTTACCATCGGCAGCTTTCAATTTCAGTTGACTACAATTTGTAGCCAACTGACTTCCTTCCTTCTTAAGCCTTGTTTTCAATACACTCCAGTATTTTCTTGGATTAGGGCTTTCTGTCAAAACTTCGATGACATCAATAATCGAAAAATACCATTTTTCTTGCTCTTCGTCCCAAACGGAACGGACTTCTTTGTGTTCAAAAAGTTTAATGTCCATATTAGATTTCAAGCGGTTAAATTTTCAGAAAATTTTGCAAAATAATAAAAAACTAGAAAAGGTGGGCAAGGATGCCCACCCTACGAGTTGATTTAAAGATTAGCCCATACGATAGTTAGGCGCTTCTTTCGTAATGGTTACATCGTGAACGTGGCTTTCTTTAATACCTGCACCACTAATGCGTACGAACTGTGCTTTTGTACGTAAATCTTCGATAGTCGCAGAACCAGTTAAGCCCATACAAGAACGTAAACCGCCCATTTGTTGGTGGATGATTTCTTTTAAGAAACCTTTGTACGGAATACGACCTTCGATACCTTCAGGCACGAGTTTGTCCGCTGCATTATCTGATTGGAAGTAACGGTCTGAAGAACCTTTACTCATCGCACCTAATGAACCCATACCACGGTAAGACTTGAAGGCACGACCTTGGTAAAGCTCGATTTCGCCCGGTGCTTCTTCTGTTCCTGCAAACATTGAACCTACCATTACACAGCTTGCACCGGCAGCAATGGCTTTTGAAATATCGCCTGAGTAGCGGATACCGCCGTCTGCAATTACAGGAATACCACGACCTTCTAATGCCGCTGCGGCTTCTGCAATGGCAGTAATTTGTGGAACACCCACGCCGGTTACGATACGTGTGGTACAAATTGAACCCGGACCGATACCCACTTTCACCGCACTTGCGCCCGCATCAGCAAGGGCGATAGCCCCTTCTGCGGTCGCTACGTTTCCTGCCACGATTGGTAAGTTCGGGTATTTCGCACGGGTTTCACGCACACGTTGTAACACACCTTCAGAATGACCGTGTGAAGAGTCAATTAAAAGCACGTCCACACCGGCTTGCACTAAAGCTTCAATACGTTCTTCATTGCCCGGACCTGCGCCCACTGCCGCCCCAACGCGTAAACGACCAAATTCGTCTTTACAAGCGTTTGGTTTTTGTTCTGCTTTTTGGAAATCTTTAACGGTAATCATCCCTTTTAATTTAAAGCTGTCATCAACCATTAACACTTTTTCCACGCGGTGTTCGTGCATTAAATCTAAGATTTCTTCACGTGTCGCATTTTCTTTAACGGTAACAAGGCGTTCTTTTGGCGTCATCACTTTCGATACCGGCTTGCTTAAGTCACGCACGAAACGGGTATCACGACCTGTAATAATACCGACTAAATTGCCTTCTTTATCTACAACAGGGTAGCCGGCAAAACCATTTTTCTTCACTAATTCAGCCAGTTCACCTAACGTTAATTCAGGCGAAACGGTTACAGGTTCGGTAACGATACCGCTTTCAAATTTTTTCACTTTACGTACACGATCTGCTTGGCGCTCGATAGACATATTTTTGTGAATAAAACCGATACCACCTTCTTGCGCTAAAGAGATCGCTAATTTGGTTTCGGTTACGGTATCCATCGCTGCGGAAAGCATTGGGATATTTAAACGAATAGTTTTAGTTAATTGAGTGGAAAGATCCGCAGTGTTAGGTAACACGGTTGAATGGGCCGGGACGAGTAAAACATCGTCAAACGTTAATGCCTCAGATTTGATTCGAAGTGCCATTGCAATATTCTCTCTTTTAAGTTGTAAGTTAAATATTGCGGCGGGATTATACAGATTTTCAATGCGGTTGTGAACGGAAAATTTTATCTTTTTTGCAGAATATGCAAAAATAAGCCAAACGTTTTCCTATGAGAAATTTTATGGTTCAGCTATTAAACCTGTTGGCGGATTGTCAGCCCCATTCTTTTGAAAAATTGACCGCACTTTTATCCCTAAATGACGCACAGCTTTTAGCAGAAATTTCAGCCTTGCAAGAACAGGGTATTCAAATTGATACGCGTTTTGGCGAAGTGAAACTTATCGCCCAAACGGCACTGATAAGTGCGGAGAAAATTCAACAAACTTTTCCTCATTATAAGGTGATTTATCATCCTATCATTAATTCCACCAACCAATTTATGCTAGCCAATCAAGGACGGCTGAATAAAGGGGATATTTGTTTGACGGAACACCAAACCGCAGGGCGAGGTCGCCGTGGTCGCCAATGGCAATCGCCATTTGGGAGCCAAGCTATTTTTAGTTTAATTTGGCAAGTGGACGCGCGTAAGCCTATTGATGGCTTAAGTTTGGTTGTGGGCATGGCGATTGTGGATGCCATCAAAAAATTAGGCGGATGTGGGGCAATGTTGAAATGGCCTAATGATGTTTTGCTGAATGGGAAGAAGTTGGCCGGGATTTTGATTGAAATTGCCAATAGTGAAAATGGAAAATTGAATTTGGTTATTGGCGTGGGCATTAATGTGGCGATTCCCAAAGACAGCAACCAAATTGATCAGCCTTGGGCAAATTTGAATGAAATTTTGCCTAAAATTGACCGCACTTTGTTGCTTTGCACGGTGATTCAAGAAGTCGTTACTGCGCTGGAATATTTTGAGCAGCAAGGCATTACCGCTGAATTTCAGCAAAAATGGTTGTTATGTGATGAATTCTTTGGCGAAGAAGTAAATGTGATTACGGAGAAAGAAGTGATTTCAGGGATTGAGCAGGGTATTGATGAACGGGGATATTTACAATTAATACGCAACAATGGTGAACAATGTTTGACCTTTAATGGTGGAGAAGTGTCCTTAAGACGGAAGTTGTAGATAGGTGAACATAGCCCTATACGAGCCGTATAGGGCTCTTTAATCTGAGCAGCTCTGCGGCTCTTCCTTTCAGCCCCGGCGGGGCTAGGCTTAACGAACCTAGCACAGCTCGTGCTAGGTGATTCACAAAGATGAACTAATCAGTTCTCTGGGATTGTATCTCTCTAATCCAGATATTTTCTTACAACTTCTCGTCCACCAAATCCTGAATGAGAATTTTTGAACGGCGTTGATAGTTATAATGATCGCGTTTGTCTTTTGGCAGATCCTCCACATTTGCCATTCTAAAACCCCGTTCTTGGAACCAATGTACGGTACGTGTGGTTAAGACGAACAATTTTTCAATGCCTAAATCTCGCGCGCGTTTTTGGATTTCCTCGAGCAAAATATCGCCGCGAGATGAGCTGCGGTAGTCCGGATGAACCGCAACGCATGCCATTTCCGCCATTTTCTCTTCTTCATAGACATTCAGCGCAGCGCAAGCAATAATCACGCCATCGCGATCGATAATGGTGTAACGGCTGATTTCCATTTCCAACTGTTCGCGTGACCGTTTGACCAAAATACCTTGCTGTTCCAACGGATGAATAAGTTCGAGCAGACTTGGAATATCGCGCGCGGTGGCAATACGAATATCTTCAGAATTTTCCATGGAAAGCTGCGTGCCCACACCATCACGGGTAAACAATTCTTGCAATAAGGAGCCGTCTTCTTCGTAGCTTAATAAATGCGAACGGTGTACGCCGGCGCGACATACATCAATTGCCGCCTGCAAGAATCGGGCTTGAGAGCTGTGATATTGATCTTGTTCGATGAATTTTTGCAAATAAATGGCGGCATCTTGCGGTTTTAAATCAGGAATTGAAATGCCGTTATCATCTAAAATCCCTTGGGTTGAACTAAAACCGATTAATTTTTCCGCTTTGAGTTTAATAGCCACTTGCGTGGCGATTTCTTCAAAAGGTAAATTAAAACTTTCACCCGTTACAGATGGGGCAACAGGGCCGATAAGCACAATGGCATCTTTTTCTAATTGTTGCTTAATATTTTCTACTTCAATACGGCGCAATTTGCCACTCAGCATATAATCCACACCATCGTCAACACCGATAGGTTGCGCAAGAATAAAGTTGCTACTCACTACATTTAAAAGCGGTGAATGGGGAAGTCGCATGGAAAGACGCGATGTGATGTCGTAATTCAACATACCCGCCGCTTGTTTAACAAGCTCTAACGTGCGTAAATCGGTGACACGAATGTTTTTGTGATATTGCGGTTGAATATTATGTTTGAGCAACAATTCATTAATTTGGAAGCGCGCGCCGAAAACAATGATTAATTTAATGCCTAGGCTATGTAGTAATCGTATGTCACTGATAATATTAATAAAATTATCGCTGGCAATGGTGTCGCCATCAAGCATAATCACAAAGGTTTTACCACGGTGCATATTCACATAAGGCGTGGATTGTCTAAACCATTGAACTAATTCCGTGCTGCGCATAGCTATTCCTTTTTAGATAATTATTCATTTATTTTGAATATATATGCATTTTTAATCCTATGCAAGCAAAAAATAAATGAATACTCAATGAAAGTGCGGTCATTTTAACGCATATTTGCTATAATTCGCCAAATTTTCTAGTTGAGAGAAATCGAATGAAAGCACTTTTTGCGACCACGTCTCGTGGTTTTGAAGAATTATTAAAAGTGGAGTTAACTGAACTGGGTGCGACAGAATGTAAGGTTGCACAAGGTGGCGTGCATTTTCTTGCCGATGATGAAACACAATACCGTGTGTTGATGTGGTCGCGTTTAGCTTCGCGCGTACTGTTGCCCTTAATTGAAACCAAAATTTACAGTGATTTGGATTTATATGGCGCGGTAGTGAGTTACCATTGGTTAGCACAATTTGACGAAAAAGTGCATTTTTTCGTGGATTTTAACGGCACAAACCGTGAAATTCGCCACAGTCAATTTGGCGCAATGCGCGTTAAAGATGGTATTGTGGATTATTTTGAACGTCAAGGATTATCACGCCCGAGCGTAGATAAAGACAATCCTGATGTTCGTATTCACGCCTATTTAAACCGTGAAACTTTGATTATTTCGTTGGATTTAAGCGGTGAAGCATTGCATTTTCGTGGTTATCGTGAAGATACAGGGGCAGCACCATTACGTGAAACTTTAGCGGCAGCTATCGTTTTACGTTCAGGTTGGCAACAGGGCACACCGTTGGTGGATCCGATGTGTGGTTCGGGAACCTTGTTAATTGAAGCAGCGCAAATGGAAGCGAAGATCGCACCGCAATTACATCGTATGCATTGGGGCTTTGATTTTTGGAAAGATCATAATCAAGCAGCTTGGGATAAGGTGAAAGCGGACGCCGTGGAAATGGCAGAGACTGAATTTAATAAAAATCCACAGCCCCATTTCTATGGCTTCGACTTAGATCATCGTGTGTTGCAAAAAGCGCAACGTAACGCGAAGAATGCAGGTGTTGCCCATCTTATTCAATTTAAACAAGGGGATGTGGCGGCGTTGAAAAATCCTGTTGAAACCGGAGATAAAGGTACCTTGGTTTGTAATCCGCCTTATGGGGAACGTCTAGGCACAACGCCAGCTTTAATTGCGTTATATTCTGTGTTTGGGCAACGGATCAAACAGCAATTTGGCGGTTGGAATGCGTCAATTTTTAGTAGCGAAGAAGGCTTGTTGGATTGTTTGCGTATGCGTTCATTCCGTCAATTTAAAGCGAAAAATGGCCCTTTGGATTGTATTCAAAAAAACTATCAAATTTCTGACCGCGCTTTGACGCAAAATTCGCAAGAAAGTGCGGTAGAAAATTTAGCTTTTTCACCATCTGCAAATGTAGCGGTGGATTTTGCTAATCGCTTGCAAAAAAATAGTAAGAAAATTGAAAAATGGGCAAAACAGCAGGGAATTGATGCGTATCGTTTATACGATGCCGATTTGCCTGAATATAATTTAGCGGTAGATCGCTATGGCGATCATATTGTGGTGCAAGAATACGTGGCGCCGAAAAATATTGACGAAAATAAAGCGCGTCAACGTTTGTTAGACGCAGTAACGGCAACACTGTCGGTAACAGGTGTCGAAACCAATAAATTGATTTTAAAAGTGCGTCAAAAACAAAAAGGCACTAATCAATATGAAAAATTAGCCAATAAAGGCGAGTATTTTTATGTGAATGAATACGGCGCAAAATTGTGGGTTAATTTAACGGATTATTTGGATACCGGGTTATTTTTGGATCACCGTTTAACACGAAAAATGGTCGGTGAAATGGCAAAAGGCAAAGACTTTCTAAACCTTTTTGCTTATACAGGATCGGCGACAGTTCATGCGGCATTAGGCGGTGCAAAATCTACAACAACCGTTGATATGTCAAATACTTATTTGAATTGGGCTGAGCAGAATTTAATTTTAAATGATGTGGATGGTAAGCAACATAAACTTATTCAAGCGGATTGCTTGCAATGGCTTGAACGTTGTGATCGTCAGTTTGATTTTATTTTTGTGGATCCGCCTACCTTTTCAAATTCTAAACGAATGGAAGATAGCTGGGATGTACAACGTGATCATATTAAATTAATGAAAAACCTAAAACGTATTTTACGCCAAGACGGCACGATTATTTTTTCCAATAATAAACGTGGGTTCAAAATGGATTTTGATGGCTTATCCGAATTGGGATTAAGTGCAGTGGAAATTTCAGCCAAAACCTTACCTCTTGATTTTGAACGTAATAAGCAAATTCATAATTGTTGGGTGGTAAAAAACACGTAAATTTTTGACCGCACTTTGTCTGCAACACCAAAAAGAAACCCCGAAATTGCTTTCGGGGTTTTGTTTGGATTAAGCCAACATTATTTTGCTGCTTTTAATTCTTGATAGTATTTTTCGTAAAGCTCAACAGCTTCGCCTACGTCATCTTGCCAATGTGATTTTTGCAATACTTCCGCTGTTGGGTAAATTGCCGGATCGTTGGTGATTTCAGCCGGTAATTTCGCTTTCGCTTTTAAGTTAGAAGTTGGGTAGCCAATTTCTAAAGTTAATTTTTCAGACACATTTTCACTTAACAAATAGTTGATAAGTTTGTGTGCTGCTTCCGGGTGTTTGGCATTCGCAGGGATTGCCAATGTATCAACCCATAAAACCGGACCTTCTTTTGGGAACACCATATCAATGGTACCCGGGGCTTCTTTTTTCGCAATGCGAACAGAGCCGTTCCACAATTGACCCACTTCTACTTCACCTGAAATAAATGAGTTTGCCGGGTTGTCAGAGTTAAATGAAAGTACATTTGGGCGTAATTTCAATAATTCTTCGTAAGCGGCTTTGATTTCTTCAGGTTTGGTAGTGTTTGGATCTAAGCCTAATTTTAATAACGCAATGTTGAAGACTTCGCGTGCGTCATCTAATAATTGTACTTTACCGGCAAATTCAGGTTTCCATAAATCAGCCCAAGACGTGAAATCAGAACCTTTGTAAGTTTTCACGTTATAAGCGATACCCGGTGCACCTAATAATTGTGGTAAGCTGTATTTGTTGCCTTTGTCATAAGGTTTGTCTAACCAATCAGGATCAAGCTCTGCGATAACTGGTAATTTGCTGTGATCTAATTCTTTTAACATCCCTTCACGAGCCATTTTTGACACAAAGTAGTTTGATGGTGCAATCACGTCATAGCCGTCATCACCTGCACCTTGTAATTTTACTTTTGCGTACATGGTTTCGTTGGATTCAAGGCTGGAAGCATTTACTTTGATGCCGGTTTCTTTGGTGAATTCATCTAATAAACCGTCCGGAACATATTCAGTCCAAGTGTACAGATTTACCACTTTTTCTTCTGAAGCTTGTGCTTGCGCATTGTTTGCAGCGTCAGTTTTGCTTTCCTTGTCATTACAACCTGTCACCGCAACTGCTACTAAGCTAGCCGCGAAAAGACCTGCTAATTTTTTCATTTAGATTTTCTCCAATGAGTCTATTTTAGTACCCGTATTCTTAAAAAGAATACATAAAAAAACGCCTGACTTTAGGCTAATAGCTAGCTTAACGGTCGGGCGCTATTGTAAGGCTAAAAGTACGGTCTGTCTAGCCGGAGTTTTTACTCTTTTCCTTTTCTACCAATGAGTTGACCAATTAACACTAAAGCCAGTGATAAAACGATCATAATGGTTGCTAAGGCGTTCACTTCAGGGGTCACACCTGTTTTTACCAAAGAGTAAATTTTCAGCGGTAAAATTTCATAGCTTGCACCACTAACAAAAGATGAAACCACAACGTCATCAAGAGAAAGCGTGAAGCTTAATAACCAACCTGACACAATTGCCGGTAAGGCAAGTGGCAGAATGATTTTACGTAAAATGGTGATTTCACTTGCACCTAAGTCGCGCGCGGCTTCTAACATACGTACATCAAAGCCTTTTAAGCGAGAATACACGCTGACAACGACATAAGGTAAACAGAATGTAATGTGTGCCAGTAATAATGACCAGAAGCCAAGCGAGATACCGACCATCATAAATAATGCCAATAAGGATACTGCCATAACAATATCAGGTGACATCATGACCACAAATAACATTCCACTTACCGCCTGTTTACCGCGGAATTTGTAACGGTAAAGGGCAATTGCTGTTAAACCGCCAATAATCGTGGCTAAGGTTGCGCCTACAAACGCGATAACAACAGAATGGATTGCCGCTTGAATGAGTGTGTCGTTATTAAATAAACGCTCGTACCAGTTCCAGCTAAATCCTTTCCAACTCAAGCCATAACGGTCTTCATTGAAAGAATTGCCGACTAAAATCACAATTGGAATGTACAAATAGGCGTACACAACCAACATAAAGAAACTACGTAGTATGCGACCCATTATTCTAACTCCACTTTCTTATTCAGTAATTTATTCGCTTTGTAGTAAACGAAGATTAATAACGCCATTAAAATGGTTAAGCCGATACTGATTGCGGCACCAAATGGCCAGTTGCGTGATACTAAGAATTCACTCTTAATCACATTACCCACAAGCAATACTTTTGCGCCACCCAATAAGTCGGCAACATAGAACATCCCCATGGCAGGAAGTAAAACAAGCAAGCAGCCTGAAACGATGCCCGGCATGGTGAGTGGAATAATAATTTTCACAAAGCGTTGGAACGCGTTTGCACCCAAGTCTTTTGCCGCTTCTAATAGGCGTAAGTCTAATTTTTCAATGGCAGAGTAGAGCGGTAAAATCATAAATGGCAATAATAAATAAACTAAGCCAATAATGACCGCTACTTCTGTATTCAAAATACGAATAGGCTCGCTAATTAAACCGATTGAAAGTAAGAATGAGTTAAGAATGCCTTTTACGCCTAAGAAGACTTTCATGCCATAAATACGAATTAATGAGTTTGTCCAAAATGGAAGCACGAGCAAAAACATTAAAATCGGGCGATATTTTGCATTGATTTTGGTCATCATAAAGGCAAAGGGATAACCAATGACAAGGCAAAGTAGCGTTGCGATGACTGACATATACAATGAGTTCCACACCACTGTACCATAAAGCGGCTCAAATAGGCGGGTGTAGTTCTCAAAGGTAAATGGCAGCGCGTAAAAGTTGCTGGTATCTTTCGTTAAGAAGCTGACCAAAAACACCAAAAAGTTTGGTGCAAAAACAAAGAAGATCAGCCACGCAAAGATGATAGCAACGACAATTTTTTGAAATTTATTCGTCTTCATCGTTTAAGACCACTTCCCATTTTTCAATCCAAGTTACGCCCACTTTTTGATCTAACGAGTGATCGATATTTGGATCGTCTTCATTAAAGAATTCGCTAACTAGCACCATTTTACCGTTGTGATCTAATTCAACGGTGGATTCAAGGGTCATTCCTTTATAGTTACGTTCGCGAATATGACCGATGATTTTGCTGGATTGCTCATCATCATCCAATTCTTCAAGTAATACGTCTTCAGGGCGTAACAATACTTTAAGTTTTTGATTAGGTTTAACTTCTTGTTCAACGTAAATGTCACAAATACGCCCTTCCACATTGGCACGAACACGTTGTGCATCAACACGTTCAATCACTGTTGCATCAAAAATATTGATTTCACCGATAAATTTTGCCACGAATAAATTGCGTGGTTCTTCGTAAATTTCACGTGGTGAGCCGTCTTGTTCAATATTACCTTTGCGTAACACGATAATACGGTCAGACATAGTTAATGCTTCTTCTTGATCGTGTGTAACGAAGATAAAGGTAATACCCAGTTTACGTTGAAGGGATTTCAACTCATTTTGCATTTGTTTACGTAATTTGTAATCTAATGCAGATAAAGATTCGTCTAATAACAATACTTTCGGCTTATTAACCACCGCGCGCGCGATAGCGATACGTTGTTGTTGACCGCCTGAAAGTTGGGTTGGCTTACGATCAGCCATTTCTTCCAATTGAACCATACGTAATGCTTCAAGTACACGTGTTTTGATTTCGTTTTCCGGTACTTTTTGCATACGTAAACCAAACGCCACATTATCAAAGATGGTCATATGCGGGAATAGCGCATAACTTTGGAACACCGTGTTAACATGACGATGCTCGGCAGGAATGTTTGTCACATCTTCACCATCAATAATAATTTGGCCACCATTCGCTTCTTCAAACCCCGCAATTAAGCGTAAAACCGTTGTTTTACCGCAACCTGACGGACCAAGAATTGTCACGAATTCACCATTATTAATCGTTAAGTTGAAATCATTAATAATTGTGTTATCGCCGTAAGCTTTTTTCAATGCACGAAGCTCAACGATAGGCTTTTTAGTCGTTGTTTCCACTAGCTTTGGTTTCTCCTAGTCAATAACATTAATTCACTGTAATGTGATTGAGAAAAGATGAAAGAAATACATCTGCAAATCCTTGCAGACACCAAGATACAATTTGAATGCTAATGATAAAGGCAAAGGGGGATAAATGAAAGCCATTATTACCTTTTGGGGCATTTTTTTATGAAAAAAGATTGATCTCGCGTATAAAAAAGCCATTTTTTCTAGATTTAGTAAAAATCTTTGTTATATATCAAAAAAGTGCGGTGAAAAAATTGGTAAATTTACTCGTCATTAACGTTGAGTAAAAGGGAATATCTATGTCATTTCGTAACGCCTTATTAGGACGATTTTTAAGTTATACCGAATTTGATACGCAATCTAAACTAAATGGAAAATCTTCACCGACCACATCAGGGCAATTAAAATTAGCCAAGCAACTTGAACAAGAACTACGTACCCTTGGGCTTGAAAATGTTAAATTAACGAAACATGGGGTGTTAACCGCATTATTGCCTGCCAATGTGCCGAACGCGCCAACCATTGGTTTGCTTGCACATCTTGATACATCCCCTGAATGTAGCGGGAAGCATGTTCGTGCTGAAGTGATTGAAAATTACCGCGGCGGTGATATTGCTTTGGGCGTTGGGGATGAATTTATTAGCCCTGTATTTTATTCATTTTTACATCAGCATATCGGCAAAACCTTAATCGTTGCTGATGGCACTACGCTGTTGGGCGCGGATAATAAAGCGGGAATTGCCGAAATTATGACCGCACTTTCTGTGTTGAAACAACAAAATCTTCCCCATTGTCATATTCGAGTGGCATTTACCCCCGATGAAGAAATTGGATTGGGGATGAAATTCTTTTCGATGGAGGATTTTGTTTGCGATTGGGCTTACACCATAGATGGGGGGGAAGTTGGCGAGCTGGAATACGAAAATTTTAATGGCGCGAGTGCGAAAGTGACGATTTATGGGCGTAATATGCATACAGGTTACGCCACTGGGAAAATGATTAATGCATTAACCTTAGCTTGTGAGTTTCAACAAGCTTTTCCTAGTGATGAAACGCCAGAGAAAACTTCGGAGAAAGAGGGCTTTTTTCATTTAAGTCGCTTTGTGGGGGATGTGGAAAAAGTCGAATTGCATTATTTAATTCGTGATTTTGAGGCACAAAAATTTGAACAGCGCAAAGCGTTTATGGAAAAGGCAGTGGCACAGTTTAATCAAACGAAAGGCTTACGTCAGAAAGTCGAGTTGGAAATCACAGATAGCTATAAAAATATGTATCAGACAGTTCAAAGAGTCCCACAATCCATTGAATTGGCGGATCGTGCCATGCGTGAATGTGGCATAGAACCTTTACATAAACCAATTCGTGGCGGCACAGATGGGGCTTGGTTAGCAGAGAAAGGGCTAGCTTGTCCGAATATTTTCACGGGGGGTTATAATTTCCATAGTAAGCATGAGTTAATTACCCTTGAAGGCATGGAAAGCGCGGTGAATGTGATCGTAAAAATAGCGGAATTAGCCGTGGAAAATCCATAATAATTTGACCGCACTTCTGAAAAAAGTGCGGTCATTTTTTAGCTTAATTTGTTGGCATTGCCCCTGAATTCCATTGTTTAGCGTCATTCGGGCGGCGTTCTTGTAGCAAGAAGCGTTGATTCGCCTTGGCTTGCGGTTGAACTACCGTGCCGGATGGAGTAGAAAAGGCGATACCGCCTTTAAGTAGCTGTTGCATTGAGCCTGTATTGACTTCAATACCCGACCAACCTAAACCCGCTGAGTAGCCTGATGACACCCAGAATTCTGAATTTTGACGTACCAAGTGGGCATATTTATGGGTGATCAAAATATGAATTAATACACGATCGCCTAGGCTATTTAATTCTATATTTTTGATTTTTCCCACATCGACACCACGGTACATGACCGGTGCGCCTACACTTAAATTAGAGGCGTCACCGGCTTCCAAGGTAATAGGAAAACCGCTCGAGACTTTGAATTGTTGCTCGTTATTACTGTCATTTAGCGGGAATTGGGTTTTGCGTGCGCCATTTCCTACATCAATATCAATATAGGGCTGTAATAAGCTATCTAAATTATCAATACCGCCGGCTGAAATTTTAGGTGAAATCACTTGGAACTGCGATCCTTCTTTTGCCACGATATTCATATAACTCGGGTTCATTAAGGCTTTGGCAATGATTTTATTGGCTTTCGTATCTAAAGTAATACTTTCGATCTCACCAACAGAGAGCCCCATATAGCGCAGGCTCATCCCTTTACTTAGATTTTTCGCGTCATTGGCGGTTAGGGTGATCACTTGCCCCGCAGATTTGGCGCGTAGTTCATTCTCATAAAGCGTAGTATTTTTGCTTGAGCCTGAATTATCAAAACTAATCGCGCCTTTTAATGAACGGGAAATAGGCGTTGCCTGAATACTGATACCTTTGGGTGTAATATCAATTTGCGCTGCACTTTCTACCCAAAACAGACTTTTATCGGTTAAGAGATGGCGATATTTCGGGTAAATATACACATCTACATCAAAGTGTGATTTCATCGGACGAATATCTAGAATTTTACCGACTTCATATTGACGATATAGAACCACGGAATGTTGGCTAATACTTGGTAAATTATTCGTGGTAAGTGTAATGCTTGGTGTAAGCTGGTTGGTGGTAATGCCCGCTTCCGCATTACTCATATTTTGATAAAGCGGGTAACTTGTTTTGGCTTCACCTTGGTTTTTGTTGTTAATAATGCGCACACCGCCTTGTAGCCATTTTTCAGGGGAAGCCGCTTCAAAGCGAACCCCTTCTATACCAACATTTACATCAAGATTAGATGCCGCAATAAATTGCGTATCCCCATGAATTAAGTGGCGGTATTGATGAGATATTGCGGCTTTAAAGGTAACACCATCGGTATTAATTTGTTGCTCCACTAATTGACCAATGCTTAAACTATTGTAGTAAATTTCTTGTCCTTCGCTGATTCCATAGGTTTCAGGGGCGGTTAAATTTATGACTAATGTATCGGGTTGGTTCAGTAATAATTCTTTTTCGTTAATTACTGTAAATGTTGTTGTGTTATCGCCATCACCTGCGATCACATCAATATATTGTCCGCGCAATAACTCAGGCAAATTCCCTAATTTGCCTAAATTAATATTCGGTTTGCGTAATACAAATTGAGTATTTGTTTTTAATAAATCTCGATTACTTGGATTAATTAAAAGTATTCCTTTGATTGTTGGTTTTGACGCTTCAGCATCTTCCAGTTGTGAAAGCGTACCGATTTGAATATTTTGGTAAAATACACTGGTACTTCCTGCCCGTAATCCGGCCACATTAGGTAATACAACATCGATTTCTATTCCTCGTTGTGCTGCTTGTAAATTCGGGTAAAGTGTAAATTTTTCATTTTGAACAGCTGTTTCACTTTGTTCAGGTGAGTCAAAGGCAACAGCACCTTGTACGACAGCAGCAAGGCTATCCATATCTAATTGGATTCCATTCATTCCAATATCTGCTTTTACACCGCTAATGTTCCAAAAGTGACTGTCTTTTTTGACTAAGTTGGTATAGGCTTTTTCAATCACGATATCGATTTCAATCGCTTTCTGATCTTTGGTAAAGCGGTAATTCATTACCTTTCCTACCGGCATTTTTTTATAAAAAACAGAGGAACCTACGGATATTGAACCAAGATCATTGCTGATTAAACGAATGAGTAGGTCGCCTTCATTGATTTGCGCAATCGGTCCTTCGGTTTCTGCGGTAAATTCATCTTGATAACTGCCATCGCCGGGTTGCAAGGTGATATAGTTGCCCGAAATGAGGGTATCTAAACCTGAAATTCCTGCGAGAGAAGCGTTAGGTTGTACGAGCCAAAATTTGGTATTTTCACGCAAAACCGTTTTCGCTTCCGGGTAAATATTGGCTTGCACTTCGACTTTTTTGAGATCTTCAGTAAAACTCACTTTTTTGACTACGCCGATTTGTAACCCTTGATAGCGAATTTGGGTTTTATTCGCAACAAGACCATCGCCATGAGCAAAGGTAATGGTAATGGTGTCCCCTTGCTCTTTTATAATCTGAAAAAAGAGCGTTGCACCAATAATTAAGGCGATAATAGGCAACAGCCAAAACGGGGAAATGCGGCGAGATTGACGCACTTTTGCAGTTTGAATGTGTTCGGGTAACTTATTTTGCTGGTTTGTCATAAATTTTCCAAAGTAAACGACTATCAAAATTGGTGGTAGCTATCATGGTCAAAAATACGGATGCACCAAAGTAAACTGCGGCAGGGCCTACAGAGAAGCTGATAATTTGTCCGCGTGTCACTAAAGACATCATGAGAGCTAATACAAATAAATCTAACATCGACCAACGCCCCACAAAATGAATAATGTGGAACAAGCGCATTTGCCATTTTATCGAATGTTGCCAGTTAAAATGAATACTGGCGAGTAAATAAAGCATAATGACCGCTTTACTGATAGGGACAAATATACTGGCGGCAAAAACAATAAAAGCAACAAAATAGCTGCCCATATTGATAAAGCTGATTACACCTGAAATCAGAGTGTCGCCTGTGGGGATGTTATTCATAAATGTATAAGAAATTGGATAAAAATTGGCTGGGAATAACATCACAATACCCGCCAGTAAAGGTGCCCAAGTTTGTTGCAGACTCATGCTTGCAGTTCGATTTAATAGGCTGTTGCAACGGGGGCAAATATCTCGTCCCTTGTGATCATGTAATGGGCGAATAAAGGTGTAATCACAGCTATAACAAAAGTGCGGTGGATTTTCCCTGAGTTTTTCTGTTTGTTCAGGGCTAAGGCGTAAATGTTGTGGATAAAAATCATTCCACAGTTCCCTTGGATTAATTTTGGCAAAAAGCAATGTCATTAAAATAGCGGTTGCGATAAACGCGATAAGATAACTGTCAATGGATAAAGACGCATAATCACGCACTTTAAAAGCCGTTACACCAAGTGCCACAAGATAAATATCAAACATCACCCAAGGTTTTAAATAATCAATGGCAATTAAAAGGTTACGTGGTTTGCGTTTGATAATTTGGCACCCACGCAAAATAATGACCGCAAGACAAAAACTAATAGGCGCAAATACGGCGGTTAAAAAGACCATAAAGGCCGTCACAGGATAACCTTCGATAGCCATTTTCCATATACCACCCCAAATAGAAGCGTCTACTTTATCGCCAATTAAATCGACACTCAGAAGTGGGTAGTTGAGTGAAAATGGCATCAAGATCAGAATGGAAATCGCAATAATTGAACAGCGTTTAAGCGACCAACGATCTTTGGATTGTAAATTGTGGTGGCAGCGTGGACATTCGGCATGTTGCCCTTTTTCTAATCCTGATATAGCCACCAATTCATCGCATTCGCCACAGCGAGCAATGTGCTGAATTTGGGTGGTGGGTTGGATATATTTTGCCATGGATGTTTTATATTGTTTTATGTGCTCAGCCTGAATTAGAACGCTGAGCATTTTATAATAGTTCTCAGGTGAAATGCAAAAGTGCGGTTAAATATTTGTGGGATTTGATGAGCTTGGTTGATCAATAATAATCCGTTGCGACCTTTGGGGAAGTGGGATAGAATACGCGCAAGATTTACCATTAAATAGGATCAGAAATGACTGACGTTCAAAACGAAGTTCAAGTGCCGGAAGCTCAATCTGCTGAAAGTGCAAAGTTAACCAATAATAAAGCCGTTATTGAATATTTGGCAGAAAAATTCCCATTATGTTTCTCTGTTGAAGGGGAAGCAAAACCGTTAAAAATCGGTTTATTTCAAGATTTAGCTGAAGCGTTAAAGGATGATGAACATGTGAGTAAAACACAGTTACGTCATGCCTTGCGTCAATATACGTCAAACTGGCGTTATTTACACGGTTGCCGTTTAGGTGCGGAGCGCGTGGATTTACAAGGCAATCCGGCAGGTGTGTTAGAGCAAGAACATGCAGAACATGCTGCGCAACAGCTTGCAGAAGCCAAAGCGAAAGTTGCAGAAAAACGAGCAGCAGAGAAAAAAGCAGCGAAAGTTACGCAGAAAAAACGTGCACGTAAACCGGTACATAAAAAAGCGGAAAGCGATAAACCGGCACGTACGCCAAAACCAAGAGCAGAATTAACCGCACTTGATTTTTCAACCCTTGAAAAAGGTGCTAATGTTAAAGTAAAAGCTGGCGAGCATACGCAAAAAGCGGTGGTGCTTGATGTGTTAAAAGAAACGGCTCGTGTGCAATTGGAAAATGGCTTGGTGATTAGCGTGAGTGCTGATCGCTTATTTGCTTAGAAATAATTGCTCTATGATGCAGGTCATTATAGGGCATATCTTCTCACATCGTGGTTGTCTCGGGCTCGACGATGTTTTTCTTTATTAGGAAAGTCCAATTATAAGGAAACGCAATGACGTTCAAATTGACCAAAACTTATCTTGCGATTGCAAGTATTGTCTTAAGTTCTTATGCAGTAGCGGTTAAACCGACTATTAAAGCCAATGAGATTGTTTCATTACAACCCACTGAGGAAAATGCTTTGGCGACTAAACGTGTAACAACACGTTTAACCCAATCTCACTATCGTAAATTTCAGTTAGATGATGCTTTTTCGCAGAAGATCTTTGATCGTTATTTAGATTTCTTGGATTATAGTCATAATACTTTTTTACAATCAGACGTGGACGAATTGCGTAGTAAGTATGGTTCTTTATTGGATGATGAACTCAACGAAGGCAAGTTGGATGCGGCTTTTGCGATTTATGATTTACTGACCAAACGCCGTTATGAACGTTATGAATATGCGTTAAGTTTATTGGATAAAGAGCCTAATTTATCTGATGATGAGCAAATTGAAATTGATCGTAAAAAAGCGGCTTATCCTAAAAACATTGAAGAAGCAAACGTGCTTTGGAAACAGCGTGTAGAAAATGATGTTATTGCGCTGAAGTTAAAAGGTAAATCTTGGGCTGAAGTGAAGAAAAAATTGACCAAGCGTTATAACCTTGCCATTCGTCGTTTGACTCAAGCAAAATCAGATGATGTGACTCAAATGTTCTTAAATGCGTTTGCACGAGAAATTGATCCGCATACTAGTTATCTTGCACCGCGCACGGCGAAAAGTTTCAATGAAAGTATGAACTTATCTTTGGAAGGTATTGGTGCGACTTTACGTCAGGAAGATGATGAAACCATTATTCAATCTCTTGTTCCGGGGGCACCGGCAGATCGCAGTAAAAAATTAAAAGCAGGCGATAAAATTATTGGCGTAGGGCAAGCAACAGGTGAAATTGAAGATGTTATCGGTTGGCGTTTGGAAGATGTTGTCGATAAAATTAAGGGTAAAAAAGGTTCGAAAGTCCGCTTAGAAGTGGAAGGGGCAAAAGGCGGAAAAAGCCGAATTATTACCCTTGTGCGTGATAAGGTGCGTATCGAAGACAGCGCGGCAAAATTAACGGTAGAGAAGGTTGATGGGGAAATGGTCGCAACGATAAAAATCCCAACTTTCTATATTGGTTTAACTGTTGATGTGCGCAAGTTGCTAGATGAAATGAAAGCGAAAAAAGCCACGGCGTTGATTATTGATTTACGTGAAAATGGTGGTGGCGCATTAACGGAAGCCGTTGAATTAAGTGGATTATTTATTGCAGAAGGGCCGGTAGTTCAAGTTCGTGATGCTTATAATCGTATTCGTGTTCACGAAGATCCTGATAACAAACAGGTTTATTCCGGTCCATTGCTTGTTATGGTCAATCGTCATAGTGCGTCAGCTTCCGAAATTTTCTCTGCCGCTATCCAAGATTACAATCGTGGTATTGTGATTGGTCAAAATACCTTTGGTAAAGGGACGGTGCAGCAAAGTCGTTCTTTGAATTTTGTGTATGATTTGGATCAGGATCCTCTTGGTTTTATCCAATATACCATCCAAAAATTCTATCGTATTAATGGTGGTAGCACGCAAATGAAAGGTGTGGCGGCGGACATTAATTTCCCTGAAACCATTGATCCGAAAGAAACGGGTGAAGAAAAAGAAGATAATGCATTACCTTGGGATAAAATTCCGGCGGCAAATTATTCTTCGGCGGGCGATGCACGTAATGTGATTGATACATTAACACAAAATCATATAGAACGTATGGCAAAAGATCCTGAATTTATTGCCTTAAATAAAGATTTGAAAATCCGAGATGCCCGTCGAGATCGTAAATTTGAGTCTTTAAATTTTGCGAAACGTAAGGCGGAAAATGATGCCGATGAGGCGCGTCATCTACAAAATATTAATGAACGCTTTAAACGAGAAGGGAAAAAAGCGTTGAAAAATATTAATGATTTACCGAAAGACTATGAAGCGCCTGATTTCTTCTTGAAAGAAGCAGAAAAAATTGCAGCAGATTTCGCGAAAATGCAGCAATCTGAAAATGCCGTTGCAACGGATAAAAAATGATAAAGATTAACCGCACTTTTGTTTAAAGTGCGGTGTGTTTTTTAGTTATATTTAGAACGATTAAGATGATACATTCTAAACGCTCATTAAATAAAATTACGCCTTTGATGGTTTTAGTGTCGGGGTTGTGTACAAGTTGTACGATTTCCGATTATTTTCCACAAATGGGTAACCGTGAAAATATTGATATTGCTGCGGCAAATCAAGAAATTGAACGTCAAAAACAAGAAAAAGCAGAAGCCAAACTAACCGAAATGGTTGGTCAGCATGAGCTGCAATTTAAGTCTGTTGTAGCAAAAATCTATGCAGATAATGAATTTAAACTATTATGGCAAGACAACGCGGCAGAGCAACAATTTTTACGTGAATATGCTGCGATGGTAGCGGCCGGTGTGTCAATTCGCTCAGCCCGTTCATTAGAAGCAATTAGTGAAACGGTAGCAACACCCGAAAGCTTAGCACATGATATTTTGTTAACCGATGCTTTTTTAGACTATATGTATTATAGCAACCATGTGGCTAATGCAGCACAAGGCTGGCTTTATGCAATGAATTCATATAAAGCCCAGTTACCTGAGCAATCTCAAATTAATGCGTGGTTAAGTGCGGTTAAAAATAATCAACATTTTGCTTTTGTTAAAAGTCTGGCAAATACAAATACGCTGTATATTCAAACCTTGAATCGCCTTGCGGAAAGTCTGAAACAAGGTGGCAGCAATAACACTACGTTAGTTAAACTTGCGATTAATGCTCAGCGTTTACGGGTGATTCCTGATTTCCATAATGGGTTATTTGTTAATATTCCAAGTTATCAGGTGAATTATTATCGCGATGGGCATTTAGTATTAAATTCGCGTGTTATTGTAGGGAAAAACGCACGCCGAACGCCTGTGATGTCAAGTAAATTAAGCAATGTTGTGGTTAATCCACCTTGGAACGCACCAACTCGTTTAATTAATGAAGACATTGTGCCGAAGGTTAAACGTGATCCGGGTTATCTTGAGCGTAATGGCTATACTATTCTTGACGGTAAAGGAAATACGGTTAATCCATATAATATCAATTGGGTAACTGTAGGGGCGAAGTTTCCATATCGTATTCGTCAAGCTGCAGGGGATCAAAGTGCTTTAGGTCGTTTTAAATTTAATATGCCAAGTTCAGATGCTATTTATTTACATGACACCCCTAACCATGGTTTATTTAATAAAAAAGATCGTGCGTTAAGTTCGGGATGTGTGCGTGTGGATAAATCGGATGAACTTGCCACCATTTTATTGAAAGAAGCCGGCTGGAGTGCGGATAAAAAGCAGCAAGTTTTAAGCAGCAAGAAAACGACTTCGGTGACGATTAAATCAAATAACCCGGTTTATCTTTATTATGTGACGACTTGGGTTGAGAATGGTAAAGTACAGACTTTACCTGATATTTACGGTTATGATTCAGGATTTAATCCTGATTTTGTGAACTGGAACACAATCCGAAAATATCTTTAATGATATACTGAGACCTATTAGGTTAAGATGTCTCAGTTAACACAAAACTGTAAATAGGAATTTTTATGACAGAAATTAATCATAGCCGCCGTAAATGGCTTGCTTTGGGGGGGATTGCACTCGGTGTGGGTGCTATGCTTCCCTCGCAACTTTTAGCGGCGGTTTCAACGCCTAAACCTCGTATTTTACGTATGCGTAATATCAATACGGGTGAATATTTTAGTTCTGAATTTCATGAAGAAAAGGGCTTTGCTTCATCCGCATTACGCAAATTAGATTGGTTTATGCGCGATAAACGAAATAATCAAGTTCACAGAATGGATCCGCGCTTATTCCATAAATTTTACCGTCTTCAAGGTCTGTTAGGCGTGCGTAATACGGAAATTCAAATTATTTGTGGTTATCGTTCTCCGATAAGCAATGCCGCGATGCATCGCCGTAGTCGTGGGGTGGCGAGCAATAGTTATCATATGAAAGGACAAGCTATTGATTTTCGTATTGATGGCGTATCCTTAGCTAAGGTCCGCCATGCTGCACAAAGTTTGAATAACGGTGGCGTGGGATTTTATCCGCAAAGTAATTTTGTACATATTGATACAGGTCCTGTTCGAACTTGGGCGGGAAGTTAAAAATTGAATTAAGTTAGACCGCACTTTCGGTGCGGTTTTTGTTTATAAGAAGAGTCAAAAGGTTAAATGATGAACATTGAAATTATTCCTGTAACCGCGTTTCAGCAAAATTGTTCTTTGATTTGGGATGATGAGAAAAATGCCGCAATTATTGATCCGGGCGGTGAAGCGCAAAAACTCATTAAGCGAATCGAGGAATTAGAACTGAATTTGCAAGCGATTTTATTGACCCATGGACATTTAGATCATGTGGGCGCAGCACCACAGCTAAAAGCCCATTTTGGGGTTGAAATTATAGGGCCTCATCATGCGGATGAATATTGGTTCCAAGCATTACCGCAACAATCTCGCCAATTTGGGTTATTTGAAATAGATAGTTTTTTACCCGATCGTTGGCTAGATCAAGATGGCGAAATTTTGGCTGTAGCAGGTTATCAATTTGAAGTAAAACATTTACCGGGCCATACCCCCGGCCATGTGGGATTTGTTGAACATAGCCAAAAAGTTATTTTTGCAGGAGATGTGTTATTTAAACAAAGCATTGGACGTACCGATTTTCCGGGTGGCAATCATGAAGAATTGTTGCATTCCATTCGTTCTAAATTATATACCTTGCCCGATGATATGATTGTGATTGCGGGGCATGGGCCTGCCACCACAATTGGTCAAGAAAAAGCCCACAATCCATTTGTGCGTTAAGATTAGAAGAGTTTAAGTGTTTAGAATTAAATCAAATTGTTTAATCTCTATGCGAACAAATAGAAAATCATAAAAATTTGAAAAAAAGAGTTGACGAGTCGGGGCGTAATCAGCATAATACGCTCCGCAAAGCCGATGACGGTAACGCAAAATAAAAAATGAAAATAAACGTGGCTACATAGCTCAGCCGGTTAGAGCACAACACTCATAATGTTGGGGTCGCAAGTTCGAATCTCGCTGTAGCCACCATATTTATTTTTATTTGTTGCGGAAGTGGCGAAATTGGTAGACGCACCAGATTTAGGTTCTGGCGCCTGTGCGTGTGGGTTCAAGTCCCTCCTTCCGCACCATTTATCAGCTTGCAGTCAAAATAGTGGTTAATTCATAATTGGGGTATCGCCAAGCGGTAAGGCACCGGGTTTTGATCTCGGCATCCCTAGGTTCGAATCCTAGTACCCCAGCCATATATTCAATATCATCAAGTCATATACAAAATGCATCTCTACTGGGGTATCGCCAAGCGGTAAGGCACCGGGTTTTGATCTCGGCATCCCTAGGTTCGAATCCTAGTACCCCAGCCATATTTCCAATATCATGCAAAGCAAAAATTTCCTAAGATTCTTTTGAATTGTTATAAATTTTATTTGTAAATTTTTTCCAAATTAGTAAAATCCTATTTCTTTATAACTGTAAACTTTTAGTGGAAAGATTTATGAACACTCAAACTTCTTCATGGCGTTCTAAGTTATCAGCCCTAGGACCTGGTATTTTAATGGCGTCTGCAGCCGTTGGTGGCTCCCATATCATTATGTCAACGCAAGCGGGTGCTATGTACGGTTGGCAACTTGTTGGCTTGATTATCCTAGCCAATCTATTTAAATACCCATTTTTCCGTTTTGGCGCACAATATACACTTGATAGCGGCAAAACTTTACTTGAGGGTTATCAAGAAAAAGGGCGTTTTTATTTATGGTTGTTCTTTATTCTTAACGTGATCGCAACAATCATTAACACGGCTGCGGTAGGGCTATTAACAGCGGCAATTTTAACCTTTGTATTACCCGAACCTATTCCGGTTCCTAATTTAAGCTTAATCGTGATTATTGTGACGACAGCGATTCTATTACTTGGGAAATATCGTATTTTAGATAGCCTTTCTAAGCTCATTATGATTTCGCTCACGGTCACTACCGTTGTAGCGGTTCTCATCGCCTTTATGCGTAATGGGACAAGCGGCGTAGTACAACCGGATTTTGTTGCGCCATCACCTTGGAACTTAGGACCTTTAGGTTTAGGCTTTATCGTGGCATTAATGGGATGGATGCCTGCGCCAATTGAGATCTCGGCAATCAATTCCATGTGGGTTCAAGCGAAACGCCGTTTTACCAAAATTTCTCACGAAGATGGTGTATTTGACTTTAACGTAGGCTTTATTGGGACGGCAATTTTAGCACTTGTTTTCGTTGCTTTGGGTGCGCTGGTTCAATATGGCTCAGGCGAAGCTGTAGAAATGGCAAATGGTGGCAAATATATCGCACAGCTTATCAATATGTATGCCAGCACAATCGGTGATTGGGCGCGTGGCTTAATTGCTTTCATTGCCTTTATGTGTATGTTTGGCACAACCATTACGGTGATTGACGGGTATTCTCGTACCAATGTGGAAAGCTTACGTTTATTATTAAAACGCAAAGAAAGTACACCGCGCTACTTAAATATGGCTTTTGTTGTTGCAGCATTATCAGGTCTAGCGTTAATTTTCTATTTCAATAATGCAGTAAAACCTATGCTCAATTTTGCAATGATTGCTTCATTCGTCTCTGCACCATTATTTGCCTACTTAAATCTATCTCTTGTTTTAAAAGGCGAGCATCGTGTACGTGGGGCTTTATTCTGGCTTTCAATTGCGGGTTTAATTTTCTTAACCGGTTTTGCCTTGCTCTTTATTGTGAACCAGCTTGGTTTACTTGCCTAAAGTGCGGTTGAAAACAAACTTATTTTGAATAACAAAATCCCAGTCATGGCACTGGGATTTTTATATTGCAAATTAAATCACTTGATACAACGCAATAATCAGCGGCATAGTAATGACGCAAAGTAGGGTTGTCACACCATAAATGGCGCTGGCTTTTTGTGCATTTTTACCGTAAACCAATGCCATTTGTGTGACCGTTGCTGCGGCAGGGCTAATGGTAGCTAAAAAGCTAATCATTGCAATGGTTTCGCCGTTTTCAGCATAATGGGCGAAACCACAAAGTTTAATAATTCCCATTAAACAAACAGGGATAATTAATAACCGTAACAAGGTAACCAAATAAATTCGGCGGGAAGACAAAATCGAACGAATAGGGATAGAAGCAATTAACATACCTGCAATCAACATGGCATTTGGGCCAATAAAGGAACCTACGGCAGTCATTGTGCCAATCATAATTGGGGGCAATTTAATTTGAAAGGCAAATAAGGTTGCGCCAATAACAATAGATAAGATATTGATATTTTTAATAATCTTACTTAAAGATAATTCGCCTTTACCACACAGAATACTGCGACAGTGCGTCCAAAATAAAAAAGTCTGCACCACAATAAAGCAGGTCGCATAAATTACCCATTCCTGCCCAAACATCGACATTACCAACGGGATAATCAAATTCCCTGAATTGGAATAAATAGAGGCGGCGTGTTCAATAGGATCGAGTTTTAACGTTTTTTTCAGGATGACGCCGATAATAATCAAAATAATATGCAAAATGACCGCCATCGAAAAAGAAAGCAGCAAACCGCGCAATAATTCAGGGGTGTAATCAATTTGGAAGGCTTTGATCATGACCGCGGGGCTAATAATATAAAGCCCAATAATGGAAAGGGGATAACTGTCTTTTGAGGTTAATAATTTGCTTTTCACTAAAGCATAGCCAAGCAAGACAATGAGCGTGAGTTCGGTGATTTTACTGGCAAGAATAAGCGCAATGTCCATAATATTGTCCAATGAATGATTTCTGTCTCTATTCTAGTCATTCTGACCAAATAAAAAAATCGCTGAATGGCAAAATTTGCTATAATTCTTCAAAAATTTTCACAAAATTCACCGCACTTTGGAGATTTTATGTCAATTCAGTTTAATTCTATTGCCTTATTATTGGTTGTGCTTATTTTACTCGGTGTGCTTAGCCAAAACAGCTCAATTACCATTTCAGCCGCTGTTTTGCTGTTAATGCAACAAACTTTTTTGTCGAAATACATTCCGTTTTTTGAGAAGAATGGACTGAATATTGGCATTATTATTTTAACCATCGGTGTGTTGGCACCCATTGTGACAGGAAAAGTACAAATCCCAAGTTTAGCGTCTTTGTTTCATTGGAAAATGTTTCTTGCTTTAGGGGTTGGAATGTTAGTGGCTTGGTTTGCCGGTCGTGGTGTTAATTTAATGGGATCACAACCTATTTTGCTGACAGGTTTAATGATCGGAACGGTACTCGGTGTGGCGTTTTTAGGCGGTATTCCTGTAGGGCCATTAATTGCGGCGGGGATTTTGTCGTTGATGTTGGGAGTCAAATAATATGGCAAAGTTTCAGCATAAACAGCCTTTAAATCCTATTCAAAAACAACTTTTAACCCAACTGACGGACGTAATGAATATCGACTACCGCCGTTTGTCTGCACGCATTAAAGGCATTGGCAATATTAAAAAAGCGGAAAATCAACAAGCGGTAGCGGCAGAAATTCAAGCGCAAATTCAATTAGCGCAAGCGCGCTTGGCGCAGCGTAAAAGTGCGGTGAAAAATATCGAATTTCCTGAGAATTTGCCTGTTAGTCAACGTAAAGCCGAAATTCAAAAGTTGATTGCTGAAAATCAAGTGGTGGTGATTGCGGGGGAAACGGGCTCAGGTAAAACGACCCAACTGCCCAAAATGTGTTTGGAATTAGGGCTAGGCACAAAAGGGCTGATTGGTCATACCCAACCACGCCGAATTGCCGCACGTTCAGTGGCAATGCGTATTGCGGAAGAACTGAATACGGAACCGGGCGGCGTTGTGGGTTATAAAGTACGTTTTAACGATCAAATCAGCGAACAGACCCAAGTTAAATTGATGACTGACGGTATTTTATTGGCTGAAATTCAGACAGATCGTTTTTTAAATCAATATGACACCTTAATTATTGACGAAGCTCATGAACGCAGTCTCAACAACGATTTTATCTTAGGTTATCTGAAACAACTTTTACCGCGCCGTCCCGATCTTAAAGTGATTATTACATCAGCAACCATTGATGTAGAACGTTTCTCGCGCCATTTTAATAACGCGCCGATTATCGAAGTTTCAGGGCGAATTTATCCTGTGGAAGTGCGTTATCGCCCCATTGTGGAGTTGAATGACGAAGAAGGCGAACAGGATCAACTGCAAGGCATTCTCAATGCGGTAGATGAACTACAAGCAGAAGGGCGTGGCGATATTTTGATTTTCTTAAGTGGTGAACGCGAAATTCGCGATACTGCTGAAGCCTTAGAAAAACAGAATTTAAAACACACGGAAATTTTACCGCTCTTTGCGCGCTTATCGGCACAAGAACAAAATAAAATTTTCCATCCAAGTGGGCTAAATCGCATTGTTCTTGCCACCAACGTGGCGGAAACTTCTTTAACCGTCCCGGGAATTAAATATGTTATCGATCCTGGAACGGCACGAATTTCTCGTTACAGTTACCGTACCAAAGTGCAGCGTTTGCCTATCGAGCCCATTTCCCAAGCTTCAGCCAACCAGCGCAAAGGGCGTTGCGGACGTGTGTCGGAAGGGATTTGTATTCGTTTATATTCGGAAGACGATTTTAACAACCGCCCTGAGTTTACCGATCCTGAAATTTTGCGTACCAATTTAGCATCCGTCATTTTGCAAATGACGGCACTCGGGTTGGATGATATTGAGGCATTTCCTTTTGTGGATGCGCCTGATAAGCGTCATATTCAAGACGGAATAAAATTATTGGAAGAATTGGGGGCGTTTGAATTTAAATCAACTAAATTTGGCGAAAAACGACAATTAACGGCGGAAGGTAAGCTACTCGCTCAATTGCCAGTTGATCCGCGCCTTGCCAAAATGTTGCTAAGTGCGGTCAATTTAGGGGCAGTTTATGAAGTGATGATTATTGTGGCGGCATTGTCCATTCAAGATCCGCGTGAACGTCCGCAAGAGAAACAACAAGCCAGCGATGAAAAACATCGCCGTTTTGCCGATAAAAAATCTGACTTCTTGGCGTTTTTAAATTTATGGCATTACATTCAAGAGCAACAAAAAGCCTTGAGTAAAAATCAATTCCGCCGTCAATGCCGGAAAGATTATTTGAACTATTTGCGTATTCGTGAATGGCAAGATATTTATCATCAAATTCGCCTGACTGTGCGCGAAATGGGCTTGCCGATTAATTCGGAGCCTGCAGAATATCAACAAATTCACACCGCACTTTTAAGCGGTTTGCTCTCGCACATTGGTTTGAAAGAAAGCGAAAAACAAAGTTACCTTGGCGCGCGCAATGCCCATTTTGCGATTTTCCCTAATTCAGCCCTTTTCAAAAAACAGCCTAAATGGGTAATGGCAGCGGAATTGGTGGAAACCAGCAAACTTTGGGGGAGAATGGTGGCGGAAATCGAGCCTGAATGGATTGAGCCGCTGGCAGAGCATTTGGTGAAAAAATCCTATGCGGAACCTCGTTGGTCAAAATCTCGTGGGCAAGTGGTGGCTGATGAAAAAGTGAGTTTGTATGGCGTGCCGATTGTGAATGGGCGAGCGGTGAATTACGGTTCCCTTGATCCGAAAACCAGTCGCGAGATCTTTATTCAATCTGCGTTAGTGGAAGGGGATTGGAACACGCGCCATAAATTCTTCTTTGAAAATCAAAAGCTCATTCGCGAAGTGGAAGATTTGGAACATAAATCTCGCCGCCGCGATATTTTGGTGGACGACCGCACTTTGTTTGAATTTTATGATGAGCGAATTGGCACGGATGTAGTATCGCAAAAACATTTTGATAGCTGGTGGAAAAAGGCGAGTGCGAAAGATCCTGAATTATTGAATTTTGAAAAATCCTTTTTAATCAATGATGATGCGCAAAAAGTCAGCCAATTAGATTTCCCAAATTGGTGGCATCAGGGGAATTTGAAATTAAAATTAACCTATCAATTTGAACCGGGCACAGACGCGGACGGTGTGACGGTGCATATTCCCTTGCCGTTGCTCAATCAAATTGAAATGCAAGGTTTTGACTGGCAAATCCCGGGTTTGCGCCACGAATTGATCGTTGCCTTAATTAAAGCCTTACCAAAATCTTTGCGCCGTAACTTTGTGCCCGCGCCGAATTATGCGGAGGCTTTTTTAGGGCGCGTGACAAATTTTGATAAGCCACTGGCGGAAACCTTAAGCTATGAATTTCGCCGCATGACAGGCGTGAGCGTAGAAGTGGAAGAGTGGAAATTAGCGGAAATTGCACCGCACTTGCGAATGACGTTTCGTGTGATTGATGAAAAAGGCAAAAAAATTGCGGAAAGTATGGATTTGGATGAGTTGAAATTTAGCTTAAAAGACCAAGTTCAACAAAGCATTTCCGCGGTGGCAGATGACGGCATTGAGCAATCGGGCATTCATATTTGGAATTTCGATGCGCTGCCGCAGGTGTTTGAGCAGAAAAAACAAGGCTTTACCGTCAAAGCCTTTCCAGCCATTACCGATGAAAAAGAAGCGGTGGGCATTAAATTATTTGAGACCGAGTATGAGCAATCCGTAGCAATGCAACAGGGTTTGCGCCGTTTGATTTTGCTCAATGTGCCATCGCCCATCAAATATTTGCACGAAAAATTACCGAATAAATCCAAGTTAGGGCTGTATTTTACGCCCTTTGGCAAAGTGTTGGATTTAATTGATGATTGTATCGCGTGTGCGGTGGACAAACTGATTGCGGATTTTGGCGGTTTTGTTTGGAACGAACAGGATTTTGAAAAATTGCGTGATTACGTGCGAGAAAATCTAAATGACATCACGGTGGATATTGCGCAACAAGTAGAAAAACTGCTTACCCTGACCTTTGAGATTAATAAGCGACTGAAAGGCAAAATGGATTTTACCATGGCGTTTGCCTTGTCGGATATTAAATCCCAATTAGCCGGATTGATTTACCCGAATTTTGTCGCCAAAACGGGCTACGCACGTTTGCCTGATATTCATCGTTATTTGCAAGCGATTGATAAACGTATCGATAAATTAGCGCAAGATGTAAACCGAGATCGCGCTGCCATGCTTCGCGTAGAGCAGTGCCAACAGGCGTATCAACAGCTTTTGGCAAAACTGCCAAAATCCAAACCACAGAGCGCAGATGTGCTGGAAATTCGCTATATGATTGAAGAATTGCGCGTCAGTTTGTTTGCACAACAGCTGGGAACAAAATACCCGATTTCGGATAAACGCGTGTTGAATGTGATTGCAGAACAATAAACAATATCTAAGAAAGTGCGGTCAAAAACACAATGATTTTTGACCGCGCTATTTTATATAAAATTAGAAATTCCCCATTCCTAACATTAATAAGAATAACATTCCTTGTAATTCTTGGTTTGAAATTTTCTGACCATTGAAGTTTAGATATTCCCCTTCAAGCTTCGCATTTAATTTCAATTTATTACCATCTTCTACAATAATATTATTTTTAACACCATCATGAATCAAGTTATCTAACATAGCTTGTGCTTGTTTATCTGCCTCTTCTTTCGTGAGTTGTTCTTCCTGTTGTGCAACTTGAGAAATCACATCAAGGAATAATGCTTTATCTAAAGAAGCATTAATGGTGAAATTTTTAAATAAACCTAATAAATTGGCATTTTGATTAAGTTTTGCGAGATCTAATTTAGCGAGATGAATATCTAAATCTGCAGTAAATTGACCGCTTTCACGTTCAAATTTAAAGCCTTTTTCTTTTAACTGCGGTTCATTAGAAATTACCGCTAAACCGATTTCTTGCGAAACTGACGGTGGCACTTCACCATGGTAATTTAAATAATTATCCAGTGATTTTTCTGCCGCATTGGCGTCAATATGATTGGCTTCCGTATCACTTTGTAATTTGCCAATATCAATACCATTAACATTAATCTTATCGAGTTTATAAGCTAACGCATAATCAACAAATTGATCTTTTACGGCTAATTGATATTTAAACTCTGCATTTTGAGTATTGAAGCTAATTTTTTCACCTTCAGCATCAATTGCATTAAGCGCAATTTTTTCAGCATTAAATACAATAGAACTATTTGCTAAATATTTGAGATTGCCTGCCGGTTTTTCGCCATTAATTTCTACTTTTGCGTCATTTAGGGTTAATACATCCGTATCATTTAGCTCGGTATTTTGAATGTTAAAGTCTTTGATATTTAATTTGATTTTTCCTGCCTGTTTATAATTACCTTCAGAGACCGCTTGCATATCTAGGGTTAATTTAGCTTTTTCATGTATTACCCCATTTAATTTTGAGATAAATTTCCCTTTAAAATTTTTGTCGTAACCGAACGTTAATTCTGTGGTAAATGGATGGCTGTTATTGGCAAACCATTTTTCTGTTTGTGCATTTTTCAATAATGCAGCGTCAGCAGAAAACATGGCTGGCACAAAATTGAATTTTTTCACTAAATTTAAAGGCAATGGGCCATGGTAGAATATGCCTGAAAACGGTAATACGGTTTTTTCACCATTTTCTGCGGTAATTTCCAAATCATAAGAAATATCAGAGCTAAAGATACCGCGCTCAAATTTCAAATTGGTATTGGCAATTTGTAAGGGAATGCCGCTTGTTGCCAATACTTTTCGAATTTCTTGGTTGTCTTTCTCAAATAACGCTTGCAGTTCAGTTTCTGCTTTTTGCCCCGTATAGTAAGCGCCACCGGTCCAAAGGATCCCTAGTCCGGCAATAATTGCAATGGCTAATGTTGTTTTTTTCATGTGTCCCTCTTAATTAAATTTTTGTGATATCAAATTGCGCTAAATTAATGGTATTTTCTGTACCATAAAATTCTGCTAAGGCTTTGCGTAATTTTTCTGCCCGTTTAGGTAAATAACCACGTTCAGCATATTCTTTTACTTGTGCATACACGGCTTGTTTAAAGGGCGTTGAATCACCAGGCTGACCATTTAGATTATCTGCACTGGCAAAATAGCGAAAACCTGCTGCGGTTGCTAACACCCATTCTATAGCTTGCGGTTTCACTTCCACTTTTTCAAAATCCCGTTGGCGTTCAGCTGAGCGACCATCGGGTTCATACCAATAACCAAAATCTTCTAACTTACGGCGTTCTTCTCCCGCAACCAGCCAATGGGCAATTTCGTGCAAGGCACTACTATAAAAACCGCGGGCAAAATAAATGGCATTGTAGGGCAAAACCTCATAGCCTTCTGATTTGTGGTTGGCCGGAATATAAATGGGTTCATCACCGCCTTTGATTAAGCGTGTGTTAAATTCATCGGCAAAACAGGCATTAAAGATTGAAATAATATCTTCTAATGTGTGAGTTTGATCGTTTTGTTGCATAATATCCGCTCAATAAATATAAAAACTCACAGAAAAGTGTGAGTTTTTAAGACTGTATTATTTACGCGGAAGCGTGATTTTCTTTTCTTCGCTTTCGCGGTATAACACAACTACATGTCCAATGGTTTGTACCGCTTCTGCCTGTGTTTCACGAATAATCGCATCAATAATCAATTGTTTTGTCTCACGATCTGCACCAGCTACTTTTACTTTGATAAGTTCATGATGAGACAGCGCGTTATCAATTTCAGCTAATACGCCTTCAGTTAATCCATTGCCCCCTAACATCACAACGGGATTTAAGTGATGCGCCAAGCCTTTTAAATATTGTTTTTGTTTTGTTGATAATGTCATTTTATGTTCCTATTTAATCAATAAGGTGCGGTCAAAAACAGACATTTTTTACCGCACTTTGAGAGTACGCGCATTATACGCGAATTTCAGAATATTGTAATTAAAGAATTTTATGTACTAAATTTGACGTTAAATTGAACTAATTGCACCATTTTTAGGCAAATGAATATTTTTTTTAAATTTCTATTTGACAGCGGGATTTAAATCCGTAAAATGCGCACTCGTTGACGACATGAAGCAAAAGCAAAAAGTTGAAAACAATGCGGGAATAGCTCAGTTGGTAGAGCACGACCTTGCCAAGGTCGGGGTCGCGAGTTCGAGCCTCGTTTCCCGCTCCAATCTTAAATAAAAAATGCGTTGTGCCCGAGTGGCGGAATCGGTAGACGCAAGGGATTTAAAATCCCTCGCCTTTCGGGGCGTGCCAGTTCAAGTCTGGCCTCGGGCACCATTTCAAATCTTCTATTCTGTGTGATTTTTGATAGGTAATAAGATGTTTGATATTCATTCTTAACGAATAGGATATTAATTATGACCCATCAAGACCATTCTTTTATTGTTACTGGCATGTCCACTAAAGGTGGCGTAACAAAGTCAACTAACGTTGCAAATATTGGCGCATTTTGTGCAGATCATGGTATTCGGACTTTAATGATCGATACGGATTCGCAGCCTACTTTATCTTCTTATTATCATCTTAACTATACTGCACCGCAGGGATTATTTGAGTTTCTCACTCAGCGTGTGGTAACGCCTGAGCTTATCATCTCTCAGACTGAATTTGAGAACCTTGATATTATCCAATCTAACGACCCTACCGATGC